>CAVRUF010000010.1:0-157736 GCA_963724315.1 uncultured Actinomycetes bacterium | reverse complement strand
TCGGGTTCACGCTGCTGCCGGCGAGCGCGATCGGCGCCGTGCTCGCCGTCCCGGTCACGCGGCTCCTCTACCAGCGCGGGGCGTTCGGCCCCGACCAGACCGACGTGGTCGCCTACGCGCTGATCGCGTTCGCGCTCGGCCTCACGTTCAACGGGACGATGCTCATGCTGAACCGCGCGTTCTTCTCGCTGCAATCGCCCTGGATCCCGACCTGGGTCGCGCTCGCGAACCTCGGCTTCCAGATCGTCCTCGACATCGCGTTCTTCCGGCTCGGCGTATGGGGGGATCCCGCTCGCCACGTCGCTCGTGAACGTGGCGGGAACCGGCGCGCTCATCCTCCTGTTCCGCCGCCGGATCGGCTCGATCGACGGGCGCCGGATCCTGGACACCTACGGGCGCACGCTCGTCGCCTCGATCGTCACGGGCGCGGTCGCGTACGGCGTCTGGTACGCGCTGCGACGAGGCGCTCGGACGCTCGGGCTGGGCCCAGATCGCGTCGGTGGGGATCGCCGTGCTCGCTGCCACCGCGGCGTTCCTCGGGCGGCCCGATCCTTCGGATCAGGGAGCTCGACACCCTTCTGGCCCTCGTCAGGCGCTCCCGAACCTCATGATCTCGATCGCATCCGCAACTTCTCCATCGTGGCGCACATCGACCACGGCAAGTCGACGCTCGCCGACCGCATCCTCGAGCTGACCCTGACGCTCTCGAAGCGCGAGATGCGCGAGCAGGTGCTCGACTCCATGGATCTCGAGCGCGAGCGCGGGATCACGATCAAGGCGCAGGCCGTCCGCGTGGAGTGGAAGGGCCACCAGCTGAACCTGATCGACACGCCCGGCCACGTCGACTTCACCTACGAGGTGTCGCGCGCGCTGCAGGCGTGCGAGGGCGCGCTCCTCCTCGTGGACGCGGCGCAGGGCATCCAGGCGCAGACGCTCGCGAACGCGTACCTCGCGATCGAGAACAACCTCGAGATCGTCCCGGTCGTGAACAAGATCGACCTGCCGTCCGCCGATCCCGACGCCGCAGCTGCGGAGGTCGCCGAGCTCGTCGGGGAAGACCCGGCGAACGTGCTGCGGATCTCCGCGAAGACCGGCATCGGCGTGGAGGACGTGCTCGACGCGATCGTCGAGCGGATTCCGGCGCCCGAGGGCGACCCGGACGCGCCCGCGCGCGCTCTCATCTTCGACTCCGCGTACGACCAGTACCAGGGCGTGGTCGCGTTCGTGCGTCATCGACGGCGTCTTCTCTCCGCGCGAGCGGCTGCGAGCGATGGCGCAGGGCACGACGTTCGAGGTCGAGGAGCTGGGCGCGTTCGCGCCGGACCGGCGCGCGACCAAGACGCTCTCCGCCGGCGAGGTCGGCTACGTCATCACCGGCTTGAAGGACGTGAGCCGCTTGCGCGGTAGGCGACACGCTGACGAGCGACGAGCGCCCCGCGTCCGAGCCGCTGCCCGGCTACAAGGAGGTCAAGCCGACCGTCTTCGCGGGCCTGTTTCCAACCGAGTCGGACGAATATCCGGAGCTGCGCGACGCGCTCGACAAGCTGAAGCTGAACGACGCCTCGCTCTTCTACGAGCCGGAGACGTCGCAGGCGCTCGGGTTCGGGTTCCGCTGCGGGTTCCTCGGGATCCTCCACATGGAGATCGTGCGCGAGCGCCTGGAGCGCGAGTACGAGCTCGACCTGCTCGTGACCGCGCCGAACGTGGCCTACCGCGTACGGACGAAGGCGGGCCAGGAGGTCGAAGTGCACAACCCGTCCGACTTCCCCGCCGAGGTCGAGGAGGTGGCCGAGCCGTACATCCGCGCGGCGATCATCGTCCCCAAGGAGCACGTCGGCGCCGTCATGGAGCTGAACACGGAGCGGCGCGGGCGGTTCCACCACATGGAGTACCTGAGCGAGGACCGCGTGATGCTCGCCTACGACCTGCCGCTCGGCGAGATCGTCTACGACTACTACGACCAGCTGAAGTCGCGGACGAAGGGCTACGCGAGCTTCGACTACGACGTGGTCGGGTTCCAGCCGGGCGAGCTCGTGCGCGTGGACATCATGCTCGCCGGCGACGCCGTGGACGCGCTCTCGATCATCGTCCACCGCGACGGCGCCTATGCGCGCGGCCGCGCGCTGGTCGACCGGCTGCGCCAGGAGATCCCGCGGCAGATGTTCGACGTGCCCGTGCAGGCGGCGATCGGGTCGCGGGTGATCGCGCGCGAGACGATCAAGGCGAAGCGCAAGGACGTGCTCGCCAAGTGCTACGGCGGCGACATCACGCGCAAGCGGAAGCTGATCGAGCGCCAGAAGAAGGGCAAGAAGCGGATGAAGCAGGTCGGGATCGTCGAGGTCCCGCAGGAGGCGTTCCTCGCTGTGCTCGACCTGAACGGGGAGCGGTCGAAGTGAGCGACGTCCGTCATCTCTACGTCCACATGCCGTTCTGCGTGCACCGGTGCGGCTACTGCGATTTCGTCACGGTGGTCGGGCGCGGGAGGAGCACGGTGGGTACGTGTCGGCGGTTCTCACGGAGCTCGAGTTGGAGCGCGGCGTACTCGCGCCGCGGCTCGAGACGATCTTCCTCGGCGGCGGGACGCCGACGTTCACCGAGGGCGCTGCGTTGGAGCGGTTGCTGCGCGGCGCTCCCGGACGCGGACGAGGTACGGTCGAGGCGAATCCGGAGACGGTCACGCCCGAATTGGCCGCGTCTTCTGCAACGAAACCGTGTCAATCGCGTGTCGCTCGGCGCACAATCCTTCAACACGTCCCTTTTGGACGTGCTGGAGCGGCGTTGCGGCCCCGAGGACGTCCGCCGCGCGGTGCACGTTCTGAGGGATGGCGGTTTCGAGAACATCTCGCTCGATCTCCTCTACGGCATCCCGGGCCAGACCCCCGCCGGCCTGGACGCGCGACATCGAAGAGGCGCTCGCTCTCGGCCCGGAGCACATCTCGTACTACGAGCTCGAGGCGAAGCCGGGGACGCGCTTCACAGCGCACGGGGAGGAGCTCGCCCGCCAGGCGGAGGCGATGGAGGGCTACTTCGAGCGGGTTGTCGAGGCGCTCGTCGGCGCCGGCTACCGTTGGTACGAGACGGCGAACTTCTGCCGTCCCGGGCGGGAAGCGCAGCACAACCTGGGCTACCGGCTCGGTCACGATTATCTGGGCGTCGGGATCGGGGTCGTGTCCACGGTCGGCGCGGACCGCTGGCGGAATGCGCCGAGCCTGGCGCGCTACGTCGGGGCGCTCGCGGCCGGCGTGGCGCCGCCGCGAGAGACGGAGGAACTGGACGCCACGACGAAGCTCACGGAGCGCCTGATGCTGGGCCTGCGCCTGGACCGGCCGCTGGCGTTCGCCGACGTTTCTGCGGCCGTCGAACTGGACGCGCTGGAGCGGCTCGAGGCGCTCGGACTCGCCGAGCGGCGCGACGGCGGGCTCCAGCTGACCGAGCGTGGCCGCTTCCTGGGCGGCGCGGTGACGGCCGAGCTCATGGCCGCCGAGCCGGTCGAGCGACTACCCTTCGTCCATGGACGAGGCCGAACGAGTCCTGATTCTCAGCCTTCGCCAGGAGGAGATCCTCGCGCGCGTCGTCGAGGGCTACGTCGCCACGGGCGCACCCGTCGGCTCGAGGACGCTTGTCGAGCGTGCCGGCGTCGAGGCGTCCCCCTCCACGGTGAGAAACGAGCTCGCGGTGCTCGAGGAGCACGGTCTCCTGTCCCACCCGCACACGTCCGCAGGGCGTGTTCCGACGGACACGGGCTACCGCGCCGACGTCGATCGCGTCCTGGGGCAGCTCGAGCCGAGGCCGGCGTCGGCGCTGCGACTGAACCTCCCGGAGGCGCAGAGCCACGTCGACGAGGCGCTCCGCGCGACCACGGACGCGCTTGCGCAGGTCACGCACCTGCTCGCGCTCGTGTCCGCGCCGCCGCTCGAGACGACCAGCGTCCGCCACGTCGAGGTGATCCTGCTCCAGCCGCAGCTCGTGATGGCCGTGGTGATCGACGTCCACCGGTGGGATCTCCAAGCGGATCTTCGCCTTCACCGAGCCGGTCGATTCCGGCCTCGCCGAATGGGCGCACGTGTACCTGAACGAGCAGGTCACCGGGCTCCAGCTGGGAGCGCGGCAGCTCCAGGCCCGCTTCGAGGATCCAGAGCTGTCCGAGGCAGAGCGTGAGTTCCTGGCCGAGCTTGCGCCGGCGTTCACCGAACTCGTCGAGGCCGGCGAGCAGAGTCTCTTCGTCGGCGGCGCCGCCGGCCTCCTGGACGAATTCCGCCAGGAGGACCTCCGCGGCTATCGGCGGCTACTCGAGGTGCTGGAGCAGCGCGCCGAGCTCTGGAGCTGATGCGCGCGAACTGAGCTCCAAGGACGTTCGTCCGCGTCGGCTCCGAGTTCGCCGATCCCGACCTCCGCACGATCTCGCTCGTCGCCGCGCCCTACGGCCTACGCCATCGAACCTCGGCACGGTCAGCCTGCTCGGCCCGACCCGCATGGACTACGCCCGCGCCATCGAGGTCGTCCGCTCCGCGGCCGCACGAGCTCTCGCTCTTCGTCGAGGACATCTACGAGGAGTAGCGCCGCGCGGGCGCCGTCCTCGATGTCGATCCCGTCGCTTCCGTAGATCACCTCCTGGCGTTGCTGACGTTGCCGGGTTCGGGGTTCTCGAAGCCGGCCGCCACCTCGGCGGCACCGATGAACGCCCTTCCTCGAAGCTAGCGAGCAAATCCGCGCAGAAGACGCGCGAAATGCGCAACTTCCGCACGGAACCGTCACGACTCACGCACGGCCCGAACCCCCGCGGTGACGCCGACACCCGCCCAGTACCCTTCGAGCCATGGCGTCGGTCAAACGCGACTACTACGAAGTCCTGCGGGTCTCGCGCACCGCGGACCAGGCGGAGATCGAGAAGGCGTTCCGCCGTCTCGCGCGCGAGCTGCACCCCGACGTCTCCGACGAGCCCGACGCGGAGGAGCGTCTTCCGCGAGGTCGCCGAGGCCTACGAGGTGCTCTCCAAGCCGGAGACGCGCCAGCAGTACGACCGCTTCGGCCACGACGGCCTCTCCAGCGGCGGCTTTCGGCCAACGACCTTCGACTTCACGAGCCTCGGGGACATCTTCTCGGCGCTCTTCGGCGAGGACATCTTCGGCGCGGGCGGCGGGGCGAGCCGCTCCGCCCACGGCGGCGACATTCTGGTCGAGACCGAGATCGAGCTCGTCGAGGCCGCCGAAGGTGTCACGCGCGAGGTCTCCTACCCAGTCTCGCTTCCGTGCGAGGTCTGCGAGGGTAGCGGCGCCGAGCCGGGAACCACCCCCGAGACGTGCCCGACGTGCGGCGGCTCAGGCCGGCTCCAGGCGGTTTCGAATTCACCCTTCGGCCAGTTCATCCGGACACAGGCGTGCGGAACGTGCGGCGGCTCGGGCCAGACGATCTCGCATCCGTGCCAGGTCTGCGCGGGGGACGGCCGCGTCACCACCGACCGCACCGTCGAGGTCGAGGTTCCGCCCGGAATCCACGACGGTCAGCGCATCCGCCTGGCCGGGGAGGGCCACGCCGGAATGCTCGGAGGGCGCTCGGGCGACCTCTACGTGCTCGTCCGCGTCCGCCGTGACGAGCGGCTCGTGCGCGACGGCAACGACATCCTCTCCGCGCTCGAGCTGACCATGACCCAGGCTGCTTTGGGCGGCGTGTTCACCGTGCCGACGCTCGACGGCGACCACGAGCTCGACGTGAAGCCCGGCGCGCAGCCCGGAGACGTCCAGGTGCTGCGCGGCAAGGGGATGCCCGTCCTGCAGGGCTTCGGGCGCGGAGACCACCGGATCGTGTTCAACGTCTCCGTCCCGCGCCACCTGACCGACGAGCAGCGCCGCCTCCTCACCGAGTTCGAGGCCGCAAAGCGGCGAGCACACCTACCGCCGCGACGGGAGCTTCCTCGAGAAGCTCCGGGCCGCGTTCCGCTGACCGCGGGCCTACGCCGGGTGTCCGTCCGCGTTCCGGCCGAGCGCGGGGAGGAGGCGCGGGCACGCTTCGTCGAGCTCTGTCCCGGCGGGTTCGAGGAGACCGAGGGCGACCCGGCTCGAGCTAGCGGCCTACACGGACGCCGGCGGCGAGGACGAGCATCCGCGCCGAGTTCACCGAGCGCGACCAGCGACCCGGTCGAGCCTGGCTGGGAGGACACGTGGCGCGAGTTCCACCGTCCGGTGCGAATCGGCCCGCTCTGGGTGGGCCCGCCGTGGCTCGAGCCCGACCCCGAGCGCGCTCGCGGTCGTCGTCGACCCGGCCAGGCGTTCGGCACCGGCGCGCACGCGACCACGCGGCTCTGCCTGGAGCTGCTCCTCGACGTCCCGCGCGGGAGCCTCGCCGACCTCGGCTGCGGCTCGGGCGTGCTCGCAATCGCGGCGGCGAAACTCGGCTTCGCGCCCGTCGACGGCGCTCGACGTGGACGGGGTCGCCGTCGCGATCGCGCGCGAGAACGCGAACCGAAACGGTGTCGAGATCGACGTCCGCACGGCCGATGCTCTTGACCGATGACCTGCCGCAGACCGACATCGCGGTCGCGAACATCGAGCTCGGCCCGGTGACGGCGCTCGCGCCGCGAGTCCGCGCGGGAACCTGGATCACCTCCGGCTACCGGCCGCACGACCCGTTCGACCTGCCCGGCTGGCGGAGCGTCGAGCGCCGCGAGGCCGACGGCTGGGCGGCCGACCGCCTGGAGCGCTCGTGATCCCGCCGACCGGCTGGTGGCGTTTCGCCGCGTCGGGTCGTTCGCCGGCGGGCTCACTGCCTTCGCGCTGGCTCACGGGCTTCTCGATCGGCCTGTTCCTGCTGCCGTTCGCCGTCCTCGCCATCTGGTTCGTCGCGCGCAAGAGCCGCATCTGGCCGGAGATTCTCGGCATGGTCGGCGGCCTGGGCGTCGTCGGGCTCGTGATCGCCGCGATTCACCGCGAAGGAACCGGCTGCCGGTCGAGCGGTGAGCCCGACGGCTCGATCACGGTCACCTGCGGCGGCCTCGACCCGAAGCCGTGGCTCGTCGGCGGCCTCGTGCTCCTCGCCGCCGCGCCCGCGCTCTACGCGTTCGCGAGGCGCAAGGGCCACGCGGACGAGTACCCGAACCCGCGGCGTAGACTCGGGTCGTGGCTGCGAGCTTGGAGGACGTGAACCGCGCGTCCGGCTGGGACTGGTTCGGCGCCTGGGCGTTCGTCGGAGCGCTCTGCGCGTTCGCCTTCGTGAGCATGGCCTCGATCGGCCTCTTCGTCGCGCCGGTCGCACTGCTCGCGCTCTTCTTCGTCGGCCGGAAGGGAGTGCGCGGCCCGGAGCTCTTCGGCCTGGTCGCCGGTGTCGGCGCGATCGTCATCGTGATCGGCGCGCTGAACACAGGTGGGGACCGGTGGCTCGACCCGAGACCGTGGTCTCATCGCCGGCGCAGCTCTCGGTCGCGGCGAGCGTTGTCGCGTACTCGTCCGCGCGCCGCTGAAATCGCGGTGACGGCGTTACGATCGGCGCGTGGGCACGTTCTCGACCCGTTTCCTCGGCTGCAAGGTCTCGCAGACCGATGTCCAGGCGATCCGTGAGCGGCTGATCGCCGACGGTCACACCGAGACGCACGGCGAACCCGACGTCGCGATCGTCAACGCCTGCTGCGTCACGCACGAGGCCGTGCGGAAGTCCCGCCAGGCCGCGCGGCAGGCGGCCCGGAAGGCCCGTCGCGTCTACGTCACCGGCTGCGGAGCAAACCTCGCCGGCGCCTGGGACGGACTTCCGGAGGAGGTCAAGGTCGTCGCGCTGCCGAGCGAGCGCACCGCCGAGTTCGTCGCCGGCGACGTCGGCGCGGTCGGCTGCGTGCGCGACGACGTCGGCCTCGACCGCATCCGCGCCTTCGTGAAGGTGCAGGACGGCTGCAGCTTCTCGTGCGCGTTCTGCGTCGTCCCGACGGTACGCGGGGCGTCGCGCTCGCGCCCGGCTGAGCGCGTGTTTGCCGAGATCCAGCGTCGGGTGGCCCAGGGGAACCGCGAGGTTGTCCTCACCGGGATCAACCTCGGGTGCTACCGCGACCGCGAGGCCGGGACTCGACCTGCCGGGCCTCGTCCGCGCCGCCGGCGCGACGCCCGGGTCTGGCGCGCCTGCGGCTCTCCTCCGTCGAGGTGAACCACGTCACCCCGGCGCTCGTCGACGCGATGCGCGAGACGCCGACCGTCGCCCGCCACCTGCACGTCCCGCTCCAGTCCGGCGACGACCGGGTGCTGAAGGCCATGAAGCGCCGCTACACCGCCGCGACCTACCTGCGCCGCGTCGCGCTCGCGGACGGCTTCAACCTCACGACCGACGCGATCGTCGGCTTCCCCGCGGAGGACGAGGCCGCGTTCGCTGCGACGCTCCGGCCTCATCGAGACCGCCGGGATCACCAGGTCCACGTCTTCCCGTACTCGCCGCGGCCGGGAACGAGACACGGCCGAAAGCGACACGGTTCCGCCGCAGGTGAAGCGCGACCGCGGCGCCCGCCTGCGCGCCGCGAGCGACGCGCGCGTGCCGCCGCCGCTGGGCCGAGCGCGTCGGCACCGAGGACACCGTTCTCGTCGACCGCCCAGGAACTGGCTACGGAGACGACTACACTCCCTGGCTCGTCGATGCCGCAGTCGGCGACCTCGTGCGCGTCCGCGCCGAGCGGGTGGTGGAGGAGGGAATCGTCGGTGTCGCAGCCTGACTGTCTCTTCTGCGGACTCGTCGCGAACGGCGATCACGTCCGCAGCGCCGACGGCTTCGTGGCCGTCCGTGACATCGCGCCCAAGGCGCCTGTCCACCTGCTGGTCATCCCCGAGCGGCACGTCCCGACCTTCCGCGACGTGGGCGAGTTCGGCGCGGAGGAGTCGCTGCGGATGCTCGAGTTCGTCGCGGATACCGCACGGGAAGCCGGGCTCGAGGACTACCGCGTGATCGTCAACGTGGGGGAGGGCGGCGGCCAGACCGTCTTCCATCTCCACTGGCACGTGCTGGGCGGCCCCGGACTCGGAGGATTCGGAATGACGCTCATCACCGAGCTCGAAGAAGACCTGACCGACGCGATCAAGAGCGGCGACGAGTCGCGGCGCGACACGCTGCGCCTGATCCTGTCGGAGCTCCGCCTGGCCGAGAAGGAGCTGCAGCGCCCGCTCGACGAGAGCGAGGAGCTGCAGGTGCTTCAGCGCGAGCGCAAGAAGCGCGTCGAGGCGGCGCAGGCCTTCCGCGACGCCGGCCGCGACGAGCAGGCCGACCAGGAAGAGGACGAGCTCGAGGTGATCGAGGACTACATGCCCGAGCCGATCTCCGAGGACGAGCTGGAGCAGATCGTGGACGACGCGATCGCCGAGACCGGCGCGACGTCGCCTCGGGATCTCGGCCGCGTCATGGCCGACGTGATGCCGCAGGTCGCCGGCCGCGCCGACGGGTCGACCGTCAGCGCGTTCGTGCGCGAGAAGCTCGCCTAGCCGCGGGAGCGGGCACCCGGCGGGTGCGGCGCGGCGCCGGCTCGGCCGCGGCCGGTGCGGGCGGCCACGTGAACGTCTGCTCGACGAGGTGCTCGGGGTCGTGCCAGTAGCGCAGGTTGGCCATCCACTCCTCGTCCTTGATCGAGTCGAGGATCACCGAGATGCGCGCGATCGGCGGCGTGCCCTCGGTCCCCGGGAGGATCTGGAGGAACGTCTCGAGCTCGCCGCGGTTCTTCGCCTCGAAGTGCGTCTGCTCGAGGTCGGTCGCGGTGCGGATGCCGAACGCGCGCAGACGCACCATCGACGTCATGCACGAGTCCTCGTCGGCGGCGCCGCTCGACCCGACGTGCAGGTAGAGGATCGCCTGGTCGATCCAGTCGACGAGCCGCGGCGCCGGGATGCGCGTCTGCAGCATCAGCTCGATCAGGTCGTGGTGGGCGAGCCCCTCGACGTTCGAGACGCCCTCGTCGAGGAGCCGCGCACGGTCGTACAGGTCGATCCCCTCGATGTTGGTGAGCGGGCTGGGCTCGGCCACGCCGCGGCCGAACACGGCGCCGACCGAGCTCTTGTTCAGGTACTCCTGGATCCCCACGAGCGCGGTCTCCGGGACGATGCCGGCGGCGAACGCGAGCACGAGGATGTACGGGCTCGTCGTCGGCGCCGGGAAGCACCTGGAGCACCATCGCGAGGATCGTGACCAGCAGGATCCGGATCGTGATCTGCGTGTACGTCTTGGGCCGCAGGTCGCCGCGGGCGTAGCCGCGCTGGATCAGCTGGAGGGCGAAGAAGTACGCGCCCAGGAAGCCGAAGATGAGCGCCGAGCGCTCCGGCCGGAAGAGCGCGAGGATGCCCGCCGCGGTCGCTGATCTGGTGGACGTCCTGGTTCAGGAGCGTCACGAGCCAGCCGAACGTGATCACGACCGTCGCGATGAGGACGGGGGAGCGCCGGCCGGGCAGCAGCCGCCCCTGCCCGCGGCCCGTCGTCGGCGCCGTAGCTCTCGCCGAGGAGCGTCCCGTACTTCGCGCGGACGTCGGAGAGCGTGTCCACCGAGGGTCGAGCCGGAACATGTGCCGCTCGAACTGCTCGCGCAGCGTCCGCAGCTGCTGGCGGTCGAAGAGGAAGTAGAGGAGCGCCGGCAGGAGCGACGCGGCCGCCATGAACAGGAGCTGGAGCCCGCGTCCGAGCAGCGTGAGGTCGATCGCGTCCGTCGAGCGCGTGTGGTCGAAGTACGCCTCGCGGACGAGCTTGTCCACGTCGCCCGGCGAAGTAGAGCGCCGCGCCCGGAAGGACGACGCCGACGAGCAGAACCACGCCAGAGCGCCGAGATCTGCGCGCTCCAGCGGGCCGCCGCCCGGCCGCCGCTGCGCGAGACGAAGAAGGCGACCATGCGCGCCGATGAGGAGCGCGATCGCGCCGCCGATCCAGAAGAAGAGGCTGTCGACCACGAAGCCCGCGACGACGTAGCCGACGACCACCCACACGCCGCCGCCGACGATCGCCGCGTCGCGGGTCGAGATCTCGGGCGGCGGGAGCGCGACGACGCACTGGCGCTCGAGCTCGCGGAGCTCCTCCCGGAACAGCTCCAGGTCGTCGTTTCCGATCAGGCGGCGCTCGAGCGGCGAGAGGACGAGGACCTCGCCCGACTTGGCGTGGACGACCACGCGCTTGTTCGTCTCGTTCACGACCAGGCGCCCCGACTGCGCGTCGACCGCGGCGGGGGTTCCGCGCTCCGCGCCTCCGTCGGCGGCCGCGGCGGCGGTGATCAGCTGCTCGGTCTGCGAGTCGGCGACGCCCGTCGGCGGCAGCCCGTGGCTGCGCTGCACCGACCGCACGGCGTTCTCGGTCTGCGGCCCGAAGACGCCGTCCTCGGGCCCGTCGTAGGCGCCGAGCCCCTTGAGGTGGGACTGGAGCGCGCGCACGGCATCGCTCTCGGTTCCCGGCCCGAGCCCAGGCGTCGGCGAGCCGTTGGTCTCCGGCTCCGGCGTCATGCGGCGATGTGTGCGGCTTGCGGCGGCATGGAACTGCGGTGCTGGACAAACGATCCCACCAGGCCGCGGGGCTGTCAAACCCCGGGGAGGCCGCGACTACACTTCGGGTATTGCAGGAAGTTCTCTCGGTTTCCAATCAGGTTGCGGCCGAGCTGGCGACCGTCGACGACGCGGTTCTGACGCGCGTTCGCGATCGCCTCGGCTGCACCGTCCTCCTGCGCGGAAACCGGCTGACGCTCGAGGGTGACGACGAAAACGTCGGCGAGGCCCGCGTCGTGATCGGCGAGCTCGTCGATCTGGTCGAGGACGGACACGCGATCGGAGCCGGAACCGTGGACGCCGTCTTGGCCGCCCTGGAGGAGAGCCGCGACCTTCGCGACGTCTTCGACGACGTCGTCTGGCGCCACCGCGGCAAGAAGATCACGCCGAAGACGCTGAACCAGAAGCGCTACGCCGACGCGATCCGCAACTCCACGATCACGTTCGGCATCGGCCCGGCCGGCACCGGCAAGACGTACCTCGCGATGGCGCTCGCCGTCGCCGCGCTCGCCGACCGCGCGGTCAGCCGGATCATCCTCACGCGCCCCGCGGTCGAGGCCGGCGAGCGGCTCGGCTTCCTCCCGGGAGACATGCTGGCCAAGGTCGACCCGTACCTGCGGCCGCTCTACGACGCGCTCCACGACATGCTCGACGCCGACCGCGTGGCCGGGCACATGGACCGCGGGACGATCGAGGTCGCGCCGCTCGCGTTCATGCGCGGACGGACGCTGAACGACTCCTTCGTGATCCTCGACGAGGCGCAGAACACGACGCCGGAGCAGATGCACATGTTCCTGACCCGGCTCGGCTTCGGCTCGAAGATCGTGGTCACCGGCGACGTGACCCAGATCGACCTGCCGCGCGAGCAGACCTCGGGCCTCGTCCGCGTCCGCGAGATCCTGGCCGACGTCGAGGGGATCCAGTTCGTCGAGCTGGGCAACCAGGACGTCGTCCGGCACGTTCTGGTCCAGAGGATCGTGGAGGCGTACAAGCAGCACTCGGAGAACGGCGGGGCGTGATCGCGGTCGAGGTCGAAAACCGGAGCGGCATGGACGTGGATTCCGACGCGGCGGTGAAGCTCGCGCCGTACGACGCTGGCCGCGGAAGGCATCGACGAGGGAGACCTGGGACTCGCCTTCGTCGGCCCCGACGAGAGCCGCGCGCTCAAGCGCGAGCACCTCGGGATCGACGAGGCGGCCGACGTGCTCTCGTTCCCGATCGACGGCCGCGAGCCCGTCGCGGACGGCGTTCCGCGCCAGCTCGGCGACGTCGTCCTCTGCCCCCAGGTCGTGGGCGAGGAGTGGCGAGGGCCGCTCGTCCACGGGCTCCTGCACCTGCTCGGCTACGACCACGGCGCCGAGATGGAGCGCCGCGAAGCGGAGCTGGCGGGATGAGCACGCGCCGCCGTCCGAACATCCGTCCCGTCGAGCCGCCCGAGCTCGAGTTCGAGCTCCCGCCGCGCATCGAGACGCGCAAGCGCCCGCACTCGCTGCTCCTCAGCTTCAACTACGCGATCGAGGGCGTCATCCACGTCCTGCGCCGCGAGCGGAACATGCGCGTCCACTTCCTGCTCGCGACGGTGATCCTCGTGCTCGCCTTCGCCTACGACGTGTCGAAGCTCGAGCTGATGGCGCTCCTGATCGCGATCTCGTTCGTCCTCATCGCCGAGATGCTGAACACGGCGGTCGAGGAGATGATCGACCTGACGACCAAGGCCTACGACCCGCGCGCGAAGATCGCCAAGGACGTCGCGGCCGGCGCCGTGCTCATCGCCGCGGTCGTCGCGGGCACGATCGGCTACCTCGTCTTCGTCGACCGGATCCGCTCGCCGACGTACCACCTCGTCAACGAGGTGCGGGCGATCCCGGCGAACCTGACGATCATCGCGCTCGCGCTCACGGTCATCGTCGTCATCGCCGTGAAGGCGGTCACGGGTCGCGGGACGCCGCTCTCCGGCGGGCTTCCGTCCGGGCACGCGGCCGTGGCGTTCGGCGGCTGGATGGCGATCACGCTCGTCGTCGCCGACTTCCAGCACCGCGTGCTCGTCTCGACGCTCGCGTTCCTCATGGCCTTCCTCGTCGCCCAGACGCGGGTCGAGTCCGGGATCCACACCGTGCGCGAGGTCGTCTTCGGCGGGCTGCTCGGGACGCTCGTGACCCTGATCCTCTTCCAGACGCTGACATGACCGACCAGGAGCTCTACGAGCAGGCCGTCGCGGCCGCGGACAATGCGTACGCGCCGTACTCGAACTTCCACGTCGGCGCCGCGCTGCTCCTCGCCGACGGCTCGGTCGTCACCGGCGTGAACGTCGAGAACGCGTCCTATCCGCTGGGAATCTGCGCCGAGCGCGCCGCGATCTCGCGCGCCGTGGGCGACGGCCTCGAGCCGGGCGGGATCGAGACGCTCGCGATCACCGCGTCCCCGTGCGGCGGCTGCCGGCAGTGGCTGGCCGAGTTCCGCGTCGGCCGCGTCGTCTTTCCGATCGACGGGGAGCTGGTCGAGCGGACGCCGGCCGAGCTGCTCCCGGACACCTTCGAGTTTTGAGGAGCGGCTTCGTCGCCGTCGCGGGCCGCCCGAACGTCGGCAAGTCGACGCTCGTGAACGCGCTCTGCGGCGGCAAGGTCGCGATCGTCTCGGACAAGCCGCAGACGACCCGGCGGCGGATCATGGGCGTCGTCAACGGGGACGGCTACCAGCTCGTGCTCGCCGACCTGCCGGGCTTCCAGCGCCCGCGCGACGCGCTCACCGAGCGGATGCAGAAGACGGTCGACTCCTCCTTCGAGGACGTGGACGCGGTGCTGTTCGTGCTCGCCGCGGACGAGACGATCGGCTCCGGCGACCGCTTCATCGCGCAGCGCGTCTTCGGCGGCTCCGTCCCGGTCGTGATCGCGCTGAACAAGGTCGACCGCCTGACGCCGAACCGCATCGCGGTGCAGATCGCGAACGCGGCCTCGCTGGGCGACTTCCACGCGCTCCATCCGGTGAGCGCGAAGACCGGAGGACGGCATCGACGCGCTGCGCGACGAGCTGGCCGCGCTCCTCCCCGAGGGCCCGGCGTACTTCCCGGCCGACGAGATCACGGATCTCTCGGTCGAAGACCGCATCGCCGAGCTCGTCCGCGAGCAGGCGCTGCACCTGACGAAGGAGGAGGTGCCGCACGCCGTCACGGTCGAGGTGGCCGAGATCGAGGGCGACCGCGTCGCGTGCGTGATCTACGTCGAGACCGAGTCCCAAAAGGGGATCCTGGTCGGCAAGGGCGGCTCTATGATCAAGGAGATCGGCTCGCGGGCCCGGCCCGAGATCGAGCACCTGCTCGGTACGCAGGTCTTTCTCGAGCTGATGGTGAAGGTACGACCCCGCTGGCGCCGTGACGAAGCGATGCTCGCGCGGCTTGGACTCTGAGGAGGACACATCGCTGCGCTGACGCCCGACCAATTCGAGACACGGCTCCGCGACTACATGGTCGAGAGCTCGGAGGAGACCCGCGCCGTGCGCGTGGGCGAGAAGGAGACGAGCGAGTACGCGGCCATCGTCGAGCGCTACGCCGACCTGTTCACGCGCGAGCAGTACGACGCCCTCGCGGCCGAGGCGGCCGGCGGGGACGAGCGCGTCACGCGGCTGCGCGAGGCGTGCGGCGACGGCGTGGTGTCGCTCGAGCTCGCCGCCGCCTACGACGAGCTGCAAAACGCGCTCCTCGCCGCGCGGATCGAGTTCCGCGGCGAAGAGATGCCGCTGCGAAACGCCCAGGCCCAGGTCGCGCTCCTCGACGACTACGCCGCGCGCGAGGAGCTCGGGCGCGTCTCGGCCGACAAGTCCGCCGGGTTCAACGACGCCCGGCTCGACCTGATGCGCCGCGGCGAGACGTTCGAGGCCGAGCTCACGGGCCAGCCCGACCCGGTCGCCCGCAGCGAGGAGCTGAAGGCGATCGACCTGCACGAGCTCTCGGACGTCCTCGAACGCACGGCCGCGGCGCAGGCGCCTTCCTACGGGCCGCTGCGCGAGCGCTGGCTCGACCGGATCCTCGGCCCCGAGCGCGACGACGAGCCGTCCTCGTACCACATCGCCTACGTCCGCCGGATGTCGCCGCTCGTCGACACGTACACGAAGGAGCGCGCCGTCGAGGTCTGCCTCGAGACGCTCACGAAGCTCGGCTTCGACCTCGCGGCGGAGAGCCGGATCAGGCTCGACCTCGACGACCGCCCGCAGAAGAACCCGCGCGCCTGCGTGATCGCGTCCGACCCGCCCGAGGTCGTCCACCTGATCACGCGAGCCCAGGGCGGCATCCACGACTACCAGGCGTTCCTGCACGAGGCCGGTCACGCCCTGCACTACGCGGGCTGCGACCCGGGCCTCGCCTACACCTTCCGCCGGCTTTCGCGCGACCACGCGCTGACCGAGATCTACTCCTTCCTCGTGGAGTCGATCACCCGCGAGCCGGGCTGGCACGCGGCGTACTTCGGACTCGACGACGAGGCCGCGCGGGAGAACGCCGAGGCGACGCGGTTCCTCGAGGCGATCCTCTTTCGCCGCTATGCGGCGAAGCTCGCGTACGAGCTCGAGCTGTGGGGCGACTTCGCCCACGCGACCGACTACTCGGAGACGTACGCCAGGCGTCTGCTCGCCGCGACGGGCGTTCGCTACCGCGCCGACAACTACCTGGACGACCTGGACGAGGGCTTCTACTCGGCCGACTACCTGCGCGCCTGGATCCGCACGGCGCAGGTTCGGTCGTACCTCCGCGCGGAGGTCGGCGACGACTGGTGGGCGCGGCCCGAGACGGGCGACTTCCTGCGCACGCTCTTCCTCCAGGGGACCAGGCCGTCGAGCGAGGACGTGGCCGCGCAGATCGGCTTCGACCCGCTCGACACGGCGCCGCTCCTCGCGGAACTGTCGACTTAGGGCAGACTGAAGGGCATGGCGCACGCGCCAGCATTGCCCGGCGGGTTCGAGCTTCCGCTCGAGCCCAGGCTTCCGCGCGTCGGTTCCGTCGACCAGGTGGCCGTGGAGGAACGCGCGGCTTCGCTGTCGCGCCGGTCGATCAAGCGCGAGTCGAAGCTCTTCGCGCTCGACCTGGCCGTGCGGATGACCGACCTGACGACGCTCGAGGGCGCCGACACGCCCGGCAAGGTGCGCGCGCTCGCGTCGAAGGCGGCGCATCCGGACCCGGCCGACCCGACCGTCCCGTCGGTCGCGGCGCTCTGCATCTACCCCGACCTGATCGAGGTCGCGCGCGAGCGGCTCGACGGCACCTCCGTCGCCGTCGCCGCCGTCGCCACCGCCTTCCCGTCCGGGCGCTCGCCGCTCGACCTCAAGGTGGAGGAGGCCCGCCGCGCGGCCGAGGCAGGCGCGGACGAGATCGACATGGTCATCGACCGCGGCGCGTTCCTCTCGGGCCGCTACGCGAAGGTCTACGAGGAGGTCCGCCAGGTGAAGGAGGCCTGCGGCGACGCGCACCTGAAGGTGATCCTCGAGACCGGCGAGCTCGGCACCTACGACAACGTCCGCCGCGCCGGCCTGCTCGCGATCGCCGGCGGCGCTGACTTCATCAAGACGTCCACGGGCAAGGTGAGCCCGGCGGCGACGCTGCCGGTCACGCTGGTCATGCTCGAGACCGTCCGCGACGTCTACCAGGAGACCGGCCGCAGGGTCGGCGTCAAGGCGGCGGGGGGAATCCGGCACGCCAAGCAGGCGATCGCCTACCTCGTGACGGTGAACGAGACGCTCGGCCCGGAGTGGCTGACGCCGGATCTCTTCCGCTTCGGCGCGTCGTCGCTCCTCAACGACCTGCTCCTGCAGATCCGCAAGCAGAAGACCGGGCGCTACCAGAACCCGGACTACTTCACGCTGGACTAGCCGGGGGCTTGCGAACGGCGAACTGGTTCGCGGCGACGGAGACCGCCTCGTATCCGCGCGCCTCGACGAACTCGTCCACCGCCCGCGTGACGCCGTCCTTCCACCAGCCGGCCTGCCCGTAGTCGTCGCCGGCGATCAGCCCACCGGGGCGCACCTTGGGATCGAAGAGCTCGAGGTCGGCGCGGACGGCCTCGTAGACGTGATCGCCGTCGACGTAGATCCAGTCGAAATAGTCGTCCGGAAAGAGGGCCGCGGCCTCCGCCGAGGGGCAGCGATGCACGTGGACGATGCCCGCGGCCGGTCTCCTTCCGAAAGCGCTGCACGACCTTGTCGTGGATGTCGTCCATCGCCGCCTGGTCGGCTGCGCTCCGGCCTCCGTACCACGCCTCGCGGTGGGCCTCGTCGCTCGTGAAGCTCCAGGGATCGATCAGATGAAGTCTCGCGGGCCGCACGCTGCGCAGGATTCGGGCCGAGAAGTCGCCCCGCCAGACGCCGATCTCCGCCCCGACCGATTCCGCCGGGAGAAGCCTGAGCAAGCCATCGCGCCCATCGCGTCGCAGAAGTCGCACCACGGGGGACGGTACGACCAGAAGGGCCCGTGGACAAGGACGCCGACCGCCGGGGGGTACCATGGCCGTCGTGAGCGAGGTCGCGAAGCGCAAGGACCGCTCGCCGGTTCCGTCGTCCTTCGACTACGCCCCGGCGCCCGAGTCGCGCGAGATCGTGCAGCTCGAGCCGCGCTACGGGCTCTTCGTCGGCGGCGACTGGGTCGAGCCGCTCTCGAAGGAGCTCCACCCGACGATCAGCCCGGCGACCGAGGAGCCGCTGGCCGAGGTCGCCTACGCGGGCGCCGAGGACGTCGGGATAGCGGTCGCGGCCGCCAGAGACGCGTTCGCGAACGGCTGGTCCGAGTTGGCCCCGACCGAGCGGGCCAAGTACCTCTACCGCATCGCGCGCCTCCTGCAGGAGCGCTCGCGCGAGTTCGCGGTGCTCGAGTCGCTCGACGGCGGCAAGCCGATCAAGGAGTCCCGCGACGTCGACCTTCCGCTCGCCGCGGCGCACTTCTTCTACTACGCCGGCTGGGCGGACAAGCTCGAGTACGCGTTCCCGAACCGGACGCCGAAGCCGGTCGGGGTCGCCGCGCAGGTGATCCCCTGGAACTTCCCGCTCCTCATGCTCTCGTGGAAGATCGCGCCGGCCCTGGCCGCCGGGAACACGGTCGTGCTGAAGCCGGCCGAGACGACGCCGCTGACGGCGCTCCTCTTCTGCGACGTGCTCCGCCAGGCCGGGCTGCCGCCGGGCGTCGTCAACGTGATCACCGGCGACGGCCGCGCGGGCGCCGAGCTCGTCAAGCACCCCGACGTGGACAAGGTCGCCTTCACGGGCTCGACCGAGGTGGGCAAGGAGATCCAGCGCGCGATCGCGGGCACCGGCAAGAAGCTGACGCTCGAGCTCGGCGGCAAGGCGGCGAACATCATCTTCGACGACGCCGCGCTCGACCAGGCGGTCGAGGGGATCGTCAACGGGATCTACTTCAACCAGGGCCACGTGTGCTGCGCGGGCTCGCGGCTCCTCGTGCAGGAGTCGGTCGCCGACGAGGTCGTCGCGAAGCTGAAGCGCCGCATGGGCACGCTGCGCGTCGGCGATCCGCTGGACAAGAACACCGACGTCGGCGCGATCAACTCGAAGGAGCAGCTCGAGCGGATCAAGGCGCTCGTGCAAAGCGGGGAGGAGGAGGGCGCGCAGATCTACCAGCCGCCGTGCGTCCTCCCGGAGAAGGGCTGGTGGTTCCCGCCGACCGTGTTCACCGAGGTCGCGCAGAGCTACCGGATCGCGCAGGAGGAGATCTTCGGGCCCGGTCCTCTCGGTGCTCACCTTCCGCACGCCCGACGAGGCGGTCGAGAAGGCGAACAACACCGCCTTCGGCCTCTCGGCCGGGGTCTGGACGGAGAAGGGCTCGCGCATCCTCTGGATGGCGCAGCGACTGCGCGCCGGGGTCGTGTGGGCGAACACCTTCAACCGCTTCGACCCGTCGTCGCCGTTCGGCGGCTACAAGGAGTCCGGCTTCGGCCGCGAGGGCGGACGGCACGGGCTCGAGCCGTACCTGAGGTTCGACGATGAGTGACCGGCTGCCCGTAGCCAAGACCGCGAAGCTCTTCGTCGGCGGCGCGTTCGTGCGCTCCGAGTCCGGCCGCACCTACGAGGTCGAGGGCGCAAACGTCGCGCTCGGCTCCCGCAAGGATCTCCGCGACGCCGTGCGGGTCGCCCGCGGCGCGCTTCCCGGCTGGGCGGGCGCGACGGCGTACAACCGCGGCCAGGTGCTCTACCGCGTGGCCGAGATGCTCGAGGGCCGCCGCGCCGAGTTCGCCGAGCTCTCCGGGGACGAGGACGCCGGGGCGGCGATCGATCGCTGGGTTTGGTACGCGGGCTGGGCGGACAAGCTCGCGCAGGTGCTCGGTGCCTCCAACCCCGTCGCAGGCCCGTACTTCAACTTCACCGTGCCGGAGCCGGTCGGCGTCGTCGGCGTGGTCGCTCCGGAGGAGCCGCCGCTCGACGGCCTGGTCTCGCGCCTGGCGCCGGTGCTCGCCGGCGGCAACACCGCCGTCGTGATCGCATCCGAGTCCCATCCGCTCGCCGCGGCCTCGCTCGCCGAGGTGCTCGCGACCTCGGACATCCCCGCGGGCGTCGTCAACATCCTCACCGGCCGCAAGGAGGAGCTGACTCCCGTGCTGGCCGGCCACCTCGACGTGAACGCGCTCGACCTGGCCGGCGCCACCGGCGACACGACCGAGCTCGAGCGACTCGCGGCGGACAACGTGAAACGCGTCGTCCGTGACGGCCAGGGACAATCGCCGTGGCATGTGGCGGCGTTCCTCGAGATGAAGACGGTCTGGCACCCGATCGGCGTATGAGCCGTTTCCGCCAAGCGATCTCCGAGGGCGACGGCATCTCGGTCATTCCCATGCTCACCGGCGCGGTCGAGGAGCAGGCCGCGCTTGCGGAGGAATCGGGCGCCGAGGCGGTTGCGGTCGCCGAGGCCGACGTGGCCCGCGCCGCGCGGCGCGACGTCGCTCCCGGTGCTGGCGCGGACCGGCCTCGAAGGCGTGGCCGAGGCGGGCGCCGACGCCTGCGTGCTCGCCTCCGACGAGACGCTGCCCGACGGGTACGACCGCGCACGGGAGCTTGGCCTCGACTGCGTCGTCGACGTGGCGAACGAGGAGGCGCTCGAGGCGGTTCTCGAGCACGTCGACCCGGACATCCTCCTGCTCTCCGAGCGGGAGCGCGACGAGGAGGAAGAGCACTTCGAGCGAACGCTCGACCTGCTCGCCGACGTCCCGGCCGGCAAGCTCGTGATCTCCGATGCGCGCGTGGGCGCGCGTGAGCAAGTAGTTGCGCTGGAGCGGGCCGGAGTCGACGCGATTCTCGTCTCCGGCGATCTCCTCGGCCCGGAGTTCGCGGCGACGCTGGCCGAGCTGACCGGGCGCGCGTAGCCAACTTCTCCCACCGGCGGGCGTCCTCTGATGGAGACCGGAGGAGGCGGATGCAGCGACGGATCGGCGCGGCGGTGGTTCTGGCCGCGCTTGCGCTGGCCGGCTGCAGCTCGGGGAGCGACGCGCCGGGGACGACGAGCGCCGCGGCCGAGCCCCCGCCGCCGCCGACGTCGACGGTCAAGATCGTCTCCGAGCTGCCGCTCGAGGGCGCGTCGGCCGAAGAGACCGCCTCGATGGTGCAGCGCGATCGAGCTCTACCTCGACCAGATCGACCACCGCGTCGGCGACACCGCGATCGAGTACGAGTCGCGCGACACGTCCTGGTGGCAAAAAAAGGCGCCGTGGAACGACCCCGGCTGTGTGGTCGCCGCCAACGAGCTCCGCAAGGACGAGGAGATCGTCGGCGTCGTCGGGCCGTACGGATCCGACTGCGCCAAGGTGATGCTGACGGGGCTCCGCAAGCAGACGCTCGCCGATGGTCAGCCCGTCCAACTCGTACGACGGCCTGACCCGCGAGGCGCCGAACAACGAGAAGGGCGAGCCCGCCGTCTACTACCCGGGCGGCGTGCGCGACTACGCCCGGCTCGTTCCCGACCGACGTCGGCGCAGGGCCGGGCGGGCGCCGTGGCGATGGCCGCGCTCGACGTGACCAAGGTCTGCGTCCTCGACGATGGCAGCGCGTACGGCAAGACTGTCGCCGACGCGTTCACGGAGGCGGCCGGGGAGCTCAGGCTCGCAACTCGTCTGCCGGCTGAGCTGGCGTCCGAAGCCGGCCGGAGCCGACTACCTCGGGCTGATGGAGCGCGTGAAGGCCTCGGGCGCCGACGGGATCTACCTGGGCGGCGTCTCCGACGACGGCGGCGCGGCCCTCATCCGGGACAAGGTGACCGAGGTCGGTGACAACGAGGCGGTGAAGCTCGTGGTCTCCGACGGCTTCTTCGTGGACGAGCTCTTCGACGACGCGGGCGCGGCCAACGTCGAGGGCGCCTACGCGACGTCGTCGACCGTCAGGCTGGACGGCCTCACGGGCCCGGGCAAGGTGTTCGCCGCGGACTACGCCGAGAAGTACGGCGAGCCGCCGACGAGGTTCGCGCCGTACGCGGCCGCGGCGGTCGAGGTGCTCGTCGACGCGATCGGGCGCTCGGACGGAACGCGCGCCGACGTCGCCGCGAAGCTGCTCGAGACACGATTCGAGGAGGGAATCCTCGGCCCGACCTCGTTCGACCAAAACGGCGACCGCGTCGACGCGCCGGTCCCGCTCTTCCAGGCCCGCGACGGCGCCTGGGTCTACGTCGACTAGTCCGTCGTCGTCGGCGTCGACGTGGTGGGCCCGACCGGGTTGTCGAGCATCTGGTCGATGCCGCGGCTTGAGGCCGAGCGCCAGCGCGATGTTCCGGTCGGCCTTGCGCACGGCCAGCTCGCCCTTCGACGCGCTCTCCGCGCCGCTGACCGCGAGCTTGCCGACCTTGGCCCGGTTCGCCTTGTCCTCGAGGAACGGATCGTCGAGCGCGATGTTGAGCATCCGCCTGAAGTAGTCGAGGCTCTTCTGAGATTCGACGAGGCCGTTCTCGAGATCCTTGGCGTCGCCGGCGATCTTCGAGATCGTGCCCAGCTCGCGGGCGGCTTCGATCTCCGCCTCGAGCGCGCTGTCGATCGCCTTCACCGCGTCGAGGCCGTCCTGCGCAGCAGCGAGTACGGCCTCGCGATCCTCGGCGACGGCGGAGTCGTTGATGTCGGAGATCGCCTGGCGCAGCTGAGACTCGGCGTCGGTACGAGCGTCCTCGAGCTCGCGGTAGGCGTTGTAGGCCTCGACCCCCGGATCGGGTTCGTCGCCGCACGCGGTCGCACCGCCGAGCACGGCGAACAGCACCAGGACGAGCGCGATCGGCTTCCGCATCTAGCCGAAGAATGCCCGCGCGACGTCGTACCAGTCCGGGGGAACCGACTTGAGCTCCGCGACCGCGTCGGCCAGCGGAACCGCCACGATCGTGTCTCCCTGGAGCGAGGCCATCGTTCCGAAGTGTCGCTCCTGCACGAGATCGGCGGCCTTGAGACCGAAACGGGTCGCGAGCACGCGGTCGCGCGCCGTCGGCGTTCCGCCCCGCTGGACGTGGCCGAGAACGGTCACGCGCGTCTCGTAGCCGGTGCGCTCCTCGATCTCGACCGCGAGCTGGTCGCCGACGCCGCCCAGGCGGACGTGGCCGAACTCGTCGCCGCCCTCCTGCGTCACCTGCCGCCGCTCGCCGGAGGCGTACGTGAGCTCGTAGCCCTCGCTCACGACGACGATCGAGAAGTCCTTGCCGCGGTTGTGCCGTTTCCGGATCTCCTCGCAGCACTCCTCGACCGTCATCGGCTGCTCGGGGATGAGGATCACGTCGGCGCCGCCGGCGATCCCGCTCATGACGGCGATCCAGCCGGTGTGGCGGCCCATGACCTCGACGACCATGACGCGGTTGTGGGACTCCGCGGTCGTGTGCAGCCGGTCGATCGCCTCGGTCGCGACCGTGACCGCCGTGTCGAATCCGAACGTGTAGTCGGTCGCCGAGAGGTCGTTGTCGATCGTCTTCGGAACGCCGACGACCGGGAAGTCGTGCTCGGCGTAGAGGCGCGCCGCGACGCCGAGCGTGTCCTCGCCGCCGACCGCGACGAGCGCGGTCAGGCCGGCGTCGGCGAAGTGCCGGAGCACCGCCTCGGGGCCTCCGTCCGTCTTGTACGGATTCGTCCGCGAGGTGCCGATGATCGTGCCGCCGCGGGGGAGGATCCCGGAGATCTCGCGCGGGCCGAGCTCCATGAACGTCCCCTCGACGAGGCCGCGCCAGCCCGCGCGGACGCCCAAGACCTCGGCGCCGCGGCCGAGCGAACGTCGGGTCACGGCGCGGATGACCGCGTTCAGGCCGGGGCAGTCGCCCCCTCCGGTGAGGACTCCGACGCGGTCGGTCACTTGATCTCTAACTTCGGCAAGGGTTCCTCGTCTTCTCCGTCAAACGTCTCGGGAGCTGTAGTGAGGGGAGTACCAATGCCGAAGGCGGGAATCGAACCCGCACGGGGCCAAGCCCCACTGGATTTTGAGTCCAGCGCGTCTTCCAGTTCCGCCACTTCGGCGCGGCGACATGGCAATCGTAACCGGACGGGCTTGCTGCACGTCCGTTGCGGCGTCATAATCGTCCACCCACAAGGAGCGGTTCAGCCTGGCGTGAGTTCGGGTCCCGCTCGGATACCCCTTCCAGGGCGGTGCTCGCCAGGTGCAGCGCCGAGCAAATGTCGGGCGAATGAGGAGGCGCAGTGAAGAGAAGGACTGTTATGGCGGTGCTCGTGTTGCTGGTCGGCGCGTTTGCTTTCATGGCGACCGCTTGCGGCGGTGACGACAACGAGAGCACAGGTGCGGCTACGGGCGGCGGGACGACTGCCGCTGCGCCGCAGACGGCGAAGATCGTGTCCGACCTGCCCTTGCAGGGCTCGTCGGCGGGTCAGACCGAGACGATGGTCAACGCCATCAAGCTCTATCTGTCGCAGATCGACAACACGGCAGGCAATTTCACGATCGAGTACGAGTCGTTCGACGACTCCACCGCCGCCAAGGGCGCGTGGGACGAGGCGACGTGCGCCGCGAACGCGCGGAACTACGTCGAGGACGAGACGATTCTCGGTGTGATCGGAACGTTCAACTCCGGTTGCGCGAAGATCGAGGTACCGATCGCGAACGAGGCTTCCCTCGCGTACGTCAGCCCGGCCAACACGGCCGTCGGCCTGACGCACGAGGGCCCCGGCTCCGAGCCGGGCGAGCCGGACAAGTACTACCCGAGCGGCACGCGCAACTACACGCGCGTCGTTGCCTCGGACGACTTCCAGGGCCAGATCGACGCCACGTACATGGCGACCCTGGGCGTCACGAAGGTCTACATCCTGGACGACAAGGACGCCTACGGTAAGGGCGTTGCCGACGCATTCGAGATCGCCGCTCCCGACGCGGGGCTCGAGGTCGTCGGTCACACCGGCTGGGATGCAGCCGCGCAGAACTACAAGGCGCTCATGACGCAGGTGAAGGACTCCGGCGCCAACGGCGTCTTCATCGGCGGCATCTCGGACTTCAACGGCGGCCAGGTCGTCAAGGACAAGGTCGAGGTTGTCGGTAACAACGAGGAAGTCCCGATGGTGGTCTCCGACGGTTTCGTGGTCGACTCCCTCTTCGAGGAAGCCGGCGCGGATGTCGTCGAGGGCCTGTACGGGAGCGCTCCCGTCCTGAACCCGGAGGATCTCACGGGTGCAGGCGCGTCGTTCCTCGAGGCCTACACGGCCGAGTACGGCGACCCGGAGGTCTACACGGCCTACGGCGCCGCGGCTGCGCAGGTTCTCGTCGACGCGATCGGCCGCTCTGACGGCACGCGTGAGGACGTCGTGGCGAAGCTGTTCGAGACTGACATCACGGACGGCATCGTCGGTCCGATGTCCTTCAACGACCAAGGTGACCCTCAGAACGGCCTCATCTCCATCTTCAAGGCTGAGGGTGGCAAGTGGACGTTCGTCGAGGCACAGCAGCTCGGCGAGTAAGCGAAGACGGATAGAACGAATGGAGAGGCCGGTTCGCCGGCCTCTCCATTCGCATAACCCCCTCACATGACAACTACCGTCACCCACGAGCTTCCGACTCGGCGGCTGCCGCCGACCTCGCAGTTGGTGCTCTGGGCGTTCGGCGCGGCGCTCGTCGCCGGGGTCGGCTACTGGCTGATCGGCGAGGCGATCGACAATCCCTCGCGCTTCCTCGAGGTCAGCCTGATCGGCTTCACGAACGGCTCGATCTACGCGCTCGTGGCGCTGGGCTACACGCTCGTCTACGGAATCATCGAGCTCATCAACTTCGCCCACGGCGACAACTTCATGCTGGGGACGTTCCAGACCCAGTCGATCGTCACCGCGGGCACCTTCCAGATTCCGCTCTTTCCGCTGACGGTCATCTTCGCGATTCCGCTCGGGACGACGGCCACCGCCGCGTCCTCGTCGGGCCAGCGGGCCTGGACGATCTTCTGCTGCATCCTCCTTTCGATGATCTTCTGCATGATCATCAACGTCTCGATCGAACGGATCGGCTACAAACCGCTCCGAAACCAGCCGCGGCTTGCGCCGCTCATCACGGCGATCGGTTTCTCGTTCATCCTCCAGGACGTCGGACTCGTCTGGAAGGACGCCGGACCGCAGCCGACGCCGGACATCCTCCCCAAGGGGACAATTTTCACGTGGGGCGACGCGAGCTACTCGTGGAAGGAGTTCATCGTGGTCGCGATCACGATTCCGCTCCTGATCGTGCTCACGTACCTCGTGCGCAGCACGCGCTCCGGCAAGGCGATGCGCGCCACCGCTCAGGACCGTGACGCCTCGGCGATGATGGGAATCAACGTCGACCGGACGATCTCGTTCACGTTCGCGCTCGGCGGCGCGCTGGCCGGAGCGGCCGGCGCGATCTACGCGCTCTACGTCGGCGTGTCGAAGTTCGACACCGGGTTCCGGCTCGGGCTCTACGCGTTCACCGCGGCCGTCCTCGGCGGCATCGGGAACCTGACGGGCGCCGTGCTCGGCGGGGTCCTCCTCGGGCTCATCGCCGCCTACAACGAGGGCTTCGGGGACGCGCGCTGGACGACCACGATCATCTTCTCGATCCTGATCCTGATCCTGGTCTTCAGGCCGTCGGGCATCCTCGGCGAGCAAGTGCCGGAGGGTCAGTGAGCCAGGCGTCCACCTTCGGCAGCGCCCCGCGGAGCGATCCGCCCAAGCGGCGCAGGCGTCACAGCCACAAGACCATGTTCATCGCGATCGGCGCGGTCTTGCTGGCCTTCTCGTTCCCGTACTGGGCGCAGGGGGACAGCGTGTTCGGCTTCAGCTCGCCGCTCGACTGGCTCTTCGTCACGCACATGGGAATCACGAGCGACACGCTCTTCGTCATGGCGGTCTACGTCATGCTCGCGCTCGGCCTCAACATCGTGGTCGGCTACGCGGGCCTGCTCGATCTCGGGTACGTGGCCTTCTTCGCCCTCGGCGCCTACACGCTCGGCTGGTTCGGCTCGGGGCTCTTCAACAACCGCAACGTCCACTTCCTCGACACAGCGGTCGCGGAGGTACCGGGGATCCACCTGAGCTTCTGGGTGGTCATGGTCATGGCCGGGATCGTCTGTGCGATCGCCGGCATCATCATCGGCTGGCCGACCCTGCGGCTGCGCGGCGACTACCTCGCGATCGTGACGCTCGGCTTCGGCGAGATCATCCCTGACGTCTTCCGCAACGGCGACGCGTTCCCGGTCCCGCAGGGTCTGCAGGGCAGCCCGCCGTTCCTCGACTTCCAAACCGAGAACCTGACGAACGGCGTCCGCGGGATCACGCAGCTCGACCGGCCCGGGTTCGGCCAGAGCCTGAGCGACTCGACGAGCGGCTTCCTGCCGGACCGCTACACGTCGCTGCCGAGCGAGCTCAAGCCCTGGTTCTGGACGATCCTGATCATGACCCTGATCACGATCTTCGTGAACCTGCGCCTGCGCGACTCCAAGATGGGGCGCGCCTGGATCGCCGTCCGCGAGGACGAGATCGCGGCCTCGGCCATGGGCGTCCCGCTCATGCGGACGAAGCTTTGGGCGTACGCGATCGGCGCCATCTTCGGCGGCTTCGCCGGCGCGCTCTACGGCTCGTTCATCAACGGGATCTTCCCCACGAGCTTCTCGTTCCAGATCTCGATCATCGTGCTCGTCATGGTCATCGTCGGCGGGATGGGGAACATCTGGGGCGTGATCGTTGGCGCCTGCCTGATCTCCTGGCTGAACCAGGTCGGACTGACGAAGATCGGCGACTGGATCAACAGCAGCATCGACGCCGCCGGGTCCGACTACGTCGTGAACATCCCGAAGTACAAGTTCGGCATCCTCGGCGGGCTGCTCGTGATCATGATGCTGTTCCGTCCCGAAGGCCTCATTCCCAGCGGCCGCCGCAAGGCGGAGTTCGACGAGGGTGAGGGAACCGCGAGCCTCTACGACGCGAGCACCTAGAACCCATGGCCGAAAACGGAAACATCCTCGAAGCGATCAAAGTCCGGAAGGAGTTCGGCGGGCTCATCGCGGTGAACGACGTGGACTTCGTGATCCCGCAGGGGGCGATCGTGAGCCTGATCGGCCCGAACGGCGCGGGGAAGACGACGTTCTTCAACATCCTCACCGGCGTCTACAAGCCGACGTCGGGGGGCGTGGTCTTCCAGGGCCAGCTCGTGTCCGGGCTTCCGCCGCACAAGGTGACGGCGATGGGCATGGCGCGCACGTTCCAAAACATCCGGCTCTTCCACAACATGACCTCGGTCGAGAACGTGCTCGTCGCGATGCACAGCCGCATCAAGGGAGGCGTCTGGCGCTCGATCTTCCGCACGCCGGGGCTGCGCCGAGAAGAGCAGGAGGCGCTCGTTCGCGCCCGCGAGCTGCTCGCCTACTCGGGCCTCAAGCGGGTCGACAACGAGTACGCGAAGAATCTCTCCTACGGCGACCAGCGGCGGCTCGAGGTGGCGCGCGCGCTCGCGACCGATCCGAAGCTCCTGCTGCTCGACGAGCCGACCGCCGGCATGAACCCGGAGGAGACGGCCAGCTTCACCGACTTCGTCGCGAAGCTGCGGGCCGAGGAGAAGATCACCATCCTCCTCATCGAGCACGACATGCGCGTCGTCATGGGCATCTCCGACCGCGTCACGGTGCTCGACTACGGCGAGAAGATCGCCGAGGGCGCGCCGAAGGACGTCCAGAAGGACGAGCGCGTGATCACCGCGTACCTCGGCGCGGGAGCGACGGAGTGAGCGCGAAGCCCGAGACCCGCGCCGCCGGCGCCGCGGAGCGGATGCCGTGGGCCGAGGCGATCGTATTCGGCTTCGTCATCGGCATGCTGGTGTTCTTCGGCTACTGGGTGCTAGCCGGCGACGGCGGCAGCAGGCCCGACAGCCTCGTTCCCTGGGGCCTTCTTCTCGGCCTGATCGGTCTCGCGGCGGGCGCGTACGGGGCTCACGCCTACCTTGCCCCCTTCCGGCTCATTGCCGTCGTGGTCGGGCTCCTGGTCGGCGGAGCGGCGACGTTCGTCTACTGGCTCATCGCGGGCGAGTCCGACGGACGGCTGCGGATCCTCCCGATGCCCGAGGGGCTCGTCGTCGCGCTGGCCGGGCTGTTGGTCGGCACCTTCGCCGCCGCCCCGATCCTCCGCTGGCGGCGCCGCGACGAGGGGGAGGCGGCGCCGTCCTGCCACCCCGGCCGCGATTCCGGCGGGGTCCGACGGCAAGAAGGTCATCCTCAAGCTGGACGACATCCACGTCTACTACGGGACGATCCAGGCGCTCAAGGGCGTCTCGCTCGAGGTGCGCGAGGGCGAGGTCGTGACGCTCATCGGCTCGAACGGCGCCGGCAAGTCGACGACGCTGAGGTCGATCAACGGGCTCAACCACCCCCGCGAGGGGTCGATCATGTTCCAGGGCGAGGACATCACGTCGACCCCGCCGCACGACATCGTCAACCTCGGCATCTCGCAGTCGCCGGAGGGCCGGCACGTCTTCACGCGCATGAGCGTGTTCGAGAACCTGGAGATGGGCGCCTACCAGCGCAGCGACGCGCCGAAGACCGAGATCCAGGAGGACGTCGACCGTGTGTTTCAGCTCTTCCCGCGGCTCCACGAGCGGCGGACGCAGAAGGCCGGGACGCTCTCGGGCGGCGAGCAGCAGATGCTCGCGATGGGCCGGGCGCTCATGGCGCGCCCGAAGCTCCTGCTCCTCGACGAGCCGTCGATGGGCCTCGCCCCGATCTTCGTCGAGAAGATCTTCGAGATCATCGTGGAGATCAACTCGCAGGGAACGCCGATCCTGCTCGTCGAGCAGAACGCCCTCATGGCGCTCGACGTCGCGAACCGCGGCTACGTGCTCGAGACCGGGCACGTCGCCCTCTCGGACGACGCGAAGCTGCTCCGCGACAACGAGCAGGTCCGCAAGACGTACCTCGGCGAGGACTAGCTCCTCCCGCGCGCTCTAAGGTTCCGGTGTGTCGCCGAAGACGCTCACCGGGGCCGAGCTGGACCTGAACGACGCGCCCGCGCGCGACTCCGAGCTCTTCCTCGTGGACGGCAACAACCTCGCGTACCGGGCGTTCTTCGCGCTGCCCGAGGAGCTCGTCACGAGCGAGGGCTTCCCGACGAACGCGCTGCTCGGGTTCACGAACATGCTCTTCAAGCTCCTGTCGGACTACAAGCCGAAGGGCGTCGCCGTCGCCTGGGACACCCGGCCGGTGCACCGCAAGGAGCTGGCGCCCGAGTACAAGATCGACCGCAAGCCGATGCCCGACCTCCTGCGGCGAGCAGTTCCCGCATTTCCGCCCGATCGTCGAGGCGTTCGGCTACACCGAACCTCGAGTTCGAGGGCTGGGAGGCGGACGACGTCATCGCCACGCTCGCGACCCGCGCCGACGAGGCCGGGGTGAAGACGACGGTCGTCTCGACCGACCGCGACGCGTTCCAGCTCGTCTCGGACAACGTCACGCTGATGATGACCCCGCGCGGGGTTGCGGACGTCCAGGTCTACACGCCCGAGCGGATCGAGCTGCGCTACGGCATCGGGCCGGAGCTCATCCCCGACTTCATCGGGCTCAAGGGGGACACCTCGGACAACATCCCCGGCGTCCCCGGGATCGGCGACAAGACCGCCGGCCAGCTCCTCGCGCAGTACGGCTCGCTCGAGGCGGTGCTCGCCCACACCGACGAGCTGTCGCCCGCGCGCCGCAAGAACCTGGAGGAGCACGCCGACCAGGCGCGCGCGTCGAAGGTGCTCGCGACCATGCGCCGCGACCTCGAGCTCGACGCCGACCCGGCCGCGCTCGTGCTCTCCCCGCCGGACCGCTCGCAGCTCAAGGAGATCTTCCGGCGCTTCGAGTTCCGCGGCCTCTTGAACCGCATCGACGTGATCGACGAGGCGCTGCCCGCCGCCGAGGCCGTCCCCGTCGAGGGCGTCGCGGTTCCCTGGCGGGAGGAGCTCGTCGCGCCGGCCGCCGACGGCGAGATCGCGCTGGCCGCGGAGGACGGCCGGGCCGCGCTGGCCCTGCCCGACGGCTCGGTCGCGATCGTCCCGGCGCCGGTCGCGCTCGGCGACGGCGTACGCGTCACCGTTCACGATGCGAAGGCGGCGCGAATCGAGGCGACCGACGACACGCTGCTCCTCGCGTACCTGATCGAGCCCGGCCGTGCGACCTACGCGCTCGACGACCTCGCCGCCGAGTACGGCGTCGAGCTCCAGCCCGAGCCCGCGACCGACGAGGAGACCTCCGCGCTCGTCCGCCACGCCGCGGCCACGCTGCGCCTCGCGGGCCCGATGCGCGCCCGGGTCGCCGAGCGCGGGATGGAGCCGCTCTACCGCGAGATCGAGCTGCCGCTCACCCGCGTGCTCGCCGCGATGGAGGACGCGGGCGTCAAGATCGACACGTACCGCATGGGCGAGATCACCGCGCGCCTGGCCGACCGCGTCGAGGAGCTCGAGGCCCGCGCCCACGAGCTGGCCGGGGAGGAGTTCATGCTCGGCTCGACGCAGCAGGTCGCGCGCGTCCTCTTCGAGCAGCTCGGCCTCACCGCGGGCCGCAAGGGCAAGACCGGCTACTCGACCGACGCGAAGGTGCTCCGCGCGATCCGCGACGAGCACGAGATCGTGCCGGTGATCGAGGAGTGGCGCGAGTACTCGAAGCTCCTGAACACGTACCTCGGTCCGCTCCCCGAGCTGATCTCGCCGGAGGACGGCCGGCTGCACACGACCTTCAACCAGGCGGTCGCGTCGACCGGGCGGCTCTCCACGACGAACCCGAACCTCCAGGCGATCCCGATCCGGACCGAGCTCGGGCGCGAGATCCGCAGCGCGTTCATCGCCGAGCCCGGGCACCGGCTCGTGTCGGCCGACTACTCCCAGGTCGAGCTGCGCATCCTGGCGCACGTGTCCGGGGAGTCGAAGCTGCGCGAGGCGTTCGAGCGCGGGGAGGACGTGCACGCGGCCACGGCGTCCGAGGTGCTCGGGATCCCGCAGGCCGAGCTGACGAAGGACCAGCGCAACGTGGCCAAGATGGTCAACTTCGGGATCATCTACGGCATCTCGTCCTACGGGCTCTCGGAGAACCTCGAGATCCCGCGCGAGGAGGCGCAGGCCTACATCGACACGTACCTGGCGCGCTTCCCGCACGTGCAGGACTTCATCGCGCGCACCGTGGAGCAGGCGACGCGCGACGGCTACGTGACGACGCTCTTCGGCCGGCGCCGCCCGATCCCGGAGCTGAAGGCGCAGAACCGCCAGACGCACTCGCTCGGCGAGCGGCTCGCCGTGAACTCGGTCATGCAGGGGACGGCCGCGGACGTGATCAAGAAGGCGATGGTCTCGATCCACCGGCGGCTGCGCGACGAGGGCCGGGCCGCGCGGCTCGTCCTCCAGGTGCACGACGAGCTGCTGGTCGAGGCGCCCGAGGTCGAGGTCTCGGCGGCGAAGGCGATCCTCAGGGAGGAGATGGCGGCCGCGTACCCGCTCGACCCGCCGCTCGGCGTCGACGTCGGCGTCGGCGACGACTGGGCCGAGGCGAAGAGCTAGCCGCGCGCCAGGCGAGTTGCGCGGCCCGCACGGGCCAGACCGCCTCGACGGCGGGCTCGTCCTCGAGCGCTCGAGTAGAACGTGATGCCCTCGAGGCCGTTGACGGCGAGCGAGCGGCCGTCCGGCGAGAACGAGGCCTCCGTGCCCGGCACCTCGTCGTACGTGACGTCGCCGGCGCAGAGCCTGATCAGGCCGACGTGCGAAAAGAGGGGAACCGCCACGACGCAGCCGTCGGGGCTGAAGATGGGCGGACCGCTGATCTGGCCCCGCAGCGGGCCGGTGCGGGCGATCGGCTCGCCGTGTTCGTATCGGACGACGTCGAAGCCTTCCAGCACCAACCCGACCCAGGCGGCGCCGATCGACGCGTACAGGATGGGCTTGGGAGCCCGCACGAGCGTCCGGTCGCCGACGACGAGCCGGCGGCCCTCGACATGGGCGAGGTCTCCGTCCGGCGTGTACGCGACCGGGCAGAACGAGAGCACTCGTCCCTGGCCGAGGATCTCGCGCTCGACACCCGTGCCCGGCGAGTCGCACCACGCGAGCCGCTGACCGTCCGGGCTCCAGATCGGCCACGTTTCGGCGCTGACGGGATACACCCCGAAGCTGCGCCGCGGATGGCCGAGGTCTGCGATCCGGAAGAACCTCCCGTCCGGCAGCTCGCCGAACGCGACCCGCGAGCCGACCTTCGGCGCCCACAAGCCGAGGCAGTTGGTGACGAACCGCGTCGGCGGCCGTTCGCGGCCTCCGGCGAGGCCGATCGTGCGGATCCGGCAGTCGTCGGCGGCGATGAACGTGAGGACGCCGTGGAGCTCGCCCTGCGGCCAGTTCGCCGGCGCCTCCTCCTGCGGCGTGGGGCCGGTCTCGGTCGTCGTCGCCGCCGGCGCGGTCGTCGGCTCCGTGGGCTGCGTCGGCCTCGCCTCGATCGTCGTGGTCGCCGTTTCGCAGCCCCGGACGGAATCCGCGAGCGCGAGCCCCCCGACTACGAGCACGAGGCCGACAACGACCGGCGTGAACCACCTGCTCGAATCCATCAGCTCGGGCGCCAGGCGAGCGCCAGCGCCCGGGCCGGCCAAACGAGCGGGGGAGTAGCCTCCGTCGCGCGCACGGGAACGAATTGGATCTCGCCCGGCACCGCGATGGCGAGCCAGTGCCCGTCGGGCGACCAGGCGGCCGAGGTTCCCGGAACCCGGTGGTACACGACCTCGCCGTCACAGCCGAGCTCGATCACCGTGAAGCCGAGCAGCCGCGGGAATGCCGCAAGGCAGAGATCGAGGCTGAAGACCGGCCGCAATCCGTTCCAACCGACCACGGGGCCGAGGCGGACGGGGTCGTTGCCGAAGCGATAGACCCGGCCGCGGATGTCGACGGTCGCAACCGCGCCTTCGGGACCGAACTGCGCGTAGAGGATCGGATCCGGCATCCGCGCCACGATCCGGTCGCCCACGATGAGTCGTCCGCGCCTGCGCGGGGGCCTGACCGCCACGCCGCCGGGCCAGCTCGCCGGTGGGGGTAAACGCGGCCGGACAGAACGGGATCTCTCGCGCCCCGCCGGCGATCTGCCATTCGATGCCGATACCGGATCGCGGGTCGGCGCACCATGCCGCCCGCCGCCCGTCGGCGCTCCAGTGGACATCGCCGCTCGCGATGTAGGTCCCGAGGTCGTCGCGAACCCCGTTCAGGTCGACGATCCGAATCGTCCCGCCGTTCTCGAACGGCGAGACGAACGCGAGCCGGGAGCCGACCGGCGGCGCCCAGAATCCCTCGCAGGTGGTCTCGAACGGAGGCACCGGCTGCTCGCGGCCGCCCGAGAGGCCGATCGTGCGGATCGCGCAGTTGCCCGCGTCGATGAACGTGAGGACGCCCGGGAGCACGCCCCTCCTGCCAGCCCGGCGGCGCCTCGAGCGGCGGCTCCGGGACGGTGTTCGTGCCGGACAGGGCGGTCGTGTCGGTATCGACCGCAGGCCGGGCCGAACCCCGCGTGGACCGGCCGGCGTCACGAAGCGTGTCGGCGAGCGCGAACAAGGCGACGACGGCCACGAGTCCGACCGCCGCCCAGGTGAGGAAGCCGCGCTTCTCCACGGCCCAACTGTAGGACTAGCCGGACCGCCGGGCGAGCTCAATGGGTTGCGTGGCCGGAACCTGCCGACGTCAGCTTGCGCTCCAGGCGAGCTGGGCGGCGTGCGCCGGCCAGCGGAGGGTCTGCTCCGGTCCCACGAGCCGGTGGAAGACGATCGCGTCCGGCTCGGCGATCGCGAGCCACTGTCCGTCCGGAGACCAGGTCGCGGCGAAGCCGTCGAACTCGATCCTCGGGTCGGAGCTGCACAGAGAGAGCACGGAGATCCCGTCGTCGAGCGGCACCGCGGCCAGGCACGTGTCGGGACTGACGATGGGATCGGCGCCGACCCAGAACCCGGGCAGGCGGACGGACACGGGCGGCGCGTCGCCGGCGTAGCGCTCGAGCGTCCGCTCGACGCGTACGACCGCCGAACCGTCGGCCCCGAACTGGGCGAACGCGATCGGCCCCGACGCGGTCAGCACCGTGCGCGTTCCGGCCACCAGCCGGTCTTCCGCGCGCCGCGTGGACGAGCTCTCCGTCCGGCGTGTAGGCCAGCGGACAGAAGCTGAGGTTCCGAGCTTCTCCGAGGATCTCGCGCTCGATCCCCGTTTCCAGATCGTCGCACCAGGCGACGCGCTGGGCGTCGAAGCTCCACATGGCGCCGCTGTCGTCGAGAATCGGGTAGATGCCGTAGTCCCGGTCGCTCTGGCCGAGGTCCGCGATGCGGATCGCCGCGCCTTCGCCGACCGGCGGGATGAAGGCGACGCGGGCGCCGACCTTGGGCGCCCACAGGCCCTCGCAGTCGGTTTGGAAGGGCTGGATCGGCCGCTCGCGTCCGGGGGTCAGCCCGATCCTCCGCAGTTGGCACGAGTCGGCGTCCACGAACGTGAGCACCCCGTCCAGCACGCCTGTGGGCCAGCCTTCGGGGGCTTCCAGCTGCTGGCCCTGGGCGGTGGTGTCGACGGTCGTCGTCGCCTGCGTGGTCGTCGGCGCCGCCGCCTGGTTGGAGCGGTCGCAGCCGCGAACGGAGTCGGCGATTGCGAGCCCTCCGACGATCAGGACGAGCCCGATGGCCGCAGTAGTGAGGAAGTCGCGTGGATTCAAGGTTTCACGGCTATACTTCCCCGCTCACCTGATGCAGAGCGAGATGGTTATAGAAGCAGACCACACAAAGTCTGAGGAAGATTTCTGGATTATCGGTCCGGATGGTGACCGTATTCCGGATTACGACTCGACCTTCCCGATCATCAACGAAGGGGAGGTCGTGAGCGGCACCGTCGTCCGGGTGGACAAGGACGAGGTGCTCGTCGACATCGGCTACAAGTCCGAGGGCGTCATCCCCGTCTCCGAGCTTTCGATCCGCCGTTCGGTGGATCCGGCGGACGAGGTCTCGGTCGGCGACCAGATCGACGCGCTGGTTCTGACGAAGGAGGACGCCGAGGGCCGGCTCATCCTCTCCAAGAAGCGCGCGCGCTTCGAGATGGCGTGGAAGAGGATCGAGGCCGCCGCCGAAACCGGCGAGCCCGTCGAGGGCATCGTGATCGAGGTCGTCAAGGGCGGTCTCATCCTCGACCTCGGCGTGCGCGGCTTCCTGCCCGCCTCGCTCGTGGACATCCGCCGCGTCCAGGACCTGGACGAGTTCCTCGGCAAGACGCTCCGCTCCAAGGTGATCGAGCTCAACCGCAGCCGCAACAACGTGGTGCTGTCGCGGCGCGCCGTGCTCGAGGAGGAGCGCAAGGACGCCCGCCAGGCGATCCTCGACCGGCTGTCGCCCGGCGACATCGTCACCGGCACGATCTCGAACATCGTCGACTTCGGCGCGTTCGTCGACCTCGACGGGATCGACGGCCTCATCCACATCTCCGAGCTTTCGTGGAGCCACGTGAACCATCCGTCCGAGGTGCTCGACATCGGCCAGGAGGTCGAGGTCAAGGTGCTCGACATCGACCGCGAACGGCAGCGGATCTCGCTCGGGCTCAAGCAGACCCAGAGCGATCCGTGGCAGCAGGTCGTGGACGCGTACTCCGAGAACGACGTCGTCGAGGGGCGCGTGACGAAGGTGGTCACGTTCGGCGCCTTCGTCGAGATCCTCCCGGGCGTCGAGGGCCTCGTGCACATCTCCGAGCTCGCGAACCACCACGTCGAGAACCCGCGTGAGATCGTGAACCAGGGCGACACCGTCAAGGCGCAGATCATCGAGATGGACGCCGAGCGCCGCCGCCTCTCACTCTCGCTGAAGCGGCTCGAGGAGGGCGGCGAGGAGACGGTCTTCTCCACCGAGACCGACGGCGACCAGCCGGCCGAGCCCGCCACGGCCGAGGCCGAAGGGCCCGCCGAGATCGAGGCGGAGGTCGAGGCCGAGCTCGAAGCCGAGGTCGAGGCGGAAGCCGAAGCCGTGGCCGAAGCTGACGTGGAGGCCGAAGTGGAAGCCGAAGCCGAAGCGGTCGTCGAGGCCGAGCTCGAAGCCGAGGTCGAGGCGGAAGCCGAAGCGGTGGCCGAGGCAGACGTGGAGGCCGAAGTGGAAGCCGAAGCGGAAGCGGTCGTCGAGGCCGAGATTGCGGCCGAAGAGCCCGTCGCCGAGCCCGTCGAGGGCGAGGACGATCCCAGCTAGATCGTCGCGCCGCCCCGTCGCAGTCGCAATCACAGGGGCGATCGGCGCGGGGAAGAGCGAGTTGCTGCGTGCGTTCGCCCGGCAGGGGGCCGCGACGATCTCGAGCGACGAGATCGTGCACCGGCTGCTGCGCGAGAACGAGGAGGTCAAGAGCGCGATCGTCGAGCGGCTCGGGCCCGCCGTGCTCGACGACGACGGCGAGATCGTCCGCGCCCGCGTGGCCGAGCGCGTCTTCCACGACCGCGAGGCGCTGCAGTGGCTCGAGGGGCTGCTCCATCCTCCGGTCGTCGGCACGTATCTCAACTGGCGCGAGGAGCTGGCGCGGCTCGACGATCCGCCCGCCGTCTGCGTCACCGAGGTGCCGCTGCTCTACGAGGTCGGCGGCGACAGGCAGTTCGACGCGGTCGTGGTCGTGACCGCGCCCCCGGAGATCCGCGCCGCGCGGCTGGGCCGCTCCGTGTCGGACCGCGAGGAGCGGCTGATCCCCGAGGAGGAGAAGATCGCCCGCGCCGATTTCGTGATCGAGAACACCGGGCCGCTCGAGCACCTCGACGCGTCCGCGTCCGACGTCATCCGCAGGCTGACCGAACGGGAATGACGAAGATCGTCGCCGCCGTAGCCGCGCTCCTCGCGCTCGCCGCCGGCTCGGTTCTCTACCTCGAGAAGACGAAGCCGGCCTGGTACGCGCAGCTGCGCTACCCGCTGCCGTACGAGCACATCGTCGTCGGGCACGCGAAGAACTACGACCTCGACCCGGCTCTGCTCGCCGCGGTCATCTACCGCGAGAGCAAGTTCGACCCCGACGCCGAGTCGCCGTCGGGCGCGATCGGGCTCATGCAGCTCCTCCCGGACACGGCGCGCGGGATCGCCCTCCACACGGGCGGCAACGACTTCGTGGTCGAGGATCTCTACGACCCGGAGATCAACGTGCGCTACGGCTCGTTCTACCTCCGCCGGCTGCTGCGCAAGTACGACGACGAGCGGCTCGCGCTCGCCGCCTACAACGCGGGCCAGGCGAACGTGGACGAGTGGATCGAAAAGGACGAAGGGATCGCCTTTCCCGAGACGGAGGAGTACGTTGACGACGTGCTCGAATTGCGCGATGTCTACCGACGCGCCTACGGCGACGAGCTCGAGCCTTGACCCGCTCGCTACGCGGCCGCGACAAGATGTCGAGCGTGGAAGGCACAGGGGTGACGGGGGGCGGAGGCGCGCTGCGCAGGCTGGTCGGCCCGCGCGTGCGTCCGCGCAAGCTCCTGACGCCCGCCGCCCACATCGTCGTCCTGTCGGCGTTCGCGATCGCGCAGCCGCTCTACTACCTCTTCTCCCGTAACGCCGAGTTCTTCGCGGTGCGCGGCTCGACGCCGTTCGACATCTTCGTGTTCGCGATCGGGATCCTGCTCGTGCCGCCCGCCGTGCTCCTGGTGGTCGAGTGGCTGGCCGCGTTCGTCGGCGAGCGCGTCTGGTGGGTCGTCCACGTCCTCTTCATCGCCGGGCTTGCGGCGCTCATCCTGCTCCAGGGAGCGAAGCGCATCGCCGAGAACTCGGGCACGTCGCTCGTCATCGTCGCCGGTCTCGCGGGCGCCGCCGCCGCCTTCGCCTACGTTCGCGTGGCGCCCGTCCGGTCGTTCCTGACGATCCTGCTGCCGGCGCCGTTCATCTTCGTCGCGCTCTTCCTCTTCCACTCGCCGGTCACAGAGCTTCTTCGCGTCGACGAGAAGCCGATCCAGGCGGGGACGGTCCATTCGAACATCCCCGTCGTGTTCATCATGTTCGACGAGCTCAGCACGGCCGGACTCCTCGGCGCCGACGGCCGCGTGAACGCCGAGCGCTTCCCCAACTTTGCCGAGCTCGAGGGCGACGCGACCTTCTACCGCCAGGCGACGACCGTCCACGCGTTCACCGAGCACGCGGTTCCCTCGGCGCTCACCGGGAAGCTGCCCAACCAGGACGAGCTGCCGATCTACGCGAACCACCGGCAGAACCTCTTCACGCCTGCTCGGCAACGGCTACCGCCTGCGCGTCCACGAGTCGCTCACGCATCTCTGTCCCGTCGCCCTCTGCAAGCCGACCGATGACGAGCCGGTCGGCGAGCGTCTGACGTCGCTCGCGTCGGACACCGGCCTCGTGTACCTCCACGTCCTCCTGCCGGACTCGCTGGCGCTCGGCCTTCCCGCCGGTGGACCAGACGTGGCGGGACTTCGCGGGCATGAACGTCGCCTCCGGGAACGGCCGGGCCAAGGTCGCCACGGCCGAGTGCGCGCCGATCTGTGGATCGGTGCGATCCATGTCGGGGTCGCGGCCGCGCAGCCTGCACTACATGCACGTGCAGAACCCGCACATCCCGTGGCGCTACCTGCCGTCGGGCAAGCACTACGTCGGGGACACCCGGATCATCCCCGGCGTCGAAGACCGTACGTGGACAGACGACCCCTTCCTCGTCGAGCAGGGGTACGAGCGCTACCTCCTCCAGGTCGGCTACACCGACCGGGTGCTCGGGATCGTCCTCCGCCGCCTGCACAAGACCGGGCTCTACGACCGCGCGCTCGTGATCGTGATGGCGGATCACGGCGTGAGCTTCACGCCGGGGCTGCCGCGCAGAGACGCGACCGCCGAGACGATGCACGACATCGCGTTCGTGCCGCTGTTCATCAAGCTGCCGGAGCAGAAGGAGGGTCGCGTCCAGGACGGGTTCGTGCGGACGATCGACGTGCTGCCGACGATCACCGACTTGCTCGGGATCGACGTTCTCGAACCGATGGACGGCCGTTCGCTCCTCGAAGGCGAGCCGGAGGCGGACGGCGTCGTGCGGATCGCGGGGAAGGCGGGCGCGAAGTTCGAGGCGCCGCTCTCGCGGCTGCTCGCCGAGCGAGACGCGGCGGTGGCCCACTGGACCGGCCTGTTCGGAACGGGCGGCTGGGATCAGATCTACCGCGCCGGGCCCAGGAGCGACCTGGTCGGCAAGCCGCTCGACTCATTGAACGTCGGCAGCGCGGGTCGGGCGAGCGTCGAGCTCGACGGCCGGGCGATCTTCGCCGACTACGACCCGGCAGGGCAACTCTCGCCCGCGTGGGTCACAGGTCGCGTCTCCGGCGTCGACGAGGGAACCGATCTGGCGGTCGCCGTGAACGGGAGCGTGGTCGCGACCACGAAGGTCTACAAGTCGGCCGGCGGCGAGTCCCGCCTGGCCGTCTTCGTGCCGGAGAGCTCGCTCGTGGCGGGAGACAACGAGGTCGACATCCTTGTCGTCGGCGCCGACGGCGCACTCTCGCGGATCGGCCCGGCGGCGCCGTCCTTCTTCCTCGACGGGAACACGGTGCGGCGCGCCGACGGGAAGACGCTCCAACTCGCCCCCGAGGAGATTCACGGCAGGGTCGCGCACGAGCTTCCTCACCGACCGTTACATGTTCAAGGGCTGGGCGGTCGACGACAAGGGCGGCCGGCCGGTCGACGCGATCGCCGTCTTCGCCGACGGGAAGCTCGTCTACGTTGCGAGTGGCGAGTCCTTCCGAACTCTCGAGCCCGAGCGGCACAAGGGGATCGACGACTCGGGGTTCAGCTTCAACCTGCCCGCGAGCGTCCTGCCCGCGGAAGGAACCGGCCATGAGGTGCGCGTCTTCGCGTTGAGCGGCGACCGCGCGGCCGAGCTCGGCCACTCCCCCGAGTTCCCCTGGGGCTGAGCCCTCCTAGCCGCGCCGCACCTGCTCGCAGTCGCGCGTGACGAGATCCCGCTTGTCGGCGAGGACGAGGTCGAGCCCGGCGCCGCAGACGACCCGGTCTCGGCGGTCGTCGCGCGCCAGGATGATGTCGTCGCTCGGCCCGCCGTCGAGACTGGTCGCTGCCGTCGCCGCCGATCAGCTTGTCCGGTCCCGCGCCTCCGTAGAGCACGGTCGTCTCCGCGCTCGCCGCGCACCACGTCGTTGCCGCCCCGGCCCTGGAGCACCTCGCTCGCCTTGCGTCCGCAGATCGTCTCGGCGGCCGCCGTCCCCGTGACCGACGTGGCGCCCGGCGCGGGCTCGAGCGTGCAGAGCCAGGCCAGGTCGAACCCGGGCGGGGACGGATTGCAGAGGCGGTGCACGTCGGCGCGCAGCCCGAACTTGGTCGCGCGCAGCGTGGGATCGGCGGCGCGATTGTCGAGCTCCGCCGGGTCGGCGAGCAGGTCGTACAGCTCCTCCTCGTGGGTCGAATAGACGACGTACTTGAACCGGTCGCTGCGCACGGCGCAGTACGTGGGAACGTCGTCCCCGGTGCCGGGCTGGCCCTTGAGGTGCTCGATCACGAGCCGCTTGCGCCACGGCGGCGGGTCACCGGCGGCAGCGGTGAGCAACGGCAGCAGGCTCTTCCCCTGCGCCCCCGGGGCCGGGATGCCCGCGACCGCCGCGAACGTGGGGGCGAGATCGACGTTTCCCACGAGCTCGTCGTTCGAGCGCGGCGCGTCGACGAGCGGGTCGTAGCGGATGATGAGCGGGATCCGGATCGACTCCTCGTAGGCCGCGTTCTTGCGGTTCCAGATGCGATGCTCGCCCCAGAGGAGGCCGTTGTCGGAGAGGAACACGATCATCGTGTTCGCGAGCCGGCCGGACGCCTTGCAGGCGAGCGAGGATCGCTTCCACGCCGTCGTCGACGGCCATCTGCGACGCGAGCTGGTCGCGCCGGAACTCGTCCGATTCGGCCCACGCTGCTTGCGCGTGAACCGCATGCCGGTCGCGCACCCAGCGCGGCTTGTCGGAGACGTCCATCTCGTCGAAGGAGGCCGGCCGCCACGGAGGGATCCCCGTGAACGCGCCCGTCGTAGCGGGCGGGCGGATCGGCCGGCGCGTGGGGTGCATACGGGCGCGTAGACGAGAAAGAACGGCTCGTCCGACGGTCGCGTCCATGAAGTTCGAGATCGCCTCGCGCGCGAACACGTCGGTGGAGTAGTCGGTCTCGTCCGTGCCGTAAGAGGACGTTGAACCCGTCCGAGTTCGACGTCGTAGCCGTAGTAGCCGCCGTTGAAGCCGAACCACCGGTCCCAGCCCGGCGGGACGAACCAGCGGTTGATCGACGGCGGCGCCCACGAACGGCCGTAGCCGTTCAGGTACTTGCCGATGTAGCCGGTGCGGTATCCGGCCGTGTGGAGCCACGTCGCGATCGTCGAGGAGTCGTCGAACCAGCTCACGCCGCCGTACGGGCGGCCCGTTGCCGTACACGCCGGTCGAATGGGAGTAGCGCCCGGTGAGGATCGTCGCGCGGCTCGGGCAGCAGAGCGGGTTGACGGCGAACGCGTTCGTGAACGTGACGCCGTGGCCGCCCAGCTCGCTCTCCACGGTCGGCATGACCGACGCGACCGTGTCCCAGCGCTGGTCGTCGGTCAGGACGAGCACGATGTTCGGCCGCGCGGCGTGCGCGAGTCCGGGCGCGGCAAGGCAGGCGCAGACGAGCGCGGGGAGGAGAAAGCTGCTGAGACGACGACCCATGGTGTGACGAGAAGCCGTTCGAGTGTACGGGGGAAATCGGCGTACAGCGACACGGAGCCGCCTGGCTACGATGGCCCGATGGCGGCCTTCGAGGTCAACAGCGCGTACTCGCCGACCGGTGACCAGCCGGAGGCGATCGGCACGCTGGCGGATTCGGTCTCGGCGGGGAACCGCTTCCAGACGCTCCTCGGCGCGACCGGGACCGGCAAGACCGCGGCGATGGCCTGGACGATCGAGAAGATCCAGCGCCCCGCGCTCGTGATCGCGCACAACAAGACGCTGGCTGCGCAGCTTTGCAACGAGTTCCGCGAGTTCTTCCCCGGAAACGCCGTCGAGTACTTCGTCTCCTACTACGACTACTACCAGCCCGAGGCGTACGTCCCCCAGGCCGATCTCTACATCGAGAAGGACTCGTCGGTGAACGACGACATCGACCGTCTGCGCCACGCGGCCACGAGCGCGCTGCTCGCCCGCCGAGACGTCGTCATCGTCGCCTCGGTCTCGTGCATCTACGGGATCGGCTCGCCCGAGACCTACCGGGAGAAGACGGTGCTGCTCGCGCTCGAGCAGCAGGTCGACCGCGACGCGCTCCTGCGCAAGCTCGTGGACATCCAGTACTCGCGCAACGACTCGTACCTCGGCCGCGGCCGCTTCCGCGTGCGCGGCGACGTGATCGAGGTGCAGCCGGCGTCGATGGAGTCGGCCTACCGCATCTCGCTCTTCGGGGACGAGGTCGAGCAGATCACGCACTTCGACCCGGTCTCCGGCGAGATCTACGCCAAGCTCGAGCACCTGGCGATCTTCCCGGCGACGCAGTACGTGACCGACAAGGACACGATCGAGCGCTCGATCGGCGCGATCAAGCACGAGCTGAACGAGCAGGTGAAGCGCTTCGACGCCGAGGGCAAGCTGCTCGAGTCGCACCGCATCCGGCAGCGCACCGAGTACGACATGGAGATGCTCCGCGAGCTCGGCTACTGCAACGGGATCGAGAACTACTCGCGCATCCTCGACGGCCGCGAGGCCGGGACGCCGCCGAACACGCTGCTCGACTTCTTCCCGGACGACTACGTGGTCTTCGTGGACGAGTCGCACCAGACCGTCCCGCAGATCGGCGGCATGTACGAGGGCGACCGCTCGCGCAAGCAGACGCTCGTCGACTACGGCTTCCGGCTCCCGTCGGCGCTCGACAACCGGCCGCTGCGCTTCGACGAGTTCCTCGAGCGGACGCCGCAGCTCATCTTCGTCTCCGCGACCCCGGGGCCGTTCGAGACCGGCCACTCCTCGGTGATCGCGGAGCAGATCATCCGCCCGACGGGGATCGTCGACCCCGAGGTCGAGCTGCGCCCGACGCTGAACCAGATCGACGACCTGATGAACGAGGTGCGCCGCCGCGAGGAGGTGGGGGAGCGCACGCTCGTGACCACGCTGACGAAGAAGATGGCCGAGGACCTGACCGACTACCTGCTCGAGTCGGGCCTGAAGGCGCGCTACCTGCACTCCGAGATCGACACGCTGGAGCGGATCCAGATCATCCGCGAGCTGCGCCTCGGCGAGTACGACGTGCTCGTCGGCGTCAACCTCCTCCGCGAGGGCCTCGACCTGCCCGAGGTGTCGCTGGTCGCGATCCTCGACGCCGACAAGGAGGGCTTCCTGCGCGGCAAGACGGCGCTCATCCAGACGATCGGGCGGGCCGCGCGCAACATCAACGGCCGGGTGCTCATGTACGCGGACAAGGTCACCGACGCGATCCGCGGGGCGATCGACGAGACGAACCGCCGCCGCGAGATCCAGCTCGCGTACAACGCGGAGCACGGGATCACGCCCGAGACGATCGTCAAGGGCGTCTCCGACATCGCCGAGTTCCTCTCCCTCGAGTCGCCGAACGTCCCGGGCAAGCGGCGACGCGCGCCGAAGTCCGAGGGCATGACCCGCGAGGAGATCGAGAAGCTCTCGGTCACGCTCGAGGAGGAGATGCTCGTCGCCGCCGACGAGCTGCGGTTCGAGTACGCCGCGAAGCTGCGCGACGAGATCAAGGCCCTGCGGCGCGAGCTCGACGCCGCGGCGGCTGTCTAGCCGAGGAAGGCGACGCGGACGCCGAGGCGCTCGTACGTAGGGGCGGCCCGGCGGTCGCAGGACACGAGTTCGGCATCGTGCGCGCGCGCCGTCGCCGCGATGACCGCGTCGTAGGTCGCCGCGCCCGCGATGTCACGGCCGCCCAGCTCGCTCAGAAGGTCGCGAAGCCGCGCTGCCGAGATCTCGAGCAACGGCTCCGGAAACCGGTCGTCGAGGTACGCGAGGACGAGCGACGCCGGGGCGCGATGCGGCGCCGGCAGCCGAGTGAGGACTGCGTAGGTCTCGAGCGCCGCCTGCGCCGGGAGTCGGGCGCCGCGCTCGACGGCTCGGAGCGCGGGATCGTGCAGCTCGTGCCACGACGCGAAGGCGGCGACGGCGACGCTCGAATCGACTGCGATCATCCGCGCGTGCGGTCGAGCGCGCGTCGAACCTCGTCCGCGGTGAGCGCGGGCACCGGCGTCTCCGTCACGGCAACGAGCCCTTTGCCACGCCGCTCGAGCCGCATCTCCACCGGAGGAACGTCGATCTCGAGCCGGCCGTCGCGCACGGCGACGTCGAGCTCAGTCCCTGGCTCGAGGCCGAGCTGGTCGCGGAGAGGCTTGGGAACGACGAGCCGCCCGGCACCATCGATGGTAGTTCTCATGCCATCACAATACCACTGCGATGGCAGCTAACGGTCCGAATCAGTCGATAACGAAGCCGACCAGCACGCTCGTGACCTTGTCGTGGAAGAGCCGGAAGACGGTCACGCGGGCGCCGGGGACGCTCTGGCCCTTCTGGCAGAGCCGCTTCGTGATGCAGTGGAGCTTCGTCACGCCCGCCTTGAGCTGCGCGCGGGTCGACCCGACGTGGACGCCGTGCGGCGTGAGCTCGTTCTTCCGGGTCGTCTTCACGGCGGTCACGGTCACGTCGCCCTGGAACGTCACCCAGAGCCGCTTGTACCTGAACACGGTGAAGGAGCCGAACTCGTTCGTCCCGTGCTGCGTCGACACCGGAGCGCCGAGCACGCCGGTCACCTGCGCCTGCGTCATCCCGAGCTTCACGCCGGCGATCGACTTGCCGGGCACGATCGCGGCCTGCGCCGGAGCGGCGAGGACGAGGGCGACGACGGCGGCGAGCACGAAGCGCATCGCGCCCAGGGTAGCGGTCAGCGGGGAAAGCGCCGGTCGGCGATCTCGGTCCAGCCCTCGCCGTTCCAGGCGTAGGTGAGGGCGCGGATCGTCGTCTCGTCCACGTCGAAGCGGTGCAGGCCGCGCGCCTCGCCGCGGCGCTTCGGCCGCGGATGTCCGAGCCCGGGCGCGGTCGCGATCACGAGGCCGCCCTCGCCCGACTGGAACTCGCGCCGCTCGACGATCGAGCTCTGGTGGGCGTGGCCCGAGAGGATGAGCTCGGCGCCCGCCTCCGCCAGCGCGTCGAGCACACGTCCGCGGTGCGCGACCGGACGCTTGCCCGTGCGCCAGGGCGGGCTCGCGAGCTGGTGGTGGAGCGCGACGATCCGGAGTGCGCCCGGCGGCGCGTCGGCGAACACCCCGGCGGCGCGGGCGGTCTGCTCCTCCGAGAGCCCGCCGGCCTGCCACCGCCAGGAACGCACCGAGTTGAGCCCGCACGCGACGATCCGCTCCGAGCGGTAGACGGGCTCCGTCTCGGGCCATTCGCGCCGGAAGGCGGCGAACGTCGAGGTCCACCGGCCGGGCGGGAGCATCGGAATGTCGTGGTTTCCCGGGACGACGAGCAGCGGCCGCTCGAGCGAGCGCAGGAGCGCGGCGGCGCGGGCGTGCTGCTCGGGCTGGTTGCGGTGCGTCAGGTCGCCGCTCGCGACGACGAGCTCGGGATCGGCCTCGGAAACGAGCGCGCGGAGCGCCGATTCGATCTGGGGCTCCTCCGCCGTGCCGGCGTGCAGGTCGGAAACATGGAGAACCCGCACCGGCCACATCTGGGCCTGAGACTACAATGTGTGCATGGCTGAAGAATCCAACGAGCTCTTCGACGACATCTACGTCGGGCTGCGCGCCGGGGCGGCAGGCCGCAAGAAGCGGCGCGGTGAGCCGCTTTCGCCGGAAGAGACCGACGCGCTCGGACGCTGGGAGCGCATGGACGGCGCGCGGAAGGCCGTGGCGGTCGGCGGATTCGCCGTCGGCACGTTCGGCCTCGGCTTCACCATCGGCGGACTCGTGTTCCGCCGCTGGCGCAAGGCCTAGGTAGGGGCTCGACGCGCGCGTCGCCGAACGGCGACGCATGCGCGAAGTACCTGGAGCCCGGCGAGTCGGTTCGGCTCGACGACCGTCCCCATGCGGCCGCGCTCGTGCGCCCCTTCATCCGGGCGTGCTTCTTCGCCGCGGTCGGCCTGGGCCTCGTCGTCCTCGGCAACGCCGAGTACTGGCCGGTGCTCGCGCCGGGCACGCTGGCGCTCGTGCTAGCGGCCTGGATCGCCGTCCGCTCCGTCCTCGCCTGGGACCGCACGAGGCTCGTGGTCACGAGCCGCAAGCTGCTCGTCGTCCACGGGGTCCTGCGCCGGCGCGCCGCGGCCGCGGAGCTTCCCCCCGGCGGCGCGATCGAGATCGACCAGAGCCTCGTGGGGAGGATGCTCGGCTACGGCACCGTGATCGCCGGCAACCTCGAGGTTCCGTACGTGCCCGATCCGGGCCGCCTGGCTCCGTAGCGAAGCGAACATGCGTTCGTCCGGGGCCGGAGCTAGACTGGCTCTGCATGGCTGCCGAAGAGCTTGTCGTCCACGGCGCCCGCGAGCACAACCTGAAGGACATCGACGTCCGCCTGCCGCGGAATGCGCTGATCTGCGTCACCGGCCTCTCCGGGTCGGGCAAGTCCTCGCTTGCCTTCGACACGATCTACGCGGAGGGGCAGCGCCGCTACGTCGAGTCGCTCTCGGCCTACGCGCGCCAGTTCCTCCAGATGATGGAGAAGCCCGACGTGGACTCGATCGACGGGCTCTCGCCGGCCATCTCGATCGACCAGAAGACGACCTCGCGAAATCCTCGTTCCACGGTCGGCACGGTCACGGAGATCTACGACTACCTGCGCCTGCTCTACGCGCGGATCGGCAAGCCGCACTGCCCCGAGTGCGGCCGCCCGATCGCCGGCCAGTCGGTGCAGCAGATCGTCGACCAGGTGCTCCAGCTCCCCGAAGGGACGAAGTTCACGGTCAACGCGCCGGTCGTGCGCGACCGCAAGGGCGAGTTCAAGGACGTCTTCGAGCACCTGCGCGGCGAAGGCTTCACGCGCGTGAAGGTCGACGGCGAGCAGCGTGAGCTCGAGGAGGAGATCGAGCTCGACAAGAAGCTCAAGCACACGATCGAGGTCGTGGTCGACCGGCTCGTCCTCAAGGAGGACATCCGCCACCGGCTGACGGACTCGGTCGAGACCGCGCTCGCGCTCGCCGACCGGCTCGTCGTCATCGACGTGGTCGACGGCAAGGAGCTGACCTTCTCCGAGCGGTTCGCGTGCCCGTTCCACGGCGTCGGGCTTCCGGAGCTCGAGCCGCGGGTCTTCTCGTTCAACTCGCCGCACGGCGCCTGCCCGCGCTGCACGGGGCTCGGCCACCAGCAGGAGATCGACCCGGACCTCCTCGTTCCCGATCCGTCGCTCTCGATCGCGGACGGGGCGCTCGTCCCGTGGTCGCTCGGCTGGTCGTCCAACTTCTACGACGCCGTCATCGAGGCGATCGGCGACCGCTACGAGATCGACCTCTCGACGCCGTGGTGCGATCTCCCCGAGGAGTCGCGGGACCGCTTCCTCGAGGGCACGGGCGGCGAGAAGATCTACGTGAACTACCGCAACCGGATGGGGCGCAAGCGCTCGTACATGCTCGCGTTCGAGGGGATCGTCGAGAGCCTCCAGAAGCGCTACCGCGAGACCGACTCGCAGCAGCAGCGCGAGCGGATCGAGGAGTACATGGCGCTGCGACCGTGTCCGGAGTGCAAGGGCGCGCGGCTCAAGCCCGAGGTGCTCGGCGTCACGATCGGCGACCGCAACATCCACGACTTCACGCGCATGTCGGTGCAGCGCGCGCTCACGTTCCTCGGCGAGCTCGACCTGTCCAAGACGGACTCGCTGATCGGCGAGCGGATCGTGAAGGAGATCAGGGAGCGGCTGACGTTCCTCGACAACGTCGGCGTCGGCTACCTGGCGCTCGACCGCGCGTCCGCGACGCTGTCGGGCGGCGAGGCGCAGCGGCTGCGGCTCGCGACCCAGATCGGCTCGCAGCTCGTCGGCGTCCTCTACATCCTCGACGAGCCGTCGATCGGACTGCACCAGCGCGACAACGGGCGCCTGATCCAGACGCTCGAGCGCCTGCGCGACCTCGGCAACACCGTCCTCGTCGTCGAGCACGACGAGCAGATGATGCGCTCGGCCGACCACCTGATCGACATGGGGCCCGGGGCCGGCGAGCACGGCGGCCGGGTCGTCGCCGAGGGGACGGCGAAGGACGTCGAGCGAAACGGCGAGTCGGTCACGGGCGCGTTCCTCTCCGGCCAGCGGACGATCGCGGTGCCGCCGCGGCGCACCGAGGACCACGGCTCCTTCTGGGTGCGCGGCGCGAGCATGCACAACCTGAAGGGCATCGACGTCGAGTTCCCGCTCGGGAAGTTCACGTGCGTCACGGGCGTCTCCGGCTCGGGGAAGTCGACGCTCGTGAACGAGATCGTGCTGAAGACGCTCTCGAACCGGCTCCATCGCGCGCGGGTGAAGCCCGGCGACCACGTCGAGTTCGACGGGGTCGAGCACTTCGACAAGGTGATCGACGTCGACCAGTCGCCGATCGGGCGCACGCCGCGGTCGAACCCGGCCACGTACGCCGACCTCTTCACGCCGATCCGCGAGCTCTACTCGCAGACCCAGGACGCGAAGGTGCGCGGCTACAAGCCCGGCCGGTTCTCGTTCAACGTGCGCGGCGGCCGCTGCGAGACGTGCAAGGGCGACGGGACGATCAAGATCGAGATGCACTTCCTCCCGGACGTCTACGTCCCGTGCGAGACCTGCAAGGGCGCGCGCTACAACCGCGAGACGCTCGAGGTGCGCTTCAAGGGCAAGTCGATCGCGGACGTGCTCGCGATGTCGGTCGAGGAGGCGCTGCAGTTCTTCGCCAAGATCCCGAAGATCCGCCGGCGGCTGCAGACGCTGCACGACGTCGGGCTCGACTACGTGAAGCTCGGCCAGCCCGCGACGACGCTCTCGGGCGGCGAGGCGCAGCGGATCAAGCTGGCCAAGGAGCTCTCGAAGATCGCGACCGGCCGGACGCTCTACATCCTCGACGAGCCCACGACCGGACTGCATTTCGCGGACATCGAGAAGCTCCTCGAGGTGCTCCAGCGGCTGGCCGACGCGGGGAACACGGTGCTCGTGATCGAGCACAACCTCGACGTGATCAAGCAGGCCGACTGGGTGATCGACCTCGGCCCCGAGGGCGGAGAGGCCGGGGGCGAGGTGCTCGTCGCGGGAACCCCCGAGGACGTCGCGCGGGTCGAGGCGAGCCACACGGGGCGGTTCCTCAGGCAGCTGCTAGCCGCAGCGGCCGAACCTGCTGCGGCCTAGTAGTCCTTCGCCTGCCAGGCGAAGTCCATCGAGACCGTGAGGCCCTGCGCGGCGTTGTTCGAGCGGAGCGTCACCTCGAAGCGGTACGTGTGCTTCTCGCCGTTCGTCCACTTCTCGCGGTCGGCCTGGGTGGGATCGTCCTGGCTTGCCGCGAACGTCGCCGGGAAGGTCGACAGGAGCCCCTTGAAGATCACGCCTGAGCCGTCGCCGAGGTAGTTCGTCGAGTCGGGCGTGAACCCGGCGCACGAGCCGTTCGTGCCCGAGGTGGACGTGCCGCGCACGACCTTCAGGTCGATGTAGTTCTCGAGCCCGCCGCTGGGGTCGCCGAAGAGCCGCACGCGCGCGGACGGATTCCCGTTGTACTTGATCGTCACGCAGCGCGAGACCGTCTTGCCGGCGGCCGCGTTCGGCAGCTTGAAGAGCGGCTTGCTGCCGTTCAGCTGCGTCAGCTTCGGAGGCCCGTCGTACGCCGGGGGCGGCGGGGGAGGCGAAGGCGAAGGCGGGGGCGGCGGAGCCGGAGGCGTGGGCGGAGGCGGCGGAGCCGGGCTCGGCGGAGGGGTCGGATTGAAGCTCGGCGGAGGCGGCGACACCGGCGGGGGAGGCGACACCGTCACGGGCGGAGACGCCGCCGCCCGAGCCCGTCGTGGTCGTCGTGGGCGGAACGGGGTTGCCCGGGAACTGGATCGGGGTCGTGTCCGTCGTCGTGGTCGCGCAGGCCGCGGCGTTCTCCGGGCTCGCGGCCGAGCACTCGGGCGGCTCCGGAGCCGGAGCCGGAGCCCGTCCCGCTTCCGCCCGCGAGGGCGAGCGCGACGAGCAGCGGGATGACGAGGATCGCGAGCAGGATCGCGAGCCAGCGGCGCCGCGAGCTGCTCCTCGGCGAGCTCGGCGGGAGGCGTCCCGGTGTAGTACGGGTCGTCCGACGGATCGTCGTCGGGGCCCTGGATCTCGGGCTCGTGGACGTCGTTCATCGGTTACCCCGTGCCCTTGCCGGCGTTGTAGTGGTCGAGCACCTCGGCGGGCGTGAGCGCGACGTTGTAGAGCGAGACCTCGTCGATCCAGCCGGCCCAGTAGCGCCCGGTCGCCTGTGCGTTCTCGGCGATTCGCAGGGCGGTGGCGTTCGCCGTGATCGCGCCGGTGGCGGCGACCGTGGCGTCCTGCACGCCGTCGAGGTAGATGTACTTGTTCGCGCCGTTGTAGACGGCGACGATGTGGTGCCAGACGCCGTCGTTGATCGACGTGGCGCCGTTCAGGTTCCCGTTGGTCGGGCCGCTCGTGCCGAACTGGGACGGGTTGTTGTTGCCGTTCCGCATCAGGCGGTAGCCGGCCGTCGAGCCCTTCGACAGGATCGTCGAGTTGTTGATGAGCGTGTTCGAGCGGATCCAGGCCTCGATCGTGATGTTGCCCGTGATGTCGAGGCGAGGCCGCGTCGGCGACGTTCACGTACTCGTTCGTGCCGTTGAAGGACACCGACGTGGTCGTGTCGCCGGTCAGCGCGCCGGCCTGGCCGAGCGTCGGCGTGTTCGTGTACGTGCCGGTGTTCGCGCCGGCGCTGTCGGCCGCGTTCGTCCCGGCGCCCTCGTTCAGCTTCCAGTAGCTGACGAGCCCGGTCATCGCGGAGATGACCTCCGCGTAGGTCTCGATCGTGACGTTGAAGTTCGTCGCGCCGCTCGTGTGGGACGCGTTGTCGTTCGCCGTGACCGTGTAGACGTAGGAGGTGCCGGTGACGAGCGGCGTGTTCGCGGTCAGGAGCGCCGAGCGGTACGCGTACGAGACCGCGTTCACCGTCCAGGGGCCGCCGGCCGTCGTCAGCGCGACCGAGCCGGTGCCCGTGTCGAACGTCGTCATGTTGGCCGTGACCGTCGAGATCCCGCTCGGCGGGTTGCCCGCGTCGGTCGCGTTCGCGTAGACGTAGTACTGGCCGCCCTGGCGGATCTTCCCGGGGAGGAGGCCGGACGGGCGCGCGATGATCGACGCCGTGACCGTCGGGTTCGAGAGGTCCGGGTTCGCCGAGAACGTGCTCGCGTTCGACGTGATCGCGCTGAAGGCGGCCAAGGCGGCCGCGGCCGTTCCGAGGGCGACGGCGATCGCGCAGACGACGGTGAGGAGGCGCATCACTGGTTTCGTCGCCTCCCACCGGAACGTCGACGTGGCGGAGAGGCCCTCGACGGCGTTCGTGTTCGCGAGCGTGATCTCGAGCTTGTAGGAGTGGTTCTCGGGGTTCGTCCAGACCTCGGGCACACGGGCGGTGTCGTAGTGCGAGAGCACCGTCGCCGGGGAGAGCGCGGTGTTGTAGACCGCGACCTCGTCGAGGCGGCCCGCGAAGTAGTTCGCGGCGGTCTGGAGCCGGCCGATATCGATGTTCGCGGACGCCGTGAGCGCGTTCGTGCCGCCGGTCCCGGTCGCGACCTGCTGGCCGTCGACGTACAGGACGAGCGCACCGCTCGCGCGGACGCGGGTGAAGACCACGTGGTGCCAGGCCCCGTCGTTGAGGCCCGTGCCCGACTGGATCGTCGTGTCGGCGTTTCCGGTTCCGGCGAGCACGCGGCCGGCGGACGACAAGCGAGACGCCGAAGTCGTTGGTCACGCCGGCGGTGTTCGCGTCCACGAGCCCGGCGCCGGTCGTCCAGGCGCCGCCGGCCCCGATGCCCTGCGTCGAGTTGAACCAGAACTCGATCGAGAAGTTGTCCGAGATCTGGCGCGCGACGCGCACGTAGTCGTCCGTTCCGTCGAACACCATCGACGCGTTCGAGTCGCCGGCGATCGCTCCTGTGTTCCTCGCCGGGCCGCCGTTGATCGTCCCGTTGTTCGCGGCGACCGAATCGTCGGCCGGGATGTCGTAGACGGCGTAGTTGTCGAAGTGAAGACCGGTGGTGTTCGAGGTCGTGACCGCGGAGCCGGGCGAGCCGATCCGGACGCCGGGGAGGCCGGCGGCGGCGACGGCTGCGTCGACGACATTGACGCGCTGGACGCCGTCGACGTAGAGCCTGATCGCAGTCCCGATCATCTCGAGGCGCACGCGGTAGCTCGATCCGACCGTCAGCGTCTGGTTGAAGCTGCCGAGCATCGTCTGGGTGCCGTTGACGTCCTTGTAGAGCTCCCAGCGGGGCGTGCCCGCGTTCGAGTAGCGCGCCAGGTACCAGGTTCCGGTGCCCGTGACGATCGACGGGTCGTAGCGTCCGAGCACGCCGATCGCGTCGTTCGCGATCAGCGACTTCACGTGCACGTCGGCCTCGACCGCGTAGTCGGCGTTCACGGTCGCGCCGGACGACGTGTAGACCGCGACGCCGGTCCCGTTCTTCCGGGTGCGGTTCTCGTTCGTGATGATCGCCGACTGCTCGGAGAGCACCGTCTGCGTCCAGGTCGCGCCGCGCTCGCCCGTGTGGTTTTCGAGCAGCACCCCGGACGTGTCCGTGTAGGAGTCGGAGCTGACGAGCGGGTCGAGCCGCCAGAAGCTCGACGATCCCGGTCGTCCCGGTGATCGTCGTCGCGTAGTTCGACGATCCGGTGCACGTGTAGTCCTGGATGCCGGCCGCATAGGTGGTCGGGTAGCTCGAGAGCAGGCCGTCGTAGAGGACGCCGGCGCCCTTTCCGAAGTAGTCGCAGGTGTCCGGCGTGAAGCTCGCGCAGGAGCGGAACGACGGCGCCGAGTCGGTGCCGCGCGTGAGCTTGAAGGTGAGGTAGGGAGCCAGCGCGCCCGTGACGTCCGCGTAGTGGCGGACGGTCGAGTTGAGCGAGCCCGTGTACGAGAGCCGGATGCAGCCCGTGTCGGTCGCGCCGGGGTTGGCGGCGGACAGGGTGAGCGCGGCGGCGCCCGCGTCGTTGTCCGTCAGCACGACCGAGCCGGACGTCGAACGAGCTCCCGGTGTTGCCGGTGGTCGCGAAGAAGGCCGCGTGGATGACGCCGACGGCCGTCCCGGCGATGCCGGCGACGACCATGACGATCAGGAACCTGCGGAGACGCCTAGTGCGCGGACGCATCCGACGGCTCCTTCGGATCATCGTCGTCGCTGTTCCAAAGACGGCGCAGCTCGAGTCCCGCGAGCAGGATGAGCGGGAGGACGAAGAACAGCAGCCGTCCGAACCGGCTTCCGAGCCGGTTCGTCAGATAGCCGAGCTTGGGGACGTGGTATTCGGCGCGGCCGATCGTGCCGTTGCGGGCGATCTGCCAGCGCTCGACGCCGGTGTTCGCGTCGCCCTTGGTGACGAACGCGACGCCCTCGGGCATCACGTGGATCTGCGTGACCCGGTGCGACAGAAGCCGCGCGAAGCGTTCTCCGGGTCGCGGAAGCTGACGACGTCTCCGACCTTCGCCTCGAGCGGCGAGATCGTCTTGACGACGATGACGTCGCCGGTCGAGATCGTCGGCTCCATGCTCCCCGACAGGACGGCGAACGAGTGCATGCCGAACGCCAGCGGCACCGTGACCGCGGACGCGATCGTGACCGTGAACCCGACCAGCGAAGAGGCAGGCGATCCGCACGATACGACCCACCGTGGAACGACGAACGCGGGCGTCCCACGCCCGCGCATATGCCGCGGAGATGTCGTGTGACGTGGTCACCGAGGTCACAGGTTCCGAGCCTCCCAGGTGAAGGAGGCCGTCCCGGTCTGGTTCTGGGCCGCGTTGTTGTCGTCCAAGCGTGATCGTGTAGCGGTACGAGTGGAACTCGTTCAGCGTCCAGCTCTCCGGGCTCCCTGTGACGGGGTCGACGACCCCGGTCGCCCAGTTCGTGCCGAACGCCGAGAGCGCGCCCTGGTAGACGATGCCGGCGCCTGCGCCGATGTAGTTCGTCGCGTCGGGCGTGAATCCGGTGCAGGAATCGAAGGACGGCGACGGGTCCGTCCCGCGGGTGATCGTGAGCGTGAGGTACGGCGCGAGCCCGCCGCTCGACGCGCCGTAGAGGTGCACATTCGCCGCGAGGGAACCGGTGTAGGTCACCCGCACGCAACTCGAGTCGGAGTCGCCGGGCTTCGCGTTCGCGAGGCTCAGCATCGCCGTCGAGGAGTCGTTGTCCGTGATCGACACGGTGCCGGAGGCGAACGAGTTGCCGGTGTTCGTCGTCGTCGCCGTGTAGGCCGAGTAGACGCCGAAGCCGGCGAGCCCGAGAGCTGCGCAGAGGACGGAGAGGAAGAGCAGCTTGCTCCTGCCGCGCCGCCGCCGCACAGGCCGCTGGGCCTGGCCGCCGCCGTCAGTGTGGATGATCTGGATCGAGAGTCTCATGCGCTTGGTGTGGTGACGATTTCGAGCCTCACCTGCTCGGACCGCGCTCCCCACGACTCATCTCGAGCGGAGGTCGGGATCCAAGCGAGCACCTGCACGTCTGACGTCTCGTGGCTCTCGAGGGCGAAGGCCGGAGTTCCGGCTCGAAGCGCCCCGAGCGGCCCTTCGAAGAGCGTCTGTCCTCCGGTCACGATCCGGACGGTGAGCGACTCGTCGAGTTCGCCCGTCGCCGGGGTGGCCTGAAGACGGAGGTCGAGCTTGCCGCCCGTCGCGTTTCGGATCTCGAGGCCTCGCGCTACGCCTTGTTCCGAGTCCGTCGCTCGAATGGCCACCGCTTCGTCCGAGCCCGAGGTCGTCGCGATTGCGATCTCCTGGGACGGTGCTACGAGGAGGGCGACATCCGCGGGGGGCGGATTGAGACCTCCGTCGACTCGCCAGCCGGCGAGTGCGATTGCCGCGAGGACGACTCCGGCGACGAGCGCCAGCCAGTCGATCCGGATACGAGTTGCCGCAAGCATGACCCGCTCTCCTGACCGGCCGGGAGCGAAGGCGAGAGATCTCATCTCCGCTCCCAGCGCGATCAAGCGTCAGTCGGGCTAGCTCGTCCTAGTTGTTCCTGGCCTCCCACGTGAACGTGTGAGCACCCGAGCTCAGCGAGCTCGTGTGGGCGTTCGGCGTCGGGTCGTCCACCACCGTGATCGTGAAGCGGTAGTCGACGCTGTCGCTCGTCGCCCACGCAGCGCCGCCGGCCTTGCCGTCGACGCCGGCCGCGTACGTCCCGGCGAAGGAGCCGAGGGCCCCGTTGTACGCCGTCGACGACGCCGTGAAGCCCGTGCAGTTCATCGTGTTGTCGGGCGACGTGAGGCCCGAACCGCGCTCGACCTGAAGGTTGAACGCCGTGCCGTTCGTGACGCTCGAGCTGTAGAGCTTGACGCTCGAGGCCAGCGAACCGCCGTAGGTGACCCGGATGCAGCCGACCGTGGTCGCGCCGGGGCCCTGGTTGGACGCGCTGTAGAGCGTCGTCGAACCAGCGTGCTGGGAGATCGAGACCGTGCCGGCGGTGATCGTGTTGCCGGAGTTGGTCGTGGTGGCCGTGAACGCCGAGTAGACGCCCCATCCGGCCACGCTCCCGACGACTCCGAGCAAGAGGAGCGTCGTGAGCAGATTGCGTGTACGCCTCGCCATGTTTTCTCCTTGAGTAGCCGCAGACTGACCTTACGAATGAGGTTTCGGCTCCATCGGGGTGGGTGGGCACTCCCCTTTTGGGTGATCCCACCGACCGCTCCGTGGTAGGGCGCTTGGCTCCAGGCCGCTTGGCTACAAGGGTTAAGCTGATCTCAATGAAGGCCGAAGCCGCCGCCGGAGGATCCGAACGAGCCTGGTGGCTTCGCTCGATTGGGGTACTCATAACCCCCCGTTCGACGTTCCTGGCGCTCCGCGACGAGTCGCGAGAGGCCATGGATGCGCGCCAGGAGGTGGTGCTGGCGCTGGTGTTCCTGGCCGGGATCGCGGGCGTGCTCGCCACGCCCGGCGTTGGGACGCTCATGGACGACCCGAGGCGGGACGGGATCACGGTCGCGATGATCGTGTTCATCGCGGGCGCCCTCTACGGCGCGGCCACCTACTGGATCGGCGGCGGGGCGCTGGCGGTCGGCATCCGCGGCGCCGGGGGCGCCGGGACGGCGCGAGGGGCCCGGCACGTGCTCGCCTTCGCCGCCGCGCCGCTTGCGCTCGCGCTGTTCGTCGTGTGGCCCATCCGACTCGCCGCCTACGGCGATCACGTCTTCCACAGCGGCGGCCGCGACTCGATCAGCGCCGGCCGGTGGGTCTTCTACGGCGCCGACGTCGCGTTCTCGCTCTGGGCGATGGGGCTGCTCATCTTCGGCGTCATGACCGTCCACGCCTGGCCGCTCGTCCGCACGCTCGGCGCGATCGTCCTCACCGTCCTCGCGCTCGTCGCGCTCGGGATCCTGTTCTCGCTGGCCGTCTAGAGGTCGGCCTCGAAGCGCGCGAGCTCGTCGTCCGGGATCGAGTACGTGTGCTCGTCCTCGGGGAACGCGCCCGAGCGGACGTCGGCGGCGAAGCGCTCCAGCGCGTGCTTGATCGTGTCGCCGACCTCCGCGTAACGCTTCACGAACCGCGCCGGGCGGCCGTCGTAGAGCCCCAGCAGGTCGTGGAGCACGAGCACCTGGCCGTCGCAGTCCGGGCCGGAGCCGATCCCGATCGTGGGAATCGAAAGCGCCGCGGTCACGCGCGCGGCCACGGCCGCCGGAACCGCCTCGAGCACGAGCGCGAAGCAGCCCGCCTCCTGGAGCGCGAGCGCGTCGTCGAGCAGCCGCTTCGCCTCCGGGGCCGTGCGGCCCTGCGCCCGGAAGCCGCCGAGCATCGTCGCCGACTGCGGGGTCAGGCCCAGATGGCCCATGACCGGGATCCCGGCGCCGACGATCGCGCGCACGCGGTCCGCCTCGGGGCCGGCGCCTTCGAGCTTCACGGCGTCCATCCCGGCCTCCTTCACGAACCGGATCGCGTTTCGCACCGCGTCCTCGTCGTTCACCTGGTACGAGCCGAACGGCAGGTCGCCGACGACGAGCGGCCTCTTGGCCCCTCGCGCGCACGCGCGCGCGAGCATCAGCATCTCCTCCATCGTGGCCGGAACCGTCGAGTCGTGGCCGAGCACCGTCATCGCGGCCGAGTCGCCCACGAGGACGATGTCGATCCCCGCCTCGTCCGCGAGGCGTCCGGTCGGGCAGTCGTAGGCCGTGACCATCACGATCGTGCGGCCCTCGGCCTTCATCGCGGCCAGCTCGGTGAGCGGAAGCTTCATGCCCAGGATCCTTCCAGAATGACGTTGTCGATGAGCCGCGTGGCGCCGGCGCGCACCGCGACGGCAAGCACCGTCCGCGGGCTCCAGTGTGCGGTCTCGACGTAGTCGATCTCGAGTCCGGGCTCCGCGGCGAGCACCGCACGGGCAGCGGCGGCCGGATCGTCCCCGCTTCGGAACGCCTCCTCGCCGGCCGCGAGCGCGCGCGGAATCGCCCGCGCGGCCTCGCGTTCCTCCGGGCTCAGGTACGCGTTGCGGGAGGAGAGCGCCACGCCGTCGGCGTCGCGCACCGTCGGGAGGACGCGCAGCTCGATCCCGAGCCCGAGCTCCTCGATCAGCCGTGCGATCACCTCGGCCTGCTGCGCGTCCTTCTGGCCGAAGTAGGCGCGATCCGGCTCCAGGATGGAGAAGAGCCGCGCGCACACGGTCGCGACGCCGCGGAAGTGTCCCGGCCGCGCGTCGCCCTCGAGGCCTTCGGAGACCTCGGCGACCTCGATCCAGTCGTCGAAGCCCGGCGGATAGATCTCCGTCGGCGGGCGGCATGAACACGAGATCGGCGCCGCCCGCCTCGAGCAGCTTCAGGTCGCCGGCCTCGTCGCGGGGATAGCGGGCGAGATCCTCGTTCGGCCCGAACTGCGCCGGGTTCACGAAGACGCTGACGGTGACGAAGTCGCATTCGGCGCGCGCGGCGCGCAGGAGCGAGAGGTGACCCTCGTGCAGCGCGCCCATCGTGGGGACGAGCCCGACCGTTCCCTCCGTCGGATGCGCGGCCCGCGCCTCGGCCGCCGTTCGGGCGACGTTCATTCCGGCCGGGCCGCCGTCGCGTCGGAGAGCGCGCGGTAGAGCGGCTCGATCTCGGGATGCCGCTCGTGGAGGGCCGCGATGTGCTCGTCGACCGTCTTCCAGTCGCCCCGCCGGTGCGGGCCGGTGAGCTCGAACCCGTTGTCGATCGTGCGGCGCATGAGCGCCTCGAGCGCCTCGACGGGCGCGCCCACCTCACGGAAGATCTCGGACGCCACCTCGTGCAGCGTGACCACGAACGCGACCGCGAACGCCGCGCCGGCGTGGTAGAGGGGCCGGTCGGCGTCGGCCAGCTCGAACGGGCGCAGGCCGAGCGTCCCGGCGAGCGCGAAGCCGGTCTCGAGCGCCTCGGGCGACTCGCCGCTCACGGCGCTCCAGATCCCGTCGAGCTGCTCGGGGCCGCGGCTCAGGACGAACGTCTGCAACGGATGGACGCTGAACCGGCGCGTGTGCGGCGCCAGCGCGTCGAGCCGTCGTCGCGCCGCTCATGTGCGCGATCCACGGGCCGACGGGAACCTGCGCCGCCACCTCGGCGATCGCCCGGTCCGGCACGCAGAGAACGACGAGGTCGGCCCCGTCCCACGCCGGCTCGCGCGTCGTCGAGCGCACGGCCAGGCCGCGCTCGAGCAAGCGGGCGGAGACGGCCCGTCCGACGCGGCCGTCGCCGACGACGCAGATCGATTGGAAGCTCATCAGGCGGCTCCAGTTCCTCGCGGATACCGGGCGGCCGCAGTCTAGCCAGCGGAGGGCCTAGTCGCGGTGCCGCCGGCCGCCGTGGTGTGACGAATGTCCGTCGTCGTCGCCGTCCGGAGCGGTGGCCGTGATGGCCGTCGTGGTCGTCGTCACGGTCGCGGGAGCGGTCGTCGCCGCCGTCGCCCTTGTCCTCGCGGTGGCGGTTTCCGTGGTGGCGGCCCCGGTCGTCGTCGCCCGGTCGCCCTTGTCCCCGTGGTGGCGGTCGCCGTGGTCCGGTTGCCGTGGTGGCGGCCCCGGTCGCCGTCGCCCTGGTCGCCCTTGTCCCCGTCGTGCCGGTTGCCGTGGTGCCGGTCGCCGTGATGCCGGTCGCCGTGGTGCCGGCCGCGGTCGCCGTCGTTGTCGTCGCCCTGGTCGTGCTTGTCGCCGTGATGTCGGTTCCCGTGGTGCCCGTGGCCGTGACCGTGCTTGCGGTCGCCCTGCGAGTGCTTGCCGCCGTGGTGGTGCCGCCACCAGGGGTCGTCGCCGTTCGGCTCGTCCGGGTCGCCGTCGTTGCCGGTCGGGGTGCCGGGGGGAGGAGGAGGCGGCGGCGTACCCGGGCCCGGCTCGGACGGGCCCTCGCCCGGAGTCGCGGATCCCAGGCGGCGCGGGCGGGCTGCCGGAAGGTGTCGAGGGCGTCGCGGGCCCGTCGTTTCCGACCGGCTGCTCGGGAGGGGCGAGCGGCGCAGCCGGCGGCGACGTGATGAGGCTCCCGGTGACGGGCGAGGGCGCGGGCGAGGGCGGGGGCACCGTGGCCGCCGGGCTCTGCGGAGTGGGGACAGGGGGCCGCGCCGCTGGCGGGACTGCCACGGTCGCGCTCTCGTCCGTGCGCGGCACGGGCAGCGGCAGCGGTCCGAGCGACTGCACGTCGGCGCCCAGTGAGCGCAGGATCGAGAAGAACCCGAGCACGAGCGCGAGTGCCGCGAGCGGCCCGATCGTTGCGATCAGTCCACGGCGCACGGCGTTCCTTCATCCCTGTTTTGCGGCGGTACTACGGAAATACGAACCAACCCCCCTGGTTCTCCCATCGACGCGTAGACGCAGGACTTTAGCGACAACCGCGGTCGGACCAGACGTCGCACCGAGCCACTAGACTGCGTTGGCGATGCCGATCTACGAGTTCGTGTGCATGGAGTGCGAGAGCCATTTCGAGGAGCTCCTGCGGCTGAGCGACGCCGATCCGGACTGCCCCGACTGCGGTTCCGGTCAGACGCGCCGCCAGCTCTCCGTGTTCGCCGCTCACGGCGCCGCCGAGCAGCCGAGCTTCGGCAGCGCCTCGGGCGGTTGCTGTGGCGGAAGCTGTGGCTGCGGTTGACGCACTGACGAGAAGCGAGGCGCTGGCCGCCTACGCGGCCGAGACCTCCGTCTGCACGCGCTGCCGTCTGGCCGAGGGCCGGACGCAGGTCGTCTTCGGCGTCGGCGACCCGGACGCCGACCTCATGTTCGTGGGCGAGGCGCCCGGGCTTCCACGAAGACCAGCAGGGCTACCCGTTCGTCGGCCAGGCCGGAAAGCTCCTCGACAAGCTGCTCGCCGGGATCGGGCTCGACCGCGAGAGCGTGTACATCGCGAACGTCCTCAAGTGCCGCCCGCCCGGGAACCGCGACCCGCAGCCGGACGAGATCGATGCCTGCGAGCCGCACCTCTTCCGCCAGCTCGAGCTGATCGAGCCGAAGCTCGTCGCGACGCTCGGCAACTTCGCCACGAAGCTCCTGTCGGGCAAGCCGGACGGGATCACGCGCGTGCACGGGACGCCGCAGGAGGCGAGCGTCGGCGGGCGCACGGTGACGCTCTACCCGATCTTCCATCCGGCCGCAGCGCTCTACACGCCGGCGATGCTGCGCACGCTCGAGGAGGACTTCGCCCGCATTCCCGCCCTGCTCGGCCGCACGGTCGAGGAGGCGCCCGCGGCCGACGTGATCGAGCTGCACGCCGCCGCGCCGCCCGAGCCGGCGCTCCCCGCCGTCGAGCAGCTCGATCTTTTCTAGCCTTCGGCGATGATCGAGCTCACGTCCTCCTCGCCCGAGGAGACCGAGCGCATCGCGCTCGAGCTGGCGGCGGGTCTCGAGCCGGGCGACGTCGTGGCGGTCTCGGGCGACCTCGGCGCGGGCAAGACGACCTTCGTGCGCGGCGCCTGCCGGGCGCTCGGCGTCACGGTTCCGGTGACGAGCCCGACGTTCGCGATCGGTCACCGGTATCCCGGACGGGTTCCCGTCGCTCACCTCGACCTGTACCGCTTCGAGACGCTCGGCGAGGCCGACTGGGCCGACCTCGAGCCGTACTTCGACGGCGCGGTCGCCTTCGTCGAGTGGCCCGAGGCCGGCGAGGGCTTCCTTCCGCCCGCCGCGCCTGCGGGTTCTGTTGCGGCTCCTGGAGGGCGACCGTAGACTGATTCGGGTTCAGGACGCCGCAAAACCCCTGGAAAACACGGGAAACTGATGCTGCTCCTCGCCTTCGACACAGCGACCGACGCCGCCACCGTGGCGCTCCTCCGGGATGGAGAGGTGCTCGGGGAGCGGCGCTCGCGCGCCTTTCGCGTCCTCGCGGACGCCGACGAGCTGCTCGCCGAGGCCGGGGCGGAGGCGTCCGACCTCGACGCGCTCGCCGTCGGAACCGGGCCGGGGAGCTACACCGGCCTGCGCATGGGACTCGTGACCGCGCGCACGCTGGCGCTCTCCCTGGGCGTGCAGACTGCGGGCGTCTCGACCCTCGACACGCTCGCCGCGGGGGCGCCCCCAGGTTCTGTCCCGGTGCTCGACGCGCGCCGTGGAGAAGTGTTCACGCGCGCGAACGGCACGCCCGTCGTCCTCGCGCCCCAGGAGCTCCGGGTGGAGCCGGGCGTCCGGTACGTGGGCGACGGGGCCGTCCTGTACCGGGCCGAGATCGAGGCCGCGGGCGGTGTCGTGCCGCAGGACGAAAGCGGCGAGCATGTCCCCTGGGCGCGCAACCTCGCGGGGCTCGCCGCCGAATTCGGGCCGGCCGACGCGCTCGAGCCGCTCTACCTGCGCATTCCCGACGCCGAGAAGAACCGCCGGGCGGGCACACTCAGGCCATGACGCTCGACTTCCGCAGGCTGACGCTCGGCGACCTCGACGCGATCGAAGTGATCGAGCGCACCGCCTACCCGACGCCGTGGTCGCGCTCGATGTTCGCGGGCGAGCTGGCCAAGCCGTCGTCGATCTCGCTCGGCGCGTTCGACCCTGCCGACGAGCGGCTCGTCGGCTACCTGATCATCTCCCGCTACGTCGACGCCTGGCACGTGATGAACGTCGCGGTCGCGGAGCCGTACCGGCGGCGGGGAATCGCGACCCAGATGCTCGAGGAGCTCTTCCGCGTCACCGCGGACGACGAGCGGCGCGGGTACACGCTCGAGGTCCGCGTCTCGAACGCGTCGGCGATCGCGCTCTACGAGAGCCTCGGCTTCGCGCCGACGGGCGTGCGGCGCGGCTACTACACGGACAACCGCGAGGACGCGCTCGTCATGTGGAAGGACCCGCTCGTCGAGCAGGTCGAAGCGCGGGCCAACTAGCCCATGCTCCTCGGGATCGAGACCTCCTGCGACGAGACCGCCGCGGCCGTCGTCACCCGCGACGGCGAGATCCGCTCGAACGTGATCGCGTCCCAGGCCGAGCTGCACGCGCGCTACGGCGGCGTCGTCCCCGAGATCGCGTCGCGGCGTCACCTCGAGCTGTTCGCGCCCGTCGTGCACGAGGCGCTCGAGGAGGCCGGCGCCGGCTTCGCGGATCTCGACACGGTCGCCGTCACCCGCGGGCCCGGGCTGATCGGGGCGCTGCTCGTCGGCGTCTCGGCCGCGAAGGCGCTCGCGTGGTCGCTGCGGCTGCCCCTCGTCCCGGTGGATCATCTGCACGCGCACGTCGCGGCGCTCTACCTCGAGCCCGATCCGCTCGAGCCGCCCTTCCTCGCGCTGCTCGCGAGCGGAGGGCACACGCTGCTCCTCGACGTCACCGAGCGGTCCGGCTACCGCGTCCTCGGGACGACGCTCGACGACGCGGCGGGCGAGGCGTTCGACAAGGGCGCGCGGCTCCTCGGGCTCGGCTACCCGGGCGGGGCGGCGATCGACCGGCTCGCCCGCGAGGGAGATCCCGAGGCGTTCGCGTTCCCGGTCGCCCGGGTCCCCGCGTACGACTTCTCGTTCTCGGGCGTGAAGACCGCGCTCGTCTACGCGGTGCGCGACCTCGCCCCGGAGGAGCTGGAACGCCGTCGCGCCGATCTCGCCGCGTCCTACCAGCGCGCGATCGTGCGGGCGCTCGTGGAGCGGACCCGGGCCGCCGCCGAGGCGCTCGGAGCGACGCAGATCGCGGTCGTCGGCGGCGTTGCGGCCAACTCCGAGCTTCGAGCCGCCTTCCCGGACGCCGCTCTTGTCCCGCTTCAGCTTTGTACCGATAACGCAGCGATGGTCGCCTCTGCCGGCAGGTTCGTACGTGCGATTCCGTATCCTCGCTACCTTGAGCTCGATGCGTATGCCTCCGCGGCGTAACTCGAGGCGCCGCGCGGCGGGTCCGGCCGTTCTCGCGCTCGTTGCGGCCTGCGCCGTCGCGGTCGTCTTCGCGGCCCCCGTCCTGGGCGCGGGCGAGTCCGCCCTCCAGGCGGCGGCGTCGGCCTGGAGCGACATCTTCGGCGAACGGCCCGAGTCCGGGCAGGCCGAGCGGATGATCGTCGTGCTCGCCGCGCCGTCGCTCGCCGACTCGATCGCCCGCTCGGAGTCCATGCCGACGCCCGCCGACCAGCAGCGCTGGCTCGCCGAGGCGGACGCCTCGCAGCGGCTCCTCCTCGAGCGGCTGGCCGAGCGCGGCGTCACGGTCAAGCGCGAGCGCTCCTTCACGCGCACGCTGAACGGCTTCTCCGCGGTGCTCGACGGGCGCGCCCAGGCCGAGCTGGAGCGGATGGACGGCATCGTCGGCGTCTACCCGGTGCGCACGCTCTATCCGGCGGCGCTGACCGCCCAGGCTCTGACGAGCTCCGAGTTCGCCGCCGGCGCGGGACGCAGGCTCGACGCCGCGCTCCCGGGCTTCGACGGCGCCGGCGTCAAGATCGGGCTGCTCGACTCGGGCGTCGATCTCGACCACCCGTACCTCGGCGGCCGCGTCCGGCCCGGCTACGACATCGTGGACAACGACCGCAGCGCCGCGGCCGAGCCGAAGCCGGACGATCCCGGCCGTCTCGAGCCGCACGGCACGCGCATGGCGGGCATCCTCGTCGGCGCCGACGGCCCGACCGGCCTGCAGGGCGTGGTCCCCGGCGCGACGATCGTTCCGATCAGGATTCTCGGCTGGGAGCAGACCGACGACGGCTCCTACGCGCTGCTCGGCCACGGCGACACGCTGCTCGCCGGGCTCGAGCGCGCGGTCGACCCGAACCGCGACGGCGACGTCTCCGACGCGCTTCCGGTCGCGCTGGCCGCGGTCGTCGAGCCGTACGCGTCCTTCCCGGACAGCCCCGAGGCCCGCGCGGTCGCGGGCGCCGCGCAGCTCGGCACGCTCGTCGTCGCTCCGTCCGGAAACGACGGCCGGGCGGGCCGCGGGTTCGGAACCGTCGGCGATCCCGGCGGCGCCGCGAGCGCGCTGACCGTCGGCGCCGTGGATCTTCGGGCGACGACGCTCGAGGCCGACACGAAGGTCGCCGCCGGCGGCGACGAGGTCTTCTCCGGCGCTGCGCCGGTGCTCGGCGTGCTTCCGCCCGAGGGACAGCTCGAGGCGGTCGCGCTCGCCGGGCCGTCGCTTGCCGACCCCGACCGGGCCGAGAGCGACGTCGCGGACGGCGCCGCGCTCGCCGACTTCTTCGATGCGAACGGCGTCAGCCGCGTGGCGGGACGGGCCGCGATCCTCCCGGCCGGAAGCGCGCTCGACACCCGCGTGCGCAACGCCGTCGCGCGCCGGCGCGGGCGCCGTGCTCGTCGCGGGCACGCGCGTGCGCGCAGGCTCGCTCGACCTCGACGAGGGAACCGCGGTGCCGGTCGTCGGGCTCCCCGCGGACGCCGGCAACGAGGCGCTCGACGCGCTGGTCGACGGAACGCCGGTCACGGTCGCGTTCGCCGGCGTGCGCGGCGTCGCGAACGGGCTGGCCGGCGACGTCGCTCCGTTCTCCTCCGGCGGGATGGCCTTCGGCGGCCAGGTGAAGCCGGACGTCGTCGCCCCCGGCGTCGGCATCGCGACGTCCGACGGCGGCCGGAACTCCGACGGCACCGAGCGCTACGCGACCGCGACCGGATCGAGCGTCGCCGCGGCGGTTGCGGCGGGCGCGGCGGCCGCGGTGACCCAGGCGCGCCCGGGCCTCACGACGGGCGAGCTGCGCAGCCTGCTCGTCGGCAGCGCCCGCCAGATCGTGCTCGAGACGGGCCCCGAGCCGGTGACGGTGCAGGGCGCGGGGATCGTCGACGCCGCCGGCGCGGCCTCGGCCGAGATCGCAGCCGAGCCGGTGACGCTCGCGTACGGACGGGTCGACGGCGGCCGAGGCTGGCAGGTCACGCAGACCGTCCGGATCCGGAACCTCTCCACGCGACCGCTCGAGATCGACCTCGGGCTGGCGCGGGACACGTGGGGCGCGCCCGAGCTCAGCTTCGCCGCCTCGCCGGCCCATGTGTCCGTCATCCCCGGCGCAACCGCGGACGTGGCGCTCGTCGCCTCGGGAACCGGCCCGCTCGAGGGCAGCGCCGGCGGCGCGTTCGTCGTGGCGCCGCAGGGGTCGCGACCGGTGCGGCTCCCGTGGGCGGTCAGCTTCCGCGACGCGAGCCCCGCGCCGCTGATCGGCAACGTCGCGCTCTCGGCCGAGGAGTTCACGGCCTCCGACGTCGCGCCCGCCGTGCTCGCCTTCCGCGCCGGCCGGGTCGCGACCGACGAGAACGGCCAGGCGGTCGAGCCCGTGCAGCTCCTCGTCGTCGAGCTCTGGCGCGGCGAGAAGCGCCTCGGCGTCCTCACCCGGCTCCACGATCTTCTCCCCGGCCGCTACGCGCTCGGCCTCACAGGCCGCGGCCCGCACGGCCGGGTCCTGCGGCCCGGCGTCTACACGCTGCGCCTCGTCGCCTACCCGCCCTCGGGCGACGTGGGCGCGAGTGCAACTTCCGTGGACGTGCGGTTTAGACTCCGGTCTGAGTGACGACCGTCCAGACCCCGACGTCGTTCGCGCAGGAAGACCCGTGGGAGATGGCGCGGGAGCAGCTGCGGCGCACCGCGGCCCTGCTCGAGCTGGACGACGGCATGCTGGGCGTCCTCATCGAGTGCAAGAAGGCGATCGAGGTGTCGATCCCGACGCGGCGCGACGACGGCTCGGTCGACGTCTTCAAGGGCTTCCGGGTCACGCACAACGTCGCGCGCGGGCCCTCCAAGGGCGGCCTGCGCTACCACCCGGCCGTGACGCTCGAGGAGACGAAGGCGCTCGCCATGTGGATGACGTGGAAGTGCGCGCTCATGGAGCTTCCGTTCGGCGGCGCGAAGGGCGGCGTCGTCTGCAATCCCAAGGATCTGACGATGTCCGAGCTCGAGCGGCTGACGCGCCGCTACACGACCGAGATCATCACGCAGATCGGGCCGGAGAAGGACATCCCGGCGCCGGACGTCGGGACGAGCGCGCAGGTGATGGCGTGGATCTTCGACACGTACTCGATGAACCAGGGCTACTCGGTGCTCGGCGTCGTCACCGGGAAGCCGGTCAATGTCGGCGGCTCGCTCGGACGCGAGAAGGCGACCGGGCGCGGCGCCGGGTTCTGCGCGCGCGAGGCGCTCCGGCGGAGCGGCCGTGAGCTCACCGGCGCGCGGGTCGTCGTGCAGGGCTTCGGGAACGTCGGCCGCCATCTCGCCGAGCTGCTCGCGGACGAGGGCGCCACGATCATCGGGCTGTCCGACTCGACCGGCGGCATCGTGTGCGAGAAGGGCATCGACCTGGTCGAGGTCCGGCGGCACAAGGAGCTGACCGGCGCCCTGAGCGGGTTCGCCGGCTCGGACGACATCTCGAACGACGATCTCCTCCTGCTCGACTGCGACGTGCTCGCGCCGTGCGCGCTCGAGCAGGTGCTGACCAGCGAGAACGCCGCCGACGTGAAGGCGACGATCGTCTGCGAGGGCGCGAACGGCCCGACCACCGTCGAGGCCGACGAGATCCTCGACGACAAGGGCGTTCTCGTCCTGCCGGACATCCTGGTGAACGCGGGCGGCGTGGTCGTCTCCTACTTCGAGTGGGTACAGGGACTGCAGGAGTACTTCTGGAAGGAGGAGGAGGTCAACCAGCGGCTCGACGACATCATCACGCGGGCGTTCACGGAGACCTGGGAGCTCCACGAGAGCAAGTCGTTGACGATGCGGCAGGCGGCGTATGCGCTCGGCGTCGCGCGGGTCGCGGAGGCCACCAATATCCGTGGGCTCTACCCATAGCGTTCTCCTGTACTACGCGCCGGAGTGCCACCTCTGCGCCGCGGCGCGCCGCGTGATCGGCCAGGTGCGCGAAGAAACGCCGTTCGAGCTCGAGGAAGTGGACATCACCGGCGACCACGCGCTCGAGGACTCGTACCGCGAACGGATCCCCGTGGTCGTGGTCGACGGGGAGCCCGCGTTCACGTTCTACGTGCATCCGGACGGGCTGCGCCGCCGTCTCGGCGTCCTCTGAGCCGCGTTACAAAGTCACTCGCGGACGTGTTCGCGGTTCCCTCCGCACCTTGCGATCGGCCTGGCTATGCTCTGTCACAAGCCATGAACGCGCGACTCGCAACGGCCACGCTCGACGAGACGCGGATCTCCGCCGAAGACCGCCTCACGGTCGGAGTCGCCGCCCGCCTGAGCCAGTACCTCCGGGTGCTGACGCAGGCGAAGAAGATGGGCAAGGAGCGCATCTCCTCGCAGGAGATCAGCGAGTACACGAACATCAACGCGACCCAGATCCGCCGCGACCTCTCCGGTTTCGGGAAGTTCGGCAAGCGGGGCGTCGGCTACTCGGTCGACGGGCTCGCGGGCGAGATCCGCAAGATCCTCCGCACGCAGGGCCAGCACAACATCGCGCTCTTCGGCGCGGGGCGGCTGGGCCAGGCGATCGCGAGCTCGACCGTCTTCGCCGACCACGGCTTCAACATCGCGGCGACCTTCGACACCGACCAGGGGAAGGTCGGCCAGCCGATCGAGGCGCTCGAGGTGCTCGACTACGCGCGCCTCGGCGAGGTCATCCGGGAGAAGAACATCATCGTCGCGGTCTTGGCCGTGCCCGCCGAGTCGGCCCAAAGCGTCGCCGACGACGTCGTCCGTGCCGGCGTGAAGATCATCTTCAACTACACGGACGCGCTCCTGAACGTTCCTCACGACGTGACCGTGCACACGACGAGCCCGGCCGTCGAGCTGCTCTACGCGCTCTACTTCTACTTGACGTAGACCGCGACCGGGCCTCGATCGAGCTCGGCCACCGCGCGCTCGAGCTCGTCGCGCTTCGCCTCGTCGACCTGGACGACCACGACGCCGTTTTCGACCGTCGCGTCGAAGCCGTCCTCCCGGAGCGCCGCGGCGACCGAGGCGGGCGTGCCCGCGACCTGCCCGAGGAGCGTCGCGCCGGGGACTGCGGGCGCGAACTCGCCGCCACCTTCGGCCTGGTCCTCGGCGCCCGCGGTCGCCGCCGCCTCGCGGCCTCCGCTGTCGTCCGTGCCGGATCCGATGCGATTGAGCGCGACCCCGAGCAGCCCGGCGACGGCGAGCGTCGCGGCGAGCACGGCCACGAGCCGCCAGGCCGGCCGGCGGCTGCGCCGCGGCTCGGCGGGGCCGAGCGACGGCCGCGATCGCATCCCGGCGGGCGGAGGAGAGCTCGAGCGGGGGAGCCGCCTGCAGGAGCGCGCGCCCGGCCTGCGCGTCCGCGACCGCCTGCCGGCATTCGGCGCAGGTCTCGAGGTGGAGCGAGACCGCGTCGCGCTCGCGCGCGGCAGGTCGTCCTCCACGTAGGCGAGGAGGTCGTGCTCGTGCGGATGTCCGTCGGCCATCGTCACTTTGACTCGTCCTCCCCCGCAGGTGTTCCGCCGAGTCGCCGCGCAAGCTCGGCGCGGCCGCGGAAGAGCCGGGATTTCACCGTACCCTCGGCCGTCCCGGTGATCTCGGCGATCTCGGCGTAGGACGCGCCGAGGACGTCGTAGAGGACGACCACCTCGCGCTGCGCAGGGTCGATCGCCTCGAGCGCCCGCTGGAGCTCGCCGGACAGCTCCTGGTCGGCGAAGCGGTCGCGCGGGTCGGCCGACTCGACCGGCTCGACCGGGTCGGCGCTGCGCCGCATGCGCTGGTCGTGGGCGGCGTTCACGCAGATGCGGTAGAGCCAGGTGGAGAAGAGCGAGCCCCCGCGGAACGAGCCGATCGAGCGCCAGGCGCGCAGGAACGCGTCCTGGACGGCGTCCTCCGCGTCGCTGCGCGATCCGAGCGTGCGGGCGGCGAGCGTGAACAGCCGGTGCTGGTGGCGCTCGACGAGCTGCTCGAACGCGAACCGGTCGCCCCGCTGGGCGCGTTCGACGAGCGGTCCGTCAGGATCCACGCATGAAGGTTCTCATTTGGCACGGCTACCTCCTCGGCGGCACCGGCTCGAACGTCTACACCCAGGCGCTCGCCCGCGCCTTCGCCCGGCTCGGGCACGAGGTGGTCGTGTTCTGCCAGGACCCGCACCCCGAGCGGTTCGACCTCGGCGGCGCCCGGGTCGTGCGCCCCGACCTCGGCGGCGGGCCGCTGCCGGTGTTCGTGCTCGACCGCTACGAGGGCGTCGAGGCGCGCTACCTCCAGGAGCTCTCGTGGGAGGAGCGAGCCGACTTCGTCGAGCGCAACGCCGCCGCGGTGCGCGCCGAGCTTCCGGCCGACCTGCTCCTCGTGAACCACGTGCTGCTCGGCGCTCCGGTCGGCGTCGCGACCGGGGCGCCGTTCGTCGTCAAGGCGCACGGCTCCGAGCTCGAGTTCTCGATCCGCGGCAACGAGGAGCTCGCCGACTGGGCCCAGGAGTCGCTCGACCGGGCCTCCGCGGTGCTCGCCGGCTCGGAGCACATCCGCGGCGTGCTCGAGTCCGTGGTCGGCCCGGGGGAGTACCTCGACCGCGTGCACATCGTTCCGCCGGGCGTCGACGTGGAGGAGCTGCGGCCCGAGCCGCGCGAGGAGGCGCTCGTCGGGCTGCTCGTCCAGGCCGAGCTCGACCCGCCGAACCCCGGCCGCGCGAACGAGCGGTTTCCCGACCCGGGGAACGCCGAGCGGCTGGCCGCGTTCCTGACGGAGGACAAGCCGACCGTCGTCTACGTCGGGAAGCTGTCCGATGAGAAGGGCGTGAGCCTGCTCCTCGACGCGCTCGACCGGATCCCGGAGGCTCGGGCCGTGATCGTCGGCTTCGGGCCCGAGCGCGAGGCGCTCGAGGCGCGCGCCACCGATCGCGTGCTCTTCACCGGGCCGCTCGAGCACCGCCACCTCGCGCACCTGTGGCCGCTCGCCGACGTGAGCGTGACGCCGTCCGTCTTCGCCGAGGCCTTCGGCATGGTCGCCGCGGAGGCCGCCGCCTGCGGATCCCCGCCTCTCGTCGCGCGCCACTCCGGCCTGGCCGAGATCGCGACCGCGATCGAGAGCGAGTACCCGCCGGAGCTCCGCCACCTCGCGAGCTTCGAAACGGGCGACGTCTCCGACCTGGAGGACAAGCTCCGCGAGCTGCTCGCGCTGTCGCCCGAAGACCGGGCCGTTCTGGGCGCGGCCGCACGGAAGGCGGCCGTCGAGCGCTTCAGCTGGGAGCGGATCGCCGCCCTAATACTTTCGCTTTGATACTTTCGTCCGATGGCTGAGGCAGAGCGCCCGAGCCCGGACGAGGCGCTGCGTCTCGCCCGGGAACGATTCGACGAGGCTGAGGACTTCACGCTCGCCGTCGAGGAGGAGTTCGCGATCCTCGATCCCGAGACGCTCGGACTTGTAAATCGCTTCGAGGAGCTGCAGGCCGCGGCGGCGGGAACGGAGCTCGAGACGATGCTCGTGGGCGAGCTGATCGCCTCCGAGGTGGAGATCCGAACCGGCGCGTGTACCGACTTCACGGAAGCGGCGCAGCGCCTCGGCGAGCGGCGCGCCCAGCTCCTCCGCCTGGCGGACGGGCTCGGGGTGCGGCTCGCGGCGACCGGCACGCATCCGTGGAGCCCCTGGCAGGAGCAGCGGATCATCGACACCCCGCACTACCGCGCGAACGACGAGCTCCTGCGCTACGTCGTCTGGCGCAACAACACCTTCGGGCTGCACGTGCACACGGGCATCCGCGGCGCCGACCGGGCGATCAAGGTCTCGACCGCGCTGCGCGGATTCCTGCCCGAGCTGCTCGCGGTGTCGGCCAGCTCTCCGTTCCTCGAGAACGTCTTCACCGGCCTCCACTCGGCGCGCACGCAGATCTTCACGAAGATGTTCCCGCGCTGCGGGATCCCCGATGCGTTCGCCGACTGGGACGACTACGCGCGCTACGTCAAGTACCTCTGGGACACGGGCTCGATCACCGAGGACACGCAGCTTTGGTGGAGCGTGCGGCCGCACCTCGCCTTCCCCACGGTCGAGATCCGCATCTGCGACGGCCAGCCGCAGCTCGGCGAGGCCCAGTTCCTCGCGGCGCTCCTCTACGCGACCACGGCGCGTATTGCTCGCGCCTTGGACGAGGGCGAGCCGCTGCCCGACTATCCCGACCGGCTGCTCGAGGAGAACTTCTGGCGTGCGATCCGGCACGGCCTGTCCGGCGACCTGATCGACCTGTCGGCGTTTCCCACCCCGCGGGTTCGCTCGGCCCGGGCCGCGCTCGAGGAGCTGGTCGAGTGGGTGCTCCCGGTGGCGGAGGAGCTCGGCGCGGCGCCGTTCCTCACGATCCCGGCGGCGAACGCGGCGCAGCGGCAGATCGCGCGCTTCGAGCAGGGCGGGACGCTCGAGGAGATCTACGCGGCCGAGGTCCTGGAGCCGGCCCGTGTCTGAGGATCAGGAACGGCTCGCGCGGGAGATGGCGGAGGAGCTTCGGAGCCTCCGCGTCGAGGACGTCGTCGTGAACACGATCCTCGCCGTCTCGACGATCGGCTACCGGCGGCTCGGCACGACGCCCGACACCACCGACGACCGCGACCTCGAGCAGGTGCGCCTGGCGATCGACACGATGCAGTCGCTGACGGCGGTGCTCGAGACGTTCGTCCCCGCGGAGCTGCTCCGCGACTTCACCGCGGCCGTCGCGAATCTCCAGCTCGCGTACGTCCAGGCGGTGTCCGAGGGCGAGGCCCCGGACGCGGCCGAGCCGGCCTAGCCGGCCGGGTAGCCCGGTCTTTATCCCGCCTGGGAATCGTGGTACAACCTCGCCCTGACTCGGCTAGTGCGGACTGTGGCAATTGCGGTGGCGGCGTTCTCGTTCAGCGTCGTTCCGGCGCATGCCGCGACGGTCTCCAAGGTCGGCGGGTTCATCACCTACACGGCCCAGGTGACCGAGAACAACAGCGTCACGGTCACGATCGTCACGGCCGGCGGGACGCAGTACTACGAGTTCGCGGAGACGCAGATCGCGATCACGCCCGGGACCGGCTGCACGGTGCCGAGCGCGAACCACGCGCGCTGCCCGACCTCGCTTGTCACCTCGATCACGCTCACGCTGCTGGACGGAAACAACGTCGCGAACGCCTCCGCGATCTCCGTCGCGACGACGATCACGGGCGGCGCCGGAAACGACACGTTCACCGGCGGCGGCGCGAGTGACACGCTGAACGGCGGCACCGGCGGCACGAACGTCCTGTCGGGCGGCGGCGGCAACGACACGATGAGCGGCGGCAGCGCCGGCGACACGCTCGACGGCGGCGCCGGGAACGACACGCTCCAGAGCTCGCTCGGCGCCGACACGATGACGGGCGGCACCGGCGACGACACGTTCACCGCCGGCTCGGCCACGGACGGCGCCGACGTCCTGAACGGCGGCACGGGCATCGACACGGCGGACTACTCCGGCGCGGACGATCGCCGTGCACCATCGACATCGACAACGTCGCCGACGACGGCCAGGCCGGCGAGCTCGACAACGTGCAGGACACGATCGAGAACGCGAAGGGCGGCAGCGGCGGCGACACGATCGTCGGGACGTCCTGCCCGAACACGCTTCTACGGGCAACGGCGGGAACGACATCGATCTCGGGCGGCGGCGGAACCACGCCGCTCGGCGTGCTACGCAGGGCGCGGCCTGAGCGACGACGACACGCTCGAGGGCGGCCCGGGCAACGACACGCTGAACGGCCTCAACGGAAGCGACCTCCTGCGCGGCGGCGCCGGCGCGCGACACCTTCAGCGGCGGCGCGTCGGCACGGACACGGCGGACTTCACCGGCGAGGGCGGCAACCGCACGATCTCGCTGAACGACGTCGCCGACGACGGCGGCGAGGCCGACAACGTGAAGAGCGACATCGAGATCGTCCAGGGCGGCTCCGGCGCCGACACGCTGATCGGCGATGGACACGCGCGCGGACACGCTGCGCGGCGGGCCCGGCAACGACGTCCTCACCGGTCTCGGCGGCAACGACCTCCTCTTCGGCGAGGACGGAAACGACAGCTTCGACCAGATCGACGAGCTCGACGGCGCCGACCAGATGAACGGCGGCGACGGGACCGACACGGCCGACTACGACGATCGCAACTCGAGCTCCGAGGTCGTCACCGTCACGATCGACGGCGTCGCGAACGACGGCAGCTCGGGCGAGGGCGACAACGTCCAGCTCGACGTCGAGAACGTCCGCGGCAGCCGCGGCGCCGACACGATCACCGGCTCGTCCGCGGCGAACCAGCTCATGGGCGGCGACGGAAGCGACACGCTGAGCGGCCTCGGCGGCGACGACGTGCTCTCGGGCTACGGCCTGTGCCACCCGGGCGACCCGTCGTTCCCGGACGACGGCGAGAACACGATCCTCGGCGGGGACGGCAACGACTCGATCTACGGCAACGACGACAACGACGACCTCCAGGGCGGCAACGGCGACGACTACATCTACGGCGACTCGCGGCGGCGACGACCTCCTCGGCGGGTTCGGCAACGACTATCTGACCGGCGCGACCGGGGGCGACGAGATCCTCGGCGGCCCGGGAGACGACACGATCAACGGCGGCTCCGACGGCGACGACATGCACGGCAGCGACGGCATCGACACGGTCACCTACGCCGACGGGTGCTTCAACGGCGGCGAGCAGCAGTGCGACGACGTCACGGTCACGCTCGACGACGCGTCGAACGACGGCCGCGGCGGCAACGACAACGTGCGCTCCGACGTCGAGAACGTGATCGGCGGAACCGGCGACGACACGATCACGGGCGACGTCGACGCGAACTTCCTCGACGGCGGCGACGGCGACGACACGCTGAACGGCGCCGGGCGGTAACGACACGCTCGAGGGCGACGGGCGCGACTCGCATCCGTACGGCGACGCGGACGTCCTGAACGGCGGCTACGGGCAACGACGTGCTGCGCGGCCAGGCCCTGGCCGACACGCTGAACGGCGACAACGGCGACGACTTCCTCGACGGCGGTCTCGGCGCCGACCTGCTGAACGGCGGCTAGCCACAACCTGTTCGGCGGCGACACGGCGACCTACGCGGGCCGCGGCACGCCCGTGACCGTCCAGATCGACGGCGTCGCGGGCGACGGCGAGGCCGGCGAGAACGACAAGGTCTCGACCGACGTCGAGCACCTGATCGGCGGCAACGCCGGCGACACGCTCCGCTCCTTGGACGGCGACACGACGCCCAACGTCTTCAGCGGCGGGCCGGGAAACGACACGCTCGACGGCGGCGGCGGCATCGACACGCTGAACGGCGAGGCCGGCGCTCGACACGCTCGACGGCGGGCCCTCGCGCGACACGCTGAACGGCGGCCCGAGGTCGACACCGCCGACTACTCCTCCCGCACGGCGGCGGTGACGGCCGACCTCGCCGGGAACTAGCGGCGACGGCGAAGCGGGCGAGAACGACACCGTCGGCGGCGACGTCGAGAACCTCGCGGGCGGTTCCGGCAACGACGCGCTCACCGGGAACGCCGCGGCGAACGTGCTCCTCGGCGGAGGCGGCAACGACACGCTGAACGGTCTCGCGGGCAACGACACGCTGGACGGCCAGGGCGGGTCGGACGTCATGAACGGCGGCGCCGACACCGACACGGTCGACTACTCGAGCCGAGCCGTTGCGATCACGGCCGACCTCGCAGGCGACAAGGACGACGGCCAGGCGGGCGAGCTCGACACGGTGGGCGCCGACGTCGAGACGCTCAAGGGCGGCACCGCCGGGGACACGCTGACCGGCAACGCGCTGGCGAACAACCTCCAGGGCGCGGACGGCGCCGACGTCCTCATCGGCGGAAACGGCGACGACACCTCGTGGGCGGCAACGGAAACGACCTGCTTCCCGATGGGCGCGGCCCCCGACGGCGCCGACATCGTGCTCGGCGGCGGCGACATGGACGCGGCGGACTACTCCGGCCGCACCGGCCCGGTCACCGTCACGCTCAGCAACCAGTCCGTGGACGGCGAGGCCGGCGAGGGCGACGGCATCGGCGCCGACGTCGAGAACGCGATCGGCGGAGCGGGCAGCGACGTCCTCGTCGGGTCGGTCACCACCGGCAACGTCCTCACCGGCGGGCCCGGCGACGACTCGCTCGACGGCCTCGACGGGAACGACACCCTGAACGGCGGCCCCGGCGCCGACTCCATGATCGGCGGCCCGGGCAGCGATCTCGTCGACTACTCGGGGCGCTCGGCGCCGCTCGCGATCGACCTGGACGGCGTCGCCGACGACGGCGAGGCCGGGGAGGGCGACAACCTCGATCCGAGCGTGGACGTCGTGAACGGCGGCTCCGGACCCGACGTGATCGTGGGCAGCGCGATCCAGAACGTCATCGACGGCAAGGGCGGCGACGACCGCCTCGACGGGCGCGGCGACAACGACACGGTCTTCGGGAGCGGCGGCAACGACGTCCTCGTCGGCGACGTCGGCAAGGACTCGCTCGTCGGCGGCGACGGCTTCGACACCGCGGACTACTCGGCGCGCACGGCGCCGCTCACGATCGACCTCGACGACGCCGACGACGACGGCGAGGCGGGAGAGGGCGACAACGTCGCGATGACGATCGAGCGCGTCCTCGGCGGCTCGGGCAACGACACGATCACCGGAAACGCCGGCCCGAACGACCTTGTCGGGAACCTGGGCACCGACACGCTCAACGGCCTGGCTGGCGACGACCGCCTCTTCGGTCGCGACGGGCTCGTGGACACGCTCGACTGCGGCGACGGCGCGGGCGACGCGGTCGACCAGGACCCGACCGACACGATGACCAACTGCGAGGGAGTTCTCGCTCCTCCGGTGAACACGGAGTTTCCGGAGATCGTTCCCACGGATCCGGGGATCGGCGACGTCCTGACCGCCGCGCCGGGAACCTGGACGGGCACCGGGATCACGTTCGCCTACCAGTGGCTCTCGTGCGGCGATCCGTGCGTCGAGATCGCCGGCGCGACCGAATCGACCTACGAGACGACGGCCGCCGACCTCGGCCGCACGATCCGCCTGCGCGTCACCGCGACGAACCCCGACGGGAGCACGACGGCGATGTCCGGCGCGACGGATGCGGTCTTCATGAAGCTCGCCGATCTCGATCTCGACCTCGCGGTCTCGTCCACGAGCCCCCTGCTGCGGGGGACGCTCACGTACACGATCACGGTGCAAGAACGACGGTCCGAACCGGGCCACGAACGTGATCGTGGAGGACGACCTGCCGGACGAGGTCACGTTCCTCAACGCGAATCCGGACGTCTGCACCGGCGCGCTCGTCGTCCTCTGCAACCTCGGCTCGATCGACCCGGGCGAGACGGCGACGCTCAAGCTCGTCGTCCGCACGACGAAGGCCGGCGCGCTCGCGAACACGGCCGAGGTGACCGCGGAGCAGGACGACCCCGACTCGTCGGACGACGCCGACTCGGCAGACGTCACGGTCTCGCCCTGCACGATCCGCGGGACGAACGGCGCCAACAAGCTCAACGGGACGAAGGGGAACGACGTCATCTGCGGCCTGGGCGGCAACGACAAGATCGACGGCAAGGGCGGCGACGACCTCGTCCTCGGCGGCGCCGGCGCGGACACGATCACCGGCGGCCCCGGCCGCGACACGCTGAAGGGCGAGGCGGCGACGACACGTTCTACGCGCGCGACGGCGCCCGCGACACCGTCTCCGGCGGCGCCGGGAACGACCGCGCCCGCGTGGACAAGAACCTCGACAAGCGCTCGTCGATCAAGACGCTCTTCTAGGCGGCTAGACTCCGCGGCCGTGACCGGCCAGGCAGAGATCGGCGTCTTCGGAGGCTCCGGCTTCTACGCGTTCCTCGAGGACGTGGAGGAGGTCGAGGTCGCGACCCCGTACGGGAAGCCGTCGGCGCCGTTCGCGATCGGCGAGATCGGCGGCAAGCGCGTCGCGTTCCTCCCGCGCCACGGGCGCGACCACGAGCTGCCGCCGGCGCAGATCCCGTACCGCGCGAACCTGTGGGCGATGAAGGAGCTGGGCGTCCGCCGGATCATCGGCCCGTGCGCCTCCGGCGCGCTCCAGGCCGACCTCGAGCTGGGCGAGTTCGTCGTCGTGCGATCAGTTCATCGACCGCACGAGCGGGCCGGGCGGACACGTTCTACGAGGGCCCAGAGACGACGCACGTCTCGGCCGCCGATCCGTACTGCCCGGACCTCCGCAAGCTCCTCGTCGAGACGGCCGGCGAGCTCGGGATCAAGGCCCGCGACGGCGGCTCCGTCGTCGTAATCCAGGGCCCGCGCTTCTCCACCCGGGCCGAGTCGCGCTGGTTCCAGCAGATGGGCTGGGACACGATCAACATGACCGCGTACCCGGAGGGCTACCTGGCCCGCGAGCTCGAGCTCTGCTACGCGAACATCTCGATGGTCACCGACCACGACGTCGGCGTCGAGGGCACCGAGCCGGTCTCGCACGAGCAGGTCGTCGAGGTGTTCACGGAGAACAACGAGCGCCTGCGCGAGCTGCTCTTCGCGATGATCCCGAAGATCCCGGCGCAGCCGGAGGAGCATCTCTGCGCGAACGCGCTGCGCGGCGCGAGCTTCTAACGCGCACATCCGGACATTGTGAATAGAATGCCGCGGGCGAAAACGGCCTGTACCAAAGGAATCTCGAGTTCCGGCGGGCCGATCGGCGCCAACCTTGTGAACACGAGAAGGCGGAGGATTTGACGGACTTCTTTCAGGATCACAGCGTCCTATTCGCGCTTGTCTGCGCGGCGATCGGAATCGCCTGGGCCGTCGTTCTGACGGTGCGGCTGCTCAGGCTCCCCGCGGGGTCGGAGCGCATGCAGGAGATCGCGCACGCCGTGCAGGAGGGCGCATCCGCCTACCTGCGGCGGCAGTACATGACGATCGCCGGAGTCGCGGTCGTCCTCTTTCTCGGGATCGGGCTTTGGAACGACCTCGGCTGGTCGACCGCGTTCGGGTTCCTGATCGGCGCCGTCTTCTCGGCGGCGGCCGGCTTCATCGGGATGAACGTGGCGGTGCGGGCGAACGTCCGCACGGCCGAGGCTGCCAAGAGCGGCGTCAAGCCCGCGCTGGCCGTCGCGTTCTCGTCGGGCTCGGTCACCGGCCTGCTCGTCGTCGGCCTCGGCCTCCTCGGCGTCGCCGGCTACTACGGCGTCCTCACCGAGTGGTTCGACAACACGCCGGAGGAGGCCACGACCGCGCTCATCGGGCTCGCGTTCGGCGGCTCGCTCATCTCGGTCTTCGCGCGGCTCGGCGGCGGCATCTTCACCAAGGCCGCCGACGTCGGCGCCGACCTCGTCGGCAAGGTCGAGGCGGGCATCCCCGAGGACGACCCGCGCAACCCGGCCGTGATCGCGGACAACGTCGGCGACAACGTCGGCGACTGCGCCGGGATGGCGGCCGACCTGTTCGAGACCTACGCGGTCACGGCGGTCGCGGTCATGTTCCTCGGCGCGCTCAACTTCGCGTCCACGAACCTCGTCGTCTTCCCGCTCGCGATCGGCGGCGTCGCGATCATCGCCTCGGTGCTGGGGACGTTCTTCGCCCGCATCGGCTCGAGCGGCTCGATCATGAACGCGCTGTACAAGGCCGTGCTGGCCGCCGTGGTCTTCTCCGCGCTCGGGTTCATCCCGGTCGTGAAGGCGTTCGAGACGGTCGAGTTCACCTTCTGGGAGCTGTACGGCTGCACCCTGATCGGGCTCGGCGTCACCTTCCTGCTCGTCGCGATCACCGAGTACTACACCGGCACGCGCTGGCCGCCGGTCAAGGGGATCGCCAAGGCCTCGACCACCGGCCATGCGACCAACATCATCGAAGGGCTCGCGATGGGCATGCAGGCGACCGCGCTGCCGGTCATCGTCATCGCGGCCGCGATCATCGCCGCGAACGAGCTCGCCGGCCTCTACGGGATCGGCGTCGCCGTCATGGCGCAGCTCTCGATGACCGGCCTCATCGTCGCGCTCGACGCGTACGGCCCGGTCACGGACAACGCGGGCGGCATCGCCGAGATGGCCGACCTGCCCGACGAGGTGCGCGGCGTCACCGACCCGCTCGACGCGGTCGGCAACACGACGAAGGCCGTCACCAAGGGCTACGCGATCGGCTCGGCCGGGTTGGCCGCCCTCATCCTCTTCGACGGGTTCACGTCGTCGCTCGCCGAGGACGGGCTGAACGTCACGTTCGCGCTGAGCGATCCATGGGTGATCGCCGGGCTCTTCCTCGGCGGCCTCATGCCGTTCCTCTTCGCGTCGCTCGCGATGGAGGCGGTCGGGCGCGTCGGCGGTCAGGTCGTGGAGGAGGTTCGCCGCCAGTTCCGCGAGAACCCGGGGATCATGGAGGGCACCGTCCGGCCGGAGTACGGAAAGACGATCGACATCGTCACGGCCGAGGCGATCAAGCGCATGATCCTCCCGAGCATGATCCCGGTCGTCTTCCCGATCGTGGTCGGCATCATCAAGCCCGAGATGCTGGGCGGCCTCCTGATCGGCACGATCGTCACCGGCATCTTCCTGGCCATCTCGATGACCTCGGGCGGCGGCGCCTGGGACAACGCGAAGAAGCTGATCGAGGACGGAGAGTACGGCGGCAAGGGATCAGAGGCACACGCCGCCGCGGTGACCGGCGACACGGTCGGCGATCCCTACAAGGACACGGCCGGGCCCGCGATCAACCCGATGATCAAGATCGCGAACGTCGTCGCGATCCTCATCATCCCGCTGATCGTCTCGATTCACGGCTGACGGTTTTTCAAGTTCCGGTGGGTTGCGCCGCGCGCTAACAAGGGGGCGTGCGGTGTGGCCCGCCGGGAGTACCAAAACAGCGGTTTTGCAGGAATGTTCTGGCGTTCGAGTGCGTTTGTAAGAGCATGATCCAACTCGCACTCATCGCACTGCTCGTGGCAGGCCCGCTGGCGGTCTTCGCAGGCGCGGACTCCCGGATCTACGAGGAGCGTCCGCGCTCCTGGTGGGCCGGGTCGCGCGACTAGCCAACCGGCGCTCCCGAGGCGACGAATACCCTGTAGGCAATGCGCAGGGTTACGCGGACGACGGTCGGAATCGCGGTGCTCGTCGTTGCCGCGGCGCTCGGGTTCGCGGCGTTCGCGTTCGGCGGGCACGGAGACTCGAGCGACAAGGGCGGCCACGAGGGCCACGCGACGACGACGCCCGAGGCGCATCCGGTCGCCGGGCACTTCAAGCCGGACCAGACGCTGCTCGCAGACTGCGCCGAAGCGGACCAGCGCTGCTACGAGCAGGCCTTCGGGAACCTCGCCTACTACGAGGGCCCGAAGAACGCGCTGGCGAAGTTCGACGAGGCGGTTGCGCTCCGACGCCCAGATCCGCAGCAACTGCCACCGGATCGTCCACATGATCGGCTCGGCCTCGCTCCAGCGCTACGAGGGCGACGTCGCCGAGGCGTTCGCGGCCGGCTCGGCCTCCTGCTGGTCCGGCTACTACCACGGGATCCTCGAGCGCGCGTTCGCGGACGTCGCGTCGCCTGACGACGTCAAGGAGGTCGCGCGCGGGCTCTGCGACGACCCGGACATCAAGGCGACCACGTTCCTCCTCTACCAGTGCGTCCACGGGCTCGGGCACGGCCTCATGATCTACCGCGGCTACGACCTGCCCTGGGCGCTCGAGATCTGCGACGCGCTCAAGACCGACTGGGACCAGACCTCGTGCACCGGCGGCGTCTTCATGGAGAACATCTCGTCGAGCTACGGGATCAAGTCCAAGTGGGTGCGCGACGACGATCCGGTCTACCCGTGCCGGGACATGAAGGAGCGGCACAAGCTCTACTGCTACCTCATGGTCACGTCGCGGATCAACGAGCTGAACGGCTTCGACTGGGCCGCGACGGCGGCCACCTGCCGCACCGTGGAGAAGGCCTGGATCACGACCTGCTTCGAGTCGTACGGCCGCGACGCCTCCGGCCAGACGCTCGAGGTGGGCGCCAAGATCGCGCCGCTCTGCGACCTCGCGGGCGACTACGTGAAGAGCTGCGTCTACGGCGCGGCGCGCGACCTCGCGTCCTACGACCCGTCCGGGACGAAGGCCGCCGAGTTCTGCCGCATCGTCAAGGAGCCGCTGCGCGCGCGGTGCTGGACCGGGGTCGGGACGATCGTCGCGTCGCTCTACGCGACCGAGCCGGAGCAGCGCAAGGCGTGCGCGAAGGCGCCGAAGGCGTATCGCGAGCCCTGCCGCGCCGGCGCCGGGATCTAGCCCGCTTCGGCCCGTTCGCGTGCGCCCGCGCCGGTCTCGAGCGCGTCGATCGAGCGCGCGAGCCCGAGGTGCGACACGGCGACGCGGGCGAGCGGCTCCGGCGCGTCGGTGAAGACGACGATCCGCGCGCCGGAGGCCTTCAGCTTGCGCAGCTCGGCGTTCGCGGCCGAGTCGGGGCGCAGGTAGACCGGGGCGTGGTCCTCGGCGAAGCGCTCGAGCGCCTTGCGCCAGTCGCCGACCCCGGCCGCGGCCCAGGCGTCGAGCTCCGCCGCGGCCTCGCCGCGGTCGGCCGGCAGCGCGGACGGATCGAGCGGCGCGATCGAGGCGAAGCGCCGTGCGGCGTCCACGAGGAAGGCGTCCCAGAGCGGCCGGGTGTCGCCGAGCGACGCGTCCAGGTCGATCGCGACCGTCCTCACCGCACGGCCCTCGCGTAGAGGAGGACGCCCGCGAGCACGCCGGCGGTGTCGATGCCCCAGTCGAGCGGCGAGGCGACGCGGCCGTCGACGAACGCCTGGTGGAGCTCGTCCGTGGCCGCGTAGAGCGAGCCGATCGCGACCGCGAGCCCGATCCGGCCGAGCGCGCGGTAGAGCAGCGCGCCGAGGATCGCGAACTCCGCGAGGTGCGCGAGCTTGCGCAGCACGAGATCCCAGGTCCCGAGCCCGGTCCCCAGATCCGCCACGGAGGAGAAGGCGAAGATGACGGCCGCCCAGGCGACGACGGGGCCCCAGCGTGAGAGTCGTGCGGAGGCCGTCATCGCGCGCAGCCTACGCGAGTGTTAGCGTTGCCCCGACAACCTAGGCGAGCGGTCAAGGGAAGTCCGGTGCAAGTCCGGCACGGTCCCGCCGCTGTAAGGGGAGACGCTCCTCGCCACGACGTCACTGGCTTCGGCCGGGAAGGCGGCGAGGAGGGCGCCCCGAGTCAGAAGACCTGCCGCTCGTCGAATCGTTCCCCTCGAGGAAGGAGGAAACGTGCACCGTTCTCTCGTTTGGCTCGGCACCGTCGTGGCGGCGCTTGCGCTCGCCGCTCCCGCTCTCGGCCGTGAACGTTCACGTGCGCGTCGAAAGCGAGAACACCACGATCTGGGGCGCCAAGGAGCCCTGGGTCACGCCGGTCGCGGGGCCGATCACGCCGCCGTCCGGCGATCCGCTCACCGTCGGCGCGGACACCGCGTTCGGCGCGCTCGAGCGGGCGAGCCGCCGCGGCGAGTTCTTCTACGCCACGCTCACGTTCTCGTTCGGCTCGTACGTGAACCAGATCGGCCGCCTGGCCGGCACCGCCAGCACCGGGCTGGGTCTTCAAGGTCAACGGCGTCTCGCCGCCCGTCGGCGCGACCGACTACGTCCTCGAGGAGGGCGACCGCGTGCTCTGGTACTACGCGACGTTCGGCCCGACCGGCGGCCCGAAGACGCTCGAGATCGAGAAGACGCGGAAGCCGAAGCTCTGCTTCAAGGCGCTCCAGCAGGACGACGCCGGCGTCAAGACCGCCGTCGGCGACGTCGTGTTCCGCGTCAACGGCCGCAGCGTGAAGTCCAAGTCGGGAACGCTCTGCCCGAGTCGCCGCGTCCGCTCGATCCGCGTGGCGAAGGAAGGGCTCGTCCGCTCCGCCGTCCTCGCCGGAGCCAAGGCCCGGTAACCCATGCGCCGCCGCCTCGCGCCGCTCCTCGCGCTCGTCTTCGTCCTCGCCTCGTGCGGGAGCGCAGGCGGCGCGGGGACCGGCGGCGGCGACGCGACGCTCTGGGTGACGCAGGACCGCGGCGCGGACGTGATCGTGGACACGTCCGTTTCCTCCGGGGTCTCGGCCATCGCCGCGCTCGACGGCGCAGCCGACGTGGAGACGCGCTACGGCGGCCGCTTCGTCCAGTCGGTGAACGGCGTCTCGGGGAGCCTCGACGACCGGCGCGACTGGTTCTACTTCCTGAACGGCATCGAGCCCGACCGCGGCGGCGCCGAGGTGAAGCTGCGGCCCGGCGACGTCCTCTGGTGGGACTACCGCGACTGGAGCAAGGAGGCGCAGCGCCCGGTCGTCGTCGGCGCGTTCCCCGAGCCGTTCCTGCACGGCTGGGACGGGAAGCGGCGCCCCGCCGAGGTGCGGGCGCCCGCCGAGCTCGACGCCGAGGCCGCGGCGCTCCTCGAGACGCTCGGCGGCGCGGAGGGCGAGGGCGAGCCGAACGTGTTCGCCGTCGAGATCCGCACGGATGCCGACGGAGCCGAGCTGACCGCCGGCCGAGGCGAGGCGAACGGCGCTCCGGTCACGTTCACGCTGGCCGGTTCGCGCGCCGCGGTTCGCGCCGCCATGGCCGCGCTGGCCGCGGATCCCGCGATCGTCCGCTACCGCTACGAGGCGCGCTTCGACGAGACGGGCGCGGTGGTCGAATGAGGCTCGCGCCCGCACCCGCCACGCTCCTCCTCGCCGGCGCCGGGACGGCCGCGCTGCTCGCGCAGCACGTCTGGTCGGCCGCGCTGATCGCCGGCGCCCTGTTGATCGTGTGTTTCCAAGCCGAGCCCGGCCGGCGACGCATCTACATCCTCGGCGCGCTTCTCTCCGGCGTCGGCGTGTTCCTGCTCTCGCCGTTCCTGGCCGTCTACGGAACCGACGTGCTCTGGAGCGGGCCGACGCTGCCGGTGCTCGGGCCGCTCGACGTGACCGTGGAGGAGCTCCAGATCGCGGCGCTCCAGGCGCTGCGCCTCGTCGGCGTCGCGCTCGCCTTCTCCGCCTACGCGCTGCTCGTCGACCACGACCGGCTCGTCGCCTCGGCGCGGGGATTCCGCCGCTCGGCGCTCGCCGTCGCGCTCGCCACGCGGCTCGTTCCCTCGCTCGAGCGGGACGCCTCGGGGCTGCGCGACGCGGTTCGCGGCCGCGGCGTCGCGGTCGCCGGGGTGCGCGGGCACGCGCGGCTCCTGTCGCCGCTCGTGTCCGGCTCGCTCGAGCGCGCGTCGAACCTGGCCGAGGCGATGGAGGCCCGCGGCTACGGCCGCGCCGGGCGCACGACCGCGCCGAGCCCGGCGTGGACGTGGCTCGACCGGGCCGCGATCGCCGGCGCCGTCGCGCTCGTCGTGGTGGGGTTCGCGTGGCTCTAGCGCGCGTCGAGCACCTGTCGTTCACGTATCCGGACGTCGCTGCGCCCGCCTTGACCGACGTGTCCGTGGCGCTCGAGCCGGGCGAGATCGTCGCGCTGCTCGGCCCGTCGGGCTCGGGGAAGACGACGCTCGTCCGCGCGCTCGCCGGGCTCGTGCCGCACTTCCACGGCGGGCGGTTCTCGGGTCGGGTCGAGGTCGGCGGCTGCGACACGCGCACGGCGAGCCCGGCCGACCTCGCGGGAACGGTCGCGACCGTCTTCCAGGATCCCGAGGACCAGATCCTCATGGCGCTCGTGCGCAACGACGTCGCCTTCGGGCTCGAGAACCTCGGTACGGCGCCGGAGGAGATCTGGCCGCGCGTGGACGCCGCGCTCGACGCGCTCGGCGCCGCCCATCTGGCCGGACGGCGGACGAACGAGCTCTCGGGCGGGGAGCTCCAGCGGGTCTGCCTGGCCGCCGCCCTGGCGGTGCGGCCGCGGCTCGTGCTGCTCGACGAGCCGACGTCGCAGCTCGATCCCGACGCCACCGCGCGCCTCCTCGCAGAGGTCGAGGGCTCCGGCGCCGCCGTCGTCCTCTCGGAGCAGCGCACCGAGCGGGCGCTCGCCGTCGCCGACCGCGTGCTCTTCCTGGAGGACGGGCGCCTGCTCCTCGACGCGCCGCGCGACGAAGGCCTCGAATGGCTCGCGGCGCACCGGCCGCGCTACCTGCCCGCCGAGCCCGCCGCCGACGTGGACGGGCCCGAGCCGGGTCCGGTCGTGGCGAGCGCGAGCGGCGTGACGTTCGCCTACCGCGCCGGGATCCCGGTGCTCGACGGCGCCGCCCTCGAGCTGCGCCGCGGCGAGGTGGTCGCGCTGCAGGGCCCGAACGGCTCGGGCAAGACGACGCTCGCGAAGCTCCTCGCCGGGCTGCTCGACCCCGACGGCGGAACGGTCGCGCGTCGAAGGTCGCGCGGGGCTGCTCCTCCAGGATCCCGGCCGCTACCTCGCCTGCGAGCGCGTGCTCGACGAGGTCGCGCTCGGGGCCGGCGACGAGGCTTCGGCCCGCCGCGCGCTCGGCCGGGTCGGGCTCGCGTGGGCCGAGGACCGCCATCCGCGCGACCTGTCGAGCGGCGAGCGCGAGCGCCTCGGCCTGGCCGCCGTCGCCGTGGCCGAGCCGGACCTCCTCGTCCTCGACGAACCGACGCGCGGCGTCGACCCCGACCGCAAGGCCGCCCTCGCCGACTGGCTCTTCGCCTACGCGGCCGAAGGACGCGCCGTGCTCGTGGCCACGCACGACCGCACGTTCCCGGCCCACCGCCGGGTGACCATCGGCGCCGTCCGGGAGGAGGAAGCCGTTGCGGTCTAGAGGCGGAACGCTGTTCGTCTGCGCCGTCGTCGCGCTCGCCGCGTCGGCCTGGGCCGCGCTCGACCCGGCCCGTGCCAGCGTCGCGCTGCTCCTCGCGGTCCTCGCAGTGCTGGCCGGCGGCGCGGCGGCGCTCGAGGGCTCGCCCGACTCGGCGAAGGATCTGACGCTGGTCGCGACGGTCGCCGGGCTGGCCGCGGCGGGGCGCATCCTCTTCGCCGCCGTTCCCGGCGTGCAGCCGGTCACGGTGGTGACGGTCGCGGCCGGGGCGGCGCTCGGGCCCAGGCGCGGGTTCGCGGTCGGCGCGGTGGCGGCGCTCGTCTCCAACTTCTTCCTCGGCCAGGGCCCGTGGACGCCGTGGCAGATGCTCGCGTGGGGCCTGTGCGGCCTGGTCGGCGGGCTCGCCGCGCCGCTCCTCCGAGGGCCGGTTCGCCTTCGCGGCTCGCCTGCTTCGCCCTCGGCCTCGGCTTCAGTGCGCTCATGGACGTGTGGAACTGGTACTCGTTCTGGCCGCACACCTGGCAGTCGTTCACGCTGCTCATGGCGCGCGGCGTCCCGTTCGACCTGGCGCACGCGCTCGGGAACTTCGTTCTGGCGCTCGCGGCGGGGCCCGAGCTGAGACGCGTGCTCGAACGCTACGACCGCCGCCAGCGGACGGAGGTGGTGTGGGCGTGAGGCGTCTCGCCCTCCTCGTCGCCACGCTCGCGCTGGCCGGCTTCGCCGCGCAGGAGGCGCGGGCCGACCTCGGCGACGGCGTGGCGTACCTGCAGGCGCGCCAGCGCTCCGGACGGCGGCTTCGCGGAGCCGGGCCGCGCCTCCGACGCGGGCCTGACCGGCTGGGCGGTGCTCGGCATCCGCTCGGCGCGGGCCTGGCCGGCCCGGAGCGCCGATGCGGCCGACTACCTGACCGCGAGCACCGACGCGGCGCTTACGGATCTCGAGCTCCGCATCGTCGCGCTGGCCGCGATGAACCGCGTCGTCGGCACGCTCGCCACGAAGCTCGCCGGCCACACGAAGTCGAACGGCCGGATCGGGCCGACCGTGAACTCGACGATCTGGGGCGTCATCGCCCTGCGCGCCGCGGGACGCAAGGTTCCGGCGAAGACCGTCCGCTTCCTCAAGGGACGGCAGGCGAAGAGCGGCGGCTGGTCGTGGTACGCGGGCGGCCAGGCCGACTCGAACGACACCGCCGCCGCGATCCAGGCGCTCCGCGCGGCGGGCGTTCCGTCGAGCGCGAAGACGATCAAGCGGGGGCTCGCGTTCCTCCGGCGCCTCCAGAACGCCGACGGCGGGTTCGAGCTGACCCCGAACCGCGGCTCGGACGCGCCCTCGACCGCCTGGGCGATCCAGGCCTTCGTCGCCGCGGGGAAGAAGCCCGGCCGGCCGGCCTTCCGCTACCTCCAGCGGCTCCAGCGCTCGAACGGGTCGTACCGCTACAACCGCCAGTACGCGACGAGCCCGGTTTGGACGACCGCGCAGGTCGTGGCCGCACTCGCCCGCCGCCCGTTCCCGCTTAGCAGGTCAAGTACTCGTCCCGATGGACGCGACCGTCCTCACCGTCGGGAACGAGATCGTCTCCGGGGACACGGAGAACACGAACGCGTCGTGGATCTCGCGCCGGCTGGCCGAGCTCGGCGTCCGCGTGACGTTCGTCGCCGCGGTGCGGGACGAGGTGGAGGAGATCGGCGCGTTCGTCCGCGCCCGCCGGTCGCACGCCGATCTCATGTTCGTGACGGGCGGCCTGGGCGGGACGCCCGACGACCTCACCCGCGAGGGCGTCGCCGCCGCGTTCCGGGTCCCCTGCATCGAGATCGAGCCGCTCGCCGGCGAGCTGCGCGCGCGCTTCGGGCCGCGCGGTTTGGCCGAGTACGCGGCGCGCTGGGCCTGTCTTCCGGCCGGCGCCGAACCGCTCGCCAATCCGCTCGGCGGCGCCCCCGGCTTCCGGATCGAGAACGTCTACGTGCTCCCGGGCCTGCCGCGCGAGATGACCGCGATGTTCGACGCGATCGCCGAGCGCTTCCGCGGCCTGCCGATCGTCTCGCGGCGGCGGACGGTGCAGGCCACGGAGGGCCAGCTCGTCGTGCTGCTCGAGCAGGCCACCGCCGACCACCCGTCCGTGACCGTCGGGAGCTACCCGCGCTTCGGCGCCGCCGGGCCCGAGGTCGAGATCGTCCTCAAGTCCTCCGACCAGGCGGCGCTCGAGGCGGCGAGCCTCCAGCTCGGGGCCGCGCTGGACAGCCTGCTCGCGGTGGACAGCGACGCCGGCGACGACTAGGGCGACCCGCCGACGAAAGCCGGTCTCGGGTACTCGCGGCAAATCGGCACAGAATCGACCCGAAGCCGTGCGTGGGTTCGAGCTACGGTTGGCTTGGGCGGTGGGTGGAGGGTCCTCCCCTCCCATGGTTGGGTGGGGCGAGGTCCATTGCGGCCGGCGGGGACGCACGGCGGAGCGTCTAGCATCGGAGCGTGACCGTCGCGCCCTCGCAGGACTACCTCTCCGACCTGAATCCCGCCCAGCTCGAGGCGGTGCTGGCCGTGGACGGGCCCGTGCTCGTCGTCGCCGGCGCGGGCTCCGGCAAGACGCGGGTCCTGACGCACCGCATCGTCCACCTGATTCGCGGGGCGGGGGCGAAGCCGAACGAGATCATCGCGATCACGTTCACGAACAAGGCAGCCGCGGAGATGAAGCGCCGCGTCGAAGGGCTCGTCGGCGGCATCGCGCGGACGATGTGGGTGATGACGTTCCACTCCGCCTGCGGGCGGATCCTGCGCAGCGAGGCGCCGCGGCTCGGCTACAAGGGCAACTTCACGATCTACGACCAGGCCGACCAGGTTCGCGTGGTGAAGGCGTGCCTGGAGGAGCTCGACAAGGATCCGAAGCGCTTCTCGCCGCGCGGCATCCACGCGGAGATCTCGCGCTCGAAGAACCAGCTGGTGAGCCCGGCCATGTACGCCGAGCGCGTCGGCTCCTTCTACGACCAGACCGTCGCCGAGGTGTACGAGGCCTACCAGCGCCGGCTCTTCGCCTCGAACGCGCTCGACTTCGACGACATGCTCATGCTCACCGTCGACGTGCTCGAGCGCTTCCCCGAGGCGCGAAACCGCTGGCAGAAGACGTTCCGCTACATCCTGGTGGACGAGTACCAGGACACGAACCACGCGCAGTACCGGCTCCTCCAGCTCCTGGCCGGGAAGCACAAGAACGTCTTCGCGGTCGGCGATCCCGACCAGTCGATCTACGCGTTTCGCGGGGCGGACATCCGCAACGTGCTCGAGTTCGAGCAGGACTTCGAGGGCGCGAGGACGATCGCCCTGGAGCAGAACTACCGCTCGACGAACCGGATCCTCCAGGCGGCGAACGCGGTCATCCGGCACAACCGCGAGCGCAAGCCGAAGAACCTGTGGAGCGAGGTCGGCGAGGGCGACCCGGTGCGCGTGCTCGAGGTGGAGGACGAGCACGCCGAGGCGCGGTTCGTCGCCTCCGAGATCTCCGGGCTCGTCGACGGCGACTACTCGGCGTCCGAGATCGCCGTCTTCTACCGCACGAACGCGCAGTCGAGGGTGCTCGAGGAGATCCTCGGCACCGTCCGCATCCCGTTCCAGGTGATCGGCGGCCCGCGCTTCTACGAGCGCGCCGAGGTGCGCGACGCGATCGCGTACCTGCAGGCGATCGACAACCCGTCCGACACGGTCTCGCTCCTGCGCATGGCGAACCGGCCGCGGCGCGGCGTGGGGGACACGAGCCTCGCGCGGCTCCAGGCGTTCGCCGACGCGCAGGGGATCACGCTCTGGGATGCGATCGGGCGCGCCGACGAGGCGGGCGTCGGCCCGGCGCCGCTGCGTGCGATCGGCAAGCTGCGCGCGCTCCTCGACTCGCTCGCCTCGGCCGCGCAGGAGCTCTCGGTCCCCGATCTCCTCGAGCGCGTCTACGAGCAGTCCGGCTACATGGAGGCGCTCCAGGCCGAGCGCACGATCGAGGCGCAGGGACGCATGGAGAACCTGATGGAGCTCCTCGGCGTCGCGAAGGAGTACGACGAGGCGGCCGACGAGCCGACGCTCTCCGAGTTCCTCCAGCAGGTCTCGCTCTACTCCGACCAGGACTCGATCGACGAGGAGGGCGGCAAGGTGACGCTCATGACCTTGCACAACGCCAAGGGTCTCGAATTTCGCGCCGTCTTCATGATCGGGATGGAGGAGGGCGTCTTCCCGCACGCGCGCTCGCTCGAGGAGGGCAGCCTCGAGGAGGAGCGGCGGCTCTGCTACGTCGGCCTCACGCGTGCGCGCGAGCGGCTCACCCTGACCCACGCGTCGGCGCGGGCGCTCTACGGCTCGCGCAACTACAACCTGCCGAGCCGGTTCATCGACGAGCTCCCCCAGGACGAGATCGAGCGCGACCGCCTGCGCCCGACGTCGTGGTCGGGCTACGGCGCGCCGACGGTGACGCCCAAGCGTGAGGTCGAGTTCCCGGATCTCTCGACGGGCGACACGGTGCGCCACGCGACGATGGGCGAGGGCGTCGTCACGCGAATCGAGTCGGACGGCACGGTCACGGTGCGCTTCGCCGACGACGGCTCCGAGCGGCGTCTGATGCTCGAGTACGCCCCGCTCGAGCGGTTGTAGCGCGCTTACCGGCCGCTTACACGCAACCGACCGATTCCTGCTGCTTTGTGGGCACAATGTGTCCGTGCTGCGGACCTTTGCGCTCGTGCTCTTGGTCGCCTCGGGATTCGCCCTGGCGCCGGCCGCCGCACAGGCGAAGACGATGCACTACTGGATCGCCGCCGTCCCGGCCACGTGGAACCTCATGCCGACGGGGCTCGACCCCCTGTCGGGCGACACGTACACGACCGGCGAGACGGTCATGCAGACCGTCCTCTACAAGCGCTACACGAAGAACTGGGCCAAGCCGTGGGCGAACCTACCCGTACGTCACCGGCGACAACGACGGGATTCCCGGCCCGACGATCCGCGCCCGCGTCGGCGACCAGGTGGTCGTCCACTTCAAGAACCTGGACACCCGTTTCCTGAACCGGCACTCGATGCACTTCCACGCGTTCAAGTACGCGGTCGGCTCGGACGGGGCGTACATCCCGGGCATCTCGGGGCCGGGCGCGAACGTGGCCGTCGGGCACAGCTGGACGTACCGGCTGAAGGCGGTCAAGGGCTCGCGCGGCGTCTTGCCCTACCACGACCACTCCTCGTCGATGACGCAGTCGATCGAGGGCGGCATGTACGGCGCCATCTCGATCCTCGGCAAGCACGAGAAGAAGGCCGACAAGGAGAACATCGCCTTCCTCTCCACGCATCTCGGCTTCATGACGATCAACGGGCGCGCCTTCCCCGGGAACAAGAACACGCAGACGGCGAAGATCGGCGACCTCGTCCAGTGGGACGTCCTGGCGCTCGGCAGCGAGCACCACACGTTCCACATCCACGGACACCGCTGGATGCAGAACGGCGAGTGGATCGACACGAAGACGCTCGGCCCGGCCGAGAGCTTCACGTTCCGCTTCCGAGAGGACGCCAAGGGCACGTGGCTCTACCACTGCCACGTCGAGACGCACATGATGGCCGGCATGATCGGCTACTACAAAGTGAGCGGCTGATGCGCGGCCGCGCGCTCCTCGTCGTTGCGGTCGTCGCCGGCCTGCTCGCTCCCGCGGCGAGCGCGGCGGTCGAGCGCAACGTCTCCGTGAAGTTCCAGCGGTTCACCCCGCACCAGGTCATCGCCGTGACCGGCGACACCGTGAAGTGGACGAACAACGAGATCACGTCCGTGTCGAGCCTCGCGACCCACAACCTCGTCGAGGACGACGGGCTGTTCACCTCGCCGCTCGCGAAGGGCGCCACGTTCAGCTACCTGTTCTCGGCGCCGGGGACGTACCAGTACCACTGCTCGCTCCACCCGGGCATGCACGGCATCGGTCGTCGTCTCGGACCTGTACCTGGCCGGCCCCGGCCTGACCGTCACGCACGGCAAGCCCGCGACGTTCAGCGGGTACGCGCCCGAGGGCGAGCACGGTCGACCTCAACCTGGTCGGCGGCTCGGCGAACCCGATCAAGAGCGTGCACCGCGAACGCGACGACCGGGCAAGTTCACCGCGTCGATCCCCGCGCGTGCCCGGCCAGTACCAGGCGACGGTCGGGTCCGCGACAGCTCGTCGTCCGCCTGAACGTGAAGCCGAAGCTGAACGTGAAGTCGCGCAAGAAGAACAAGCACGTACTGGATCACCGTTTCCACGAGCCCCAGCCAGGCCGGCGGGAAGATCGTCCTCGAGCGCAAGCAGGGCTCCGCGTGGAAGAAGGTCTCGGCGCACACGCTCGGCGCCGGCTCGAAGACGGTCTTCAAGGTCACGCCGAAGGAGACGATGAAGGTGCGGCTCCGCCTCAGCGTCCCGAAGAACGGCTACTCGAAGACGACCAGCGGAACGCTCACGCTGCGCTCGTAGGACGTTGTCACGCCGCGCGGCGGGTGGGACACTCGACGTGCCGAAAACGATGGAGGTTCGCATGCTCGAAACCAACCTGTCCCGCCGCCTCGTGGTGCTGCTCGCTGCGCTCCTGGCGGTCGGGCTCGCGGCGGCGCCGGCCTACGCCGGGAAGACCGTCAAGACGCGCGGCGGCGACTCGTTCTCGCCCGAACGAGTACCTGAGCAGCACGCTGCATTTCGACCAGGGCGTGATCTACGTCCGTCCGAACGAGCGCGTCACCTGGGTCGACGCGGACAAGTCGGGCGACCCGCACTCGATCACCACGGTCATGGAGAAGAACGTCCCGGACACGGTGGACGAGATCTTCGCCTGCCCGATCTGCTCGCTCATCAACAACCACCTGGTCGATCCGAACGATCCGGACTCCGGGCTCGGGACGCTGCGCGTGAACAAGGGCCCGGCCGGGATGCAGTCGCAGGGCGACTCGCTGATCCTCCTGCCCGGCGAGAAGATCGGCGTCCGCGTGAAGGCCAAGGTCGGCAGGAGGATCCACTACATCTGCGCCATCCATCCGTGGATGCAGGGGACGATCCGGGTCACGTCGGACGGCAGGGCGCCTCAGCTGGCCGGATAGCGCTTCGGGACGCGCCGCGCCCACGTGGCCGCGGCGCGTCCCCCCATTCGGGGGAGTCGGCGGCTCGGTCCGCTCGGCTAGCCTGGGGCGCTTGCTTCGCTTCACCGCGCTCGCCGCGGCGGCTCTTTGCGCTTGTGCGCTCGCCGCCCCCGCGTTCGCTTCCTACCCGGACTACACCGCATCTCTGCGGCTTGGTCCTGGGGAAGCGGACCGCTTCGCCGTGCCGCTCGACGGCCCGTTCGAGTCCCCGTTCGGCGAGCGCTGGGGCCGCCTCCACGCCGGGATCGACATCGCGGTGCTCCAGACGAACCGCGTGCGAGCCGCCGGCGACGGCGTCGTCATCGCGACCGGTTGGCTCGACGAGCACGCGGGCTACGGCAACGTGGTCGAGATCCGCCACGGCCCGGGCCTTGTGACCCTGTACGCGCACCTGTCGTCGATCCAGGTGGAGCCGGGCGACCTCGTCCAGCGAGGCCAGCCGATCGCGAGAGCGGGCTGCACGGGCTCGTGCACCGGCCCGCACCTGCATTTCGAGGTCCATGTGCACGGCGAGCCCGTGGATCCACTGGGCTTCCTGCCCAGGAGCGTTCGCTAGAATCCGGCCCCCAAGGGCGGTTAGCTCAGTTGGGAGAGCACCAGCTCGACAAGCTGGGGGTCACTGGTTCGAGCCCAGTACCGCCCACTCACGAAGCCCCCGCTTATCGGGGGTTTTCGTTTTCTCGGGAGGCGACGCGAAGAGTGCGAAATCCGCGTTTGGCTACTTTTTGGCTACACCTGCGGCGCGTTTCTAAGATCGCGAGCAGATGCCCGAGACGTACTACGCCGCTCGCTCTGCTCGCGATCCGGCCTGGCGCGAAGAGCAGCTGCGCCGGGCAGCCGAACGCGAGCAGCGTCGCCGCGAGCGCGACCCCGATGCCTTCCGCGCTGCTCGCCGCGCCGCGACTCGACGGTGCCGGGTGTTCAAGCTCAACGCTCTTCTCGCCGACGCCACGGCTCGTGCTCGTGCGCGAGCCAGACCAGCTCGGGGTCGAGCGCGCGCACCCGCAGCTGGCCTTCGGTGTGCGGCTCGTCGAGCTCGCCGAACCAAACCGCCACGTCGCCGCCGACGACGACCGGACGCCCGCCAGTCTCGACGACGACCACCTGCATGCCGCGTGAGTGGCCCGGCGCCGGGACGAGCCGGAGCCCCGGAAGCAGCTCGAGCTCGCCGTCGACCGGCACGTACCGCACGCCGGGCGCCTCGACCCACTCGCGAATGGTGTAGTCGTCCTCGCTGCGCGCGTCGTCGAGCTCCCGACGCTGGACGTAGATCGGCCTGCCGGCGAAGAGGTGGTTGCCGCCGCAGTGGTCGAAGTGCAGGTGTGTGTTGACGACGATGTCGATGCCCGCGAGGTCGAAGTCCTGCTTGCTCAGTGGACGGAGGCGGGGATCGAGGTCGGCCACCGCCGGGTGCAGCTCCGTCATGCCGGTGTCGACCAGCACGCGCGCATCGGGATGGTCGATGACGTACACGTAGACCGGCATCCGCTCGCCCTCGGCGAGCAGGTCGGCAACGCGGACTGGCGTGATGGTGATTGAGGCGGGGGCGTTCATTGTGTACCGACCGCCACGGTAGTGGTTGATATGTGCGTCATGATGACCTCCTTTGGACTGGCTGACGCACGGCCGGCCGCACTGCCTCGCGCGCTGGCTGAGCAGCTCCTTCAGCCAGGGAGTGCGGCCGAGGTCGCACTCCCTGCGAACTTCCTCTCGATCCCTGACGGTGTCGGCTGACACGGCCTAGTAGCCCGGGTAGCCACTCCCGGTCGACGTTCCGCCCCCGGAGGAGCTCGTGGAACCGTCCGCGTGGACGACGTTCCAGGTGAACTGCTGGCCGTCGAACGCGTCCTTGAAGCCGTTTCCGCCGACCTCTCCAGGCTGGTCCTCGGAGAAGGTGTAGAGCAGCTTCCCGTTGAAGGTGACCTGCTTGCTCCCGTCCGGGCGCGTGACGACGCCGAGCTTTCCGTCAAGGGAGTCGCCCTTGGGCGCCCCGCTGACCGTCAGCGGCATCCAGAAGGAAAGGCAGGCGCCGTTGCAGAGCACCATGCTGCCCGTCTCCTGGTCGTTCGTGTAGAGCGCCTGACCGTTCGAGTCGACCAGGACAATGCCTGCATCGCCGATCTGCTCGGTCGAGACGGTCGCTCCGCCGCCCGAAGCGGGTGCGCCGGACGAGGCTGAGCCTCCTCCTCCGCAAGCCGCCACTGCCATCGCAAACGCCAGGGCGACGACGGCGAACGCGGGGATGAGCAATCGTTTCATGGCTGTGAACCTCCTCAACTCGTTCTTTGGCTTCATCCATGTCCGACGCCCGCGCGGAGCCATTCCTTCCCGGCGCATCTTGGGCCGAGCCGGTCAGGCAGAAATCCGAGCCGGCAAGCAGCGAGAGTGATGCGCGCTCCACGAAGGCTCGATCCAGAGCGGGCGGTCGAACACCTGCCCAGGCTCTACCGCGCCGCCCGGGCCTGGACGAGGTCCCGGGAGGAAGCGGAGGACCTCGTGCAGGAGACGTATGCGCGCGTGCTGGCGCGCCCCCGCTTCCTACGCGGTGAGGACGAGGTCGGCTATCTGCTCCGTGCCCTGCGGAACACGCTCATCAGCCAGCGCCGAGCCGAGAGTCGCCGTCCGGCGACGGCAGAGCTCGTCGAGGACGCGGCAGTCGGGTCGCGCGCAGGTGACGATCCGGCCGACGCCGTGGAGATCGGCCAGGTCTACGCCGCCATCTCCGCGCTGCCGGAGGACTTCCGCGACGTGCTCGTCGCGGTCGACGTGGTCGGCCTCTCCTATCCCGAGGCGGCGCGTGCGCTCGGAGTCCCCGAGGGGACCGTGACGAGCCGGCTTTTCCGTGCCCGCGATCGCGTCGCCCGCCAGCTCAACCAGTGAGCTCCCAGCTCGCCAGGTGGACCAGCTCCGGCAGGGTCGCATCGCCGATCAGGACGCACGTGTGGCCGCCTCGGCGCCAGGTCACGGCCAGCCGGTCGCCCGATCGCAGCGTCTGGTATTCGACGCCGTTCCTGAAGGTCGAGTCCTCGCCGGAGGGCCGGGGCAGGCCGGATCCGGACACGATCACGTAGGCGAGGCGCTGCGAGCCCTTCCCGTAGTAGACGACCGTCGCGTCACGCCCGTCCACCTGACCGTGACGCACCCCGAGGGTTTCCCAGCCCGCCCACTCGGCCAGGTTGGGGAAGGCCACCCCCTCCACGTCGACCGCGAGCTTCGTCGAGCTCGAGCCGAGGGGAGGGGGAGGAGGCCCGTTCGGCGACTCGCTCGCCAGCGCCGCAGCGTCCGCGACGGTCGGGCTTCCGGGCCCACCGCTCAGCACCACGGCGGCAGCTACCGCGATTACAGCGGCGAGTCCGGCGACGAGCGCGACGCGCGGCCAGAGTCGTCGGGCACCGGCTCGCCGCCGGTCGTCCCGCGACCGCAGTGCCTCCACCCCTTCGACCAGCGAGGGCGGCAACGGCTCCTCGGACAGTGTCAGCGTCGCAGCCAGAGCCTGGCGCTGGCGCTCGACGAGCTCGAGCAGCTCAGGAGACGCCGCAACGCGCGCCTCGACGGCGGCGATGCGGTCGGCCGCCAGCGTTCCGTCGGCCAGAGCACTCAGCTCGGCGATCTCTTGCTCGTTCAGGCCATGTGCCAAGTCGCTCATTGCCTCTAGATACCACAGACCCCGCTATCACCGGCTTCCGGCGGGCTCGCTCCGTCGAAATCGCAGCGCCAGATACCCGCCGAGTGCGACCACGGTGACGATCTCGGCAACCCGAGAAGCCATGATTGCCGCAGGGTCGTATCCCGGCTCCCGGAACCCGAAGACGGGCGTTCGCTCTGCGATCAACAGAAAGACGAACGCGGTTGCGGCCAGACCGATCCCACCCAGGGCAAGGAGGGCATGTGCCGCCGCTCCAAGCCGGCCGAGCAGCCGCTCTAGCGGAGCAAGCAACCCGAGGCCAATCGCGGTCGCGCCCGCGAAGTTCAGAAGGAAGAGCGTCCCGATAGTCGGAATCGCCGAATAGAGGTAGTCGTACTGTTGAAGGTGGACCGCGCCCACCGCGAGGAGCGAGAGCGCTCCCAGAATCCGCGCTACGGTCGACAACCGGGGCGCTTCGGACACGTGCCCGCGCGCCGGCGCCGCGAGGGGCTTCCTTTCAGAGACCTGCATCGTGGACCTCCTTGATCTGTGCTTTCTCTGATCAAGGACGCTCGCGACGCTCAACCCTTCCCGGAGCGTGCGAGTCGAGCTGAAACACGTGCGCCGGGATGTCCTTGCCGGGTCTGTGCGTCTGTCATGAAGAGAGACAAATTCGCAATCGACGAGTCCCAAGAGCACACACGTTGGAACGGAAAGGGATGTCATGACTCAGAGAACGACGAACGGCGGGAGAGAGCTTGCGCACCGCGCCGGCGACGGAATCGACGTCTCGTTGTACTGGAACGAGCGAACGAACCGGGTCACGGTCACGGTCTACGACGCACGGGCCGACGAAGGCTTCGAGCTCGAAGTCGACAGGCGCCGCGCGCTCGACGTCTACCACCACCCCTTCGCCTATGCGACAGACGAGCAGACGCGAAAGAAGATCGCAGCGACTGGGAGGCAGGCCGCTCGAGTCGACTGAGCCCCCAACGATGGAGACACACTCGAGCTGGCGCCGAACCCGGGAACCCTTGTCGAAATTCGACCATCGCTCCCGAACCGGCGCACTCCCTCGATCCGGCCTCATCGGCCGGTCGGTCGAGCGGTAGGGCTCGAGGATTTCGGGTTCTCCCTCCGTCCGCTCAAGGACGAGCCTGCGCATGACCGGGTAGTCCACGATCCGCTCAGGCCAACGCTCGGACCACTCATCGAACTCATCGACTGGGCGACGATCGGGGCCCGGGTCGGTCAGCGGTCGAAGCTCGTGACGGCCGACGTCTACAGCCACGCTCTCATTGACGCGCGAGAGATCGACCGGGCGAAACTGCTCGAGCGTGTACGGGCGGTGCCCCCCTCGGTGCCCCCTCGACGGGTGAAACCCGCCCGGTTGCAGGGACGTTCTAGCCCGTCACCGCCCATCCCAACGAAAGCCCCGCTGAGGCGGGGTTTTCCCGTTAGCAGTCAGTTCCTGAGATCCATCCGCACCGCCACGACGCGATAGGCGAAGGCGCCTCTGGCGCCCGGCCGCCGCGAGCGCACCTGGAATGAGTGGAGGTTGCGCCTCGCGACGTAAAGCCCGCCGAGATTGCCGTACTCGGTCAGGAAGACCTGGTACTTGCGACCCGGCACGAGCACGTCGAAACCCGCCGGGAGCTTGACCCTGGCTCGACCGTTCCTGAGGTTCGCCTGGCCGACGTGCTCGAACGCGGGCGAGAGCGAGGCGTGCGGGTACGTGCGCTTCGAAGAACCGTCTGATCCCTGCACAACGGTCGCCGGCACCGCGCCGACCGCTTCGAGGACGCCCTCGACCCTGGTGGAACCGATGAATAGAGCGGCCTTCCCGCTGGTGCCCATCCCCTGGGCGACCACGCCGACGCCGTCCACGGTGAGCGCCCTGCCGCTGATGCCGCGCTGGCGGCCCTCGCCGTGAACGCCGGTGCCCGCGGGGGGCGGGGTGAACGGCACGCTGCTCTGTGAGTGGCCGAACACGCCGCAGCCGGTGGCGTTGTTGCAGGTGCCGAGGACGCCGATCCCGCCGGCCGCCGCCTCGCAGGAGCCGGCCACGCCGGCGCAGTTCGAGGTCGTGTACGTCGTGCGGCCGAGCATCCCGTCGGGGCGGCTGATCCCGACCGGGTAGTTGTTGAGCACGACGAACGCCGCCGTGCCGGAGATGTTGCTCGAGATGCGCGTGCTCCCGGCAGTCGTGTTCGTCACGTCCGAGTGCACGACGGTCTGCGAGCCGTAGGCGATGTCGGTGTCGTGCGAGGCTGCGGCGTCGTCGGCGTCGGCCAGCTTCGCGAGGGCCGCGCCGGTCACGGCCGCGGCGGCTACAGCGACGACGCTGCGGCGATCGAGCGACTTCTTGGCGAACGCCTCGTGATCTTGCTGCTCCACGGGAGTCTCCTTTCGTGTAGCGATCCGCACTTGTGTCGAAGCCTAGGCCAGTCCCGGCCCCGGGGCTAGCCCGCAACTGACCAAGGGCCCAGGCGCCGCGACGTACCATGGCGACCGTGGTTCAGCTCCGCGAAGTCCTCGAGTCCGACCTGCCGGTCTTCTTCGAGAACCAGGCGGACGAGGACGCAAGCCGCCTCGCCGCGGTCGCCTCGCGCGATCGCGAGGCCTTCGAGGCGCACTGGGCGAGGATCCTCGCCGACCCCGCGACCACCATCCGCACGATCCTCTTCGACGGCGAGGTGGCCGGGAACGTGCTGAGCTTCGAGCGCGACGGCCTGCGCGAGCTCGGCTACTGGATCTCGCGCGCGTACTGGGGCAAGGGAATCGCGAGCGCCGCGGTCGCCGCGTTCCTCGAGGTGGACACGAACCGCCCGCTGCACGCCAAGGTCGCAGGCGACAACCACGGCTCGGTGCGCGTCCTCGAGAAGAGCGGCTTCGCGCTGGTCGAGCTCGGAGCGCGTGTACGACGACGTCCGGGGCGGCGAGCTCGAAGACCGCCTGTACGAGCTGCCCTAGAACGTGGCCTTAAATGCCAAGTCCTGCTGGCCCGAGGGCCTACAGGACTTGACGAACGGGATACTTGCAGACCTGGCCCCATACGTCAAAGGGGTCCGGATCGATTTATCCCAAAGAGCGACTTTTCTTTCAGCCGGCCAGCTCGACGCGCTCGATCACGACGGCCTCGACCGGCTTGTCCATGTGGTCGCGGTCGACCTCGGCGATCGTGTCGACGACGTCGAGGCCCTCGGTGACGCGGCCGAAGACGGTGTGCTTTCCGTCCAGCCACGGACACGCGTCCGCGACGACGACGAAGAACTGGGAGCCGTTCGTGTTCGGGCCCGCGTTTGCCATCGCGAGCGCGCCGCGCTCGACCCGGTGCTCGTTCTCCTCGTCCTCGAACTGGTAGCCGGGGCCGCCCGAGCCGGTGCCGGTCGGGTCGCCGCCCTGGATCATGAAGTCGGGAATCACGCGGTGGAAGGTGACGCCGTCGTAGAAGCCGTCGCCGGCGAGCTTCAAGAAGTTCTCGACGGTGAGGGGCGCTGCATCGTCGTAGAGCTCGACCTGGATCGGCCCGTGATTGGTGTGGAGCGTCGCGTTGGTCATGCCGGGAGCCTAGATGGTGCTCGGCGGCCGGCGCGCCCCTTGACGTATCGACGATCATCGATATATTGATGACGTCGATGCAACAGATCGCGACCATCGATCCAGTCGGGTGCTGCGCTCCCGTCTCGGCGCCGGCGTTTTCCCTCGCTGAGGCCGAGGCGACTGCGGCGCTCTTCCGCGCGCTCGGCGATCCCGCTCGCCTCCGCATCCTGAACACGCTTGCGACGAGCGACGAGCCGGTCTGCGTCTGCTACCTGACCGAGCCGCTCGGTCTTTCCCAGCCGACGGTCTCGCACCATCTGAAGCGGTTGGTGGATGCTGGGCTTGCTCGATCGGGAGCAGCGCGGCAAATGGGCCTATTTCTCGCTGAGGCCGGAGGCGGTCGAACGCCTCGCGAGCCTCGCCGATCTCCAAGGAGGAACACGATGACGACAACGGCCGACGAGCTTCGCGAGCAGGTACGCGAGCGGTACGCGAAGTCCGCCCGCGCCGTGACCGAGGGCGATGCCGAGAGCTGCGGCTGCGGCGACGGAGGCTGTTGCGCGGACGCGGTGAGCGAGGACTTCGGCGAGTCGCTCTACACGGAGGAGCAGCGGACCGAGCTGCCCGGCGCCGCCGCGCTCGCCTCGCTCGGCTGCGGGAACCCGACCGCGGTCGCGGAGCTCAACGAGGGCGACACCGTCCTCGACCTGGGCTCGGGCGGCGGGATCGACGTGATCCTCTCCGCCCGCCGGGTCGGTCCGACGGGGCTCGCCTACGGTCTCGACATGACCGACGAGATGCTCGCGCTGGGGCAGCGCAACGCGGTCGAGGCGCACGTGCGCAACGCGATCTTCCTGCGCGGCGTGATCGAGGACATCCCGCTCCCGGCCGACTCGGTCGACGTCGTCATCTCGAACTGCGTCATCAACCTCTCGGTCGACAAGCCGGCCGTGCTCGCCGAGATCGGTCGCGTGCTCAAGCCCGGCGGCCGGATCGGCGTGAGCGACGTCGTCGCGGAGGACCGCCTGTCGCCGGCCGAGCGCGCCGAGCGCGGCTCCTTCGTCGGCTGCATCGCGGGCGCGCTGTCCAAGGGCGAGTACGAGGCAGGTCTCGAGGCCGCGGGCTTCGACGACGTCTCGGTCGAGTTCACCCACGAGGTCGCCGACGGGATGCACGGGGCGATGATCCGGGGCCGCAAGTCGGAACGATGATCGCGATCGAGCTGATGACCGCCGCGGACTGGGACGATGTGGCGCGGATCTACGCCGAGGGGATCGCGACCGGCCACGCGACGTTCGAGACCGCCGTTCCGAGCTGGGAGGCCTGGGACGGGAGCCATCTTCCGGAGCTCCGGCTGGTCGCCCGGCTCGACGGCGAGGTCGTCGGCTGGGCCGCACTGGCGCCTGTCTCCGACCGCTGCGTCTACGGCGGCGTCGCCGAGAACTCGGTCTACGTCGCAGCCTCGACGCGAGGGAAGGGCGTCGGCCGCGAGCTGCTCGAGGCGCTCGTGCGCGCCTCGGAGGAGGCCGGGTTCTGGACGATCCAGACCGGCATCTTCCCGGAGAACGCTGCCAGCATCCACGTGCACGAGGAGGTCGGATTTCGCGTCGTCGGAACGCGCGAGCGGCTCGGCAAGCTCGACGGCGTCTGGCGCGACGTCGTGTTTCTCGAGCGCAGGAGCTCCGCGCTGTGAGCCGCGTCCTCTTCGTCTGCGTGCAGAACGCCGGGCGCTCGCAGATGGCCGAGGCGCTCTTCTCCGCGGCCGCCGACGCAAGCCACGAGGCCCGCTCGGCCGGCAGCGCGCCCGCCGGGCACGTGCACCCCGAGGTCGTCGAGGTCATGGAGGAGCTGGGGATCGACCTCGCCGGCCGCACGCCGCACGGGCTCGAGCAGGCCGACGCGGAATGGGCCGACGTGGTCGTGACCATGGGCTGCGGCGACGCGTGCCCGTACATCCCGGGCAAGCGCTACGTCGACTGGGACCTCGAGGATCCGTCCGGGAAGCCGCTCGACGACGTGCGCCGCATCCGCGACGAGATCGCGGAGCGAACTGCCCGGCTCGCCGAAGAGCTCTAGTCGAGCTCGCGCGGGGTCGTGTTCGGCGGGCCGGTGTGCGAGGCGTCGGTGAACTCGCGAAATTCACCGCTGACCAGGTACGCGGTCTGCTCGCCGATGTCCACGGCGTGGTCGCCGATCCGCTCGAGGCAGCGCGAGACGATGATCATCCGCAGCCCCCATTCGCGCCGCTCGGGATCGCTGCCGAGTGCGAGCACTCGATCGACGACGCGGCGGTTGGCCCGGTCGATCAGCTCGTCCAGGTGAACGAGCGACTCGGCCTGGTCGGCGTCGCGCGTCGAAAACGAGTCGAGCGCGACGCGGATCATCTCCTCGGCCCGCGAGCCCATCTCCTCGAACCCGGTCAGGAGGTCGCGGTCCTGCGAGATCCCTTCGACGAGCTTGGTGAGCTTGGCGATGGTCACGCAGTAGTCGGCCATGCGCTCGAGGTGCAGGTTGTTGTGGAGCACGGCGAGCACGAGGCGGAGGTCGCCGGCGACCGGGTTTTGGCGCGCGAGGAGCGACTGGATGTTTTCCTCGATCGCGAAGTAGCGCGCGTCGACCTCGTCGTCGAACCCGATCACCTCCTCGGCCAGCTCGATGTCCTGGGTCTTGAGGGCGTTGATCGCGCTGCGCAGGGAGCGGAGGACGAGCTCGCCCTCCTCCTGGAGGCCCGCCTCGAGCTGGTCGAGCTCTTCCTGGAGTGTGACCCGTGTGACTTTCATCCGAACCGTCCCGTCACGTAGTCCTCTGTCCGCTGGTCCCCGGGCTTGGTGAAGATCGTCGGCGTCTCGTCGTACTCGACGAGGATGCCCGTGCGGTGGTCCTTCTCCTCGTCGACCTCGACGCTGAAGAACGCCGTCATGTCGGCGACCCGGGCCGCCTGCTGCATGTTGTGGGTGACGATCACGATCGTGTAGCGTCTCCTTCAGGCTGTGCATGAGATCCTCGATCGCGGTCGTCGAGATCGGGTCGAGCGCCGAGGCCGGCTCGTCCATCAGGAGCACGTCCGGCTCGACGGCGAGACAGCGCGCGATGCAGAGCCGCTGCTGCTGCCCGCCGGAGAGGCTGTACGCGTTCGCCTTGAGGCGGCTCTTCACCTCGCCCCAAAGCGCCGCCTGGCGAAGCGCCTTCTCGACGCGGTCGTCCATGTTGTCCTTGAGACCGAGCACGCGCGGGCCGAAGGCGATGTTGTCGTAGATCGACTTCGGGAAGGGATTCGGCTTCTGGAAGACCATGCCGATCCGCTTGCGCACCTCGACCGCGTCCACGTCGGGGCCGTACAGGTCGAGGCCGTGGTACAGGATCGTCCCCTCGATCGCTGCCGACGGGATCAGGTCGTTCATGCGGTTGAAGCAGCGGATGAACGTGCTCTTGCCGCAGCCCGACGGGCCGATGAACGCCGTCACGTAGTTCTTGTAGATCTCGGAGCGAGACGTCCTTCAGCGCCGGCACGCCGGCGTAGTTCACGCCCAGGTCGGACACCTCGAAGAGCGCCTCGCGGCGGGCATAGGCCTCGGAGCTCCTGCGCTCGAGAAGCTTCTCGTCCACGCCGGCGATTCTCGCAGGTGCTGCGGTGGAGATTTCCATGTCGTCCCTCACCATTGTCGTTGGTAGCGGTTTCGGAGCCAGATCGCAAATGCGTTCATGGTCAGGAGGATCATCAGCAGCACCATGATCCCGGCGGCCGCGAGCAGCTTGAACTCCTCTTGCGGCTGCTTGATCCACTGGTAGATCTGCACGGGCAGCGCGGTGAACGAGCCGAGGATCGTGGGATCGACGGCGACGTAGGTGAGCGCGCCGACGAGGAGGAGCGGCGCCGTCTCGCCGATCGCCCGGGCGAGCGCCAGGATCGAGCCGGTCGCGATTCCCGGGATCGCGGCGGGGAGGACCTGGCGCCAAACGACCTGCCACTGCGTGGCGCCGAGCGCGTACGCGCCCTGGCGGATCGAGTCGGGCACCGCGCGGATCGCCTCGCGGCTCGCGACGATGACGGTCGGAAGCACGAGCAGCGTGAGGATCAGCGCGCCGGCCAGGAGCACGCGCCCGAGGCCGATCCCGCGGACGATGAACGCGAGCCCGAGGATTCCGTAGACGATCGACGGAACCGCGGCGAGGTTCTGGATGTTCACCTCGAGCAGGCGGTTGTACCAGTGCTCACGGTCTGCGTACTCCTCGAGGTAGAGCGCGGTGCCGACGCCGAGCGGCACGACCATCACCATCAGCAGCACCATCATGTAGATCGTCCCGAGGATCGCGGGCCGCGCGCCCGCCTTTTGCGGATCGGCCGACGGCGAATTCTGAAACAGCGCCGGGTCGAGGTAGCCGATTCCCTTCCGCACGACGTCGAAGAGCAGCACGCCGAGCACCAGGAAGCCGATCGAGACGCAGACGAGCAGGACGATGTAGAACGCGGTGCCGCGTACCCGCGCCGACCGCGCCTGGCGTCCGATCTTCTCGGGGGCGGCGGTCATTCGTAGATCTCCCGGAAGCGGCGCACGAGCCGGATCGAGAACATGTTCATGACGAAGGTGATGACGAAGAGCGTGAGCGCGACGGCGAAGATCGTCTTGTACTCGATCGATCCGGTCGGGACGTCGCCGTTTCCGGTCGCCGCGATGAACGCGGTCATCGTCTGCGCCTGCTCACGGGGGTCGAACGTGATCTGCGCCAGCCCGCCGGCGGCGATCAGCACGATCATGGTCTCGCCGATCGCCCGCGAGATTGCGAGGACGTAGCTCGCGACGATCCCCGAGATCGCCGCGGGGACGACGATCTTCGTCGAGACCTGGAGGCGTGTGGCGCCGAGCCCGTACGCGCCGTCGCGCAGCTCCCGCGGCACGGCGCTCATGGCGTCCTCGGAGACCGAGGCGACGATCGGGATCAGCATGATGCCGACGACGAGTCCCGCCGAGAGAACGTTGAAGATCCTGACGCCGGTCCCGAGATCCTGGAGGAACGGCGTGAACGCGGTGAGCGCGAAGAAGCCGAAGACGACCGTGGGGATGCCGGCGAGCGTCTCCAGGGCGGGCTTGAGGATGTTCCGCGTCCGCGGCTTCGCGTACTCGCTCAGGAAGATCGCGACGCCGAGTCCGACCGGGAGGCAGACGAGGCAGGCCCAGAACGTCACGACGAGCGTTCCGACGAGCAGCGGCTGCACCCCGAAGGAGGCCGGCTCGAAGAGCGGGGCCCAGCGGTCGCCCGAGAAGAAGTCGACCGGCGAGACCTCGCGGAAGAACTCGATCGACGGCTCGAGCAGCGCGATGATGATCCCGACCGTCGTCAGGACCGAGACGAGGGCGCACAGGCCGAGGACGACCTTGACGAGGTCCTCGCCCCATCTGCGCCCTTCGGCGCGCAGCCGGATCGGGGCCGGCTGCGCGCCTGCGGTGACGTCGGGCGTTGCCATGCGCCGGCTAGGAGCCCTGCGCTTTCGAGCTTCGTGGCGTTCTCGTCGAGCACGTCGTCGGGGACAGTAATGAACTGAGCCGCCTCGGCGATAGTGTCGAGGTTGTCGAGGTAGTAGGTCATGAAGCCCAGCACCTCGGGCTTCGTGAACGACTCGTTCTTCACGTAGACGAAGAGCGGCCGGGAGAGCGGCGTGTACGTGCCGTCCTGGGCCGTCTCGGCGCTCGGGGCGACGCAGCCGTCGCCGCCGTCGACCTCGAGGGCCTTGAGCGTGTCCTGGTTCTCCTCGTAGTACGTGTAGCCGAAGTAGCCCATGCCGCCCTTGTCGCCCGCGACCGCCTGGACGATCGTGTTGTCGTCCTCGCTCGCGTTGTAGTCGGCGCGGCTGGCGCCCTCCTCACCGTTGATCTCGCCGGTGAAGTAGTCGAACGTGCCCGAGTCGGTGCCTGGACCGGAGAGCGTCAGCTCCTGGTCGGGGAAGCTCGGGTCGACCTGGTTCCAGTTGGTGATCTTGCCCTCCGCGTCCGGGCCCCAGATCTTCGCGAGCTGCTCCGTCGGTGATGCAGTCGATCCAGTCGTTCTCCTTGTTCACGACGACCGTCAGCGCGTCGACCGCGACCTGGAAGTCGGTGTACTCGATGCCGGCGTCTGCGCAGAGCGGCGCCTCCTCGTCCTCCTTGATCGGGCGGGAGGCGTCGGAGAGATCCGTCTCGCCGTTGCAGAAGCGCTCGAAGCCTCCGCCGGTGCCGGAGATGCCGACCTCGACGTTGACGTCGGGCTGCACCTCGCGGTAGGCCTCGGCCGCCGCGGTCGTCAGCGGTCCAACCGTGCTCGAGCCGTCCGCGATGACCGTGCCCGACAGTTGCTCGCCGGTCGTGTCGCTACCTGCGCTTGCGCCGGTGCTCGAATCGTCGTCGCGGCCGCAGCCGGCGGCGACGACGGCGAGAAGCGCCACGGCCAGGGCAAGGATGATCGCCCTAGTGGGAAGCCGAAAACTCACTGTTCTCCTTTCGCTTGAGCCATTGCCGCGAGTGTCAGTCGCGGCCGGTTGCCCGTGGGGGGAAAGGCTGTGAACAGGTGGAGAAGAAGTGGTGAACGCGCGACGGGTCAGGCTAGCGCGACGGGAAGACGCAGCGCACGGTGAGGCCCTCGCCGCGGCCGCCGCTCGCTTCGACGTGGCCTCCGGCCGCGGTCACGACGTGCTTCACGATCGCGAGGCCGAGCCCGGTGCCGCGTGAGGCGCGTGCACGATCGGCCCGGTAGAAGCGCTCGAACAGCCGGGGGAGATCGTCCTCGGCGACGCCGATCCCGGTGTCGGCGGCGCTCAGCACGACCTCGCCGTTTTCCGCCGTCACCGCGAGGGTCAGCGTCGCCCCGGCCCCGGCATAGCGGATGGCGTTCTCGACCAGGTTCGCGGCGACGACGCGGATCATCCGCGGCCGCAGCGGCAGCTCGACCGCCGGATCGCCCTCGGCGGCGAGCCGAACGCCTGCGCGCCCGGCGCTGTCGGCCGCCTCGGCCGCACGACCTTGTCGAGCACCGGCAGCGCCACCGTCGAGCCGAGCCCGACGACCTCCCGGCCCGACTCGAGCTCGCTCAGGAAGAGGATGTCGTCGATCAGCTCCGTGATCTCGCCGATCTCGTTGCGGGCCTGGTCGACCAGCGCCTCGGAGTCCGCCCCGGGGAGAAGCGCCGTCTCGAGCAGCGCCAGCAGCCGCGCCAGCGGAGTCCGCAGCTCATGCGACACCGCCGCGGTGAACCCGGCGCGAAGCTCCTCGTAGGCGGCCAGGTCGCCCGGGTCGGAGACGTACAGCAGGGTCTCGGTGCGCCCCGCGACCTCGTACGGCACGCGGAACGGGACCCGGCTCGACCCGGAGCCGATCATCTCCTCGGTCACGAGCGTTCCCTCGACGATCCCCTCGAGTGCCTCGCGCGCGCGTTGGCTCGCGACGATCACGCGGTCGTCCTCGTCGAGGACGAGGACGAACTCGCGGCTCTCCTCGATCAGCCGGCGACCCCGTTCCGCCGCGACGAGCAGCTCCTCGTCGGGGTCGGTCTCGGGGGGCCTGCGGGACGGAAACCGCACGGCGTGAGCCTAGAGGAACACTGGCCCGCCGCCCCGTGTTCTCCACTTGTTCACAAGCCGTTCACCGGGAGCGCACCCCTGAGGCGCGCCGCGACCGTCACAATTCCGCGTACGTGCCGAAGGTTCTCATCATCGAGGACGACGACGTCATCGCCGACGGGATGTCCCGGCACCTGGTTTCGGCAGGTTTCGATCCGATCTGGGTGAACAAGGGCGAGTCGGGCCTCGCGCGCCTGCGCTACGAACACCCCGACGTGTGCGTGCTCGACCTCATGCTCCCTGGGCTCGACGGCTGGCGGCTGCTCGAGACCGCCCGGCAGGAGGGAATCGGGACGCCGATCGTGGTCGTCAGCGCGCGCGGCACCGAGCACGACCGCGTCCATGCGCTCGAGATCGGGGCGGACGACTACCTCGTCAAGCCCTTCTCCATGAAGGAGCTCGTGGCGCGCGTGCGCGCGGCGGCCCGGCGGGGCGTGCGCGCCCAGACCGAGGAGCGCGGCGAGCCGATCCAGGTCGAGGAGCTTCTGGTCGACCCGCTCAACGTCCAGGCCTACGTGGACGGGGAGAGCGTCGACCTCACGCCGACCGAGTTCCGGCTCCTCTACGCGCTGGCGCTCGAGCGGGGCCGCGTGGTCACGCGCGACGAGCTGCTTCAGCGGATCTGGGGACGGCGGGAAACCCGGCGTGACCGCACCGTCGACGTCTTCGTGCGCAAGCTCCGCGACAAGATCGAGACGCAGGCGACACGGCACACGTTCATCCAGACGCGCTACGGCGTCGGCTACAAGTTCGAGCCGGTTCCGAAGGCCGTCGAAGAGCCGGTCGTCTAGCTCAATCCCTTCACCACTTCGTCACCCATGGTTGAATCTGGGTACGCCACCATCGATCCTCCGGCTATGGCAACAACTTCCTCACGCGCGCGAGCGCCCAAGACGAAGACCAAGGCGACTCCCGATCGCCTGCTGAACCGCGAGCTGTCCTGGCTCGATTTCAACGGCCGCGTGCTCGAGCTCGCCGCCGACCCGAGCGTGCCGCTCCTCGAGCGCGTCAAGTTCTGCTCGATCTTCGCGGCGAACCTGGACGAGTTCTTCATGATCCGCGTCGGCGGCCTGATCGGCCAGGCGGAGTCGGGTCTCTCTGATCCGTCACCCGACGGCCGCACGCCGCAGCAGGCGCTCGCCGAGATCCGCGAGCGCGTGCGTCGAGCTCGGCGCCGCCCAGTCGCGCGTGTGGTCGAAGGAGCTGCGGCCCGCCCTCGCAGAGGAAGGGATCGTGATCGGCCAGGTCGACGACTGCGATCCCGACGAGCAGGAAGAGCTGCGCGCGCCGCTTCGAATCAGAGGTGTATCCGGTGCTCACGCCGCTCGCGGTCGGGCCGGGCCAGCCGTTCCCCTACATCTCGGGGCTCTCGCTCAGCCTCGGTGTCTTCGTGCGCCAGCCCGAGACCGGGGAGGAGCGCTTCGCGCGCGTCAAGGTGCCGGAGGGCCTCCCGCGCTTCGTCGAGGTCGGCGAGCGCGGCCTGCGGATCCCGCTCGAGGGCGTGATCGCGCACCACCTGTCCTCGCTCTTCCCGCAGATGGAGATCGTCGAGTGCGCTGCGTTCCGCGTGACGCGCGACGCCGACTACGAGGTCTCCGACGAGGCCGACGACCTGCTCGAGGCGGTCGAGCTCGAGCTGAGCCGCCGGCGCTTCGGCGAGCCGGTGCGGCTCGAGGTCTCGGACGCGATGTCGACGCGGATGGTCGAGCGGCTCCAAACCGGCCTTCGCGTGACGCCGGAGCAGGTGTACCGCGTGCGCGGGCCGCTCGACCTCGCGGACGCGATCCAGCTTGCGACGCTCGAGCGCCCCGACCTGCGCGACCCGGTGTGGCTCGGACGGACGCCGGACCGCCTCGTCGGCCGGCTCGAGCGCCCGCTCGGTCTTCGAGACGATCCGCTCGGGCGACCTGCTCGTCCACCACCCGTACGACTCGTTCTCGACCACGTTCGAGGCGTTCCTGCGCGCGGCCGCCGAAGACCCCGACGTGACGGCGATCAAGACGACCGTGTACCGGACGAGCGACGACTCTCCGCTCGTCCCGGCGCTCGTCTCGGCGGCCGAGGCGGGCAAGCAGAGCGTGTGCCTCGTCGAGCTTCAGGCGCGCTTCGACGAGCACCGCAACATCGGCTGGTCGCGCGCGCTCGAGCGCTCGGGCGTGCACGTCGTCTACGGGTTCCCCAACCTGAAGATCCACGCGAAGATGACGCTCGTCGTGCGGCGCGAGGGCGACACGCTGCGCCGCTACGTCCATCTGGGAACCGGGCAACTACCACGCGCTCACCGCGCGGCTCTACGAGGACTTCGGGCTCTTCACCGCCGACGAGGAGATCGCCGCCGACGTCGCGGAGCTCTTCAACTACCTGACCGGATTCGGGCGCCCGCAGCGGTTTCGCAAGCTGCTCGTCGCGCCGTTCGCGCTGCGCCGCCGGCTGATCGACGAGATCCGCGCGGTCGCGGCCGCCGCCGAGAAGAAGAAGAAGGCCCGCATCCGGATCAAGCTCAACTCCCTGACGGACGAGGCGATCATCGACGAGCTCTACGCGGCGTCGCAGGCCGGCGCGCAGATCGACATCGTCGCGCGCTCCATCTGCTCGCTGCGCCCCGGCGTTCCCGGGCTCTCCGAGAACATTCGCGTGCGAAGCATCCTCGGGCGCTTCCTCGAGCACAGCCGCGTCTACTGCTTCCAGGCGGAGAAGTCGACGTCCTGGCTCCTCGGCAGCGCCGATCTCATGCCGCGCAACCTCGACCACCGGCTCGAGGTCGTCGCCCCGGTCGAGGACAGCGCGCTCCAGCACGGCTCGCCTCCGCGTTCGACGTGCTCGCTCGCGGCCAACGACGACGCCTGGGAGCTGAACCGAGGACGGCTCGTGGACGCGGCTTCGGCCCGTCGACGACGAGCCGGCCCGCGCCGCGCAGGAGGTCCTCATGCGCAAGGCGCGCCGCCGCAACCCGCGCCGGGTCGCCGCGGGCGGCGCCGCGCCCGGTCGTCAAGTGACCGCCGACCGGGGCTGAACAATGCGGGCGATGCGCGTGGCGATCGTCGACGTGGGGTCGAACACGGTGCGGCTGCTCGTCGCCGACCGGACCCGGTCGGGGCTCGAGCCGATCCTGCAGGAACGCGACTTCCTCGGGCTCGGCGAAGAGGTCGAGGCGACCGGTCGTCTCGGGGAGCCGGCGCTGCGGCGCACGGCCGAGCGCGCCCGCGCGCAGGCGCGGGTCGCCCGCGAGCTCGATTGCGACGCGATCGAGGTCGTCGTGACCGCGCCGGGCCGCCAGGCGGCGAACGGCGCGGAGCTCGTCGCGGCCCTGTCGTCGGCCACCGGCGCGCCCGTTCGCGTGCTTTCGCCCGACGAGGAAGGACGCCTTGCGTTCGAGGGCGCGATCGCCCGGCTCGAGGAGACGCCGGGCACGATCGCCGTCTGCGACGTCGGCGGGGGCTCGACCGAGATCGGCGTCGGAACGCATGACGGCGGCGTCGCCTGGATGCGCTCGTTCGACCTCGGCGCCGTGCGTCTCACCCGCCGGTTCGTCACCGGCGATCCCTGCGGGCGCAAGGCGGTCGAGAAGATCCGGGCGGAGATCGTCGAGGCGCTCGACGCCGCGGTGCCGCCGCTGCCGCGGACGGCGCTCGCGACCGGGGGAACCGCCCGGGCGATCGGCAAGGCCGTGGGCCCGGTGCTCGGCCCGGCCGAGCTCCGCTCGGTGGTCGACGACCTGATCGAGACGCCGACGCGCGTGTACGCCAAGCGCCACCGCATCGATCCGGCTCGTGTCCTGTCGCTCGCCGCCGGCGCGGTGCTGCTCGCCGAGGTGCAGGCGCTGCTCGAGACGCCGCTCATCGTCGCGCGCGGCGGTCTCCGCGAAGGCGCCGTGCTCGAGCTCCTCGACCGCGTCGAAGCCGCCGCGGCCTAGGCCGCAACCGCGGCGAACGAATCCAGCAGGCGCCGGTCGCGCTCGTACGTGAGGAGCAGGGAGGCCTCGTAGGTCGAGACCCAGCGGGCCTCGTCGACCTCGTCGCCGTCGATCTCGGAGGTCTCGCCGAGGGGCTCCATCGTCCACCAGCGGACGATCTTCGGCCGGTCGCGCGAGTCGACGTACTCGGTCGAGGGCAGCTCGTCGCCCAGGCTGCAGGCGAGCCCCGTCTCTTCCTGGACCTCGCGCAGGGCGCAGGCCTCGTCGGTCTCCTCGCCCTTGCGCTTCCCCTTCGGGAACGTCCAGTCGTCGTACTGCGGCCGGTGTACGAGGACGACCTCGATCCGTCCGTCGACGCGCCGCCAGACGATGCCCCCGGCTGCCTGGACGAGCGTCATCGCGGCCATGCCTTCCGGCCCGCCTTCGAAAGGCGGCGCCAGGCCTCGGGGACGGCCGCACGGGCCTCCCGGCGGCGCTCGCGCTGGAGCTCGACGAGCTGTCCGGCGGCGAATGCGGCGCGGGGATCGTTCAGCTCGGCGGTGAGCCGGCGCAGCTGCTCCTCGGCCACGACCGCGTCCTGGTGGGAGCCGATCACGTCCTGGAAGCGCTTCGCCCGCGCGATCACCTTCGCCGCGCCGGAGCCGACGAGCGGCGCCGCCAGCTCCGTGGAGTAGCGGGTGCGCTTGCCGCGGACGCGGATGCCGTGCAGGTCTTCGTCCGAGATGTCCGGCGCGAGCGCCTTCGCGGCCTTCTCGAGCCGGCCGAACTCCTGCGCGGCGAGCTCGGTCACCGAGACGTCCTCGTCGCTGAACCTCGGGGCGGCAGATGCCTCCTCGAGCGCGTCGAGCAGCGCGAAGTAGCGCGGCGTCTCGAGCGCCTCGAGCAGGGTCGCCCGAGCGGTCTCGCGCTCGGCCGCGAGCCGTTCGAGGATCGGAGCTCCGTCGGCGCGGTCGTCGTCGTCGAGCTCGGCGAGCTCCGCCGTCAGGTGCTCGACGAGGACGTCGAGGTCGCGAACCGGCCCGAGCGAGCTTCCGAGCCAGCCGAGCTCCGCGCGCAGACCGTCCGCCCACTCGCGGTCGAGGAGCGGCCGGGCGACCCGCAGCACGGCCCGCAGCCGCCGCGTCGCGACGCGGAACCTGTGCAGGTCCTCGGTGTCGTAGCCGAGCCGCGTGCCCGGGTCGTTCCGAGCGAGCTCGACGGCGTTCTCCTCGAGCGCGGCCCGAACGACGTCCTGGTCCGGCACGAGCAGCGGCCGCGAAGGCTTCGGCACCGCGAGCACGCGAAAGGCCCTCGGCGTTCCGTTGCCCGGCTCGGCGCCGGCCGCGACGAGCGTCGCCTCGAGCCGGTTCAGGTCGCGCTCGTCGCCGTCGACCGGCTCGATCTCGACCTCCTCGAAGCGCTCGGCGATCCGGCGTCCGTCCATGATCGCGACGCGGTCGTGGACGACCTCGGCGATCGAGACGCTTCCGTTTCGCGCCTGGGTCCCCTGCCTGTGCGTTCGCAGGACGGCCGCCGCCTCGAGCTCGCGGTCGCGGAGGAGGCCCACGAGCAGCGACGTGAGCGCCTCGGGCGGGTTCCGTCCGCCCGGCGACTCGAGCTCGAGCCGGTCGCGGCCGTTCGGGAGCTTCAGCTGCCAGGAGCCGGTGCCGCGCTCGGTCCGCCGCCGCAGCGTGATTCCGAGGCGCGCGAGCCGGCGGTCGGGCGTGTCCAGGTACGTCGACGTGAACGTGCGCGGCTCGAGCGGCGATCCCGTCAGCGCCGGCAGCTCGAAGCCGGGCGGAACCTCGAGCCGGCGCTCGCGTTCGGGCAGGACGTGCGCGTCGACGGTCATCTCGGCCCGATCGTAGCCCCCGGCGGCCTCCCGCTCCCGGTGTTCGCCAGTTCTGCGCTAGATCGCAACACCGAGGAAACCCGCCTTGGCGCCGTCAGTATTCTCCGCTCCTGTGAAGGCGATCCTCCCTGACGGAGCGGAACTCGAGCTGCCCGACGGCGCGACCGGGCTCGACGCCGCGCGCGCGATCGGGCCCAAGCTCGCGGAGCAGGCCGTGCTCGTGAAGGTGGACGGCGAGCCGCGCGACCTGCGCCTGCCGCTCGACGACGGCGCCGCGATCCACTTCCTCACCACGCGCGACCGGCAGGATCCGGATGCGCTCTACGTCCTGCGCCACTCGACCGCGCACCTGCTCGCCGAGGCTGCGCGCCGGCTCTTCCCCGGAACGAAGGTCGCGATCGGCCCGCCGATCGAGAACGGCTTCTACTACGACTTCGAGTTCCCCGAGCCGATCGCCGAGGCCGACCTCGAGCGGCTCGAGGAGGAGGTGCGCCGCGAGATCGCCGAGGGCCGCGAGTGGACGCGCGAGGAGATCTCCCGCGACGACGCGAAGGCCCGCTTCGAGGCCGAGGGCGAGCCGTACAAGGTCGAGCTCGTGGACACGGCCGAAGGGGACATCTCGCTCTACAGCCAGGGCGACTTCACCGATCTCTGCAAGGGCCCGCACCTCCAGAACGCGGCGCCGATCAAGGCGGTGAAGCTGACGTCGCTGGCGGGCGCCTACTGGCGCGGGGACGAGAAGAACCAGCAGCTGACGCGCGTGTACGGGACGGCGTTCTTCGACCAGAAGGATCTCGACGACTACCTCGAGCGCATCGAGGAGGCGAAGAGGCGCGACCACCGCCGCCTCGGCAAGGAGCTCGACCTCTTCGACTTCTCGGAAATGGCCCCGGGCATGGCGTTCTGGCAGCCGCGCGGGATGGCGATCTGGAACGTCCTCGAGGACCTCCGCCGCTCGGAGAACAGAAAGCGCGGCTACGAGGAGGTGCGCACGCCGCAGCTCTACGACTCGGATCTCTGGCGCACGTCCGGCCACTGGGACAAGTACCAGGAGCACATGTTCCGGCTCGAGATCGAGGAGCGCGACTTCGGCCTGAAGCCGATGAACTGCCCCGGTCACTGCCTGCTCTTCTCGCTGCGGCCGCACTAGCTACCGCCAGCTGCCGCTCCGCATCGCCGAGGCCGGGAACCTGCACCGCAACGAGCTCTCGGGCGTCCTCCACGGCCTGCTGCGCGTCCGCCATTTCGTGCAGGACGACGCGCACGTCTACTGCACCTACGACCAGATCCAGGACGAGCTGCTCGCGTGTCTCGACTTCGGCTACTTCCTCTACGACCTGTTCGGCCTCGACATGCGCGTCGAGCTGTCGCTGCGCCCCGACAACAAGCTGGGGACGGACGAGGAGTGGGACTTCGCCGAGGAGGAGCTGCGCAAGGCGCTCGCCACGCGCGGTCTCGACTACGTCGAGAGCCAGGGCGAGGGCTCGTTCTACGGGCCGAAGATCGACATCCACATGAACGACTCGCTCGGACGCTCGTGGCAGCTCGGGACGGTGCAGCTCGACCTCCAGATGCCGAAGCGCTTCGGGCTCACCTACCAGGGCGAGGACAACGCCGAGCACACGCCGGCGATGATCCACCGCGCGCTGCTCGGCTCGCTCGAGCGGTTCGTCGGCGTCTACCTCGAGCACACCGGCGGCGACCTGCCCGTCTGGCTCGCGCCCGAGCAGGTGCGCGTGATCCCGGTCGCGGACGACTACGCGGTCGCCGCCGCGGAGATCGCCGAGGAGCTGCGCGCCGAGGGAATCCGGGTCGGGGTGGACGAGCGCAGCGAGACCCTCGGCCGCAGAATCCGCGACGCCGAGCTGGCGAAGATTCCCTACGTCGTCGTGTGGGGCGATCGGGAAACCCGGGACGCGCTGGCGGTCCGCCGCCACCACGGCGAGCAGTCGACCGCTGAGCCTCGACGCGCTGGCAGGCGAGATCGTGAGTGCTGGTAAGGTTTGAGCCTGCAAGCAGGAGCTTCCGTTCCTCACCTCCCGAGCCCACGGGCTCCCGGAGGTTCAACCGAGAACCGAGGTTGACGGAGCTGCCTGCGTGCAGCTTTTTGTTGTTCTGAGAGGAAAGGCACAGCTTGGTGACAGGTCAGTGAGGCCGAGGCGATTCGTACGACCGGAGCGTCCGGTCGAGCCGCAGACGCGGATCAACGAGGCGATCAGGGCTCCGAAGGTCCGGCTCGTCGACGAGGACGGGGGCCAGCTCGGGATCAAGACGCGGGAAGAGGCGCTCGAGATTGCGATCGAGAAGGATCTCGATCTCGTCGAGGTGGCTCCCACCGCGGATCCCCCGGTCTGCCGGATCATGGACTACGGCAAGTACCGGTACGAGCAGGAGCAGAAGGCCAAGACCGCTCGCAAGCATCAGACGCAGATCAACGTCAAGGAGATCAAGTTCCGGCCGAAGATCGGCGTGCACGACTACGAGACGAAGAAGGGGCACGTGGTGCGCTTCCTGAAGGACCGCGCAAAGGTGAAGGTGACGATCATGTTCCGGGGTCGCGAGGCGACCCATCCGGAGCGTGGCCGCGACCTCCTGATGCGCCTCGCGGAGGACGTCAAGGATCTCGGCGTCATCGAGTCCGATCCGCTGCTCGACGGGCGGAACATGGTCATGGTGCTCGGCCCGCACAGGAATCCAGTCCAGCCCCAGGCAGAAGCGCCGGCGGAGGCGGCTGAAGACAATGCCCAAGCAGAAAACTAAGAAGGCCGCCGCAAAGCGGTTCAAGGTCACCGGCTCGGGGAAGCTCCTGCGCCGCCATGCGATGCAAAGCCACAATCTCGAGAAGAAGTCGGCCAAGCGCGGCCGCGCGTTCCGCTCAGACCAGCCGGTCGCTCCCGCGGACGCGCGCGAAGTGCGCCGGATGCTCGGCTAGGGAGGGAGACAGATGGCCCGCGTAAAGCGATCGGTACACGCCCGCAAGAAGCGCCGGAAGGTGCTCGCGGAAGCGAAGGGCTACTTCAGCTCGAGTCGGATCTCCTACCGCAAGGCGAAGGAGCAGATCCTCAAGTCGGACGTCTACGCCTACCGCGACCGCAAGAACAAGAAGCGCACGTTCCGCCGGCTCTGGATCATCCGGATCAACGCCGCGGCGCGGAAGGAAGGCCTTTCGTACAACCAGTTCGTCAACGGCTGCAAGAAGGCCGAGATCGAGCTGGACCGGAAGATCCTCGCCGACTTGGCCGTGAGCGATCCGGCGGCGTTCACGAAGATCGCCGAGCGCGCCAAGGCCGCGCTCGAAGCCTGAGCGCGCCCGAACAGGTCGCCCAGAGCTTCCGCCGGATGGCGGACGAAAGCTTCGATCCCGGCGGCTCGCCGCTCTACGCCCGGCTTGGCTCGCGAGTACGCGGACGATCCGGTCGTCGCCGAGATCAGCGCGGCCGAGCGGCAGCCGTGGAACCTGCCGATGCTCCTCTTCGCCGGCGTGCACCTGCTCGAGCTGCGCGGGGAGGAGGACGATCCGTGGTCGCGCTTCGGCGAGGTGGTGCGGGAGCGGCAGGAGTTCCTCACGCGCTTCGTGGCCGAGCAGGACGTGCAGACGAACGAGGTGCAGCGCTCGTTCGCGCTGCTGCCGGCGTTTCTCACCGTCTGCCGACGAGCGCCCGCTGGACCTGATCGAGCTCGGCCCGAGCGCCGGGCTGAACCTGCTCTGGGATCGCTACCGCTACGAGTACTCGACCGGCTCGTGGGGCGATCCCGACGCGCTGCTCTCGCTGACGGGCGAGGGCGATCCGCCCGCCGAGCTGCTCGAGCGCCGGCCGGTCGTGCGCTCGCGCTTCGGGATCGACCGCTCGCCGATCGACGTGACGCGAGAGGACGAGGCGCTCCTCCTGCAGTCGTTCGTCTGGGCCGACCAGACCGCGCGGCTCGAGCGGCTGCGGCGCGCGATCGAGGTCGCGCGGCTCGACCCGCCGCGGCTCGTCGAGGGCGACTACCGCGACGAACTGCCGCGGCTTCTCGCCGAGCGGTCGACGGACGGGCTGACGGTGGTGTTCCATTCGGTCTCGATGGCCTACGTCCGCCGTGAGGAACGGATCCGGCTGGCCGAGGAGATCGAGGCCGCCGGCCGCGAGGGCCCGCTCGCGTGGATCTCCTACGAGTTCGACGAGGAGATCGGACCGGCCCGCGTTCGAGGCGGCCGCGCTCGACGTCACGGTGTGGCCGGGCGGCGAGAAGCGCCGGCTCGCGCTCCTCGACGGTCACGCGAACAGGATGCGATGGCTCGCGTCGTAACCGCCGCGTCGAACCCGCGCCTCAAGCTCGTGCGCCAGCTCGAGTCGGCGAGCCAGCGGCAGCGGCTGGGTCTCTTCGCCGCGGAGGGCGAGGACCTCGTCGCGGCCGCGCTCGACGCCGGGCTCGAGCCGGTGGAGGCGCTCGTCGACGCGTCCCGCCCCGTGCTGCTCGACCGGCTCTCCGGGCGCCACGCTCGTGGACGGGCCGCTCATGGCCGGGATCTCGACGCTGCCGCACCCGGCGCGCGTGATCGGCGTCTTCCGGCAGCGCGGATCTCCCGCAGGGGACGGACGCGCCCGTCGGGCTCGCGCTCTGGCGCGTCCAGGATCCCGGCAACCTCGGGACGCTCATCCGCGCCGCCGACGCGCTCGGCCCGGCGTTCGTGGCGCTCTCGGAGGGCTGTGCCGATCCCACCGGGCCGAAGGCGCTGCGCGCCGCGATGGGGGCGACGTTCCGCGTTCCGCTCGCCGGGTGGGACGACGTGACCGGCCCGAAGATCGCCCTCGCGATGGACGCGCCGACCGCGATCTGGGACGCCGAGCTGCCGCAGCGCGTGACGTTCCTCCTCGGCGCCGAGCGCGAAGGGCTCCCTCGACGACTAGTCGCAGACTGCGACTCTGGCGGTGTCGGTCCCGCTCAGTGGCGCCGCGGAATCCCTGAACGTCGCGATGGCCGGAACCGTGGCGCTCTACGAGCACCGCCGGCGCAGGGCCTGAGCTACCAGGCCCCGCCTCCGCCGCCGCCGCCGCCTCCGCCGCCGCCGCCGGAGAAGCCGCCGCCGAACCCGCCCGAGCCGCTCGACGGGGGAGCGAGCGCGCTGCCGAACCCGGCCGAGAGGTCGCCGATCCCGAGCGCGGTCGGGCCGGAGCCGAGGTCGCCGGTGGGGCTGATCCAGTAGATCGTGCTCGCGTGCGTGCAGCTCCTCGGGCATCGTGCAGCTGGGCCGCCCTGGAGCACGCGCTCGGCGATCCCGAACGCGATCCCGTAGACGAGGTAGCGCTCCCAGAGCTCGAGCGAGGCGGGCGGCGCGTCCTGGAGGCGCGGGAAGTCGGAGAGGTAGCGGCGGAACGCCTCCCAGCGCTCGGCCTCGCCCTCGATCGCCGCGCTGCGCCGCCGCCAGAGGCGCACGAAGAAGAGCGACACGAAGAGCAGCGCCGCGTTGAAGAGCAGCGCAGACGCTGAGCGCGATCGAGCACGACGTTCGCTCCAGCGTCGGCGCGATCGGGTCGTCAGCGCGTCGACGCCGACGACGAACAGGATCGCCGCCGACGAGCGCGAAGAGGACGAGCGCGACGACGAGCGGCACCAGGCCGCGCCGGACGAGCCACTTCTGCGTCCATCACGGCGTCGTTCACGCGCGTCCTTGAAGCGCTCGAACCGCTTGCTGTTCGCCTCGCGGTCGTCCGCGATCACCTCGCGGAAGTTCGACAGCCGCTCGCTGCCGGAGCCGATGACGCCGTCGGCGACCTCCTCGACGGCGCGCTCGAACGGCTTCAGCTCGAGCTCTTCGCCGGGGCGTCAGCTCGAGGTCGGCGACGTCCTGCTTGCGCAGGCCGCCCCAGATCGACTTCTCGGTCGTGACCGGCGTCGACTTGTAGCGGCCGCGGCGGATCAGGTCGAAGAGCGTCGCCGTGAACTCGGCCGCCCCGACGCTCGTCGACTGGCGGAGCAGCGTCGGGACGAGCGCGGGCTCGAGGTCGCTCGGCGGCTCCTGCTCGTACTCGCGGTCGTAGCCGGTGCGCGCGCTCGCGGCCGTAGAACCAGTAGGTCCCGCCGATGACGGCGAGCGCCGGGCAGCATCGCGAGCAGCGAGCAGGATGAGCAGCGTGCGGCCGAGGTGGTCCTTCGCGTCGTCGATCTTCCGCTGGTTCGTCCTCGTACGCGACGCGCGTCGGCTCGCTCCTCGGCGACGATCGTGTCGAGGCCGTCGCCGGACCGAACCTGCGCGCCCGCGGTCGAGGTGAGCAGGTCGCGCGGGAAGACGACGCGCATCTCGACGAACTGGCCGGCCGGGATGTTGACCGCGCGCAGCGTCGCGTCCACCGTGCCGCGCGTCGACGTCGCCGTGCACCGACGCCGGGTGGCCCCAGACGCGGTAGCTCGCTCGCCGCTCGCCGTCGCCGGGGAGGAGCATCGAGCGCCGAGAGCTGGCCGAGCGGCTCCTCCCACTCGTCGCCCCACACCTGGAGGTTCACGTCGACGACGTCGTCGTAGGCGACCGCGAGGCCGCGGCAGCGTGTACGTGATCGTGAACGTGCGCACCTCGGAGAAGGCGCTGTAGTGCCAGACGATCCGGAAGCGGTCGTCGGTCTCGCTCCGTGCCGTACGTGCCGGGCGTCCCGCTCGAGCCGAGCTCGGCCGAGGCGCCGGGGCTGTACGGCTGCCCGTTCTCCGCGACCGAGACGTCGGAGATCGACTCGCCCTCGCGCAGCGGGATGTCGCGGTAGCCGCCGGTGAACGGCCCGTCGAAGACGAACAGTGATCGTGCTCGCTGACGTCGAGCGACCCGTCGGGCTGGATCTGGACGGTGACGCTCGCGTCGGGGAGCGTGAAGGACTTCGCCTGCGCCTGCGCCGAGCCCGCCAGGACGAGCGCGCCGGCGGCGAGCGCGACGGCGACGCGGAGTCGGCTCTCGAGAACTGAACCTGCGGCGCCTCGCGGGCCGCCGCGTCCTCGATCTCGAAGTACTCGCGCGGCTTGAAGCGGAAGATCCCGGCGACGATGTTCGTCGGGACGGTCTCGAGGGCGTTGTCGTAGCTCAGCACCGTGTCGTTGTAGACCTGGCGCGAGACGGCGATCTTCGACTCGGTGTCCGCGAGCTGCGCCTGGAGCTGCTGGAAGTTCTCGGTCGCGCGCAGCTGCGGGTACGCCTCGGCGACGGCGAAGAGCCTGCCGATCGCCTGCGTGAGCATGTTCTCGGCGGCGGCCTGCTCGGCCGGGCCCTGCGCCTGCTGCGCCGCCGTGCGCGCCTTCGTGACCTCCTCGAAGGTCGCGCGCTCGTGGCTCGCGTAGCCCTTGACCGTCTCGACGAGGTTCGGGATCAGGTCGTGCCGGCGCTTGAGCTGGACGTCGACCTGCGCCCACGCGTTCTCGCAGCGGTTCCGCAGCCGGACGAGCCGGTTGTAGAGCGACGACGAGCGAAGATGCAGGACGACGAACGCGACGATGACGATGGCGACCCAGAGCACGGCGCTAGCCTACTCGGCCGGACGGCGGGCGATCCAGACGGAGTCCTCGTGCCCGTCGTACGGCCGGCGGTCGAACCAGCCGTAGCACGCCTCGACCTCGAACCCGGCCTCGGTGAGCAGCTCCTCCCAGCGCGCGGCCGGAAGCCAGGAGAGCTGCATCGACGTCTCGGACTCCGGGCCGCGCAGCTCGCAGGGTCAGCGTGCACGCCTCCTCGTCCCAGTCGCGCCCGCTCCCAGATGCCCGGCTCGCGCTCGAGCCAGCGGTCGTGCGTCTCGTCGATGTCCTCCCGGCTCGGGGTGAACACGTCGAAGACGAAGCGCCCGCCGGGGAGGAGCAGCTCGTGCGACGGCGGCGAGCGTCTCGGCCCGGTCGGCGTCCGTGTGCGAGGTGGAGGTAGCGAGCGGAACGGCGCGGTCACGAGCTCGACGCGCTCGGTCGACCGGCGGCCGGCGGAAGTCGCCCTCGCGCAGGTCGAGCAGCTCCGCGACGCCGAGCTCGGCCGCGCGCCGGCGCGCCACGCCGAGCATCCCGGCGGAGGAGTCGACGCCGATCACCCGCACGCCCGCCGCGGCGATCGGGAGCGCGATCCGGCCGGTGCCGACGCCGAGCTCGACCATCGGCCCCTCGGCCTTCAGCGCCTCCTCGACGTAGAAGTCGATGTCCTCGGTGACGCTCGTCGACCACGCGTCGTAGAGCTCCGCGATCGCGTCGTAGTGACGAGGCAAGTCTCCACGGAGGCCGATGATACGCTCGCACGATGGACGTGGAGGCGCTTGAAACCGAGGCCGCAAGCGCGATTGCGGAGGCCTCCACGACGGCCGAGCTCGACGACGTCCGCGTCCGCTACCTCGGGCGCTCGAGCGACCTGAAGCTGGCGCTGCGCGAGGTGCGCGACCGCGAGACCGGCATGAGCCTGAACGCGGTGCGCGAGCGGCTCGAGGCCGCGGTGGACGAGCGCCAGGCGACGCTCGAGCGCGCCGAGCTCGACGCGCGGCTCACCGGCGAGAGCGTCGACGTGACCCTCCCGGGCGACGCGGTTCCGCGCGGGCACCTGCACCTGATCACGCAGATCCGCCGCGAGGTCGAGGACGTCTTCCTCGGCCTCGGCTACCAGATCGTCGACGGCCGGGAGGTCGAGACCACGCGCTACAACTTCGACGCGCTCAACTTCCCGCCGTGGCATCCGGCGAGGTCGCGGCTCGCGTCGCTCTTCCTGAACGGCGACGTGCTCCTGCGCACCGAGACCTCGCCGTCGCAGATCCGCACGATGGAGACGCAGCCGCCGCCGATCTACATGATCTCGCTCGGCCGCGTCTACCGCCGCGACACGCATCGACGCGACCCACAGCCCGATCTTCCACCAGGTCGAGGGGCTCGTCGATCGACCGCGGGATCACGCTCGCCGACCTGAAGGGGACGCTGCTCCACCTGATGCGCGCCCTCTTCGGCGAGGAGCGCGAGATGCGCTTCCGCACGCACTACTTCCCGTTCACCGAGCCGTCGATCGAGCCCGACGTCTCGTGCTTCATCTGCGACGGCGCAGGGCTGCCGCGTCTGCAAGCACTCCGGCTGGATCGAGATGGGCGGCTCCGGCATGGTCGACCCGAACGCTCTACGAGTTCGTCGGCTACGATCCCGAGGAGTGGTCGGGCTTCGCGTTCGGCCTCGGCCTCGAGCGGATCGCCCTGCTCCGCCACGACGTCCCCGACATCCGTCTCCTCTGGGAGAACGACCTGCGCTTCCTGAGGCAGTTCTGATGATGAAGTTCCCGTCTCCTGGCTGCGCGAGTACGTCACCTTCGACGTGTCGCTGCGCGAGCTCGCCGACCGGCTCGCCGTCACGACCTGCGAGGTCGAGCGGATCTCGCGGCACGGCGTCGCCGACGCCGACGGCAACCTCGGCCTCTTCCGCGTCGGCCGCGTCGTCGAGGCCGGCAAGCACCCGAACGCCGACCGGCTCCAGCTCTGCCGGGTCGACGTGGGCGAGGCCGAGCCGCGCCAGATCGTCTGCGGCGCCTGGAACTTCGGCGCCGGCGCGACCGTGGCCGTCGCGCTGCCCGGCGCGGTGCTCCCGGACGGGACGCAGCTCGAGCAGGCGAAGCTCCGCGGCGAGACCTCCGACGGGATGATCCTGTCCGAGAGCGAGCTCGAGCTGAGCCAAGACCACGAGGGGATCATGGTGCTCGCCGACGGGCCCGAGCCGGGGACGCCGCTCGGCGACGTGCTCCCGCTCGGCGACGACGTGCTCGAGATCGAGGTGACGGGCAACCGGCCCGACCTGCTCGCCGTCTACGGCATCGCGCGCGAGGTCGCGGCGGTCTTCCCGCGAGCCGAGCTCGCTGCCGTACCCCGCGCACGCGCCGACCGCGGTCGGCGACGAGCACGTCGACGTCACGGTCGAGAGCTTCGAGGCTGCCCGCGCTACATCGGGCGCCTCTTCCGCGACGTGAAGATCGGGCGAGTCGCCGCCGTGGCTCAAGGCGCGCCTGACCGCGGCCGGCATGCGCTCGATCTCGAACGTCGTCGACGTGACGAACTACGTCATGCTCGCGCTCGGCAGCCCGCTGCACGCCTTCGACTTCGACACGCTTGCGGGCGGGAAGATCGTCGTGCGCCCGGCGCGCTCGGGCGAGACGCTGCGCACGCTCGACGGCGACCGAGCGCAAGCTCGACCGCTCCGTCCTCGTGATCGCCGACGCGGAGAAGGCCGTCGCGCTCGCCGCGATCATGGGCGGCGAGGAGACCGAGGTGCGGCCCGAGACGACGAACATCCTCCTCGAGGCCGCGAACTTCGAGCCGACCGGCATCCTCGCGAGCTCCGAGCGGCTCGGGCTTCGCACCGACGGCTCGAACCGCTGGGAGAAGGGCGTCGACCCGTACCTGGCCGAGCCGGCGGCCGACCACGCGACCGAGCTGCTCGTGGTGCTGACCGGCGCGCGGCTCGCCGGCTCCACCGACGTGTCGGGCGGGCTGCCGGACCGGCCCGTCGTCCACTTCCGGCCCGAGCGGGCGAACGCGCTGAACGGCCTCGAGATCTCCGCCGACGACCAGCGCGTCTTGCTGGCGCGGCTCGGGCTTCGACGGTGCCCGAGTCCTGGGACGTCGTCGTCCCGACGTGGCGCGCCCGCGACGTGACCCGCGAGGTCGACGTGGTCGAGGAGATCGCGCGCGTCCACCTGGACGAGATCCCGTTCACGCTGCCGTCGCGCTCCGGCGGCACCGGGCGCCTGAGCCGCGAGCAGCGCCTGCGCCGCCTGGCCGAGGACGCGCTCGTCGGCGCGGGCTTCGACGAGGCGTACACGTGGAGCCTGTACGCGAGCGACCCGAATCCCGAGGCGCTGCGCCTGCCCGAGCCGCTCTCCGCGGACGAGGCCGTGCTGCGCACGACGCTCATCCCGGGCCTCGTCGGCGCCGTGCAGCGCAACCTCGACGCGGGCAACGAGGGGATCGCGCTGTTCGAGCTCGCCCGCGTGTACTTCCCGTCCGGGGAGCAGCTGCCGGACGAGCGCCGCCACCTGGGCGGGATCGCCGAGGGCGGCTTCGGCCGGGCGAAGGGCGCGGTCGAGGCGCTGTTCGCCGCGCTGCGGCTCGAGCCCCGCGTCGAGCGGACGCAGAACGACTTCCTCCATCCCGGCAAGGCCGCGGCCGTGCAGGGCGGCTGGCTGGGCGAGCTGCACCCGTCGCTCCTCGAGGGGACGTGGGGCGCGTTCGAGCTCGACCTCGACGAGCTGGCCGAGCTGGCGCCCGGCGAGGCGCGCTACGCCGAGGTGAGCGCCTTCCCGCCCGTGCGCCAGGATCTCGCCTTCGTCGTGGACGAGGACGTGCTCGCCGGCGATCTCGTCGCCGCCGCGCGCGAGGCGGCGCCCGAGCTCGTCGAGGCGCGCGTCTTCGACGTGTACCGCGGCGGGCAGATCGCCGAGGGACGCAAGTCGGTCGCGCTGCGCGGTCGCGTTCCAGGCGCCCGACCGCACGCTTCGACGAGGACGAGGCGCGGGCGATCCGCGACCGCGTCGTCGCCGCGGTCGTCGAGCGCTTCGGCGCCGAGCTGCGCGCCTGAGTCGTTTTTCCAGGCCCTGGTCGGCACCCGGTTGAAACGAAATGCGCTCGGAGTACACTCGAATGCGAATGCGGCGCCGTCCCGTCCGCTCTCGACTCCTGCTCTGCGTGCTCGCCGTCGGCGCTTCCGCCGTCGCGGCGTCTCCGGCCGCCGGCGCGACCTTCCCCGCGAACGCGCCGACGCTCGGGGCGATTCCGGATGGCCCTGACCCGTGCATCGGTCGGAACGCTCGGCGCGGCTCGCGACGTGACGTTCACCGCGAGCGGTCTCGGCGGCAAGATCACGAACGTCGCGGTGACGTTCACGCTGAATCCCGCTCACCCCTGGGTGGGGGACCTGCGACGTCGTGCTCATCGCGCCCGACCCGCGTTCCAGACGATCTTCAGCCGCACCGGTTGACCACCGGCCCGGTACCTGCGGAGACGCGTCGGACATCGCCGGGCCCTACACGTTCTCCGATCTGGCCGCGTCGCCGCCGAGCGGCGGGTGGTGGCAGGCCGCGGCCGCCGCCACGGCTCTCCAGACGATCTCCGTCGGGCACCTACCGGACCACCGCGCCGGGCGGCGCCGGCGCCGTCAGCCCTGCTCCCGCGACGCTCATGACGCCGGCGTTCGCCGGCGGCGAACCTGAACGGCGTCTGGACGCTTCGGTTCAGAGACGCCGGGTTCGGGGACACCGGGACGGTTCAGTCGGCGTCGCTCACGATCACGACGAAGGACACGATCTCGCCCGCAGACGACGTTCACCAAGAAGCCGCCGACAGCAGACGAGCAGGCGCACGGTCACGTTCAAGTTCAAGTCGAGCGAGGCCGGGTCGAAGTTCCAGTGCAAGCTCGGCCGGAAGGCCTACAAGAAGTGCAGCTCGCCCTTCACGATCACGGTCGGGCTCGGGACGCACACCCTCCGCGTCCGGGCGATCGACAAGGCCGGGAACAAGGACGCGACTCCGGTCGCGTACTCCTGGCGCACCGTCGCCCCCTGAGCGGGGACTAGGCCGGGCGGCCGCCCAGGCGCCACACGGGGCCCTGGGTCGCGACCGGATGCGCGTCGGACACGACCTTCACGATCGAGATCCGTCCGGTGATCTTCTCCTCGTCGAGCCGCTCGAGGCAGCGTGCGGCCATGCCGACCGAGACGCCGTAGCCGACGAGGCGCGCCGAGCGGAACCGCAGCGCGCGAACGCCGTCCACGAGCAGCGGGTTGGTCGGGCCGAGGAGCAGGGCGGCGCGGTCCACGAAGTCGCTCGAGTCGAGATCGACCTGCGCGAGCAGGTGCGACCAGTCGGACGGCAGCGCGTCCACGAGCGCCCGCCACTCCTCGGCGAGCGCGTGATGCTCCGTGCGGACGTCGCCGAGCGAGAGCTCCCCGGAGACGCCCTCCGAGTCGAGCCGCGCGAGCGCGCGGGTCACGAGCTCGGGGTTCAGGCCGACCGTCTCGGCGTCGCGTTCGACGTCGAGCACGAACGTCTGGCCGTCGGGCACCTGCCCGAGGAGGAGCGCCACCGCTCCACCTGATCCGGCTCGGCGACGCGAAGCTCGACGGCGGCGCGCTCCCACCCGCGAGGCAGCTGCTCGAGAATCTCCGTCCACTGCTCGCCGAGCTTCACGTTCGAGGATGCTAGCGTGCGACCGATGGCCACCGCAGAGAAGAAGACGCAGGCGCTCTCGCGCGACACGCTCAAGGACTTCCTCCGGGAGATGCTGCTCATCCGGCGTTTCGAGGAGAAGGTCGAGGAGCGCTTCCGCGCCGGCGAGCTGCCGGGCTTCCTCCACGTCGCGATCGGCCAGGAGGCGGTCGCGGTCGGGGTGTGCCGCGCGCTCGAGGACAGACGACGTGATCGCGTCCACCCACCGCGCGCACGGGCACACGCTCGCGAAGGGCACGCATCCCAACGAGCTGATGGCGGAGCTCTACGGCAAGCTCGAGGGGACGAGCCACGGCTACGGCGGCTCGATGCACCTCTACGACGTCGAGCGCGGCAACCTCGGCGCGAACGCGGTCGTCGGCGGCGGCCTCGCGGCGATCGTCGGCGCGGCGCTCGCGTACAAGATGCGCGGCGAGCCGAGGGTGGCGGTCGCGTTCTTCGGCGACGGCGCGACGAACACCGGCGCGTTCCACGAGGCGCTCAACCTCGGCGCAGCTCTGGAACGTCCCCGCCGTGTTCGTCTGCGAGGACAACCACTACGCCGAGTCCACCCCGCAGTCCCAGCATTCGCCGATCCGCGACCTCTCCAAGCGGGCCGAGGCGTTCGGCATGACCTCGATGAAGGTGGACGGCCAGGACGTCGAGGCCGTGTACCGCACCGCGCAGAAGGCGCTCAAGCACGCGCGCGACGGCAAGGGCCCGGTGTTCGTCCTCGCCGAGACCTACCGGCTGACCGGCCACTACGTCGGCGACCCGCAGGTCTACCGGCCGAAGGAGGAGGTGCGCGAGCTCCGCAAGACGCAGGATCCGGTCGACAAGCTCCGCGTCGCGATCGAGCTGCCCGACGCCGAGTGGGAGGCGATGGACGCCGAGGTGATCGCGCTCGTCGAGGCCTCCGTCGAGTTCGCGAAGAACGGCACCGATCCCAAGCCGGAAGACGCGCTTGAAGAACGTCTATGCCTGAGACGACCTACCGCGAGGCCGTCCGCGACGCCATGAGCGAGGCGATGCGCCGCGACGACTCCGTCTTCATCATGGGCGAGGACATCGCCGAGATGGGCGGCTCGATGGGCGTCACGCAGGGGATGCTCGCCGAGTTCGGGCCGGATCGCGTGCGCAACACGCCGATCTCCGAGATGGCGATCGTGGGGGCCGGGATCGGCGCCGCGATGGCCGGGATGCGCCCGATCGTCGAGATCATGTACCAGGACTTCACGACGCTCTCGATGGAGCAGATCGTGAACCAGGCCGCCAAGCACCGCTACATGTCGGGCGGCCAGCTGAAGGTTCCGCTGACCATCCGCACGCAGGGCGGCGCCGGCTGGTCGCCGGGCGCCCAGCACGCGCAGCAGCTCGAGGCGTGGTTCATCCACGTGCCCGGGCTCAAGGTCGTCTTCCCGTCGACGCCCGAGGACGTGCGCGGCCTGCTCTGGTCGTCGATCTACGACGACAACCCCGTGATCTTCTTCGAGCACCGCACGCTCTATCCGCTGAAGGGCGAGGTCTCCGACGCGATCGAGCCGATCGAGCTCGGCAAGGCGCGCATCCACCGCGAGGGCTCCGACGTCACCGTGGTCGCCACCGGCCGGCTCGTCCACGAGGCGCTCGCCGCGGCCGAGGAGGCCGAGAAGGAGGGCATCTCGGTCGAGGTGCTCGATCCGCGCACGCTCCAGCCGCTCGACGAGGAGACGATCGTGGCGTCCGTCCAGAAGACCAACCGCTGCGTGACCGCCCACGAGGCGATCGTCCGCGGCGGCTTCGGCGCCGAGGTGGCCGCGGTCGTCCAGGAGAAGGCATTCGACTACCTCGACGCGCCGGTCGAGCGCGTGGGCGCGAAGTTCGTGCCGCTGCCGTTCGCGCCGGTGATGGAGGAGTTCGTGATCCCGCACGCGGCCGACGTGCTCGCCGCCGTGCGCCGGACGGTGGGCCGGAGCTGATGGCCACCGAGGTCACGCTCCCGCGCCTGGGCCAGGGCATGGAGTCCGGCACGATCGTCCGCTGGCTCAAGTCCGAGGGCGAGCCGGTGGAGAAGGGCGAGCCGCTCTACGAGCTCGACACGGAGAAGGTGACGCAGGAGGTCGAGGCCGACGCCTCGGGCGTGCTCCTGCGGATCCTCGTCCAGGAGGGCGAGGTCGAGGTCGGCAAGGCCGTCGCCGTGATCGGCGCCGCGGGCGAGGAGGTCGCCGTGCCCGCGCCGACGAACGGCAAGCCCGAGGCCGCCGAGCCTGCGCCCGCGGCCGCGCCCGAGCCGAGCCCGAGGCGCCCAAGCCCGTGGCGCTCGCGCCGGTCTCCACGGGCGGGCGCGTGAAGGCCTCGCCGCTGGCGCGGCGCCTCGCGAAGGAGCGCGGCATCGACCTGGCGGGCCTGCGCGGCACCGGGCCCGAGGGGCGGATCGTCGCGGAGGACGTCGAGCGCGCCGAGGCCGCCCCGGCCGCGGCTGCGGCGGCGGTCGGAACCGCCGGCGCGGCGCAGGAGATCCCGCTCACGCAGCTCCGCAAGACGATCGCGCGCCGCATGGGCGAGGCGTGGCAGGCGCCGCACTTCCAGATCGCGATGTCCGCGGACATGACCGCCGCGATGGCCGCGCGCAAGTCGATGGTCGAGCGGCTGCGCGAGGGCGAGACGAAGCCGACCTTCTCGGACATCCTCACCAAGGCCTGCGCGGTCGCGCTCATGCGCCACCCGGCCATGAACGTCCATTTCACCGGCGACTCGCTGCTCCAGTTCCCGGCCGCGAACGTCGGGTTCGCCGTGGCGACCGAGAAGGGCCTCGTCGTCCCGGTCATCCGCAACGCCGACCGCAAGACGATCGCCGAGCTGGCCGCCGACCGCGCCGCGCTCGTCGACCGCGCGCGCTCGGGCAAGCTCACGCAGGAGGATCTCGAGGAGGGCACGTTCACGATCTCGAACCTCGGCATGTTCGGCGTCGAGCGCTTCGTCGCCGTCCTCAACCCGCCGCAGGCCGGCATCCTCGCCGTCGGCGCGATCGAGGAGAAGGCGGTCGTCCGCGACGGCGAGATCGTGGCGCGGCCGATGCTCGAGCTGACGCTCTCCTGCGACCACCGCTCCGTGGACGGGTCGGTCGCGTCGGAGTTCCTCGGGAGCGTGAAGGCGTTCCTCGAGAACCCCGCGCTCATGCTGTGAACGTCTGGTATCGCGTAGCCGATCTAGACGCCGCCTGCGACTTCTACACCGCCACGCTCGGCTTCGAGCTGATCTTCCGCGACGACGACGACCGCTGGGCCAAGCTGGCCGCGGGCGGCGTCGAGCTCGGCCTTTCGGAGGAGGGCGCCGGCGACCCGGACATCGTGTTCACGCTCGACGTTCCCGATGTCGTCGCCGAGGCCGACCGGCTGCGGCAGGCGGGCGTCGAGGTCGGCACGGCGCTCGAGATCCCCGGCGGGCTGCGCATCGTGGACGTCTTCGATCCCGACGGAAATCGCCTCCAGCTCGCCGAGGTGATCTAACTCTCCCCGGCCGGGGGATGGCAGGAATTGCCGGTCGCGCACATGGTGCGAGGGACCGGATTTCCCCCGGGTCAAAGTGAGGGCGGCCTTGAGTGCCGTCCTTACTCTTTAAGCGTTCTCCACCAAAGCGGTAGACACCGAGGAGAACCGCCGCAGCCGTTCGCATGGCCACAGGCCTCGCGACCCCCTGGCCATGGCTTTTCGGAGACCGCTAGGCGGACGCCGGAAGGACGAGCTCGAGCTCGGTGTCGGCCAGCTCGACTTGGAGAGCGTTCACGACGGCCGGGTCGAACTGCGTGCCCGAGCAGCGCTCGATCTCGGCCATCGCCTCGCTGCGGGACATCTTCTTCAGGTAGACGCGGTCGGTCGTGATCGTGTCGTAGGCGTCCGCGACGAGGAGGATGCGCGACGGCAGGGGGATCTCCTCGCCCACGAGGCCGTGCGGGTAGCCGTCGCCGTCCCAGCGCTCGTGGTGGTGGAACACCCAGGTGGCGATCGGCTCGAGGCCGAGCGACTCGAGCATGCGGAAGCCGATCTCGGAATGCCGTTCGACGACGCTGCGCTCGGCGGGGGTGAGCGCGCCGGGCTTGTGCAGGATCTCCTCGGGGATGAGGAGCTTGCCGATGTCGTGCAGGCTGCCGGCCACGCGGATCAGCTCGGCCTCCTCGCGATCGAGCCCGACGCGAAGGGCGAGGCGCGCGGCCAGCTCGCCGACGTTGTGCGAGTGGCTGCCGATGTAGACGTCGCGCGCGATGACGGCGTGGGCGGCGCTCGCGGCCTGCTGGATCCCGGCGGCCCGGCCGGCCAGCGTTCGCGGCATCGGCATCGAGGGCATGCGTCCGTCCGGGGAGTACACGTGGACGCGCGCCTTGCCGTGGCCCTTGGCGGAGTAGAGCGCCTTGTCGGCCACGCGGACGAGCTCGGTGCGCTCGACGCCCGTGCTCGGGTAGGTCGCGACGCCGACCGAGATGGAGACGGCGCCGCCGTGGTCGTACCGGGCGTCGGCCACCCGCTGCGAGAGCGCCTCGGCGGCCACGCGGCCCTCCTCGGTCGTGCGGCCGGGGAGCAGGAGCGCGAACTCGTCGCCGCCGAGGCGGAACGACTCGCCGCCGCGGCGCAGGCGCGCGGCAACCTGTGCCAGCACCCGGTCGCCGCTGACATGCCCGTACGTGTCGTTGATCATCTTGAAGTCGTCGACGTCGACGAGGCAGAGCGTGACCGTCGTCTGGTTCTCGTCCGCCTTGTCGAGGTAGCGCTGGAGCATCTCCTCGAAGTGGCGCTTGTTGCCGAGCCCGGTCTGCGGGTCGGTGAGCGCCAGGCGCATCGCGCGCATGGCCTTGTGCACGGAGCGCTGGTAGAGCCCGACCGCGATGAGCGGCCCGGCGAGCGCGCCCATGAGGAGCGGCGACTGGTTCCAGAGGACCGCCAGCATGAGGCTGACGGAGCCCATGATCGCGAACGGAGCCGCGTTCGCCTTGGCGTGCGTGCGCAGCAGCGATCCGAACGGCCTGCCGGCGATCCGCGCGATGATCGCCGTCGTCAGCACCATGTTCGTCGCGAAGAACGCGGCGATCGCCCCGATCGTCCCGAGGAGGAGAAGGCTTGCCGCCTCGGCGCCGTGCGAGGACACGGCCACCGCGGCTCCGGCCGCCGCACCCGAGAGGCCGTAGACAGCGCTGTTGTACGCGACCTGCACCGGCGCCTTGTGCCGAGAGCCGTCGACGATGACGACCGTGAGCGTCGCGACCACGACGGCGGGCGCCCAGCCGTAGGTGAGCGCAGCTCCGACGATGAAGACGGCCGCGAGCGAGACCTCGCCGGCGGGCTCGAGCGGCACGGGAAAGGCCTCGGCGAACGTCGCCGCCGCGAGCAGCGCGATCAGGGCCACCACCAGGCTCGGGTCGGGCGACGTCGCGAGGGTCCAGATCGCGAGCGCGAGCGCAGCCGCCCCTCCTGCAATGACGGGGAGGGCGATTGAGCGGATCGAGGGCTGCCGCAGTCGCGTCGTGTTCATGTCGTAGGCCGTATGAGCCGGGTCGTCACGGGCGCTATCGCCGTTTTTGGCGTATTCGCCCATCCCCAGGAAGGGGGTTGCCCCTCTGCAAACGCCGTTGCCTCCTGGAAATCCTCGGACGGGGGATCGCCGTTCACCGGGCGGGTGGCGACAGTAAGACCGTGTGCGGGACGGGAGTTCAGCGGGACGACTCGCTGCGCGGTTTCTTCCGTGCGCACAGCTCACCTATCGCGATAAGGAGGAAGGCATGTTGCGGCTTCGCACCTGGACTTTCCGCTACGCGCTCCTCGCGGCTTTCGTTCTGGCCGCGGGCGCGGGATTCAAGTGGAACTAGCCCTCTGACGGACGGAGTGGCCGGCCCGCGCTGCGGGCCGGCCGCAACGGCCGTTTCTGAGGCCGCCGCGGCCCCTCCCACGCGTTAGGTGTTCCTCCTCCCAAGCATCGCGCTCGGCGTCGCTTTCGCCGTGCTTCTCGGCGGGAAGCCCTCCCGTCTTCTCCGCTTCGAGTTTCGCCACGGCTGGGCCGTGTTCGCGGCGCTCGGCCTCCAGGTCGTTCTCTTCTCGGGCCTGCGCGAGTTCGTTCCCCAGGTGCTCCTCGAGCCGCTCCACCTCGCGACCTACGCGCTGCTCTTTGCGTTCGCGCTTCGCGAACTTCCGCCACCTCGTTCTGCTCCCGCTCTTCCTCGGGATGGCGCTGAACGCGATCGCCATCGTCTCGAACGGCGGCCAGATGCCCGTCAACCCGGAGGCGTGGGCCGCCACGGGGCTCGACACCTCGGCCGCGTCGAACGTCGAGGTCGGCGCCGACCGGCTCTCGTTTCTCGGCGACATCTTCGCGCTTCCTCGCGAGCTGCCGTTCACGAACGTCTTCTCGATCGGCGACCTGCTCCTCGGCATCGGAACCGTGCTCTTGATCGTCATCGTGTCGACCGCCGAGACGTCCAGGCCGGCCCTCTCGTCGTCGCGGCTCATCGAGCCGCTCCGCACGCCCTCGTTCAGGCGTCTCGCGACCGGCAAGTTCGTGTCGCAGCTCGGCGACTGGATCACGGTCGCGGCGCTGGTCGGCTGGATCTACGCCGCCACCGGTTCCGTGGGTCAGGTCTCGGCCCTCCTCGTCATCCGTCTCCTGCCGCCCGTGCTCGGCGGCGGGCTGGCCGCTGCGCTCGTGGACCGGTTCCCGCGCAAGCGGCTGCTCGTGCTCGTCGAGCTCGGCCGCGGCGGCCTCGTCGCCGTCGCCCTGGCGGGAATCGTCCTCGACCTCCGGCCGCTCGCGTTCGTCGCGATCGCGGGATCGGGCCTGCTTTCGGCGGTGTCGTCGGCCACGGTGCGCGCGCTCGTTCCCTCGATCCTCGAGCGTCGCCAGCTTCCGGCCGGCAACGCGGTCCTCGGGCTGGCCCAGGACGGCGCGATGGCGCTCGGTGCGCTCACCGCCGGGATCGCGCTGGCGACGACGACGGTCACCGTCGCCCTCAGCATCGACCTCGTGACGTTCGTCGCGGCCGCCTTCATCTACATGGGCGTTCGTGTCCCCTCGGCCGCCTCCGCCGTCCGCCAGGCGCGCGGCGGCCTCGTCGCCGGCTTCCACTACATCGCCCGGCGCCGCCTCATCCTCGTCGTCGATCGGCGCCTTCGCGACGGCGACGATGGCGACCGGGCTGACGAACGCCACCCTGCCGAAGTTCCTCGGGACCGAGCTCGGGCTGGGCGCGGGAGCCTACGGCTTCGGCTTCGCGGCCCTCGCCGGCGGCCTGGCGCTCGGGAGCGCCGTCACCGGGCTCGCGCCGGTGGGCGAGATCGGCGGCCGTTGGATCGGCGTCGCGCTTCTCCTCATGGCGACGGTGTTCGGCGTGCTCGCGCTCACCGAGCACGCGCCGACCGCGCTCCTCCTCCTCGGCCTGATCGGGTTCCTCGACGGGACGACGGACGTCCTCTTCGACACGATCATCCAGCGCGAGGTGGATCCCGCCTACTACGGCCGGGTGTTCGGGTTGAGCTCCGCGTTCTTCACGACGTCGATGATGGGGGCGGTGGCGCTCGCTCCCCTTGCGAACAGCCTCGGCGCGCCGCACGGCGTCATCCTGGTCGCGGCCGGCTGCCTGCTCGCGGCCGCGGTCGTGGCGCTCGTCGGCACCCGGCACCAGGTCGCGCCGCTCCCGGCACAGCCCGGTAGGATCGCGCTCGACACGCGACCCTGAGGAGAGCCCAATGGAGTGTGACGTTGCCGTTCTCGGCGGAGGGCCGGGCGGCTACAGCGCTGCGATCCGCGCGGCGCAGCTCGGCGCCAAGACCGTCTGCATCGAGAAGGAGCCGGAGCTCGGCGGCACGTGCCTCCGCGTCGGCTGCATCCCGACGAAGGCGTGGGTGCAGACCGCCTACGCGCTGAGAGAGGCGGGCGAGAGCTTCGCCAAGTTCGGCGTCCAGGTGGGCGAGCCGAAGCTCGACCTCGCGCAGGCGAACGAGTGGAAGGCCGCGATCGTGAAGCAGCTCACCGGCGGCGTCGCGGTGCTCTTCAAGGCCAACGGCGTCGAGTGGGTGAAGGGCGTCGGGACGTTCAAGGACGCGAACACGATCGCCGTCGAGGGCGGGGAGGACGTCACCTTCAAGTCCGCGATCGTCGCGACCGGCTCGTTCCCGCTGCGCCCGCCGATCGAGGGGATCGACTCGCCGCGCTGCGTCGACTCGACCGGGCTTCTTTCCCAGACCGAGGTGCCGAAGCGCCTGGTCATCCTGGGCGGCGGCATCATCGGCTGCGAGTTCGCGTCGATCTTCAGCCGCTTCGGCTCCGAGGTGACGATCATCGAGATGCTCCCGAGCCTGATTCCGGCCGAGGACGCCGACGCGCAGGCGGAGCTGAAGAAGCAGTTCGGCAAGCGCGGGATCGCGATTCACCTCGAGTCCACGTGCAAGAAGGTCGAGGACACCGGCTCGGGGCTCGTCGTCCACTACGGCGAGGGCGAGACGGTCGAGGCCGACCTGATGCTCGTCGCCACCGGCCGCGGGCCGCTCGTCGAGGGGATCGGGCTCGAGGCCGCCGGCGTCGCCTTCGACAAGCGCGCGGGGATCTCGGCGGATGAAGGCCGGCGCACGTCGGTTCCGCACATCTACGCGGTGGGCGACTGCGCCGGCTACTGGCAGCTCGCGCACACCGCGTTCCGCGAGGGCGAGGTCGCGGCCGAGAACGCCATGGGCCACGACGCCGTCGTCGACAACCGCGGCGTGCCGCGCCCGATCTACACGGATCCGGAGGTCGCGGGCGTCGGTCTGACCGAGGCGGAGGCGCGCGAGCAGTACGGCGACGACGTGGCGATCGGCAAGTTCCCGTGGTCGGTGAACGGCCGCGCGATGATGCAGGACGAGACCGTCGGCTGGGTGAAGACGATCCACGAGACGCGCTACGGCGAGTTCCTCGGCCTCGTCATGGTCGGGCCGCACGTGACGGATCTGATCGAGGTCGGCGTCGTCGCGCTCGACTCGGAGTCGACGATCGAGACGGTCGCCGACGGGATGACCGCGCACCCGACGCTCTCGGAGGCGATCAAGGAAGCGGGCCTCCTGGCGCTCGGCCGCGCCATCCACATGCCGAACAAGAAGCCGCGCGCGGCCGCGAAGGCGTAGCGCCCGTCCGGTCCCTCAACCGGCGCGGGTCACGCCCGTACCGTCACTCACGCGCGCGCACCTTGGTCCCTCGCCCCACCCAGGGTGGGGATCAATGTCCACCCGCCGCCCACCGCGATCGTACCCGGCAAATCCGCGCGAATCTCGCGCGAAACCGTGCCAATCGTGGAAAACTTGCGCGCGGCGGGAACACGGGCGGCGACAAGGGCCGGCGGGACAGGGCTAGACTCACCCCGATGATGGGAGCGACATGTTGAACCGCCGCAAGGCGATGATCGGCTGGCTCGTCTACTCGGCGGCCAAGCCGCTGGCGAAGCAGGCCGTGAAGGCCCAGGCGAAGAAGTCGGCGAAGGCCTCGACGGCGACGTCGGAGCCGGCGAGCGGCAGTGGCCGCGGCGTCGCCAAGATCGCCGCGCGCGTCGTCGCGCTGGCGGCCGTGGCGGGGGGCCTCCTCTACTGGCGCCGCAGCCGGTCGCAAGACGACGAAGAGCCGCTGACCTGACCGCCGACGTCGTCGTGTGCGGCGGCGGCCTGGCCGGCGCCACGCTCGCGCGCTACCACGCCGAAGACGGCCTCCGCGTCGTCCTCGTCGAGCGCGGCGGCATCGGCGCGGCGGCGTCCGGGCGCAACGGCGGCTTCCTCTTCCGCCAGCCGGCGGACTGGGTCAACGACCTCCTCGCCGAGTCGGCCACGATCTACGAGGAGCTCCGCGACGGGCCCGTTCCGTTCGACTTCCGGCCGTGCACGCAGCTCCTGCTCGCGGCCGAGGAGGACGAGTTGCCGCGTGCGCGCGAGTACGCCGAGGCGGTGGGCGGGGTCGAGCACGACACCGCCGCCGACCCCTGGCTCGCGGACGATCTCGCCGGCGGCTTCCTCGTCGAGGGCGGCTACATGCTCGACCCGCTCGGGGCGACGAGCGCGACGGCCGAGGCGGCCCGCCGCGCCGGCGCCGAGCTCCTGCTCGGCTGCGAGGCCAAGAAGATCCTCGTGGAGGGCGGTCGCGTGACCGGGCTCGTCACCGACGCCGGCCCGATCGCAACCGAGCGCGTGATCGTCGCCACCGGCCCTCGCGCCCGCTTCCTCCTGCGCAGCGTCGGCCTCGACCTGCCGGTGTCCGCCGCGCGTGGCTGGCTCCTCGAGACCGGCCCCGCGGAGCCGCCGCCGTACGCGCTCGAGCAGGCCGCCTGGCCGACGCAGGAGGAGATGGGCCCGCTCGCGGCCGACCCCACGCTGGGCGACCTCGCCGAGCGGCGCCGACGAGCCCGGCCTCGTCTCGCTCCTGCTCGGCCCGCGCGCCGCGGGCCAGCTCGTGATCGGAACGTCGCTCCACGGCTCGCTCCGCGAGGAGCCCGAGGCGCCGGACACGGTGCGCAGGATCGCCGAGCGCGCCGTCCGGATCGCCCCGCACCTGCGCGGCGTCAAGGTCGCCGCGGCCTGGTCGGGACGCCGCGCCATGACGCCGGACGGCCTCCCGGTCCTGGGCCCGGTCGGGATCGACGGGCTCGAGGTCGCAGCGGGCTTCTCCTCGATCGGCATGGTCACGATCCCGGCCGCCTGCCGCCGCTACGTCGCAGGCGACCGCAGCTTCGACCCGGAGCGGCTCGCGTGATCCGCGCGCTCGAAGCCCGCGACTACCCCGAGGTGGCGAAGCTCCTCGCCCAGACGATGCTGCAGCTCCCGGAGCAGACGCCGAACGGCATCCGCCACTGGCTCGAGAGCCACCCCGAGCGCGCGCGCCTGCGTCTGGAGGTCGCCGAGGAGGAGGGCCGCGTCGTCGGCTACGGCCAGACCATGCTCTCCTGGTACACGAGCGCGCCCAACGGCGATTCCTGGGTCGGCGTCCTCCCGGACGCGCAGGGCCGCGGCATCGGCTCGGAGCTCTACCAGCGCTCCGAGGAGTACCTGCTCGGGTTCGACCTCGCAGAAGATCGAGACGAGCGTCGTCGAGGGCACCTACGGCGAGCGGTTCGCCCTCGCCCGCGGGTTCGTGCCCACGCGCACCGCGTACGCCTCGCGGCTCGAGCTCGCCGACGCGGATCTGTCGGCGCTCGACCCGCTCGAGGGCAAGCTGGCCGCCGAGGGCCTGCGCGTCGTGCCGCTCGGCGAGATCGACGACGTCCCCGGCGTGCGCGAGGTCTATGCGACCACCCTGCTCGACGCTCCCGACGACGATCCCGAGGACGACATCCGGCCGGAGGAGTTCGAGACGCACATCCTCGGAGACCCTGAGCTGTCGCGCGAGGCGAGCATGATCGTGCTCGACGGCGACAAGCCCGTCGCGCTCGCGTTCCTGCTGGTCAACCCGGAGACGATGGTCGGGATCAGCGACATGACGGGGACGCTTCCCGAGTATCGCGGGCGGGGCCTGGCGCGGCTCGCGAAGCTGGCGGTCATCCGTGCGGCGAAGGAGCTCGGCATGCACGCGATCACGACCGAGAACGACGCGACGAACGAGGCGATGCTGGCGCTCAACATCAGCCTCGGCTACCGGCGCGAGCCTCTCGGTGCTGAGCCTCAAGCGCGAGCTCTGAAACGGCGCTACGCTGCTGCCGTGGATCCGCTCGTGGCACCGATCGAAGGCGCGGACAGCAGCGAGCTCGCCGGCGTCCTGATCGACACCGTCGCGGTCGGCAACGCGCGGGTGAAGCGGGCGATCTACCCGGCGGGCTTCCACTGGAGCCGGGACATGAAGCCGCATGTGAACACGGATCTCTGCATGCACGCGCACGTCGGGTTCCTGGCGCAGGGCTCGATCGCCGGCGAGTACGAGGACGGCTGCACGTTCGCGTACACGGCGCCGGCCGCGTTCGCGATCGAGCCGGGCCACGACGCCTGGGTCGTGGGCGACGAGGACGCGGTGCTGATCCAGTTCGACGCGGCCGAGAACACCACCGAGTTCCTGGGCCTCTCCGGTCACTCGCACTAGACTCGCCGCGCCGATGGACGCCGACGAGGTTGCGGTCTACGAATCGCCGGCGCCTCGCGCCTGGATCGCGATCCTCGTCCTCGGCGCGGTCATCGTCGCCGACCTCGTGGCCGTGGTGTCGGACATCTCCGAGGTGCGGCTGCTCCAGCGTGCCGGAAGCGAGGGCATCTCGTTCGAGGAGGCCGACGCGAACGACGTTCGGCAGGCAGCGATCTCCGCGGTGCAGCTCGTTCTCTTCATCGGCGCGGCCGCGGCGTTCATCGCCTGGCTCCACCGGATGTACAAGAACGCCATCGCGCTCGCGCCGCCGCAGCCGCGGTACGGCCCGGGCTGGACGATCGGCGTCTGGTTCGTCCCGGTCTGGAACCTGTTCAGGCCCGTGCAGCTCGTCAACGACGTGCGGCGCTCGGGCGACCCTCACGGCGACTGGGTTGCCGTCCTCATCGGGTGCTGGTGGGGAATCTGGCTCGCGAGCCTCGTCCTCCACAACATCTCGTTCACGGAGTCGGGGCAAAACCACACCCTCGAGGAGGCGATCGGCGGATCGAAGTGGCTGGCGGCCGCGGACAGCGTCGACGCCGTCGCGGCCGGGCTCGCGCTCGCCGTCGTCGTCGTGCTCACGCGCGCACAGGAAGCGCGGGCCGAGCGCCGGGTCTGACGCGCGCGTCTGCACGAGATCTTCACACCATCCCGAAGCCGCCTGCATCGCCGGTTGCCTACCCTGGAAGCCGTGAGCGAACGGCGCATCGCGGTCATCGAGGACGAGGCGACCATCGCGGCCTCGGTCGCGGCGCGGCTCCGCTCGGAAGGCTTCGAGGTGGAGATCGCCGCCGACGGCCCGGGCGGCGTCGAGCTCTGCCGGCGGTTGCGCCCCGATCTCGTCGTGCTCGACCTGATGCTCCCCGGCCTCGACGGGCTCGAGGTCTGCCGCCGCATCCAGCGCGACCGCGCCGTCCCGGTCCTGATGCTGACCGCGCGCGACTCGGAGTCCGATCTCGAGGTCGGCCTCGGCGTCGGCGCCGACGACTACCTGACGAAGCCGTTCAGCCCGCGCGAGCTGGTCGCCCGCGTCCGCGCGATCCTGCGGCGCGCCGAGCGCGGCCCGATGCCGGAGGACGGCCCGATCCGCATCGGCGAGCTCGTCATCGACCCGGCCACGCGCCGGGTCACTCGCGACGGGGTGGAGGCGCACCTCACGCCGACCGAGTTCGACCTGCTCCTACGGCTGGCCAAGACGCCGCACGTCGTCTACGGGCGCAGCCGCCTCCTGGAGCAGGTCTGGGGCCACCAGGTGCCGACCGGCGAGCGGACGGTCGACTCGCACGTGCGCTCGATCCGCTCGAAGCTCGGCCCGGACGTCATCCGCACGGTGCACGGGATCGGCTACGCGCTCGACTCGTCGGGGCTCGTGTGAGACCGCTCGACGCGCTCGGCTCGATCAAGCTGAAGCTCGGCGTCGTCATCGTCGCCGCGGTCGCCGTGACCGTGATCGTCGTCTGGGTCGGCGACCGGGCGGGGCTCTCGCCGTTCATCACCGGCGTGATCGCGGCGCTCGTCGCGCTCGGGATGGTGCAGTTCCTCGCGCACGGGATGGTGTTCCCGCTCCGCGAGATGGTCGTTGCGGCGCGCGCGATGGCCCGCGGCGACTACTCCCAGCGCGTGACCGCGACGTCGCGCGACGAGGTGGGGGAGCTCGCGCGCGCGTTCAACACGATGGCCGCCGAGCTCGCCGAGGTCGACCGGATGCAGCGCCACCTGATCGCGAACGCCTCGCACGAGCTGCGCACGCCGATCGGCGCGCTGCGGGCGACGCTCGAGAACGCCGTGGACGGGGTGGAGCCGGTGGACGCCGCGAAGCTGCTCGTGCAGGTCGAGCGCCTGGGCCGCCTCGTCGAGCAGCTGCTCGATCTGTCGAAGCTCGAGGCCGGCGTCGCGCCGCTCGCGCGCACGGAGTTCCCGGCCAAGGAGCTCCTCGACCACGTCGTGCGCGAATGGCGTCCGCAGGCCGAGGAGCGCGAGGTGCGGCTCGAGACGGCGGTCGAGATCGGCTTCGTGCTCGACGCCGACGAGGACCGGATGTACCAGGTGCTCGCGAACCTCGTCTCGAACGCGATCCGCCATTCGCCGCCCGGGGACGAGCGTGCTGCTGCGCGCCGACGCCCGCAACGGCCATGCGCGGCTCGAGGTCTCGGACGAGGGCCCGGGGATCGCGCCCGACGAGGCCGAGCGCGTCTTCGAGCGCTTCTACCGCTCCGACCACGCGCGGGCGGCCAGCGACGGCGGCAGCGGTCTCGGGCCTCTCGATCGCCCGCTGGATCGTGGAATTACACGGCGGCCAAATTCGGGCCGAGCAGGCCGATCCGCACGGCTGCCGCATGGTCGTCGAGCTGCCGCGCTAGCCGACCTTCCCGGTCGAAAAGGCCTGCTTCGCCGCAACCCCGCACGGCGCCTGCGATCCACCCGTTTTCGGCTCTCCGAAAGGCCATGTCCGGGGTCAGACCCCGGCCGTGGCCGAAAAGGACGGCTAGGCCGCCGCGGGCACGAGCCAGGTCGAGCGCGCGAAGGCGCGAACCGACCCGTCCGCGCCGTAGACCGCCGACCCGGCGAACCGCTTGCGCCCGTCGGCGCCGATCGGCCAGCCGGCGACCACGTACTGCTCGCCGCCCACGACCGGCGCGACCACCCGCGCGGCGAGCCGCCCGAGCAGCACGCCCGGACCGCGAGAACTCGTCCACGGCCCAGCCGGAGGGACAGTCGAGCGCCGCCCACACGAGCAGATCGGAAACATCCGCCGGCGCCGTCCAGGGAGCCGCAACCAGCTCGCGCCCCGCAACAGGCCCGGGGAAGATCCCGAGCCCGTCGTCGCGGTCGGGCCCGCACACGAAGCACGTCGAGTACGCGTGCGCGACGAACCCCGAGTACCCCTCGCGCGCCCGCTCCGCCTCCTCCACGGAAACCGCCGCAGGCACGTCCACCTCGAGCGACTCCAGCGCAACCGCCTCCGCCACGAGCACGTCCCCGTCGAACACGCGAACGCCGCCGTCCCGCTCGACGCGAAGCGCGCGATCCAGCGGAGGAGGCACGCGCAGCGTCACCTCGGCGAGCCCGCCGACCAACTCGGCGACGAGCCCGCACGCATACCCGCCGTTGGCCGACCCGGGCGGCCCGTTGAACCGCCCGGGGATCGTGATCGTCTCGGCGCTCAACAGCTCCCGCGCTTCGACCAGCCGAGGCTCGCGATCGCCGTGAGCCCCGACGCGAGGTGCTTCGAGGTGGTCGCGAAGGAGTAGCGCCCGGGCTTCCAGGCGCCGCTCGGGCAGGCCATCCCGAGTCGCCGCGCGGTGAGCGCGAAGCCCATGTTCGGCCCGCCCTCGGCGCAGTTCATGACGACCCTCGACTTCGACCTGCGCACGACGCGCGCGCCCCCGTGGCCGGGAACCCGCTCGACGATGATCGACACCTTGAGGCGCCGCCACTGGTCGCAGCCGATCGTCTCGTCGAGCCAGCCGCCGCGCATGTCCACGGCCTTCCCCGAGACGAGAATCGAGGCGGAGACGTCGAGATCGCCCTTCTGCGCAGAGGCGAAGACCTCGGGCTCCGCCAGGGCAGCCCCGGCCAAGACCGCCGCCCCGAGCACCGTTGCCGCGAAGATCGTGAAGCGTCTCATCGTTCCTCCCCCGTCCGTTGAAACCGTTAGGCCGACGGTACCGGGCAAGCCCGCGCGCCCGCCGCCGTTTACCGTTCACCCCATGATGATCACCGAGCACACCAAGCAGGTCATCCCGTTTCGCCCGGGCGACGCCAAGCGCGTGGGGGAGGGCTGCTTCTACCTCGACCTGATCGTGTGGCTGAACGGCGACCGGATCGAGCTGGGCGACCGCATCGGCTTCAACTACGGGTGCTTCGTCAACGGCTACGGCGGCCTCACGATCGGCGACGACTGCATGTTCGGCCCCTACGTGATGATCCACACCGCCAACCACGAGATGGGCGACCCGACCCGGCCGCCCTCCGAGGGCGGCTGGCGCGACGACGGCCCGCTCGAGATCGGCCGCAACACGTGGATCGGAATGGGCGCCTGCGTCCTCCCGGGCGTCACGATCGGCGAGGGCTGCATCGTCGGCGCGGGCAGCGTGGTCACGGGCGACCTCCCGGACTTCACGGTCTCGGTCGGCAACCCCGCACGGGTCATCCGCGAGCGGGACCACTGAGGATCGAGCCGATGCGCGTCCTCTTCCTGGAGCAGCAACCCTGCATCCGCGCGCTCAAGATCGGCGTGGGCCTCCGCTCGGCGATGCCCGGCCTCGAGCTCGGCTTCGCCTACCGGGGGAAGAGCCTGACCGAGTGGTACGGCGCCGGCGACGAGACCTTCGACCGCCTGTGGCGCCTGACCGGGAACGTGCGCGCCGCGCTCGCCGCCGTCCTGGAGGAGTTCCAGCCGGAGCTCGTCCACTGCCACAACCTGCCGGACGCCCTGACGGTGCTCGCCACCGAGCTCGTCGCGGGCCGCGTGCCGGTCGTCCACGACGTCCACGACCTTCAGAGCCTGCGCCAGACGCCGTACGAGGACGGCTTCCCCGAGCCGGGCGACCCGCTCCTGCTGGAGCGCCGCGCGATCGAGGAGAGCGACGCGCTCGTCACCGTCTCCGCCGAGCTGCTCGCGGAGATCAGCACCCGCTACCGGGTCGCCGGCCCGGCGCTGGTCTTCCCGAACTACGCGTTGCAGCGCGATCTGCCGCGCCGCCTCGCCTCCACCGAGCGCCGCGTCGGCGACCCGCCGCGCCTCGTCTACCAGGGAACGCTCTCGGTGAACGGCGGCCACTACGACCTGCGCGAGATCTTCCAGGAGCTCGTCGCCGCGGGCGTGACGCTGGACGTCTACCCGAACCGCGACGTGCCGGACTACCGCGAGCTGGCCGGGCGTCTCCCCGGCCTCGAGCTCCACGCGCCGAGAACGCCGGCCGACCTGCTCCGCGAGCTACCGCGCTACGACTTCGGCTGGTGCGGCTTCAACGAGAGCCTGAACAAGGCCCACCTGGACACGGCCCTCCCGAACAAGCTGTTCGAGTATCTGGCGTGCGGCCTCCCGGTGCTGGCGTTCCCGCACCGAGCGATCACGCATGTCCTGAAGGAGCGAGGGCTGGGGATCGTGATCGAGTCGCCGGCCGAGTTGGGGCCGGAGCTGGCGAGGCGAGATCTCGGGAAGCTGCGCGCCCGGGTCGGCGCGGCGCGGGGCAGGCTGACGGTGGAGGCGAACATCGGCTCCGTGGTGGAGCTGTACCGCGATTTGAGGAACACGGCGCGTCTTGCGGACGCGGTCCTCTGACCACCGAGCCATCTCCGCGACGACGAGGCCACCCGCTAGTACTCCCGACAACGAAGCCGGCTGCGCGATCGCGCGTCAGAATCCAAGGCGATGAGCTTCTCGGCGTCCGGCCCGAGGGAACCGCGGATCCGCGGGATTGTGCGGATCGACTGCGTCCCATAGCCTGCCACCGATGAGCGGGCCAGTATCGGACACGCGCGTACTGAGCGTCGCAGATCAGATCATCGGCGGCATGAGGATGGGCAAGTCTCCCCAGCAATCGGCCGCCGATCTGATCGCGATCGGCGTCGAGGAGCAACTTGTGCGGGCGGGTCTCGACCGAGTGCTCGAACGGGCAAGAGACGCGCGTGCGCTCCGGTATCCCCGGGCGATGGCCGACGACGAAGCACTGTCAGCACCCTGGTATACGGGCCCTACTCCGGGAGACCGTTTCTGGCCCGCCCTCGAGGGGACATTCCGTTCATCGATGCCAGTCGCGTCGATCGATTCGATCAACAACGCCGCGCACAAGATCGTCGGACTCCTCGACCCGCCGTGGGCGGACTCGATCCGAACGCGCGGACTCGTTCTCGGCCACGTACAGAGTGGCAAGACATCCAACTTCACCGCAGTGATTGCAAAGTCCGCGGACGCCGGATATCGAATGTTCGTCGTTCTTTCGTCGGCTGGCCGGCGAAGCGGAACCAGTCGGGGAACGTCTGACCGGGCCGCCTCGCGCACGGACAGCGTTCGATGCTGCTGCGGATGGATGTACCAGTAGCCGTCCTTGGCGATGTGAGCCGTGATGCTCCTGCTGACCTCGTCCCATACCAGTCGCTTGTACTTGTCGGTGAAGATATCGCTCCGGTAGCGACGTAGATGCATGGGCAGATCCATGTACGTCTGCCCTTCTCCAAGCAGCGCGAACGCTTCTGCGTCGTCGGGGCGGATGTCGCGCGTGATGTGGTCGTGGATGCTCGTGAGGTCTCGCGCGGGTATCCCTTCGCGCATCTTCCGCTGGAACGGCGAACGCGGAACCCCGTAGTACGGAATACGCTCGGCGCGCTGCGCGGGCGGCACCGGCGGAAGGTCACCGATCGCGTCGCGCAACGTCGTGACGTCGGTGCGGGGTTCGGGCCATTCGAACGTGCGTCCGTCCCGCAGGCCGACGAGAAACAGACGTGCCCTGTGCTGCGGCACGCCGTACTGGAAGCCGTCAAGAACGCGTGCATCGACGGTGTACCCGAGGTCCTTGAGTGACTCGTAGAAGCCCATGAGCACGCTTCCGTCGTCCCAGCTTGGAAGATCGGGGACGTTCTCGACCAGGACAGCACGCGGCCTCAGGTGGCTCACCACGACCATGAACCCCTGCCATAGCTCCGCGCGCGGATCCTCGGCGCTGCGGCTCCCGGAGGCGACAAGGTTCCGGATCATCGAACGGCCGGCCCGCGAGAACGGCTGGCACGGCGGCCCGCCCGCGACGAGGTCCACGTCCGTGATCCCCCAGCCGTCGAGGTAACTGATCAGCTCGGCCGGCTCCGAAAGGTCACCGACGTACCCAAGTCCACCGATGTTCGCCTCATGCGTGTGCACGGAGTGCGGATCCCAGTCGGCCCCGACAAGGACGGAGAAACCCGCATCACGCAGGCCGAGGCTCAGGCCACCGGCCCCGCTGAAGAGGTCGATCGCTGTGGGACGGGGAGCGTTCCTCACCTTCCATCTCCGAACACTCTCTAGGTCGGATGGGTCCGGAGCGTCTCCGTGCCGGGGTAACCGAAGGTTCTCCCCCCGGTAGTGGGGAACGGCCGTCCGGCGCTTCCTGATCTCGGTCGTCGTCATCGCCCTCGCGCGGTCGCCACTACAGAGACCCTCGCGGCGAGGGTCCCGGTCAAATCTAGATCGTCAGTCGGCCGGCGCCGATCCGTCTGCCGAAAGCGATATCGACAGGTGCTGACATCCTCGGGCGAGCACGCACTGACCACAGCGGGGTGCACGAGGAAGGCACACCTGGCGTCCGTGAACAAGCAGGTTGACGTGAAGTGGATACCGGAGAACGGGTGGAACGGCGTCCCAGAGCAGTCGCTGTTTGGTCTTGTGATCGGTGCCGGCGAGCTCGATCCCGACCGTGCGGAACGTGCCGAGCCGTTCCAGGACCCGGCCCGCATGCGCATCGACCGGAAATGCCGGTCGGTCAAGGGAGCACATCATCACGCACGCGGCGCTCTTCGGGCCGATCTCGGGCAGGCCGGTGAGGAACTCGACAACCTCGTCATCACTCCACGACCGTGTCGGCTCAAGCGTGCATTGGCCGAAGTGATCCATCAGCGCGTCGAGCGCAAGCTTCAGGCTCTGGGCCTTCCTCCGTCCGAGGCCCGAGAACCCGATGACATCCTCTATTTCGTCGGTCTGCGCGACCGCAAGCTCCTCCCAGGTCGCATACCTGGACCTGAGCGAGTCGAAGGCGGCCTGGTAGGCGCCTTCCCGCGTCCGGCGGGACAGGACGATGTAGACGAGCTCGTCGACCGGATCACTCTTGTTTCCGAGATCAGGTGTTCCGTAGCTGGCCGCCAGCATGCGGGTAATGGATAGAAGTGCTGCGCCGAGCCTTGTCGTGGCCGATCGGGCGACGCGCGGGTCATCCGTGCCACGGTTGTCGACGAGCCGGTCGGTTTGCCTCCCCATCCAGGCGCGGTGCTCGCCGCGTTGCGCGCGGTCGAGCCGCGCGTAGCTTCGGGCACGGATCGCATTACCCTACGACCCCTCGGAGGGCTCTCTGAAACCGGGTTCGGCGGGGGGCTCTGGGTCAGAGGTAGCACGCGCGCTCGCACGATGGTAGAGGTGAAGAGCGATGGAGGCGTCGATCACACAGGGGATGATCGAAGACGGGCCGGTACATGCGTGGCTCGTGCTTGCGGTCGGTGACGATCGCCAGCATGGCGGCAACGAGGGTTACGACGACGATCCCGCGGTCCGCTACAGCTGGGACAGCACGGTTCCGAATCACGAGGCGGTCGCGGAGGGCGATGCGATCGTCATCTGGGACAAACGGTGCCTCGTGGGGGCCTCGGTGATCGAGAGGATTGAGCGGTGGCAGGACACGAAGGTGCTGCATCGTTGTCCGGAATGCGGGCTCGCTGGAATCAAGGCACGCAAGACAATGACTCCGCGTTTCAAGTGCTACAAGTGCAAGGCCACTTTCGACGTGCCCATCAGCCGAACCGAGCGGGTGACCGCGTTCCGTTCGGAGCACGACGTCGGCTGGGTCGACCTCGCAGGACTTCTGTCCGGCCCTGAGCTACGTGCCCTGTGCGTCCATCCGGCGTCCCAGCTCAGCATCCGCCCGTTGCGCTGGAACGACTTCGCCACCGCGGTCTCGCGGTCGTCGACGGGCCCGGTGCTCACATCTCTGAGGTCACGGGCTCGCCGTCTCGGCGGGGGGCACAAGAACGTCTCCGTGCGCGTCCGGCTCGGCCAGGCGGAGTTCCGTCGGCGGATGCTCGAGGAGCTTGGGGCGATCTGCGCGTTTACCGGCCCTGCGCCGCTCTCGACGCTCGAGGCATGTCACCTTTATAGCTACGCCGACGTCGGAGAGCATCACGACCATGGTGGTCTCATCCTTAGGCGAGACATCCACCGTCTCTTCGATCTCGGACTGCTTGCCGTCGATCCGACAACGCAGACCATCGACGTCGCCCCGTCGCTGGGAGCCTTTCCGGTCTACGCTGAACTCGCAGGAAAGCCGCTGGTGTCGCCCGCGACGCCGAGTCGGACGCGGTGGCTGGCCGATCACTGGCAAGAGCACCGCATTTCCAGCGAGTCCTAAGATCTCTGGGTGCGTGCTGCCGGTCGCGAGCCGTGAGCTTCTGATCCAGAAACCGCGAATTACACCGTCGAGGTGATGACGGGTCGTCCAGGTGCCATTCGGCTTCTCAGATGGCGACGCGGACGACTTCGAGCCGGTGACTTGCGATGGCTTCTGACCGCGTCAAGGTCATTGCGGAACTGGTCGCGGTTCTGCCCGGGCTAGAGGAGGTCGGGCTACCGTCGCGGCATAGTCGGCTCCGTATCGACCTGTCGTGCCAAGCGATACTCGTGGAGTGCGACTTGACAAGAAGCGCCTCACCTTCTCCCCAACCGACCTCAACGGCTTCCTCGCCTGCCCGCACCTCACGGCGCTACAGGTCGCCGTCGCGCTCGACGAGATCAAGAAGCCCTACCGCGTCAACCGGCACGCGGCGCTCATTCAGCGCAAGGGGGACGAGCACGAGGCTCGGTACCTCGCGCAGCTCGCCGACGAGGGCCGCGACATCACGACCATCGACTTCGACGACCGCGACTGGGAACGCGCCGCGCCCGAGACCGAGCGGGCGATCCAGGACAAGGCCGACGTCATCTACCAGGCCGCGCTCCGGAAGGCGACTGGCGCGGGCTCGCCGACTTCGTGGTCTCGACGCCCGACGGCTACGAGGTCATCGACACCAAGCTCGCTCGCCACGCGAAGCCGCAGCACGTGCTCCAGCTCTGCTTCTACACCGAGCAGATCGCTCGGATCCAGGGGCACGAGCCCGCGGCGCATGCACGTCGTCACGGGCCGCGGCGAGACCGAGACCTACCGGCCGCAGGACTTCGCGGCCTACTACCGGCGCCTCCGGGCCCGGTTCCTCCGGGCGGTCGACGAGCGGGCCGACATCTACCCGTACCCGGTCGACTTCTGCTCGCTCTGCGACTTCCTCTCGCTCTGCAAGGAGCGCTGGAACGCCGACGACCACCTCACGCTCGTCGCCGGCGTCTCTCGGCTTCAGGTCGAGCGGCTCGAACGCGGCCGGGATCACCACGCTCGCCGGGCTCGCCGCGACGCACCGAGACCAAGATCCCGAGCATGCGCGCGCGCGACGCTCGACGGGCTCCGGCAGCAGGCGCGGCTCCAGCTCCACCGCCGCGAGACCGGCGAGCACGAGATCGAGCTCCTCCCGCTCGAGGACGACCGCGGGTTCAACCTCCTCCCCGAGCCGAGCCCGGGCGACATCTGGCTCGACTTCGAGGGCGACCCGTGGTTCGAGCCGGCGCGCGGGCTCGAGTACCTCACCGGCTGGGTCGAGCTCGACGACGACGGCGCGCCGCGGTACGAGTGCATCTGGGCGACGACCGCGCGCGCGAGAAGCGCGGCCTTCGAGACCTTCATCGACCACGTCGTCGAGCGCCGGCAGCGGTTCCCCGGGATGCACGTCTACCACTACGCCGCCTACGAGCGCACCGCCCTCACGCGGCTCATGGGCGAGCACGCCACGCGCGAGGACGAGCTCGACGACCTGCTGCGCGGCGAGGTGCTCGTCGACTCTTCCGCGTCGACGAAGCAGGCGCTGCGCGCGTCGGTCCCGTCGTACTCGATCAAGGAGGTCGAGGCGCTCTACGGGTTCGAGCGCACCGCCGAGGTCGGCGGGGGCAGCGAGTCCGTGAAGACTTCGAGCGCTGGCTCGAGATCGGCGAGCAGTCGCTCCTCGACGGGATCCGCGACTACAACCGCGAGGACTGCCGTCTCGCTCTTCGAGCTGCACCGCTGGCTCCTCGGGCTGCGGCCGGACGACCTTCCCTGGCGGCTTCCCCCGGAGCGGCGCGAGCGCACCGAGGAGGCGCAGGAGCGGCTCGACGAGCGCGAGCGCGTGCGGCTCGGCCTGCTCGAGGGCGCCGAGGAGGGCGACCCGCGGTGGCTGCTCGCGCAGCTCCTCGACTACCACCGCCGCGAGGAGAAGCCGCAGTGGTGGGCCTACTTCCACAACCAAGGGCTCGACGAGGAGGAGCTCATCGACTCGGGCGAGACGATCGGCGGGCTCGAGCTCGCCGGCGAGCCGGTGCGGCTCGATCCGCCGTCGCAGTCGCTCGAGTACACGTTCACGTTCCCGCAGCAGGAGCACAAGATCGGCGGGCTCGGCCGAGGATCCGGCGACCGGCAAGGGCTACGACGTCCGGGTCGACGACGAGCGGGGGACGGTGACGCTGCGGCGTGCCGCGAACCGCGTCGACGAGCCGCTGCCGAAGGCGCTCATCCCGCCTCCGCCGCTCGGAACCTGGACGCAGCGCGACGCCGTGCTCCGCTTCGCGAAGGCGCAGGCCGACCACCCGGCGCTCGTCGAGATCCTCGAGCGGCGGCCGCCGCGGGCGCGGCTCGACGGGACGCTCGAGGAATCCGCGCTCTCGCTCGACGGAAGCCACCTGTTCGTCCAGGGGCCGCCCGGCTCGGGGAAGACCTGGAACGGCGCGCGGATGGCGATCGCGCTCATGCGGGCCGATCCTCCACGCCGCGTCGGGGTGACCGCGCTCAGCCACAAGGCGATCCACAAGTTCCTCGAGGACGTCGAGGAGGCGGCGGTCGAGGCGGGCTTCGAGTTTCGCGGGATGAAGAAGTCGAGCGGTGAGGAGACGCGCTACGAGGGGCGCTTCATTGAGGACACGGGCTCGAACGAGGCGATGCTCGACCCGGAGCTCCTGCTCGTCGCGGGCACGTCGTTCCTGTTCGCGCGGCCGGAGATGGACGGGCACGTGGACACGCTGTTCGTGGACGAGGGCGGGCAGTTCTCGCTGGCCGACGCGCTCGCGGTGGGGTCGCGGCGCGGAACGTGATCGTCCTCGGTGACCCGAACCAGCTCTCGCAGGTCTCGCAGGGATCGCATCCCGAGGGAGCGGAGAAGTCGGTGGCCGGGCACCTGCTCGGGGACGACCGGACGCTCCGGCCGGGGATGGGCCGGTTCCTCGAGGAGACGTGGCGGATGCGGCCCGAGGTGAACGCGTTCATCTCCGAGTCGTTCTACGAGGGGCGGCTCGAGCCGGCGGCGGTGACGTCGGAGCGCTCGGTCGCGGACGGCGCCGGCGTGCGGTTCCTGCCGGTCGAGCACACGGGGCACCGGCTGGCCTCGCCCGAGGAGGCCGCCGCGGTCGCGCGCGAGATCGACCGGCTGCTCGGGACGCCGTACCGCGAGGACGGGGTGGAGCGGCCGCTCGGGCCCGCGGACTTCATCGTCGTCGCGCCGTACAACGCGCACGTCCGCTGCCTGCGCGAGGCGATCCCCGACGAGCGGATCCGCATCGGCACCGTGGACAAGTTCCAGGGCCAGCAGGCGACCGTCGTCTTCTTCTCGATGGCGAGCTCGTCCGGGGAGGACGTGTCGCGCGGGCTCGACTTCCTGTTCTCGCGGAACCGCCTGAACGTGGCGGTGTCGCGGGCGCGCTGCCTCGCCTATGTGGTCGCGAGCCCGCGGCTGCTCGAGGCGAGCTGCCGCACGGTGGAGCAGATGAAGCTCGCGAACGCGCTGTGCCGCTTCGTCGAGCTGGCCGAGTCCGGCCGCGTAGTTTCGGCACAGATTCGGCACAGACACGTGCGCGTTTCTTCGCTTCACTAACGGGATGGAAGACGAACGCGCATCCGCCGAGGCCGTCGCCCGGGCGCTGGATCTGTCCGGCCTGCAGGCGGAGGCCTGTCCGATGTGCATCTTCGGAGTCGCCTGCGCGCTCGACTCCGACGACGAGCGGGAGCTCGCGACGCGCGCTGCGGTTCTTCGCGCCGCTCCTGTGGGACGAGGGGCTCGACGCGCCGGTGCGGCGAGCGCTCGAGACGGCGCGGGAGGCGGAGGTGGCCGGCGCCGAGGCCGCGATCGCCGACCTCGACGCGCGCGGGCCGCGGTCGTTCGCCTTCGGGGCGGTCGTGCGGCTGCTCGCGCAGCAGGCAGTCCGAGGCGATGAAGCGAAGTTACATCACTTCGCAAAACTGACGTAACATGGAGGAGGTGAAGCGCCTTCAGATCATGATCGAAGAGGAGCTCGACGCCGAGCTCGGACGCCAGGCTCGCCGCGAGGGCGTGTCCAAGGCCGCGCTGATCCGCCGGTACGTGGCCGAGCGGCTGCAGGTGGCGTCGTGGCCGCCGATCCGGGAGGACCCGCTGTGGGAGCTGGTGGGTGCCGACCCGGATGCGGAGCCGGTCGACGACATCGACGAGTACCTCTACGGACCGCTTGGCCCGGACGCATGATCTTCGTCGACAGTTCGTTCTGGATCGCGACGCGGATGCCGCGCGATGCTCACCACCGCGCGGCGGCGGAACTGCTCGAACGGTCGGGCACGGACGCGGCTCATCACGTCGAATCACATCCGAGGTGAGACCTGGACGTTCCTCCGCCGCCGCGTGGGGTACGGCGTCGGCCATGCACTTCCTCGACCGCCTGGCGGGAACGTCTCCGTCTCCACGTCGAGTTCGTCTCAGAGGATCTCGAGCGCGAGGCGCTGGAGCTGGCTGCGCCGCCACGACGAGCGGCCGTACTCGTTCGTCGACGCGACGAGCTTCGCGCTCATGCGCCGGCTCGGGATCCGCGACGCGTTCGCGTTCGACGGCGACTTCGCGGCGGCAGGGTTCGTCGAGCTGCGGCCGTAGTCGAGGCTGCCTCGGGCAAGCAGAGATGCGCCGGCCCCGGCCTACCCCTGCGCCCTCGCAGACTGGCGGGCTGTGGGGGTCGTCGCCGGAACAGCCGCCTTCGGCACGAGATACCCGGTGACAGTCAGCTCGGTGGCCACCGACCCCAACGCCACCGCGTACAGCTTCGCGCCGGCCTTGAGCGCGAAACCGGGGTTGAACGGCACTACGGTCATCCCGATTCCGCCTGGATTGAAGCGCGTGACGATACGACCCGAGCAGGCGCTGTTCAGGCTGACAAAGACGTAGCTCCCCAATCCGGGAGCAGGGTTCTGCCACACGTTGAAGGCCACGCTTGTGACGACCGCCCCCGATTTGGCCGGCGCGGCGAACACCACCGAGCACGTTGACACGATTCCTGGCGTAAAGACGTTTCGGTACATCGCCGGGCTCGCCGGAGCCGTCTGGAGCTGATTCGCCGGGGTCACCTGCGCGCGCTTGCCGTTGGTGCCGACGATGTTGATGAGACCTGCCGAGCCGACGGCCGCCGGTGCGAGCAGGATCCCTGCGACGAGGCCGACGGCCAGCCAGAGGCCTCCGGATTCCCGCATGAAGGTACGCATTACAAGCTCCTCTCGTTGCATTTGCAACAGCCCCACCGAGGGTACGCCGCAACCGGACACCGCTCAACCCCGGCGGGGAGGGCCGCCACGGTGTGCGACGATCCCGCGATGCGCGAACGGCCCGACCGGATCGAGCGCCTGCCGCAGCAGTACTTCGCCGGGCTGCTCGCTCGCGTCGCCGCCGCGCAGGCGCAGGACGGGCCGCCCGTTGTCGACCTCGGCCGCGGGAACCCCGACATCGGGCCGCCCGCGCACGTCGTCGAGCGGCTCTACGAGGTCGCGCTCCAGCCGACGGCGCTCGTCCACGGCTACGCGCCGTTCCTCGGGCTGCCCGAGCTGAAGGAGGCGATCGCGGCCCGCTACGCCGGGCTGTACGGCGTCGAGCTCGACCCCGCGACCGAGGTGGCCGTCATCGCCGGCACGAAGACGACGCTCATCGAGTTCGCGCTCTGCACGGTCGAGCGGGGTGAAACGGTCCTGCTTCCCGATCCCGGGTACCCGGACTACACGTCGGCACCGGCGCTCGCGGGAGCGCGCGAGGTCCGTGTGCCGCTCGACCCGGCCGCGGGCTGGGCGCCCGACCTCGAGCGGGCGCCGCGCGACAACGTCGGCGCGCTCTACCTCAACTACCCCTCGAACCCCTGCGCGGCTTGCGTGCGGGACGGCGTGTTCGAGGCCGCGATCGACTTCGCCGAGCAGACCGGCGCCGCCGTCATGCACGACTTCGCCTACGGGGATCTCGTCTACGACGGACGGACGCCGCGCAGCTTCCTCTCCACGCCGGGGGCGCGCGAGGTCGGGATCGAGCTGTTCTCCTTCTCCAAGTCCTACGGCATGGCCGGCTGGCGGCTCGGGTTCGCGCTCGGCAACGCGGAGATCGTCGCCCGGCTGAACCTCATGAACGACCACGTCCGCGCCGGGATCTTCCGCGCCGTGCAGGAGGCGGGGATCGCCGCGCTCACCGGGCCGCAGGACTCCGTCGAGGCACGCCGCGCGCTCTACGAGGAGCGGCGCGACCGCGTGTTCGCGGCACTCGAGGGAACCCGCGCGACCGACGTGCAGTGCGAAGGCACGTTCTTCGTCTGGTTCCGGCTCCCGGAAGGCATCGGCGCGGACGAGGTGCTCGCCGAGCAGCGGGTTGCGCTGGCTCCTGGCGAGGGCTTCGGGGAGCAGGGCCGAGGCTGGGCCCGGATCTCGCTCGCGACGCTGGACGAGCCGCTCGACCTCGGCCTCGAGCGGCTCGCGTACGGCCTTCGCTTGAACTGACGGGCGACCCGTCGTACCGTTCAGCACGTGGTCAGGGGTTTCGCAGTTTCCCTTTCCGTCGTGACGGCGGTGGCGCTCGCGCCCGGCGCCGCGACCGGGACGGCGCCCACGAAGCGGGTGAGCGTCAGCTCGGCGGGCGCCCAGGCGAACGCCTCGAGCAGCGACACGGCCATCTCCGCGAACGGACGGTTCGTCGTCTTCCGGTCACAGGCCACGAATCTCGTCCGGCACGACACGAACGGCCAGAGCGACGTCTTCGTCCGCGAACGCCAGACCGGCAGGACGTTTCGCGTGAGCGTCGCGACGAGCGGGACGCAGGGGAACGGATCTTCGGGTACCCCGAGGATCTCCGCCACCGGGCGCTATGTCGTCTTCGTTTCGTCGGCGACGAACCTCGTTCCGGGGGACACGAACAACCGCAGCGACATCTTCATCCGCGACCGCCAGTCGAAGGTCACGCGCCGGGTAAGCGTGAGCACGACCGAGCAGCAGGCCGACATGGACAGCAACGTCCCGTCGGTGTCCGCGGACGGGCGCTTCGTCGTCTTCGACTCGTACTCGACGAACCTCGTCGCCACGGCCACCAACAACTTCAGAAACGTGTTCATCCGCGACCGGAAGAAGGGGATCACGCGACGCATTTCCATCGGTGCCGGCGGCGCGATTCCGAACGCCGACTCGGGCGCTTGCTACGGCTACGCGCCCTCAATCTCCTCCGACGGGACGTACGTCGCGTACGGCTCGGCGGCGACGAACATCGTCGCCGGTGACACGAACCTGCGGGAGGACGTGTTCGTCCGGAACTGGAGGACGGGTGTCACGAGGCGAGTATCCGTCTCGAGCGCGGGCGCTCAGGCAAACCAGGGCGGCAGCACGTACTGCTCGATCTCGGGGGCGGGCAGCTCGTCGCCTTCGAGTCCGACTCGACGAACCTGGTCGGCCACGACACGAACGGCGAGACCGACGTCTTCGTCCGCAACTGGAAGACGCGGAAGACGACGCGCGTGAACGTCACCTCCGCCGGCGCGCAGTCGACCGACTGGGGCGGGTACTCGGGGATCTCGACGACCGGCCGGTTCGTCCTCTTCCAAGGGCCGGACCAGAACCTCGCCCCGGGCGACCACAACGGCCATGACGACCTCTACGTCCACGACCGCTGGACGAAAGAGACGCGCCGGGTAACGACCGGCAAGACGGGCGGCCCGAACGGGAACGGCTACGGCGGGATCTCCGCGGACGGGCGCTTCGTCGTCTTCGAGTCGGACCTGCTGATCGTCCCGCACGACACGAATGGCGTCATCGACGTGTTCGTGCGCGGGCCACTCCGCTGGCACAAGCCTCGCTAACGCGGGCTCACTTGTAGCGGTAGGTGATCCGGCCGCGCGAGAGGTCGTACGGGCTGAGCTCGAGCTTCACACGGTCGCCCGGGAAGATCTTGATCCGGTAGCGGCGCATCTTCCCTGCGGTGTAGCCGAGGGCCTCGTGCCCGTTGTCGAGCGCGATCTTGAACATCCCGTTCGGAAAGGCCTCGACGATCTCGCCTTCCATCTCGAGCTTTTCTTCCTTGGTGGCTATTCGGTCACCTCCTTTCCGCCTGAGAATAACGCCAGATGCGGCGGAAGCATGCCCCCAAATGGAGGGGCGTAGGATGGCTTCATGGAGCTCTCGCTGGGCAGGCGGCTTTTCTTCGGCGGGCTGATCGTCTCGCTGTCGATCACCGCCGCGCTCGCGATCGGGATCCTCCTCTTCTCGGAGTTCGACGACACGTCGGGGCGGATTCTCCTGACGACCGCGCTCGTGGCGGCGTTTAGCTTCGTGGGGCTGCCCGCCGGCGTCCTCATCGACCAGCGGCGGCAGACCTGGCTCGCCTGGATCGTCATCGTCCTGTGCCTCGGCGCGTTCGCGATCGCGATGGTGCTCGTCTGGGGCGTACGAAGGCGACGGTGGCGGCGAGGGGCTTTCGAAGGCGCTCGCCCTGTTCGCGTCGTTCGCGGTCGCCTCGGCGCAGATCGCGCTCATGACGTCTCGGTGCGGGCCGACCGACACGCGGACGATCCGCGTGCTCTATTGGGCGAGCGTCGTCTCCGCCCTCGTCGGTGCGACCCTGATCTCGTACGCGGCGATCGCGGAGGTCGACTCGAGCGGCTACTTCCGGATCGTCGGCGCGGTCGTCGTCGCCGACCTCTTCCTCGTGATGATCCAACCGGTCGTGCGCCGGATGTCGCGCGCGCCCGGCGCCCAGGCGCTCTACGCGTTCGACTGCGTGGTCGACCGGCCCGTGGGGCACCTCCCGTCCGGGTACACGGCCGCGGCGGACGGGCTCTCGGTCGGGTGCTCGGTCTCGGCGGCCGACTTCGCCGCCGGGGTGGCCACGGCGATCCGCACGCTCGAGCGCGGCGGCGCCAAGGTCATGCGGGTGGAGCGGCGCTCCGACGCCGCGTGACGCGAGCCGCTCCGACT
>CAVRUF010000009.1:0-566055 GCA_963724315.1 uncultured Actinomycetes bacterium | reverse complement strand
CTCTACCGCGTCGAGATCCACAGCGCCAACGGCACGGGCCCGACCTTCAAGTGGTCGCGCGACAACGGCTCGTCCGTGTTCTCCGTCGAGGAGCTTCTGAACGAGGACGCGAGCGGCACCGACCGCATCCGCCTGCGGCGCGTCGGGCGTGACGACACCCTTGCGCTCGCCGGAGGCCAGACGATCGAGGTGCTCGACGACGACACCGTCCTCGCGGGAGGCCCCGGGACGATCGTCGAGATCGACACGATCGAGGAAGACCGCGTCCTCAAGCTCAAGGCCAAGGTGAAGGGCGTGAGCGTGGCGAGGAACGCGCGCGTGCGGCGCTGGGACGGGCCGCCCGCAGACGTGGACGCGGGGACGACCCACGACCTCGAGGCCGGAATCGAGGTCACCTTCGGCGGCGCAGACTACGCTCCCGGCGACTTCTGGACCTTCCCCGCCCGGACGGCGGTGGGCGGAATCGACGAGCTCGCGGACGCGCCGCCCGCGGGCATTCGACACCACTACGCGCCGCTCGCGCTCGTCAAGTGGGACACCGGCGGGGGCGGCACGACGGTGGAGGTGGAGGACTGCCGCACCGAGTTCCCGTCCCTGACGACGCTCGAGGCCGAGGACGTCGGGTTCTCGAACGACGCGTGCACGCTCACGACCACGGACGGGACGCCGGCCGAGACGGTGCAGGAGGCCCTCGACGTGCTGTGCGCGGGGCACGGCCTCAAGCACCACAACGCATACCTGCACGGCTGGGGCATCGTCTCGGGGCTCAAGGTCGTCTGCGAGCCGGCGGACCGGAGCAAGGTGCTCGTCCGCCAGGGCTGGGCGATCGACCGGGCCGGGAACGACATCGAGATCCCGGAGACCGAGCTTCCGTTCCTCGAGCTCGTCGAGGAGTACGACGCCGATCAGGCCAACGACACCAAGATCCTCGCGAACGGGATCGGGGACGCCTGGCTCTCATGGAACCCGGCCCGCGGAACCGGCGACGAGCGCTTCGCGGTCGAGCCGTACAGCTCGGACTGGAAGAAGGAGCTGAACGACCGGCTCAGCCAGACGCTCCTCATGGAGTTCTACGAGGACTCCATCGCCGACGTGCGTCGCTTCTTCGAGCAGGAGCTGACGCCTCCCCCGGGGACGGAGAACGATCCGACCGGCCCGCAGCAGGAGCGGGTCGCGGCGCTCACCAACCTCTTCATGCAGCGTGTCAACCCGCAGGCGGGGCAGCACATCCTTCTGACCCCCCGCGAGCACGCGATCCTGGCGGAGTTCTACGAGGGCCTGAAGAACGAGCTCTCCCTCGAGACCTTCTGCGGCCTCTTCGACGACGCACGGCCCTTCCCGGCGACCTTCCCCGCCGCGATCTCAGGGGTGGACACGATCTTCGGGCGCGGCCAGCACCAGCGGCTCCGGCTCCGGTCGGGCGGGAACGAGGCGTACTCCGTCGGACCGGGCCTCAGCCCGACCAAGCCGGCGACGACCGTCAACCGCTGGGATCTCAAGAGCCGCAAGCTCCTCGCGCAGTTCAACCCCTTCGCGGGCGAGGCCGGCACGAAGGCCAACACGGGCATGTCGAGCGTGCTCGACGTCGCGCTCTCCCCCGACGGCAAGAAGATCTACGCCGTCGCCTCGACGAAGAACCAGGAGGACACGCTCTTCCGCGTCGGGACGATCGGCTCGAAGGACATCAAGTGGGGCGACGTCTTCACCATCTGCGACCTCAAGATCGTCACGCTCGCGACGACCGGGGCCGACAAGGACAAGGTCTACGGGATCGCCCACAAGCGCGTGGGCACGACGTCCAAGAAGACGAACGGCGACGGGCTCTACCGCATCGACCCGGACGCGCTCGCGGCCGGGACGCAGCCGGTGCTCGTCGGCGCCAACTTCAACTCCATCGGGCACCTGCGGATCCACCCGAAGACCGGCAAGGCCTGGGCGAGCGAGGGCGCGGCCGGGGCCGAGGCCAAGGTCTACACCGGCGTCCGCGTGTTCTCGAACGTCGCCCTCGCGTCGCCGGCCGTGAGCACGATCCCGCTCGGCGGCGTGTCGGGCAAGGACGACATCGCCGTCTGGGCCGTGGAGGACGGCGCACCCGAAGAGACCGTGTACGCGATCGCCGACGTCGCGGGCGGGAAGCAACTGCTCGCCTACCGCGGGACGACGCGGATCGCCGAGGTGCCGGTCGAGAACACGGCGATCCGCCTCGAGCCCTACCCGCCGACGGGCCAGCTCCTCATGACCTCCGAGGACGGGTTCGCGGTCCGCCTCGTCAACATGAAGAGCCACGCGAAGACGAAGAACTTCGTGCCGACGCAGCTCGGCCCGATCGCGATCGCCTCCGACGCGAAGCAGGTCTACGTCCTGAACTACCTGTCGAGCACGCTCACCGTCGCGGACGGGAAGCTCTTCGGGACGTCCATGTTCCCGGTCGCCGCGCTCGCCGCGTACCGCAAGGCGGCCGTCGAGGCCTACAACGACCTGCTCTCCCGCTTCCTCGAGTACCTGAAGGACTGCCTGTGCGAGCACCTGCTCGTCGCGAACCCGGATACCGACGGCGACACGACGCTCTACCTCGCCGCGGTCAGCATCCGCGTGCCGAGGGAAGGCGGCGCCAAGGACTCGCGCGTCTACAAGGTCTGCAACCTCTCGCGGCGGCGCTACGTGAAGAGCTTCCCCGCGATCGGGCACTGGCTCTCGCTCGTGCCGATCCTGCCGTTCCTCGACCTCATGGTCGAGCTCTTCTGCTGCTGGGTCATGCCCGAGACGTTCGGCCGCTACTCCGTCGCGGACTACGACGAGTCGCAGTCGCAAGAGCCCCAGGTGCGCTTCCGGATCGGCAGCGCCCGCGAGGGCACGGACACGCTCCAGGCGTTCGACGCGCTCGGCGCGGTCGGCGACCTGTTCGGCAAGTTCATGGACATGAAGGATGTGGCTCGCGACAGCACCTAGCCGAGCCCGGACGGAGGAGGAGCCGTGAAGATCGTCAACGAGCCCGCGGAGCAGGTCGAGGCCGAGCTCCGAAACGACGACATCCAGGTGGTCCGGGAGCCGTACGACCCAGGGTCGCGGAACCTCCTGTCCGACTTCGTCGGGTTCCTGCGCTCGCCGAGCCCGGGCAGCAGGGTGACGCTGTTCGAGGACGACCGCGGCCGCGTGCGCTACTACACCGTCGCGCAGGCGGACCCCGAGGTCGCAGAGCTCCGAACGCAGGTAGCCGACCTCGCGCGGGCCGGCGACCAGGAGCTGCCGGCCCAGCGGCTCGACCAGATCGAGACGCGGCTCGAGAAGGTGGAAGCGCTCGACACGAAGCTGGCCAAGGTGGACGAGCTCGCGGTGATCGCCGATCGGCTGCCCGAGGTCGAGGCCAAGGTCGACGCGATGCTGACCTCGAGAATCGCGACGTGGACGAGTTCCGCACTCGCCAGAGTCCGGGCAGCCGGGTGACTCTGTTCGAGGACGAGCGCGGCCGCGTGCGCTACTACACCGTCGCGCAGGCGGACCCCGAGGTCGCAGACGCTCCGAACGCAGGTGGCCGACCTCGCGCGGGCCGGCGACCAGGAGCTGCCCACCCTGCGGCTCGACCGGATCGAGACGCGGCTCGAGAAGGTGGAAGCGCTCGACACGAAGCTGGCCAAGGTGGACGAGCTCGCGGTGATCGCCGATCGGCTGCCGGAGGTCGAGGCCAAGGTCGACGCGATGTCCGAACTCGAGGCGAAGGTCGGCGAGTTGGGCGATGTCCGCACCCGGCTGGAGCGTCTCGAACGGCCCGCCCGGGGGAAGCCTTCGGGGTAACCCACCCGGGAAGGCCGCCGAGCTGAAGGTGCTGCCGCACGACGTCGAACTCAGCGACCGCGTGCTCGCTCGCGTCGGCCGCGGTCGCGCCGAACCGGTTAGGGGTCGGCTCCGGCCGGCTCGACCAGACCCTTCATCGCGGCGACCTGCTCCCGTCGCGCCTTCGTCAGTTCTTGCACGAAGATCTGGATGGTCGCGGCCAGAGGAACGGCGGTGAGCGCTCCCAGTACGCCGAGCAGCGCCCCGAACAGCGTCACGGCGACGATGATGAAGAAGGGCGAGAGGTTGACCGCCTTGCCCTGGATCTTGGGGGTGAGGATGCTGTTTTCGACCTGCTGGTAGACGAGCACCACGACGAGCATGATGATCGCGGCCGTCATGCCCCTCCTCGGCCCAAAGCGTCGGCACGAGGATGAAGCCGGCGATCGTCGCGCCGATGTTGGGGATCATGTCGAGCAGCCCGGCGATCACGCCCAGCGCGACGGCGTAGCTCGAGCCGAGCAGCCATGCGGTGAGGCCCTGCGTCGTGCCGGCGATCGTGGCGATCACGACGAGGCCGATCGCCCAGCGTGAGACCGACGCGGTGACCGTCTCCCACACGCCGAGCCAGCGTTTCGTCGTCCCCCGGCATGAGCACGCTCGCGAGCGAGCGCTTGAGGTTCCCGATGTCGCTGAGCAGGAACAGGCAGATGAAGATAATCGTGAACCCGACCAGGAAGAGCGAGAAGAAGCTGCCGGCCAGGCCGAGCACCGAAGAGATCGCATCGGGGATCGATGCCGACACCTTCTGAGCGCCCTCCTGCACGTTGCCGCCCGCCCCCGAGTCGCCGACCCACGACAGCTCGTCCGAGTCCTGCAGCTGCTGCACCGTGGCGGGAAGCTCCTGGAGGAAGTCCCGCACCGAGCCGACGAGCGGCACGAGGAGGAACAGGGCGAGCACGGTGACCGCGAGAGCCGTCCCGATGACCGTGACCGTTGCGGCCAGCCCGCGCGAGAACCCGGTCTTCGCCATCACGAAGCGCGTCGGATACTCGAAGACGAGCGCGAGGAAGATCCCGACGAAGACGATCAGGAACGAGTCCCCGATCGCCCAGAACGCCGCCATCAGGCCGATCGCGGCCACGACGATGAGAACCGTCCGCATCGGGAGGATGAGCTCGACCCGGCGTGTGGCCTGCGGCTCCAACGCCCAGGAACGCTACGGCGCTCGTCGGCTGGATACCCCGGACCGACCCGCGACGAGGTGGGCCCGTCTGCGCCGGTTGGGGCTGGACTCCGACCGGCTCGGGTGCGACTCTTACGACGGTGAGGGGTCATCGTCTGTTGCTCGTGCTTGCGGCGCTCGGCGCGCTCGCCGTGGCGCCGTCCGCATTCGGCGCCACCTCGCTTCCGGCCTGTAGCGGCGGGACGCCGACGAACTGCGTCGTGTCCGTCAAGCGCGACGGGGGCGCGATCGGCTACCCGTCGCTGCCCGGTGACCCGTACCAGGTCTCGGCGCTCAAGCTCGATCCGCCCGCGTACCAGCAGTTCAACTTCTCGATCGCGCGGACGATCGGCAGCTGGTCGCTCGACCTCACGGACGTCTGGGAGATCACGATCAACACCGGGTCGACGTATCCGGCCGAGACGTTCTCGCGCGGACGCGAGGTGACCGTCCAGCGCGGAGGCGTCGCGGGCAGCCGAACCGTGAAGTTCACGATCTCGCCGGTCCGGATCGCCGACCAGGGGTGCAACTCGATGGGCGTCTGCGGCCCGATCGCAGGCCGCATGTTCACCGGCTACATCGACGGCTGGGTGGACGACCTCTCCTACATCGACGATCCCGACGACGCAGCGGCGATGCGCGGGTTCGACCTGTCCACGAACGCGGACTGGGTCTCGACGCCGCTCAAGCTCGACTACGCGACCAACTCGATCGTCCTCGACGCGTCCAACTCGCACTTCGAGCCCGGCGGGACGACCGTGTTCGTCGGCGAGGCCGAGTTCCGCATCCCGTTCGCGATGCTGAGCCGGCTCTACGGCGTCGACGATCCGGCCACGCTCACCGCGAGCGCGTTCGTCGTGACCGCCCCCGGCGCCTCGGCGAGCACGTCGGTCACGGTCGGGCCGGCGACGTGAAGGTGGAGCTCGACGGGATCACGTTCTCCAAGCGCCGCCTGCGCATCAAGGGCGACATGACCCCGCGGGCCGCGAAGAGCCTCCGCGCGAGGCGGACGTCGTCCTCGACCGCGCTCATCGGGTTCACGAAGGCGAAGCCGCGCGGGTCGAAGGTGCGCGGCTACCAGGCGACCTGCCGCGCGGGCAGCCACGTGGTCAAGGCGTCGTCGAAGCAGAACCGCTCGCCGCTCCGCGTCCGCGGCCTCTACTACGGCACGAAGTACTCCTGCACGCTGCGCGCGAAGAGCAAGGCCGGTCTCGGCAAGACGGCCAGGATCAAGATCCCCGCGTTCTAGGCGGCTTGCGTCTTTCGCCGTGCTCGTCTAAGTTCGGGCGTCCTGATGGACGAACGAGAAGAAACCGGAATTTCCGAGGCGCCTGCGGGCGCCGGCGGCCGCGACTACGCCGAGCTGGGCGAGCGCGTGGCCGCCGTTCTGGCCGCGGCCGAGACCGCCGCCGAGGAGATCCAGGCCGACGCGTTGCGCAAGGCCGACGCCCTGCGGCGCCGGACCGAGACCGAGGCGCGCGCCGAGGCCGAGGACGAGCGGGCCAAGGCGGTGGCGGAGGCCTCGCGGCTTCGCCGGGCGGCGGTCGCGGACGCGGAAGCCGTGCGTGACGCGGCGCAGGCCGCGGCCGGGCGGATCGCGCAGGAGGGCCAGCGCCGGCTCGGCGAGCTCCGCACCGAGGCGCGCGCGCTCGAGGGCAAGTTCGAGTCCGCGGTCGACGATCTCCACGATCTGATCGCCCAGCTCGAAGCGGTCGTCCGCAACGCGGCGGGGCGGCCCGAGCACTCCGAGCCCGAGGCGGACACCGATCCGGGCCGCGAGCTCGAGGCCGATCTGCGGCCCGCGGCCGCATTCGCCGAGCCGGCCGCCGATCCGCCCAACGGGCAGCCCTCGCAGCTCCAGTAGGGCTCCATACACTGGCGGCGTGAGCCGCTTTCTCGAACGCCTGCAGGAGGGCCCTGTCGTCGTCGCCGACGGCGGAACCGGCGCGCTCCTGTCCGCGCGCGTGCCGCGCCTTCGTGCGCCCGAGGAGGCGAACCTGCGCGCGCCCGAGGCGGTGATCGGCGTCCACACGGCGTTCATCGCCGCCGGGGCGGAGCTGATCGAGGCGAACACGTTCGGCGCCAACCGCCGCAAGCTCTCGGGCCTCCTCCTCGACGACCAGCTCGAGGAGATCGTCGAGGCCGGCGTGAAGCTCGCGCGGGAGGCCCGCGAGGTCTCCGGGCGCCAGGTGTTCGTCGCCGGGTCGATCGGCCCCCTCGGCGAGCTCGACGGAACGCACGGCGGGGAGGACGCGTACGAGGTGTTCTTCGAGCAGGCGCGGCTCCTCGAGGGCCGCGGCGTCGACCTGTTCATGGTCGAGACGTTCTTCGATCTCGAGGAGCTCGAGACGGCAGTGGCCGCCGTTCGGGGGACGTCGTCGCTGCCGATCGTGGCGCAGCTCACCTTCGACGAGGACGCCGAGACCCTCGCCGGCGTCGCCGCGGGCGAGGCGGCCGAACGGCTGCGCTCCGCCGGCGTCGTCGCGATCGGCGCCAACTGCGGCCTCGGCCCGGGTGCCGCGCTGGCCGCGCTGGCCGAGATGTCGGAGGCCGCGAACGGCCTGCCGCTCTCCGCGCAGCCGAACGTCGGACTGCCCGCCCGCCACGGCGGCCGGATCGTCTATCCGAACGCGACGCCGGACTACTTCGCGGAGTTCACGGCCCAGGCGAGCAATCTCGGCGCGCGGATCGTCGGCGGCTGCTGCGGAACCGGGCCGGCCCAGATCGCGGCGATCCGCTCGGCGGTCGAGGAGCACCGCGAGCCCCGGGTCGCCTTCGTCGCGGTCGACCGCGACCTCGCCGAGGTGGCCTCGATCCGGCCGCAGGAGGAGACGACGACGCTGCTCCAGCGCAAGCTCGAGGCGGGCGAATGGACCGTCTCCGTCGAGCTCGACCCGCCCAAGGGCACGAACATGGAGTCGATGCTCACGGTCGCCGCGAGGCTGAAGGCCTCCGGCGTCGTCGACGCGGTGGACATCAACGACAACCCGATGGCACGCGCCCGCCTTTCGGCGCTCATCGCCGCGGCGACGATCGAGCGCACCGTCGGGATCGAGACGATCCCGCACGTCACGCCGCGCGACGCATCCGTCATGGGACTCCAGTCGCAGCTCCTCGGCGCGCACGCGGAGGGGATCCGCAACGTGCTCGCCGTGACGGGCGATCCGCCGCACGTCGGCGACTACCCGGGCTCGAACGGCGTGTACGACATCGACTCGATCGGCCTGACCGCGCTGCTCACGCGCCTGAACCACGGCGAGGACTACTCGGGCAAGGCGATCGACGCGCCGACCTCGTTCTACATCGGCGTCGCCGTGAACCCGTCCGCGGAGGATCTGGACTCGGAGATCGAGCGGTTCCGGCAGAAGCTCGACGCGGGCGCGCGCTTCGCGATGACGCAGGCGCTGTTCGACCTCGCCTACCTCGACCGGCTGTTCGACAAGATCGGCGAGTCGCCGGTGCCGATCCTCGTCGGCGTGTGGCCGGTGCGCAGCTTCGAGCTCGCGTTCCGGCTCCACAACGAGGTGCCGGGCATCACGATCCCGGAGGCGGTGCAGAAGCGGCTCGCCGACGCCGGGCCGGATGCGCCGAAGGTCGGGCTCGAGATCGCGCGCGAGCTGTACGAGGCCTCGCGCGAAAAGGCGGCGGGGGTCTACGTGATCCCGCCGTTCAAGGATCCGGCGGCGGCGCTCGATCTGCTGACGTGACCGTCCGCTGCGCGTGGGGCGAGGGCGAGTCGATGCGCGACTACCACGACCGCGAGTGGGGCCGTCCGGTGACGGACGAGGCGGGCCTCTTCGAGCGTCTCTGCCTCGAGGCGTTCCAGTCGGGGCTCTCGTGGAGCACGATCCTCGCCAAGCGCGAGGGCTTCCGCCGGGCGTTCGCGGGCTTCGATCCCGAGGCGGTGGCCCGGTTCGGCCCGGCCGACCGCGAGCGGCTGCTCGCCGACGCGTCGATCGTTCGCAACCGGGCCAAGATCGACGCCGCGATCGCGAATGCGGGCGCGGTGATGGCGCTGCGGGCCGGGCCGGGGCTCGTGGAGCTCGTCTGGTCCTTCAGTCCCGATCCCGGGGAACCGTCGGCGGACATTCCGGCGGTGACGGACGAGTCGAAGGCGCTCGCAAAGGCACTGAAGGCGCACGGGTTCCGCTTCGTCGGTCCGACGACCGCGTATGCGCTCATGCAGGCCGCGGGTCTCGTGAACGACCACGTCGGCGAGTGCTGGGTGCGGGCGGAGGTCGAGACCGAGCGCCTCGCCGCCCGGGAGCGGCTCGTCCGCGCGCAGGTCTGACCCAGACGCGACCGATCTTTCGGCACGAAGCGCGCGAGACACGGCACACCTTCCTCGATAGCGTGAATGTTGGGGCGCGCGGTCCCCCAACGGGGGGCCCGCCGCGAACCTCGGCTCGGCCTGCGCTCGCGGAGGCGAGGCGCATGGTTAGACTCTTTGCCATGGCCGAGCGCGGAACCATGGGGGTCAAGACCGGACTCGCCGAGATGCTCAAGGGCGGCGTGATCATGGACGTCACCACCGCCGAGCAGGCTCGCATCGCCGAGGACGCCGGCGCGGTCGCGGTCATGGCGCTCGAGCGCGTCCCGGCCGACATCCGCCGCGACGGGGGCGTCGCCCGCATGGCCGACCCGGCCAAGATCCGCGAGATCCAGGAGGCCGTGACGATTCCGGTCATGGCCAAGGCGCGGATCGGGCACTTCGTCGAGGCGCAGGTGCTCCAGGCGCTCGACGTCGACTACATCGACGAGAGCGAGGTGCTCACGCCGGCCGACGAGGAGCACCACATCGACAAGTGGGCGTTCGACATCCCGTTCGTCTGCGGCTGCCGCGACCTCGGCGAGGCGCTGCGGCGCCTGAGCGAGGGCGCGGCCATGATCCGCACCAAGGGCGAGGCCGGAACCGGCGACATCGTCAACGCCGTCCGCCACATGCGGTCCGTCTTCGGCGGCATCCGCCGGCTCGGCTCGCTCTCCGCGGACGAGCTCTACACCGAAGCCAAGAACCTCCGCGCGCCGCTCGAGCTCGTGCGCCGGGTCGCCGAGGAGGGCCGGCTGCCCGTCGTGACCTTCACGGCCGGCGGAATCGCGACTCCCGCAGACGCCGCGCTCTGCATGCAGCTCGGCGCCGACGGCGTCTTCGTCGGCTCGGGGATCTTCAAGAGCGAGGATCCCGCGACGATGGCGAAGGCGATCGTCGAGGCGACCACGCATTTCCGGGACGCGGACGTGCTCGCGCGCGTCTCGGCCGGGCTCGGAGAGCCGATGCGCGGCCTGTCCGCCGCCGACCTCGCGCCCGAAGAGCTGCTCGAAACCCGCGGCTGGTAGCGAGCCTTTTTGGCCGCGCGGGGCGGCGCGGCCGAAGCCGCACCGCCCATCACGGTCGGGCTAGAGGATGCCGCGGGCCTGAAACGCCGTGGTTACCTTCGCCGCAGCGGCTGGGCCATAGATCTGCTGGGCCGACGCAACGGTTCGCTGGGCCAGCTCGGTCATGTCCGTGCCCGGGAAGTCGAACTGGGCCGCGAGGATCACCGTGTCCGCCTTCGTGTGACCGAGCGCCTGGCGGATGTCCCACAGCGCACGGGACCAGATCATCCCGTCGTGGTGGACCTCACCGTTGAGGTCGGTGGGATACATCAGGGAGCTGTCGACGCGCCTCAGGCAGTGCGGTACGGCCGACGTGTACGAGACCGAATCCCAATCGGCGACGCACGGGAGCGGCTCGAGCTGCGGCACGCCGAGCTGCGTTGCGACGACGTCCGCGACGGTCACGGCCCAGTAGTCGCCGAACCCTTCGCTGATCGCGCCCGCCTCGGAGCTCGCGAACGAGAAGTTCTGCGCGAAGTGAATCGCGTGGCCGTACTCGTGGAGGATCACCTCGGCGTCCTCGGCGTCGTCCACGCCGCCCTTGCCGAAACGAAGCTCGAGCTTCGGATGATCGGTCGCGAACGAGTTGTCCACGCCCCACTGGTTGATCCGGACGGCCTGCGACGTCATGTTCACCGGCCGGCGGGTGCCGCCGAAGCCGAGGCTCTGGATGTAGCGCTGCGCCTGCGTGATCCAGTAGTAGGCCATCACCTGTTCGAATTCGTCGTCGTGCCGCGAGTAGCGGAACGTGTTCGTGGGCGAGTAGGCGGGATTGCCGGTCTCGCTGACGACGGTTGCCCACTTGCCGCGCAGGAAGCCGCTCCCGTCGAGATCGGTGAGGGCGACGTCGTGGTAGGCGGCGCTGGGAACCGCGGCGTTCGAATCCTTCTGGTCGGTCAGCGATTCGTCCCCAAGGGACTGCACGGGGTTCGACACGAAGACCCGTCCGGCGCCGGCGGATGAACCTGACCCCGGCTTCGCCGCCCCGACCGACGCGGCGAGCACAAGCATGACCCCCAGCGATGCCGCGAGCACAATCGATCGCATCTGCATCGGATTTCCTCCCTTTCTGGTGTCCCGGAGACCGGAGAGGGTAGCTCGAATCGAAGGCTCGCATCACCCATGCCTCGCGAACGGCGCCGATCGCCGGGCTAGAGTTGTGGCATGACCGCAGCGCCTCGCATCGGGATCCTCGCCGTCCAGGGCGACTTTCGCGAGCACGCGGCGATGCTGCGCCGGCTCGGCGCCGACGCCGTCGAGGTTCGCGGCCCGGACGAGCTTGCCGCGACCGACGGAATCGTCATGCCGGGCGGCGAATCGACCGCGATCGGCAAGCTGATCGCCCTGTCCGGCCTCGAGGAGCCGCTGCGCGCCTACGACCGCCCGATCTTCGGGACGTGCGCCGGGATGATCCTGCTCGCGCGCGAGGCGACGGACGGGGTTCCGGGACAGCCGCTGCTCGAGCGGATGGACCTGGTCGTGCGCCGGAACGGCTACGGCCGCCAGCTCGCGAGCTTCGAGGCCGACCTGGCGCTCGCCGGCGAGGCGAAGCCGCTGCACGGCGTCTTCATCCGCGCGCCGCGGATCGTCGAGGCGGGCGCGGGCGTCGAGGTGCTCGCGACGCTCGACGGCGACCCCGTGCTCGTGCAGCAGGGCCGCATCCTCGCCGCGGCGTTCCATCCGGAGCTGACCGAGGACACGCGCGTGCACGAGCGGTTCCTCGCGCTCGTGCGGGAGGAGGCGTATGTCGGGGCATAGCAAGTGGTCGTCGATCAAGCACAAGAAGGGCGCAGCGGATGTCGAAACGCGGCCAGCTCTTCTCCAAGCTCTCGCGCGCGCTGATCGTGGCGGCGCGCGACGGCGGGCCCGATCCCGACGCGAACATCGCGCTCCAAAACGCGATCGCCAAGGCGCGCGAGGCGTCGATGCCGAAGGACAACATCGAGCGCGCCATCGCCCGGGGCGCCGGCGCGACCGGCGAGGGCGACTCGTACGAGCAGGTCACCTACGAGGGCTACGGGCCGACCGGCGTCGCGATCCTCGTCGACGCGCTCACGGACAACCGCAACCGCACCGCGGCCGAGGTGCGCCACGCCTTCGACAAGAACGACGGGAATCTCGGCGCGACCGGGGCCGTGGCGTGGCTGTTCGAGCGCAAGGGCGTCATCCTCGTCGACGCCGACCGCTTCGACGAGGACGACGTCGTGATGGCGGCTGCGGACGGCGGCGCCGACGACGTCGAGCGCGACGGGTCGAGCTTCCGCGTCACGTCGGAGCCGGAGGCGTTCCAGTCGGTGCGCGCGGCGCTCGAGGCCGCGGGCATCGACTCGAGACCGCCGACCTGACGATGGTCCCGAAGACGACCGTCGAGGTCGACGACGAAGGCACGGCCCGCAAGATCGTCCGCCTGATGGACGCCCTGGAGGAGAACGACGACGTGCAGGACGTCTACGCGAACTTCGACATCCCGGAGCGGGTGCTCGAAGCGGTCGCGGGCTAGAGCTTCGGCAGGCGGATCGAGCGAGTCGCGGAGAACGTCTTCGCCGAGCCCGTGCGCTTGAACGTCACGCGGACGGTCGCGGGGCCCGCCTTCGCACTCTTCGGCACGCGGATCTTCAGCGTCCGGCTGCCGGCGGCGAGGTTGCCCGACGCACGCCGCGATCATCCTGCCGCCGACGCGAAGCTGCGCGGTGGTCGCCGCGGAGGCGGTGAGGTCGAGGGTCACGGCGACGAGGCGCTTGCCCCGGGTGACGGACGCCCGGACGCGCTTGATCGTCCCGGGCGTTGTCTCCTCGGTGGGCGGCGGGACGGGCAGCTTCTTGAAGACCGCGCTCACCTGCACCAGGCCGGCGACCGTGACCGTGCAGTCCCCGTCGCCCGAGCAGGGCCCGTTCTCCCAGTGGTCGAACCTGTAGCCGGGCTGCGGGCTTGCGGCGAGCGTGATCGGAGCCGCTCCGTCGGGCACGCCCAGCCCGCAGCTCGACCGGCACAGGAAGTCGACCGGGAAGCTCGACACCGAGCCGAGTCCGACGACGTCGACCGAGAGGTAGTTCCCGACCGTGACGCTCCCGGTCATCATGTCCGAGTGCCGGTCGCAGAACCAGCGGTACTGCCCGTTGGTCAGCGGGACGTCGTCGAACACGAACGTCCCACGTGCGGGCACGTCGATGCCGTTCGGGCCGGCCGTGCCGAAGTTGACCCCCGCGCCGGTGTACCCGAGGCTCGCGAGCGGTCCCATCACGTGGATGCTGTGCTGGCCCGAGTTGTCGAGCAGCGAGAACGTGAACGAACCCGTGTCGAGGTGGGTCACCTGGACGCCGTTCAGCGTCATCGGGAGCGTGAGCCCGCTGATGCTCCCGTTCAGCACCTGCTGTGCGGAGGCGCTCACCGGAAAGACGAGCGCGATCCCGCACAATGCCGCAGCCGCGATCCGTTTCACGCAGGCGGTGGTATCCGAGCCCTCGGACGTTGTCAAGGTTTCGGCAGCTTGACCGTGCGCGTGATCTTGTAGCTCTGCGTCGAGCCGGTCGTCCCCTTGAGCGTGATCGCCACCTTGACGTTCCCCGCCTTCGTCTTCTTGGGGACGGTGAGCTTGACGCTGCGATGCCCGGCCGTGAACGAGCGGTTGGACGAGACGATCGCCTTGCCGTTGCGGGTGACCTTGACCTGCACGGTCAGCGCGCGCGTGACGTCGAGCATCACGGTGATCGTGCGCACGCCCTTCTTCTTGGCGACGGAGACGCCGGCGACGCTCGCCGGCGGTCCGGTTCCCGGCGGGGGTGGCGGACCCCCGGTGCTCGTGAAGGTCGCCGTCACGGAGACCGCGCCCGACACCGGTATCTGGCACTGGCCGGTTCCCGTGCAGCCGTTGCTCCAGCCGGTGAAGGTCGAGCCGGTGGTCGCGACCGCGGTCAGCGTGACCGTCCCGCCGGCGGGGAACGCCGGCGGTGCAGGTACCTCCGCAGGCGATTCCGGCCGGCGTGCTCGTCACCGTCCCTTCGCCGCTCCCGCTCTTGTCGACCGACAGCACGTTTCCGACCGTGAAGTCGCCGAACATGGACCCCGGGTGCACGTCGCACTGGAAGTGGTAGGCGCCGTGCCCGAAGGTGACCGTCCACGTCGGCGACTCCTGGGCCGAGATCATCGTCATCTCGCTCACGCCCGGGCCGGAGAGGTGGAAGTTGTGATTCTCCGTCTCGTCGTGCACCTCGATCGTGTACATCCCCGGCTCGAGGTGCGTGACCGGGGCCCCGTCCTTGGTCAGCGAAATCGTGGCACTGTCTGTCACCGTCGCGACCAGCTGTGCCTGGGCGACGCCGGGCGCGGCCAGCGCGACGGCGCAGACAGCGGAGAGGAACGCAAAGCGCACCACGCCCGTCACTACGCGGACCGCGCCCCGCCGGATTCGCGCAGGAACGTCCGGGACGGCGCCTAACCTCGACTCGTGAAGGTTCTCGGCATCGATCCGGGCACTGCAGCCTGCGGGTACGCCGTGGTCGATTCCCAGGGCGGCCGTCTGACCGCGCTCGATTTCGGCTGGTGGAAGACGTCCGCGCGCGAGGCGCCCGCCGTGAGGCTGAAGACGATCCACGACTCCGTCGCGGAGCTGATCGCCGAGCACCACCCGGATTCGGTGTCGCTCGAGGAGTCGTTCGTCGGCGCCGACGCGCGCACGGCGCTCTTCGTCGGGCAGGCGCGCGGGGCGCTCCTCGTCGCCTGCGCGTCCGCGGAGCTCGAATGCACCGAGTACTCGCCGTCGAGCGTCAAGCAGGCCGTCTGCGGCTACGGCCGCGCGGACAAGGGCCAGGTGAGCCGGATGGTGACGACGATCCTCCGTCTGGACGCGCCGCCGAAGTCCGACCACGCCTCCGACGCGCTCGCGGTCGCGATCTGCCACGCGCTTGCCTCGCCGATGCTTGCGGCCGTTGCGGCAGGGAGCGCCCGGTGATCGCCCAGCTGCGCGGAGCGCCGGTGTCCTGGGGCGCGGACTCGCTCGTCATCGACGTGAACGGCGTCGGCTACCGGCTGCACGCGACGCCGTCCGCGATCCGCAAGGCCGAGGGCGCGGGCGAGCTGACGCTCCAGACCTACCTCCACGTGCGCGAGGACACGATGCAGCTCTACGGCTTCGCGGAGCCCGGCGAGCGGGAGCTGTTCGAGCTCCTCCTCGGCGTGAGCGGCGTCGGCCCGAAGGTGGCGCTCGCGATCGTCTCCGGCTACACGCCCGCCGAGCTGCGCCGCGCGATCGTCCGCGAGGACGTGGCCCTGTTCGAGTCGATCCCCGGCATCGGCCGCAAGACCGCGCAGCGCGTCTGCCTCGAGCTCCAGGAGAAGATCGCCCCGCTCGCCGTCGTCCCCGCCGAGGCCGGAGGGGAGAACGACGCGCATCTCGTCGCCCGGGACGCGCTCGTCGAGCTCGGCTACTCGATCAACGAGGCGGAGAAGCGGCTCGCCGAGACCGACTCGTCCCTGCCGGCGGCCGAGCGCGTGCGCCAGGCGCTGAGGGCCGCATGAGCGCGGCGCCGGAACGCGTCACGGCCGCTGCCCTGGTCGTCGAGGACGACGAGCTCGAGTCGTCGCTTCGGCCGCGCAGCCTCGGCGACTTCGTCGGGCAGGAGCGCGTCAAGGAACAGCTCTCGATCGCGCTCGAGGCGACGAAGGGCCGCGACGAGGCGCTCGACCACGTGCTGCTCGCCGGGCCGCCCGGGCTGGGCAAGACGACGCTCGCCTACGTGATCCGCGAGGAGCTCGGAGTCGGTGTCCGCACGGTCGCCGGCCCGGCGCTCGAACGAAAGGGCGACATCGCGGCGATCCTCACCTCGCTCGAGGCGCGCGACATCCTCTTCGTGGACGAGATCCACCGGCTGAACCGCGCCGTCGAGGAGATCCTGTACGGCGCGCTCGAGGACTTCCGGCTCGACATCGTCGTGGGCCAGGGCCCGGCCGCCCGGACGCTCACGCTCGACCTGCCGCCGTTCACCCTGATCGGCGCGACGACACGGACGGGGTTGCTGACCACGCCGCTCCGCGACCGCTTCGGCATCACGTACCGGCTCGAGCTCTACAACGAGGAGGAGCTCGGCCGCATCGTGCGCCGCTCCGCCAAGATCCTCGGCGTCGAGGTCGCGCCCGAGGCCTGCGAGGAGATCGCGCGGCGCTCCCGCGGGACGCCGCGCGTGGCGAACCGCATCCTCCGCCGGGTGCGCGACGTCGCCGAGGTGCGGCACGACGGAGCGGTGTCGATCGCCGTCGCGCGCGAGGCGCTCGAGCTGCTCGAGGTGGACGACGCCGGCCTGGAGCGCGCCGACCGCGAGCTCCTCGACGCGATCGCGAACAAGTTCGGCGGCGGGCCGGTCGGCCTGTCGACGCTCGCCGTCGCGCTCGGCGAGGAGCCCGAGACGATCGAGGACGTCTACGAGCCGTACCTGCTGCAGCTCGGCCTGATCCAGCGGACGCCGCGCGGCCGGATCCTCACCGATCTCGGCCGCGCCCGCGCGGGAACGCCCGCCGCCTCGTCGAGTCTCTTCTGAGCCCGGCTCCTTACAGGACCCTGACGCCGTGCCCGCCGGTGTCGAGTGCGCATGGATTCTCGGCTCGGCGGGTAGTGATCCGGGAGTTCCCGGCCAGATGGTGAGCACGTCTGCGGCCCGTTGCTAGCCTCGCCGGCTTCCAACGCAAGGGGGGATATCCTTGAGAAAGACCACACTTGCCCTTGTCGTCGCCCTCGTGGCCGTGCTCAGCATCGCACCGCTCAGCGCGACGGCCGGCGGCGGGCACAACAGAACGGGAATCACGGCGGCAAGAAGAGCTGGCACCACGGCGGCAAGGGCCACAAGCTCCGCCTTCGCGCTCGAGCGCGCCGTCACGGTGTTCGGCATCAAGCACCATCTGAAGGCGTTCCAGCGGTTCGCCGACGAGAGCGACGGCACCCGCGTCGACGGCTCGGTGGGCTTCGAGAAGTCGGTCGCCTACGTGGCCCGCAAGGCCAAGGCCGCAGGCCTCAAGGTGACCGTGCAGCCGTTCTCGTTCGACCGCTTCACCGAGACGGCAACTCCGGTGTTCGCGCGCACGGCGCCGACGTCGCAGAGCTACGTCGACGGGCGTCGACTTCGCCACGATGGACTACTCGGGCAGCGGTGACGTCACCGCCCAGGTCGTGCCGACGAACGACCTCGTCCTCCCGCCGGTGGGCGGCTCGACGAGCGGCTGCGAGGCGACGGACTTCCCCGCGGCCACCGCGGGCAAGATCGCCCTCATCCAGCGCGGCACGTGCACGTTCCGCGTGAAGGCGGACAACGCGAAGGCGGCCGGCGCGATCGGCGTCGTCATCTTCAACGAGGGAAACAACCCGGACCGCACGGACGTCCTGTTCGGGACGCTCGACCCGCCGCAGGCGACGCTGCCGGTGATCGGCACGTCGTTCGCGATCGGGCAGCAGCTCGCCACGACGCCCGGCGCGGCCGTGCACATCTCGGTGCAGGCCACGGTCATCACGACCGAGTCGTTCAACGTCATCGCCGACACGAAGTCGGGCAACCCGAACAAGACGATCGTCGTCGGCGCCCATCTCGACTCGGTCGAGGCAGGCCCCGGGATCAACGACAACGGCTCGGGCTCGGCATCGCAGCTCGAGATCGCGGAGCAGCTCGACCGGCTCCACATCAAGCCGAAGAACCGCATCCGCTTCGCGTGGTGGGGCGCCGAGGAGTTCGGCCTCCTCGGTTCCGAGGAGTACGTGAGCGGACTGTCGGAGGCTGAGCTGGCGAAGATCTCGCTCAACCTCAACTTCGACATGATCGCGTCGCCGAACTTCGTGCGGTTCATCTACGACGGAGACGGCGACGAGACCGGGACCGCGGGTCCCGCGGGTTCCGACCAGATCGAGGCGGTGTTCGAGAAGTTCTTCGACCGCCGGCACCTCGCAACGGAGGCGACCGCGTTCGACGGCCGCTCCGACTACGGGCCGTTCATCGACCGGGGCATCCCGGCCGGCGGCCTCTTCACCGGGGCCGAGGGCATCAAGACGCCCGAGCAGGCCGCGGTCTACGGCGGCACGGCCGGACTCGCGTTCGACCCGTGCTACCACCAGGCGTGCGACACGATCGCGAACATCAGCTGGAAGGCGCTCGACCAGATGTCGGACGCCGAGGCCTACGCGGTCTTCACGTACGCGATGGCCAAGTCACCGCCCGATCCGGCGTCCGGTCACGGACACCACCGGAAGGCGAACGGCTTCGTTCGCGGCGGTCGCAAGCCTCCGCTAGAGCCGACCGAACCTGGGGAGGGGCGGCTTCGGCCGCCTCTCCTTCAGGTCGACCGTGCCGGCTCAGGGCCGGAACTGCAACTTGTGCCAGGAAGGCACGGGGGCGAGCTCGAGGAGCGCGCGGCCGCCGTTCGGGTCGCGGTAGTCGAAGTCGCCCGTCCGGTCGTCGAAGGAGACCTCCAGGAGGTTCTCCTTCAGGCGATGGTCGAGCCAGGCGCTGCGGAAGACGAGCTTGCGGAGCCAGTAGACGAGCGACTCGCCGTCCACGATCGAGAGCTGCTCCCAGTGGCGCATCAGGTACTCGCCCAGGGCGCTCTGCGGCTCGGCGACCCGGGCCTCGGAGGCGAGCTCGACGAGGTCGGCCGCCTCCTCGGGCTCGAGGTCGCGCGGCTCGACGAGGCCGAGACGGACCGCGGCCGCGCTGACGCGCTGCTCGAAGTCGATCGCGTTGAAGCCGAAGCGCCAGCCGAGGAACTCGACCATGTACTCGTCGCCGGAGGCGTAGTTGGTCTCAGGCATGGCTGCGGGAGACGTAGCCGGGGGCGGGGCGCTCGGGAGACACTCGTCTGAGGATAGCCCCGGATTTCGGAACCGGTGCGGTTCGGGCGCGTGCCACCCCGATCCGGTGGAGAAATCGGCACGAAGTCGGCGCGATTTCAGGCCAGACACGTGCGCATTTCCCGGCTACGCTCACAGCGGGTGGCGGGTGGCCCTTCCCCACCCAGGGCGGGGTCGTCGCGCGCGTGCGTCACACCCATACGTCGCGGCGCGGTGCGGGCTTCGGCGGCGCGGGTTCGGGGCAGATCGGCGCCGCGGGCGCCTGTGGACGGCGCACCGGCCTCCGTCCGACGCTGCCGCCACTCTGGATTCCATGTACGAGGGCACGTGGACGATCCGTCCCTGCCCCCGCGGAGAGGTGAAGGCCCTGGCGTCGGCCCTCGACCTCAGCGAGACGACTGCGAGCGTCCTCGTCCGGCGGGGGTACGGAGACCCGGCGCAGGCACGCGCCTTCCTGAGCGCGGCCGATCCCGGCCACGATCCGTTCCTGCTCGGCGCGATGCAAGAGGCCTGTGACGCGATCCGCGAGACGATCGCTGCCGGCCGCCGGATCTGCGTGCACGGCGACTACGACGTGGACGGGATCTGCGCGACCGCGCTCGCGGTCTCCGCGCTGCGCGACCTCGGCGCCGACGTCGACTGGCACCTCCCGAGCCGCTTCGAGGAGGGCTACGGCGTCGCCGGCGAGACGCTCGAACGGCTCGCCGACGAGGGCTGCGGGCTCCTCCTCACCGTGGACTGCGGGATCACGGCCGTCGCCGAGGTCGAGGCCGCCAAGGCGCGCGGGCTCCGTGTCGTCGTCACCGACCATCACCGGCCGGGCGAGACGCTCCCGGACTGCCCGATCGTTGCGCCGCGCCCGTCCGACTACCCATTCCAGGAGCTCTGCGGCACCGGCGTCGTCTGGAAGCTCCTCCAGGCGCTCGGCGCCCCCGACCTGGAGCGGCGGCTCGACCTCGTCGCGCTGGCAACGGTGGCCGACGTCGTCCCGCTCGTGGACGAGAACCGCTACCTGGTCTCGGCGGGCCTCCGCCGCCTGGCCAAGACGACCAGTCCCGGGCTGCGCGCGCTCATGCAGACCGCGCGCGTCGATCCGGCGACGGTCGAGGCGGGCCAGCTCGGCTTCCGGCTCGCGCCGCGGATCAATGCGGCCGGACGGCTCGGCCATCCGCGCGCCGCGCTCGAGATGCTCCTGACCGACGACGCGGCCGAAGCGGAGCGCCTCGCCGGCGAGCTCGAGACCTTGAACCGCGACCGCCAGGCCGTCGAGGAGCGCATCCTCCGCGAGGCGATCGCGCAGGTTCGCGAGTGGCCCGAGCCGGCGCAGCGCCGTCGTGGGTACGTGCTCGCGGGCGAGGACTGGCATCGGGGCGTGATCGGAATCGTCGCCTCGCGGCTCGTCGAGCGCTTCGGCCGGCCCGTCGTGCTGCTCGCGCCCGGGGAGGAAGGCTGGGTCGGCTCCGGCCGCTCGATCCCGGCGTTCGACCTGCACGGCGCGCTCGGCGCCTGCTCGGAGCACCTGACCCGCTGGGGCGGCCATCGCGCCGCGGCCGGGCTCTCGCTCGCCTCGGAGAACCTCGACGCCTTCAAGCGCGCCTTCGCCGCGCATGCCGACTCGGTGCTCGACGACGCGCAGCTCGCGCCGGTCCTCACCGTCGACGCGGTGGTGGACGGACGGGACCTGACGCTCGGCCTCTGCGAGGAGCTCGAGCAGCTCGCGCCGTTCGGCCTCGGCAACCCGGGCGTGACGCTGCTCGTCGCCGGCTCGGAGCTCTCGGAGCTCTCCACGGTCGGCGAGGGCAAGCACCTGAGGCTCGCCGTGACCGCGAACGGATCCCGCTCGGGCGCGATCGCCTTCGGCTGGGGCGAGCGGCTCGACCGCTACCGCCGGCCGGGGCTCTACGACATCGCCTTCAAGCTGGACGCGAACCGCTGGAACGGCACGGTCGCGCCGCAGCTCGTGGTCAAGCGGATCTACGAGACGCCGACGCGCTACGACGAGCTCCGCGCGAGCCTGGCGGTCGAGTGGCGCGCCGGCCCGGAGAGCTGGAGCCGCAGGCGCGGCAGATCTTCGAGGAGCTCGGGCTCGTGGACGAACCCGGCGGCCGCCGCAGCCTGGCCGAGTCGCCGACGTTCCGCGCCGCGCTCGCCGAGCAGCTGGCCGCGGCGGCTTAAGCCGAGTTTTCACCGGGAGGGCCGGAGCTACACTGAGCCCATGGGCCAAGCCGTCCAGGCGCACGCGTCGGAGCGCCACCGGCAAGAGCTGGAGGAGCTCCTGGACGAGGTCGCGACGTACAACCCCGACGTCGACCGCGACCTGATCTTCCGCGCCTACGTCCTCGCGAGCGAGGCGCACGAGGGGCAGCACCGGCGCAGCGGCGAGGACTTCGTCGAGCATCCGCTCGGCGTCGCGCGCATCCTGACCGAGCTCCACGCCGACGATCCCACGCTCGCAGCGGCGCTCGTCCACGACGTCGTCGAGGACACCGACCGCACGATCGAGGACGTGCGCGCCGAGCTCGGCGACGAGATCGGCCAGCTCGTCGAGGGCGTCACGAAGCTGACGCGGATCCACTTCCAAAGCCGCGAGCAGGCGCAGGCCGAGAACTACCGCAAGATGGTGCTGGCGATGGCGCAGGACGAGCGCGTCATCCTGATCAAGCTCGCCGATCGCCTTCACAACATGCGGACGATCGAGTACCTCGGCCGCCAGAAGCAGATGCAGAAGGCGCGCGAGACGCTCGAGGTGTACGCGCCGCTCGCGCACCGCCTCGGTATCCACACGATGAAGTGGCAGCTCGAGGACCTCGCGTTCGCGACGCTGCACCCGCGCAAGTACGCGGAGATCCAGTCGATGGTGAACCAGCGCCGAGGCGACCGGGAGAAGTTCGTCTCGCAGGCCAGCGCCACGCTGGAGGACGAGCTCGCGAAGGTGGACATCCCCGTCGACATCGTCGGGCGCGCGAAGCACTTCTACTCCATCTACGAGAAGATGGCCAAGGGCGGCAAGGAGTTCAACGAGATCTACGACCTGACCGCCATGCGCGTCATCGTCGAGCGCGAGGGCAAGGAGGGCGACCGCGACTGCTACGGGACGCTCGGGATCATCCATTCGGTGTGGAAGCCGATGCCCGGGCGGTTCAAGGACTACATCGCGATGCCCAAGTTCAACCTGTACCGGTCGCTGCACACGACCGTGATCGGGCCCGAGGGCCGCCCGCTCGAGATCCAGGTGCGAACGCGCGAGATGCACCGCACGGCCGAGTTCGGGATCGCCGCCCACTGGGCCTACAAGGACAAGCCGCGCAAGGGCCGCGAGTCGGAGCGGCTCGTCTGGCTGCAGCAGCTCGCCGACTGGCAGGAGGAGGAGGCCGACCCGACCGAGCTGCGGCGCGCCTTCCCCGAGCTGGCCGCGGACGAGGTGTACGTGTACACGCCGAAGGGCGAGCTGAAGAGCCTCCCGGCCGGCTCGACGCCGATCGACTTCGCCTACTCCGTCCACACCGACGTCGGTCACCGCACCGTCGGCGCCAAGGTGAACGGGCGCATCGTCCCGCTCCACTACCGGCTCCAGACAGGCGATTTCGTCGAGATCCTCACGTCGCGCGCCGTCGGGCGCGGGCCCTCGCGCGACTGGCTTTCGCTCGCCGCCTCCTCGCGCGCGCGAAACAAGATCCGGCAGTGGATCTCGCGGGAGACGCGCGAGGAGACCGAGGCGCGCGGCCGCGAGGCGCTCGAGGCCTCTCTGAAGCAGCACAAGCTCCCCTACAAGAAGATCGCCGGCTCGCCGCTCCTCGCGGAGCTGATCCGCGAGATGGGCTTCAAGAAGGCGGAGGACTTCTACGTCGCGCTCGGCTCGGGGAAGCTCCAGTCAGGGCAGGTCGCGAACAAGGTCCTCACCCGGCTGAAGACGAGCGAGGTGGCCGAGGAGGAGCTGCCGGCCCGGCCGAAGGCGCGCCCGGCGTCCTCGCAGGACTTCGGGATCAACGTCCAGGGCCTCGAGGGCGTGCTCGTGCGGCTCGCGAAGTGCTGCACGCCGGTTCCCGGCGACGAGATCGTCGGCTACATCTCGCTCGGCAAGGGCATCACGATCCACCGGGAGGACTGCCCGAACGTGAAGGCGCTGAAGCGCAATCCCGAGCGCTTCACGCCCGTCGAATGGGAGGGCGGCGCCTCGCAGAGCTTCCGCGTCCAGATCGCCGTCACGTCGTGGGACCGCCCGCGGCTGCTCGAGGACGTGGCGCGGACGTTCTCCGAGCACGGCGCGAACATCGTCGAGTACGGCGGGCACGTCGAGGACCAGATGGCGAAGAACTGGTACGTGGCCGAGGTCGGCGACGTCACCTCGCTGCGCGCGCTCCTGACCGCGCTGCGCAATGTCGAGGGCGTGTTCGACGCCTACCGAGTGACACCGTCTTCCTAGTGATGCCCGCCGACGGGGACCTCGAGTTCCTCCGAGAGCTGGAGCGTGCCGACGAGGAGCTGGGCGCCTCGCTGGCGCGCGCTCGACGAGCTGGCGCACGAGGTGCAGGAGATCGGCGCGCGCGCATCGGCGCTGAGCGAGCGGCTGGAGCGGCTTCCGGAGGAGCGGGCGGCCGCGGCGGCCGCACGGGCCGAGGCCGAGCGCGAGGTCGAGGCTCGCCGCGCGGAGCACCAGGCGGTGCTCGCGGCCGACTACCGCGACGAGGCCGAGGCCCGCCGCGAGGAGATCCGCGCCCGCGATCTCCTCCATTCGGCCGAGCGCCGCCTCGACGCGGAGGCGACGACCGAGGCGCGCCTCGCCGAAGAGGCCGACGCGTCGGCGCGCGAGGCGTTGGAGCTGGCCGAGCGGGCCGCACGGGCCGGTGTCGATTCCCCGGCCGGCGCGTCGCTCGAGGCGATCGCCGCGTGGGCGACCGAGACGAGGGCGGCGCTGTTCGTGCGCCGCGCCCAGGTGGCGGCACAGCGCGAGGCAGTGATCCGGCAGGCGAACGAGCTCGGCTCGTCCCTCCTCAATGAGCCGCTCGTGGCCCAGAGCGCCGCCTTGGTGGCGCGCCGGGTCGAGGAATCCCGGCACTAGCCCGGGAATCTCCTCATTCGGGGGATTGGCCCCCGAAACGGGCACGATCACTCGGATGAGGGATGTCGGGCGGTCGCGCGCGGGATACACCCTGTCCACATGGAGTCTGCGGCTCTACAACGGTCGTCCGGCCTGAGCGCGTCCGCAGCCGCGTTCGAGTTCGCCGTCGTCTGGGCGACGATCGCCACGGTCGTCGCGCTGACGACGCCGACCGACCCGACGCGTTCCGACTGGATCGCGTTCGCGGTGCTGCTGCCGCTGATCGCGTTCGTCCATCAGCTGTCACGCGACCGCGAGAAGCACCAGGGCTCGGCGCTCTCGCTCGCCCCGATGTTCACGGCCGCGCTGATCCTGCCGCCGCTCCTGGCAGCGGCCGCGATTGCCGCGGCGTTCATCCCCGAATGGATCCGGACGCGCGTGCCCTGGTACATCGCCGTCTTCAACGCCGCGAACTTCGTCGGCCCTGCGCTGGCCGCCCGGGTGGTCTTCGATCTCATCGCGACGGGCGGCGCGGTCGCCTGGACGGTGGGAGCCCTCGCGGGCGTCGCCACGTTCCTCGTCGTCCAGTACGTCGTGCTCGCCGTGATGCTCCGCCTGGCCCGCGGGGTGGCGATCCGGGACACGATCCGGCCCGACTGCGTGCTGATCGACGCAGGCCTCCTCTCGATCGGCGCGCTCGGCGCCGCGCTGGCGGAAACGTCCCTGAGCCTGGTCGCGCTGCCTCGCGCTGCCGCTCGCGCTCGCCTACCGCTCGCTCGAGATCCCGAGCCTCGTGGCGGCGTCACGGATCGAGCCGAAGACGGGCCTCTTCAACATGCGCCACCTGAACGCCATGCTCGAGACGGAGCTCCAGCGGGCCGGCCGCTTCAACTACCCGGTCTCGCTCCTCATGATCGACGTGGATCACCTGCGGCGGATCAACGGGCAGCACGGGCACCTCGCGGGCGACCGGGCGCTGCTCCAGGTCACGAAGGCGGTGCTCGCCGCGACCCGCGAGTACGACATCGCCGCGCGCTTCGGCGGCGACGAGTTCTGCGTCCTCCTTCCCCACACGTCGGTCGACGGCGCCCAGATCGTGGCGGAGCGGATTCGCGCCCAGGTCGAGCGGGCCGGGACCGAGCTCGGGCTGACCGTGTCGGTCGGCGTTGCGTCCGTCCCCGCGGGCGGCTCGCCGGAGGAGCTCATCACGCTGGCCGACCGCGCCGCCTACCGCGCCAAGTTCAGCGGCCGCAACACGGTCGCGACCGCGCCCGAGGGCGACCCGGTCGTCGAGGCCGAGCAGCTCCTCGCAGAAGCGTCGCGCGAGGCCTGAGCCCACACTAGTAACAGTCTGCTACTAGCTCGGTCGGGCGCTCCGATCTCGCATGGAGCCTGGGGTTGCGGGGCTCCTGCCCTAGTAACAGTCTGCAACTTGGACAAGCTGCACGAAACCGTGCGATTTGCGTGCGTTTCTGTGCGCCTCGCCCGCGCTAGGCGTCGGACCACGCGACGCCGCCGGTGTCCCAGGCGACCAGCGTGTGCTGGGAGATGAGCAGCGCGACCCGCTCGAGGAAGTCGCGGTCGTCCTCGCCGAAGGCGGCGGGCTTGTCCGAGTCGATGTCGATCTCGCCGACGACCTGGTCCTCGAATGCGATCGGCACGACGATCTCGCTGCGCGTAGACGGAAAACACGAGAGGTAGCGCTCGTCCGAGTGCACGTCGTCGACGAGCTCGGTGACGCCGGTCGCGGCCGCCGCGCCGCAGATGCCCTCGCCGATCGGGATGCGGACGTGCTCGGTCGCCTCGGGGCCCTTCCACGGGCCGAGGACGAGATCCTCGCCCTCGACGAGGTAGATCCCGATCCACGAGTAGTGCTCGAACCGCTCGGCGAGGAGCTCGACCGTCTGGCGGAGCACCTCGTCGGCCTCGGTCTCGCGATTTACAACTCGGTCTATCGCCTCGAGGGCGCTGCGGTAGTCGTCAGCGCTCGTCATCCCGCGACCGCGGCCTCGAGGTCGGCGCCTTCGAACCGCTCGATCGCGGCGCGATAGCTCTCGTCGATCGACTTCGGGCCGGCGGGCCTCGAAATCGACGAGGACGAGCGTCTGCTCGGCGGTGCACATGAGGGTGTCGTCGGACACGCGGACCGCAGCGTACTCGGTGGTCAGGCTCGACCGGCCGATGCGCTTCGTGCGCACGAAGACCTCCAGGAGATCGTCGAAGCGCGCCGGCGCCTCGTAGACCACGTGGCAGGCGCTCATGACGAAGTCGCACCCTGCCAGATCCTGGCTCAAAAGGCCCAGGTGCCGCGTGTATTCGACCCGCGCGTAGTCGAAGTAGGGGAGGTAGCGGCCGTAGTAGACGATTCCCTGCGCATCGGTGTCCGAGAAGCCCACGCGCGTGTACGCGGAGAACTTGAACGGCGGGCGCCGTCCCGACGGGTGGCCGAAGGAAAGGCTCACGGCCGCGATGCTACCCGCCGTACACGTTTGCGTTGACAACGGCAGTGTGCTTCCCTTGCGACCTAGGGAAAGTTGCTTCGTAACACCGATCTCCTACAAGGGGAGGGGAGATGACACCACGTTCGCGCGTGGCTGCGCTTGCACGTTGCGGCCGTCGCGCTACTCGCAGTCGGCACCGCCGGCGCTGCCGTCAAGTCGAACGTCTCACTCGACTTCTACGGCGCGACGGTCTCGTCGAGCGACCTATTCGGACTTGCTCGCGAAGGGCACGGACATCGCGTCCGCCGACCAGGTCGGCGCGACTTCAAGATCACCATGGTGCTTTCGTCCGCACAGGCGACAGGCGCTGAAGGGCGACGGCATCTACGTCTCGCTCGTGCGGAACAAGTTCGGCCGCACGGCGCGCCAGGAAGCCGCCCTGCAAAAGTCGACCGGCTACAACGTCTGGATCGACTACGACGGGCCGGACGGCATGGCGGCCGAGATGAAGCGCATCGCCCGCCACAACCCGGACATCGCGTCCCTCGAGTACATCGGGCGCACCGGCCAGGGCCGGATCATCTGGGGAATCAAGCTGACGGACGACGCCAACTGGCGGAAGGACGGCAACAAGCCCGCCGTGCTGTTCAGCGCGACGCAGCACGCGCGCGAGTGGATCGCGCCGGAGACCGACCGGCGGATCCTGCGCTGGTACGTCGACAGTACCGCGCGAAGAACAAGGACGTCCGCAAGGTGCTCGGGACGACCGAGCTGTGGTTCGTCCCGGTGATGAACCCGGACGGCTACCAGTACACGTTCCAGAGCCCCGACACGAGGCCTCTGGCGCAAGAACCTCCGTGACAACAACGGCAACGGGACGACCGAGGTCGGAGACGGCGTCGACCCGAACCGCAACTACCCGGAGCACTGGAACTACGACGAGGAGGGCTCCTCGAGCGTCACCTCCAGCGATACCTACCGCGGGCCGTCCGCGGGGTCGGAGCCGGAGACCGAGGCGATGATGCGGCTCCTCGACAGAGGTCGAGTTCGCGTTCCAGGTCAACTTCCACTCGTACGGGCCGTACCTGCTGTACCCGGAGGGCTGGCAGATCGGCACCCCCTCGGCGGACGACCCGATCTACTACGCGCTGTCGGGGAACCTCACCAACCCGTCGATCCCCGACTTCTATCCCGGGACCGCGGTCGGACGTGCTCTACGTGACGAACGGCGAGTCGACCGACTTCGCCCACCTCCGCGCCGGCACGCTCGCCTGGACGCCGGAGCTGGAGGAGGGCTGTTCCGGCTGCGGCTTCGTGTTCCCGGACGACGAGGGGCTCGTGCAGGGCGAGTTCGAGAAGGTGCTGCCGTTCGCACAGGACGTCGTCGACGTCGGCCGGATCCCTGCGGCATCCGATGTCACACCTCGGTATCGAGACGAAGCCGTTCTACCTCGAGAGCGACGACACGTTCAAGGCCGGCCTGCCGCTCGCCAACTTCAAGTTCGCGGTCTCCTACGGCGATCCGCAGACGGTGCGGGTGCTGGCGCTCCGCGACGTCGGCAAGGTCGACCTCAAGTACCGCATCAACGGCGGCAAGGAGAAGTCGCAGGAGACCGACGGAGTACAACGGTGGCGAGCGCTACGGCGCGAAGACCGACGTGTACTACCACGTCGTCCAGAGTCACGTGAAGGGCGCCAAGGCGGGCGACACCGTCGAGGTGTGGTTCGAGGCGGCCCCCTGGAACGGCCGCAGAAGTGGTGGCGCAATGCCGCCCACCACGGAACAAGAAGGTCCAAGAGCCCGTCCTTCACCTACACCGTTCCGAGCACGACGCAGAACAGGGTGCTCGTCGTCGCAGCGGAGGACTACACCGGCGCGTCGCCGGTGCAGACGACCGGCCCGCACTACCTGAGTACTACCTGGACGCGCTGGCCGCGAACGGCGACGGCCGACGTCTACGACGTGGACGCCAACGGCCGCACGGCGCCCGACGACCTCGGCGTGCTGTCGCACTACCGGGCGGTGATCTGGTACACGGGCGACGACACCGTCACCCGTGAGCCGGGCTGGGGCGCCGGGAACGCGTCGCGGCTGGCGATGGACGAGATGCTGAACATGCGTGAGTACATGAACGAGGGCGGCCGCGTGCTCTTTACGGGCAAGAACGCCGGCGCGCAGTTCACGCCGACGCTCGGCACGCAGTTCTACGACCCGACCGCGGCGAACGGGAGTGCCCGCCGACCCCGCGGTGACCGCCCGCTGCCTCGCGACGTTCGGCTCGGGCGACGGGCAGAACGACGTGCTGGAGTACTGGTTCGGCGCGTACCTCGTGAACTACGGGCCGGCCTGATGACGACGGCGACGTCTTGGCGCTCAACGGGGTAGCGAACCCGCTCGAGCCGCCGCGACCTGGACGATCAACGGCGCCGACAGCGCGGACAACCAGAGCGTGGCCAGCTCGTTCATCACGACGAGCGGAATCCTCCCGGTCGGCCAAGTACCCGCAGTTCGAGAGCTGGGTCGTGGCGAAGTACGACCGGCCGGGCGGGCCGTTCGACCCGCACACCGGCAGCCAGTACGTCTACTCGCACATCGCCGACGTGTCGTACAAGCGGCTCTCCCGCACGTTCACCGTGCCGTCGGCCGGCGGCGACCTGTCGTTCTGGACGTCGTACAACACCGAGCTGGACTGGGACCACGTTCGTCGAGGCGCACACGGTGGGCCAGGACGACTGGACGACGCTGCCCGACCTGAACGGGCACACGCAGGCGACCGGCGAGAGCTGTCCCTCAGGATGGAACACGCTGCATCCGTTCCTCGACCACTACCAGACGCGACGGAGCGGGGACCTGCACCCGAACCGGCACGACCGGCGCATGGAACGCGGCGTCGGGCGACTCGGGCGGCTGGCAGCAGTGGCAGGTGAGCCTCGCCGCGTTCGCGCGGCCAGCCAGGTCGAGGTCTCGATCTCGTACGTGAGCGACTGGGCCACGCAGGGACTCGGCGTCTTCGTCGACGACGTCACGTACCCGGACGGCACGTCGACGTCGTTCGAGTCCGGCCTCGACGGGTGGGCGGTGCCCGGCTCGCCGGCGGGCTCGGCGGCGAACGCGAACGACTTCGAGGCGATCGGCGCGGCCGGGTTCCCGGAGGGCGCGGTCGTTGCCACGAACGACTCGCTGTACATGGGCTTCGGCTTCGAGGGCATCTCGACCCCCGCGAGCCGCAACGAGATCATGGGCCGCGCGATGGGCTACCTCCTGCGTCCGTAGCAGGTCGTTCACAGCAAGCACCGCCAGGGCGGGCCTTAGGGCCCGCCCTCCGCGTTTCTAGTGGTGGTGCGCGTGCACGACGGCGTGGCCCTTGCCCCGCCCGATCAGCCACTTGTTGACCGGGAACGCGGCGACCCAGGCGATCGCGAGCGCGAGGGCGAGCGAGCCCCAGAAGAGCGCGTCACCGAGCCGGCGTCCATCGCGCCGGGAATCGCGAGCACGACGAGGTTGTCCACGATCTCCATCACGGTGATCGAGACCGTGTCCGCGGCGAAGGCGACGCCAAGCGCGGGCCGCAACGCGACGCCGGCGCGAAGCAGCGAGCGCATGGTGAGCGCGTATCCGAACGCGTAGGCGAGGACGATTGCGAGCGCGATGGTCGCGAGGTTCGACCAGCCGAGCGCGGTGCCGATCGCGAAGCCGAGCACCTCGCCGATCGCGCAGCCGGTCAGGCAGTGCGTCGTCGCCTGCGCGGCAACGCGCGACTCAGGCCCGAATGACGGCCAAAACCTCATCGCGCTTGCGCTCCATCAGTTGCTGGTCGAGCGCTTCGAGGTTGAGCCGCAGGAGCGGCTCGGTGTTCGAGGGGCGGACGTTCATGTGCCACTGGTCGGCGGTGATCTCGAGCCCGTCGATGTGCGAGACCTGGCCCTCGCCGCGGAAGTGCTCCTTCACCTCCTGCAGCTTGAGCGCCACGTCCGGGACCGGCGTATTGATCTCGCCCGACAGGAAGTAGCGCTCGCGGAACGGCTGGAGCAGCTCGGCAAGCGTCTTCCCGCTGCCGGAGATGAGCGCGAGCATGAGCAGTGCGGGCACGGTGCCCGAGTCGGCCTGGCTGAAGTCACGGAAGTAGTAGTGACCGGACACCTCGCCGGCGAAGAGGGCGTCCTCGGCGCGCATGCGCTGCTTGATGAAGGCGTGACCGACGCGATTTACGAGCGCGATGCCGCTGAGGCGCTCGATCGTGTGCGGCACGGCCCAGCTCGCGCGGACGTCGTAGATGACCTTGGCGCCGGGCTCGGCCGCGAGGAGACGCTCGGCGAGCAGCGCGGTGATGAAGTCGCCGGGGACGAACTCGCCCGTTCCGTCCACGAAGAAGCAGCGGTCGGCGTCGCCGTCGAACGCGATCCCGAGGTCGGCGTTCTCCTCGCGCACCTTGGCGACGATGAAGTCGCGGTTCTCCTCGAGAAGCGGGTTCGGCTCGTGGTTCGGGAACGTGCCGTCTGGCTCGAAGAAGCAGCGGACCGCGTCGACGGGCAGCCGGTCGAGGATAGGCGGCAGCATCGCGCCCGCCATGCCGTCGGCCGCGTCGATCACGACGCGCAGCGGCTTCACCTCGGCCGGATCGATGAACGAGAGGACGCGGTCGACAAACGCGGGGTAGATGTCGTGCTGCGTGATCTCGCCACGGACGGCCGGGTCGCCGAACCCGCGCTCGGCGCGCTCACGGATGTCGAGGAGCCCCGAGTCGCCGCCGACCGGTAGCGCGCCCCGCCGGACGATCTTCATCCCCGTGTACTGGTTGTGCGACGCGGTGATGGTCGCGCCCCCCGTCGCAGGCCGAGCTCGGGAGACGGCGAAGTAGAGCATCTCCGTCCCGACGAGGCCGATGTCGACGACGTCGGACGCCCGCGTCGGCCGCGCCCTCGACGAACGCGGCGGCCATGGCCCGGAAGAGGACACGCGCATGTCGCGGCCGACCGCGATGCGCTTCGGCTCGAACTGCTCGGCGTAAGCCGCGACCGATGCGGTAGGCGCCGTCCTCGTCCAACTCGCCGGGGTAGAAGCCCGCGGACGTCGTAGGCCTTGAACACGCCTGGGAGGAGCGTCATGCGGCCATCCTATGGCAACACCTCGCGCGGAGAATTGGCACGAACCCGCCGGGAAGTCGGCGCATCTCGGGCGCGTCACACGCGCGGATTTCCCATTTAGTGTTTGAACCAGGGTGGGGGTTTGCCTCCCTGGTACTCGCGAGGAAACCCCCGTCGCTTAGGGCCAGGCAGCGGCCAGCGCGGCCCGCGTCGCCTCGAGGGACTCCGGGATCACCCTCGCGTCGGCGAGCACGGGCATGAAGTTCGCGTCCGCCGGCCCAGCGCGGCACCACATGGAGATGGACGTGCCCGACCACGCCTGCGCCGGCGATCCGCCCCAGGTTCCAGCCGAGGTTGAATCCTGCGGCTGCATCTCCTGGGCGAGCGTCCCGATCGCCGCCGACGCGAGCCGGTGGATCTCGAGTGCCTCCTCGTCGGTCAGGTCGCCCAGCTCGCTCTCGTGCCGGTACGGCGCGACCATCAGGTGCCCCGACGCGTACGGGTACTTGTTCACGAGGACGAGGGCGTGCTCACCGCGGTGCACGACGAGCCCCTCGGCGTCGTCGGCCGCGACCGCGCGGCACAGGACGCAGCCGTCGTCGGCGTCCGCCGAGCGGATGTACTCGAGCCTCCACGGCGCCCAGAGCTGTCGCATCAGCGTGCTTCTACCACGCGCTAACCGAGGATGTTGATCGAGCGCGCCGCGACGAGCAGGATCGTGACCGACGAAATCGAGGACTCGGCCAGCATGAGGAGCTTCACGCGCCGCGTGAGCGGCATCGCGTCGGTTGGGCTGAACGCGATCGAGTTCGTGAACGAGACGTAGAGGTAGTCGACGATGTGCGGCTGCCAGTCCGGCTCGGCGAGCTCCGGGTTCTCCATCTGCGGAAACTGGAAGTCGGGCGGCGGCGGGTACTTGGCGAGCCGGCGAACGGGCCCGCCGCGGTCGATCTCCCAGTACCAGACGCCGAACGCGATCACGTTCGTCGTCCACACGGCGAGCGCCTTGAGGAGCAGCTCGCCGCCGCTCGTTTCGTCGCCGCGCACGATCGAGGCGATGAGCGCCGCAAGGAGGAGTGCGTTCGTCGCGCTGATGACGCCGAAAAGCAACGTCAGCGCGACCGTTCGCCGGTAGCCCGACTGCTCGAGGGCGAGCCGCGGCCGGTTCCAGGCGAGCAGCGCGAACAGCGCTACCTCGGGGACGACGGTGACGAGCCAGACCCACCAGGGCAGCTCCCAGAGATCCCAGCCCTTCGCCCGGCTGACCACGCCCAGGAGAACCTGGAGGAAGATGACGAGCGCGACCGCCGGCGCCGCCTCCCAGCGGGATTCGACCTCTTCCTCGCCCAGGTCGTCTCGGCTCACGTGACCGTCAGAGCCAGCGCTTCCAGAGGAAACCGCCGAGCAGCCCGAGCCCGAGGCCGAGCATCACGCAGACGATCACCCAGAAGGCGGCGACCGTGTCCCTCCCCGGGGAACTGCACGTTCATACCGAGGAAGCCCGTGAGGAGCGTCAGCGGCAGCAGGATCACGCTGAGACAGCGTCAGGAACCGGAGCGTGTCGTTCTGGCGGTGCGAGATGATCGACTCGTTCGTGCCCTCGAGCGCCTCGACCACCTCCTTGTAGTTGTCGAGCAGGTCCCAGATCCGCTCGGCGGCGTCCACGATGTCGTCGAAGTAGAGCTCGAGGTCCTGCGGCAGGAAGCGCTCGACGTGCCGCTCGAGCGAGCGCAGCGTGGAGCGCTCCGGCTTGATGATCTTGCGGTACGAGATGATCTCCTGCTTCACGTTGGAGATGTCGCGCACGATCTCCTCGGAGCGGCCCTCGAACATCTCGTCCTCGGTGCGGTCGAGCTTGTGTCCGATCTTGTCGAGGATCGGGAAGCAGTAGTCGAAGAGGTCGTCCAGCACGTGGTAGAGCAGGTAGCCGGAGCCCTTCGAGAACAGCTGCTCGCGGAGCTCGGTGGTCCTCCCTCGCAACGGCGGAACAGGCGCGTGACGGGGAGCAGTTCCACCGTCGGCAGCGTGATCAGGAAGTCCGGGCCCAGGAAGATGTCCAGCTCGCCGGCGTTCAGGCGCTGGATCCGCTTGTCGTACACCGGGAAATGCAGGACGACGAAGAGGTAGTCCGGGTACTCGTCGATCTTCGGCCGTTGGCGCTTCGAGAGGACGTCCTCGACGTCGAGCTCGTGGAAGCCGAAGCGCTCGGCGACGAGCGCCGCCTCCTCGGTCGTCGGCTGGTCGACGAGGATCCAGGTGAGTCCGTTGGCGGAAAGCTCCGCGATGCGCGGTTCAGGACGTGCGGCGGCCGCGCCCGGCGGGCGTGCGGTTCCCCGCAGGATGCGGGGCCGGGGAAGCGTCGGCCTGGCCATACGTACTTAGCGGTTCGTCCTTAACGAGCATTCTCCGCTTGATTCTACCCGCGTATTGCGGGGCCCGTCAGCCGCAGAATTGGCTGGTCTGGCAGACCTTCAGGACGCGAAGATCGTCGGCTTCGACGCTCTTCCCGTTGGGCCAGCGGAGCCTGATGCGGACGGACGCCGCGTTGTTGTCGTAGCGCAGCTCCTTGGAGAACCGCGCCGGATTTGCGCGGTGGACGAGCACGTAGGTTCCCGCCGGCACCCCCGTGAGCCGCACGTCCTGGCCGTGGAACAGCGCCGGATAGCGGTCGGTGTAGCCCGATCGATGAGCCCTGATCGACGCGCTTCGCGCGCGTGTTGCCGGCCTGGCAGTTGCCGAGGAAGCGCGGCGGGCCCTCGCCCTTGACGCGACCCCACGCTCCGCCATAGTGGTCGGCGAGGCAGAAGCCGCTCTTACGGTCGCGGACGAGCATCGCGAAGTCGGACGCCCGCCGCAGCTCGTAGCGCTCGAACGGCTCGAAATGCCAGTGGTAGTGCGGCTGGTGCGCCTCGTAGTGGAGCGAGCCGATCTTTCGGTAGCGCCGCACCTTGCCGCTCTTGAGCTCGACGAGCTGGTCGGCCCGCATCTGCTTCACGGTCACGTTGGGCCGGGTGCCGCGGATCCCAGAGCGGCCCCGTGCCGACGCTGTCCACCGCGGAGTCGAAGCCGAGGTGCCAGTGCCCGTGGAGCTTCACGACGACGAGCCCGGCCGGGGAGCGCTGGTCGAGATCCGGGAGCGTTTCGCCCGGGAGCGGTAGGAGGCGCGTCGAGCGCGCGTTCGACCACGAGGGGTGGAAGTCGTTTCTTCCCGGGACGCCCTTGACGACCTTCTGGTCGCCGCCGCCCGGGGTCCATCGTCCCAGATCCTCGCGCCGTTCTTGCGGTTGCTCGAGAACGCGATCCGCCCACCGGAAGGCGACCAGGTCGGCTGCGCATCCGTCGCCTTCACGGTCGTGAGCCGCGTGGCAGCGCCCGCGATCGTGGAAACCCAGATGTCGGTGTTCCCGGAGCTGCGAGATGAGTATGCGAGCTGCGCGCCGTTCGGAGACACGGCCGGGTCGCGCTGATCTCCGGCCGTCTGGACGACCGGGCTCTGCACGTCGGTCGAGACGTTGACGGAGTAGATGTTCCAGTTCCCGTCGCGGTCGGTCGCAAAGACGATCTGCGCGCCGTCAGGGTGCCAGGCGGGCTCGAGCTCACGGCTCGCGCCGCCGGCGACGAGGCGCTTGACGAGTTGCCGTTCGCGTTCATCGCGCGGATGTCATTGTTGGCGCTCCAGGCGATCTCGGCGCCGTTCGGAGACCAGGCGGGGCCGCTGTCGGCGTTCGGCGTGTTGGTGAGCCGCTTCAGCGTGTTCGTCTGGATCTGGAGCGTGTAGATGTCGTCGCCGCGCACGAACGCGACCGTGCGCCCGTTCGGCGACCAGGACGGCTGCGACGCGTCCTCGGGAAGGACGACGCGGATCCCGGTCGTGGGCGAGACGAGCGCGAGCCGGCCCTTGGCGGCCGCGGCGATCGTCGGCGTCGTCGCAGGCGGAGCGAGGAACGCGGCCTGCGCCGTTCCGACGCCAAGCGTTCCCGCCAGGACTACCGCTCCTGTCAGCTGCGCGACCCCCCGCATGCCGCCACAAGGTAGCGACTCGACCGGCGCTGCTCGCCGCCACCGGCCCATGCGATGCGCCTGGCAGGAATCGAACCTGCGACCTTGCGCTCCGGAGGCGCACGCTCTATCCCCTGAGCTACAGGCGCGTAGGAGCCTTAGTCTACCGCCGTGAAGTTGACCCACCGGACAGTGACGCTGCGCTCCGCGAGCCGTTCTCGATCTCACGCTGACGACCGACCGAGGAGCGTCGTGTCGTCGAGATCGAGCACGACGGCGTCGTCGGGCGACGGCGAGGCGCGCCACAGGAGCACTACGGCGAGTCCGTCGAGTCGGCTGTCGGCGTTCCTCGACGACGCGGACGACGCGCTCGGCGACGACCCGTTCGCGCTCGAGGCGATCGAGGACGCGCCTGCGCCAGGCCCGGGCGAGTCGGCCGCGCGAGGCTGGCGGTCGACTGCGCGCTCCACGACCTCGGCGGCAAGCTCGTCGGGCAGCCGATGTGGCGCCTGCTCGGGCTCGCCGCGCACGGCCGCGACGTCGTACACGATCGGCTCGACGATCCGACGACATGGCCCGGCGGGCCGAGCGCGTCGGCCGCCGCGTTCCGCCGGCTGAAGCTCAAGCTCGGCGGCGGACGGGCGACCTCGAGCGGGTGCGCGCCGTCCGCGGCGTCGCGACCTGCCGCTTCACGTCGACGTCAACGAGGGCTGGGACGCTCGACGAGGCGCTCGAGCGTCGCCGGCGCTCGCCGAGCTCGGCGTCGAGTTCATCGAGCAGCCGTTCCCGGCGCGGCGACCGCGACGGGCACCGAGCTGCGCCGCCGTCGCCGCATCCCGCTCTTCGTCGACGAGGACTGCCACACGCTGCCGACGTCGCCGCGCTGCGCCGAGCGCGCGACGGCGTCAACCTCAAGCTGGCCAAGACGGGCGGCATCCGCGAGGCGCGTGCGCATGGTCCGCGGCCGCGCGGCGCTCGGGCTCGGCGTCATGCTCGGCTGCATGATCGAGTCCGCGCTCGGCATCGCGGCGGCGCGCAGTTCGCGTCGCTCTGCGACTTCGTCGACCTCGACGGGCACCTGCCTCCTCGCGGACGACCCGTGGCCGGGGGTCGGGCTCGAGGACGGCGTCCAGGTGCCCTCCGACGCAGCCCGGCCTGGGTGTCCGACGAAGCGCGTAGCTGTCCTCGCGAGGGCTTCTCGGCCGACCCGCACACGGCAAGACCGCGCGCGGCCTGATCCGCTACGGCGAGCGCGAGGTCGTCGCGGTCGTCGACTCGGAGCACGCGGGCGACGAGCTACGAGCCGTTCCCGTCGTCGGCACCGTCGACGAGGCGCTCGCCGTCGGCCGCGCACGCGCTCGTCGGCGTCGCGCCCGCGGGCGGCAAGCTGCCCGCCGGAGTGGAGCGCGCTCGCTCGAGGCGCTCGCAGCGGGCCTCGACGTCGAGGCGGGCTGCACACGAGCCTCGGCCGCGATCCCGAGCTCGTCGCGGTCGCCGCCGGGCGCGGCTCGAGCTGCGCGACCTCCGCCGCCGCCCGCGGGCCTGACGCCGAGCGGCGCGGCCTCGGGCACGGCGCGGCGGTCGTGCACACGGTCGGCTCCGACTGCGCGATCGGCAAGATGACCGTCACGCTCGAGCTCGACCGCGGCGGCGCGGCGCGCGCGGGCTGCGCGGTCTTCGTGCCCACCGGCCAGACCGGCATCGCGATCGCGGGCTGGGGCATCGCCGTCGACCACGTGATCGCCGACTACGTCGCCGGCGCGGCCGAGCGGCTCGTGCTCGAGGGCGCCGAGCGCGGCGACCTCCTGTTCGTCGAGGGCCAGGGCGCGATCCTGCACCCGCTCTACTCCGGCGTCACGCTCGGCCTCCTGCACGGCAGCGCGCCGCACGCGCTCGTGCTCTGCCACGTGCGCCGAGGCAGACCGAGATCGAGGGCTGCCCGGCGCTCCGATCCCGCCGCTCGCCGAGCTCGTCGACCTCCACGAGCGCGCTCGCCTTGCCGCGCGCCCGGCGCCGGTCGTCGCGATCGCGCTGAACACGCGCGGCTCGACGAGGACGGCAGGCGCGGGCGCGCGATCGCGGCGGTCGAGGACGAGACCGGGCTTGCCGTGCGACGACCCTGTGCGCTTCGGCGCTGAGCGCCTGCTGGACGCGGTCCTCGGCCGCGTGTCGATCCGCTATAAGACGCGTGACCGCCACGCGTTACCCGACTCGCGAGCCTCGCTCGTCGACTACTCGCTCGGGCTGCCGAGCAACGGGCCAGGTCTCTGCGGCATCGACGCGCTCGACGCGCTCGTCGAGCTCGCGCTCGCGCCTGTACGCGCGGCGCTCGCGCGGTGCTACCCGTACGCGACATCGGCGCCGACGGGCTCCTCGAGGTCCTGCTCGAGCACGGGCACGGACGAGCAGGTCGCCTACGTCGCGCCACTCCAGTGGCAGCGAGATCGAGACGAGCTCGACGCGACTCGCGACCATCTGGTCGGAGTCGAACACGGCTCGCTCTCGAGCGCGGCGAGCATCGCCACAGCAGGCCGTATCGCGCGCGCCGCGCGCACAGCCCTCGAATCGCGCGCAGGGAGCGCGAGGCGGCCGGCGAGCTGCGCTGGGGCGGGACGCTCTATCCCGACGGCACGCGCACGCCCAGAACGCGCGGCATGGGCCACGAGCTAGGAGCGCTTCGTGTACGCCGCCTGCCACTCGACGAGGACGAGCCCGAGCGCCGACTGGCGCCCGCGCAGGCCGATCGCGCACGCGCGGCCGATCGAGCTCGCCGGCGTGCGCGAGCTGCGCGTCGCTCGGCCGGACACCGACCTGCGCGTGCACGTCGAGGGCGCACCTGGGAGTCGTGCGCCGGCGGGCGCAACCTGCCCGACGGCGAGGTGCTTCTGAGCCCCGCCGAGACCGGTACGGAGGGGGAGATCCGGTTCACGTTCCCCGCGGTCTACCATGGGCCACGAGGTCGAGGACGTCCGCCTGCGCTTCGAGGGCGGCGGGGTCGTCGACGCCTAGGCGGTGCGCGGCGAGCGTACCTGCGCGACGCTGCTCGACACCGACGAGGGCGCGCGCACGGCCGGCGAGTTCGCGATCGGCCCGAACTACGAGATCGACCGCTTCACCCGCAACACCCTCTTCGACGAGAAGATCGGCGGCACGATGCACCTCGCGCTCGGCGCTCGTTCCCGCAGGCGGGCGGCGAGAACTCGTCCGGGCTCCACTGGGACCTGGTCTGCGACCTGCGCGCCGACGGCGAGGTCGACGCCGACGGCGAGCTCGTCTGGAAGGCCGGTGTGTTCCTCGAGGATCCCGCCACCGTGGAAGTCGCCGCGGGCGGCCGTGCCTGATCCCCGGGTCGAGCGGCTTGCCGAGGTCGCCATCGGGTACTCCACCGCCGTCCAGCCGGGCGACCTGGTGCTCATCGACTCGACGCCGCTCGCCGCGCCGCTCGTGCGCGAGCGTCCGCGCGGTCGGCCGCCGGCGGACACCCGCACGCGCGCTTCTCGCTCGACGGCGCGCTCGAGGCGCTCCTCGAGGAGGGAAACGACGAGCAGCTCGGCTGGCTGAGTCCGGCGCGCACGCACGAGATCGAGCATGCGAACGTCCGCATCGTCTTCGAGTCGAGGTGAACACGCGCTCGCTGACGGGCGCCGATCCGGCGCGTCAGGCGCTCGCCCACAAGGCGCGCAAGCCGCGCTCCGACCGGCTGTTCGAGCGGGTCACGTCCGGGGAGCTGCGCTGGCTCGTGACGCTCTACCCGACCCCGGCCGCCGCGCAGGACGCCGGCATGTCGCTCGCCGACTACGAGGACTTCGTCTACCGCGCCGGCTTCCTCGACCAGGACGATCCGGTCGGCGATGTGGCGGGCGTTCGGCGAACGCCTCGGCGAACGGCCGATGGCTCTCCACGAAGAGCGAGCTGCGGATCGTCGCCGAGGACACCGACCTCACGCTCGGCGTCGGCGGCCGCACGTGGATCCCTGCGACGGCCGCGAGAACTTCCCCGACGGCGAGGTCTTCACGGGCCCGGTGGAGACGCGCGCCGAGGGCACGATCAAGTTCAGCTTCCCGGCGCAGTTCCACGGAGCCGCGAGGTGCGAGGATGTCGGCTGCGCTTCGCCGGCGGCGAGGTCGTCGATGCGCACGCCGCGCAGGGCGAGGCGTTCCTCGACGAGATGCTCGACCAGGACGACGGCGCGCGCCGCGTGGGCGAGTTCGCCTTCGGCACGAACGACGCGCATCACGCGAGTTCACGCGCAACACGCTCTTCGACGAGAAGATCGGCGGGACCGTGCACCTCGCGCTCGGCGCGCTCCTATCCCGAGTCACGGCGGGACGAACGTCCGGCGCTGCACTGGGACCTGGTCTGCGACCTGCGGCGCGGGGGCGAGGTCTACGCCGACGGCGAGCTCATCTACCGGGACGGCCGCTTCCTCGACCGGTGATCGCGCTCCTCGGCGACACGCACATGCCGCGCGGCGAGCGGCGGCTGCCCGAGGAATGCGTGCGGCTGCTCGGCGAGGCGGAGGCGATCCTTCACGTTGGCGACTTCACCGAGGCGTCGGTGCTCGACGTTCTCGGCGGGCTCGCGCCCGTGCACGCCGTCCACGGGAACATGGACGAGTGGCCCCTTCGCGACGCGCTGCCCGAGCGGGCGGTCGTCGAGGTGGGAGGGCTGCGCGTCGGCCTCGTCCACGATCCTGGACCGTCGAACGGGCGACACGCACGGCTGCGATCGTGGTTCCCCGGGTGCGCGCTCGTCGCGTACGGACACACGCACCGGCCCGAGGCGACGCTCGATGAGGGCGTGTGGATCGTGAACCCGGGAAGCCCGACCGAGCGGCGCGGCGCGCCCACGCACACGATGGCCGTGATCGAGGCCGGATCGCCCAGGATCGTCGATCTGTAGTCCGTCCGACCGCTTCCGCTACTCATGCGAACGTATGTTCGTACACCGGTCCCAAATCACGCTCGGAATCATCGTTCTCCTCGCGATCGCACTGCTCGTGGCCGCCCGGCCCGGGTCGAGCGCCGGCACGGAGCAGCGCTACGTCGTGCAGCCCGGCGACACGCTCTGGGCAATCGCGACCGCGGAGTACGGCGGCGACCCGCGCGAGGCGGTCTGGAAGATCCAGAAGCGGAACCACATGCCGAGTGCGGCGATCGCTCCAGGCGAGGTCCTGCTGCTGCCTCACTGAGGGTCCGGGGACCGGCGGCCCGGCAGGAGGTTCTTTCGTCAAACCGTCCTAGACTGGGCGCGTGGATCTCGACGTCGTCTTTCTCGGCACTTCCGCCTCGGCTCCGACCGCGCGCCGGGCGCCGTCGGCCCTGCTCGTGCGGCGCGGGGGAGAGCGCCTGCTCTTCGACTGCGCCGAAGGGACGCAGCGGCAGCTGCTGCGCTCGTCCATCGGTCTCGTGGAGCTCGACGAGGTCTTCCTGACCCACTACCACGCGGACCACTACCTCGGCCTGCCGGGGATGATGAAGACGTTCGCGCTGCGAGGCCGCGAGACCCCGATGACGATCTACGGGCCGCCCGGGCTCGCCGACCTGTTCGGCTCGCTGCGGCGCGTCTTCGGGAAGCTCACGTACCCGTACGAGCTGGTCGAGCTCGAGCCCGGCGAGACGCTCGACCGCGATGACTACCGCCTCGAGACGATCCCGGTCGACCACGAGGCGACCGCGGTCGGCTACGCGCTCGTCGAGCTGCCCCGCCCGGGCCGCTTCGACGTGGAGAAGGCGACCGCGCTCGGCGTTCCCGCGGGCCCGCTCTTCGGCGCGCTCCAGGCCGGCGAGAAGGTGACGCTCCCCGATGGGGACGACGGTCGCTCCGGACCAGGTGCTCGGCCCGCCGCGCCCGGGAAGGCGCGTGGTCATGAGCGGCGACACCCGTCCGGCCCGCAGCGTGCTCGAGGCGGCGCTCGAGGCCGAGCTGCTCGTCCACGAGGCGAGCTTCGCCTACGAGGAGCGCGACCGTGCGGACGAGACGGCGCACTCGACCGCGCGCGGGGCGGCCGAGCTGGCGCTCGCCGCCGGCGTGAAGCTCCTCGCCCTCACGCACCTGTCGAACCGCTACTTCGGCCCCGAGCTCGTCCGCGAGGCGCGCGACGTCTTCCCCGAGACAGTGGTGCCCAGGGACTTCGATACGATCGAGATTCCGTTCGCCGAACGAGGCGCGCCGGCGCTCGTCAAGGGCGGCGCACTCGGACGCCAGGAGGAGGGAGCCCGCGATGGACATGGTGCAAGTAGCAGTGGCAGCGAGTGTCGCGGAGGCGGAGGAGATCCAGGCGATCCTCTCCTCGGCGGGGATCACGTCTGAGGTTCATCCGGCCGTCGAGCACCACTCGACGGAGCTCGAGGACGTTCCGACGAAGGTGCTCGTGGACGGCAAGGACGCCGAGGCCGCACAGGACGCGATCGAGGCGCTCACCGAGCCGGACGAGATGCTCGGCGAGATCTAGTCTCGATCCCAGCGGTGCCTAATCCAGATCCGTTCGCCGTGCTCGCGGAGCGCTACGACGAGTTGCGCCCGCGCGACGCCGTGTGGGAGGCGGTGCTCGACGCGCTCGTCGAGCTGGGCCGGCTCGACCGCGGCCGGGTCCTCGACATCGGCTGCGGCACCGGCCGCATCGCCGAGGCGCTCGCCGCCCGTGGCGCCCGTGCGTGGGGCGTCGACTCCTCCGCCGAGATGCTCGCGGTCGCAAAGAGCCGCCACGTCCCCGGCGGCGGCTTCAAGCTGGCCGAGGCCGAGCGGCTCCCGTTCAAGGCCGGCTGGTTCGACGGGGCCCTCATGCGCCAGGTCGTCCAGCACATCGAGCCGTCCGGCGTTCACCGAGGCGGCGCGGGTGCTCGCCCCGGGCGGCCGCCTCACGATCGGCACGTTCCACCCGGACCACTTCGAGACCGTGTGGATCGCGCGGCTCATCCCGCGCGTCGCGGAGATCGACCGCGCCCGCTTCCCGGATCCGCCCACGCTGACCGCCGCGCTGACCGCCGCCGGCTTCGCGGAACCCGAGACACGCCGCCTCACGCTGACGAAGACACTGGCCCGCGAGGAGGCGCTCCGCCGCCTGCGCGGACGCTTCATCTCGACGCTCCACCTGCTGACCGAGGAGGAGCTCGCCGCCGGAATCGCGTCCGCCGAGGAGCTTCCAGACGAGTTCGAAAACGACGCTCGACTGGCTCGTTCTCGCGGCGGAAAAGCGCGAACCGTAGACCGTCCACGCGTCCGCGTCCGGCGACACACGCCGGCCATGCGCACCGAGGGTCTAACGCGTCCGTCCGCGCCTTCGGCTTATACTCGGCCCAGTCCTTTAACTCGGTCCAGAGAGACCGGAAAGGAGCGTGAGAGTGGCTGCGTCCGCTCAAACCCAGAAGACCCTGCTCGACGCGGAAGCGCTCTCCCGCACTCTTCAGCGGATCGCCCACGAGATCGTCGAGCGCAACGCAGACCTTTCCAAGATCGCCCCTCGCTCGGGATCCACACCCGGGGCGTCCCGCTGGCCCAGCGGTTGCGCGGCCTGATCGCCGAGTACGGTGGCACCGAGGTCGGGCTCGGAACGCTCGACATCACCTTCTACCGTGACGACCTCTACGTCCGCGACGGCGAGGCGCCGGTGCATCCGCAGCCCGTCGTGCGGGCGACGAGCCTCGACTTCGGGCTCGAGGGCATGACCCGCATCCTCGTGGACGACGTCCCTACACGGGACGCACGATCCGTGCCGCGATCGAGGCGCTCTTCGCCTACGGGCGACCCGACCGCGTCCAGCTCGCCTGCCTCGTCGACCGGGGCCACCGCGAGCTGCCGATCCGACCCGACTACGTCGGCAAGAACCTCCCGACCTCCCACGATGAGCGTGTCCACGTGCAGCTCGTCGAGGTCGACGAGGTCGACGCCGTGATTCTCGTTTCCACAACCGAAGAGAGGGACGATGGCTGAGATCCACACGCTCGCCCGCGACGAGCTCCTGCCCCCGCGTCCGCCCGAGCGGCGCCACCTGATCTCGATCGCCGACCTCGAGCGCGACGACGTCGAACGGCTGCTCACGCTCGCCGGCGCGTTCGCGGCCACGCTCGAGCGCGACCTGAAGAAGCTGCCGGCCCTGCGCGGGCGCACGGTCGTGAACCTGTTCTACGAGTCGTCCACGCGCACCTCGTCGAGCTTCGAGCTCGCCGCGAAGCGCCTCTCGGCCGACGTCATGTCGATCAAGTCCACGGGCTCCGCGGTGGACAAGGGCGAGTCCCTGAAGGACACGGCGCTCACGATCGGCTGCTACGACCCGGACGTCATCGTCATCCGCCACCCGGAGATCGGCGCCCCCGAGCTGGTCGCGAAGTTCACCGAGGCGCACATCGTGAACGCGGGCGACGGGAAACGGCAGCATCCGACCCAGGCTCTGCTCGACCTCTACACGATCGTCGAGGAGTTCGGATCCGTCGAGCGGCTCGACGGGATGCACATCGCGATCGTCGGGGACGTCCTGCATTCGCGGGTCGCGCGCTCGGACATCCAGGCGTTCCTGCTCATGGGCGCGAAGGTCACGCTCGTCGGCCCGCCGCCGCTCATCCCGCGCGGGATCGAGGCGATGGGCTGCGAGGTGTCCTACGACATCGACACGATCGGCGACGCGGACGTGATCTACGTCCTGCGGATGCAGAAGGAGCGGATGCTCGAGGGCGCAAACTACGTCCCGAGCCTCCGCGAATATTCGGCCGAGTGGGGCGTGACGGCGGCGCGGGTGAAGCCGAGCCAGAAGATCATGCACCCGGGCCCGATGAACCGCGGCGTCGAGATCGACGGGGATGTCGCCGACGCGCCCAACGCGCTCATCGAGGCGCAGGTGAAGAGCGGCCTCGCGGTCCGCATGGCGGTGCTCTACGACCTGCTCACCCACGGCCCGGTCGGGGTCAAGGTCGCCGAGATCCAGGAGGTGGCCTGATGCTCGTTGCAGCCCAACCGTCCCAAGGACGACATCGTCGTGCGCGGCGCGCGCGTCGTCGATCCCACGCAGGGCCTCGACCAGGTCCTCGACGTCCGCATCGACGGCGGCACGATCGCCGAGCATCGGAACCGGCCTCGACGCGAACGGCCACCGGGTGATCGAAGCCGAGGGCCTTCTGCTCGCGCCGGCCTTCGTCGACCCGCACGTCCACCTGCGCACTCCGGGCCGCGAGGACGAGGAGGATCTCGTGTCGGGCACCCGAGCAGCGGCGGCGGGCGGCTACTGCGCCATCCTCGCGATGCCCAACACCGATCCGGTCGTCGACTCGGCCGCGGTGCTCGGCTCGCTCGTCGAGCAGGCCCGGGCCGAGGCCGAGATCCCGGTCGGGTTCCTGGCCTCGATCACGAAGGGCCAGGCGGGGTCGGAGCTGACCGAGATGGTCGAGCTCGCCCACGCCGGCGCCGTCGGGTTCTCCGACGACGGCCAGCCGGTCACGTCGCCGGGGCTCCTGCGCCGCGCGCTTCAGTACAGCGCCGCGGCCGGTCCGCCGATCGCGCTCCACTGCGAGGAGAAGACCCTCACGCGCGGCGGCCACATGCACGAGGGCGTGACGAGCGCCGAGCTCGGATTCGGCGGCTGGCCGTCGATCGGCGAGAGCGTCATGGTCGGCCGCGATCTGGCGCTCGCGAGGTACGAGGAGCGACCGCTGCACCTGCTCCATCTCTCCGCCAGGGAATCGGTGGACGAGCTGCGCCGCGCGCAGGCGGAGGGCGTCGCCGCGTCCGGCGAGGTCACGCCGCATCACCTGTGCGCGACCGACGAGCTCGTCCGCAGCCTCGACTCGAATACCAAGATGAACCCGCCGCTGCGCGACGAGGACGACCGCCAGGCGCTCCTCGAGGCGCTGCGCGACGGGACGATCGCCGCGATCGCGACCGACCACGCGCCGCACTCGCGGCACGAGAAGGAAGTCCCGTTCGAGGCGGCGCCCTTCGGCGTCACCGGCCTCGAGACGGCGTTCGCGGTGCTCTACACGCGACTCGTCGAGCCGGGCGTCATCCCGCTGGAGCTTCTGCTGGAACGGATGAGCGCAGGCCCGGCGCGGATCTACGGGCTCGAGGCGCCGACGGTCGCCGAGGGCGCCGAGGCGAACCTCGTTCTCTGTGACCTGGGAGCCGAGTGGACGGTCGAGGAATCCGGCTTCCGCTCGAAGTCGGCCAACTCGTGGCTCCTCGGCGAGCGGCTCACCGGGAAGATCGTCGCCACGGTGGCCGCGGGAAGGCTGGCCTACTCCGCATGACCGGCTTCCTTCTCCTCGAGGACGGAACGACGTTCGCCGGCCGCTCGGTCGGCGCTGAAGGGATCGCGTTCGGCGAGGCCGTGTTCACGACCGCGATGTCGGGCTACCAGGAGGTCGTCACCGATCCGAGCTTCGCAGAGCAGCTCGTCTGCTTCACGGCGCCGATGGTCGGCAACTACGGCGTCTCCCCGGCGCGCTCGGAGTCGAGCCGCGCGCACGCCCGCGCGGTGCTCATGCGCCGGGCCGGGGGAGAGGAATGGACGAACTGGCTCTCTGGGCAGGGCGTCGTGGCGCTCGACGAGCTCGACACGCGCTCGCTCGTCCTGCACCTGCGCGAGCGCGGCGCGATGCGGGCAGCGGCGGTCTCGGGCGAGTGCTCGACGGCGTCGGTGCTCGAGCAGGTGCGCGCGCAGCCCTCGATGGCGGGGCGCAACCTCGTCGCCGAGGTCTCGAGGACGGAGAGCTACGTCGTCGGTCGCGGCGGTCCGCGGATCGCGGTGCTCGACTACGGCTGCAAACGCTCGATCGTCGAGCGCCTGCTTGCCGCAGGCGCGTCGGTCTGGGTGCTGCCGCATTCGGCCACGGCGGACGAGGTGCTCGCCGCCGGGCACCGAGGGCGTCGTGCTCTCGAACGGGCCCGGCGATCCTTCGGTACTCACGGATGAGGTCGCGACCGTGCGCGAGCTGCTCGGCCGCGTTCCGATCCTCGGGATCTGCCTCGGCCACCAGCTGCTCGCCCAGGCGGCGGGGTTCGAGACGTTCAAGCTCCGCTTCGGCCACCGCGGCGCGAACCATCCGGTGCTCGAGACCGGAACGGGCCGCGTGCTCGTGACCGCGCAAAACCACGGCTTCGCGGTCGCGGAAGGCGGCGACGCCGTCGTGACGCACACGTCGCTCTACGACGGCACCGTCGAGGGACTCGCGCTGCCCGACCTGGGCGCGCGCTCGGTGCAGTTCCATCCCGAGGCCAGCCCGGGCCCGCACGACGCCCGCGCGTTCGTCTCCGACTGGGTCAAGGAGCTGGGATATGCCGCGGCGGCCTGACCTCCACAGCATTTGCCTGATCGGGAGCGGCCCGATCGTGATCGGCCAGGCCTGCGAGTTCGACTATGCCGGCAGCCAGGCGCTGAAGGTGCTGCGGGCCGAGGGCTTCCGCACGATCGTCGTCAACTCGAACCCGGCGACGATCATGACCGACCCCGGCTTCGCGGATCGCACCTACCTGGAGCCGCTCGACCTCGAGGGCGTCGCCGACGTCCTCCGTCGCGAGCGCCCCGACGCGCTCCTGCCGACGCTCGGGGGCCAGACAGCCCTCAACCTCGCGTTGAGACTTTCCGAGGAGGGAATCCTCGACGAGCTGGGCATCGAGCTCGTCGGCGCGCCCGTCGAGGTGATCGCGCGCGCCGAGGACCGCGAGCTCTTCCGCGACACCGTGCGCTCGACCGGCCTGCACGTTCCGGAGTCGCGGATCGTGAGCATCGGCGACGACCTGCCCGAGGGTCTCGCGTTCCCGGTCGTGCTGCGCCCGGCGTTCACGCTCGGCGGCCACGGCGGCGGCATCGCGTTCACGCCCGAGGAGCTTCCGGCCGCGCTCGAGAAGGCGCTCCAGGAGAGCCCGGTCGGCCAGGTGCTCGTGGAGGAGTACCTCGCGGGCTGGGACGAGTTCGAGCTCGAGGTGATCCGCGACCGAAACGACAACGTGGTCGTCGTCTGCTCGATCGAGAACCTCGACCCGATGGGCGTCCACACGGGCGACTCGGTCACGGTCGCCGCCGCAGATGACGCTCTCCGACGAGGCCTACCAGGAGCTGCGCGACGCCGCCGCCGCGATCGTGCGCGCGGTCGGCGTCGAGACCGGCGGCTCGAACATCCAGTTCGCCCGCGAGCGCTCCACCGGCGACATCCGCGTGATCGAGATGAACCCGCGCGTCTCGCGCAGCTCCGCGCTCGCGAGCAAGGCGACCGGCTATCCCATCGCCAAGGTCGCCGCCAAGCTCGCCGTCGGCTACACGCTCGACGAGATCCCAACGACCTGACCGGGACGACGCCGGCGAGCTTCGAGCCGACGCTCGACTACGTGGTCGTCAAGTTCCCGCGCTTCGCCTTCGACAAGTTCCCCGGCGCCGACCCGCGGCTCGGCACGCAGATGAAGTCCGTGGGGGAGACGATGGGGATCGGCCGCACGTTCACGGAGGCGTTCCTCAAGGCGATGCGAAGCCGCGAGCTCGACGCCGCGTCCGAGACGCCGTGGCCGGTCGCGACCCGGATCTGCCGGACGGAGTCCATCCGTGGTTCCGCGGCGAGCTCGACCGTGCGCTCGGCGCCCTCGGGCGGCTTCGCTGCAGCGACGATCTCGTCGCGCACGACTGGCTCGCGGTCAAGCGCCTCGGGTTCTCCGACGCCGAGATCGCCGCGACCTGCGCGCACCGACGAGGCGACCGTGCGCACGCGCCGGATCGCCTGCGGCGTCCGCCCGGTCTACCGCCGCGTCGACTCCTGCGCCGCCGAGGTCGAGGCCGCGTCCAACTACCTCTACTCGACGTGGGGCGAAGCGAACGAGGCGCTTCCGTCCGGGAAGAAGCCGGTCGCGCTGATCCTGGGCTCGGGCCCGAACCGGATCGGGCAGGGGATCGAGTTCGACTACTGCTGCGTCCACGCGGCGAAGAGCTTCCGCGAGCTCGGCTACGAGGCGGTCATGGTCAACTGCAACCCCGAGACCGTCTCGACCGACTACGACACCTCCGACCGGCTCTACTTCGAGCCGCTCGACGCCGAGGCCGTGCTCGAGATCTGCGCCCGGGAGAAGCCCGCGGGCGTCGCCGTCCAGTTCGGCGGCCAGACGCCGCTGAAGCTCGCGCACGCGCTCGAGCAGGCCGGGCACGCGATCCTCGGCACGCCGCAGGATGCGGTCGACCTCGCCGAGGACCGCGAGCGCTTCGGCGCGCTCTGCGACGAGCTCGGGATCGCGGTGCCCGCCGTGGGCGATGGCGACCGGCCCCGACGAGGCGGTCGCGGCCGCGGAGCAGGTCGGCTACCCGGTGCTCGTGCGCCCGTCCTACGTCCTCGGCGGACGCCGGATGCGCGTCTGCTACTCCCCGGACGACGTCGCCGCCGCCGTCGACGCGGAATGCGCGTGCTCGTCGACCGGTTCGTCGAGGCCGCGTCGAGCTGGACGTCGACGCGCTCTGCGACGGCGAGCGGACCTACGTCGCCGCGGTCATGGAGCACGTGGAGGAGGCGGGCGTCCACTCCGGGCGACTCGTCCTGCGTGCTCCCGGCCATCTCGCTCGCGACGCGGAGCTGGAGCAGGTGCGCGACGTCGTGCGCCGCCTCGCGCCGGCGCTCGGCGTCGTCGGGCTGGTGAACGTCCAGCTCGCCCTCGTCGACGGCGAGCTCTACGTCCTCGAGGCGAACCCGCGGGCCTCGCGGACCGTGCCGTTCGCGAGCAAGGCGATCGGCGTCAACCTGATCGACGCGGCGTGCCGCCTCATGGCCGGCGCGCGACTCGACGAGTTGGCGCTCCCCCGCGAGGGCACCGCCGCGCAGGTGAGCGTCAAGGCGGCCGTCTTCCCGTTCGGCCGCTTCCCCGGCGCCGACCCGGTGCTCGGGCCCGAGATGCGCTCGACCGGCGAGGTGATGGCGAGCGCCGCCGACTTCCCGACCGCGTTCGCGAAGGCCGAGAGCGCCGCCGGCCGTCCGCTCCCCTCGAGCGGCCGCGTGTTCCTCTCGGTCGCGGACGCCGACAAGGAGGCCGCGGTCCTCCTCGCCGAGCGCCTCGCGGCGCTCGGGTTCAGCCTCCTCGCCACCGGCGGCACCGCGGCCGCGCTCGCCCGGGCCGGGATCGCGGTCACGGCCGTCCGCAAGGTCTCGGAGGAGGGCGACGGCGCCACGGTGGTCGACCTCATCCGGCGCGAGCGCTGCGACCTCGTCATCAACACCCCGGCCGGGAGCGGCGCGCGCTCGGACGGCTACACGATCCGCGAGGCTGCGCTTGGCCGCGCGTGTCCCGTGCGTGACGACGATGGCCGGCGCCTCGGCGGCCGTGGCTGCGATCGCGGGAGCGCGGCACGAGCAGGCGCTGTCCCTGCAGGAGCGCGTTGCAGCGATCGCGGGCTAGGGTCGTCGCCGTTGAGACGGTCGGGCTCGTACGCGCTGCTCCGCGTAGAGCGCGGCGACCTCGATCCGGGCGAGCCCGGCCAGTTCTTCATGCTCTCACCGCCGGGCCGGGTGCTGCCGCGCCCGATGAGCCTCTGCCTCGCGCCGCCCGGTGAGCTCGCGTTCCTGATCGACCCGGTCGGCCCGGGGACGGAGGCGCTCGCCGCGATGCGGCCCGGCGACTGCGCTCGACCTCCTCGGCCCGCTCGGCCACGGCTTTCGCCTCGACGTCGAGCGTCCGCTGCTCGTCGGCGGGGGAATCGGGATCGCGCCGCTTCCGTACCTGGCGGAGAGGCTGGGCGGCGCCCGGACCGTGCTCGGCTTCCGCAGCGAGCGCTTCGCCGAGGCGGCCGCGCTGCTCCCCGGCGCCGAGGTCGTCGTCGAGCCCACCTACGTCACCGAGTTGATCGAGCCCGGCTGGGACGTCCTCGCCTGCGGGCCCGAGCCGATGCTCCGCGCCGTCGCCGAGATCGCCCCCGACGCCCAGCTGGCCTGCGAGGCGCCGATGGCCTGCGGCTACGGCGCGTGCTACGGCTGCGCGGTCGAGATCGACGGGCAGCTGAAGCGCCTCTGCATCGAAGGGCCCGTGCTCGAAGCGAGGAGAGCAGCGTGATCTTCAACGCGTCGGGCTGTCTCGACGCGCTCACCGCTCCGGATGTCGCGCGCTCGCTGGACGCGTTCGTGACGAAGACGGTCACGCCGCTCGAGCGCGAGGGCAACCCGCCGGTCCGCATCGCCGAGACCGACTGCGGGATGCTCAACTCGATCGGCCTCGCGAACCCCGGCATCGACCGGTTCCTCGAGGAGAACCTGCCTCGGCTCCAGGAGCTCGGCGTTCCGATCTGGGTCTCGGTCGGCGGGTTCGCCGCGGACGAGTACGCCGACATCTGCGCCCGGCTCGACCGCGAGGACATCGCGGCGATCGAGCTGAACGTGTCCTGTCCGAACGTCGAATCGCCCGTCGACGCCGCCGAGGAGATCGTCATCGCGGCGCGGTCGGTGACGTCGAAGCCGCTCTACACGAAGCTCTCGCCGTCGCTCCCCGATCTGCCGGCCGCGGCCGTTCGCGCCGCCGGCGCGGGCACCGACGGGCTCTCGCTTGTAAACACTTTGCGAGGGCTCGCGCTCGATTCGCGCACGCTCGAACCGATCGTCGCGACCGCGACCGGGGGCCTTTCCGGACCCGGGCTTCGGCCCGTCGCGCTCGCCGCGGTGTACGGCTGCTACCGGGCCACGGAGCTCCCGATCGTCGGCATGGGCGGGGTCGAAACGGGACGCCACGCGCTCGAGTTGATCGCCGCCGGAGCGTCCGCAGTAGCGCTTGGAACGGTGCTCTTCGCCGATCCGGGCGCGCCCTCTCGCGTGCGCGTGGAGCTTGAGGAAGCGGCGCGCTCCCACGGCTTCGACCGGCCCGAGGACGCGGTCGGCGCCGCACACGTGCCTGTTGTCTAATCGGACAAAAACGCCTGCAAAAGCACCACAAAACTGACACTTGCGCGGCGGCGCGCTGGTGTTAGAATCGCCCGCCATGCAGACGTCGAGAACACAGGTCCAGGCGCCGCTCCGCTCGCTCGACCAGCGGATGGAAGCGCTCCGCCGGGCGAACGAGATCCGAGTGCGGCGGGCCCAGCTGAAGAAGGACCTGAAGTCCGGCAACGTGCAGATCGAAGAGATCCTTTCGCGGCCGCCGCAGTACGTCGAGACCGCGAAGGTCGTCGACATCCTCATGGCCGTCCCGAAGTTCGGACGCGTGAAGGCGGCACGGTTCCTGAACCAGTGCCGGATCAGCCAATCCAAGACCGTGGGCGGCCTCTCCGAGCGGCAGCGCACGGAGCTGGTGGGCCTGCTGCGCCGCTGACCGAGCACGCCGCAAGCGACTCCTCACAGGCCTCGAGCGCAGAGGCCGGGCGGGGCCGTCTCATCGTCGTGACCGGTCCCTCGGGCGCCGGCAAGGGGACGCTGATCCGCAAGCTGGTCGCGCGTCGGCCCGATCTCGAGCTGGCCGTGTCCGCCACGACGCGACCCCAGCGCGAGGGCGAGGTCGACGGGCGCGAGTACTCGTTCCTCACACCCGAGGAGTTCGAGCGGCGCACGGAGGCGGGCGACTTCCTCGAGTACGTCGTCTACGTGTCCGGGCCACCGGTACGGGACGCTGAACAGCGAGATCGAGCGCATCCTCGCCGCCGGGCACAGCTGCATCCTCGAGCTCGAGACCGAGGGCGCGCGCCGGGTCAGAGGCGCCGCGTCCCGACGCGGTCACCGTGTTCGTCACGCCGCCCTCGTTCGACGAGCTCGAGCGGCGCCTGCGGGCCCGCGCGACCGAGTCGACGGGCGAGATCGACGAGCGGCTCGAGCTGGCGCGGAGGCAGATGACCGAGCAGGACGACTTCGACTTCGTGCTCGTGAACGACGACGTCGAACGGGCGGTCGCGGAGCTCCAGCTTCTCGTCGACCGCCTAGGGAATGGCGCCCCGGCGGCGTAGGTACACTGGCCCGATGGAAACCGTGAGAGTCGATCAGCTGCTGAACCGCACCGAGTCCCATTACGGGCTCGTGATCATGGCCGCCAAGCGTGCGCGGCAGATCAACAACTACCACCACCAGCTCGGTGAGGGCGCCTTCGAGGACGTCGTTCCGCCCCTCGTCGAGTCCCGCTCGAAGAACTACCTGACGATCGCCCTGGAAGAGATCGCCCAGGGCAAGATCGCCGGCAAGACGCCGAAGAAGTAGCTCCGTAGCCGCGGCGGACGTTTCCGCTGCCACAATTCGCGTGTGAGCAACGGCAAGCGCGTCATCGTCGGCGTCACCGGCTCGATCGCGGCGTACAAGGCCTGCGAGCTCGTCCGCCTGCTCGTTCGCGACGGGCACGAGGTCGTTCCGATCCTGACGCCGGGCGCCGAGCGGTTCGTCTCGCTCGAGACCTTCGAGGCGCTCGCCCGCCGTGAGACGCCGCGTGACCTCTATCCGCACCTGGCGCAGGCCGACCTGCTCGTCATCGCGCCGCTTTCGGCCTCGACCCTGGCGAAGCTCGCGCACGGCTTCGCGGACACCGTGCTCACGGAGGCGGCGCTCGCCTTCCACGGGCCGGTGCTGCTCGCGCCCGCGATGAACGTGCGGATGTGGGAGCACCCGGCGACGCGGGCCAACGCCGCGCTGGTCGTCGAGCGCGGCTGCGAGCTGATCGGCCCCGACTCCGGCGAGCTGGCCGAGGGCGAGGTCGGCGCGGGGCGGATGGCCGAGCCCGAGGCGATCGCCGCGCGCTGCCGCGAGCTGCTCGGCGCGCCTCGCCGGCGCAGCCGCTCGCGGGCCGGCGCGTCCTCGTCACCGCCGGCGGAACCCGCGAGCCGCTCGACACGGTCCGGTTCCTCGGCAACCGCTCCTCCGGGAAGATGGGCGTCGCGCTGGCCGCGGAGGCTGCGCGGCGCGGGGCGGACGTGACCCTGCTCGCCGCGAACCTGGCCGTGCCCGCGCCGGCGGGAGTCGAGGTCGTGCAGACGCCGACCGCCGCCGACCTGGCGCGCGAGGCGCTCGCCCGCTCGGACTCCGACATCGTCCTCATGGCCGCCGCGGTCGCGGACTACCGCCCGGCCGAGGCGCTCGACGCCAAGCGAACGAAGGACGGAAAGGCTGGGACGTGACGCTCGAGCCCACCGACGACGTACTTGCAGAGCTGGGCCGGCGCCGCCGCGACGGTCAGATCCTGGTCGGCTTCGCCGCCGACGAGGGCGAGGCCGGGCTGGCGCGGGCGCGCGAGAAGCTCGGCCCGCAAGAACGGAACCCTTTTCGTCTTCAACGACGTATCAAGGAGCGACATCGGATTCGACGCTGACCAAAACGAGGTTGTCGTCGTCTCACCCGAAGGAGATCGAACGATTTCGAAGCGCGACAAGAGCGCAGTGGCCGCGGCTATCCTCGACGAGGTCGGGGCACTGCTCAGAGGAGGCTGAGTCCATGGAAGAGTCGGTCGCAGGGGTCCGCACAGAGCCGCTTCAGACCGAACGCGCCGCCGCGCTTGCGCAGCGGATCACCGGGAATCTCCGGCACGTGATGCACGCGCCCGACGAGACGCTGGACCTGTGCGTTCTCTGTCTCTTCGCCGAGGGCCACCTGATCATCGAAGACCTTCCGGGCGTGGGGAAGACGACGCTTGCGAAGGCGCTCGCCCGCTCGCTCGACCTGTCCTTTTCGCGCATCCAGTTCACGCCCGACCTGCTCCCCTCGGACGTCACCGGGGTCAACGTCTACAACCAGTCCTCGCAGGAGTTCGAGTTCCGGCCGGGCCCGGTCTTCGCGAACGTGCTGCTCGTCGACGAGATCAACCGGACGTCGCCGAAGACGCAGGCCGCCCTGCTCGAGGTGATGCAGGAGCGCCAGGTCACGATCGACGGCGTCACCTATCCGCTCGATCCGCCCTTCATCGTCATGGCGACGCAGAACCCGATCGAGTACGAGGGCACGTATCCGCTGCCGGAGGCGCAGCTCGACCGGTTCACGATGCGGATCTCGATCGGCTACCCGCCGCTTGCCGCCGAGGCGCAGATGCTCACCGAGCAGACGACCGAGCACCCGCTCGAGGAGCTCACTCGCGGTGGCCGACGCGGAGGACGTCCTCACGGCGATCGCCGACGCGCAGCGGGTGTACGTGGAGGAGAGCGTGCAGCGCTACGTCGTCGGGCTCCTGCACACCACGCGCGGCGACAGCAGGCTGTTCCTCGGCGCCAGCCCGCGCGCCGGCATCAACCTGCTCCGCGTCGCGAAGGCGCGGGCGCTCGTCGCGCAGCGCGACTACCTGATTCCCGACGACGTGAAGGCGGTGGCGCCGACGGTGCTCTCGCACCGGCTCATCCTCGGGCCCGAGGCGCGCGCGAGCGGCCTCTCGGCCGAGGACGTCGTGCGCGAAGCCGTCGAGAGCACCTCGGTCCCGGCGTAAGGTCGTCGTGCTGACCGACCGCGGACGGTCGCTGCTCCTCCTCGGAGGGGTCATCTACGTGTTCGCCTGGGCGTTCGGGTCGCGGGCGCTCTATCCGCTCGCGGTCGGGCTCGTCCTCGCGGTCGTGGCCGCGGCGCTCTGGGTGCGGATGCTGCGCAGGCCGATGCGGCTGCGCCGGTCGCTCTGGCGTGGCGAGCATCTCGCCGGCGACGACGTGCACGTCGGCCTCGAGCTGGACGTGGAGGGCTGGATGCCGCCGTTCCCGCTCGTCGCGCGCGAGTCGATCGCGCGGCTCGGCGAGCAGGAGGCGGTCCTCCACCGTTCGGCCGGCGGGCTGGCGGGCGCCTACATCGTCCCGGCCGTGCCGCGCGGCCGCTATGCGATCGCCTCGTCGAAGGTCGTGCTCGAAGATCCGTTCGGGCTCGAGCGGATCGAGGTGCCGCTGTCGCGCCCGGCCGCGCTGCTCGTGTATCCGCGCCTCGTCGAGCTCGAGACGATCTTCTCGGACGCGGGCGGCCGGACTCCGGGAGGGCGGCAGCTGATCATGCGCCGGCCCACCGGCTTCGAGCTGCACAGCGTTCGCGAGCACGAGCAGGGCGAATCGCTGCGCCGCGTCCACTGGCCCTCGACGGCGCGCCGCGGCGAGCTGATGGTGAAGGAGCTCGAGGACGCGCCCCGCGACGAGGCGGCGGTCTTCCTCGACGCCGATGCGGCGGGCGTCGTGGGCGTCGCGCCGGACTCGACCTTCGAGATGGCGCTCCGGGCCGCGGGCTCGATCCTGCACGCCCACGTGAAGCGCAGCCGCCACGCGGCGCTGATCGTCAGCACGATCACGCCGGCCTACCACCGCGTGCACACGCTGGACGGGGACTGGCACGCGGCGCTCGAGCTGTTCGCGGCCGTCGAGCCGAACGGGCACGTGCCCGCCTCGGCCGTCCTGTCGGACGAGTCGGGTCCGGCGGCGCGCGCGCTCGAGCTCACGGTCGTGACCTCCACGCTGACGACGCGCCTCGTCGACCGGCTCCTGCAGCGGACGCTCGCCCACCACGGCGCGGCGCTCGTCTTCGTCGATCCCACGACCTTTGCCGACGACACGATCCCCGAGGCCGAGCGCGGTCCGACCGAGTCGGCCGTCCAGCTGCTCCGGCTCGACCGCGCCGGCGTGCCGACGCTCGTCCTGCGCCGCGGCGACGACCTGGCGACGAAGCTCGCGGGCGGGATCGCCCCGGACGTGAAGGTGGCCGCCGGTGCTTAGGACGATCGTCGGATTCGTGCTCGCGGCGATCGTGATCGCCGCCGCCTGGCTCGGCCTCGAGCGCGGCGAGGCGGCCGGCGAAGAGGCGATCGCGCTCATCGTTCTCGCGTTCCTGCCCGCGCTCGCCGTCCAGCTTCGCCGGCGCTGGTTCGTCGTCGCGGCGGTGACGGCGCTCTCGACGCTGCTCGCGCTCTCGGTCGCCTTCGAGGTGTCGGTCGCGAACGCGCGCCCGTTCGAGGACCGCGATTTCTTCGGGCCCGTGCTCGACGCCTTCCAGGAGGGCGTGCTCGCCTTCTTCGACACCCGCGTTCCGTTCGATCCGACCCAGCTCACGGAGATGCACGGCGTCACGCTGTTCGCGCTCTTCGCCTTCGTCACCGCGACCGGAATCGCGATCGCCGCCCGGCAGACGCTGGTCGCCGTCGCGATCCTCGCCTTCGGCGCGGGCTGGCCGACCACGATGCTGTCGATCGGCCCGTCCTCGAACCGCGACCTCGTGGTCGGCTCCCTGATCCTCGGGACCGCGCTCGCGCTCCTCGCGCTCTACCGGCCGGGCGTGCGGAGCTTCGTTCCGGCGGCGGTCCTCGGGCTCGCGCTCGTCGTCGTCGCGGTCGGCGGCGCCACGACGAACGCGGTCGCGAAGGAGGGCTTCGTCAACTGGTCGCGCTGGGATCCGTACGACCGGCCCGACGACCCGGTCGACGTGAGCTATGTCTGGGACGGCAACTACGGCGGCATCCACTTCCCGGAGAAGCGCACCACCGTCCTGCGCATCAAGGCGTCGGGCCGGCAGAGCCGCCTCTACTGGAAGGCGACCACGCTCGACCGCTACAACGGCGCCGGCTGGCTCGAGCAGCTCGACGAGGCGCAGTCGTTCGATGCCGGCCAGGACGTCACGGTGGGCGCGAACGACCCGCTCATGCCGGACGCCGCGAGACAGCCGGAGGCGCTCACCAAGCAGGACGTCGAGGTCGAGGCGCTCCTCGACTCCCGGCTCGTCGGGTCCGCCCAGGCCGTTCGCTGGCGGCCCTCGGGCGACTCGGACGCGCTGCTCGCGACCAACGGCACGGTCGTCCTCGACCGCGAGCTGCGTCGCGGCGAGCGCTACACGGTCTGGAGCTACATCCCCAAGGATGCGACGCCGAAGGCGCTCTCCGAGGCCGGCACCGACTATCCCGGCGCGATCTACCCGTACCTGCTCGCGCAGCCCGAGCTCGATCCGACGGCGCTGCCGCGCTTCGGCGAGCCCGGCCGCGACGACTACATGGAGCAGCTCTTCGACGACTCGATCGTCGCCGGGGAGGCGCCAGCCGGTCTCCGACCACCGCGTCGTCTACGACACCGCGAAGGTCGTCACCGCCGGCCAGGACACCCCGTACGAGGCGACCGTCGCGCTGCTCTCGTGGTTCCGCGGGGAGGAGGGCGGCTTCACCTACACGGAGCAGCCGCCGGTCGAGCTCTCGAAGGCGCCGCTGCTCTCGTTCCTCGAGACGAAGCAGGGCTACTGCCAGCACTTCGCCGGCACGATGGCGCTCATGCTGCGCTACCTGGGGATTCCCGCCCGGGTCGCGGCCGGGTTCACGAGCGGCTCGTACAAGTCCGGCTCCGAGTCGTGGGTCGTCACGGACCACGACGCGCACGCCTGGGTCGAGGTCTACTTCCCCGGCTTCGGCTGGCTCACGTTCGATCCGACGCCGGGCCGCGGGCAGATCGACGCCGCCTTCGACCCGTACTCGGACCGGTTCGACGCCCGCGAGGCGGCGCAGCTCGGCTCGGCCTTCCTGGGCATCCCGCAGGTCGGCGAGCGCGCGGCGCTCCTCGAGGCGCGCGAGTCCGGAGCTGGAGGAGCGACCGGCCGCGTCACCGAGGTCGTGTCGCACCGCGGCACCAGCATCGTCGCCTTGATCCTCGGAATCGCGCTGGGAACGGTGCTCGCGATCGTCCTGCTCAAGCTCGTCGTGCGACACGTTCGGCTCATGCGCCGCGACCCGCGGGCGATCGCCGCCGCGTGCAGGCGCGACCTGGCGGGCTACCTCGCCGACCAGGGGAAGGACGTGCCCGCGAGCGCGACGCCGCGGGAGCTCGGCGACGTCGCCGCGCACGCCTTCAACGTCGATCCCGGTCCGTTCGTGGCCGCCCTCGCGACCGCCCGCTATGCCCCTCCGGCGGTCGCGGAGCCCGGCGCCGCGAGGGCCCGGCGCGAGCTGCGGCGCCTCCGGCGGGCCCTCGGCCGGCGCAACGGCCTGTTCCGGCGCCTGCGCGGCGCGGTCAGCCTCCGTTCACTTACCGCCTGACCTCTCGACACGACGCTTGCGCAGGTCCATATCTTGGATAGGGCAATGAGCGAGTCCGAGACCTACGATCTCTTCCTCCGCGCCCGCGAGCAGATGAAGCAGGGCCTGAACGCCCAGGCGGCCGTCTCCCTGGAGAAGGCCAAGCGCCGCGAGCCGACGAAGAAGTCGATCCGCGAGGCGCTCGGCATCGCCTACTTCCGCTCCAGCCGCTTCGCGGACGCCGAACGGGAGTTCCGCGCGCTCCTCGAGCTCGAGCCCGTCGACGACTACGCCCACTTCGCGCTCGCCCGGTCGCTGCAGAAGCAGGGGCGCGACGACGAGGCGAAGGGCCATCTGCGGCTCGCCGCGACGCTGCGTCCCGAGCGGCGCGACTACCGCATCGCGCTCAGGTCCGTCCAGGCGTAGGTGCGCGCGGTCGTCCAGCGCGTGCGCGAGGCCCGCGTCGTCGTCGACGGCGAGACCGTGGGCGAGATCGGCCCGGGACTGTGCGTGCTGCTCGGAATCGCGGCCGGGGACGGCGAGGACGACGTCGTGCGCCTGGCCGGCCGGATCGCGCGGCTGCGGATCTTCGAGAACGACGACGGCAAGTTCGACCGCAGCGTCCTCGACACCGGCGGCGCGGCCCTCGTCGTCAGCCAGTTCACGCTGCTCGCCGACACCTCGAAGGGGAACCGGCCGGGCTTCACCGAGGCGGCGCGGCCGGAGCAGGCGGAGCCGCTCTACGAGCGCTTCTGCGCGGCGCTTCGGGCCGAGGGCGTCCCGGTCGAGACGGGCGTGTTCGGCGCGCGCATGAGCGTCGAGCTCGTCAACGACGGCCCGTCACGCTCGTCTTGGACGGCTAGCGCGGCAGGTGGTGCAGCTCCAGGCCGGCGTCCTGACCCCGGATCGTGTCACGATCGTCCTCGAGGGGTAGGGGCCGCAGAACCCCTTGTTGCTATCCTTTCCCCAGACATTTCCCAGGCATTTGGAAATGGGCGCGAGGCGCCCATTTTTTGTCAGGAGAGAGGACATGGCGAACGTCTATGACACCGAGCGCGAGCTGCGAAGCGAGATGGCCGAGAAGGTCAGCCGCAGCCTGCCCGACGTCGAGGTTCTCGCCGTGGAGCTTCGCGGGCCCGACCGGGCCTGCGTCTACCTCGACCGCGATTCCGGCGTGGATCACGAGCTCTGCGCCCAGGTCACGGACGTCCTGCGCGACTACCTCGACCGCTACTCGCTCGAGGTCTCCTCTCCGGGATTCGAGCGGCCGCTGCGCACCCGCGAGCACTTCGCGGACGCGGTCGGCAGGCGGGCCAAGCTCCGCACGGCCGGCGCCGTCGAGGGACGGTCGCGGTTCAAGGGCGAGATCGTGGAAGCGGGGACGAGCGCGGTGACCGTCGCGGTCGCCGACAACGAGCGCATCGAGGTGCCGTACGGCGCCATCGTGCGCGGCAACCTGATCGACGAAGGGTGACGAGATGAGTCGAGAGATTCTGGAAGCGGTCAGGGAGATCGAGCGTGAGAAGGGGATCGAGGAAGACACCCTCGTCCATGCGCTCGAGGACGCCCTGCTCGCCGCCTACAAGAAGACCCCCGGCGCAGCGCGCCACGCACAGGTCGAGCTCGACGAGCGCGGAGACTTCCGCGTCTGGGGCGTCGAGCTTCCCGCAGAGATCGAGTCGCGGCTGATCGAGGAGGCGCGGGAACGCGCGATCTCCGAGCTCGAGGAGGCCGAGGCCGAGGCGGGCGAGCGCAACCACACCCTGATCCTCGACGAGGAGCTCGACATCGACTGGTCCGAGGTTCCCGCCGACCAGGTCAAGCGCGCGGACGTCACCCCGGAGAACTTCGGCCGCATCGCAGCGCAGACCGCCAAGCAGGTCATCCAGCAGCGGATCCGCGAGGCCGAGCGCGCGATGATGTACGACGAGTACGTCGACCGCGTGGGCGAGGTCGTCACGGGCATCGTCCAGCAGGCCGGCGACCGCAACAACATCCTCGTCGACCTCGGCAAGGTCGAGGCGCTCCTGCCGCGCTCCGAGCAGGTGGACGGCGAGCGCTACGAGCAGGGAAGCCGCATCAAGGCGGTCATCACCGAGGTCCGCTCGGGCACCAAGGGCCCGCAGGTCATCCTCTCCCGGCGCGACTCCGAGCTGATCAAGACGCTCTTCGAGCTCGAGGTCCCGGAGATCGCCGACGGCCTCGTGGAGATCCGCGGCGTCGCCCGCGAGCCGGGCTACCGCTCGAAGATCGCGGTCGAGTCGCACGCCCAGGGCGTCGACCCGGTCGGCGCGTGCGTCGGGCCTCGCGGCTCGCGCGTGCGCATGGTCGTCTCCGAGCTGCGCGGCGAGAAGATCGACATCATCCCGTGGAACGCCGAGCCGGCCAGGTTCATCGCCAAGGCGCTCTCGCCGGCGCGTGTCCGCGAGGTGCTCGTGGACGACGAGTCCCGCGAGGCGACCGTCGTCGTGCCGGACGACCAGCTCTCGCTGGCGATCGGCAAGGAGGGCCTGAACGCCAGGTTGGCCGCCAGACTCACCGGCTGGAAGGTCGACATCGAGTCCGAGACCGACTTCGCGCGCGCCGAGGCCGCAGCGGCATTCGGCGGCGACGTGGAGGGCGACGATTTCTCCGGCCGCTGCTCGGCCATCCTCTCGAACGGCAAGCGCTGCCCGAACGCCGCGCTTCCGAACTCGCGCTACTGCGGCATCCCGGAGCACGCCGCGCTCGCGGACCTGCCGCAGGAGGAGATTCCCGTGGCGGCCGAGGTCGCAGCCGAGGCGTCCGCGGACGAGGAGGGGGAGCAGGCTGACGACGCGTGAGCGAGCCCGTCCGGACGTGCGCGGCCTGCCGGCGCAAGGCGCCGCAGTCCGAGTTGATGCGCTTCGCGGCCGTGGACGGGACGCTCGTCGCGGACCCGGCGCGGCGGCTTCCGGGGCGCGGGGCGTACACGCACCGCAGCGCGGAGTGCTTTTCCAAGGCAGTGGCCCGGGGCTCGTTTGCGCGTCATCTGCGACGTGCGGGTGCGGATTCCGGACGAGTTGAACGCACTTTTCCCCGAGGGGTAGGGTCACACGATGGCTGATCGCAACAGGCCGCTGAGGCCGAGAGGAGGCGCGCCGGGAGGCAAGCGCCGCCGCCGCGTGGTCATCGACTCCCAGGCGAACCGTCCGCGCCCCGACGCGCGCGGCCGCGGCCCCGAGCCCGCACCCAAGCCGGCCGCGACGACGGCGCCTGCGCCGCCGCCCACCGGACCGGTGGCGATCGCATCGGGCGCAACCGTGAAGGACGTCTCCGCCGCGCTCGGCAAGACGGTCCCGGAGATCATGAAGTTCCTCATGGGAGCGGGCGAGATGGTGAGCGTCACGCAGTCGCTCTCCGACGAGGCGATCGAGCTGATCGCGGCCGAGTTCGACCGCGAGGTGACGATCAAGCACGCCGACGAGGAAGAGCTCGAGCCGGAGATCTACGAGGACGATCCCGCGGATCTCGCGCCGCGTCCGCCGGTCGTCACGATCATGGGCCACGTCGACCACGGCAAGACGTCGCTGCTCGACGCGCTGCGCGAGTCGGCCGTCGTCGAGACCGAGGCCGGCGGGATCACGCAGCACATCGGCGCGTACCAGGTCGACCATTCCGGCCGGCGGATCACGTTCCTCGACACCCCGGGCCACGAGGCGTTCACCGCGCTTCGGGCCCGCGGGGCGAAGGTCACGGACATCGCCGTCCTCGTGGTGGCCGCCGACGACGGCGTCATGCCGCAGACCGTGGAGTCGATCAACCACGCGCGCGCCGCCCAGGTGCCGATCGTCGTCGCCGTGAACAAGGTGGACAAGGAAGACGCGAACCCGCAGAAGGTGCGCCAGGAGCTCGTCACGCACGGCATCCAGCCGGAGGAGTGGGGCGGCGACGTCCAGTTCGCCGACGTCTCGGCCAAGACGAAGGAGGGCCTCGACAACCTGCTCGAGCGGATCCTCCTCGTCGCGGACGCCGAGCTCGAGCTGAACGCGAACCCTGCGACCGAGGCGTCGGGCCCGATCATCGAGAGCCGCCTGGACATCGGCCGCGGCCCGGTCGCGACCATGCTCGTCCAGCGCGGGACGATCCGCGTGAGCGACGCGATCGTGGCGGGCGACGCCTGGGGCAAGGTCAAGGCGCTGCACGACTACCGCGGCGAGCGCGTCGAGTCGGCCGGGCCCGGAACGCCCGTCGAGGTGCTCGGGTTCGACAAGCCGCCGTCGGCGGGAGAGCTCGGCCGCGTGGTCGAAAACGACAAGCAGGCCCGCCACCTCGCCGGGCTGCGCAGCCAGCGGCTGCGTTCCGAGCAGTTTGCGCGCCGCGCGACGAAGGGCGTCTCGCTCGAGGATCTCTTCACGCGCATCGCCGAGGGCGGCGTCCAGGATCTGAACATGGTCGTGAAGGCCGACGTGCAGGGCTCGATCGAGGCCGTGATCGGCGAGCTCGGGAAGATCCGCCATCCGGAGGTTCGCGTGAACGTGATCCACACGGGCATCGGCGGGATCACCGAGAGCGACGTGATGCTCGCGTCGGCCTCGAACGCGATCGTGGTCGGCTTCACCGTGCGCCCGAATGCCGAGGCCCGGCTCCTCGCCGAGCGCGAGGGCGTCGACGTGCGGACGTACCGCGTCATCTACCAGCTCACCGAGGACATCGAGCAGGCGCTCGTCGGGATGCTCTCGCCGACGCGGGTCGAGGAGACGATCGGCGAGGCCGAGGTTCGCGCGCTCTTCCGTGCGTCGCGGATCGGCGTCATCGCCGGCTGCTACGTCACGAACGGGACGATCCGGCGAAACGCGCAGGTGAGGGTCGTTCGCGACGGCACCGTCGTCATCGAGACGACCGTGGCGAGCCTCAAGCGCTTCAAGGACGACGTCCGCGAGGTGCAGTCGGGCTTCGAGTGCGGCATCTCGCTCGAGGGCTTCAACGACGTGAAGGAAGGCGACGTCCTCGAGTTCTTCGAGACGCGCGAGATCGAGCGCACCGACCTCTCCGCTCCGGCGCCGGTCGAGCCCGAGCCCGAGCCCGAAGCAGAGGCCGAGGCCGAGCCCGACGCCGAGTAGGCCGCGGGCGCCGTGTCGGGCGGCTACGTCGGAATCCTCTGGGTCGAGCTCCATTTCCCCGAGGCCGGATCGCTGAAGGGCAAGCGCAAGTACGTGCAATCCGCGAAGGCGCAGCTGCAGCGGCGCTTCGGCGCGTCGGTCGCCGAGGTCGCCCACCACGACCTCTGGCAGCGCGCCGGGCTGACGGCCGCGTTCGCCGCGCGCGAGCTGGGCGAGCTGGGCCGGCTCATGGACGACGCCGAGCGCTATCTGGGCAGCCAGGAGTGGGAGCTCAGCCGGGTGGTGCGCGAGGTGGTGACGGTCGAGTGAGCGAGCGCATGCGCCGCGTGAACGAATCGGTGCGCGAGGTCGTGTCGGAGGCGATCGGCGCGCTCAAGGACCCGCGCATCGGCTTCGTCACGGTCACGGGGGTGGACACGAGCCCGGACCTGCGCACGTCCACGATCTACGTGAGCGTCCTCGGCTCCGCCAAGAAGCAGCGCAAGTCGCTCGAGGGCCTGAACTCGTCCGCCGGCGCCCTCCAGGAGCACCTGGCGACCGAGCTCCGGATGAAGCGGACCCCGCAGCTGACGTTTGCATACGATCCGACGGTCGAACAGGGAGTTCGGATGTCCAAGCTGATCGACGAACTCGCACCTGATGAGCCACCACAAGACTGAGCTCGAGCAGACCGCCGCCGCGTTGTCGGCGCACGAGCGGTTCGTCGTCACGACCCACGAGAACCCGGACGGCGACGCGCTCGGCTCGTTGCTCGCGACCACCTTGGCGCTGCGCGCGCTCGGCAAGGACGTCCAGATGTACCTCCACGGAGACGTGCCGCTTCCGAACGAGTACGAGTTCATGGCGCTCGACGGAGCTCGTCCGCGGCCCCGCACCGGCGATGGCCGGGCGCGTGCTCGTCGCCGTGGACTGCGCGCAGGAGAGCCGCCTCGGCCCGGAGCCCGCGCTGATCATCGACCCTGCCGAGCTGGTCGTGAACATCGACCACCACCACGACAACAGCCGCTTCGGCGACATCGACCTGATCGTCCCGGAGGCGTCGTCCACGGGGGAGATCCTCCGCGACGTGATCCGCGAGGCCGGCGTCGCGCTGACGCCCGCCATCGCCGAGGCGCTCTACATCGCGATCGTGACCGACACGGGCCGGTTCCAGTACTCGAACACGACCGCGCACTCGCTGCGGCTGGCCGCCGAGCTCGTGGATGCGGGCGCGGACGTGCACCGCGTCTTCCAGGGCGTGTACGAGAGCGTCGCGTTCGCGAAGCTGAAGCTCGTCGCCCGCGCGCTCGAGACGGCGCAGCTCTACGAGGACGGGCGCGTCGTCGTCTCGCATCTCGAGCGCGAGGACTTCGAGGCCTCCGGCGCCGCCGAGCCGTTCTCCGAGGGGATCATCGACTACCTGCGCGCCGTCGAGGGTGTCGAGCTCGCCGCACTCATCCGGCGTCCGCCGAACGAGCTGGGGCCGAACCGGCGCATCAGCCTGCGCACGACCGAGGAGGATCTCGACGTGTCGGCGATCGCGCGGAAGAGCGGCGGCGGCGGCCATCGCCAGGCGGCCGGCTTCCCGTCCGACGCGACGGTCGAGGAGATCACCGACTTCATCCGCCGCGAGTACCGCGCCCAGGTCGCAAATCGCGCCTGATCTCGGTTCTCCCCGGGGGACCCCGGTTAGCGCTTCCCCCGCTTCGAGCGTATCCGGGAAACTTTCGCCTGTGACGCACGAAACGGAACAACCTCCGCGCGGAGATGTGCCGAATCCCACCGGCGGACTCGTCCTCGTCGACAAGGAGGCCGGGCCCTCCTCGTTTCAGGTCGTGCGCCGGGTCAGGAACCGCTTCGGGCTGAAGGCCGGGCACGCCGGAACGCTCGACCCGTTCGCGACCGGCCTGCTCGTCTGCCTCGTCGGCCGCTCGACGCGGCTCGCGCGCTACCTCGTCGGGCTCGACAAGCGCTACCTGACGACGATCCGGCTCGGCGTGCGAACCGACACGGGCGACGTGGAGGGGAACGAGATCGAGACCACCCCGATCCCGACGGAGGCGGACATCGAGGCGCTGCGCGGCGAGGTCGAGCTGCCGATTCCGGCCGCGTCGGCCGTGAAGATCGACGGGGAGCGCGCCTACAGCCTGCACCGCCGCGGCGTCGCGGTCGAGATGCCGGTGCGCCGCTCGACCGTGCACGCGCTGGAGATCCTCCGCTTCGAGCCGCCCGAGCTCGAGCTCGACCTGCTCGTCTCGACCGGGACGTACATCCGCTCGATCGCCGACGCGCTCGGCGGGCACTGCGTCGCGCTGCGCCGGACCGAGGTCGGGCCGTTCACGGTCGACGACGCGGACGAGGAGCGCGTCCTGCCTCCGCTCGCCGCCGTGCCGCACCTGCCGCGTGTCGACCTCGACCCCGAGGGCGCCCGCGCGGTCGCCTCGGGTCGCACCGTCCCCGCCGACGGCGAGGGCCCGGTCGCGCTGGTGGCGGAGGGCGAGCTGCTCGCGGTCGGGATCGCGGGCGACGGCGTGGCCAAGCCGGAGACGGTGCTCGTATGAACGTCCTCCGCTCGGCCGCGGATGCTGCGCCCGCCGAGCGCGCGGTCGCGATCGGCACGTTCGACGGGGTTCATCTCGGCCATCGCGCCGTGATCGAGGCCGCCCGCGCCACCGGCCTGCGCACCTGCGTCGTCACCTTCTCGCCGCACCCGCGGACGGTGCTCGGCTACGAGGTGCGCCTGCTCACGCCGCTCGCGCGCCGGATCGAGCTGCTCGCGGCGCTCGAGCCCGACGACCTCCTGGTCGTCGACTTCACGCCCGAGCTGGCCACGAAGACGCCGGAGGAGTTCGTCGACTCGGTGCTCCGACCCCTGGGCACGAAGGCGGTCCTGGCGGGGGAGGGCTTCCAGTTCGGCGCGGGCCGGCGCGGCGATCTTGCCCTGCTGCGGCGGCTCGGCTTCGACGTTCCTCGCGTCCCGCTCGTCGAGGGCGTCTCGTCGAGCCGCATCCGCGAGCTGCTCGGCGCGGGCGACGTGGCGGGCGCGGCGGCGCTCCTCGGCCGCCCGCCGGAGCTGGAAGGGCCCGTCGTTCCCGGGCGACCAGCGCGGCGGCACGCTCGGCTATCCCACCGCGAACCTGGCCGTCGACCCCGCGATCCTCGTGCCCGGGTACGGCATCTACGCCGGCGCGGCGCGACTGCTCGACGGCGACGACGCGACCGAGCACCGCACCGCGCTCTCGATCGGCGTCAACCCGCACTACGGCGGCGTCGAGCGGCGGATCGAGGCGTTCCTCCTCGACTTCGACGGCGACCTCTACGGCCGCCCGCTGCGCGTCGAGCTCTGGGAGCGGCTCCGCGACGAGCGCTCGTTCGCGAAGCGAGACCGAGCTCGTCGAGCAGATCGCCCGCGACGTCGAGGCGACGCGGGCCGCGCGCCGCCTCGTAAGCATCGGCACAAAGGTTCGTAAGGAATTCTGCAAACGCCAGTGACTTCTGCGAGACGGAAGCGAGAGAATCGCCCGAGTGAACTCCGCGCTCGCTGATCCGCGTCCAGTGCCTCTCGTGCGGCGCGTCGTACGAGAAGCCCGAGACCGACCGCACGATGCGCGCCAATCCGGGCTGTCCCGAATGCGCCTACCTCGGATGGATGCCGCTCAGGTCTGCAGCGCTGTCGTCGATCCACTCCGTCGCGGATCGGCGGCGGCCCCCCGCCGAGCACACAGGCTGACGCCGCCGAAGTAGTGGTGCCGCGCGTCCCAGCGCCGCACCTCGAAGCCCGCCTCGCCGAGCGCCGTCAGCGCCTCCTCCGGAAAGCCCGGCTCGACGTGGACGACCGGGCCGGCGGGGTGAAGGCGAGGCCGGTCGACGGCCTCCTGCGGGTCGAGACCCTCGTCGAGGATCCCCGCCGTCGTCTGCACGATCGCGCTGCGCAGCCTGGAGCCCCCGGCCGAGCCGATCGCGAGCACCGGGCCGTCCGCGTCGAAGGCCGCGGTCGGGGCCATCATGCTCTCCATCCGCTCGCCGGGAACGAGCGGGCCGACGATCAGATCGGCCTCGCCGAGCATCGAGTTCAGGTGAAGCTGGAAGCCGGGGACGAAGTCGCCGGAGCCGAGCCCGAGGCTGGTCGTGAGCACGCAGGCGTTGCCGTTGCGGTCGGCCGTCACCAGGTTCGTCGTGTGCCCGTCCGCCGCCGGGGCGCCGAGCGCGCGGGCGAGCGTCACGGCCCGCTCCCCGGGCGAGCGCGGAAGCGGCGGCAGCGCCGCGAGCGTCTCTCCCAGGCGGGAGAGGCCGCCTCGGGTTGCGATCCGCAGCCCGAGGTACTCGGCGTCCACGGGATCGCTCCAGCGAGCCTCGTACGCGGCGAGATCCTCACGGGTGACCGGGCCGTCGTGCTCGTCCATGAGGCCGAGGAGCGCGTCGGCGAGCGTTCCCTCGTACAGCGAGCCCGCGCCTTCCTCGGCCACGAGCTCGAACGCGCGGGCAAGGCCGGGCTGCACGAGCGGGTCGCCGGTCTCGAGCAGACGGCCGTCCGGAGAGAAGATCTCCGCGCCCTCGCCGAGGGTCATCACGGCCGCGAGCATGTCGAGGCAGAGCGCGTGCGCGAGGGGCATCGCAACGCCGTCGCGGGCGATCGCGATCGCCGGCTCCACGAGCCGCGCCCACGGCAGCCGCCCGTGCCGGCGCCAGAGCTCCTCGAGCCCGGCCGGAACGCCCGGAACGGCGCAGGAATCGACCCCGACCGAGTACTCGATGATCTCCGTCCCGAACGGAATCGGGACGTGCGCGACGCGCCGCTCCCGGGCGGGCCGGCCGAGTCCGGGAACGGCGACGAAGAAGTCGAGATTCGCGACGTCGGCCGGTCGCTCCGTCGATCCAGAGCGCGTGCCCGCCGCCGGCGAGGCCGGTCATCACGGCCTCGGCCGCGCAGGACGCGAGCGAGGCCGCGACGGCCGCATCCGCGGCGGTTCCGCCCTCCTCGAGGATCTCGAGCCCCGCCTGTGTTGTCGCGGGATGGTTCGCGGCGATTCCGGGCTGGAGGCGGCTCACGGGCGCAGTATCTCGCGAGCCGTTCCCGCCAGGATTTCGCGAGTCCTCGTGCTAGCCTTGCCGCAATGACTCTGACGAAGGAAGCAAAGCAGGAGCTGGTGGGCACGTACGGCCACTCGGCCACGGACACCGGCTCGACCGAAGTGCAGGTGGCCCTGCTGACTCGACGCATCGAGCAGCTGACCGAGCACCTGCGAACGCACCGCAAGGATCATCACTCTCGACGCGGGCTCCTGAAGCTCGTGGGCCAGAGGCGGCGTCTGCTGAACTATCTTCAGAAGAGGAATCTGGAGGGTTACAGGACGTTGATCAAGGAACTCGGTCTGCGGCGCTAGCCGGGCCGGGCCCGGGAGGGGCGGTGGAAGTTTGAGGGAGCGCCGGGACACGCTGCCTCAAACCTCCGCCTCCGTCTCCCGGTGAGAGGAGATGGAAGTTGAATACGACGCTTGACACGCGCGTCGCCGTCACGATCGGCGATGCGGAAATCACGATGGAGACCGGACGTCTCGCCAAGCAGGCGGACGGCGCGGTCGTCGTCCGCAGTGGCGACACGATGATCCTGGCGACCGCCACGGGCCGCACCGAGGCCCGCGAAGGCGCCGACTTTTTCCCGCTCACGGTGGATGTCGAGGAGCGGATGTACGCAGCCGGGAAGATCCCCGGCGGGTTCTTCAAGCGCGAGGGGCGCCCCACCGAGCGGGCGATCCTGACCGCGCGGATGATCGACCGCCCGATCCGGCCGCTCTGGCCGAAGGGCTACCGCAACGAGGTGCAGGTCATCTGCACCGTGCTGTCGGCCGATCTCGTCACGGCGCACGACATCCTGTGCATCAACGGCGCCTCGGCCGCGCTCATGCTCTCGCCGATGCCGTTCTTCGGCCCGGTCGGCGCGGTGCGCATCGGCCAGATCGACGGGCAGCTCGTCGTCAACCCGACGCTGCCCGCGATGGACGGCGGCAACGACCTCGACCTGATCGTCGTCGGCACGAAGGAAGGCCTGACCATGGTCGAGGCCGGCGCCGACCAGGTTCCCGAGGATCGCCTGCTCGAGGCGCTCGAGATCGCCCACGAGGAGATCAAGCGCATCTGCGCCGCGCAGGAGGAGCTCCGCGAGCTCGCCGGCAAGCCGAAGTGGCTCGACGCCGGAAAGACCGAGGAGCTGAAGGCCGAGCACGGCTCGAAGATCGCCGGGCGCATCGGCGAGGTCGGGCTCCGCGAGGCCGGCGCCTACGTCGAGGAGCTCCAGTCGGAGCTCGGCGGCGCGATCACGATGACCTCGACCGAGGAGGACGTGATCCGCAGGACGCAGGCCCGCTCGAGCCTCTCGCTCATCCTCGAGGAGATCCGGCTCGACGCCGTCAAGGCGCCGATCCGCGCGCAGTTCGAGACCGACCTGAAGGCGCTCACCGACGCCGAGCAGGACTCGAAGGAGCTCAAGTCGGCCAAGCGCGGCCTGCTCTTCGACCGGATCGTCGAGACCGTCGACCTTCCGTTCCCCGGAGGAGGCGAGGACGGCGAGAAGGACTCGCTGACGAAGCAGTTCGTGAAGAAGGCCTGCGACGCGATCTACAAGGAGCTCGTCCGCACGAAGATCGCCGTGGACAAGCGCCGCCCCGACGGCCGGGGCGCCGAGGAGATCCGCGCGATCACGTGCGAGGTCGGCGTTTCGCCGCGCACGCACGGCTCCGGCCTCTTCACCCGCGGGCAGACGCAGATCATGTCGCTCCTCACGCTCGGCACCGCCAAGGAGGGCCAGCGGATCGACGATCTGTCGCTCGAGGAAGAGCGGCGCTTCATGCACCACTACAACTTCCCGCCCTACTCGGTCGGCGAGACCGGGTTCATGCGGGGCCCGAAGCGGCGTGACATCGGCCACGGCGCGCTCGCCCAGCGGGCGCTCGAGGCGGTCATCCCGACGCCGGACGCGTTCCCGTACACGATCCGCATCGTCTCGGAGACGCTCGAGTCGAACGGCTCGTCGTCCATGGGCTCGGTCTGCGGCTCCACGCTCGCCCTGATGGACGCCGGGGTCCCGATCCTCGCGCCCGTCAGCGGCATCGCCATGGGGCTCGTGAAGGAGGGCGACGACTACGTCATCCTCACGGACATCCAGGGCGCCGAGGACCACCTGGGCGACATGGACTTCAAGGTCGCCGGGACCCGCGAGGGCATCACGGCGCTCCAGATGGACATCAAGATCACCGGCGTGACGCAGGAGATCATGCGCTCCGCGCTCGAGCAGGCCAAGCGGGCGCGCGGGTCGATCCTCGACTCGATGCTCGCCGCGATCCCCGAGGCCCGCACCGAGCTGGCTGCGCACGCCCCGCGGATCTCCACGATCCAGATCAACCCCGAGCAGATCGGCCTCGTCATCGGCAAGGGCGGCGAGACGATCCGCGCGCTCGAGTCCGACCACGACGTCCAGATCGACATCGAGGAGGACGGGACGATCCTGATCTACGCCACCGAGGGCACCAAGGGCGAGGCGGCCATCGCGGCCGTGCAGGCGCTCACGAAGGAGCCCGAGGCCGGCGACGAGTACACGGGCCGCGTCGTCAAGACGACCGACTTCGGCGCGTTCGTCGAGCTGAAGAAGGGCACCGACGGCCTGCTCCACGTCTCGAACGTGGGCCCGGGCCGCGTCGCGCACATCGAGGACGTCATCGCACGCGGCGACGTGCTCGACGTCAAGGTGCTCGAGGTGGACAAGGAGCGCGGCCGCATCGGCCTGAAGCTCGTCGCGAAGCACGAGAACGGCGACCTCATCCAGCCCGAGGTGCTGATCGAGCGCGCCAAGGACGCTCCGCCGCGGGAGCCCCGCGAGGAGCGCCCGCGCGATCGCGGCCGCGGAGGCCGGCGCTAGCAGGAACCCGAGGGGGCGGCGCGAGCCGCCCTCTCTCGTTTCCGGGACAAGGGCATAATCGCCTGATGAAGTCCTACGACGCGATCGTGGTCGGCGCCGGGCCGGGAGGCTCGACGACCGCGCAGCGGCTCGCGACGGGCGGGGCGGACGTGCTCCTGCTCGACCGCGCCGAGTTCCCGCGCGACAAGCCGTGCGGCGGCGGCGTGACGCTGCGCGCCGCTGCGCAGATCCCGGTCTCGATCGACCCGGTCGTCGAGCAGGTCGTGACGATCGCCGAGCTCGGCCTCGCCTACAAGCGCAAGGTGGAGCGCGGCGCGGGCGACCCGCTCGTGCTCATGACGCAGCGGAGCCGGCTCGACAGCCACCTGGCCGAGAGCGCGGTCGCCGCGGGCGCGGAGTTCCGCGACGGCGTGAAGGTCACCGCGGTCGAGACCGACGAGCGAGGCGCGACGGTCACCGCCGGAAGCGAGCGGATCCGCGCCGCGGCCGTGGTCGGCGCGGACGGCGTGAACGGAATCACGGCCCGGGCGCTCGACCTGGGCGGCAACCGCACGGTCGCGGTCGCGCTCGAGGCGAACGTCCCGAACGCGAAGATCGACCCGGAGCGCTGGCGCGGCCGCTTCCTCATGGAGCTCTGCGCCGTGCCGGGCGGCTACGGCTGGGTCTTCCCCAAGGGCGACCACGTGAACGTCGGCGTCGGCGGCTTCGAGAGCGAAGGGCCCGAACCTGCGCAAGCACCTGGCCCGGCTCTGCGAGGCGCACTCGGTGAACTGGGACGACCTCGAGGAGATCCGCGGCTTCCGGCTTCCGTGCCGCGCGGCCGACTCGACCCTGGCGCGGGGACGCGGGCTGCTCGTCGGCGACGCCGCCGGGCTGATCGACCCGCTCACCGGCGACGGGATGTACGAGGCGTTCCTCTCGGGCCGCTACGCCTCCGACGCGGTCGGCCGGCTCCTGGCGGGCGAGGCGGAGAGCCTCGACGTCTACGGCGTCGAGCTGACCAAGCGGCTCTCGACGCACCTCTGGGCCGCGTGGAGCCTCAAGGCGGCGCTCGACCGCTATCCCGAGGATGGCGTTCGGCCTCGCGAAGAGCCGCTTCGTCTGGCCGGTGGTGGAGAAGCTGATCACCGGCGAGATCCCGGACGTCAGCGCGGCGCGCGGCATCCAGCGCCCGCCGCTGAAGGCGATCCAGTTCCTCGGACGCCTCGCCGGCGATCCCGGGCACGCGTTCCGCCCCGCCTGAGCAGGAGCCTGCGCCCGCTGGGCGTACGATGGGAACGGCGTGGAGAACTACATCCAGACGATGCTCGACGGCGGCGGTCGCGTCATCACCGAGCCGCTTCCCAGCGTCCGCTCGGCGGCGATCGGGGTCTGGATCGGCTCGGGCTCGCGGGACGAGGACTCGAGCCACGCCGGGCTCGCGCATTTCCTCGAGCACCTGCTCTTCAAGGGCACGAGCAAGTACTCGGCGCTCGAGATCGCCGAGATCTTCGACGCGATGGGCGGGGAGCTGAACGCGGCCACCGCCCGCGACTACACGGTCGTCTACGCGCGCGTGCTCGACGAGCACATCGAGGACGCGCTCGACGTCATGACCGACATGGTCTTCACGCCCGCGTTCGCGGACATCGACGCCGAGCGCGAGGTCGTCCTCGAGGAGATCGCGATGATCGAGGACACGCCGCCCGAGCTCGTCCACGACGTCTTCACCGAGACCGTCTTCGGCGACCATCCGCTCGGCCGGCCCGTGCTCGGCTCCGCGGACGTGATCGCGTCCGTCTCGCGCCGCGCCATCTCGGCCTACCACCGGGCGCGCTACCGGCCGGACAACATCGTCGTCGCCGCGGCGGGGAGCGTGAACCACGACCGGCTCGTCGAGGTCGTCCAGGAGCAGGCCCGAAAGAGCACCGGAACCGCCCGGCGCCCGGCCGCCCGGCCGCCGTTCGTCGCGCCGCCGCCGCCCGCGCTGCGCTTCGTCCGCAAGGAGACCGAGCAGTACCACGTCTGCGTCGGCGCTCCCGGCCTCGCCCGCGGCGACCGGCGGCGCTTCACGGCGACGGTGCTCGACTCGATCCTCGGCGGCTCCGCGTCGTCGCGGCTCTTCCAGGAGATCCGGGAGAAGCGCGGCCTCGCCTACGCCGTCTACACGTTCGCGTCGCAGTACGCCGACACGGGCCAGATCGGCGTCTACGTCGGCACGCGCGAGGAGAACCTGGCCGAGTGCATGAAGGTGGTCGCGTCCGAGCTCGCCGCGGTCTCCGAGCAGGTGCGCGACGACGAGGTCGAGCGCGCCAAGGAGAACCTGAAGGGCCGCATCATGCTCTCGATGGAGCTGACGTCGAACCGGATGAGCCGGCTCGGGAAGTCGCTCGTCACCGAGTCGGACCTGCTCTCGCTCGACCAGATCCTGGCCGAGATCGACGCCGTGGACGCCGAGTCGGTGTCGCAGCTCGCCGGCGTGCTCCTCGCGACCGACGGGCTCTCAGTGGCCGGGATCGGGACGAACGAGGACCGCTTCCTCAAGGCCGTGGAGCAGATCGCACCGCACCTCGGCGCAGCGCGCGCCGCCTAGGTCTCGATCGTGCAGAGGATCGTCGGCGTGTTGCCGGTCGCCGAGCAGGAGCCGTCGACGCCGGCGGCGATCGACACCTCCGTCGTGAACGTGAAGACGTTGCGCCGCGCGACCGTGTCGCCGTTTCCGCCGGTCGCGATCTCGACGCCGGTGGCGCCGGTGAGGCGCGAGTCGAGCACGGTGACCGAGCCGTTCAGCGAGGAGAACGAGGCGCGAATCGTGACGGGGTAGGCGGCCCAGGTCGCGAGACCCCTCAGCGTGGAGTTGCGGACGAGGGTCGTCCCGCCGCGATCGGCCACGGAAGCGGAGACCTCGACCGTCCCGGCGCGCAGGACGCTGTTCGAGACGCCGACGAACGCACGGCGCTCGCTTCGATCCGGCTCGCCTTCCCCGGCGCAACATCCGGGGGAGAGCTGAATCGCGCCGCCCTCGCCGAGCTTGATCGTCGAGTTGCGGACGTCGCACCTCGGTCAGCTGCCGGGCGTTCGGAGATCACGAAGGCGACGTCGCCGCCGCGAAGGGTCACACCGTGGAGGCCGAACGTGGCCTTCTTGGCCATCGTCACGAAGCAGTCGCGCCGGAGCCTGGCCGTGCCGCCGGTCACGCGGAGGTAGTTGCCGATGAACGACCTGCCCGTCCGCGTTGCAGTCGGCGGCGAGCCCGGCGGCGTTCGTGACCCGCGCCGACCCGGTCGCCGGCACGGCGAGCGCGACCAGAAGGACGAGCAGGAAGGCGCGTTTCATGCCAGTACAGTAGCCCTCCGTGAGGATCCTTCTCTACGGCGCAGCCGGAAAGGTCGGCACGGCGCTCGTCAGCCGGCGCTCGCCGCCGCTGGCCATGACGTAACGGCGATCGGCGCGGGCGACACGCCGATCCGGCCGGTCACGACGCGGCGGTCGACTTCACCCGCCCCGACGCGGTGCGGGCGAACGTCGAGCGCTGCCTTGCCGCGGGCGTCCCCTGCGTGATCGGGACGACCGGGCTCTCGGAGGACGACCTCGCCGCGCTCGACGCCCAGGCGCGCGAGGCCGGGGTTCCGGTCTTCCTCGCCCCGAACTTCGCGCTCGGCGCCGTCCTCATGATGCGCTTCGCCGCCGAGGCGGCCACGGCATTTCCCGAACGCGGAGATCGTCGAGGCCCACCACGAGACGAAGCGCGACGCGCCTTCGGGCACGGCGAAGGCGACCGCGGCCGCGATGGGCGGCGACGTCCCGATCCACAGCGTCCGCCTGCCGGGCCTCGTCGCGCACCAGGAAGTCCTCTTCGGCGGCGAGGGCCAGCTCCTCACGATCCGCCACGACACGTTCTCCCGCGACGCGTTCACGCCCGGCGTTCTCCTTGCGCTGGAGCGGCTCTCAACCCTCCCGCCGGGCCTGACGACAGGACTCGACGCACTCCTGGCGTAGAATGACGGCGGTGCTGGGAGAAGTCCTCACAGCAGCGGTGACGCCCTTCCGCGAGGACGGGTCGGTCGACTTCGATCGTTACCGCGAGCTTTGCGTCTACCTCGTCGAGAACGGCTCGGACGGAATCGTCGTCGCGGGCACGACCGGCGAGGCGCCGACGCTCACCGACGAGGAGCGGTTGGGGCTCGTCGCGGCCGCGATCGACGCCGTCGGCGACCGCGCGACCGTGGTGGCCGGCACGGGGACGTACTCGACCGCGCACTCCGTCCACCTGACCGAGCAGGCGCACGAGCTCGGCGCGGACGGCTTCCTCGTCGTCACGCCGTACTACAACAAGCCGCCGCCGCGGGGGATCGTCGAGCACTTCAAGGCGATCGCCGCGGTGAGCGACCGGCCGATCGTCGTCTACAACATCCCGAGCCGGGTCGTTATCAATCTGGAGCCGGCGACGATCTCCGAGCTGGCCGAGATCCCGACCGTCCGCTACGTGAAGCAGGCGAACGACGACCTCGACCAGGCGCGGCACATCGTCGACAACACCGAGCTCGACCTCTACGCGGGCGACGACAACCTGATCTTCCCGTTCCTCGAGCTGGGCGGGATCGGCGGCGTCTGCGTGCACACGCACGTCTTCGGGCCGCAGGTGAAGGAGATGGTCCGCCGCCACCGCGAGGGCGACGTCGAGGGCGCCCGCGAGCTCGACCACGAGCTCGAGCCGTCGTACGAGCTGCTGAAAGTCGCGCCGAACCCGATGGCGATCAAGGCCGCGCTGGCCCTGACCGGCTTCGACGCCGGCGGCCTGCGGCTCCCGCTCGTCGAGGCGAACGACGCCGAGAAGGCGCAGATCCGCGGGCTCCTCGAGCGCGCCGGCGTTCTCCAGCCCGCGAGTCTCTAGACTCGCCCCGTGACCTGGACGCGCATCACGCCGCTCGGCGGCCTCGGCGAGGTCGGCAAGAACATGACCGTCGTCGAGAGCGAGGGCGGCATCGTGATCGTCGACGCCGGCCTCTCGTTCCCGCGCGACGAGCACCTCGGCGTCGACCTCGTCCTCCCGGACTTCGAGACGCTCGAGGACCGTCGCGACAAGATCCGCGCCGTCGTCCTCACGCACGGCCACGAGGACCACGTCGGCGCGCTTCCGTACTTCCTGCGCGAGATCGGCTCCCCGGAGGTCTGGGCGACGAAGCTGACGCTCGGGCTCGTGAAGTCGAAGCTCGACGAGCACGGCCTCGGCGCGCTCGACCGAGCTGATCGAGGCCGTCCCCGAGGACGGCCCGGTCCAGATCGGCCCGTTCGAGGCGCAGTTCGTGCGCATGGCGCACTCGATTCCCGACGCGGTCGCGGTCGTGCTCGACACGCCCGGCGGCCGGATCCTCTTCACCGGGGACTACAAGATCGACCACACGCCCGTGGACGGCTTCCGCACCGACGTCGGCCGGCTCGCGGAGCTCGGCAACGAGGGCGTCGACCTCATGCTCGGCGACTCGACGAACGCCGAGCGGCCCGGCGTCACCTCGTCCGAGCGCACCGTGGGGGAGGCGTTCCGCACGATCATCCCGCGGCTCGAAGGCCGGGTGCTGATCGCGTCGTTCGCGTCGAACATCCACCGCGTGCAGCAGGCGATCGACGTCGCGCTCGAGACCGACCGGCAGGTCGCGCTCGTCGGGCGCTCCCTGCGCAAGAACGTGAACATCGCGCGCAGCCTCGGCTACCTGGACGTCCCGGAGGAGATCCTGGTCAAGCCCGCCGACCTCGGCGAGCTGCGCGCCCGAGCACACGATGATCCTCTGCACCGGCAGCCAGGGCGAGCCGATGTCGGCGCTCACCCGGATCGCGTACGCCGACCACCAGCACGTCACGGTCGAGGCCGGCGACACGGTGATCATCTCCGCGAAGCCGGTGCCCGGGAACGAGCTGCGCGTGCACGACACGATCAACCGGCTCACGCGTGCCGGAGCGGTCGTGCTCCACCAGGAGATCGCGCCGGTGCACACGTCGGGCCACGGGAACTCGGACGAGCTCCGCATGGTGCTCGCGCTCCTGCGCCCGAAGAACGTGATGCCGGTGCACGGCGAGTTCCGGATGCTCGTCGCGCACGCCCGCCTCGCCCGCGAGTCCGGCGTGCCCGCCGACCGGATCGTCCTCGCCGAGAACGGCTCGGTCGTCGAGCTCTCCGACGGCGTGGCGCGGATCGTCGACCATGTCTCGACCGGCGCGACGTTCGTGGACGGGCTCGGAGTGGGGGACGTGCGCGAGGCGTCGCTCAAGGACCGCCGCCACCTCTCCGAGGACGGCGTGCTCATCGTCGTCGTCACGATCGGCGGGCGAAACGGCCGCAGCGTCGCGCCGCCCGAGCTGATCGCCCGCGGCTTCGCCGATCCGGGGCCCGGTCTTCGAGGAGGCCCGCGAAGAGGTCGAGCGCACCGTCGCCGCGCTGCTTGCGGACGACATCGGCGAGCGGAAGCTCCTCGAGGAGCACGTGCACGAGGCCGTGGGCCGCCTGGTCTACGAGCGCACGCGGCGCCGCCCGATGATCCTGCCCGGTCGTCGTCGAGGTCTAAAGAGCGCCTCGGGGGAGGCGCTGCCTCCCGCTTCCGCTACTACTAGACGAGTGAACGGCATCGGACACTCCTGGTCGGGGCTCCTGCGCTCCTACGACGTCGCCGACGACACCGCCACGCGGCTCATCCGCGCGCTCGTCGCCACCGAGGTTTCCGCGCTCGCCTTCTGCCGGCTGCTCGACCGCTGGGCCAGGGGAGAGCCCGACCCCACGACGCCCGGCCGGCGCGAGGCGGCGCTTCGCCGCGCCGCGGAGCGGGTCGAGACCGCGCTCGCCGGGCTCGAGCGTCCGCTGGGCCAGTACCTGCTCGAGCTTCAGGGAGAGGGCGCCGAGGGCCGCTCCTGGTACGGCGAGCCGGGAGCGGGGGAGGTGCTCGAATGGGACGACGTCCTGCGCCGGGCCGGCGTCCACGCCTCGCCGAGCCGCGTTGCCCAGGCCTACCTCGAGCTCGCCGTCCTCGTCCGTGCGCTCCAGGGGCTCTCGAGCTCGGCGCGCATGGGCTCGCCGCCCCCGCGGGCCGCGCTTTGGGCCGGGCTCTTCGACCTCCGCGAGAACCTCTTCGGCGGCGCGGTCGACGACCTCCGCGCGCTCGCGGCCTGATCCAACGGCGGGGAGGAGGCCCTCTCCGCCGCTCGAACTACTCCCTTCATGGCTCGAAAGAAGGCGCCGCACAAGGTGCGCCCTCGCACGCCGTCCCGCGTCAAGAAGCGCCGGCGGGCGCGAGGCACCGCTCACCCTGAGCTGATCGGGCTCGGCCTCGTCGCGCTCGGGCTCTTTCTCGCCGTCGTCTTGTGGCTCGGCTGGGACGGCGGGGTGGTCGGCGCGCCCACGAGCGACGGTCTGGACTGGCTCGTCGGCGCCGCCCGGCTCGCGCTGCCGCTCGTCCTCGTCGGGGTCGGCGGGCTCATGGTCGGCCGCTCCGGCCTCGTCGACTTTCGTCCCTTCCGGGCCGGGCTCGCGATCGCGGCCGCCGGACTCCTGATCCTGCTCGGCGCCGAGAACGGCGGCAAGGCCGGAGGCGTGCTGGACGGCGGGCTCGAGCGCCTCGTCGGATCCTCCGGAACGATCATCCTCGGCGCGTTCGCCTTCACGGTCGGCGTCGTGCTGCTCACCGGCGCCTCTCTGGGCGCGCTGCTCCGCCGCTCCGCCGGCGCGGCGAAGGCGGCCGGCGCCAGGGCCGCCGAGGCGCGCCGCTCGATTCCCCGCCCGGTTCCGGTTCCCGTCGAGCCGATGTACGACCCGGGCCCGGTCGCGCCGCCCGTGGACGGCGAGATCGCCTATCCCGACGTCGTCTCCGACGCGCCGTCCGGCGATGCCCGTCCTCGTCGACCAGCTCGCGGACGAGCCCCCCTGGAACGACGAGCCGACGAGCGAGACCGCCGAGCTGTCCCTCTTCGAGCCGCCCGCGACCGAGCACGCCGCCTACGTGCTGCCCGATCCCAGCCTGCTGCGCCGCTCGCGCCCGACCGAGAAGCAGCCGCAGCAGGCGCTCGAGCGTACGGCCGAGACGATCGTGCAGGCGCTCGGTCACCACGGCGTGGAGGCGACCGTCGTCGGGATGGTCTCCGGCCCGCGCGTCACCCGCTACGAGATCCAGCTCGCGCCGGGCACGAAGGTCGGCAAGGTCACGGCCCTGAAGGACGACCTCGCCTACGCGCTCGCGACCACGGAGATCCGCATCCTCGCGCCGATCCCGGGCAAGCAGGCCGTCGGCGTCGAGGTTCCCAACGTCGCTCCGAACATCGTCACGCTCGGCGACATCTTCGACACGCTGCCCGCCAACGCGAGCCCCGTCTCCACGTGGCTCGGGAAGGACATCTCGGGCGCCGCCGTCTGGGCCGACCTCGCGCGGATGCCGCACATCCTCATCGCGGGCACGACCGGCTCGGGCAAGTCGGGCTGCATCAACAACATGCTCTGCTCGATCCTGCTGCGCGCGACGCCCGACGAAGTTCGGATGATCCTCGTCGACCCCAAGCGCGTCGAGCTCGGCCTCTACGAGTCGATCCCGCACCTGCTCACGCCGGTCGTCTCGAGCCCGAAGGCCGCCGCGGCCGTCCTGGCGAACGTCCTCACCGAGATGGAGCGCCGCTACGAGCGCATGAGCCTCGCCCGCGCGCGCACGCTCCCCGAGCTGAACCGCGCCCTCGTCCAGCGCGGCGAGCACGCGCTGCCCTACCTGCTCATCGTGATCGACGAGCTCGCCGACCTGATGATGGTCTCGCCGCAGGAGGTGGAGGACGCCGTCATCCGCCTGGCCCAGAAGTCGCGCGCCGTCGGCATCCACCTCGTGCTCGCGACCCAGCGCCCGTCCGTGGACGTCATCACCGGGATGATCAAGGCCAACGTCCCGTCGCGGATCGCCTTCGCCGTCTCGAGCCAGACCGACTCCCGCGTGATCCTCGACACCGCCGGCGCCGAGAGCCTGCTCGGACAGGGCGACATGCTCTTCAAGCCGCTCGGAACCTCGCGCCTCCAGCGCGTCCAGGGGGCGTACGTGAGCGAGGAGGAGATCGCGCTCGTCGTCGAGGCCTGCCGCGGCCAGCGCGAGCAGGAGCTGGACGAGACGCTGCTCGAAGCTCACGGCGTCGAGGTCCGTGATGGACGGCGACGACGGCGACTTCGACCCCGACGAGGATCCGCTGCTCTCACGCGCGATCGAGATCGTCGTCACGACCCAGACCGCCTCGGTTTCCCTGCTCCAGCGCCGCCTGCGGGTCGGCTACACGCGCGCCGGCCGCCTGATCGACATGCTCGAGCGCCGGGGGATCATCTCCGGCTACGAAGGCTCGAAACCCCGGCGCGTGCTCGTCGGCGAGCACGACCTCGAGGGCGCGCTCGCGGGCGAGCTCTCTCACGCCGCCTCCTGATTCTCGCTGGCATACCTGGGCTTGCGGTTGTAGCATCGCCGCAATTCACAGATGGTCAGAACCGAGGGGAGGATGGGCGTGAACGCAGTGCGAAAACTGTCGTGGGTAGCGCTCCTGGTTGTGAGCCTTGCGCTCGCGCTCGGCGCGACGGCATGCGGTGGCGACGACGGGGGATCCACTACGGGTGCGGCGCCCGCAACGGGCGGCGGAACCGACACCGTTGCGGCACCGGCGCTGAAGGTCGGACTCGTCACCGACATCGGCGGCCTGAACGACAAGAGCTTCAACCAGCTCGCGAACGCAGGACTCGAGCGCGCCAGCGATGAGCTGGGCGTCGAGATCCGCGTCATCGAGTCGAAGTCGGATGCCGACTACATCCCGAACCTGCAGTCGCTGGCGGAGGATGGATACGACCTCGTAATCGCGGTCGGCTTCCTCATGCAGGAGGCGACGCAGCAGGCGGCTGCGACCTATCCGGACACGAACTTCGCGATCATCGACGCGACGTTCGATCCGGCGCTTCCGAACTCCGTCGGGCTGCTCTTCAAGGAGCAGGAGGCCGGCTACCTGGTCGGGTACCTCGCAGGTCTCGTCACGAAGTCGAACACGGTGTCGAGCGTCGGCGGTCTCAAGATCCCGCCGGTCGACCACTACATCGCGGGCTTCGCGACGGGCGCGAAGGACGCGAACCCCGACAGTCAAGGTGCTCAACGGCTACTCCCAGGACTTCGTCGACCAGGCGAAGTGCAAGGAGGTCGCGCTCGACCAGATCAGCAACGGCTCCGACGTGGTCTTCCAGGTCGCGGGCGGCTGCGGTCTCGGTGCGCTCGACGCCGCGGACGAGAAGGGCGCGTGGGGCATCGGCGTCGACGCCGACCAGGCGTACCTCGGCGACCACATCCTCACGAGCGCGCTGAAGCGTGTGGACGAGGCCGTGTTCAAGACGATCCAGTCCGCCGTCGATGGCTCGTTCGCCGGCGGCACCGCGGTCGTCTTCGGGCTCGCCGACGACGGTGTCGGCGTGGGTGAGATCAACTCCGCCGTCCCGCAGGAAGACGTGGACGCGATGAACGCGCAGGTCGACGGGATCGTCTCCGGGGAGATCGCAGTCCCGGACACCGTCGAACGGCGCCGCTAAACAGACCGAGGCGGAGGGCGCCGGTTCAGGCGCCCTCCGCTTTTCCTTGCCATGACCGAGCACCCGCTCCTCGAACTCCGCGGAATCACCAAGCGCTTCCCGGGCGTGGTTGCGAACGACCACGTCGATTTCGAGCTGAAGAAGGGCGAGGTGCACGCGCTGCTCGGCGAGAACGGCGCGGGGAAGTCGACGCTCATGAACATCCTCTACGGGCTGTACACGCCCGACGAGGGCGAGATCCTGATGAACGGCAAGCCGGTCTCGGTGCACTCGCCGCGCGAGGCGATCGACCTCGGCGTCGGCATGGTGCACCAGCACTTCATGCTCATCCCGGTGATGACGGTCGCCGAGAACATCGTGCTCGGCATGGAGCCGCATCGCGGGCCGTTCATCGACCTCGGCACGGCCGAGCGAGCGCGTCGGCCGAGCTGTCGCAGCAGTTCGGGCTCGCCGTGCGGCCCGAGGCGCGCGTCGAGTCGATCAGCGTCGGCCAGCAGCAGCGCGCGGAGATCCTGAAGGCGCTCTACCGCGGCGCCGAGATCCTCATCCTCGACGAGCCCACCGCCGTCCTGACCCCGCAGGAGGCGAGCGAGCTCTTCGCGATCATCGAGTCGCTCACGGCCGAGGGGAAGTCGATCGTCTTCATCACGCACAAGCTGAACGAGGTCCTCGAGGTCGCCGACCGGATCACCGTCCTGCGGCGCGGCAAGACCGTCGGAACCGTTCCGAGGGCGGGGGCCACCGAAAGCGGGCTCGCCCAGCTCATGGTCGGGCGCGAGGTGCTCCTGCGCGTCGAAAAGCCGCCGGCGCACATCGGCAAGCCGCTGCTCGTCGTCGAGGATCTGAACGTGCTCGACGAACGCGATCTCCCGGCCTGCCGCGGAGTCTCGTTCACCGTCTCCCAAGGCGAGATCGTCGGGCTCGCGGGGGTGGACGGGAACGGCCAGAGCGAGCTTGTCGACGCGATGTCCGGGCTGCGCAAGGTCACGTCCGGCCGCGTCGTGATCGGCGACACCGACGTCACGTCCGCATCGAGCCGCGAAGCGCTCGACGCGGGACTCGGCCACATTCCGGAAGATCGCCAGCTGCGCGGCCTCGTCCTCGACTTCTCGGTCGCCGAGAACCTTGCGCTGCACGCGTATCGCGAGCCGCCCGACTCGAATCACGGCTGGCTCTTCCCGCGCCGGCTCATCGAGCGCGGCAGGAAGCTGCTCAAGGAATTCGACATCCGCGGCGGCAACGCCGAGACGCCGGCCTCGTCGCTTTCGGGCGGCAACCAGCAGAAGGTCGTGATCGCGCGCGAGGTGAGCGGCGATCCGGCCGTGCTCGTCGCGGCGCAGCCGACGCGCGGCCTCGACGTCGGCGCGATCGAGTTCGTCCACCGCCGGCTCGTGGAGGAGCGCGACGAGGGCCGCGCGATCCTGCTCGTCTCGTTCGAGCTGGAGGAGATCCTCTCGCTCTCCGACCGGATCCTCGTCATGTACGAGGGGCAGATCGTGGGCGAGTACACGCCGGACGCGACCGAGGAGGAGCTCGGGCTCGCGATGACCGGCGGCGGGCGCGAGGCGGTGGCATGACGAACGCGCCGACCCCTCCGCCGACGAACGACACGCAGGCCGCGTCCGAGGTGATGGACGGCTGGTTTCGCTCGCGGCTCGGCGGCGTCGTCGTCCCGATGGTGGCCGCGTTCCTCGCCTTCGTCGTCGGCGCGATCGTGATCCTCGCCGCCGGCCACAACCCGCTTGCGGCCTACAGGGCGATCTTCGACGGAACCGGGCTGAACCCGGTCTCGTACTTCGGCGACGAATCGGACACCGCCTGGAGGAACCTCCAGCAGACGCTGATCGTGTTCACGCCGCTCGTCTGCACCGCCATCGCGGTCGCCTTCGCCTTCCGCTGCGGCATGTTCAACATCGGCGGCCAGGGCCAGTACCTCATGGGCTTCTTCGCCTCGATCTACGTCGGGACGCACCTCGCCGGCCTGCCCGGGGGGCTGCACATCGTGCTCTGCATCGTCGCCGCGATCGTCATCGGAATGGTCTGGGGCGGCATCGCGGGACTCCTGAAGGCGAGCGTCGGCGCGCACGAGGTGATCACGACGATCATGCTCAACTGGATCGCGATCTACGGCGGCCAGTGGCTCTTCGAGCTGGGCGGGCCGCTCCAGGGTCCCGAGCCGTCGCTCCCCAAGTCGGACGCGCTGCTCGAGGCCGTGAAGCTCCCGACGTTCGGAACCGGGCTCCAGCCGGTCCACGCCGGCGTCTTCATCGCCATCGCCGCGCTCGTCGTCTACTCGCTGCTCCTGAACCGGACGACGCTCGGGTTCGAGGTGCGCGCGGTCGGCTTCAACCCCGAGGCGGCGCGCTACAGCGGCATCTCCGTGGGCCGCAACTACATCCTGGCCCTCGCGATCGCCGGCGGGTTCGCCGGCCTCGGCGGAGCGCTCGACAACCTCGGCTGGAAGTTCACGATCGCGACGAACGACATCCAGGTGAGCGCGGTCGGGTTCGTGGGCATCGCCGTGGCCCTGCTCGGGCGCAACACGGCAATCGGGATCTTCTTCTCGGCGCTCCTCTTCGCCGCGCTCCAGACCGGGACGTCGTCGCGGCAGATCGACGCGAGCGTCTTCCCGCCCGAGCTCGCCGGAAACCTGTCGACGATCATCCAGGCGCTCATCATCCTGTTCGTCGCGACCGAGCTCCTGATCTTCTACATCTGGGCCGGACGGAAGAAGATCGGCTGGGGTGGGGCCAGCCGCAGGCTCAGGGGAGCCGAGCAATGAGCGAGCGCCGCAGCCTCCTCGACCCGCGCCGCATCGCCATCGCGGGCATCGTGCTCGGCGCCGCCGCGTTCTTCGTGACGCTGCCGCCGTTCACGGCCCGGTCGATCGGCATCCCGGTCGTGCTCGGCTTCCTCGGCTCGCTCGGCCGGGTTCTGGGGCGTCACGCGCGGGCAGCGCAAGCTCGGCTGGTGGGCGATCGGGATCTCGCTCGCCGGCATCGCCGCCGCGATTTGGATCCAGACGAGGGACGTCGAGTCGCTCGACGCGATCGTGACGGCCGGCCTCCTCGCCGCAACCCTGCGCTTCGCGACGCCGCTCGCCTTCGCGGCCACCGGCGGCGTCATCTCCGAGCGCTCCGGCGTCGTCAACATCGGGCTCGAGGGGATGATGCTCGTCGGCGCGTTCTTCGGGATCTACGTCGCGGCCGAGACGGGCTCCTGGGTGCTCGGGCATCTTCGGCGCGATGCTCGCCGGCGGCCTCCTGGCGACCATCCATGCCGTGTTCACGATCACGCTGCGCGCCGACCAGATCGTGAGCGGCTTCGCGATGAACTTCCTGGCGCTCGGGCTGACCGGCTACCTGTTCCGGTCGATCTACGGGTCGGCGGGGACGCCGGAGGTCCCGCGCATCCCGGCGCTCAGGATGCCCGAGTTCATCCGCGACATTCCGCTGATCGGGGACGTCTTCGGGAGCCTCAGCGTCATGACCTGGCTCATGTTCGCCCTCGTCTTCCTGGCCTGGATCGTGCTCTTCAAGACCCCGATCGGCCTGAGGGTGCGGTCGGTCGGAGAGCATCCGCGCGCGGCCGACACCGTGGGGATCTCGGTCTTCAGGATTCGCTACGTCTGCGTCATCATCTCGGGCATGCTGGCCGCGCTCGGCGGCGCGTACCTGTCCTTCGGCTTCGGCGGCTCCTTCAACGAGAACATGACGAACGGCCGCGGCTTCATCGCGCTCGCCGCGGTCATCCTCGGGAAATGGACGCCGTTCGGCGCGCTCGGCGCCTGCCTCCTCTTCGGCTTCGGATTTGCGCTCTCGATCCCGCTCCAGGGCCAGGCGAACATCTCGGCGAACATCCTCTCGACGCTGCCGTACGTGATCACCCTGGTCGCGCTCGTCGGCGTGATCGGCCGCTCCCGCCCGCCCGCGGCGGATGGGACGGCCGTACGTCACCCAGTAGGGGATAGAGTCCGCCGCCGTGCGTAACGGCAACGCCGTCCTTTCCCTGCTCGTCGCGCTGGCCGCGCTCGCGCTCTTCATCGGGGCCGGCTGGGCCGCGAACGAGCTCGACGGGATCAGCTGGCTCGAGGCGGCGCTCGTCGTCCCGGTGGTCGGCCTGCTCGCCCTGCTCTCGCTGTCGTTCGCGGCCCGGGCGCGGATGCGCTACCAGCGAACGCTCGGCCGGGAAGGAGGCATGGGCGTGACGCGCGTGGCGAGGGTGCTGGCCATCACGGCGCTGCTCCTCACGCTCACCGCGGGGCTCGCGCTCGTCGTCTTCGCCGTCCTCGTGACGACGGACGGTCTCGCGCACGCTCCGTGGTGATGTTCGGGGCCGGAAGGGACAAGGGCTACAATCCGCGGTTGCCCGCGACTTCGCAGCCGGCCGCACATGTTTGAAATCGGCAACAGCCTCAGGGAAGCCCGTCTCCGCCAGAGCCTGGACCTCGCGCGGGTCGAAGACGATACGAAGATCCGCGCCAAGTACCTCCAGGCCCTCGAGGACGAGCGGTTCGACATCCTGCCGTCCGAGACGTACGTCAAGGGCTTCCTGCGGACCTACGCCGAGTACCTGGGCCTCGACGGCCAGCTCTACGTGGACGAGTTCAACTCGCGCTTCGCCGCGGCGGAGGAGCCGCTCTCGTCGCCGCAGCTTCCGCGCAGGCGCAAGTCCCGGCGGGCCGAGTCGAACCTCGTCGTCGTCGCGCTGGCCGGGATCGTCGCTGTGGCCGTCCTCGTCGTGGTCGCGTTCGCGTTCTCCGACGGGGACCAGGCGCGGACGACCGCGAACGGCCTGCCCACGGAGTCGACGCCTGCCGAGACAGGAGGGACGACGCTCGTCGTTCGCGCCGCGAAGGGCGATTGCTGGGTGGCGGTGCACCGCAACAGCCCTGCCGGGAAGGTCATCTTCTCGGGGACGATCTACAACGGCGAGACGCAGAGCTTCGGCCCGGCAGACCAGCTCTTCATCGAGTTCAAGAACCGCTGCGCGAAGAATCTCGCGATCGGCCTGAACGGCCGGCAGCTCGCGGACTTCCCGGTCGGCAAGGGCGTCGTCGTCGTGAACGCGCAAGGCGCACGGCTCCAGGATTGAGCCCGCCTCCGCGGGCCGCGGTTCTCCTCACCGGGAGCGAGCTCGTTCGCGGCTCGATCGCCGATGCGAACGGCGCCTTCGTCGCACGCGAGCTGACCCGGCTCGGGCTCGAGCCCGTGCGCTGGACCGTGGTCGGCGACCGGCCCGAGGAGCTCGAGGCTGCGCTGCGCGACGCGCTCACCGCGGATCTCTGCGTCATCTCGGGCGGGCTCGGGCCGACGCACGACGACCGCACGATCGAGTTCCTCGCACGAGTCGCCGGCCGTCCGCTCGTGGTGGACGAGGCGCTCGAGCGCGAGATCGAGGCCGTCGCGCGCTCGGTGGCCGAGCGGCTCGGCCGGCCGTTCGACGACCTCGCGCTCGGCGTGCGCAAGCAGGCCTCGCTCCCCGAGGGAGGCGTGTCGCTCGGCCTCGCCGGCACCGCGCCGGCGGTGCTCCTGGCAGACCGAGGGGCGCGTCGCGGTCGCACTGCCGGGACCGCCCGGGGAGCTGCGGCGCCTCTGGCCGCGTGTCCTCGAGGCCGAGGCCGTGCGTGCCGTGCTCGCGCGGGTCGAGCCGCGCGGCCATCGGGTGGTGCGCGTGTTCAGCGTCCCCGAGGCGACCGTCGCCGACGTGGTCGAGGCCGCAGGGGGCGAGCGGGGCGGCCTCGAGGTCACCGTGTGCGCGCGCAACTTCGAGGTCGAGGTGGACGTGTTCTTCTCCGGCGGGCACGAGGATGCGGCCGCGCAGATGGTCGCCGCCGTCGAGGCGCGGTTCGGCGACGCGGTGTTCGCCTGGGACGAGAGCCCGCTCGCTGCGCTCGTCCTCGATCTGGCGCGCGAGGCCGGGTGGAGCCTGGCGACGGCCGAGTCCTGCACCGGCGGGCTCGTCGCGGCGGCGCTGACCGCGATCCCCGGCGCGAGCGACGTCTTCCTCGGCGGAGCGGTCTCGTACGCGAACGAGGCGAAGGAAGGGCTGCTCGGCGTTCCCGCCGACGTGCTCGCGGCGCACGGGGCCGTGTCCGAGCAGGCGGCGCGGGCGATGGCGGAGGGGGCGCGCTCGGCGCTTCGGGCCGACGTCGCCGTGGCGGTGACTGGAATCGCGGGCCCCGGCGGGGGGACGCCCGAGAAGCCGGTCGGCCTCGTCCACATCGCGGTTGCGAGCCCGGAGGAGACGGTCGTGTCCGAGCTCCGGTTCTCCGGTGACCGCGAGGAGATCCGACTTCGGGCCGCGACACTCTCTTTGCACGAAGTCCGGCGCCTTTTGACCCGGTCCGTGACGAAGTAGCGCGAAAGTGACGCCTACCGTGGAGGGAGATGAGCGACTTCGCCTCTTCCTTGCCTTCCCGCTTCCGGCGGATCCGCGCGAGCGGCTCGTCCGCTGGCAGGCGGAGGCGTTCGCGGACGTGGCGGACGTCCGGGTCGTGCCGCCGGAGAACCTGCACGTCACGCTCGTGTTCTTGGGCGGGCGTCCTCGTTCCGAGCTTGCGGCGATCGACGCCGAGTTGCGTGCGGCCGCGGCAGGCGCCACACCGCCGGTTCTCGAGGCCGTCCGCTACCGCGAGACCGGCAGCGTGGGCATGGTCGTGCTCTCCGACGAGCGCGGCATCGCGGCGCACCTTCAGGCCGATCTCGCGGACCGGCTCGACCGGCTCGGGATCTATCGTCCCGAGCGGAGGGCCTGGACGGCGCACGTCACGGTGGTGCGATTTCGCCGCCGGCCCGGGCTTGTGCCGGCTGCCCCGGAGCTCGGGCGGGTCAGTCCGTCCGAAGTCGCTTCCTACACTTCAAGACTGCGCCGAGACGGAGCGCAGTACGAGATCCGGGAATCCATCCCGTTAGGAGGGTGAACGCGTGGACCGCGAGCAGGCACTTGAAGCCGCGTTAGGCCAGATCGAGCGGCAACACGGCAAGGGGTCGATCATGCGAATGAGCGACCAGGCACAAACGGCGATTCCGTCGATCTCGACGGGCTCGTTCTCGCTCGATCTCGCGCTTGGCGTCGGCGGGCTGCCCCGCGGCCGGGTGGTCGAGATCTTCGGCCCCGAGTCCTCGGGGAAGACGACGCTCGTCTACCACGTGATCGCCGAGGCCCAGCGCCGCGGGGGCATCTGCGCCTTCATCGACGCGGAGCATGCGATGGACCCGGCCTACGCCCAGCACATCGGCGTGAACATCGACGACCTCCTCGTGTCGCAGCCCGACAACGGAGAGCAGGCGCTCGAGATCGCCGAGCTCCTCATCCGCAGCGGCGCGCTCGACGTGGTCGCGGTCGACTCGGTCGCGGCGCTGACGCCCCGCGCCGAGATCGAGGGCGAGATGGGCGACAGCCACGTCGGCCTCCAGGCGCGGCTCATGAGCCAGGCGCTCCGCAAGCTCGCGGGAACGCTGAACAAGACCGGCACGGTCGCGCTCTTCACGAACCAGCTGCGCGAGAAGATCGGCGTCATGTTCGGCAATCCGGAGGTGACACCGGGCGGCCGCGCGCTCAAGTTCTACTCGTCCGTCCGGCTCGACATCCGGCGCATCGAGACGCTCAAGGAAGGCGTCGAGGCGATCGGCAACCGCGTCCGCGTGAAGGTCGTGAAGAACAAGGTCGCGCCGCCGTTCAAGCAGGCCGAGTTCGACATCATCTACGGCGACGGCATCTCCTGGGAGGGCTCCGTCCTCGACGTGGGCCTCGAGCGCAAGCTCGTCCAGAAGGCCGGCTCGTACTTCAGCTACGGCGACGAGCGCCTCGGCCAGGGCCGCCAGAACGCGACCGCCTTCCTGCGCGAGCACCCTGACGTGACCGACGCGATCGTGCGCGCGCGTGCAGGAGCAGGCCGGCCCGGACGCGGTCGTGTCGGCGCGGCTCCTCCCGCTGGACGACGAGGTCGCGGCGACGAACGGCTCGAAGACGAAGGCGAAGGCCGAAGCGGAGACCGAGGCCGAAGCGGAGGCCCAAGCCGAAGCCGAAGCCGAGGCCGCCGCCGCCGCGTAACGGGCGCATGCCCACGCTGACGAAGCTCAGCCGCTCCGGTCCCGGCCGGGTCGCGCTCGAAGTCGACGGAAACCCCTGGCGCACCGTGCCCGACGCGGTCGTGGTGCGGGCAGGGCTGGCGGCCGGGCTCGCGCTCGATCGTCCAACCTTGCGGCGCGTCCGCACGGAGCTGCGGCGCGCGAAGGCGCAGGCCGTGGCGGGCCGCGCGCTGGCGAGGCGCGATCTCACCGCCCGCGAGCTGGAGGCGCGGCTGGAACGCGCGGGCCTCGCGCCCGATGAGATCGAGGAGACGACGGCGAAGGCGGTGTCCCTCGGGGTCGTGGACGACGAACGGTTCGCACGCGCGCGGGCGGACCAGCTGGCCGAGCGGGGGTACGGCGACGCGTACGTGCGGGCGAAGCTGCGGGCCGCCGGCGTGGCGGAGGCGCTCGCCCGGGAGGCGGTCGAGCGACTGCCGCCGGAGACGGGACGCGCCCGTCCGCTGGTCGAACGACGTGCCGCGGACCCGCGAAAGACGGCCGCCTACCTGGCGCGCCGAGGGTTCGCGCCGGACACGATCGAGGAGGTCCTGGCCGTCGCGGCGAACCTCGAGGCGTGACGCGGTAGGATGCCGCCACGACGAGAACCCAAACAGCCTGCACCGAAACGGCTTTTCATCGGAACACCACGCTTCTTGACTCCCGAGCCACCACGCTTCTGACGACGATCTGACTTCACGGAGACACACTCTCCGATCTGCATCGACCACGGCGCAACGCGCCCGGTTTCCGACATCGCCGTTCCTACAGGCCTGACGTAGGAGCACCACATGCTGGTTGTCATCGGCAGTCTGATCGGCGTCGTCGCCGGGCTGGTGATCGGCGCCCTGGTCGGCTCGCGCGTCGCGATCGGCCGCAAGCGGACGGCCGCCGAGGCCGAGATCGCGCGGAGTCTCGAGATGCGAGCCGTTCTGCCGAGGCGATCCGCCGCGAGGCGCAGGTGGAGACGCGCGAGGAAGCGCTCAAGGCCCGCGCGGACGCCCAGGCGGAGCTGAACGAGCTCCGCACCGCCGCGATCAAGACCGAGGAGCGCGCGGTCGCCAAGGAGGAGGAGGCGGTTCGCCGCCTGGACGAGCTGACCCATCAGGGAGCAGTCGTTCGCCGACCGCGAGGCGAACCTGGAGCTGCTCGAGGGCGAGCTCCAGCGGGCGAACGACGCGCAGCTCGCCGAGCTGGCGCGCGTGAGCGGCCTGTCCGTCGAGGACGCGAAGCGGGAGATGCTCGAGCGCTCGGAGGAGCTCGTGCGCCACGAGCTGGCGCGCATGGTGCGCACGGCCGAGGAGGAGGCGCAGGCCGAGGCGAAGCGGCGGGCACGGGCGCTCGTCGGCGACGCGCTTCAGCGGGTGGCGGCGAGCCATGCGGCCGAGACGACGTCGAGCCTCGTCGAGCTTCCGTCCGACGACATGAAGGGCCGGATCATCGGCCGGGAGGGCCGCAACATCCGGGCGCTCGAGAACGTGACGGGCGTCGACTTCATCATCGACGACACCCCGCAGGCGGTCGTGCTGTCGTCCTTCGACGGCGTGCGGCGCGAGGTGGCGAAGATCACGCTGCACGAAGCTCGTCGAGGACGGCCGCATCCATCCGTCCCGGATCGAGGAGATGTACTACGAGTCGAAGGCCGAGATCGAGGAGCACATCACGCAGATGGGCGAGCAGGCGGTGTTCGAGGCCAACATCGGCTCGATGCACGAGGAGCTCGTGAAGCTCCTCGGCCGGCTCCGGTACCGGACGAGCTACGGGCAGAACATCCTCAAGCACTCGCTCGAGTGCGCCCATCTGGCCGGGATCATGGCCGCCGAGCTCGGCGCCGGCGTGAAGACCGCGAAGCGGGCGGCGCTCCTGCACGACCTGGGGAAGGCGATGACGCACGAGGTCGAGGGCTCGCACGCGATCATCGGCGCGCAGATGGCGAAGCGCTACGGCGAGTCCGACGCGGTCGTCCACGCGATCGAGGCGCACCACTACGAGGTGCAGCCGGACACCATCGAGGCGATCCTCGTCATCGCGGCCGACTCCATCTCGGCGTCGCGGCCCGGGGCGCGCGGCGAGAGCCTCGAGAACTACGTGAAGCGGCTCGAGACCCTGGAGAAGCTGGCGGCGTCCAAGAAGGGCGTCGAGCGCGTGTACGCCCTCCAGGCGGGCCGCGAGATCCGCGTGATGGTGAAGCCGGGGGAGATCGGCGACGACGAGGCCGCGCTCCTGTCCCACGAGATCGCGCGGGAGATCGAGCAGCAGCTCGAGTACCCCGGCCAGATCAAGGTGACCGTGATCCGCGAGTCTCGCGCGACCGAGTTCGCCAAGTAGAGGGCTACGATGTCGGCGATGAAGCGGTTCCACGTCACCACGTTCGGGTGCCAGATGAACGCGCACGACTCCGAGCGGATCACCGGGATGCTCGAGTCGCTCGGGCTCGGCGAGGCCGTGTCGCAGGACGAGGCGGACGTGATCGTCTTCAACACCTGCACGATCCGGGAGAAGCCCGACCAGCGGCTCGCCGCACACCTCGCGCAGGCCCGCGCGCTGAAGGAGGCCGAGCCGGAGCGCGTGATCGCCGTCGGCGGCTGCTACGCCGAGGCCCAGCGGGAGCGAATCTTCGAGCTGTACCCGTTCGTGGACGTCGCCTTCGGGCCCGGGTCGATCCCGCACCTCGCCGACTGGGTCGGAGTGGGGGGCGTCGGCGTCGACCGCGGTCGCTTCGGGATCGTCGAGCGGACGTTCGCCGGCGAGCTGCCGGCGCACCGCGCCCGCGCGTTCCAGGCCTGGGTGCAGGTCTCGATGGGCTGCAACTCGAAGTGCGCGTACTGCATCGTCCCGTCCGTGCGCGGCCGCGAGGTCAGCCGCCGGCCGGGCGAGATCGTCGCCGAGGTCGACCGGCCTCGCGCGCGACGGCGTCCGCGAGCTGACGCTGCTCGGCCAGAACGTGAACTCGTGGGGCCGCGACCTGGCGCCCGGATCCGGACGGAGTTCGGCGAGCTGCTGCGCGCCTGCGACGCGGTCGAGGGGATCGAGCGGATCCGCTTCACGAGCCCGCACCCGAAGGACTTCCGCGAGCCGGTGATCGCCGCGATGGCCGAGTGCGCGGCCGTCTGCGAGCAGTCCACCTGCCGCTCCAGTCGGGGTCGAGCCGGCTCCTCAAGGCGATGCGGCGCACGTACGACCTCGAGCGCTACCTCGGGCTCGTCGCACGACTGCGCGCGGCGATCCCCGATCTCGCGCTCGGCACGGACATCATCGTCGGCTTCCCCGGCGAGACGGAGGACGATTTCGCGCAGACGCTCGCGGCGGTCGAGGAGGTGCGCTTCGACTCGGCGTTCACGTTCATCTTCTCGCGCGCGCAGCGGCACCGAGGCGGCCGAGCTGCCCGGATCAGCTGCCGTACGAGGTGAAGCAGCGAGCGGCTGGAGCGGCTCGTCGACGTCGTCCAGCGCATCGCCGCCGAGCGGAACGCCGAGCGGATCGGCGGGGTGGAGGAGGTGCTCGTCGAGGGCACGAGCCGGACCGACGCGTCGCGGCTGCGCGGGCGCACGCGGCGCAACACGACCGTGAACTTCGCCGGCGCCGCGGAGCCGGGCGAGCTCGTGCGGGTGGAGATCGAAAGCGCCACGTCCACGACGCTCGGCGGGCGCCAGTCCGCGCTCGTCGCCGCTTGACACACATTCGGCACCGTCTGGTGCCAGACACGTGCGCATTTCGGGATTAGCATTGACAGCGGGTGGTGGGCTGGGGTGCCCCGGAGCGATGACCGCAATTTGCGTCATTGCGATCTTCGGGCCCACGGCCTCCGGGAAGACGGCCGTTGCGGAGGCGCTCGCCGACCGGCTGCCCGGCGAGGTCGTGTCCGCCGACGCGATGCAGGTCTACCGCGGGCTCGAGATCCTCACGAACCAGTCCGAGCGCCCCTCGCACCTGACGGGGATCTGGCCGCTCGACCACGAAGGCTCGGTCGCCGAATACCAGCGGCTCGCGCACGCCGCGATCGACGACATCGTGGCGCGCGGGCTCACCCCGGTCGTCGCCGGCGGGACCGGGCCTCTACCTGCGCGCCGCCCTCTCCGACCTCGACCTGCCGCCGGCGCCGCCCCCGGGCACGCGCGAGCGGATCGAGGCGCTCTACGACGAGGTCGGGCCAGAAGCGGCGCACGAGCTGCTCGCGGAGCAGGATCCCGAAGCCGCGGCGGCCGTCCATCCCAACGACCGTCGCCGCGTCGTCCGCGCGCTCGAACTGGCCGAGGCGGGCTCGTCGCTTCGCCGCGGCGCCGACCGGCTCTGGGCCGGTGACACGCGGCATTCGACGCTGCTCGTCGGGCTCGACGTCCCCAAGGAGGAGCTCGAGCGGCGCATCGAGCGCCGCACGGCGGAGATGTGGGCACGCGGGGTGGAGGCGGAGGTCGCCGCAGCGCTCGCCGCGCCGATCTCCCCGACGGCCGCGACGATCTTCGGCCTGCGCGAGGTCGCCGACCTGCCGCCCCACGAAGCGCGCGAGGCGATCGTCGTCCAGACGCGCAAATACGCTGCATATCAGCGGAAATGGATGCGCCGCATCCCGGACCTCGTTACGGTTGCGGCCGACCGGCCGCCGGCCGAGATCGCCGATGACATCCTCGAACTGGCACGCACTCGGTAACGCCTACCTCGTGGTCGCGCGGGCCGACCTGGAGCGGCCGCTCGACGTTCCGACGGTGCAGGAGTTGAGCGCCGACACGGACGGCATCGTCGAGATCGTCGACGAGCGCGGCGCGGAGGCGGACGTCCAGATCTGGAACCCGGACGGCTCGCAAGCCGAGTTCTCCGGAAACGGGGCGCGCATCGCCGCCGCGTGGCTCGCCGAGCGCGCCCAAACCACCGAGGTCCGGCTGCATTTCGGCCCGCGGGAAACAAGCGCCCGCGTCGACGGAACGACGGTCGCGCTCGATGCCGGCCCGGTCGAGGTCGGCGCGCCCGAGGACCTCGATCTCGGCGACGAGCGCGTCACGTTCACGCCGGTCTCGGTCGGAAATCCGCACGCCGTGATCCGCCGCGACTTCGATGAGGCGGACGCCCGCACACTCGGCCCGCGCGTCGAAACCCACCCGCGGTTCCCCGAGCGGACGAACGTCCAGCTCGTCCGCGTGCTCGGACCGCACGAGCTGCGCATCGCCATCTGGGAGCGCGGCGCGGGGGAGACGTCGGCGTCGGGAACCAGCTCGGTCGCCGCTGCGGCCGCGGCGATCGCGAACGGCTGGTGCGAGAGCCCCGTCACCGTGCGGCAGCCGGGCGGCGAGCTGCTCGTCACCGTCGAGGACGGCCGCGCGACGCTGACCGGCCCGGTGGAGCGGATCGAGCACGGACGGTGAGCGAGCCGGACCGGCGCCCCCAGCCCGGCTCGGTCGTCTGGCACCACCTCGTCACCAGCGACGTTGCGGCGTCGGTGGATTTCTACGGGCGCCTGTTCGGCTGGGAGTTCGGAGACTGGGCCGGCGGAAGCGAGGAGCGGCAGGTTCGGATCGGCGGCGTCGAGACGGCAGGCATCGTTCCGTCGGTGAACGCCGAGTCCTACTGGCTGCCGTTCGTGTGGGTCGACGACCTCGATGCGACGTTGGCGCGCGTCCAGGGGGCCGGCGGAGAAATTTGCGAACCCGTGGAGACCGAAGGCGGGTTTCTGCGCAGCGCGGTCATCGCCGACCCCGCGGGAGCCCTGATCGCACCGCTACAGCCCGAGGCCGATCTGCCGTGGCCGGACGGCGCGCTCTACGCCAAGGCGCCGCTCGCGTGGCACGACCTGCTTACCTCGGATATCGAGGAGGCCGCCCGCTTCTACGAGGCGGCGTTCGGCTGGAACGCACTGGACCTGGGCGACGACGCGTACCGCGTCCTCGATTCGCCCGAGCAAGGCCTCGTCGCCGGGATCGCGGAGCGCCCGCCCGAGGTGCCGGAGCCGCTCTGGCTCACCTGCGTCTCCACGTTCGAGACCGACTTCGAGGAAGCGGCGGCGCGCGCCCAGGAGCTCGGCGCCGAGTTGCTCGTCGAGGTCGACCGCGTGGACCAGAGCCGGAAGATCTTCCGCGATCCGACGGGCGCGATCTTCGGGCTCGTCTAGACCGCGACGCCGTGCGTTCGCAGCGCGTCGTTCAGGCTCGTCTTCGAGTCGGTGCTCGGCGCTGCGCTGCCCGATGATGAGCGCGCACGGCACGCCGAACTCGCCGGCGGGGAACTCCTTCGGGCGCGTGCCCGGGATGACGACGCGCGCGCGGCGGCACGCAGCCCGCGATGCTCGACGGGCTCGCGCGCCGCGTCACGTCGACGATCGGCGTCGACGCCGTGAGCACCACGCCCGCGCCGAGCACGGCGCCCTCGCCGACGTGCACGCCCTCGACGACGATCGCGCGCGAGCCGATGAACGCGCCGTCCTCGACGATCACCGGGCTGCGCCTGCGGCGGCTCGAGCACGCCGCCGATGCCGACGCCGCCCGAGAGGTGCACGTCGCGCCCGATCTGCGCGCACGAGCCCGACCGTCGCCCACGTGTCGACCATCGTGCCCGCGCCGACGCGCGCGCCGATGTTCACGTAGCCCGGCATCAGGATGACGCCCGGCTCGAGGAAGCGCGCCGTAGCGCGCGACCCCGGGCGGCACGACGCGCACGCCGCGGCCCTCGTGATCGCGCTTGAGCGGGATCTTGTCGTGGAACTCGAACGGGCCCGCCTCGATCGTCTCCATCTCGCGGAGGCGGAAGTAGAGGAGGATCGCCTGCTTCGTCCATTCGTTCACGACCCAGCCGTCCGGGCCGGGCTCGGCCACGCGCGCCTCGCCCTCGTCGAGCATCCGCACTGCCTCCTCGACCGCCGCCGCGCCGTGCACGGCCTCATCCGGCGAATCCCAGAGCCGGTCGATCTCGCGGGCGAGCTCGGCGCTCACAGGACGCCCTCGAGGATCGCGGCCGCGCGGGCGCACTCCTCCTCGGTGGGGACGAGCGCGAAGCGGACGTAGCCCTCGCCGGACGCGCCGAGGTAGGCGCCGGGCGTCACCACGACTCCGGCCTCGAGCAGCCGCTCCGCGAACGCCTCCGACGTCGCGCCGCCGGGGACCGTGACCCAGAGGAACATCGTCGCGGCGCTGCCCGTGACCCGAAGCCCCTTGCGCGCGAAGCACGTCGAGGAACACGTCGCGCTTGCGCGCGTAGCGGGCGCGGGCGCGCTCGACGTGCGCCTCGTCCTCCCAGGCGGCCACCGAGGCGAGCTGGACGAACTCCTGCGGCGTCGTCCCCGACGTGGGCCGGTACGCGCCGTAGGCGGTGACGACGTCCTCGTCCCCGGCCACGAAGGCCGAGCGGTAGCCGGTCATGGACGAGCGCTTCGAGAGCGAGTTGAAGACGGCGACCCGCGCGCCGCGGCCCAACACCTGCAGCGCCGACGGCGGGGGAGACTCGAACCAGAGCTCCGAGTAGGCCTCGTCGGAGGCGATGAGACACGTCGTGCTCGGCCGCGAGCTCCGCCAGGCGCTCGTAGAACGACAAGCGGGCGACGGCGCCGGTCGGGTTGTTCGGGTAGTTGCACCCAGACGATCGCGGCGCGGCTCCAAACGTCCTCGTCGACGGCATCGAGATCCGGGAGGTAGCCGTTCTCCTCGAGGAGCGGCAGGCGGACGACCTCCGCGTGCGCGTAGCCGGCGCCGCGCTCCGGCACGGGATAGGCGGGATCCGGGACGAGAATCGCGCGCTTGTCCCCGGCCGGGTCGACCAGGAGCTGCGCGAGCGCGAAGATCGGCTCCTTCGAGCCGAGGCTCGGGATGATCTGCGTCTCGGCGTCGAGGCGGACGCCGAAGCGGCGGTCGCACCAGCGCGCGATCGCGTCGCGCAGCTCGGGCACGCCGCGGGCACGCGGGTAGCCGGCCGTGGCCGGGAGGGCGTCGGCGAGCGCCTGCTCGATGAACGGCTCGGTGCGCTCGCGCGGGTCGCCGATGCCGAAGTCGATCAGCTCGATCCCGCGCTCGACCGCGCGGCGCTTCGCCTCGTCGAGGCGGACGAACGGGTAGGTCGTCTGCGCGGCGAGGACGGGGGAGAGGCGCATGGCTAGACGGTATCGCTCAGGAAGGAGTGCAGGACTTCGTAGGAGCGCACCAGGGCGGCGATCTCGATCTGCTCGTCTCGGCGGTGGGCGAAGCGCGGTCGCGCCCGGGCCGAAGTTGATCGCGTCGACGCCCGCGACTGCGAACTCGGCCACCGGCGTCCAGGCCTGCTTCGGCTCGCGCTTCCAGGTCGCCCGCAGCCTGGAGCCTGCGCACGAGCGGCGCGTCGGCGACGACCGGCGCGGCGGAGGAGTTCCCGGTGATCGCGAGCTCGTCCGCGCCGGCGGTCTCGGCCAGCTCGCGGATCCGCGCCGCGGCGTCCTCCGGGGAACGGTCCGGCGCGTAGCGGTAGTTCACCAGGCAGGCCGCGCGCTCGGGAATCACGTTCGAGGCGATCCCGCCCTCGATCCGCGTCGCGCTCATCACCTCGACGAAGCGCAGGCCGTCGAAGTCGACGTTGCGCGGCTCCACGGGGAACACACGAGGCCAGGCCGGCGACCGCGCGCTCGATCGCGTTCACGCCCGTCCAGGGCCGCGCCGAATGCGCGCTCTCGCCGTGGAAGACCAGCTCGGCGTTCAGGTTCCCGAGGCAGCCGAGGTGGAGATCGTTGTTCGTCGGCTCGAGGCAGATCGCGAGATCGCGCCTCGAGCAGCGCGGATACGCCGCGAACACGCCGGCAGCGAGCTCTCCTCGGCCGGCAGCTCCTCGCGCGGGAAGAACAGGTACGCGACATCGAGCGCCGGGGACACGAGCGAGCGCGCCAGCTCGACCATCACGGCGCAGCCGCCCTTCATGTCGCTCGCGCCGAGCCCGTGCACGACGCCGTCGTCGATCCGGCCGGGCCGGTTCCCCTGCGCGGGAACCGTGTCCAGGTGCCCGGCGAGGAGCGACCGAGGGAACGCCCGGGCGGCGCGGCGACTCGTACAGCAGCGCCGAATCGGCGGAATGCACGAGCGAAACGCGGCGCGTCGGCGAGTTGCGCTGCGACCCACGCGGCGGCCGCGGCTTCGTCGCGGCTCTCCGACGGAATGTCCACGAGCGCGAGCGTCGTTGCGGCGAGCCGGTCGGCGAGGTCGGGCACGGCGGCAGCGTACCGAGCCGGGGGCGGGGCATAATCCAAGCCGGATGCCGGAACCCAAGACGAATCTCGTGCCGGGAGCCGAGCCCGAGCGCGGGCTCTGCGTCGTCGTGGTCTCGCCGGGCACCGATGCGGACGACGAGCTGAACGAGATCTCCGAGCTCATGCGCACCGCCGGCGTCGAGCCGGTGGGCGAGATCGTACAGCATCGCGCCGCGCCCCGATCCGCGCACGTTCATCGGCAAGGGCAAGCTCGCCGAGGTGAAGACGGCCATCAAGGAGGAGACGGCCGAGACGGTCATCGTCGACGACGACCTCGACCCGAGCCAGCAGCGCCGGCTCGAGGACGAGCTCGGCGTGCGCGTCGTCGACCGCACCCAGCTGATCCTCGACATCTTCGCCCAGCACGCCGTGACCGCCGAGGGCAAGCTCCAGGTCGAGCTGGCGCAGCTCGAGTACAACCTGCCGCGCATGCGCGGCATGTGGGCGCACCTCGAGCGCCTCGGCGGCGGCGCGGGCGCCGGACGCCGCGGCCCGGGCGAGTCGCAGCTCGAGACCGACCGCCGTCTCGCCGCGCGCCGGATCTCCGTCCTCAAGAAGCGGCTCAAGGAGCTGCGAGCTGCGGCGCGCGACCCAGCGCAAGGAGCGCCGCCAGGCCGCGACGCCGTCTCGTCGCGCTCGCGGGCTACACGAACGCCGGCAAGTCGACGCTCCTGAACGCGCTCACGAACGCCGACGTCTCGTCGAACGACCGGCTCTTCGAGACGCTCGACCCGACGACGCGCGCCTTCGAGCAGGACGGGCGCCGCTACCTCGTGACCGACACGGTCGGCTTCATCCGCCGCCTTCCGCACGGGCTCGTCGAGGGCTTCGCGGCCACGCTCGAGGAGACGCTGCTCGCCGACCTCATCCTCCACGTGGTCGACGCCTCCGCGCCCGACCCGCGGCTCGCGGAGCACGATCCGCGCCGTCGAGGACGTGCTCGCCGAGATCGGCGCGACGACATCCCGCAGGAGCTCGTCCTGAACAAGATCGACGCGCTCGACCCGCTGAGCCGCCGCCGGCTCGCCAACCGCTACCCGGACGCGGTGCAGATCTCGGCGCAGACCGGGGAGGGGCTCGACCTGCTGCGCGAGCGTGTCGCCGAGCGCCTTGCCGACCGGTTCGAGCCGGTGCGCCTGCTCGTCCCGACACCGAGGGCAAGGTGCTCGCCGACCTGTACGAGCTCGGCGCGCCGATCGAGGAGCGCGAGGACCGGCCCGACGGCGTCCACGTGCTCGCGCGCCTGCCGCGCAGCGAGCTGGGCCGCTACGCGCCGTTCCTCGTCGTCGAAGACCGGCCCGCGGCGGAACGCTGGACGCTGAGCTCGCAGATCAAGCGGGTCCGGCCCGGACGCGCGCGTTCCCGACCGCGCCTACAACGGCGACGCTGGGCTCGATCTCGCCGCCTGCGAGCGCGTCGAGCTGGCGCCGGGGGAGCGCGCCGTCGTCGGAACCGGGCTCGCCGTCGCGATCCCCGAGGGCTACGCCGGGTTCGTGCAGCCGCGCTCAGGTCTTGCCGCGAAGCAGGGGATCGGCGTCGTCAACTCGCCCGGGCTCATCGACTCCGGCTACCGCGGCGAGATCCGCGTCGTGCTCCTCAACACCGACCTGACCGAGACGTTCGTGGCCGAGCCGGGCGAGCGGATCGCCCAGCTCGTCGTCCTCCCGATCCCCGAGCTCGCCGTGCGCGAGGTCTAGGAACTCCGCCGAGCGAGCGCGGGAGCGCGGGTTCGGCTCCTCGCAGCCGGGTCCCGTAGTGCTCGAGCCGCGCGTCCGTGTCTCGGCGATCCTGCGGCGCGAGGGGCGTGTCCTTCTCTGCCGCCAGGAGAAGGCGGGGACGAGTACTGGCTCCTGCCCGGCGGCGGCGTGAACCTCGGCGAGTCGCTGGTCGAGGCGCTCAAGCGCGAGCTCGAGGAGGAGCTCGGCATCACCGAGGACCTGCCGATCGAGGGGCCCGTGTGCGTGGTCGACTCGATCTCGCCGCCCGGCGTGCGCTTCAAGCACGTCGTGAACATCATCTTCGCCGCGCACCTCGGCGACCGTTCCCTCGAGGCGGTCACCTCGAGCGACACGGCGGTGAAGGGGCATCGGCTCTTCGACCCCGACGAGCTGCCCGGGGTGACGCTCCACCCGCCGATCCAGCGCTTCCTCATGCGCTGGGAGCCGGGCGACCCGACGGTGTACCTCGGCGCGCTCTGGGCGCGCTAACCGAAGCGTCCGCCGCGGTCCTGGGCGCGCTCCACCGAGACCTCGTGCGCGCTTCGCTCCAGGTCGTCCGGCAGCGGATCGAGCGTCGGTCTCGACGCCGGCGTGGCGCAGCGCCTGCACGATCAGCCAGTCCGCGAGCCACGGATTGCGCGGGAGGAGCGGCCCGTGGAGGTACGTCCCGAGCGCGGCGCCGCGCCGGATGCCCTCGTAGCCGCTCTCGCCGTCGTTCCCGTGCCCGGAGACGACGCGGCCGAGCGGCTGGGCGTCGGGGCCGAGGATCGTGCGGCCTGCGTGGTTTTCGAACCCGGCGATCGTCCGCGGCTCGCCGGGCTCGAGCTCGCACTCGAGGAGGACGTCCCCGGTCATCCGTCTTCGCCCGCCGTGGATCGTATGCAGGTCGAAGATGCCCAGGCCGGGCAGGTCCTCGCCGGCGGCGGTCGCGGTAGTAGCGGCCGAAGCAGCTGGTAGCCGCCGCAGACCGCCAGCACGGCCACGCCGCCCTCGATCGCCGCCTCGATCGCCTTCGCCCTTCACGTCGATGAGGTCCCCGGCGACGAGCGCCTGCTCGCGGTCCTGGCCGCCGCCGATGAAGATGAGGTCGTAGGCTCGCCGGGTCGAGCGCGTCGCCGAGGTCGAGCTCGTCGACCGTCGAGCTCGATGCCGCGCGCCGCACAGCGCCGCTCGCAGGCAGATGATGTTGCCGCGGTCGCCGTAGAGGTTCAGTCAGCTTCGGGTAGAGGTGCGCCAGGCGAATCGACAGGTTCACGACGGCGCCTCCCAGTACGGGCGCCGCGCCGCCGCGCTTTGCCAGCGATGCCGCGGACCTCCAGCATCGCCGTGTACGTCGGCAGGACGAAGAGCTTCCGCCGGGCGGCGTCTCGCGCAGCGCCAGCGGCCGAGCGCCTCGTCGGTGCCGGCACGACCGGCAGATCCGCGCGGGATCGAGCCCGCCGTACTTCAGTCGCAGCGCCATGTCCTCGGCGCGACGCCCCGAGACGACGGTCGAGGCCGCGCCGTCCGGCCAGCAGCTCGAAGTCGGCGTCCCAGATCCAGGAGACGTCGCGGCCGTCGGCGATGTCGTCGTTCAGGAGCGAGCAGCAGCCGCTTCTCGCCGGGCTCGGCGGCGATGGTGCGCAGCACCTGGTTGAGGCCGGCCGGGTTCTTGCTCAGGAAGACCTGCACGCGCGCGGCCGTCGATCTCGAAGCGCTCCTGCCGCCCGAAGGCCGCGTCGACGCGCTTCGATGCCGACCTTCACGGTCTCGAGCGTCGAAGCCCAGCGCCAGGCCGCCGGCGAGGCCGCGCGAGCGCGTTGTAGACGTTGTAGAGGCCGCTCAGCCGCAGCGACGCGCCGCCTCGCCGCGTGGCGTCGCGACGCTCAAGCGTCGATCGCCGCCGGGCTCGAGCTCGGATGGCGCGTGCGCGCTCACGTCGAGGGTGCGGCCGCGTCTTCGTCGCAGCCGGGGCAGCGCCAGTGCGCCGACGTGGCCGTAGAAGAGGGTGTCGTAGGCGTACTCGCTGCCGCAGACCGGCGCACCAGCGCGAGTCGGCGGCGTGCTGGAGCCGGCGAGGGCGGCCGACGGATCGTCGACGCCGTAGAAGACGACCGGCCGCGCGCCGATTCGCGCAGGTCGGCGACCGACGGGTCGTCGGCGTTGAGCATCGCCGTCGTCGACGTCCCGAGCGTCGCGCGATCGTGCTGCGCCAGCGCGCCGCGACGATCTCGACCTCGCCGTAGCGGTCGAGCTGGTCGCGGAAGAGGTTGGAGAGGAGGACCACGCGCGGGTGCGTGCGGCGCGCGACCTCCGGGAAGGTGGCCTCGTCGACCTCGAAGACGCCGAGCTCGGCGTCCTCGCCCGCGACGAGCGCCGAGGCGACGCCGGACATGAGGTTCGCGCCCGCGCGGTTGTGCGCGAGGCGGAAGCCGCGGGCCGACGATCTCGGCCGACCATGGCGCTCGTCGTCGTCTTGCCGTTCGGTCGCGCTCGACGAGCACCGATCCGTGCGGAAGACGGCCTGCGAGCACGTCGACGGCGTCGCGGTCGAGCCGGCAGAGCACGCGGCCGGGGAGCGTCGTTCCGCCGCCCCGTCCGGCGAGGCGCGACAGGCGGCCCGCGAGCCGCGCCAGCCCGATCTCCACGCGGAGCCGCATCCGCCCAGTGTAGTTCCCTCGTTCGAGGGATCAGGGCGCCTGGAAGCTGTCCCCCAGACGGGGGATGCCTCATCGGCCCCCGTGGTTCTAGCCTCCGTGAACAGGGATAGACCTGCCCGCGCGCGGCGCGCGAGACGGGAGATGGGAACGTGATGGATACCTGCGGCCAACACTGCTTCGGAAGGGATCGACGGATGACCGCTGTCCCGAGCGAGTTCACGATGGACACCGGCGAACGGACGCCCGAGACCAGCGGCCTGCCCCGGCGCGCGATGGTCTTCCTCGCGCTCGTCAGGATCGCGACCGTCGCCGCCGCGGCGATCCCCGTCGTCCGAGCTGAACCGCCACACGAACGGCTGGTGGACGTTCTTCGTCGCTCGGCGCAGCCGCCGCGGCGACGCAGCTCTTCGTGGCGCGCACCCGCGCGGGGCGCGCGCGCTACTACACGACGATCGTCTTCCTCGTCGCCGGCGTGCTCCTCCTGCCGGCCGGGCTCGTGGCGCTCCTCGGGGTCGTCGCAGCACATCCCCGAGTGGCTGAAGATGCGCTACCCCTGGTACATCCAGACGCTTCAACATCGTGAACTACACGGCCGACTGCCTGGTCGCGTGGTTCGCGGCGCACCTGATCCTCAGCTCGTCCAACAGCTCGCCGACCCGCAGAAGTGGGCGCTCGCGGGCGTCGTGGCCAGCGTCGTCTTCGTCCTGACGAACCACATCCTGCTCGCGGCGATGATGCGTCTCGCCGAGCGCACGCCGATCCGCAAGAGCGACCTCTTCACGCTGCGAGAGCCTCTCGACGGATCTGATCCTCGCCTTCCTCGGCGTGGCGCTCGCGACGATCTGGCTCGCCAACCGCTGGCTGATCGTGCCGCTCGCGTCGCGCCGCTCATCCTCATCCACCGGTCGCTGAACGTGCCGGCGCTCGAGGAGGAGGCCCGCGTCGACTCGAAGACGGGTCTCTTCAACGCGCGGCACTTCGCGGCCGAGCTGCGTGACGAGCTCGCGCGCGCGGAGCGGTTCGATCGCCCGATGTCGGTGATCATGGTCGACCTCGATCTCCTGCGCGAGATCAACAACACGTACGGCCACCTCGCCGGAGACGCCGTGCTGCGCGGTATCGCCGAGACGTTCCGCGGCGTGCTGCGCGACTACGACGTCCCCTCGCGCTTCGGCGGGGAGGAGTTCGCCATCCTCCTGCCCGAGACGACGCCCGAGGAGGCGTTCGAGATCGCCGAGCGGATCCGGCGCACCGTCGCGGCCACGGCCTTCGAGGTCGAGACGTCGAGCGAGCCGATCCGGCGCGACGATCTCCCTCGGCGTCGCCGGCTATCCGAAGGACGGGACGGACGTCAACGAGCTGATCCACCAGGCCGACCTCGCGGTCTACCGCGCGAAGCTCCAGGGGCGCAACCGCGCCCTCGGCGCGAGCTCCGAGCCGCTGCTCGTCCCCGCCGACCGGTCCGCGCGACTCGCGATCGTTCCGGACGCGGGCGAGGTCGAAGTCGGACCCGCGTCGCGATCGGTCACGCCGTCGCCCGGCGCCCGTCGAGGAAAGCCACAAGGAGCCGTCTCCGCGCCACCGTGCGGTCGGCCCGCGCTTCCTCGCGCTCTCGCCGATCCTGAGCGGCCTCATCGCGCTGATCGCCGTCGCCGGCATCGCCGCCGGCCTGATTGCGTTCTTCCTCGCCGGCCCGGGCGACCTCGTCGGGCTCATCGCCGTCGTCGTCGCGGTCGGAATCGGCCAGGCGCTCGCGCTCGAGCTCGACGGCGGCGGCTCGGTCTCGGTGAGCGCCGTCGGTGCGCTCGCGGGCGCGGCCATGTTCGGCCCGCGCGCCGCGCTGCCGCTCGCGATCACGATCGCGGCCGTGCAGTGGAGCGCCATGCGCAACCCGATCTACCAGTCGCTCTTCAACGTCGGCGCGCTCACGCTGGCCTCCCTTTCGGCCGCGGCGATCTTCTCCGTGGGCTGGATGGACGACGGCGCCGGCCGCCTCGTGACCGCGCTCGTCGGCCTCCTCGCCGGCGGCGCGTACTTCGTCGTCAACACCGGCATGGTCTCGGGCGCGATGGCGCTCGAGGGCCACGACAGCTGGCGGCGCGTCTGGATGGAGCGCTTCTCCTGGCTCCTGCCGCACTACGTCGCGTTCGGCGCCATCGCCGGCGCGATCGCGCTCTCCTACCAGGCGATCGGCCTCTACGGCCTCGCGGTCTTCGTGCTGCCGCTCCTGCTCATGCGCAAGACGATGGCGGCCTACATCGGCCACACGCAGCGCTCGAGCCACAAGCTCCGCGCGGCGGCCGAGACGATCCGCTCCCAGAACGCGTCGCTCGAGCAGGCGAACCGGCTGCTCAAGGAACGCTCGACGGCCGCGATGGAGAGCCTCTCGGCGACCGTGGACGCGCGCGACGCCTACACGGCCGGCCATTCGCGGCGCGTGCAGCAGCTCTCGCTCGCGATCGGCCGCGAGCTGGGCCTCTCGCAGGCCGAGCTCGACCTCCTCGGCCACGCGGCGCTCTTCCACGACATCGGCAAGCTCGCGATCCCTGACGCGATCCTGCTCAAGCCGGCGACGCTGACGACGGACGAGTGGACGCTCATGCAGCGCCACGCCGACGAGGGCGCGCGCATCATCGACCGGCTCGGATTCCTGAACGACGCGGTGCCGGCGATCCGGCACCACCACGAGCGCTTCGACGGCCTCGGCTACCCCGACGGCCTCGCCGGGGACGAGATTCCGCTCGGCGCGCGGATCATCCACGTGGCCGACGCGCTCGACTCGATGCTGACGACGCGCGATCTACCGGGCGGCGCGGCCGGTCGAAGAGGCGCGTCGCGGAGCTTCGGCTCGGCTCGGGCACCCAGTTCTGCCCGCGCTGCGTGGCCACGCTCGAGCGTCTCGTCGAGTCCGGCGAGCTGAACGACGCCGAGCTGCGCATCCCCGTGCTCGCAACCGCGTCCTAGCGCGTCCGCTGCTGCGAGGATACGGCCCGTGCAGGGCTCGCTTCGCACCGCCGCGCTTCAGCTGAAGACCGCGCAGCACGTCGTCCGCAAGGGCGGCGGCTCCCTCCGCGAGCGCTTCGGCTCCTCCGACGAGCGGCTCGTGTTCGTCCTCGGCTGCCCGCGGTCGGGGACGACGTTTCTCGGCCGCTCGGTCGGTGCGCTCCCAGGGTTTGTCGACCTGGGGGAGGTGAAGGCGCTCAAGGCTGCGATTCCCGAGCTTTCCCGCCTGCCGCGCGACGAGGCGGCGCGCCGGATCCGGTCGATCCTGACGAGAACGAGGCGCCTGTCGCTCGTCGGCTCGCGCCGCGCGGTCGAGCAGACGCCGGAGACGACCTTCGTCGCCCGCGCGGCCGCGCTCGCGTTCCCGGAGGCGACGTTCCTCCACATCGTCCGCGACGGGCGCGACGTGGTGTGCTCGCTGCTGGAGAAGGGCTGGCTGAGCGCCGGGCGCGGGGGAGAGGACGATGCGGGCCATTCGTACGGCGCCGCGCCGCGCTTCTGGGTCGAGGCCGGCCGGCGCTCCGAGTTCGTGACTGCGGGCGACGCCACCCGGGCCGCGTGGGCGTGGCGGCGCTACGTGAGCGTGGCGCGCGAGGTCGAAGGCGTCTACGAGCTGCGCTACGAGCGGCTCTCCGCCGATCCGGCCGGAGTCGCCGTCGATCTGGCCGAGCGCCTCGGCGTGGACGCGGCGCAGCTCACCGAGCGCCTGAGCGCCGCGCACGGCACCTCGGTCGGCCGCTTTCGCACCGAGCTGAGCGAGGAGCAGCTCGCCGCCGTCGAGGCCGAGGCGGGCCCGCTCCTGCGCGAGCTGGGCTACTAGGCCTGCGCGGGCGCCACGGAGGTGCCCGCGGCGAGCGCCGCGAGGCGCTCGAGGCACGAGCGGCCCTCGTCCGGAGCGCGAACGGCGGGCAGGGGCTCCTCGGTGAAGGAGCGGTCGAGCGCGAAGCTGTCGGACGCGGCCACGGCGCCGTCGCGCAGCGTGATCAGCGTGCCCTCGGCGATCTCGTGCTTCTCCAGGGCGACGCCCGTGTAGCGCTCGACCAGCTCGATTGCGGCGACGGTCGACGCGAACACGACCTCGGTGCGGCCCCGGCCGAGCCAGAGCGGGCGGCCCAGCCCGCGGGCGGCGAACACCGTGTCCGAGGCGCGCTCGTCGAGCCAGGCGGTCGCCATCGAGCCGTAGAGCTGCTCGAGTGCCGCCGGAACGTCCGAGGAGACCTCGACGAGCGCGAAGATCGCCTCCGAATCGACGGTCATCCCGGGCTCGGCGCGCTCGAAGCCGTGCCGTTCGAAGAGCTCGTCGTCGTTCGCGATGATCCCGTTGTGGACGCCGACGACGGCGCCGTGCCGGATGGGGTGGTTGTTGGCGGCGAGGGAGGGGTGGCCCTTCGTGTAGTCCCGCACGTGGAAGATTGCCGAGCCGGCGGAATGGGGGATCGCAACGTGGTCGAGCAGCTCGCTGGCCCCGGTTCGCTGCTTGTGGACGGCTACGGGCGCGTCAGCGTGCCGGTAGGCGTAGCCGGCCGCATCGGAGCCGCGTTCCGCGATCGCGGCGAGGAGTATCTGGGCTGCGAGCGTCCGGTCGATGCGGCTTTCGACGCCAAGGCTGTATCCGGCGATTCCGCACACCTCCTCTGACTGTAGTGGACGCAGCCGACATCGCCACTGGACAACCGCACAGCCTTAATCCCCCGTCGAGGGGTAGCACACCCCCCGCGCCCGCCGATACAGGGGGCGATGGAACACCCCCTCCCGAAGGTTCCACTTCCCGACGACGCTGCGAACGAGGACGATCCGGGCGAGACCCGGCACCTCGAGCTTGCGCCCGAGCCGCCCGAGGCCGAAGTCGAGGAAAGCGACGACGACGACCCCGACGACGCAGGCCCCGGCGGCAAAGGCCGAACCGGGCACGACGCAGGATCCGCTCAAGCTGTACGTCCGCCAGATCGGCGACGGACGGCTGCTGACGCCCGCCGAGGAGCGCGAGCTCGCCCGCCTCAAGGATCTCGGCGACGAGGCGGCCAAGCGCCGCCTGATCGAGGCCAACCTGCGCCTCGTCATGTCGATCACCAGGAACTACGTGAACTCGGGCGTGCCGCTCCTCGATCTCATCCAGGAGGGCAACCTGGGCCTCATCCGCGCGGTCGAGAAGTTCGACTACAAGCTCGGCTTCAAGCTCTCCACGTACGCAACCTGGTGGATCCGCCAGTCGGTGACGCGGGCCATCGCCGACCAGGGGCGCACGATCCGCCTGCCCGTCCACGTCGTCGAGCAGGTGCGCAAGGTCGCACGCGCCCGGCGCACGCTGACGCAGAAGCTGAACCGCGATCCGCTCCCCGAGGAGATCGCAGCCGAGAGCGGGCTCGACCTGAAGCGCGTGAACGAGCTGCTCGACCTGCGTCGAGGATCCGGTCAGCCTGGACACGCCCGTGGGCGACGGCGACTCGATCTACGCCGACATGCTCGAGGACGTGAACTCCGAGCAGCCCGACCTCGTGCTCGCCGAGCTTCTGCGCACGAAGGAGCTCCAGACCGCCCTCGCAGGCCTGAACGAGCGCATGCGCCACGTGCTCGAGCTTCGCTTCGGCCTGACGGGGGAGAAGTCCCGCACGCTCGAGGACGTCGGCGCCGAGCTCGGCGTCACCCGCGAGCGCGTCCGCCAGCTCGAGTCGCGCGCCCTGCGTGAGCTCCAGGCGGCAGCGCCGGAGCTTCGCTTCTACCTGCGCGCCGAGTAGCTAGCCGGCAGATCGCCGTCGCGGTACGGCGCGTTCGGTGTCCGGCGGAAACCGTGCGTACGCAACCTTGGGTTCGGGCGTCTCCTCCGCTCACCCCGGCGTCGTGCTTCAGCGCCGTCTCGTCCACCGGGTAGACGAGATCCTTCGCCGCGGCGGCCGCCGACCATGAGGATCGCGCACGGACCGTCGCCGGCGCCGACGAAGACGTGGCGCGTGTAGGGGGGACAGTGCACGAAGTCCCAGGCCTCGAGCCGTCGCTCCTCGCCCTCGACGATCAGGAGGCACTCGCCGTAGAGGACGAGGAAGTCCTCCTGGTCCTCCTCGCCGTGGTACATCGAGTTCGGCTCGCCGGGATCGAGCACCTGGATGTTGACCCCGTACTGGCGCGAAGCGCACGTCGCCCTCGAAGTCGACCGATGCCCCCAGGCCCTCTCTCGCCTCCCACTCGGCCTCGCGCGCGTTCAGGACGTACCAGCCCTCGCCCTCGGGCAGGACGCCGTGCTCGGTCTGCTTGCGGCCGGCCTCGGGAACCATCTAGCGCTGGGCGACGGCGCCGATGTCGCGCAGCGACGCCAGGCGGGAGAGCGACTCGACCTCGATCTGGCGGACGCGCTCGCGCGTGAGCCCGAGGCGGCGGCCGATGTGCTCCAGCGTGTGCGGCTCCTCGCCGGACAGGCCGTAGCGAAGCTCGAGCACCTGTCGGTCGCGCTCGGAGAGCGACTCGAGCGCGCGCGAGAGGGCCTCCTTCTGGAGGCGCCGCTCGGTGACCTCGTCGGGGAGGGGGTCGTCGCCGGCGACGAGATCGCCGAAGACCGCGTCCTCCTGCTCGCCGATCGGCTGGTCGAGGCTGGTGGAGGCGCGTGCGGCCGCGCGTACCTCGATCGCCTGCTGAAGCGGGAGTCCCGCCTCCTCGGCGATCTCCTCGAGGGACGGCTCGCGTGCGAGCTGCGTCCAGAGGTAGCGCTCGGCGCGCTGCATCTTCTGCATCCGCTCGACGACGTGCACCGGCACGCGGATCGTCCGCGCCTTGTCCGCGATCGCGCGGGCGACCGCCTGCCGGATCCACCAGGTCGCGTACGTGGAGAACTTGAGCCCGCGGCGCCACTCGAACTTCTCGACGGCGCGGATGAGGCCGAACATGCCCTCCTGGATGAGATCGAGGAACGGCAGGCCCTGGTTGCGGTAGTTCTTGGCGATCGAGACGACGAGGCGCAGGTTCGACTCGATCATCCGCCGCTTGGCCGCCATGTCGCCGCGCTCGATCCGCTTGGAGAGCTCGACCTCCTCGGCGGCGGTGAGCAGCGGGTGGCGTCCGATCTCGCGCAGGAAGAGCTGCAGCGCGTCGGTCGTCGTCTCGACGCCCGAGTCGAGATTGCGCGGCGGGGCGGTGGGCTCCTTGACGGGTTCCTTGGGCTCGGCCTCGACGATCTCGATGCCGCGCTCCTCGAACTCGCGATTGAGCAGCTCGACGTCTCCCGGTTCGAGCTCGAAGAGGTCGACGGCTTCGGCCAGTTCGGACGCATCGATGCGCCCGGCAGCCTCTGCCTTTTCGAGCAGTGCCTGGATCTCGTCGGCGTGGAGAGCGAATGCCTCGTTCGGCATGAAGCGGCTTAGGCTAGCAACCGGTTGACTGATGCCCGAAATGGCCCTCGGGCACACGTCTTTGGACTTACGCACGGTAACCGGCGTTATGTCAAGTCCTGGTTGATCGACTTTCACGCTCCTAGCGGCCTAAGCATCCCCCGCCCGGCGAATCCGACCATCCGATCGAGCGCCTCCAGGTAGCGCGACCGAAGCGGCGGGATGCTCTTCAGGGCGAAGAGCGTCTCGCCGTTCGTCCACGCCGCGTCGCGTGCGCGCTCGACGTTCCACATGGCGACGATGTCGTCGAGTTGCCCGAGCGCCTCGTCGCCGAGCGCGAGCGCGCCCGTCGCGAACTCGCGCTTCACCCTCCCCTCCGTCAGCTTGAGAATCCGGTTCACGGCCGTGTAGTCCGTGTACTGGGGACTGCGCCGCGACGGCGCGATGCGGTAGCGGCGCCACGTGTCCGCGAGGGCGACCGGGAGGTCGCGGTTGATGTGGGCGTTCATCCCGGCGAGCGCGAACTGGAGCGGCGCGATGCTCCGCCGGTTGCGGGCCTCGAGAAGCGGCGTCCACGCCTTCGGCGCCTTCGCCGGGTCGCGCAGCGCCGCGAGGTAGAGATTCGCGAACGCGACGTCGAGTGCGGCGAGGAACCGCGTGTCGCGGAAGCGGACGCGCGCGATCTCCGCCTGCACCGCCAGCGTGACCGCCAGATACAGGCGGTTGAAGCACGCCACCCCGTCGCGAGGCGTCAGCGCGGCGTCGATCGCCTGCATCCGCTCGACCGCCTGCGCGACCGTGACCGGGTCGGGGCCGGCCAGAGCATCGGCGAGCGAGGGGCGCGGCACGGGCCCGATGATATGCCGGAAACCGGCGTGTCCGACCCCGCCGAGGCATTTGCGGAACTGTGGAAAACCGCGTAGCGTTTTCCGTTCGAATGCTGCAGCCGGACCCAAATGAACACTTCCGGCTGCGCCGCCAGAAGGTCCGGCGGCGACGCGGAACAAGGCGCGTCGCGACCCTCGGAGTCGTCGTCGTCGCGGTCGCGGCGATCGCCCTCGGCGCGCGCTTCCTGAACGAGCCCGGCTCGGGCACGAGCCCGAACGCTGCGCCCACGCCCCAGCCGGGAACGACCCAGACGACGGCTGCCGAGGCGGTACTGCCGCCGCTGCCCGAGGAGATCCGCGGCGTCCACGTGACGATGGCGCTCATGACGATCGAGGGCAAGCTCGACGAGTACCTCGGGATGACGCGCGACGGGCTGACGACGATCGAGCTCGACGTGAAGGACGAGAACGGCGAGATGGGCTTCCAGTCGCCCCACGCGAAGCTGGCGACGCAGATCGGCGCCGCGCAGACCTACTACGACGCTGACCATGTCGTGAACAAGATCCACAAGGCCGGCGTCTACCTGATCGGCCGCGTCGTCGTCTTCGAGGATCCGTACCTCGCGCGCAGCAAGCCGGACATGGCGATCAAGCGGCGCGGCGGCGGCATCTGGACGAACTCGATCGGCCTCGGCTGGTCGAACCCGTACAACGAGAAGGTCTGGGACTACAACGTCGACATCGCCGAGGCGGCCGCGCGCGCCGGCTTCGACGAGATCATGTTCGACTACATCCGCTTCCCCACCGACGGCGACCTCTCCACGGCGGTCTTTCCCGGCAAGGTGAAGGAGCGCAAGGGCGAGACGATGACGCGCTTCCTCGCGTACGCCCGCGAGCGCCTCAACCCGCTGGGCGTGCGGATCTCGGCCGCGGTCTTCGGACTCTCGGCCACGCGTGACCTCGGCATCGGGCAGCGCCCGAAGATGCTCGCGAAGCAGCTCGACGCCATCTACCCCATGGTCTACCCGTCGCACTACGGCGCCGGCGAGCTCGGCATCGACAACCCGAACGCGAGCCCGCAACAGACGGTCGCGCTCTCGCTCCAGGCGTTCCGCCGGCAGCTCAAGGGCAGCGACACGCGGATGATCCCCTGGCTCCAGGACTTCTCGCTCGGCCGCACCTACAAGCTGGCCGACGTGAGGGCTCAGATCCTCGCCGCCCGCCGGGCGAAGAGCCAGGGCTTCCTGCTCTGGAACGCCGAGGGGGTCTACACGGCCGAGGCGCTCGGCGGCGACTGACTCGTCGCCCACTTTATCCACAGAATTTCCCACAGACCGGTGGAATTGATGTGGAAATTGGGGGTAACTATTTCTCTGCGCAATTTGCGAATTTTCGTCTTCGACCGCCCTTGACGGCCCTGGGCCTGTCCCCTAGATTGCCGATTGCGCCGAGCACGGAACGCAAGTAGGTCGAAGCCTCTCGGAGCGGCAGTACCCGCAAGGGGAATGTCGGTTCGAGAGGCGGACGAAAGCGTCACCGGCTCGGCGAATTTTTTTGCCCGGACACGGCCGAAGCGGATCCACGCTTCGGCCGTTTCCGTTTGAGGCGTGCGGTAGAGTCCCGGCCGTGCATCTGCGCCAGCCCGCATCGAGCCACAGCGCGTCGTCCCTGTTTTGGGGCCTCGGGCTCGGGCTCTACGTCTGGATCTTCCTGGTGGCAGTCGACGTCGACAAGGCGACGGCGTTCCTGTTCGGCCTGCTGGCGGCGATCGGAATCTTCTTCTTCGTGCTTCGCCTCGGCGGCGAGCGCTACAAGTCCTAGAACGCGAACGAGCGTCCGCGCTGGGACGGTGCGAGCGCGGCGACGAGCCTCGATGCGAGGTCCGAGCCGAGCGTCCGCTCGAGCCGAGTCAGAGCCGGAGAAGCGCCTTCGCCATGCCGGCCGACCGCCTCGCAGTGCACGAGAAGTCGGGACATGCCGGGAGCCGTGGTGAACCTGGAGGATGCGGCGGTATCCATGTCCTGTCTATCGACGGAAGGGGCGCCGGCCTACGTCCCTTGCGCGAGTGACGCCCGCGCCGGGCGCCGAAGGAGGCGAACCGCCGACGCGCTCAGTACTGGATCAGGGAGTGGACGTCGTAGCCCGAGAGCTTCTCGCGGCCGTTCAGGAACGCCAGCTCGATCACGAACGCCAGGCCGACCACGGTGCCGCCCAGCTGCTCCACGAGATTGATCTTCGCGCAGGCGGTGCCGCCGGTCGCGAGCAGGTCGTCGTGGACGAGCACCCGCGCCCCCGCCGAGACCGCGTCGGCGTGAAGCTCGAGACGGTCGACGCCGTACTCGAGCGCGTACTCGGCGCTGACCGTCTCCCACGGGAGCTTCCCGGGCTTGCGGGCGGCGATGAAGCCGCAGCCGAGCTCGAGCGCAAGGGCGCCTCCGAGGATGAACCCGCGCGCCTCGGCGCCGAGGATGAGATCGGGCTTGCGCGGCGCCGCGAACTCGGCCAGGCCATCCACCGCGGCGCGAAACGCCTCCGCGTCGGCGAGCAGCGGCATGATGTCCTTGAAGACGATCCCGGGCTTCGGGAAATCCGGGATGTCGCGGATCTTCGACGCGAGGTCTACGGCCATGGACGCCGGAGCTTACTCAGACGAGCGACCGGAGTGCGCGCCAGAAGAGCAGCTGTGAGAGTTCCTGCGACGTGGCCGCGAGCGTCTCGAGGTCCTCGATCCCCGCGCTGCGCCGCTCAGGGTTGCGCGACCGCAGCGCCGGGGCGACGATCTGCTCGAGGAGCCCGGCGGCCGAGGACGCTCCGTTTCGGATCGAGCGGAGGTTGCGCGGCTCGATGCCGAAGCGCTGGAGCCGGGCGCAGGCGGCGACGATCTCGACGTCGCGCTCGGGATAGCGGGACTCCCCGTCCTCGTCCACCGGCTCGAGGATTCCGAAGTCCTCCAGCTCTCGCACGAACGCTGCATCGGTGCCCGAGCGCTCGCACAGCGTTCGTAGGTCGATCATCGGCTCGGTCGCCGAAAGCGGGCCTGCGGAGGAACGCCGGCGCGTGCGCCGCTTCGTCCCCGGCGACATGAGCTCGTCGCGAATCACCCGGAGCGGAAGAAATTCGTCGCGCTGCAGCTGCAGGATCGTGCGCAGGCGCTCCACGTCCTCGTCGGAGTAGAGCCGGTAGCCGCTCTGCGTCCGGCGCGGCGCGAGCAGGCCCTGGCCCTCGAGGTAGCGGATCTTCGAGATCGAGATGTCCGGGAACTCCTCCATCAGGCGCTCGCGCACCGCGCCGATGGTCAGGCGCCGTCCACTCGTATCGATCGTCTGGGTGCTCATGGGTCAGCGGGAGAGGAACGTCAGCCGGTACTTGCCGATCTGCACCTCGTCGCCGTCCTCGAGCGTGGCGCGCTCGACGCGGCGCCGGTTGACGTACGTGCCGTTCAGGCTGCCCGTGTCCTCGATCACGTAGCCCGTGTCCTCCTTGACGAGGACGGCGTGGACGCGCGAGACGGTGACGTCGTCGAGAAACACCTCGGCGTCGGGCGAGCGGCCGATCTCCATGCGCTCGCCGTCGAGCGGGAAGAGCTCGCCCTGGCGTCCGCCGCCGGTCCGCACCACGAGCGCCGTCCCTTCGACCAGCAGCTCGTCGAACGGCGTCTCCTCGACGAGCTCCTCGGGCGCGAACGTCATCGTCGTGTGCCCGCCCGGATCCTCGTGGATGAGCAGCGCCCCGCACTTCGAGCAGTAGTTCGAGGCCTCCAGGTTCTGGAAGCCGCACTCGGGGCAGTGGACGTGCGTCACGCGGGCCTCTACTCCCCCGGGTTCGGCGGGGCCGCGCGCGAAGTGAGGATCTCGGCGAGCTTGTCGACATCCACCTCGTAGAGCGGGCTCGTCTTCTCGTCCCCCACCTTCTGTTGCAGCCGCGACTGGAGCTCGGCCTTCAGGATGTCGATCTTTCCGTGCAGGATCCGGCGCTGGTACGAGACCTCGTGCTCCTGGGTGACGAGCCCGTCGATCAGGTCTCGGAGCTGCTCGTCGGAGAGAGTCTTCAGGTCGGGAAGCGCGTCCACGTGGTCCTCCTCGCAGGTGAGGCTCTAGTAAACCATCCGGTGGATCATCCTTCAACCTCGACTTGAGGGTTCTGGGCCCCCGCGCCGTCGGTTTCGCCCGCAATCGCGGTCTCCACGAGCGTTGCGAACTTCTCCTCGAGGTCGCGTGATTCCTGCTCGGTGGTCCCCTCGGCGAATACGTGGACGAGCGGCTCGGCGGGATCGGGGAGCACCTGCGCCCAGCCGGAGTCGACGAAGACCTTGATGCCGTCGAGCGAGTTCGTGCGCTCGCCCTTCATCTGCTCGGCGAGGACGCGCATCACGGTGCCCTTCCGCGCCCACGGGCAGCGGATCTCGCGATGGCGCACGGCCGGGACGGGCAGATCGGCGACGAGCGCGGAGACCGGCTCGTCGAGCGGCGCCAGGAGCTCCAGGAGCTTGCACAGGCTCGCGACGCCGTCGTAGGCGGGCAGGAAGTCCGGGAAGAGGAAGCCGCCGTTCGCCGAGCCTGCGAAGACGACGCCGTCTCTGGCGGCCGCCCGCGTGAGCGCCTCGAGCGACGCTTGCGTCCGCTCGATCTCGAGGCCCGTTCCGGCGACGAGGTCGTCGACCAGGCTCGTCACGGTCACGGGAACCGCGACGCGGCCCTTGCGGCCGGCCAGGAGCTTGAGGAAGAGCAGCAGCTCCTGCTCGGCCGGCACCTCCTGCGCGTTCTCGTCCACGAGGAAGAGGCGCTCGGCGCTCGGGTCGAGCACGACGCCGAAGTCGGCGCCGACGGCCGTGACGAGCCGCTGCGCATGCGACGAGCGATCCATCGAGCGGCTCGGCGTTCGCGGGACGCCGCTCGCGCAGGTACGCACGGGCCGAGATCGCCTCCACGCCGAGCGGGCCGAGCAAGAGCGGCAGGACGAGCGACGCCGACGCGTACGCGTAGTCGACCACGATCCTGAACCCGCCGCGCGCGGATCGCGTCGGCGTCAAGCGTCGCGAGCAGCGCGTGGGCGTACTCATCGGCCGCGTTGGCCGGGTAGCGGATCTCCCCCACCTCGTCGGCGGCCGCGCGGCGGAAGTCCTGGCGGCCGAACCGCTTCTCGACCTCCTTCACGAACGCGGAGGACGCCTGCACGCCGGGCGGCTGGTAGATCTGGATCTCGACCGCCTCCGGGTCGTACGCGCTCGGGCCCACATGGAGCCCGGCCTCGTAGCTCTCCAGCTTGAGCAGGTGGCGGTTGACCGCGGCCGGCATGACCCGGAGGTCGGAGACGTGCACGCCCGACGCGTTCATCCCCACGACGACCGCGCGGCGCAGGAGGCGGGCCGAGGTGTCGGCCTCGCGGCTCGTCACGACGCGCGCTCCGCGCTTCAGAGCCGTTCCGAGCGCCATTCCCAGGCGGAGAGCCGTCTCAGGGGTCAGATCGACGTTCACGAGCCCCCGGATGCGCTCCCGGCCGAAGATCGAGGCCGCCGTGCGCGCCTCCCAGATCACGTTGCGGTCGACGTGCGTGCCGGCCTCGATGTCCTTGAACGGATAGACGCGGACGCCGGGCGCGACGACGGCGTCGTCCCCGATCGTCGTCTGGTCGCCGATCGCGGCGTTCTCGCCGATGCGCACGTGCGTGCGGATGTCGCACATGCGGCCGACGACGGCGCCTTCGATGATGGAGCTGCGGCCGATGTACGTTCCCGCGTCGAGGATCGACCGCGCGACGCGGGCGTGCTCGCGCAGGACGACGCTCTGGGAGAGCACCGAGTACGCGCCGACCGAGGCCTCCGGATGGATGCGGCAGTAGGTACCGATGAACGCCGGCCCCTCGACCGACTCCACGTCGTCGAGCTCGACGCCCTCGCCCACCCAGATGTTGCCGCGCAGGCGGATGCCGGGGATCTCGAGCTGCACGCGCTCGTCGAGCGCGTCGAAGTTCGCCTCGCGGTACTGGACGAGGTTTCCGATGTCCTTCCAGTAGCCCTCGGCCACATGGCCGTGCAGCGGCCGGCCCTTCTCGAGCAGGAGCGGGAAAAGCTGCTTGGAGAAGTCGTACGGCTCGCCCTCGGGAACGTGCCGGAGCGCCTCTGGATCCATGACGTAGATGCCCGTGTTGATCGTGTCGGTGAAGACCTGCGACCACGTCGGCTTCTCGAGGAAGCGCTCGATGCGCCCGTCCTCGTCGGTGACGACGATGCCGAACTCGAGCGGGTTGTCGACGCTCTTCAGGGCGATCGTGACGGTCGAGTCGCGCTCCGTGTGGCTGCGCACGAGCGCGGTCAGGTCGATGTCGCAGAGCGCGTCGCCGGAGATGACGAGGAACGGCTCGTCGAGCTCCTCCTCGGCCAGCTTCACCGAGCCGGCGGTTCCGGCGGGCGTCTCCTCGACCGAGTAGCGGATGCGGACGCCGTGCGCGCTCCCGTCGCCGAAGTAGCTGCGGATCGCCTGCGGCATGAACGCGAGCGTGACCACGATGTCGTCGACGCCGTGCCGGCGGAGCAGGTCGATCACGTGCTCCATGCAGGGCTTGCCGACGATGGGAACCATCGGCTTCGGCTGGTTCGACGTCAGCGGCCGGAGGCGCGTGCCCTCCCCGCCCGCCATCACGACGGCCTTCATCGGGTTTCTCGCCGAGCCTTCAGGAGGTACTGAGCCGCGGCGGCGACGGCGATGGCGACGCCGATCCAGAAGAGCACGAGCGGCCAGGTCGTGCCCTCGTCGGTGCCGGTCACGAAGACGAGGCTCGCGTAGAGCACCCAGGTCGCGAGCTTGCCGAGGAAGTTGACCTCGAACTCGTATCCGCGTCCGCGCACGAGCGGATAGCCGAGGACGAGCGCGCCGTCGCGAACGAGGATCACGGCGAGCGCGACCCACGGCAGGCGTCCGTCCCACCAGAGCAGGATCACGGCCGTGTCGATCATCAGCCGGTCGGCGAGCGGGTCGGCGAGCTTGCCGAACTGCGACTCCACGTGCCAGCGCCGGGCGAGCCAGCCGTCGATCTGGTCCGTGATGCCCGCGATCGCGAACACGGCGGCCGCGAGCCAGCTCCCGGCGCCGTCCGCCTGGATGACCAGGAGCGCAAACACGGGGATCAGCGCGAAGCGAACGATCGTCAGCGCGTTCGGGAGCTTCGCGAGCGGTGCGGGGACTGCGCGGGCCGCCATGGATCCATCGTATCCTCGCCCCAGTGCTGAGCCTTCCCGGATTCGTGAACGCGCACAGCCACGCCTTCCAGCGGCGGCTGCGCGGACGGAACGAAGGCGCGGACTTCTGGGCCTGGCGCGAGTCGATGCTCGCCGAGGCCGCGCGGGTCACCGTCGAGGAGGTCCGGCGCGACTACGCCGGCGTCTACCGCGAGATGCGGGCCGCCGGCTACACGGCCGTCGGGGAGTTCCACTACCTCGGCGTCGCCGAGGCCCGCGCCGCCGCGGAGGCCGCCGACGAGGCCGGGATCGAGATCGTCCTCCTCCACGTGGCCTACGCCCGCGGCGGGATCGAACGGTTCCGGCAGGAGTCGGTGGCCGCGTACCTCGCCGAGGTCGAGGAGCTGCGCGCGGCGGGCCTGAACGTCGGCGTGGCCCCGCATTCGGTTCGTGCGTGCCCGTCCGACTGGCTCGAGGAGATCGGCCGCTATGCCGAGCGCGACGGCCTCGTCCTGCACATCCACGCCGACGAGCAGCCGCTCGAGGTCGAGCAGTGCTGCGAGGAGCACGGCATCCGCCCCATCGAGCTGCTCGCCGAGACGGGCTGCCTGGGACGGCGGACGACGATCGTCCACGGCACGCACGCCACGGACGCCGAGCTCGACCTGCTCTCGGACTCCGGCTCCCGGATCTGCGCCTGCCCGACGACCGAGGCGAACCTCGGCGACGGCTTCGTCCCCGTGGAGCGGATCCGCTGCGCGCGGGATCGGCCTGTGCATCGGCACCGACTCGAACGTCCGCATCGACCCGTTCGAGGAGCTGCGCGAGCTCGAGGGCGTCGCCCGGCGGATGGCGCTGCGGCGCATGGTCGTCCCTCCCGAGGAGCTGCTCGCGATCGGCACGCTCGCCGGCGCGTCGGCGCTCGGGCTCGACGCCTGGGACGGGATCCAGATCGACACGGAACACCGCTCACTGGCGGGCGTTGCGCCCTCCGAGGTGCCTGCGGCGCTCGTCTTCGGGTGCAGCGCGGACGTGGTCGCGCCCGTTTAGGGATCGTCCCGAACGGGCCGATAACGGTCCCCGAAGGCCTGGGGAAACCGTGAAACGAACGCTCGCCGCCTGCATCCTCCTCGCGTTGCTCGCCGTCGCGCCCGCCTCCGCCGCGGAGATGGGCTCGCCGCGCACTGCCGCGCTGCAGATCGCGCTCGCGCACAAGGGCCTCTACCACGGGACGATCGACGGGCACTGGGGCGACTCCACCGAGGCGGCCGTGCGCCGGCTCCAGCGCAACGCGCGGATCGGCGTCGACGGCGTTCCGGGGCCGCAGACGCGCAAGGCGCTCGGCAAGCGCGGCCGGCACCGGTTCGGCTCGCGGATGCTCGTCGCCGGCAAGATCGGCTGGGACGTGTCCCAGACGCAGTTCCTCCTCGCCTGGCACGGGTTCCCGTCCGGTCCGATGAACGGGCACTTCAGCGCGCGCACGACCGCGGCGCTCCAGCGCTTCCAGGTGCATGCGCATCTCGTCGCGGACGGTGTCGCGGGACCCGCGGTGTTCGCCGCGCTCCGCGCGCCGCTGCCCCGGGTTCGGATCCGTCTCTCGGCGCCAGTCGGCGGCTCGTGGACGGACGGGTTCGGGCCGCGCGGGAACCGCTTCCACACCGGCCTCGACTATCCGGCGGGGCTGGGCGCCCGCGTGCATGCCGCCGCGTCGGGCCGCGTCACACAGGTCGGCTGGGATCCGGCCGGCTACGGCAACTACGTCGTCATCCGCAACTCCCGGGCGGCGTACACCTGGTACGCGCATCTCTCCCGGGTCCGCGTCTCCGTGGGCCAGCGGGTGCAGCGCGGCCAGCGGATCGGCCGCGTCGGCGCCTCGGGGAGCGCGACCGGCCCCCACCTCCACTTCGAGCTGCGCATCCGCCGCGCGGCGGTCGATCCTTCGCGCGCGCTCTAGTCCCGCCGCCGGCACGCGAAGACGTGCGTGCGGTACGGGTACGGGAACCGCTCCGGCAACCGCGCCGTGATCTCGTCGATCCGGGCGAACAAGCTCGCGCGGTCGGCCTCGGGGAGCGCGGCGACGAAGCTCACGGACGCAAATCGGGCCCGGATCGTTTCCGCGTCCGCGGACACCTCGTGCGCGAACTCGCGCTCCTCGGGCCGCTCGAACAGCGCGGTCGTCTCGAGCGGCGTCCGCCAGTCGCTGTCGCGGAAGCTGGGCACCCCGGCCGGCCGGGCCTCGCGCACGACCGCGTCGAGCTCGGCCACCCAGGCGGTGGTCGAGTCGCCGTGGTTCCACACGAGCCCGAGCCCGCCTCCCGGACGGAGGACGCGGTGGATCTCCGGAAGCGCCTTCTCGTGGTCGAACCAGTGGAACGCCTGCGCCACCGTCACGGCGTCGACCGACTCGGCGGGAAACGGGATCGCCTCGGCCGTCCCTTCGAGCGCCTTCACCTCCGTGATCGCGGCGCGCATCTCCGCGAGCGGCTCGACTGCGACTACGTTCGCTCCTGAGAGAAGCAGCGCCCGCGTCAGGTTGCCGGTTCCGGCCGCGAGATCGATCACATCCGAGCCGGGACCGATCCCGAGCGCCGCGCAGAGCCAGGCGACGGCGTCCGGCGGGTAGCCGGCTCTCCCCCGCTCGTACTCCGAGACGACGCCCGCGAAGGCGCGCGCGGCCTCGTGGATCTCAGGCGGTGTCGCCGCCGTCCGCCAGCTCCTTCGAGCGCTTCATCGCCGCCTGGATGGCGTTCAGGAACGCGGCCCGCACGCCCGCCTGCTCGAGCTCGTGGATGGCGGCGATCGTCGTCCCGCCCGGGGACGTGACCATCTCGCGCAGCTCGACCGGGTGCATGCCGCCGTCGCGCAGGAGCTTCGCGGTGCCGAGCATCGTCTGGACGACCAGCTGCGTCGAGATCTCGCGGGACAGCCCGAGCAGGATCCCGGCCTCGATCATCGACTCGGCGAGCAGCGCGAAGTACGCGGGCCCCGACCCGGAGACGGCGGTGACGGCGTCCATGTAGGCCTCCGGCACGCGGACGGTGCGCCCGACGTGGCCGAGCACCTCCTCGGCCTGCGCCATGTGCTCGTCGGTCGCGTGGGCGCCGGCGGCGATCCCGGCCATGCCCTCGTGGACGGAGGACGGCGTGTTCGGCATCGCCCGCACGATCGGGATGTTCGCACCGAGCCCGCGCTCGAGCAGCGCGATCGGAATCGCCGCGGCGATCGAAACGACCGTCTGATCCGGCTTGATCGCCCGTTCAGCTCGGCGAGGAGCCCTTCGATGTCCTGCGGCTTGACCGCGATGACGACGATCTCGGCGCCCTCGACGGCGGCCTTGTTGTCGCGCGTGGCCTCGATGCGGTAGCGCCCGCCGATGTCCGCGAGGTGCTCCGGGCTGCGCGCGGTCGCCACGATTTCATCCGGCGCGCACCATTCGGACGAGAGCAGGCCGGCGATCAGGGCCTCCCCGATCTTGCCGGCGCCTAGGACTGCGATCTTGCGAGCCATTGGGCGTCGAAGCCTATCGCGGCCGCGCAGGGCCGCAAGGTCTTCGAAGGGTCAGAGGGACACCGAGAGGAAGCTCCTAGCTCGGCGGCGTGCCGCGCCGCTTCCGTCTCCAGATCACGAAGCCTGCGATCGCGGCTGCGACAAGCCCGAGGGCGAGCGCGATCCAGCCCCACGGCGTGTCGCTCTCGGACGCCGTCGGCTGCGCCGCCACCGTCTCGGCGGGGCTCGTGTCCGGGCGTCGTCGGCGTCGGGGCTTCACTCGTCGTGGTCGGAGTCTCGGTTTCCGTCTCCGTTCCCGCCGCAGCGGCGATCACGATTGCGAGCCGGCGCCAGAAGCTCTCGTCCCCCGACGGCTCACCGGACGTGTCGGTGGGGACCGTGGTCGTCGTCGCAGGCTCGGTCGGCGTCGTTTCGGTCGTCTCCGTCTCGGTCGTGTCCGTCTCGATCTCCGTGGTCGTGGGCTCCGTGATCGGTGTCGTGTCGGTCGTCACGGTCTCGATCACGGTGGTGGTCGCGGGCTCCGTGGTCGTCGTGGGCTCGGTGACGGTCGTGGTGGACTCCGACGTCGTCCCCGGCGACGTCTCGGTCGCGCTCGTGAGCGTCGGCAGCGTCAGCGACCCTGTCGGCAGGGTCACGCCGGTCAGCGCCGGAACTCCGGAGCCGTCGCCTGCGCACCCCCCGAGGAGGTAGCCCGCAACCGCGAGGACGAGCAGCGGCCCGATGCGCCGAGCGTGGCCCGTCATGCCCGGCGGCTGGAAGTCGTTGGAGTCGGCATCGTGCCCATGTTGGTCGCTGCGTCGGTCGGAGCCTCGCGCACGACAGGCTGGTTCGCCCGCCTAGAGCGGTCGTCTGACGGCGTAGCGGTGAACGGCGATGGCCGCCCAGATCGCCTCGACGACGCCGAAGGGCCACGCGCCCGACAGGAACCCGTACAGGCTGGAGAGAGCGCATCCGATCGCGAACGCGAGGATGAAGCCGCGTCCGCGCCGTTCGAGCGCGTACATGAGCATCATGAAGCTGAGCGCCGCGACGCCGAACAGGGTCAGCACTAGGCGCGGCGGAGTCGGCCCGCGGAGCGAACGAAGACGGCCGCCACGGCCGCTGCTCCGGCGAACGCGAGACCGATCACGTTGGTCGTGACGCAGGTGCGGCAGGCGTTGCAGCAGACGGCGGCCATCGGCGCATGCTCGCCGGCCCGGTTGACGACCGGAAGCATCCTGGTCTGGACGCGGGCAAGCACGCACCGAGTGTAGCCCCGCCCACCTTCGCGACCAAAAGAAAAGCCCCGACTTGCGGGGCTTTTCTATCGGGGCGCCGAGATTTGAACTCGGGACCTCTAGTCCCCCAGACTAGCGCGCTAACCAGGCTGCGCCACGCCCCGTGCGGGCCACGATACCGCACTGGCAAAGGCAACCCGGCCGCTCAGTGTGCATCGGGTTAGCGGGCGCGTTCCGTAGGTTGAGGCGCGTGCCTTGCTACCTGGTCAACGCTTCGTTACTCACCGAGAGAGAGCCTTTTCGACCTCGCCGCTCCAACTCGCGGGGAAACCGAAGCCGTGGTTGAGTTCGGGCCCATCTCCGCGACAGTGAACGAGTGATCCTGCTGACTACCGGTCGTCGACAACGTAAAGACCGAGACGCTGTTCGCGATATTCGCCGACCCGCAAGACGCCGGGAAATCCACGCAGGGGGAAGCGATGGCGGCTCCTCGCACGTTGAGATCACCCGTCAGCGCCGGGGTGACAAGGATGAGGTGGCGTGTGACCTCCTCGGGGAAGGTCACGACGTAACCTCCAGTCTGCTGCTTAGCCGCCGTGATTCCGCCTGACTGTCGCACGATGGTTCCGGCGCTGTTGACGGTCGCCCACTTCGCCCCTTTTGGAAGCGTGCCTGCCTTCAAGTCCCAGGCCCGGAGCGACCCGTTCTTGACCTTGGCGGAAGTGACGGCGTTCTTCTTCAGCTGCTTCGTGCCGACGCTGTTTCTCGGAAGCACCACCGCCGCATAGCTGGCGGTCGTCAGCGCGAAGATCAAAGCCGTACACGCGACAACCATCGCGGGCGACGGTCGAAATCGGCGAGGGATGCCCTTCATGATTCTCCCTTCTTGTCGCAGAACGCACGATGATGGGCGGTCCGCCCCTCCAATTCAAGGGCGGCACGGCTTGGTCTGGCCGAACCAGGTCCTCGTCTGCTGCCCCTGCCTCGCCGCCGCGCCTGTCTCCGCCTTGTCGTGTGCCCTGCCCAATCCGGCCAGGTCATCACGCGAACCAGCGGTCGAGGAACGCGCGGGCGGTGGGAACGGTGGGCGCGCTCGCGGCGCACGCCCCCGCATGTCCGAGGCCCGGCAACCGCAAGCTCTGACCGTTCGGGATCATCGCGGCCACCTTCGCGGCGTCGTCGTCCTCGTCCTCCAACTCCCCGGCGATGAGGAGCGCCGGGACGGGAAACGACCTGAGGTCCTCGTCCGGGATCCCGTCGGTCCACCGCTCGGGCGCGCGCGCGGCGAGCAGCGCCTCTGGATCGGCTCGGAGGGTGACGGCTCGCGCCCAAGGCCGGAAATCCCGGTCGAACGTCTCACCCATGTCGACCTTGAACCGGTCGACCAGCGCGGTCGTCCCGCCGTGTCTGAGGGCCTCGTCCCACGCGTCGGTCTCCCTCGGGTCGGGCTCGGGTCGGGGATCCCACGCTCCCGAGGTCATGATCGCCGGGATCCGCTCAGGGGCGGCGGCCGCGGTCATCCACGCGATCCATCCGCCGTAGGACTGCCCCCAGATCGCGAACCGATCCAAACCCTCGGCGTCGGCGACCGCGAACACGTCTCCGGTGTGGACATTCGAGGCGTAGGCGGCGGCTTCGTGCGGCTTGTCGCTCGCGCCGTGGCCGCGGATGTCGACGTTGATGAGGCGGTGATCGCTCCTGAGCTCGTCGACGTACCCCGGCTCGGTCCACCACGATCGATCGCAGCACCAGCCGTGCAGCAGCATGAGCGGGCGGCCCTCGCCGACCACGTCGTAGCTGATCCTTACGCCGCCGCTCGTGACCTCTGGCATCGTGCCTCTCGAACCACCCTACATTTGGTGGGCGAGCGCGATAACCAGGCTGCGCCACGCCCGCCTCGACCGATCGTGACGGCTGGCGCCACGGTGCCTCGGCGGAGGCGGGCGCAGCAGGGACTGCTACTTCGTGATCGGGATCTTGCGCGGTGCGTCGACCGTCGCCTTCTTGACCGTGATCTCGAGGACGCCCTTGTTCATCTTCCCCTTCACCGACTTGCCGTCGGTGTCCGAGGGAAGCTCGAACCGGCGCTCGAACGTGTCCTCGAGCCGCTGGTGGAGCCGGTACGTCTTCTCCTTCGTGTCCGTCTCCTCCTTGCGCTCGCCCTTCACGCTCAGCATGTGGTCATGCATCTCGACATCGATGTCCTTCTCCTCGAATCCCGGCACCTCGAGCTGGATCACCAGCTCATTGCCGGTCTCGAAGACATCCGCGGCGGGAAGCACCGTCGGCCCGACGTCGAGGTGGCGCAGCCACTTCTCCATCGAGTCGAAGTCCCGGAACGGCATCCACCTGACCGTTTCCATGGCCGCCTCCTTTCTGCTCTACACCGTCATGGTCCGCACGGCGGAGAGGGTGCGCATCGGGAAGATCCCTGAACCGGGCTTCGGCGAACTACGGCGCTAGCGGGCGTAGCGCTTGTACAGCCGGTCGGTGAGCTCAGGCGTCGCCTCCAAGTGGGCGGCGATCGAGCGGACCCGATACTCGAGGAAATGGTCGGCCTCGACGCCCAGGGCCTTTGCCAGCGTGCCCAGGACGTCGTTCGAGGGCACCGGGCGGTTTCCGTGGACGAGGTGGTTCAGGTAGCCGGCCGAGAGGCCGGTGCGCTCGGCCAGGGCGCGGTACGTCGTGCCCGTCTCGTGCAAGAGCTGCTCGACGGTCGGGCCGAAGGATTCACGGCTGAACCGGCCTCGACGTGCCATCAGCCCTGGATGCGCGCTACGACCTCGCCGGCCGCCACGCGCTCCTCCTCGTGGCCCGCCCGGCGCAGGACGTCCACCTTGCCGTCCTCGAGCGCCTTCTTCCCCACGGTGATGCGGAACGGACATCCGATCAGGTCGGCGTCCGCGAACTTCTCGCCCGGGCGGCGGTCGCGGTCGTCCAGGAGGACGTCGAGCCCCGCCGCGTCGAGATCGGCACAGATCTGCGCGGCGAGCGCAACGGCCTCGTCCCCGGCCGCCTCGATCTGGACGACCTCGACGTCGTACGGCGTCAGCTCCTTCGGCCAGTTCATGCCGTGCTCCCCCACGCGCTGCTCGGCCGCGGCCGCCATCATCCGGCCCGGCCCGATGCCGTAGCTGCCCATGACGATCGGCTTCTCGGTGCCGTCCTCGTCGAGGAAGCGCGCGTCGAGCGGCTCCGAGTAGCGCGTGCCGAGCTTGAAGATGTGACCGACCTCGATCGCCGTGCGGAACTGGAGCGCGCCGCCGCAGTTCGGGCAGCGGTCTCCCTCGCGTGCCTCGCGGATGTCGGCGAAGCGCGGCTCGAAGTCGCGTCCGGCCTCGACGCCGCGCAGGTGGCGTCCGTCCACGTTCGCGCCCGCGACGAACTGGCCGGTTCGCAGCGTCTCGTCGGCGACCACCTCGAGCGCGATCCCGACCGGGCCGAGCGAGCCGCCGCCCGCGCCGAACGCCGTGCGGATCTCCTCGTCGCGTGGACGGCCGGAAATCGGAGCCGAGCGCCGTCTGGAGGCGCGGCTCGCTGAGGCGGTCGTCGCCGCGGACGAGTGCGAGCACGACGGTTCCGTCCGGCTTCGTGACCGGCATCGCCTTCGACGTCGCCGCCGTGTCGATGCCGAGCAGCTCGGCGAGCGCCTCGATCGTCGTCACGCCGGGCGTCTCGACCTCCTCCGGCTTGTCCAGCCGCTCGGGGAACGACGGCGCCCTGGGAATGCCGCGCGCGATCTCGAGATCCGCCGCGTAGTCGCCCTTCTCGCACGTGACGAGCACGTTCTCGCCGGACCCGGCGGGCGCGAGGAAGTCGGTCGACTCGCTGCCGCCCATCATCCCGCTCTCCGCCTGCACCGCGTAGTACTCGAGCTCGCAGCGCTGGAAGATCCGGTGGTAGGCGTCGGAGTGCAGGTTGAAGCTGCGGTCGAGCCCCTCCTCGTCCCGGTCGAACGAGTACGAGTCCTTCATGATGAACTCGCGGACGCGGAGGAGGCCTCCGCGCGGCCGGGGCTCGTCGCGATCCTTCGTCTGGAAGTGGTAGAGCATCTGCGGCAGGTCGCGGTAGGAGCGCATCTCCCGCGCGTGGAACGTGACCGTCTCCTCGTGCGTCATCGGGAGGACGAACGGGCGGCCGGTGCGGTCCTTCAAGCGGTAGATCTCGGGGGCGGTGATGCGCCCGGACTGCTCCCAGAGCTCGGCCGGCGTCAGCACCGGCATGAACATCTCCTGCGCGCCGATCGCGTTCATCTCCTCGCGGACGATCTGCGCGGCGTTCTCGTGCACGCGCCAGCCGAGCGGCAGGAACGTCCAGATGCCCGCGGCCACCTGGCGGATGTAGCCGCCGCGGACGAAGAGCTTGTGGCTCGCGGCGTCGGCATCGGCCGGATCGTCCCGAAGCGTCGGGACGAAGAGCTGCGACATGCGGTTCACGGGCGCTGCGCAGCCTCGGCCATCATGAGCGCCGCGGGCTTCGCGAGCTTGGCCCGCTCCGGGCGCTCCATGCCGGCCTCGATCCACTGGTCGATCTCGCGGAAGAGCTCGTCGACGAGGATCTCCGACTCGACCTTCTTGAGCACGCGGCCGTGCGCGTAGATGAAGCCGGTCTCGCGGCCGCCCGCGATCCCGAAGTCGGCGTCGCCCGCCTCCCCCGGTCCGTTCACGGCGCAGCCCATGACCGCGACCTCGAAGGCCTGCGGGTACTCGGCGAGCCGCGTCTCCACCGCTTCCGCGAGGAGATGGACGCCCACGTTGTCGCGCCCGCACGAGGGACACGCGATCATCACGGGGCCGCGCTCGCGCAGGCCGAGCGCCTTCAGGATCTCCCAGGCGACCTTGACCTCCTCGACCGGGTCGGCGGTGAGCGAGACGCGCACCGTGTCGCCGATCCCGTCCATGAGGAGCGACCCGAGCCCGATCGAGCTCTTGATCGTCCCCGCGAACGGCGTCCCGGCCTCGGTCACGCCCAGATGGAGCGGGTACGGGACGCGCTCCGAGAGCATCCGGTAGGCGCGGATCATCGTCGGCACCGAGCTCGACTTGACCGAGATCTTGAAGTCGCGGAAGTCGAGCTTCTCGAGCAGCTCGACCTGCTCCAGCGCCTCCACGACGAGCGCCTCCGCCGTGTCGCGCTGGGCGAGCGCCTTCAGGTGCTCCGGCAGCGACCCGGCGTTCGCGCCGATCCGCATCGGGATCCCCTTGGCCTTCGCGGCGCGGACGACCTCCTCGACCTTGTCGGGGCCGCCGATGTTGCCGGGGTTGATGCGCACCGCGGCCACGCCGGCGTCGATCGCCTTCAGCGCCAGCGAGGCGTTGAAGTGGATGTCCGCGATGACGGGCAGCGGGCTCAGGTAGACGAGCTTTCCGAGCGCGGCCGCGTCCTCGTTCTTCGGGACGGCGACGCGCACGATCTCGCAGCCCGCCGAGGCGAGCGCGGCGATCTGGCCCATGGTCGCGTCCACGTCGTGCGTGAGCGTGGTCGTCATCGACTGGACGACGATCGGCGCGCCGCCGCCGATCGGGACGCCTCCGACCTTGATCTGGACTGTGCTTGCCACAGTGGAAAACAGTCTAGCCCTGGCGCTAGCAGTCCCTTTCGATGACAGCCCCGTGCAGGTAGGCGAGCCACTCGTGCACGATCGTGCCGGGCCCCGGAAAGCCGTTCTCCGCGCCGACGACCGGGACGTCGTAGGCGAAGCAGCGGTCGAAGAGCCAGCCGGCGCGGACCGCGTGGTAGCCGGACGTGACGACGACGATCTTCTTCCAGCCGTGCTTGCGGGCGAGCCGGGCGGCGGCCTCGGCCTCGCCCTGCGTCCGGCTGGGATCGGGCTTGAAGCAGACGACCTCGAACTCGGCGCCGCCCTTGCACAGGCGGTTCGCCTCCTTCCAGCCCTTGCGGTTCCCGTCGGAGATGACGAGCACGGGCGCGACGCCCTTCTCCACGAGCCGCAGCCCTTCCTCGAGGCGCTCCCCTCCCCCGCCGCCGAGCACGACCACCGCGTCCGCGTGCTTGGGCGCGCGGTCCGTGTCCGGCCAGACGATCCAGCGGGCGGTGGCGGCGAAGAGGGCGGCGACGAGGACGAGGACGACCGCCAGCGCGATCCGCTTGCGGCTCATCCTCCGCTCAGGCGGTTCACGTCGTTCGAGAGGCCGAGGAAGAACAGCATCAGCACGACGACGATCCCGAGGGCCGACGCGCGCTCGTAGGCGATGCGCGGGATCGGCTTGCGGCGGGCGCCCTCGAGGAGCGTGAACGCGATGTGCCCGCCGTCGAGCGGCAGGAACGGGAGCAGGTTGAGGAGCGCGAGCGACAGGCTGATGAGCGCCAGGATGCGCAGGTACGCGCGGTAGTCGACCTCGAGAGCGCCTCGCTCGACCCTTCGACGATCCCGACCGGGCTCGACACGTCGTCGCGGTCGCCGCCGGAGACGATGCCGCCGAGCGCCTGGCCCGTGACCACCGTGACCGCCCAGGTCTCCTGGAACGCGTAGCGGACCGAGTCGACCGGGCCGAAGCTCTCCTCGGTCGCCTTGAGGACGAAGCCGAGGCGGTAGACGCCGTCGTCGAGCTGCGCGGGCGTCGGGGTCAGCGCGACCTGCCTTGCCGTCGCGCTCGACCACGATCGCGACCGGGTCGCCGTCGGAGGTGCGGATGCGCGACGCGACCTGGTCGGTGAGGACGGGCGTGAGCGCGTGCCCGTCGACCGAGACGAGCCTGTCCCCGGCCCGGAGCCCGGCGGCCTGCGCGGCCGAGCCCGGGTTCACGGATTCGACCGTGGACGCCATCGGAACGCCGAGCGCGAACACGACCGCCAGGAGCGCGACGGCGAACACGAGGTTCGTGACCGGCCCGGCGGCGATGACGGAGACGCGCTTCCAGATCGGGGAGCGCCAGTAGGCGTCGTCGGCGACACCGTCGTCCAGGTCGGTGAGCCCGCGATGGGCGCCGAGTTCGGCGCGCTCGGAGAGGTCGGCGTTCGTCGACCGCGGTGCGGAGATCGTTCAGCGGACCGCGCGCTGCCTCCGGGTGATCTCGCCGTCGAGCGCCAGAGCGGCGGCGGCCACACTGGGCTTCAGGCTGGGATCGTCCTCGACGGCGCGGGCCAGGTGCGCCTCGAGATCCTGCCCCGCCGGGCGGTGCATCCCGGGGATCTTCACGTAGCCGCCGAGCGGGATCGCGCCGATGCCGTACTCGATTCCGCCGCGCGTCGTCTTCCAGATCGCGGGCGGGAAGAAGATGTAGAACTTCCGCGGCCGCATGCGCACGAGGCGCGCGACCGTGAAGTGCCCCGCCTCGTGGATGAGGATCAGGAACACGAGGCCGAAGATGGCGACGGCGTAGGTCAATGGACGACCTCCCGGGTGAGTCCGCCGGCGACGCGGCGGGCCTCGGCGTCGACCGCGACGAGCTCGTCGAGCGTGGTCGCGGGCTTGGCGGAGACGCTCGAGAGCGTGCGCTCGACCACCTCGGGGATCCCGAGGAAGGGAAGCTCGTGCGCCAGGAAGGACTCGACCGCCACCTCGTTCGCGGCGTTCAGGACGCACGGCGCGGTTCCTCCCGCCTCGCCCGCCGCTCGCGCCAGCGCGAGGCAGGGGAACGCCTCGAGGTCGGGCGGGTCGAACTCCCAGATCATCCCCTGGGAGAAGTCGAGCGGCGGGATCTCGGTCGCGGCGCGGTCGCGGGTAGGTCAGCGCGTAGGAGATGGGCACGCGCATGTCCGGGTAGCCCACGTGCGCGAGCGAGGCGCCGTCGCGGAAGCGCACCAGCGCGTGCACGACCGAGGTCGGATGCACGACCACCTCGATCCGCTCGTACTCGAGCCCGAAGAGGAAGTGCGCCTCGATCACCTCGAGGCCCTTGTTCATGAGCGTGGCCGAGTCGACGCTGATCTTCGGGCCCATGTTCCAGGTGGGATGCGCGAGCGCCTCGTGCGGCGTGACCGAGGCGAGGTCGAGCCGGTCCCGGCCGCGGAACGGGCCGCCCGAGGCCGTGAGGACGAGCGACTCGATCGTCTCCGGCGCGCGGCCCTCCAGGCACTGCTGCGCGGCCGAGTGCTCGCTGTCCACCGGGTTGATGCGCCCTCCGCCCCGCTCCCAGGCCGCGATCGCGAGATCTCCCGCCGCGACGAGGCTCTCCTTGTTGGCGAGCGCGAGGTCGATGCCGTGCTCGAGCGTCCACAGCGTGGCCGGGAGCCCGGCGAAGCCGACGACGGCGTTCAGGACGATGTCGGGCTGCGCCTCCTCGAGGAGCTCCGTGAGGTCGCCGCCGACCTGCGTGAGCGCCCTCAGGCCGTCCAGCGTGCGCGAGCCGGACGCCGCGGCGCAGAGCTCGAGCTCCGGATGCGCGTCGATCACCTCGAGCGCCTGCCGGCCGATGGAGCCCGTTGCGCCGAGCAGCGCGACTCTTCTCACGCGACTCAGTGTAGTTCGGCCTCTGTTGGGCTCAGCTTAGGAAGGCGAGCAGCACGTAGAAGCCGGCCGGCGCCGCGAAGAGCAGCGAGTCGACCCGGTCGAGCACGCCGCCGTGGCCGAGCAGCACGCGGCCGGTGTCCTTCGCGCCGAGATCGCGCTTCACGAGCGACTCGAAGAGATCGCCGATCGTGGCCGCGAGGACGACCGCCACGCCGAACGCGATCGAGCGCCAGCCGTTGTACTCGGTCTCGTACAGGACGAGGAACGAGGTGATGACGCCGGCGACCGCGCCGGTGACGAAGCCCTCCCACGTCTTTCCCGGGCGAGATGACCGGCGACATGCGGTGCCGCCCGGCGAGGCGTCCGCCGATGTAGGCGAACGTGTCGGTCGCGAACACCGTGAACATGACGGCGAGGATCGCCTCGGTGCCGTCCGGGTCAGGTCGCGAAGCAGGACCAGATGCGCGAGCCCGAACCCGATCCAGGCGGCGCCGAAGACCGTCGTCGCGACCGCGACCGTCGTCGACTGCCGCGTGTCCGAGATGGCCGCGAAGACGAACGCGAGCGGCAGCGTGACGAGGAAGCCCGCGATCATCCAGGCCGGGCCGCCGAGCTCGGCGCCGAGCAGCACGCCGATCGCGCCGCCGTAGCCGGCGAGCACGAGCGGCCGCAGTTCCCGCGCGAGCCGATAGAACTCGTGCAGCGCCACGAGGCTCGCCGCCAGCACCAGGATGAGCAGGAACCAGCCGCCCACCACCGCGGCGCCGATGACGATCGGCAGGCCCGCGGCGATGATCGCCACGCGCGAGAGGAGGGCGCTCACCGGCCGCCGAACCGGCGGCGCCGTCCCGCGTATTCGGCCAGCGCCGCGCGGAGGTCGCGCCCGCCGAAGTCGGGCCAGAGCGTGTCGCAGAAATGCAGCTCCGTGTAGGCGACCTGCCAGAGCAGGAAGTTCGAGATCCGCTGCTCCCCCGACGTGCGGATGAGGAGGTCGGGCTCAGGCATGTCGGGAGCGTAGAGCCGCGACCCGATGGCGTTCTCGTCCACGTCGCGGGCGTCCACGCCCTCCTCCACGAGCCGCCGCGCCGCCTCGACGATGTCCGCGCGCCCGCCGTAGTCGAACGCGATCCAAAGCTGGAGCCGCTCGTTGCCGTCCGTGCCCTGCTCCATCTCGACCATCTTCGCCCTGAGCGCATCGGTGGCCCGGTCGCGGCGGCCGATGAAGCGCACGCGCACGCCCTGGGCGGCGAGGTCGGGCAGCTCGCGCTCGATCGTCTCCACGAAGATCCCCATGAGATCCTCGATCTCCGGCTGCGGGCGCGACCAGTTCTCCGTGGAGAAGGCGTAGACGCAGAGCGACTCGACGCCGACGTCGATCGCCGCCTCGACCGTGCGGCGCAGCGCCTTCGTGCCGGCGCGATGGCCGGCGGCGACGGGCAGGCCGCGCTTGCGGGCCCAGCGCCCGTTGCCGTCCATGATGATCGCGACCGACCGCGCCACGTCCGGAAGCGCGGGCTCCCGAACGGGCTTGAGCGATCTGAGTGTCCGCAGTCTGGTGAGAAGACTCACCGGACTTAGACCTCCATGATCTCTTCCTCTTTGCGCTTCAAGAGGTCGTCGATGCGCTTCACGTGCTCGTCGGTGAGCTTCTGGGCCCTCTCCTCGGCGCGGTGTTCCTCGTCGCCGCCGACGTCGCCGTCCTTCACGAGCTCCTTCAGGTGGTGCATGACGTCGCGGCGGACGTTGCGCACGGCGACGCGGCCCTCCTCGCCGAGGTGGCGGACGACCTTGACGAGCTCCTTGCGCCGCTCCTCGGTGAGCTGCGGGATCGGCAGGCGGATCGTCTTGCCGTCGTTCCCCGGCGTGAGGCCGAGGTCGGACTCCTGGATCGCGCGCTCGATCGCCTTGATCACGCTCGGGTCGTACGGCTGCACCGTGAGCATGCGCGGCTCGGGGACGTTGATCGTCGCGAGCTGGTCGCAGCGGCGTCGGCTGCCCGTAGTAGTCGACCTGGATGCGGTCGAGGAGCGCGGCGGAGGCGCGTCCGGTGCGGACGGTGGTCAGCTCGTGCGTGGTCGCCTCCACCGACTTGTCCATCCGGCGGTTCGCGTCGGCCAGCAGGTCGTCGATCATCGTCATCGCTTCCTCCCAGGGGTCGAGATCACCGTGCCGACCTTCTCGCCGGCCGCGACGCGGACGATGTTCCGCTCGTCGTCGAGGCCGAACACGTAGATCGGCAACGCGTTGTCCATGCAGAGGGAGAGCGCGGTCGTGTCCATCACCTTGAGCCCGCGCTCGAGGGCCTCGCGGTGGGTCAGCTCCGGCAGAAACTGGGCGTTCGGGTTCTCGTCGGGGTCCGAGTCGTAGACGCCGTCGACGCCGTTCTTGCCCATGAGGATCGCCTCGGCGCCGATCTCGAGGCTGCGCAGCGCCGCGGCGGTGTCCGTGGTGAAGAACGGGTTGCCCGTGCCGCCCGCGAAGATGACGACGCGGCCCTTCTCGAGGTGCCGGATCGCACGGCGGCGGATGTACGGCTCGGCCACCTCGCTGACCGTGATCGCCGAGAGGATCCGCGTGTCCACGCCTTCGCTCTCGAGCGCGTCCTGAATCGCCAGGCAGTTGAGGAGCGTGGCGAGCATTCCCGCGTAGTCGGCGGTCGCGCGGTCCATCCCCTCCGCCGCGGCCGTCATGCCGCGGTAGATGTTCCCGGCGCCGACCACGACGGCGGTCTCGACGCCCAGGTTCGTCAGCTCGTGGAGCTGCCCGGCGATCGCCTGGACGCGGTCCGGGTCGATTCCGTAGGCGCGGTCGCCCAAGAGCGCCTCGCCCGAGAGCTTGACGAGGATGCGCTGGAACGCCGCGGGCTGCGCTGGGCCGGCGCCGGCGCTGTGGGTCTCCGTCTCGGCGCTCACCCGGAGGTGACGGCGAGCCGCACGAACTCGAGCACCTCGGCGTCGCGCTCGGCGAGCGCCTTGCCGACGGTGAGCGAGGGATCGTGGATCCACGCCTGGTCGAGGAGCACGGTCTCGGCGTAGTACCGCTTCTGGATCATGCCGTCGACGATCTTCTCGCGGATGTCCTCGGGCTTCGACTCCACCTCGGGCAGCTTGGCGTAGATCTCCTTCTCGCGCTCGATCAGCTCGGCGGAGACCTCGTCGCGCGTGAGGAACTCGGGGCGCGCGGCGGCGATGTGCATCGCGACCATGCGGGCCAGCTCCTCGCTTCCGCGCAGGCGCAGGAGGACCCCGAGCTTCATCGCGGGCGGATGGACGTAGGCCGAGACGACCTCGCCGTCGCCCGCCTCCATGCGCGCCGCGCCGCGGACCTCGATGTTCTCGCCGAGCTTCGCGACGAGCTGGATGCGCTCCTCGTCGAGCTGCGCGGCCGCGTCGGGCCCTTCGACCTCGACGACGTCGAGGAGGTGCTGCACGTAGGCGAGGAACTCCTCGTTCCCCGAGACGGGCTCGGTCTCGCAGCCGACGGCGACGACCGCGCCGCGTCCGTCGTGGACGTGCGCCTTGACCTCTGCCCTCGTTCGTCTCGCGCCCGGCGCGCTTGCTGGCCGCGGCGAGTCCCTTCTCGCGCAGGAGCGTCACCGCCGCGTCGAGATCGCCGTCCGTCTCGACGAGCGCGCGCTTGCACTCCATCATTCCCGCGCCGGTCATGTCCCGGAGCTGCTTGACGAGCGCGGCGGGGATGTCGGTGACGGTCACTGGCCCTCCCCCTCGCCCGGCGCCGCCTCCGCGGCGGCCACCTCGACGGGAGTCTCGGCCGCCGCCTCTGCCGCTGCGGCTGCTTCGGCCGCTGCTTCGGCTGCTGCGGCCTCGGCCGCCGCCTTGTCGGCCTCGGCCTTCGCCTTCGCGGCTGCCTCGGCGGCCGCCTGGCGCTCGGCCGCGGCGACCAGCTCGCGCTCGGTGAGTACCAGCTTGCCGGCCTCCACCCCGTCGGCGATGGCGCGCGTGATCAGGCGCGCAGGCGCTGATCGCGTCGTCGTTGCCGGGGATGATGAAGTCGGCGTCGTCGGGGTCGCAGTTCGTGTCCACGAGCGCGACGACGGGGATCTTGAGCCGCTTCGCCTCGCGCACGGCGAGCTGCTCCTTCTTCAGGTCGATGAGGAAGACGACGTCGGGGACGTCCTTCATGTCGGCGACGCCGCCGAGGTTCGTCTCGAGCTTCTCGAGCTCGGCGAGCATCGACAGGCGCTCCTTCGACGGGAGCAGCTCGAGCTGGCCCTCGTCGCGCAGGCGGCGCAGATCCTCCATCCGCTCGAGGCGGTTCGAGATCGTCCGCCAGTTCGTGAGCAGCCCGCCGAGCCAGCGGTGGTTCACGTAGGGCATGCCGACGCGCTTGGCCTGCTCCTCGATCGCGTCCTGGCACTGCTTCTTCGTGCCGACGAACAGCACGGAGCCGCCGCGCTCGGCGACGTTGCGGACGAACGCATGCGCGTCGTCGACGAGCTGCTGCGTCTGCTGCAGGTCGATGATGTAGATGCCGCCGCGCTCCGTGAACAGGAAGCGGCGCATCTTGGGATTCCAGCGGCGAGTCTGGTGGCCGAAATGCACGCCGGCCTCCAGCAGCTCGCGCATCGAGACGACTGGCACGAGGTGGATCCTCCTTCGGTTTTTGTGGGTCGAGCGCCGGCGGCGACAGAGTGGAACCGGACCTCGCGTCCGGCACCGCCACCCGTCTTCATGCCGCCGGGTAGGGGTTTCGGAGCGATCAATCCTAGCCGACACGCGTCGTACCCTTGGGCGATGACGAGACCGCCCGCCTGGGAGCTCGCGGCCGAGACCGTGGCCGAGGCATGCCGCTTCGGCGGCGTCCCGTCGCTCGAGCGGCTCGGCGACCTGGGCCAGCTCGGCGGTCTCTCCGCGCTGATCGACTCCCTGCACGACGACGAGACGCTCGCAGGCGCCGCGATCGTCCATGCCCGGGAGCGCGAGGGCCTCGGGCCTCGCCTCCGGGGAGATCGTCGCGGAGCTGCTCGCCCTGGGCCGCGTCCTGGCGCGGCACGGCCTGCACGCGGAGCGCGAGGCCGTCGACTGGTGCCTGATGCTGCTCTTCGAGCGCGTCACCTCCGAGCTGGGCGAGCAGGCGCGCCGCGATCCGCTCACGAGCGTCCTGAACCACGCGGCCTTCCACGCGCTGACCGGGACCGAGATCGCGCGCGCCCGCCGCTACCGCGGGCGCCTGGCGCTCGTCCTCTTCGACCTCGACCGCTTCAAGGAGATCAACGACACCGAGGGCCATGCGGAGGGCGACCGGATCCTGCGCGCGTTCTCCGCGGTGCTCTCGGACTCGATCCGCGACAGCGACACGGTCGGTCGCCTCGGCGGCGACGAGTTCGGCGTCCTGCTCCTCCAGGCCGAGCCGTGGGCGACGAAGGCGTTCCTCGAGCGCATCGGCGCGCGGCTTCCCGAGGGCGTGTCCGCGAGCGCCGGGGTCGCGTACCTCGCCGAGGTGCAGGGCGCGCCCGCCGAGCTGTTCGCGCTCGCCGACCGGCGGCTCTACGACGACAAGAGCGCCCGCGCCGCCTAGGCCAGCGCCCGGGCCTCTTCGAGCGCGTCGGCGAGATCGGGCGGCAGCGGCGAGACGACCTCGACGTCCTCGCCGGTGAACGGATGGACGAACGCGAGCCGCGCCGCGTGCAGGAACTGGCGCTCGAGGCCGAGGTCGCCTGGAATGCCGTAGACGGGATCGCCGCACACCGGCAGGTCGATCGCGGCCAGGTGGACGCGGATCTGGTGCGTCCGGCCGGTCTCGAGCCGTACGCGCAGCAGCGCCCGCTCGCCGAGCGGCTCCTTGAGCTCGAACCAGGTCGCGGCCTCTCTCGGCCGGCTCGTGTCGAGCGAGATCTTCGTCGGGTCGTGGCGGTCGCGGCCGATCGCCGCCTCGATCCTCCCCTCACGGGAGCGCAGCCGGCCCTTCACGAGCACCGTGTACTCGCGGGTCAGCTCGCGCTTGCGGATGAGCCGCTGGAGCTTGCGGTGCGCGTCCTCGGAGCGGGCGACGACGAGCAGGCCCGAGGTGTCGCGGTCGAGCCGGTGCACGATCCCAGGCCGCTCGGCCTCGTCGCCCCCGGCGACCGAGTGCGCGAGCAGGCCGTGCACGAGCGTTCCTCCGGCATGCCCGGCGGACGGATGGACGACGACGCCGGCCGGCTTGTCCACCACGAGCAGGTGCTCGTCCTCCCAGGCGATCCGAAGCGGAACCGCGTCGTCGGGCACGAGCGTGCTCTCGCGGGCGGCGGGCGGCTCGTACGACAGCTCCTCCCCGCCCTCGAGGCGCTGGCTCTTCACCCGCGGCGGCTCGCCGTCGAGCGTGACGAGGCCCTCGGCGAGCATCCGCTCGGCGACCGAGCGCGCGCCGACGTCGTCGAGCGCCGAGAGGAACCGGTCGAGCCGCTCGCCCGCCGCCTCGGCCGGGACGATCAGAGTCTCTAGGCACCGCGGCGGTGCAGCGGCGGCCGTCGCTCGGCCGCCATCATCGCGACGAGCAGGACGATCACGCCGGTGACGATGAACGTGTCGGCGAGGTTGAACGCCGGCCACCAGCGCAGGTCGAGGAAGTCGGTGACGTGGCCGAGCCGGATGCGGTCGATCAGGTTCCCGGCGCTGCCGCCGATCAGCAGGCCGAGCGCGACGGGCAGGACGGGATGGCGGGCGCCGGAGCGGGCGAAGTACCAGACCATCCAGGCCACGGCGCCGGCGGTGAGCAGCGTGACCACGTCGGCCCACGTGGAGAAGAGCCCGAACGCGATCCCGGAGTTGTGAACGTGGTGGATCGTGAACGGGCCGGCGATGTCGATCGAGTCGCCGACGTCGAGCTTGCGCACCACGAGCAGCTTCGTCAGCTGGTCGGCGAGGACCGCGGCGACGGCCACCGCGGCCAGCGCGATCCAGTCAAACGGCCCTGCCGAGAGCGAACGCTCGGCGACGGAGATCGGGACGCGCCCGTCCGTCGCAGACCCCACGCGGACGTCGATCGCCCGCGGGGAGAGGTCGCTCAGCCCCTCTCTTCCTGCCGTTTGCAGTCGATGCACTTCGTCGCGGACGGCATCGCCTCCAGCCGCTCCGCTCCGATCGTCTTCCCGCACCGGGCGCACGTTCCGAACGTCCCTTCCTCGATTCGCCGCAGCGCCTCGTCGATCGCCGCGAGCACGTTTCCCGAATTCTCCTCCAACGAGTGGTCCATCTCGCGGTCGAACGTGATCGAGGCCGCGTCGCCGAGGTGATTGTCGACCGTTTCCTCGTCGGTCTCGTCCTCGATCGTGCGGTGATTCGTCACCTGGGTGAGCGCATGCTCGACCCGCTGTCGCTCCTCGAGCAGCCGTGTTCGATAGACCTCGGTGTCGACAGTCGCCACCGACCGAGTATAGGCGCGCTACGCGGCCTGGCCAGGCGCGTGCTGCGGCTGCGTGTCGCTCTCGAGCCGGTCGAGCGCGAGCGTCAGGAACGCCCGGTAGGACGCCCGCATCTCGGCCTCGAGGCCCTTGAGGCGGCGGATCTCGCTGAGCGTCCGCTCCCGCTCGGTTGCGCCCTCGGCCGCGATCTCGCGGGCGCGGAGGCGGGCCTCCTCCACGATCGTGTCGGCCTCCTTGCCCGCCTGGGCGCGCAGGTCGTCGGCGGCCTTCTCGGCGGAGACGAGGCTGTTGCGCAGGAGCACGTCGAGCTCCTTGTAGCGGGCGAGCTCGGATTCGAGCCGCTCGACCTCGTCGCGCAGGTCGGCCCGGTCGCGCCAGACGTTCTCGAAGCTCTCGACGACGTCGTCCAGCATGCCGTGCACCGCCTCGCGCTTGTATCCGAGCGCGCGGCGCGGAAGCCGGACGTGGCGAAGCTCGACAGGCGTTAGTGACACGCCTACCAACTTCAACCCAGGAGCCCGATTCCCTCCTGGATGACCCGATTCAGGATGAACAGCGCCAGGATCGCGAGAATCGGCGAGAGATCGAGGCCGAGACCGCCCACCGCCGTCCGCGGCAGGATCCGGCGGAACAGGCGCAGGTACGGCTCGACGACGTCGTAGAGGAACCGCTGCAGCTTGTTGACCCAGACGTTGTAGGGCAGCGGGACCCACGACATGATGATGTAGGCGAGGATCAGCGCCAGGTAGACGTACGTCAGGGTGTTGACGAAGTCCTGCGCGGTCGAGATCGAATCGGCGAGCGGCACCCGGAGAAACCTACTTCGCCGCGCGGGGGCGCGTTGGCTTCGCCGTGGACGAAGCGGCACGCAATCGGCGCGGTTCCGTCACAGACACGCGCGCACTCGGGCGGTACATTCGGCAGTGGGCGGCGGGTGGACATTGATCCCCACCCTGGGCGGGGATGAGGGTCCCTTGTGGGGGAGGACACGGCCGAACGGGACGGTGGAACGGCCGGGGCGGGTCGCCGGGCGCCGGGCGCCTAGCTCTGGTTGAAGAAGCCGCGCTCGATCATCCGCGCGCGCTCCTCGGCGGAGACCTCGACGTTGCGCGGCGTGAGCAGGAAGACCTTGTCCGCGATCCGCTGCATCCCGCCGTTCAGCGCGTACGTGAGGCCGCTCGAGAAGTCGATCAGCCGCTTCGAGAGCTCCGTGTCCGTCCCCTGGAGGTTGAGGATCACCGGCACCGTCGTCCTTGAACTTGTCCGCGATCGCCTGGGCGTCGTTGAAGCTGCGCGGCACGACGAGATGGACGCGCACCGAGCCGCCGCCGACCGCCTCGAGCTGCGGCTTGCGGCCGGTGGAGGGCGGGCGCAGCTCGGCCGTCGCCTGCGCGGCCTCGTTCGGGTCGGCCCAGTCGTCGTAGTCGGGCTCGCGGCGCTGGTGGAGCCGGCGTACGTTCGGGCGCTCGCGGTAGCCGCGATCGAGTTCCTGCTCCGCGTCGAACGCCTCCTCGTCCCAGTATTCGTCGTCTTCGACGATGCCGAAATAGACGAGCGCTCGATTCCAGACCTGTCCTACTCCCATGGAACCGAAAGATTCTAACGGTCGAAGAGGCTCGATCCGACCCTCACGAGCGTCGCTCCCTCCTCGGCGGCGACGCGGTAGTCCTGCGACGTCCCCATGGAGAGCTCCGCCAGGCCGTGCTCGGCGGCGAGCTCGCGCAGCCGGCGGAAGAACGGGCGCGAGTCCTCGGGGTCGTCGGTGAGCGGAGGCATGGTCATCAGGCCGCGCACGTCGACGCCCTCGTTGCGCGCCTCGGCGAGAAATCGCCCGAGTCCTTCGGGCGAGACCCCCGACTTCGACTCCTCGCCGGAGAGATTCACCTCCACGAGCGCCGGAACGGACAGCCGCCGCGCGGACGAGAGCGAGTCGAGCGAATGCACGAGCTCGACGAGCTCCGACACCCGCGGCGCCTTGCGCGACTGGAGATGCCCGATGAAGTGCCAGCGGAACGCATCGCCCCAGCGCTCGTGCTTCGCCTCGAGATCCTGGAGCCGGTTCTCCCCCACCGTCTCGACGCCCGCCTCGGCAAGCACGCCCAGTTCGTCGGCGGTCACGTACTTGGTCGCGACGACGATCTGCGGGCCCGGGCCGATCTCCCCGCGCACGCGGGCGAGGTTCTCGCGGATCCGCTCAGCCGATAACACCGAGCACCCCCTGGCGGCCGGTGACGCCCTGGTCGCGGCGGTGGGAGAAGAAGAGCTCCGGCTCGCACGCGGTGCAGTGCGGGCTGCGCTCGACCTCCTCCACCCCGGCCTCGCGGAGCGCCTGCTCGGCGGCGGCGGGAAGGTCGACGTTGCGGCCGTGAACGACGGCGTCGCCGAAGCGGGCCCGGAACGGCCCGAGCACCTCGTCGCCGACCTCGTAGCAGCACGGCCCGATTCCGGGCCCGACGGCGGCCGTCACGGGGCCGCCCACCGCGGCGACGCCTTCCGCGACGATGCCCGCGAGGAGTCCCGCGCCAGCCCGCATGGAGCACCGCGAGCCTCGTTCCGTCGCGCCGGGCGATCGCGATCGGCAGGCAGTCGGCGGTCACGAGCATGAGCGGACGGCCCGGCTCGCCCGTCACGAGTCCGTCGCAGGCCGGATAGCGCGTCCCGGGCGCGACGAGGCCGAGGGCCTGCGCCTCCTCCACGCGGGCGCCGTGCACCTGGTAGGCCATCGACCCGGCGGTGGGATCGACGCCGAGCTCCGCGCACAGCCGCGTGCGGTTCGCGACCACGTTCGCCGGCTCGTCGTCGGTGATGAGCCCGAGGTTGAGCGAGCGGAACGGCCCGTCGCTGACCCCGCCCTGGCGCGTGGCGAAGACGACGCGGACGCCGTCGGGCGCGTTCTCCCAGGGGAGGAGCCTCACCCGCCGACCAGCCGGACGATGACCTCGGTCGTCTGCTCGAGCGCGGAGCCCAGGAACTCCGACCACTGCTCGTTGAAGACGATGATGACGCCGAAGATGGCGATGAACCCGTACTGGTCGAGCTGCCGCCAGCGCGCGTAGGTCGCCTCGTTCATCGCGGCGGCGACGATGCGCGAGCCGTCGAGCGGCGGGATCGGGAGCAGGTTGAAGATCCCGAGCACGACGTTCACCTGGTAGGCGTACTGGAGCACGTCGTCCGCCTCGCTGAACGGGGTCACCGGCCCGTGGATGAGGAACGCGGCGATGAGGATCGCGAGGACGAAGTTCGTCGCCGGCCCGGCCGCGGCGATCACCGCCATCTGCTGCTGGGGCTTGCGCAGGTAGCGCGTGTCGACCATCACCGGGCGGGCCCAGCCGAACAGGAAGCCGGTGGTGAAGTAGGTGATCGCGAAGAGCGCCGTGCCGAACGGATCGAGGTGCGGGATCGGGTTCAGCGTCAGCCGGCCCTGCTCGCGCGGGGTCGGATCCCCGAACCTCGTCGCGACGAGCGCGTGCGCCAGCTCGTGCAGGACGAGGCTGACGATGATGATCGGCGCCAGATAGAGAAAGGTCTGGACGTCGCCGCCGTTCACGCGACTCCCAGCAGCTCGCGCGCCGCGTCGAGCTCCGCGTCGCGGTCGCCGAGCTCGCCGTTCACCTTGCGGCGGAGCAGCTCCTCGAGGATCTCCCCCACCCGCGGCGACTCGGCCACGCCCAGGCTCGCGAGGTCGCCGCCCGTGATCTCGAGGCGGACGCCGCGCAGCTCCTCGAAGTAGCGGACGAGCCGCTCGCGCGCCGGCTCGCCGGCCAGGGCGAGCGCGTAGAGCGCCCCGTCGGGATCGTGCGGCTCGACGAGGCGGCGCAGCTCGGCGGGCTCGTCGGTCTCGGCCAGCAGGTCGATCAGCTTCGGCGCGACCGTCACCGCGTCGGCGACGAGCGCGGCGTCGCGCCGGCGCAAGCGCAGGCGCGCGAACCAGTCGAAGAGCTCGTCCGGCGGCAGCCGGCGCACCAGCACGGCCAGCCGCGCCCGCCAGGCCGGAACCTCCGGCGTGAACCGCGCGCGCAGCTCGTCGGAGACGCCGATCAGGCGCAGCGCCTCGTCGTCCGCGGCCAGGTGCGGATGGATCGCGGCCGCGACGCCCAGTTCCTCGAGCCGCGCGACCGCGGCCTCGATTCGCTCCTCCCCGAGCAGCTGCTGGAGCTCGTCGCGCAGGCGCGCGGAGGAAAGCTCGCCGACCAGGTTCATCTCGACGCAGGCGCGGGCGAGGCCGGACGTGTGCCCGTCCATGCGGAAGCCGTAGCGGTTCTCGTAGCGGATCGCGCGGAAGAGCCGGGTCGGGTCGTCGATGAAGGACAGCGGGTGCAGGACGCGCACGACGCCGGCCTCCAGATCCGTCCGGCCGCCGAAGAAGTCGACGAGGTCGCCGAACGAGTCGCCCTTCAGCGAGACGGCCATCGCGTTGACGGTGAAGTCGCGGCGGAAGAGGTCCTGGCGCAGCGTCGCGCGCTCGACCCGGGGCAGCGCGGCCGGACGGTCGTAGAACTCGGTGCGGGTCGTGGCCACGTCGACGCGCGTCCCGTCGCCGGCGATCACCACCGCGGTGCCGAACTTCTCGTGCGGGACGGCCCGGCCGCCGAGCGCCGACGCGAGCGCGCGGCCGAACGCGATGCCGTCCCCCTCGACCGCGATGTCGAGATCGAAGGTCGGCTCGTCCAGGAGGACGTCGCGGACGGCGCCGCCGACGAGGTAGACGCCCTCGAACGAGCCGGACGCGGCCTGCGCGGCCTCGAACACCTCGACGAAGCCGGATCGAGCCAGGAGCTGCTCGGCGAGGTTCTCGGCGACGGGCGGCGCCTCCGCGAGCGGCTCCTCGAGGGCGCGCAGCACGTCGCTGCGCGTGACGACGCCGACCACCGTTTCCGCGGTGACGACCGCGATGCGGCCGCCGTCGGACTGCGAGACGAGCCGCTGCGCCTCGGCGAGCGGCGTCCCTTCCTCGCAGGTCTCCACCGTCGCGCTCATGACGCTCTTCACCGGCGCGTGCGCAAGCTCGTGGCCGACGGCCTTGTCCAGATCCTCGCGCGTGACGACGCCCTCGAGATTCCCGGGGTCGCCGACGAGGATGCCGCTCTGGCGGTGCTGCTGGCACTCGACCATCGCGTGGGCCACCGTGTCCTCGGGCGAGACGAAGCGCGGAGGCCGCGACATGATCTCCCCCGCGGTCAGGGCGCGCCGCACCGCCCTGGGCAGCGCCTCGACGACGAGCGAGCGCGCCTCGGCGAGCGTCCCCTTGAACACGGCCGACGCCGCCTGCGCATGCCCGCCGCCGCCGAGCGCTCCGGCGAGCACGTCCGCATCGAGCTCGGCCACACGGGTGCGGGAGACGCAGAACACGCGCTCCCCCATCTCGACGAGCGCGACGAGGCCGCGCGCGTCGGTGAGGTCGACGAGCTTGTGGACGAGGTTCGAGATCCCGTCGACGTACTCGGGCCAGGCGACCGCGGTGACGAGCACCTCGAAGCCGCCCGCCTCGTGCGTCTCGACCCCGGCGACGAGCGCCTCGAAGAGCGCGCGCTCCTGCGTGCCGAGGGGCGTGTGCAGGTACTGGGCGATCATGTCCTGGCGCGCGCCGTGGCGCAGGCACCAGGCCAGGGCGTCGGCGTCGCGCTGGGTGACCGACGGATAGGTGAGCGAGCCCGTGTCCTCGTGGATCCCGAGCGCGAACACGGTCGCCTCGAGCGGCGTCGGCTCGATCTCGCGCTCGGCGAGGATCCCGACGAGCGTGGTCGTGAGCGCGCCGTCGTCGGAGAGGACGAGGTTCTCCTCGGGCAGCCATGTCGGGCCGCTCGGGCTGGTGGTGGTCGAAGACGACCAGCTCGATCCCGGGCCGCAGCGCGACCTCCTCGAACTCGCCCAGGCGCTCGGCGTGCACGGTCTCGACGACGATCAGGCGCTCGATCGCGTCGTGGTCGACCGTCCCCGTGTCCGCGATCGCGAGCTCGTCCGCATGGAGGCGGAAGAACTCGCGCACGTTGCGGTTCAGCGAGCCCGGCAGGGCCGCGACCGCGCCGGGATAGAGCCGCCGCGCGGCGACGAGCGACGCGAAGGCGTCGAAGTCGGTGTTCGTGTGCGTGGTGATGACGTCCACGGTCCAAGGGTAGTTCGAGAACCCTGTGCGTCCTCTTGCAAAGGCGCACGCGATGTGCGACTAGCTCAGCGGCGCGCTTCCCGGGACATCTCCCGCCGCGCAGCGCAGCTACAGGTGCGCGATCGCGTCGATCTCGACCAGCACGCCGCTGGGGAGATACGCGACCTGCACCGTGGCGCGTGCCGGCGGCTCCGGGCCGACGTGACGGCCGTACACCTCGTTCATCGCGGTGAAGTCGTCGAAGTCGGCGAGGAAGATGGTCGTCTTCAGGAGCTGCTTCAGCCCTGAGCCGGCCTCCTCGAGGATCGCCGAGAGGTTCTGCATGACGCGCTCGGTCTGCTCCTCGATGCCGCCCTCGACGACCGTGTACGTCTCGGGATCGAGTGCGACCTGCCCGGCGACGAAGACGAGGTCGCCGAAGATGATTCCCTGCGAGTACGGCGCGCCCTGGAACGGCGCGGGCGCGCGGGTCGTGCTGACGACGTGCTTGAGCTTGGACATGGCGGGATCCTATGCCTCGACGCGCTCGATCGAGGCGCCGAGCGCCCGGAGCCGCTCGTCGATGCGCTCGTAGCCGCGGTCGATCTGCCCGATGTTCCCGATCGTCGAGGTCCCCTCCGCGCAGAGGCTGGCGATGAGAAGCGCCATGCCGGCGCGGATGTCCGGGCTCTCCATCCGCTCGCCGTAGAGCTTCGTCGGGCCGTTCACGATCGCCCGGTGCGGGTCGCAGAGGATGATCCGCGCGCCCATGTTCACGAGCTTGTCCACGAAGAACAGGCGGTTCTCGAACATCTTCTCGAAGATCAGCACCGTCCCCTGGGCCTGCGTCGCGACGGCCAGCGCGATCGACGTGAGGTCGGCCGGGAACTGCGGCCACGGGCCGTCCTCGATCTTCGGGATCTGCGCGCCGAGGTCGTCGCGGATGAACAGGTCCTGCTTGCCCGGGACGCGGACCGCGGTGCCTTCGCACGTCGCCTCGATGCCGAGCCGCTCGAAGGCGGGCCAGACGGCGACGAGATCCTCGGGAACGACGTCCTCGATCACGAGCTCGCCGTCGGTGACCGCGCCGAGGCCGATGAAGCTCGCGACCTCGATGTGGTCGGCGCCGATGCGCCACTCGCCGCCGTGCAGCTTCTCGACCCCGCGGATGCGGAGCACGTTCGAGCCGATCCCCTCGATCTCGGCGCCGAGCGAGACCAGGAAGCGGCAGAGATCCTGCACGTGCGGCTCGCAGGCGGCGTTCCCGATCACGGTGCCGCCCTCGGCCAGCACCGCCGCCATCACGGCGTTCTCCGTTCCGGTCACGGAGGCTTCGTCGAGGAAGAGCGGCACGCCGACGAGCCCGTCGGTGCGCATGTGGAAGCGGCGGTCGGTCTCGACGTGCGCGCCGAGCTTCTCGAGCGCGTCGATGTGGACGTCGAGCCGGCGCCGGCCGATCACGTCGCCGCCCGGCGGCGGGACGATCGCCTCGCCGCAGCGCGCGAGCAGCGGGCCGGCCAGGAGGATCGACGCGCGGATGCGGCGGCAGAGCTCCTCGTCGAGCTCGGTCGCCGGCGCCGAGGCCGCGTGGATGCGCACCTCGCCGTCCTCGCGCACGTCGACGTCGACGCCGATGCGCACGATCAGCTCGATCATCGTCGCGACGTCGCGGATGATCGGCACGTTGCGCAGGACGACCGGCTCGGAGGTCAGAAGGCACGCGGCCAGGATCGGAAGCGCCGCGTTCTTGTTGCCGGTCGCGCGGATCGAGCCGTCGAGCGGCCGCGACCCTTCGATCACGAAGGACTCGTAGCCGGCCTCGGTGGCCATGTGCTGGGTGAGTGCGGTATCCACGGGGAAGGCGGCTCGGGCTCGTACGGGCGGGCTATCCTACTGCGCCCCATGGTAGTAACTCGCGATCGCGCCTGGCAGACGCTCACGACCTACACGAAGAGCGAGGCGCTGCTGCGTCACGCGCTCGCCGTCGAGGCGGCGGTCGGCGGCTACGCCCAGCGGTTCGGCGAGGACGAGGAGCTGTGGCGCGCGACGGCGCTCCTCCACGACTTCGACTACGAGATCCATCCCACGCTCGACAAGCACCCGCAGGACGGCGCGTCGATCCTCCGCGAGGAAGGATGGCCCGAGGAGGTCGTCGAGTCGGTGCTCTCCCACGCCGAGCACCTGGAGATGCCCAGGGATACGCGTCTGAAGAAGACGCTGTTCGCCTGCGACGAGCTGGCCGGGTTCATCCATGCGTGCGGGCTCGTGCGGCCCACGGGGCTCGAGGGGCTCGAGCCGAAGTCCGTGAAGAAGAAGCTGAAGCAGCCGTCGTTCGCGGCCGGCGTGCACCGCGACGAGGTCTACGCCGGCGCCGAGGGGCTGGGGATCGAGCTCGACGAGCACATCCGCAACGTGATCGAGTCGATGCGGCCGATCGCCGCCGAGCTCGGCCTGCGGACGGAGGCGCCGCCCGAATGAAGGTGACCATGCTCCTCGCCGACTACGCCGCCGTGGCCGACGGGAAGCTGACGATCGTCGGGGGCGGCTGGTCGGTCACCGGGCCCGTCTCGCCGCCGTTCGCCATTGCCGTCCTCTTCGACGTCCCCTGGGACCAGGCGAACATGAAGCACCGCTTCCGGCTCGACCTCGTGGACGCGGACGGGCACGTCGTCTTCGTCACGGACGAGGACGGCGAGGAGCATCCACTGGCGCTCGAGGGCGAGTTCGAGACGGGCCGGCCGCCCGGCCTCAAGCCGGGCACGCCGCTGACGGTGCCGATCGCGTTCAACCTGCCGGGCCCGCCCATCCCGCCCGGGGGCCGCTACGAGTGGCGCCTGAGCGTGAACGGCGAGAGCAACGAGAACTGGCGCCTGCCGTTCTCCACCCGCGACGAAGAGTTCGAGGACGAAGCGGTCTAGCCGCCGGCCGGCCGGACCGCGCCGGCCGGGGCTCGCGCGAGTAACCCCCACCCTGGGAGGGGAGGTGGCTTCCTCCACCCGCTGACCCGGTTCGACGGTAGCCGCTCCCGGCCTCGCACTTTGTGCCAATTTCGGAGCCGGAATCGGGCCGAAATCGCGCGCCGCTACGCCGACGCCTCGGCGAGCCCCGCAGCGAGCCGCTCGAGATCGTCCTCGCTCGTCCAGAAGCCGCACGACGCCCGGACCCAGCCGAGCGCGGGGAGATCGCGCACGACCACGTCCCTCGCGGCCAGCGCCTCGACCACGTCCGCCGCGGGCACCCGCGGGACGAAGCTGACGAGCGTGGCCTGCCCCGGCTCCGTGATCACCTCGGCGTGCTCGGCCACGAGCTCCCGGCACCGCTCGGCGATCGTGCGCGCGTTCGCGAACCGCTCCTCCCCGGCCGAGCGCGCGAACGCGAGCGACTCGAGCAGCCCCGCCACCGAGCCCGGCGGTGTCCAGCTCGACTCGAACCGGCGCGCATCCTCCTTCGGGCTCCAGTCGGCGAAGTCGGCCCATGAGAAGTACGAGGGATAGGTCATGTCCAGTCCGTCGCAGAGCTCCGGCCGCACGTACAGCGCTCCCGTCGCATCCGGTCCGCAGAGCCACTTCTGGCCCGAGACGGTGTAGAAGTGACATCCGAGCGCGCCGACGTCGACCGGGATCGCGCCGGCCGACTGGGCGCCGTCCACGAGCAGGGGGACACCCGTGCTGGCGAGTTGCTCGACGGGGATCACCTGGCCGGTGGTCCACAGGACGTGCGAGAGCGCGATCAGCTTCGTGTCGGGCGTCAACTGCGCCTCGATCAGGTCGATCGCCTCCGCGGCCGGCGCCTTGCCGACCTCGGCCACGCGCAGCTCGAGGCCCCACGCCTTGAGCGCGCCGATCAGGCCAGGGTGTTCCGAGTCGGTCGTCACGACGACGTCGCCGGGCGCGAGCCGCAGTCCCGCGACGACGGTGTTGCAGCCCTCCGTCGTCGAGGTCGTCAGCGCGATCCCCGCAGGGTCGCCGCCGATCAGCGCGGCCAGCTCGGCGCGGAGCCGGACCCGCATGTCGAGAACCTCCTCGAAGAACGCGTGCCCCGCGCGGCCCTCGGCGAGCGCGCGCAGCGTCCACAGGATCTGCGCCTCGGCCGCCGTGCGAGGCAGCGGCCCGAACGTGCCCGCGTTCAGGTACGCCGTGTGCTCGAGGACGGGAAGCCCGGCGCGGATCTCGTCGAGATTCACGCGGCCACCACCGCCTCGACCGGCGCGTGGTCCGACAGCACGGCGCCGCCGACCTGCCGTCGCTCCTTCGGCCACGCGGACGGGCCGCTCTCGAGCTCCAGGCCGCGCACGAGAATCTGGTCCACGCCGGGGATCGGCGCGGAGAACCCCTCGACGGGATGCTCGACCGCGTTGAAGTCGCCGCAGAAGATCGTCCGCTCGGCGCCCGCCACGAGCTCGGCCGCGCGGTCGATCTCGGCCGGAGACTCGTCGCGCTCGTGCGAGGCGTGCAGGTGCCCGACGACGATCGTGCCACCGTCCCCGGTCGTGAGCTCCTGCCGCTGGCAGTAGCGCTGCTGCGGCCCGCGCCGCGTGAGCCATTCCCAGCGCCCGACGCCGGGGTTGAGAAGCAGCGTCCGCCCCGCGCCGAGGCGAAGCCGCGACCCCGCGAGGAGCACGTTCGCCTGCCCGGAGACGAGCGAGCGCAGCCCCTTCGGGTGGGTGGCGGTCACCGCGCGGGCGATCCGGCCGGGCAGCGGCGCCGGCACGGTCACGACCGAACGGGCCGCCATCCCGCTCCAGCCTTCGATCCGGCCGAGCGCCCAAAGCGGCACCTCCTGCAGCGCGACGAGATCGGGCCGGTCGCCCGTGACGAGCTCGACCATGCGGCGCAGATACAGCGTGCGGGTGGGCGGATGGGTCCGCCCGTGGTACAGGTTCCAGGTGCGCACGAGCAGGCTCATTCCGGGCGTAGTGTAGGAATCGCCGCCATGCGCAGGAGATCCACACGATTCGCCGAGCTGGTCGAACGGCAGCTCGACCTCTTCGCCTCCGGCGAGGCCGAGCTGATCCGCGAGACCGAGGAGGCGCTCGCCCGCTACAACGGCGCCGAGCGCGACGAGGCCGAGGAGCTCTACGGCGACTACCAGGACTGTGTCGACGCGGGTGTAGACGCGCTCCTCGACATCCGCGAGGCGTACGCGGCGGGCCTCCCCGAGGACACGGAGGATGAATATCGCAACGCCTTCGACGAGCGTGTTCGGCGCCGCTTTCCCACGTATGCGCTGGGCCTCTAAACACCTGGAACCCTGAGCGCCGAAGTGTGGCTAGCCGTATCCCGCAATCCCTGTTCCTCTGCGACGATTTCCTCATGGCAACCACAGTGCTCATCGTTGACGATCACCCCAGTTTCCGATCGAGCGCTCGCACACTTCTCGAAGACGAGGGCTACGAGGTCGTCGGCGAGGCGGAGAACGGCGCCGCGGCGCTCGACGCGGTCGAGCGGCTTCATCCGGATCTCATGCTGCTCGACGTCCAGCTTCCGGACCAGAACGGCTTCGAGGTCGCGGCCCGGCTCCAGGGGAACGGATCGCCGGACATCGTGCTCGTTTCGAGCCGCGACGCCGCAGATTTCGGCACGATGGTGAGCGAATGCGGAGCACTCGGATTCATCCCGAAGGCGGATTTGTCGGGCGCAGCCCTGCGGAGGCTCATGAAGTGACGAGCCGCCTCTCCGTCGGACTGTGGACACTTGCGGTCCTGGTCGCGACGGTGGCGCTCGCGTTCATCGTCACGACCGACCACGCCGTCTTCGATGACGGGCCGTGCGGCCCTGCAGGTCGCGGTCGCGCTCGTCTTCATCGCCTCCGGGCTCGTCGTCTGGACGAACCGCCCCGAGACGCGCACCGGCGCGATCATGGTGCTCACCGGGTTCGCCTGGTTCCCGAGCATCCTCACCCAGGCGAACGAGCCGATCCTCTACGGGCTCGGCTTCTGCTTCCTCGAGCTCGGCTGGGCGTTCTTCGGCTGGCTGATCCTCTCGTACCCCGACGGCCGGCTCGAGGGACTCGCGTCGAAGCTCGTCGTCGGGGGCGCGTTCGCCGTGATCCTCATCACCCGGCCCGCCTGGGTACTCGTCTCGAACCTGGAGGAGTTCAACGGCCCGTCGAACGGCCTCCTCGTCTCGGACCGCCCCGAGTTGGCGGACGGGATCATCCTCTTCGCCCAGACGACCGGGATCGTCCTGATCATCTCGGCGATCGTCATCCTCATCCGCCGGTGGCGCGCTGCGTCTCCGCCGATGCGCCGGACGCTCTCGCCTCCGTTCGTCAGCTTCGGCGTCACGGTCGTCCTGCTCGCGCTGGCGCTCGCGTTCGACGCGTCCGGATACGGCCCCGCCGAGTTCTTCACCTGGGCCGCGCTCGCCGCGCTCCTGCTCGTTCCGATCTCGTTCGCGGTCGGGCTCCTGCGGACGAAGCTCGCCCGCGCCAGCGTCGGCCGGCTGCTGCTCGAGCTGGATGCCGCCCCGAGCGGCGCCGAGCTGCGTGACGCGCTCGCCCGCGCGCTCAACGACCCGTCGCTCGAGATCGCCTACTGGCTTCCGGAGCAGGACGCCTTCGGCTTCTTGTCCGGGGAGATCCAGTCGCTGCCCGTCGACCCCGAGACCGGGCGAGCCGCGACGATCGTCGAGCGCAGCGGGCGCCGCGTCGCGGTGCTGATCCACGACGCGTCGCTGCTCAACGATCCGGATCTGCTGGACGGCGTCGGCGCCGCGGCCGGACTGTCGCTCGAGAGCGAGCGGCGCCTGGCGGAGCTGACCCGCTCCGAGGCGCGGGTGCGCGGCCTCGTCGAGGCGCTTCCCGACCTCATGTTCCGGCTCGATCACGACGGGAACTACCTCGACGTCCAGGCCGGCGACGAGACGCTGCTCATGCATCCGCCGGACAAGCTCCTCGGGCACAACATCCGCGAGATCCTGCCGCCCGACGTCTGCGAGGAGATCATGGCCGGCATCGGCCGCGTGCTCGCATCCCGCCGGGTGGACGAGATCGAGTACTCGCTCACGCTCCACGAACGGCGGCACTTCGAGGCGCGCATCGCGCCGATCGGCCACGACGAGGTCGTCCTCGTCGTCCGCGACATCACCGAGCGCAAGGGCCACGAGATCGAGCTGCAGAAGCTCCACGACGAGCTCCAGGCGCGCCTCGACGACCTCCAGCGCGAGCGCGAGCTCGTCCGGGCCGTGGTCGAGTCGGCGCCGAGCTACTTCTGCCTCGTCGACCCCGAGGGCCGCATCCGCCGCTTCAACCGGGCACTCGAGCGCGCATCGGGCTGCGGCGACGACGCGGCCACCCGCAACCGGTACTTCTGGGACGTCTTCCTCGCCGAGGACGACGTTCCGCGCGTGCGCGAGGTGATCCTCGAGTCGGCGCGCACCGACACGGCCTCTGCGGAGCAGGAAGACCCGTGGCATGCGGCCGACGGCTCGCGGATGGACGTCGCGTGGACGATCACGCCGCTCGCCGAGGACGGGCGCAACGACGAGTTCCTGATCAGCGGCGTGGACGTGACCGAGCGAAAGCGCCACGAGGAGGAGCTGCGCCGCTCCCGTTCGCGCCTCGTCGAGGCCGCGAGCGTCGAGCGCCGGCGCCTGGAGCGCAACCTGCACGACGGCGCCCAGCAGCGGCTCGTGTCGCTCTCGCTGTCGCTGCGGCTGGCCCAGAGCAAGCTGAAGTCGGCGCCGGACGAGGCCGAGCGGCTGCTCGGGGCGGCCTCGGACGAGCTCGGGCACGCGCTCGAGGAGCTTCGCGAGCTCGCCCGCGGCATCCACCCCGCGATCCTCACCGACCGCGGTCTCGAGCCGGCGCTCCAGTCGCTCGTCATGCGGGCCTCCGTCCCGGTCACGCTCGCGGAGGCGCCGGACGAGCGGCTGCCGGAGGGCGTCGAGGCGGCCGCGTACTACGTCGTCGCCGAGGCGCTCACGAACGTGGCCAAGTACGCGAACGCATCGGCGGCCACCGTGCGCGTCGCGCGGGCGAACGGCCGGGCGGTCGTCGAGGTGGCGGACGACGGCGTCGGCGGCGCCGATCCCATGCTCGGATCGGGCCTGCGCGGCCTCGCCGACCGCGTCGAGGCGCTCGACGGCCGGCTGGAGGTCGAGAGCGTTCCGGGCAAGGGCACGACGATCCGGGCCGAGATCCCGGTCGAGTCCGTCTAGCGCGCTAGGCTCCGCGCACCATGCGCGTCGTCCTGGCCGATGATTCCGTCCTCCTCCGTGAGGGCGTGGCGCGGATCCTTCCAGAGGCCGACTTCGAGGTCGTCGGCCAGGCGGGGAACCCGGACGAGCTGCTGCTGAAGGTGCGCAGCTACTCGCCCGACGTCGCCGTCGTGGACATCCGCATGCCGCCGACGCACACCGACGAGGGCCTCCGGGCGGCGAAGGAGATCCGCGAGCGCTACCCGGACACCGGCGTCCTCGTGCTCTCGCAGTACCTCGAGGCCGACTATGCGCTCGAGCTTCTGTCCGACAGCGCCGAGGGCGTGGGCTACCTGCTCAAGGACCGTGTGGCGGACGTCGGCGAGTTCGCGGCCGCCGTGCGCCGCGTCGGCGAGGGCGGGTCGGCGCTCGATCCGTCCGTCGTGTCGCAGCTCGTCGGCCGCCGGCGCGCAGACGATCCGCTCGCCGAGCTCACCCCTCGCGAACGCGAGGTGCTCGGGCTCATGGCGGAGGGCCGCTCGAACTCCGGCATCGCCGAGCTCCTGGTCGTGACCGAGCGCGCCGTGGAGAAGCACGTGACGAGCATCTTCCAGAAGCTGCGGCTTCCCGCCGCGCCCGAAGACCACCGTCGCGTGCTCGCGGTGCTCACCTACCTGCGCTCGTGACCCAGGTGCGGTTCGCCGCACCCAAAGACACAGGCTGACCCGCTTACCGCACGGGCGCGGGCGTGCGAACCTCGTCGCATGAACCGGACGCTTCTCATCTCGCTCGTCGTCATCGGCGTGCTCGTCCTCGCAGTCGCCGGCTGGACGGTCCGCGGCGTCCGCTGGGCCGGCCGCCCCTTGGCCCTCACTCCGCGGTTCGGCTAACCGAACCGGCGGGGCCCGTTCTCCGCACCGCAGGACACGGGGCTCCCACATTCCCGTGGAGCGCCGGGACGGCCAGGCTTGGGGAGTTCAAGTTCTCAATCACGGAAGGACGTGACCGAAGTGACTCCCCTAGCCCGCTCCCAGAATCTCGCCGCCCGGATGGGCCGCTGGAGCGCCGGCCACCGAAAGACCGCGATCTTCGGGTGGCTCGCCTTCATCGCCGTGGCGTTCGTGCTCGGCGGCGCCGTCGGCACCAAGGCGCTGAACGACGACGAGATCGGCGTCGGCCGCTCCGCCCACGCGCAGACGATCATCAACAACGGCGAGTTCCCCGTCGTCCGCGGACGAGGTCGTCTTCGTCGCAGAGCGACACGCTGCTCGCCACCGATCCCAAGTTCCAGGCCGTCGTCTCCGACGCGGCGCAGCGCGTCGGCGGCTTCGAAGGCGTCTCGAACGTCGTCACGCCGCTCGACGACAAGGCCCTCGTGTCGGCCAACGGCCACGCGGCGCTCGTGCAGTTCGAAATCGACGACGAGAACTCCTCGGCGTCCGAGCGCGTCGACCCTGTCTTGGCCGCGGTCGCCGAACTCCAGGCCGCCAACCCGGACTTCACGATCGAGCAGTTCGGCAGCGCCAGCGCCGAAAAGGCGCTCGACGAGACGCTGGGCAAGGACTTCCAGCGCGCCGAGTACCTGGCGCTCCCGATCACGCTCGGGATCCTCATCGTCGTGTTCGGCGCGCTCGTCGCCGCCGGGATTCCGCTGCTTCTCGGCCTCTCGGCCGTGGCCGCTGCGATCGCGCTCCTCGCGATTCCCAGCCAGTGGTTCCCGATGGACGACGCGGCCAGCTCGATCATCCTCCTGATCGGCCTCGCCGTCGGCGTCGACTACTCGCTCTTCTACCTGAAGCGCGAGCGTGAGGAACGCCGGAACGGCCGCTCGCCTGCTGCAGCGCTGGAAATCGCCGCGGCGACGTCGGGCCGCGCGGTCGTCATCTCCGGCCTGACGGTCATCGTCGCCCTGTCCGGTCTCTTCCTCGGAGGAACCGAGATCTGGACGTCGATCGCCATCGGCACGATCCTCGTCGTCGCCATCGCGATCGTCGGCTCGCTGACGGTGCTGCCGGCGCTTCTGTCCTGGCTCGGCGACCGCGTCGAGAAGGGCCGCATCCCGTTCGTCTCGCGTCTACGTCGCGACGGCGACTCGCGCGTGTGGACGGCGATCCTCGATCGCGTGCTCGCGCGGCCCTGGGTCTCCGCGATCGCGTCGACCACGGCTGCTGCTGCTTCTCGCGTTCCCGGCGCTCTTCCTGCACACGGAGCTCCCGGGCGCGGCGTCGCTCCCGCAGGACCTGCCGATCATGCAGACCTACAACCGGGTGCAGGCCGCCTTCCCGGGTGGGCCGCTCCCCGCGGTCGTCGCGGTCGAGGCGGACGACGTCTCGGCCCCGGCCGTCCAGGCCGGCATCGAGAGCTTCCGCGAGGAGGCGATCGCAACCGGCCTCATGCAGGATCCGATCACCGTCCAGACGAGCCCGAACGGCAAGGTCGCGCTGATCTCCGTTCCGCTCGCCGGCGAAGGCTCCGGCGACGCCAAGTCGGAGGAGGCCCTGGCGGCGCTCCGCGACACGGTCGTGCCGTCCACGGTCGGCGCCGTCCCCGGCGTCGACGCGGCGCGTGACCGGCGAGGTCGCGGTCTCGAAGGACTTCAACGAGCTGATGAAGGAGCGGGCGCCGATCGTGTTCGTCTTCGTCCTCTCGCTCGCCTTCGTGCTCCTTCTCATCTCGTTCCGGTCGGTCGTCATCGCCGGAACCGCGATCGGGCTCAACCTCCTGTCGGTGGCCGCCGCCTACGGGCTGCTGGTCGCCGTCTTCCAGTGGGGCTGGGGCGAGTCGCTCCTCGGCTTCGAGTCGATCGGCGGCATCACCGTCATGGCTCCCGCTCTTCATGTTCGTGATCCTCTTCGGGCTCTCGATGGACTACCACGTGTTCATCCTGAGTCGGATCCGGGAGGCCTACGACCGCGGGCTCGACACGCCGGACGCGGTCGCGCACGGGATCAAGGCGACGGCCGGCGTCGTATCGGCGGCCGCGATCGTGATGGTCGCCGTGTTCGGGATCTTCATGACCCTCTCGACCGTCGAGATGAAGCAGGTCGGGTTCGGCCTCGCGACCGCGATCCTGATCGACGCGACGCTCGTGCGGGCCGTGCTGCTCCCGTCGGTCATGAAGCTCCTCGGCAAGTGGAACTGGTACCTGCCGGGCTGGCTCAACTGGCTTCCGCAGGTCTCACACGAGACCGAGGACTCCCAGCCGATGGTCGCTCCGGCGCCCGCCGGGCGGTAAGGCTCCGAGGACGATTGTGCGGCCCGTTTCGGCGGGCCGCACGTCGTTTCAGTCGTCTTCGCGTCTCGTCGGCGGCGACTACCTCGTCGGCGTCCTCGCCGGAGAGCGCTCCGGGGTCGTGAACGCCGACCGGAGGGCCGGCGTCTTCGGCGCCGGGAAGGTGCCCGGGATGGGCGTGCGTCGCAACGTCGACGGCGCCGCCCTCACCCCGCTTGCGGAAGTAGTCGAGGAGTCCCATGGGCGGAACTCTACGGAGCCGGGCGGGCGCGCGGCGCGGCTCGCGCGGGTAACCCCCACCCTGGGAGGGGAGGTGGCTTCCTCCACCCGCTGCCCGCTTCGACGGTAGCCGCTGCGGGCCGCGAGTTTCGCGCCATTTCGTGCCGATTTCGTGCCGATTCAGCGGCGGCCGAAGCGATGGCCCGCCGGGAGGGCGCCGGCCACGTCCTCACCGGCCGCGCGCCGGGCGAGCGGGGCCAGCGACTCGACCTCCGAGACGAGGATGTTCCGGTTGCGGTCGTGCCGCTCGAAGCGGCCGCGGGCGAGGATCAGCGTCTCGCCGCGGACGACCGCCCGGTTTTGCTCGTACACCGCCTCCGGGACGATCAGGTTCACCTGCCCGTGCTCGTCCTCGAGGAGCATGAAGAGGACGCCGTTCGCCGTCGTCGGCCGCTGGCGCGCGATCACGAACCCCGCGAACGCCACCTGCGCGCCGTGGGCGCTCTCGAACAGCTCCGGGCTTGTCAGCACGCCGTCCGGCAGGTGGGGGCGCAGCAGCTCGAGCGGATGCACGTCCACGGAGATCGACGTCGTGCGGTAGTCCGCGGCCATGCGCTCCCACGGGGTCTCGGCCGGCAGGTCCGGGATCTCCGTCTGCGGCTCCAGGGGAAGCGCGAGCTGCCGTTCCGCGCCGCCGTGGCCGACCGACACCGAGCGCGCCACGAGGCCGAGCCTCCACAGGAGCTGCCGCCGCGGCCAGCCGAAGGAGTCGCACGCGCCCGACGCGACGAGCGCCTCGAGCCCAGGCCGGTCGAGCGGCGCCCGCTGGCCCAGGTCGCGCACCCCGGCAAACGGGCCGTTCAGCTCCCGCTCGGCCTGGAGCGCCTTGGCCGGCGCCTCCCTCAGCCCCCGGACATACCCGAGCCCGACCCGCACCGCGCCGCCCTCGATCCGGCACGACGCGTCCGAGCGCTGGATGTCCGGCGGCCGCACCTCCACCCCGCGCCGCTGCGCGTCCCGCACGAGGCTCGACGGCGGATAGAAGCCCATCGGCTGCGCGTTCAGAAGCGAGCACAGGAACTCGGCCGGATAGTGGTGCCGAAGCCACGCCGACTGGTACGCGAGCAGCGCGAACGCGGCCGCGTGCGACTTGGGGAAGCCGAACGACGCGAACCCGAGGATCTTCGAGAACACGAGCTCGGCGGTCTCGCGCGGCACGCCCTTCCCGGCGGCGCCGGTGATGAAGCGCTCCCGGTAGGCCTCGATCGCGGCCTCGCTGCGCTTGCGGCTCATCGCGCGCCGCAGCCCTTCGGCCTCCCCCACGCTGAACCCGGCCAGCGCGACCGCGACGTCGAGCACCTGCTCCTGGAAGATGATCGTCCCGAGCGTCTCGCGCAGCGGCTCGGCCAGCAGCGGATGGTCGACCGGCGCCACGTAGTCCGGGTCGTGGCGCAGCTGCTCGCGCCCGTGGACGTACGGGTGCACCGCCTTCCCCTGGATCGGCCCAGGCCGCACGAGCGCGACCTGCACGGTCAGGTCCTCGAGGTTCTCCGGCCGCGTTCGCAGGAGGCTCTGCATCTGTGCGCGGCTCTCGATCTGGAAGAGCCCGACCGTGTCCGCGTCCTGGATCTCGCGATACACCTCCGGGTCGTCGAGCGGGATGCGCGACAGGTCGATCGGCGTGCCGTGCAGCGTCACGATCTGATCCACGCACTCCTCGACCGCCGAGAGCATCCCGAGCCCGAGCAGGTCGATCTTGAGGAAGCCGGCGTCCGAGCACGAGTCCTTGTCCCACTGGCACACCTGTCGCCCTTCCATCGCGGCCGGCTCGATCGGGACGAGCTCCGTGAGCGGGCGGCTCGAGATGACCATGCCGCCCGGGTGCTGGGACAGGTGGCGTGGCAGGCCGGCGATCTCGGCGCACAGCTCGCGGAAGGCGCGCCAGCGGGGCGAGCGGGCGCGTCTCTCCGCGTCTGGAAGGAGCTCGAGCTCCTCGTCGATGCGGCGCGCGTCCCAGCCGTTCGAGATGCGCGCGATCCGCTCCAGCTCCGCCGGAGGGAGCCCGAGCGCCTTGCCGACGTCGCGGATCGCCCCGCGCGCCCGGTAGGTCGCGAAGCTCGCGACGAGCGCGGAGTGCTCGCGCCCGTAGCGCTCGCAGACCTCGACGATCAGCTTCTCGCGGATGTCCCGGGGGAAATCGAGGTCGATGTCGGGCACCGAGGCCAGCTCGCGGTTCAGGAACCGGCCCAGCTTCAGGTCGGTGGCGACCGGATCCACGTGCGAGAGGCCGGTGAGGTAGCAGACGATCGAGCCGACCGAGCTCCCGCGCCCGCGGCCGGGCGGGAGCAGATGCCGCGGCGAGCCGGGCCCGCGTACCTCGGCGGCGACCTCGCGGGCCAGCTCGAGCACCTCCCAGTGCAGGAGGAAGAAGCCGCTGAGGCCCAGCTCCTCGATCAGCGCGAGCTCTTCTCTGAGGCGGGCCTCGGCTGCGGGGTTTCGCTTCGGGTAGCGCTCGCCGAACGCGGCCGCACAGACGCGGTGGAGCTGCACGGCGGCGGGATCGGGCCCGTCCGAGAAGTCGGGATAGCGGTAGCCGAGCTCCTGGGTCAGGTCGAACTCGAGCCGCTCGGCCAGCTCCACGGTCGTGTTGAGCGCGTCGCGATCGTTCGGCCAGCGCGCGACCACCTCGGCCGGGGAGAGCAGCGCGCACTCGTCGTTTCCGCGCCGGTCGGGCTCGCAGCCCTCGAGCGACGTGCGGCTCTTGATCGCGACGAGCACGTCCTGGAGCCGCACCCTGGACGCGTCGTGTGCGTGCGTGTTCCCGGTGACGACCGTGCGCAGGCCGAGCGCGGTGGCCAGGTCGCGCAGCGCGTTGTTGCGGCGGGCGTCGCCCGCGGCTGAGCGGACGCTGGAGCTCCACGAAGAAGCGCTCCGGGCCGAGCGCCTGCGCGAGGCGGGCGGCGCCGTTCGGGTTGTGCACGGCGAGCCCGAGGCGCGCGCAGCCGGAGAGGCAGACGAGCCCGTCGGCGTTGCTCGGCGAGCGTCTCCTGGTCGAGGCGCGGCTCCCGGCGCTTCGCCGAGTGCGCCCTGGTGAGGAGCCGGCAGAGGTTCGCGTAGCCCGCCGCGGTCTCGACGAGCAGCGTCACGTGGGAGCCGCACGCGAGCGTGACCTCCGCCCCGGTGATCGCGCGGACGCCGAACTCGCGGCCCGCGTGCGCGAACTCGAGCGAGCCGTAGAGCCCGTCGTGGTCGGTCAGCGCGAGCGCCGGGTAGCCGTGCTCCGCGGCGGCGAGGATGAGCTCCTCGGGCCGCGAGGCGCCGTCGAGGAACGAGTAGGCGCTGTGGCAGTGGAGCTCGATGTAGGCGGACACAGTACGAACGTATGTTCGTCTCGATCGCTCTTCCACGTCAAGCTAAAGTCGCGGCCATGCTCGTTCGGCCCGGCGAAGGCGAGGCGGTCACCCGCACGGGCACGCGCTCGCTCGACATCCTCTGCGACCTGCCGGCGCTCTCGGCCGTGAACATCCGCCATGCGCCCGGCGAGCCGGGGCCCGACCTCCACGTGCACCGGGAGCACACCGACGCGTTCTACGTCCTCGAGGGGACGCTCGTCGTCTCGCTCGGGCCCGACGCGACCGAGCACGAACTGGGGCCCGGATCGCTGGCACTCGCGCCGGCGAACGTCATCCACACGTTCCGCAACGGCGGGGACGACTGGCTGAGCATCCTCAACCTGCATGCGCCCGGCGGCGGCTTCAACGCGATGCTGCGCGGCGCCCGCGACGGCGTGCCCGTCGCGTGGGACTCGTTCGAGCCGCCCGCCGACGGCGGCCGCCCGGCGTCGGACGGAGTCGTGAGCCGCCCGGGCGAGGGCGAGCCGCTCGACGCCGGCGGGAACCGGCTGCTCTTCAAGGCGCAGGCCACGGACGGCGACGGGACCGTGTCGGTCACGGAGATGACCGGTCGCTCCCGGCTTCCCCGGGCCGCCGCTGCACCTGCACCGCGGCTTCGCGGACTGCTTCCTACGTCGTCGAGGGGACGCTCGGGCTGCGCCTCGGCGAGGAGACGGTCGAGGCCGGGCCCGGTGACGTTCGCCTCGGCGCGCTCCGGGCACGGCGCACACGTTCTTCAACTCCGGCTCGGAGCCGGTGCGGATGGTCGAACGTGATGGCGCCGGGCGGGTTCGAGGCGTACATCAAGGAGCTGTGGGCGTCCGGCGAGCTGCCGGATCTCGGCGACGATCGCCGCGGCCGCGGTAGCGCTTCGACATCGAGCTCGTCTAGCCGCGCCTGGGGGAAACCGGCACGAAGCCGGCACGTTTCGTGCAACACCCGTGCGGATTTCCTCGATACCGTCTCGGGCGGGGTGGTGGGAGGGTGCCCTGGACGGGCGAGTCGCAGCTAGACGTCTCAAGCGCGCTGCGTGAACCACCCGCCCACCTCCTCGTCCAGGAACACGACCGCGTTCTGCCCGCTCTCGAGGACGACGTCGAAGTAGCGACGCCGCACGGGCGCCTCCGTCCACCAGCGGTCGACGACGCGCCACTCTTCGCGCACCCGGGACACGCCGAGCCGGTTCACGCTCACCGGCGTCGCGCCGACCCCCACGCCCTGCGTCACGACGAGCGCCCGCCGGGGCTCGTTCAGTCGTCGCGCGGAACGAGGATCGCCCGGGTTTCCGGGATCCGGGACCACGGCGCCACCTCCACGACCGTGCAGACCGCGTCCAGTCCGACCCCGACCCGCGTCTGGCGAAGCCCGGAGCGCAGCCGCTCCCTGAGCCTCGATCCACGCGGACGGACGAGCTCCGCCTGCGTTCCCACCGAGTCGGCCAGCTCGCCCAGCTCGAGCCGCAGCGCGACCACGGGCGCGGTCAGATCCGCGAGCTTCGGCCGCAGCGCGGTGCGCAGCGCGATCGGGCTCCGAGGTCGGCTCGCGGAGCGTGAGCGAGCGCCGCCACGAGCCGCCGCCGACCAAGCGCGCGGAAAGGGCGACCCGCCGAGGCGCCCTTCCCCCACGCTCCGGTCTGGCGAGCAGCCGGTCGAGGAGCGCGGCGAGCGCCCGCTCGAGCGTCAGCGAGTTGCCGACCGCCTCGGGGAACTCGAGCTCCTCGGTGATCTCCCCGGGCGGCTTGCGGCCGGTGACCCTCGCGCCGGCCTCGCCGCTCACGATCCGCCAGGCCTCCGCGCCGTCCGGGCCTAGTCGGTCGGCGACGGAGGCTTGTGGCAGACGCGCCAGCTCCCCGAGCCGCTTGATTCCGAGCTCGGAGATCTCCTGCCGCCGTTCGGGCGAAAGCGACAGGAGATCGAGCGGGAGCGGCTCGAGGAACAGCGCGCTCTCGTCGTCGTCGACGACGAGGATCCGGTGCGGCGGCGCGACGGTTGCCGCCGCGAGCGCCGTGAAGCGACGAGACGCAGCGCCGATCCGCGGCTCCCACGATGGACCGACGGCATCGAGCGCCCGCCGCAGGACGGCGTTCACCCCACCCGCGAGCCGCTCGATGCCATCGGTCTGAAAGAACACGAAACCCGGCCGCGGAGACTCGACCGCGAGGCCGGCCTCCTCGAGGCTGCGCAGGATCTTCTCCCACGCCTCCTCGGCGGCGGCCGGGTCGTGCTCGGCGAGGACGAGCTCGGGACAGAGCGCAAGCGCCTCCGAGAGACGCATCTCTGCCTGGACACCGAACTCCTCCGCCGCCGAGTTGCAGGGCCCCACGATCTGCTGCCCGGGCGCCGGGGCGAGCGCGACCGGGCGTTCCCGAAGCTCGGGCCGGGACTGAAGCGCGGCCCTGAGGGGGAACACCGAGATGGAGAGACAAGCGATCATGGGAACGTATGTTCTACACGAACAGGTGTTCCCCTGCAAGCCCCGGATCGACGAAAGGAGCTCAGATGGAAGCCGCCGAGGCATCCGCCCCCGAGACCACCGAAACCACCGAGCCCACCGAGCCCGACCAGGGTCGAGCCCGCCAGGGCCGAGCCCTCCGGACGCGACTGGCTCGGCCTGCGCGAGGCGTACGCGGCGCTGGCCATCGCCGCGATGTGGATCGCCGTGCTCTTCGCGTCGGTGTACGGCCCCGACCTCGTCACCGAGAGCGGGTCGGACTCCGTTCGCATTCCCTCAGGCGTCGCGGTCGCGTTCTTCGCGTTCCTCGCGACGATCCCGGTGGCGCTCGTCGGATTCCGGAAGCGATGAGCTAGACGGCCCCTGGGCTGGGTCGGCGCGCCACGGTCGAGGCCGGCTCGGCTAGACGACGATCTCGGCCGCGCCGTCGAGCATCCGGTTGAGCCGCGGCACCACGTCGAGCTCGCTCTCGCGGGCACACCACGCGATGTCCTCCGCGAGGCCGGCGTTCAGGAGGTTCCGCGCGCTCTGGCTGGACCGGAGCCCCTCCTCCAAGGACGCGAACCCGTGCGCCAGCCGCATCGCGGCCACGCCGGCATCGGTGGGATCGCCGTCGAGCGCCTCGACGATCCGACCGGCGCAGACCGCGTCGTCGAGGACGAACTCGCCCTTCACGCCGGCGCAGATGACCGCCACGTCCTCCCCGGCCTCGCGCGCCGCGGCCACGACCGCGTCGAGGTTCAGCAGGCTCGCCGCGTAGACGCGGTCGCAGCGCTCCGCGGCGGCGACGAGCGCCTTCGTGCCGTTCGTGGTCGTGAGGATGACCGTCTCGCCGTGCCCGTCGGTGAACTCGCTCGGCGAGTTGCCCCGGTCGAAGCCTTCGATCCGCACACAGGCCCGCTCGCCCGCCAGCACTCCTTCCGCCAGCGAATCGCGGAGCGCGCGGGCCTCGTCCACCTCGGCGCAGCACAGAACGCGTCCGTGGCCCGACGCGAGCGCCTGGGCGATCGTCGACGTGGCGCGCAGGACGTCCACGACGAGCCCGGTCGGCGCCTCGGCGGCCTCGGCGGGAGTGAAGGCGACGTGAACGCGCATGAGCGCGCGTGACGTTACAGCGCCGGGCTACGATCCCGCGCAATGTCCGAGCCGATGATGTGTTACCGCCATCCGAACCGCGAGACGTACGTCAAGTGCTCGAACTGCCTGCGCCCGATCTGCACCGACTGCATGGTGCAGACCGCGGTCGGGATCAAGTGCCCGGAGTGCGCGGGCGTGCCGACCGGCGTGAAGAAGGCGACGACCGGAGCCCGGCGGGCGGTCGGCGTCGGCACGGGCGCGCTCGTGACCAAGACGCTCATCGGGATCAACGTGCTCGTCTTCCTCGGGCAGCTCTCCCAGGGCGACATGACCCGGCTGCAGAGCGACCTGTTCGTCAACGGCGCCCTGTACGGGCCGGCGGTCGCGAACGGGGACTGGTGGCGCGTCGTCACGGCCGCGTTCCTGCACGCGAGCTTCGTGCACATCCTCTTCAACATGGTGATGCTCTGGTGGTTCGGACGGCCGCTCGAGGAGCTCCTCGGCCGCGGCCGCTTCCTGACGGTCTACCTCGTGGCGATCCTGGCCGGCTCGGCCGGCGCGCTGGTGCTGTCGCCGGAGGTGGCGACGATCGGGGCCTCCGGCGGCGTGTTCGGGATCCTCGGCGCCGGCATCATCCTCGAGCGGCGCGGCATCCCGGTCTTCGGCGGGGCGGCGCTGCCGGTCGCGCTCGTCAACCTGCTGCTCGGGTTCTTCATCGGGAACGTGTCGATCGGCGGCCACCTCGGAGGGCTGATCGGCGGGATGCTCGCCATCGTCGCGCTCGGCGGCTTCCGCGGCGGCCACGCCGCGTACACGAAGATCGGCGGCGCCCAGGTGGCCGGCGTGGCCGCGATCGTGGCCGGCAGCATCTTCGTGTCGTACCTGGCCGTCGCTCCGTACATGTAGCTCGGGTTCGCGGCGCTCCCCGGGGGACCCCCGTGTTGCACCCCCTGGGTTCGAGCCTAGCGCCGAAACCCGCACCCGTGGGACACGGGATCGCGCCGGATGTGTGACGTCTAGCCGCCGACGACGACGGCCTTGACGCCCGCCTCGGCGAGCGCCGCCTGCGCCGCCGCGAGCCGCGCCAACGGGACGCGGTAGGGCGAGCAGCTCACGTAGTCGAGCCCGATGTCGTGGCAGAACGTGACCGACGCGGGGTCGCCGCCGTGCTCGCCGCAGATTCCGAGCTTGATGGCCGGCTTGACCGTGTGGGCGCGCTCGATGGCGATCTTCATCAGGTCGCCCACGCCGGTCTGGTCGAGCGTCGAGAACGGGTTCGCGTCGAGGATGCCGTCGTCCAGGTAGCGCGTCAGGAATCCGGCCTCCGCGTCGTCGCGGGAGAAGCCGAGCGTCGTCTGCGTCAGGTCGTTCGTGCCGAAGGAGAAGAAGTCCGCCTGCCCGGCGATCTCGTCCGCCCGCAAGCAGGCGCGGGGCAGCTCGATCATCGTCCCGATCAGGTAGTCGATCTGGCGCTCGGCCTGCTCGAGCTCCGCCGACGCGGTGTCGAGGGTCAGCTCGCGCAGCCGGCGCAGCTCCTCGGCGAAGCCGACGAGCGGATGCATGATCTCGACGTGCGGCGCGTCGCCGGTCCGCTCCTCCACGGCCAGCGCGGCGCGGATGATCGCCCGCACCTGCATCGCGTACACCTCGGGGTAGAGGAGCCCCAGCCGGCAGCCCCGCGTCCCCAGCATCGGGTTCGCCTCGGTCAGCGCGCGGATGCGGGACGCCATCTGCGGCGTCTCGGCCTCCTCGAGCGGCGGCAGGAACTCGTGCAGCGGCGGGTCGAGCAGCCGGATCGTGACCGGGAGCCCCGCCATCGCCTCGAAGATCCCCTCGAAGTCTCCCTGCTGGAGCGGGAGCAGCTTCGCGAGCACGTCGCGGCGCTCCTCGTCGGTCGCGGCCAGGATCATCGCGCGGACGATCGGCAGGCGCTCCTCGGCCATGAACATGTGCTCGGTGCGGCAGAGACCGATCCCTTCCGCGCCGAACTCTCGCGCCTTGGCCGCGTCCTCGGGCGTGTCCGCGTTGGCGCGCACGCGCAGGCGGCGCACCTCGTCGGCCCAGCCGAGGATCGTCTCGAAGTCCTCGTTGATCTGCGGCGGGACGAGCTCGACATCCGCGAGGATCACCTCGCCGGTGCCGCCGTCGATCGTGAGCCGGTCGCCCTCCGCGAGCGAGTGGTCCCCGATCGTCAACGTCCGCGTCTTCATGTCGATCTTGAGCGCCTCGCAGCCGGCGACGCACGGCTTGCCCATCCCGCGGGCGACGACCGCGGCGTGCGAGGTCATGCCGCCGTGCGCGGTGAGGACGCCGCTCGCCTGGATCAGGCCGTGGATGTCGTCGGGCGTCGTCTCGCGGCGGACGAGGATCACGTCCTCCCCGGCCTTGCCCCACGCCTCGGCGGTGTCGGCGTCGAGCGCGATCTTCCCCTTGGCCGCGCCCGGCGAGGCGTTCAGTCCCTTCGCCGCGACCTCGTAGCTCGCGCGCGGGTCGATCATCGGATGGAGGAGCTGGTCGAGCTGGGAGGCCTCGATGCGCGCGATCGCGTCCTCGCGGGTGATGAGGCCCTCGTCGACCATGTCGGTCGCGATCCGCAGCGCCGCGCTCGCCGTTCGCTTGCCGCCGCGCGTCTGGAGGATGTAGAGCCGCTCTTCCTCGACGGTGAACTCGATGTCCTGCATCTCGCGGTAGTGCTCCTCGAGGCGGCGCAGCGTGTCCACGAGCTCCGTGTAGGCGTCCGGGAGAACCTTGGCCATGCCGGAGATGGGCTCGGGCGTGCGGATGCCCGCGACGACGTCCTCGCCCTGCGCGTTTCTGAGGTACTCGCCCCAGACGCCGGGCTCGCCGGTCGACGGGTTCCTGGTGAAGCACACGCCGGTGCCGGAGCTCTCGCCGCGGTTGCCGAACACCATCTGGACGATGTTCACGGCAGTTCCCAGGTCGTCCGAAATCCCGTGCGCGTGCCGGTACACCTGGGCGCGCGGCGTGTCCCACGAGTCGAACACGGCGCGCACCGAGCGCTCGAGCTGCACGCGCGGGTCCTGCGGGAAGTCCTCGCCGGTGCCCTCGCGATAGAGGAGGAGGAAGCGGGCCACGAGCTGCTTCAGGTCGTCTGCGTCGAGCTCCACGTCGTGCTTGACCTTGCGCTCGGCCTTGAGCGCTTCGAGCGCGTCCTCGAAGCGGTCGCCGCCGAGCTCCGCGACGACGTCGCCGTACATCTGGATCAGGCGCCGGTACGCGTCGTAGGCGAAGCGCTCGTTGCCGGTCGACCGCGCGATGCCCTCGACGGCCTCGTCGGTCAAGCCGAGGTTCAGGATCGTGTCCATCATCCCCGGCATCGAGACGGCTCCGCCCGAGCGGACGGAGACGAGCAGCGGCTCGGCCGGATCGCCCAGCCTCTTCCCCGCGCGCTCCTCGAGCTTGCCGAGGTGCGCCTCGATCTCCTCGGCCAGTCCGGCCGGGAAGGTCTTCGCGTTGCGCATGTACTCGACGCAGGCGGCGGTCGTGACCGTGAAGCCCGAGGGAACCGGAATCCCGAGCGCGGTCATCTCCGCGAGGCCGGCGCCCTTGCCGCCGAGGAGGTCGCGGCCGACGTCGGCGCCCTCGGAAAAGTCGTAGACGAATTGCGTCATGAGGTCGAAGTTTCCCATCGCGCCCGAGTCGGGCGCAAAGGAACCGTCAGAGCGCGCGCTTGCCGCCTCGGAGGAACGGGTGCTCGCTGACCCAGGCGATGCCGCGGATCGCCATCCAAAACGGCGTGAGGATCCCGTAGAAGAGGATCAGTCCGAGCGCGAGCATGGTCATCCAGATCGGCCACCAGTAGAAGGGGATCGGCTGCGGCCGCCTTCTCACGCGGTGGCCTTCTTCGCGTCGAGGCGGCGCTGCTCGACGAGGCGGATGATCCGGTGCGCCGTCTCCTCGATGGCCATGTTCGAGACCTCGACGACCGGGCAGCCGAGCCGCCGGTGGACCGCCTCGGCGTGCTCGAGCTCCTGGTAGATCTCGGTCAGCTCCGCGTACTTCTTCGGGCCCTTCATCGTCCGGACGCGCTGCGTGCGCACGGTGTGGAGCGTCTCGGCGTCGATCGTCACGCCGACGACCCTCGTCGGGTCGACCCTGAAGAGCTCCGGCGGCGGCTCGATCCCGCTCACGATGGGGATGTTCGCGGTCTTGTAGCCCAGGTAGCCGAGGTAGATCGAGAGCGGCGTCTTGGAGCTGCGCGACACGCCGACGAGGACGATGTCCGCATCGTGCAGGCCGTACGCGGCGACCCCGTCGTCGAAGCGCACCGCGAACTCGATCGCGGCGATGCGCTTGAAGTACGCCGAGTCGAGCACCGGCTGCGCGCTCGGCTCCATCCTGGCGGGCAGGCCGGAGACGCGGGCGACGGCGTCGATCGGATGCCCGAGCAGGTCGCAGTAGTGGATCTTGTAGCGCTTGCAGAGCGTGCGCATCGACTCCCGGTAGGCGGGATCGACGAGCGTGTAGATGGCGACCGCGCGCCTTCCCCGAGCGCGCTCGGCGGCGAGCTGCACGTCGTCGGCGCTCGCGATCCGCGGATGGCGGATCACGTCGAAATCGAGTCCGGGAAACTGGACCTCGACCGCCTTGGCGAGCTTCGAGGCGGTCTCGCCGGTCGAGTCCGAGATCACGTGGAGCTCGACGGGATCGTCCATGCAGGAAACCCTAGCGAGGGATCAGCGCCAGGTCGCCCAGGCGGCCGACCGCGTCGCGCACGTCGAGCAGGAGCCGCAGGCGGTTGGCGCGGATCGTCTGGTCCTCGGCCATCACGAGCACGTCGTCGAAGAACTTGTCGACCGCGGGCCCGAGCTCCGCCGCCGCGGCGATCCCCGCCGCGAAATCACGTTCGGCCACCGCGGCCTCGATCTGCGGCGCGGTGGTCGTGAGCTGCTCCACGAGAGCGGTCTCGGCCGGCTCGGTCGCGAGCCTGGGATCGAGCTGCTTCGCGGCGCCGTCCGCGCGGCCGGCGAGGCGGTTCGTCCGGTCGTAGGCCACGAAGGCCTGGGCGAACTCGTCCGTCTCGAACGCCGCCGAGAGCGCCTGGGCGAGGCGGGCGACCGCGCCGAGGTCCTCGAGCCCGGAGGCGCGGGCGGCGCGGACGAACTCCACCGGGACGTCGAGGAGCCCCTCGAGCCGCTCGACCACGAAGTCCCAGACGTCGGACGGATCGTCCTTCACGGCCGCGTTCTGGGCGGTGAGCAGCTCCAGGTCGCGGGCGACGAGCGCCTTCACGTCGATCTCGAGCCCGGCCTCGACGGCGAGCCGGCACAGGCCGATCGCGGCGCGGCGCAGGCCGAACGGGTCGCGCGAGCCCGTGGGGCGCTTGCCCAGCGCGAAGGCGACCGTGAGGCTGTCGAGCTTGTCCGCCGCGGCCAGGACACGCCCCGTCTCGGTGTGCGGCAGCGGGCCGTCGGCCGCGTCGGGCAGGTACTGCTCCTCGATCGCCATGCAGACCGCGTCGGGGAATCCGGCGAGGCGCGCGTACTCGGCGCCGATGTGGCCCTCGAGGTCGGGGAACTCGCGGACGAGCTCCGCGGCCTGGTCGGCCTTCGCGAGCCGCGCCGCCTCGCGCGACGCGTCTCCCCCGCCGAGCCCCTCGACCAGCGCGACGAGCCGCTCGGTCTTGTCGGCGAACGTGCCCGCGCCGGCGGCGAACGTGATCGACCCGAGCTTGGCCGCGAGCCGCTCGATCCCCTCGGCGACGTCGCGCTCGAAGGTGAAGGACGCGTCCTCGAGCCGTCCCGCCAGCACGCGTTCGTTCCCGAGGCGGACGAGGTCTGGATCGCCGCCGTTCGCGACGAACGCGAACCGGTTTCCTCCGAGGGGGAAGTAGCGCTGGTGCGACTCCATCGCGGTCGTCACGACGCGCTCCGGCAGCTGCAGGAACCGCTCGTCGAAGCTCCCCTCGAGCACGGTCGGCCATTCGTTCAGGTAGACGACCTCGCCGAGCACGCGCGGGTTCGGCTCCGCCAGGCCGAGCTTGGCGAGCCCGTCGCGGATCGTCTGCTCGCGCACCGCCTGGTCGGGCTCGACTCCGGCGGCGCGCAGAGCCTTGGCGTACGCGCCGGCCGACGCGATCTCGACCTCCCCGTGCGTGAACCGATGGCCGTACGAGATGCCGCCGGACGGGATTCCCTCCACGTCCACCGGGATCGTCTCGTCGTCGAGCTTCACGCAGAGCCAGCGCACCGGCCGGGAGAACCTCAGGCCGCCCGCGACCCACACCATCGACTTGCCGAACGCGAGCCCGCGCACGAGCTCGGCGACCTCGTCCGGGAGCGTGTCGCGCAGATGCCGGCCCGCCACGGTGAGCCCGAGGAAGCCGTCGCGCAGCTCGAGGTCGTCGACGGACACGCCGTGCTTCTTGGCGAAGCCGGGCGCGGCCTTGTCGCGCAGGTTCTCGGGCGGGCCCTTGACCCACTCGTCCGCGGTCACCTCGGGGACGTCCGCCGCCACGACGGCCAGCCGCCGCGGCCCGACGAGCACCTGGGCCTCGGGCCACCGCTCGCGCAGCTGCTCCTCGGCCGCGACGCACGCCGACGCGGGCAGCTCCTCGCAGCCGATCTCAATCAGCAGCGTCGCCATCGGATCCCACGGTCAGCTCGGCGACGGCGCGCGCGAGGTTGCGGACACGGCCGATGTAGGCGGCGCGCTCGGTCACCGAGATCGCGCCGCGCGCGTCGAGCAGGTTGAACGTGTGCGAGGCCTTCAGCACCTGGTCGTAGGCCGGGATCGGCAGGTCGTGCGCCACGAGCGCGCGGCACTCGTCCTCGTACTCCGTGAAGCGGCGCATGAGCGTGTCCACCGGCGCCTGCTCGAAGTTGTAGGCCGACCACTGGCGCTCGCTCTCGCGGTAGACGTCGCCCCAGGTGACGCCGGGCGCCCACACGAGATCGAACGCGGAGGACTTGTCCTGGAGGAACATGGCCAGGCGCTCGAGCCCGTAGGTGATCTCCGCCGGGACGAGGTCGAGCTCGAGCCCGCCGAGCTGCTGGAAGTACGTGAACTGCGTGACCTCCATCCCGTCGCACCAGACCTCCCAGCCGAGGCCCCACGCGCCGAGGGTCGGGCCCTTCCCAGTCGTCCTCGACGAGACGCACGTCGTGCTTGGTCAGGTCGATCCCGACGGCCTCGAGCGAGCCGAAGTAGAGGTCGAGGACGTTCTCCGGCGCCGGCTTCAGGACGACCTGGTACTGGAAGTAGTGCTGGAAGCGGAACGGGTTCTCGCCGTAGCGCCCGTCGGTCGGGCGGATGACGGGCTCGACGTAGGCGGTGCGCCACGGGTCGGGCCCGAGGCAGCGCAGGAACGTGGCCGGATTGAACGTGCCCGCGCCGAGCTCGGTGTGGTACGGCTGCATGAGCACGCAGCCCTGCTCGCCCCAGTAGCGCTCGAGGGCGGCGATCGTCTCCTGGTAGGTCGGCGCGCTCATCGCACGATCCTACTGAGGAGGGCTTGATGCAAGGACACCTGAGTCCCCGGGCCACGCTGGACGGCGCGATACGGCGTCCTCGGTTGCGCCCGTATCCGCTGGATACGAACGCGCCCTGCGTCCTTGTCTCGCACCGCCCATCGCACCCCGTGAACGAGGCACCTTCCGTCAATCCCTCCTAGGCGCGCTGCGCGGTCTTCAAGCGGAAGCCGCCGTGGTACTCGTACGAGCCCTCGATGACGCTCTGCGCATCGCGGCGGCCGCGGTCCGAGATCCCGGTTCCGGCCGCCTCGGCGAGCGGCCGCTCGAGCAGCCCGCGAATCGCCTCGAACCCTTCCGGCGCGATCGGGATCGAGCCGGCCTCGCACGACGCGCACACGCCGCCGCCGGCCTTGGGGGAGAACCCGACGAGCGGAACCTCCTCCCCGCAGCCCGCGCACCCGGCCAGATGCGGCAGGTAGCCGGAGAGCCAGAGCAGCTTGAGCTGGAACGAGAGGACGAGCGGATCGAGCGCGGGCTTTGCGGGCAGCTCGGCCTCGACCTCGTCGAGGAGGTCGAGGAAGCGCGCGAGCGCGTGGAACGCCTGCGGGCTCTCGTCCCCTTCGAGGAAGAGCTTCGAGACCGCCTCGAGCCCGATCGAGCCGACCGCGAGCCGGTAGCCGTCCACGCGGCTCGCGTCGTGCGAGCGGACGAGATGCGCCGCCGTGACCGTGTGCAGCTCCCCGCGTCCCTGGTGGAGGACCAGCTCGACGTGGCTGAACGGCTCCAGGCGCGCGCCGAAGCGCGAGCTGGTCTTGCGCGCACCTTTCGCGATCGCGCCCACGCGCCCGCGGTCGAGCGTGAAGAGGTGGAGGATGCGGTCCGCCTCCCCGTAGCGGATCGAGCGCAGCACGACCGCCTCCGTTTTCCAGCTGCGGCCTGCCATCCCGGCCAGTCTAGTTCCCTCAGGGGATGGTTCCGCCCAGCCGATACGTTCTCTACTGCGGTGGCGAAGGTCGAGCTCTACACAACGGACTACTGCGGCTACTGCGTCCGCGCGAAGGTGCTGCTCGAACAGCGCGGGATTCCGTTCGAGGAGATCCACGAGCGACCGGGACCCCGAGGTGCGCGAGCGCCTCGAGGAGCTGACCGGCCGCTGGACCTATCCGCAGATCGTGATCGACGGCCAGGCGATCGGCGGCTACGCAGAGCTGGCGGAGCTCGACCGTTCCGGCCGGCTGGCCGCGCTAGTCGGCTAGACTCGCGGATTGCGGCAGAGCGCACAATCCGAGTCGCGCTCACGACGAAGTGTGGGCGAGCTTCTCCTCGTGCTGTTTGTTCAGCTGTTTGGCGCTTTCACTTGGTTTGTGTGGTATTCGTTCGGGGGCGACCCAACAGACCGCCAGTTCTTTGGAGGCCTCGCGATCGGGGCGGCGACGTGGTTGGCAGCTGTTTTCCTGATCGTGTGGCTGTGGTGGTCAGATAGGCCGAGTTTCTGGGTTCCGTTTGCGTGGTGGGTGCCCTCGGCCGTCCTCGCAATCTATGTTGTAGACAAGCTCGCCTGACACGTCGGGCAAAACCACGTGCCGCGGCCGACGACCCGCGTCTTCGCGATCGGCGTGCCGCAGCGGTCGCACGGCTCTCCCGCCCGGCCGTAGACGCGGAACTCGTGCTGCATCGAGCCTGAGCCGCCGTTCGGGTCGCGGTAGTCGCGAAGCGTCGCGCCCTGGCGCTCGATGCCCAGGCGGAGGACGCGCCGGACCTCCTTGCGCACCGCCGAGACCTCTTCCATCGTGAGCTCGCCGGCCGGCCTGAGCGGATGGATGCGCGCCCGCCAGAGCGCCTCGTCCGCGTAGATGTTCCCGACGCCCGCGACGGCGCGCTGGTCGAGGAGCGCGGCCTTGATCGGCGCGCGGCGCCCGGCGAGCGCGGCGGCGAAGCGTGGCGGTCGTGAAGCCGGGCTCGAGGGGCTCGACGCCGATCCTCCGCTCGTCGAGGTAGGGCTCCAGCTCGCCGGGTTCGAGAAGGAGCCACGTGCCGAAGCGCCGGGTGTCGGAGTAGGCGAGCGTCGTCCCGTCGTCGAGGAGCACCTCGGCGCGACGGTGCGCGTGCGGCTGCGCGGGATGCGTGAACCCGCCGGTCATGCGCAGGTGGACGAGCAGCGTGCGGCCGCTCTCGAAGCCGACGATCAGGTACTTGCCGCGGCGGCGGAGCTCCGCGACGCGCTCTCCCTGGAGCTCGGCGGCGACCGCATCGGGCGCCTCCGGGCGCGTCAGGCGGACGTCGGTGATCTCGACGCGCGTGAACGTTCGGCCCGCGAGGCCGGGCTCGAGCTGCGTGCGGACGGTCTCGACCTCGGGCAGCTCGGGCATGGCCGAACGCTAGCCGAACGACCTCGAGCACGATGTGGCGCTTCGGCGGCGCCGTGCCGCCGAGGACGTACGCGGCCCGCACCTCGTCCGCGGCCGCGTCGGCGGACGCCTGGTCGCGGGCGTGGATCCGCGCGAGCGGCTCGCCGGCGCCGATCTCGTCGCCGCGCTTCGCCAGGCACACGATCCCGACGGCGTGGTCGATCTCGTCCTCCTTCGTCACGCGGCCCGCGCCGAGCGCGAGCGACGCCTGGCCGATCAGCGTCGCCCCGATCCGCTCGACGAACCCTCCGTCGGGCGCCGCGACCTCGTGCACGACCGGGGCGACGGGCAAGCGCGTCGAGCGAGGGATCGCCGCCTCCCTGCGCGCGGATCCAGCGCTCGTACGCGTCGAGCGCCGCGCCCGACTTCACTGCCTCCTCGCCGAGCCGGCGCCCTTCCTCGGTGTCCACACCCAGGTCGGAGAGAGCCAGCAGATGTCCCACGGCGCTGAACGTGAGCTCGGTGAGATCGGGCGGGCCGGCGCCGCCGAGCGTCTCCACGGCTTCGCGGATCTCGAGCGCGTTGCCGACCGCGTGGCCGAGGGGCTGGTCCATGTCGGTCAGCTCGCACACGACCTCGCGCCCGGCCTCGCGCCCGAGCGCGACCATCATGTCGGCCAGCTCGCGGGCGACCTCGATCGTCCTCATGAACGCGCCGTCCCCCACCTTCACGTCGAGCACGATCGCGTCGGCCCCGGCGGCGATCTTCTTGGACATGATGCTCGCCGCGATCAGCCCGACCTGGTCGACGGTCGCAGGTCACGTCGCGCAGCGCGTAGAGGCGCTTGTCCGCCGGGACGAGGTCGGCGGTCTGCCCGATGATCGCCATGCCGACCTCACGCACCTGCGCGATGAACTCGTCCCGCGAAAGCTCGACGCGAAAGCCCGGGATCGACTCGAGCTTGTCGAGCGTGCCGCCCGTGTGCCCGAGCCCGCGGCCGCTCATCTTCGCGAACGGCACGCCGCACGCGGCCACGATCGGCCCGATCACGAGCGACGCCTTGTCTCCCACGCCGCCCGTCGAGTGCTTGTCGACGACGCGCCGGTCGAAGCGGCGAGAGGTCGATCGTCTCCCCGCTTCGCACCATGGCGTCGGTGAGCGCATGCGTCTCGGCCACCGACAGCCCGCGGAAGAACGTGGCCATGCAGAACGCGGCCATCTGGTAGTCGGGCACGTCGCCGCGGGCGTAGGCGAGCACGAGCTCGGAGATCTCGGCCGCGGAGAGCTCCTCCCCGTCGCGCTTGCGCCGGATCGTCTCGACCGAGTGCAGCGTCACGGCTCGACGATCAATTGCCCGGGCAGCTTCGCCGACGGCTTGCCGCCGAGCCAGGCGTTCACGGTCGCGCCGACGTCGGCGAACTCGCCGTCGTGCTTGCGCCCGCCGGCGTTTCGGCCGCAGGACGTAGGCGAGGAGCAGCGCGTGCTCGCGCGAGTGGTCGGTCGAGGGCGTGGTCGGGTCGCAGCCGTGGTCGGACGTGAGGATGAAGCAGATCGCCTTCGCGCAGCGCCGCGAGGAGGTCCGGCAGCCGGCGGTCGAAGTCCTGGAGGCAGCGGGCGAAGTTGACCGGGTCGTTGCGGTGGCCCCAGAGCATGTCCGTCTCGACCAGGTTCACGAAGATGAGCCCCGAGTCGAGCGTCTTCAGGAGCTCCTCGGTGACGTTGATGCCCTCGACGTTCGACTTCGTCGTCTGGAACTCGTCGATGTCCTGGCCGGCGAAGATGTCCCGGATCTTCCCGACGCCGTGCACCTTCACCCCGGCCGCGCGGATCTGGGAGAGGTAGTTCGGCTGCGGCGGCAGGAGCGACCAGTCGTGGCGGTTCGGCGTGCGCGTGTAGTTGCCCGGCTCGCCGACGAAGGGGCGCGCGATGACGCGGCCGACCGCGTGGCGGCCCGTGAGGATGCCGCGGGCCAGCTCGCAGGCCGCGTACAGCTCCTCGAGCGGGATCGTCTCCTCGTGCGCGGCGATCTGGAACACCGAGTCGGCCGACGTGTAGACGATCCACTTGCCCGTCTTCTGGTGCTCCTCGCCGAGCTCCTGGATGATCTCCGTCCCCGACGCGGCCTTGTTGCCGAGCACGCCGCGCCCGGTCTTGTGCGCGAACTCCTCGATCAGCTCGAACGGGAAGCCGTGCGGGTACGTCGGCATCGGCTCGGGCGTGATGATGCCCATGAGCTCCCAGTGGCCGGTCGTCGTGTCCTTGCCCTTGGAGCGCTCGAGCAGGCGTCCGGCGACGGCCGGCGCGCCGGGTTGAGGCGGACAACCCTCGAGGTCCTCGATGTTTCCGAACCCGAGCGCTTCCAGGTTGGGGAGATCGAGCCCACCGACCGCACGAGCGACATTGCCGAGCGTGTCCGAGCCTTCGTCGCCGTACTCCGCTGCGTCCGGCAGCTCTCCCGCCCCAACCGCGTCCAGCACGATGACGCAGGCACGCGGCATGGTGCGGCTATTCTAGTGGCGGCATGGTGGACATCATCCTCGGACTCTTCGGAATCGTCGTCTGGATCGTCGTCGTCGTCAGCTTCGCGGCCGGCGTCACGTACCTCGTGATCCGGATCAGCCCGGCCGACAAGCCGGAAAAGCCGAAGCCCGAGCCTGAGCCCGAGATCCAGGCCTAGGCCGGAACCAGGGCGCCGAGCGGCACGGAGTCGATGCCGTGCGCCTCGCCGACCGCCGCGTACGTGAGCTTGCCGCCCATCGTGTTGACGCCCTTTGCGAGCGCCGGGTCGGCGGAGATCGCGGCCTCGACGCCCTTGTTGGCGATCGCCTCCACGTAGGGGAGCGTGACGTTCGTGAGCGCCATCGTGGACGTGATCGGCACCGCGCCGGGCATGTTCGCGACGCAGTAGTGCGTAACGCCGTCCACGACGTACACCGGATCGGAGTGCGTCGTCGGGTGCGACGTCTCGAAGCAGCCGCCCTGGTCGATCGCCACGTCGCAGACGACCGAGCCCTGCTTCATCCCCTTGATCATCTCGGCGGTAACGAGCTTCGGCGCGAGTGCGCCCGGGATGAGGACGGCGCCGATGACGAGATCGGACTCGAGCACCGAGCGCTCGACCTCGAGCGCGCTCGACATGACCAGCTCGACGCGGCCCGAGAGAATCTCCTCCAGGTAGCGGAGGCGGTTCACCGAGCGGTCGAGGATCCGCACGTGCGCGCCCAGGCCCATGGCGATGACGGTGGCGTTGTAGCCGACCATCCCGCCGCCGAGGACGGTGACCTTGCCGGGCGCGACGCCGGGGACGCCGCCGAGGAGAAGTCCTCTGCCGCCCACCGGCTTCTCCAGGAAGTGGGCGCCGGCCTGGGCCGAGAGGCGTCCCGCGACCTCGCTCATCGGCGCGAGCAGCGGGAGCGCGCGGTCTTCGGTCTCGACCGTCTCGTAGGCGATCGCGGTCGTCCCGCTGTCGATCAGTGCGCGCGTGAGCGGCTCGTCGGCTGCGAGGTGGAGGTACGTGAAGAGCACGAGGCCCTCCCGCAGGCGGCCGTACTCCGGCGCGATCGGCTCCTTGACCTTGAGCAGGAGCTCGGCGGTCTCCCAGGCCTCGTCGACCGGGACGATGCGCGCGCCGACCGCCTCGTAGTCCTCGTCCGGGAAGGAGCTGCCGGCGCCGGCGCCCGTCTCGACCATCACGTCGTGGCCGCGCAGCGCGAGCTCGCGCGCTCCCGCAGGCGTCAGGGCGACGCGGTACTCGTCCTGCTTGATCTCTTTGACGACGCCGACTCGCATGGCGCGCGAACGATATCGCGGTGGCGCTCGCATGCGGTAGCGAAGCCGCGACGCATTGCGCAGCGCTGCGCCGTGTCCCTTCGGGCCACGGCCGGGGTCTGACCCTGGGCATGGCCGGAACGGACATGCCCCATGGCCGCTGGGGTAGCCGCTACGGGAATTCTCAGGCTCGGCCGTTGTCTACTGGATTGCTTGGGAAGGGCGCTGGGGTGCGGGCGGCGGACGCCTACTGCGATGGATTGCGCAGGTGGAGCAGGAGCCCGATCAGCGTCTTCGAGTCCTCGACCTCGCCGAGCCGGGTCTCGACCTCGCCGGGCGCCCAGAGCTCGACCTCGACCGGCTCCGCCGGATCGTGCGCCGCCTCGCCGGGCTCGACTCCGCGGGCGACGAACAGGTGGACGAGCTCGCGGCTGTACCCGGGCGTGGCCCAGTACACCGGCCCCGGCTCCCAGGTGCCGCCGTGGTAGCCCGTCTCCTCGCGCAGCTCGCGCCGGGCCGTGGCGAGCGGCTCCTCGTCGCCGTCGATCACGCCCGCGGGCAGCTCCACCAGCACGCGCTGCACGGCCTCGCGGAGCTGGCGCACGAGCACGACGTTCCCCTCGCGGTCGGTCGCGAGCACGGCGACTGCAGGCCGCCGGTCGACGATCTCGCGCTGCGCGTCGCCCCAGCGCTCGACGGTCACGCCGAGCACGCGCCCCTCGTAGACGACCTCGCGGGAGTCGGGCTCAGGCACGAGCGGCGTCGACCAGGGCGAGCGTCACGTCGACCATCGCCTCGAGATCCGCGACGGCGATGAACTCGTCCGAGCTGTGGATGCGGCTCATCCCGTTCGCGATGTTCGCGCACGGGAGGCCCTTCGCGTTGAAGACGTTCGCATCGGCCCCGCCCCCGGCCGTGATCAGAGACGGCGTGAACCCGCAGGCCGAGAGCGCCGCCGAGGCCAGCCGCACCGCCTCGTCCTCCGCGCGCAGCCGGTAGCCCGAGTACTTGTCCTCGAGCGTGATGTCGACCTCGCACTCACCGACCGCCGCGGCGAACGTGAGCGAGTCGACCATCTCCTGGACGAGCGAAGCCAGCGTGGCCGCCTCGTGCGAGCGCGCCTCGGCGACGACCGAGCAGAACTCGGGGACGATGTTCCGCGCCGTCCCGCCCGTGATGACGCCGACGTTCGCGGTCGTCTCGTCGTCGAGCCGGCCCAGCCGCAGATCGGCGATCGCCCGGGCCGCTGCGGCGATCGCGGAGCGTCCGTCCTCCGGGCTCATCCCGGCGTGCGCGGCTCGGCCGCGGAAGAGCGCGTCGACCGACGTGGAGAACGGCGCCGCCCCGACGATCTCGCCCAGCGGCCCGGCGTGGTCGTAGCAGTAGCCGAGCGGCGAGGCGATCTCGGCGAGGTCGAGCTCCTTGGCGCCCTCGAGCCCGGTCTCCTCCTTGGGCGTGAAGACGAGCTCGATCCCGGCGTGCGGAATGCCCTCGTTCAGGATCCGCTGCGTCGCGACGAGCATCGTCGCCACCGCGGACTTGTCGTCGCCGCCGAGAATCGTCTCGCGGGCGTTGCGCACGACTCCGTCCTCCACGACGGGCTCGATCGCGTCGGTCGGCGGAACCGTGTCGAGATGCGCGCAGAGGAAGATCGACGTGCCCGGCGCCGTGGGCGCAAGCCGCGCGACGATGTTCCCGGTGTTCCCGCCGATCCGCGCGCCGGCGTCGTCCTCGGTCGACGTCGAGCCCGAGGTCGCGCAGCTCCCGGCGCGACCCGGTCGGCGACCGCGCGCTCGTCGCCCGGCGGGCTCGGGATCGCGGCCAGATCGCAGAAGAGATCGAGGACGGACACCGGTCGCGATTGTAGGCGGCGCCGCGGTTGGAGATACTCCCCGCCGTGATCGTCCGGGTTCTCATCGCCGTCGCCGTCCTGGGGCTTGCCGCCTGCGGGGACGACTCGGGCTCGTCCGCAGATCCGGCCGGCACCTGGACGCTCACCTCCGGCTCCGGCGACGTCGACGGTTCTCGACGACCATCCGACGACGCTCGTGGTGGCCGAGGACGGCGCCGGCGAGCGGCCAGGCCACGTGCAACGTGTACGGCGGGATCCAGCTCACCGACGGCACCGTCGAGGGACAGATCGCCGGAACCATGATGGCCTGCGAAGGCGAGCAAGGGACGGCGGAACAGGCCTACTTCGCCGCGCTCGGCGACGCGGACGCGTACGAGATCGACGGCGACGAGCTGGTGCTCACCGGCCCGGACGTCGAGCTCCGCTTCGAGCGAAGCTAGACGGAGGTCTCGAGCGCGCCGACCTGCGTGCGCGCCCGCTCGACGGCGGCGCCGACGAACTCGCGGAACAGCGGCGCGGGCCGCGTGGGCCGCGACTTGAACTCCGGGTGGAACTGACTCGCGACGAACCACGGATGGTCGGGCAGCTCGACGATCTCGACGAGCCGTCCCTCCTGGTACGTCCCGGAGATGACGAGGCCGGCGTCGGCGATCTGCTGGCGGTAGTGGTTGTTCACCTCGTAGCGGTGGCGGTGGCGCTCGTAGATCACGGTCTCGCCGTACGCCGCGTGCACGCGTGAGCCCTCGACCACGTCGACGGGCTGCGCGCCGAGGCGCATCGTGCCGCCGAGATCCTCGATCTCCTTCTGCTCGGGGAGCAGGTCGATGACCGGGAACGGCGTCTCGGGATCCATCTCGGTCGAGTTGGCGCCGTCCATGCCGACGACGTTGCGCGCGAACTCGGAGACCGCGACGTGCATGCCGAGGCAGATGCCGAGGTACGGAATCTTGCGCTCGCGGGCGACCTGGCAGGCGACGATCTTGCCCTCCCAGCCGCGCGAGCCGAACCCGCCGGGAACGAGCACGCCGTGTGAGCGCTCGAGCTCGGCGGCCGCCTCCTCGACGCTCATGCCCTCCGCGTCGACCCAGCGCACGCGCACGTTCACGCCGTGGTGGATGCCCGCGTGCTTCAGGGCCTCGTGGACGGAGAGGTAGGCGTCGGCGAGCTTCACGTACTTGCCGACGAGCGCGATCTCGATCTCGCCCTCGCGCTGGCCGATCCGCTCGACGAGGTCGTTCCACTCGCCCAGGTCGGCCTCGCCTTCGGGCAGGCCGAGCTTGTCGCAGACGAGCGTGTCGAGGCCCTCCTCGCGCAGCCGCTGGGGAACGAGGTAGACGTCGCTGACGTCCTCGTTCACGACCACGGCGCGCGAGTCCACGTCGGCGAAGAGCGCGATCTTCTCGCGGATGTCCCAGGAGAGCGGCTCGACCGAGCGGCACACGACGACGTCGGGATGGATACCGATGCGGCGCAGCTCGTTGACCGAGTGCTGCGTCGGCTTCGTCTTCAGCTCGCCCGCGGTCTCGATGAACGGGACGTAGGTGACGTGGAGGTAGAGGACGTTCTCCGCCCCGGCTTCGCGGCGGAACTGGCGGATCGCCTCGAGGAACGGGAGCGACTCGATGTCGCCGACCGTGCCGCCGATCTCCGAGATGACCACGTCGGCGTCGCTGGCCGAGGCCACGCGCCGGATGCGGTCCTTGATCTCGTTCGTGACGTGCGGGATGACCTGGACGGTCGAGCCGAGGTACTCGCCCTTGCGCTCCTTGCGGATGACGGCGTACCAGATCGACCCGGAGGTGTGGTTCGCGTTCTTGGTGAGGTTCTCGTCGACGAAGCGCTCGTAGTGGCCGATGTCGAGATCGGTCTCGGCGCCGTCCTCGGTCACGAACACCTCGCCGTGCTGGAACGGGCTCATCGTGCCGGGGTCCACGTTCAGGTACGGATCGAACTTCTGCACCTGGACACGGAGCCCGCGGGCCTTCAAGAGACGGCCCAGCGAGGCGGCGGTGATGCCCTTCCCGAGAGACGAGACGACGCCGCCGGTGACGAAGACGTACTTCGTTGGCCGGCGGCTCATCTCGAAAATCCCGTGCCTCGGATCACGGGGTTCAACCGTAGCAGCAGCGGGCGACAGCCGGGGATCTCAGAGCGAGACGCCCGTCTGGACCAGGTTCGCGAGGCGCTCGAGCGAGCGCTTCGGGAGCGACCGCGCGCCCTCCGGGAGGAGCCGCCAGAACGGTCCGCCGATGCGAACCGTTGCGAGCGTCCGCTCTCCGGCCGCCTCGAGCGTGACGGTGATGTCGAGCTTCTGCTGGACGTCGTGCCAGGCGAGCGTGAAGGGCGGATCGACGGTGCGGATGAGGATGAGTCCCTCCCCTCCCGGCTTGCGCAGGAGTCCCGGCTGGCTCGACCTGCGCACCTGCCAGCGCGCGCCGCTTTCGAGGCCGCGGCGGTCGGGCTGCACGCCCGAGTACCCCGCCCACCAGTCCGGAAGATGGAACGGCTCGGCGAGGAACGCCCACACGTCGGGCACCGGCGCATCCAGCTCGCGGGTCGCCGAGATCACTTCTGCCCGAGGGCCGCGAGGAACTCCGCGCCGCCGAGCATCCGCTCGAGCTCGTCGCGGCGCTGCGCGTCGTCGAGCCGCTCGATGCGCGTGTGCGTCGGGTCGCCCGGGATCTTCTCCACCCGGAAGTGCGCCTCGGCCACGCTCGCGATCTGCGGCAGGTGCGTGATCGTGATCACCTGCGCGCGGTCGGCGAGCGTCTGCAGCGCCTCCGCGACCGCGTGCGCCGTCTCGCCGCCGATGCCCGCGTCGATCTCGTCGAAGACGACCGTCGGCTCGCCCGCGCCGGCCTGGGCGACCACGCGCAGCGCGAGGGCGACGCGGCTCAGCTCGCCGCCGGAGGCCGTGTCCGCCACGGGGGCGAGCTCCATGCCCTCGTTCGGACGGATCAGGAACGCGACCTCGTCCGCCCCGCTCGGGCCGGGCGCCCGCTCGCGCACCTCGGCGCGAAACTCTCCGCTCCCCATCGCCAGCCTGCCCGAGCACCGACTCGACCTGCTCGGAGAACGGCTCCGCGCTACCGCGGCGGGTCTCCCGCAACGCGGTCGCGAGGGCTCCGGTCTTCGCCTCGGCCTCGGCGAGCGTCCGCTCGGCCTCGGCCAGCGGATCGAGCCCGGCCTCGGCGGCGTCCAGCTCTCGTTGGGCCGCGGCCGCGCGCTCGAGCAGCTCCTCGTAGGTTGCGGCGCCGAAGCGGCGCTTGCCCTCGGCGATTCGGTCGAGCTCGGACTCGATGTGGTCGACCCGGCCGGGATCGGCCTCGAGCGACGCGAGGAAGCCGCGCAGCGTCGAGGCCGCCTCGCGCAGCCCGACCTCGGCCTGGCGGATCTCCAGCGCCACGGCGTCGAGCTCGGGGGCGATTCCGGTCACTCGCTCGAGCGCGGCATCGGCCTGGGCCGCCTGCTCCGAGGCGCCCGTGACGTCGCCGTCGGGGACGAGCAGCTCGGCGGCCTCCGCCGGCCGCGGCCGCGAGATCGGTGACGTGGCGCAGCCGCTCGCGCTCGGACTTCAGCCGCTCCTCGTCGCCGGGGCCGAACCCGGACGTGCGCTCGACCAGCTCGGCCAGCTCCGCCAGATGCGCCTCCCGCCCCGCCGCCGCCTCGGCCAGCTCGTCGCGGCGGCGGCGCGCGGCGGTCAGCTCCTTCCAGGCCCGGGCGTGCTCGGCGCGGCGGCGCAGCTGCTCCTCGCCGGCGAACGCGTCGAGGATGTCGAGCTGGTAGGAGGCGCGGGCAAGACGGCGCTGCTCGAACTGGCCCGACATGGCGATCAGCCGCTCGACGAGCGCGGCCAGCTCCTCGCGCGGGACGCTGCGGCCCCAGGCGTAGGCGCGCGTGCGCCCGTCGGCGAAGACCCGCCGCGCGGCGATCAGACTCGTTTCCTCTGCGGGCTTGAGCTCGGCGATCGCGGCGAGGTCGGGATCGTCGAGGATCCCGTCGGGGAGGTCGAGCTCGGCCTCGACGTACGCCTCCTCCGCTCCCGGTCCGAGGTAGCCGGCGTCGCCCCGGGCGCCGAGGAGCAGGCCGAACGCCTGGGCGAGGATCGTCTTCCCCGCCCCGGTCTCGCCCGTGACCGCGTTCAGGCCGGGCGTCACCGTGAGCTCGGCGTCGCGGATGAGCACGAGGTTCTCGATGCGGAGGCTGCGGAGGGCTATGAGAAGACCTCGTTGTAGCGTGCGAAGAACGTCGCCTCGGGGAGGAGCGCGAGCAGGCCCGCCTCGGTGCCGATGCCGACCTCGAGCGAGGCCTCGGGCTCGAGCACGCCGGCCGCGTGGCCGTCGGCGAGCACTGCGACCGGCACGTCGGGCGTGCGGTTCGTGATCCGCAGGGTGAGATCGGCCGGAACGACGAGCGGCCGCGCGTTCAGCGCGTGCGGCGCGACGAACGTGATCGCCATGGCGTCGAGGCCCCACATGAGCACGGGCCCGCCGTTCGAGAGGTTGTACGCCGTCGATCCGGTCGGGGTCGAGCAGATCATCCCGTCGCAGGGCTGGACGCCGAGGTCCTCCCCGCCGATCTCCCAGCCGAGCTCGACCATGCGGCCGAGCTTCGCGCTCGTGGCGACGACGTCGTTGATCGCGGGGCGCGAATCGCGGCCGACGTCCACGCGCAGCGTCGCCAGCTCCCGGATCCGGTAGTCGCCGGCGAAGACCCGCGCGACGCCGGTCTCGAGCTGGGCGGCGTCGGTGCTCGTGAGGAACCCGACCCGGCCGAAGTTCACGCCGAAGACCGGCACGTCCGTCCCGAGGAAGGTGCGCAGCGCGCGGAGCATCGTCCCGTCGCCGCCGAGGACGATCGCGACGTCCGGGTTCTCGGACGGCTCGACCAGCTCGACGCCCGCCTGCGCGGCGACCTGGCCGAGGCGGTCGAGCGCATCGCCGATCGTGCCCGGCTTCCCGTGCGTGACGACCGCCGCGCGGCGAAACGTGCTTACCCGACCGCGGCGTCGATTCCGGCATCGTCCACCTCCGTGTCGCCCGGCTCGTCGGTGAGATAGAGGAAGAACTCGCGGTTGCCCTTCGGCCCCGGGAGGCCCGAGTCGACCACCGCGCGCGCATGCCCCGGCAGCGCGGCGACGACCTCGCGCAGCACGCGGCGGTGCACCTCGGGGTCGCGCACGACGCCGCCCTTGCCCACGTCGGCCGGGCCGGCCTCGAACTGCGGCTTCACGAGCGCGAGCGCGCGCCAGCCGGGCGCGGCGCAGGCGAGCGCGGGCGGCAGCGCCTTGGCGAGGCCGATGAACGAGACGTCGCAGGTGAGGAACGACGGCGTGAAAACGGCAGGTCTGAGCAGTCGATCTCGCGGATGTTCGTGCGCTCCATCACGGTCACGCGGGGATCCTCGCGCAGCCGCAGGTCGAGCTGCCCGTAGCCGACGTCGAGCGCGCACACGCGCGCCGCGCCGGCCTGGAGCAAGCAGTCGGTGAACCCGCCCGTCGAGGCGCCGACGTCGAGGCAGTCCTCTCCGGCCACGTCGAGCTCGAGCGCCTCCAGCGCGTTCGCGAGCTTCTCGCCGCCGCGGGAGACGAAACGAGGCCCGGCGGCCACGTCGAGCTCGGCGGTCTCGTCCACCTGCTCGCCCGCCTTCGCATGGCCGGGAACGCGCCCGGCGAGCACGAGGGCCTGCGCCTGGGCCCGGCTGTGCGGCGCGAGCCCACGCTCGACCAAGAGGACATCCAGCCGCTTCTTCACGTCCGCCAAGCTTACGGGCTTGGACGACCGGCGCTTCGGCGCGTTAGAGTCGCGCCCGTGACGTTTCTCAGGATCCTCGTTTGGTGGGCGATCAACCTGCTGGGCCTGTGGATCGCGGCCTGGCTCGTCGAGGGAATCTCCTACGACGGCTTCTGGTGGCTGCTCTTCGCGGCGCTCGTCTTCGGGCTCGTGAACCTGTTCATCCGGCCGCTGCTGATCCTGCTCACCCTGCCCGCCGTGATCCTCACGCTCGGGCTTGCTGCTGCTCTTCATCAACGCCTTCATGCTCTGGCTCGTCGGCGCGATCTTCGGCGACCACTTCGAGGTCGCGGACTTCTTCTGGGCCGCGATCCTCGGCGCCATCGTGATCTGGTTCGTGAACTTCGGGCTCTCGCTGCTCATCCCGCAGCCGCCGCCCGAGCACTACGCCCCCGCCGCGCCGCCGCAGCAGTACTAGGAGGGTTTGACGAAACAAGCCTGAGCCGCCGGGCCGCGCTGGCCGGCGCGATGCGGCGTCGGCGTGCCGCGCCCGTATTCCCGATACGAACGCGGCATGCCTCCTTGCCTCACACCGTCCAGCGCACCCCGACGGGAGACGTATTTCGCGAAACCCTCCCTAGCCCCGCCGCTCCCTCACGGTCGCGACGATCTCCGCGAGGACGGACGTGTCCTGCGGCAGCGCGTCCAGCCGTTCGACGATTCGCGCCCGGGTCTCGTCGGCCAGCTCGCGGGCGCGGTCGAGCCCGTGCAGCGAGACGTACGTGACCTTGCCGGACGCCTCGTCCTTGCCGGGCGTCTTCCCCAGCTCCTCAGCGGTGCCGGTCGCGTCGAGCACGTCGTCCACGATCTGGAAGAGGAGGCCGATGTCGGCGCCCAGCTCGGCCCACGCCGGGTCGTCGACCTCCGCGACCGCGGTCGCCGCCAGCACCGAGGCCTGGATGAGCCGCCCGGTCTTGAGCGCGTGGAGGCGCGCGAGCGCGTCGGCGTCGGCCGCGTCCTCGGTCACGTCGAGGTACTGGCCGCCGATCATCCCCAGCGTCGCGTCGGTGAGCACGCGCGCCACTGCCGGCGTCGGGTACGAGAGTGCGAGCCGGAACGCCTCGGCGAGGAGCGCGTCGCCGGCGAGGATCGCGACGTCCTCGCCGTAGGCCACGTGGGCGCTCGGCCGGCCGCGGCGCAGGTCGTCGTCGTCCAGGGCGGGCAGGTCGTCGTGGACGAGGCTGAACGTGTGGACGAGCTCGAGCGCGCAGGCGGCCGGGAGCAGCTCCTCGGGGTCGCGGCCGAGCGCCTCGCCGGTCGCGAGGCAGAGCACGGGCCGAATCCGCTTGCCGCCGCCGAGGAGCGAGTAGCGCACCGCCTCGGCGAGTCCGCTCAGCTCCTCCGCGGGCGCGAGGCCGGCCAGACGCTCCTCGACGAGGGCGTGCAGCTCGTCAGGCCGGTGCATCGCCCTCGGGCGTCTCGCGCCGGAGGCGATCCACCTCGTCCTGCACCTCACGCGCCAGCTCGGCCATCGTCGCGAGACGGGTCGACGGCCTCCTCGGAGTCCTCGACCTTCTCGAGCTCGCCGAGCGTGGCGTCGAGCTGCGCCAGCAGTTCCTGGAGCTTCTCCGCGTCGCTCATGTGGTTCACTCTGTCATGCCGCCTCGCGGACGATGCGCCCGAGGATCCCGTTCACGAGCTTGGCGGCGTCCTCGGAGGCGTAGCGCTTGCTCAGCCGAACCGCCTCGTCGAGCACGACCTCGGTGGGCGGGTCGCCCCGGTCCAGCTCGAAGAGCGCCACGCGGAGCACGTTGCGCTCGACGGCGCCGAGCCGGTCGGCGGGCCAGCCGATCGCGGCGGCGCTGATCCGTTCGTCGAGCTCGTCCGCCTCCGCGACGACGCCCTCCGCCAGCTCCTGCGCGAACGGATCGACGTCGCCCTCGTACAGCGACCCGAGCGGCTTGCCGGTCACATCCCACTGGAAGAGGAGGAACACCGCCGTGCGCCGGGCTTCTTTGCGCGAAGTCACTGCCGCTTCGAGCCCAAGCTCGGCCGCCGAGATTCGGCGATGAAGCCCGTCGTGTAGTTGCCGCTCGCGAAGGCCTCGCTCCCGAGGATCGCGAGCCCGAGGTCGCGAGTCGTGGGCACGCCGACCAGCTCGAACTCGGTCAGCGCCCGGTGGGCGCGGGCGAGCGCGTGCGGGCGATCCTCGGCCCAGACGATCACCTTGGCGATCAGCGAGTCGTAGAACGGCGGGATCCGGTAGCCCTCGAAGACGTGCGTGTCGACGCGGACGCCCGGACCGAGCGGCGGCTGGAAGCGCTCGACCAGGCCGGGCGCCGGCATGAAGTCGTTCTCGGGATCCTCGGCGTTGATGCGGAACTCGATCGCGTGGCCGATCAGCTCGGCGCGCCCGGTGGCCGGGAGCCCTTCCCCTGCGGCGATGCCGAGTTGCGCGCGGGCGAGATCGATGCCGGTCAGCATCTCCGTCACCGGGTGCTCGACCTGAAGGCGCGTGTTCATCTCGATGAAGTAGAAGCGCTTGTCGGCGTCGACGAGGAACTCGATCGTCCCGGCGCCGCGGTAGTCGAGCGCCTCGCAGGCCATGCGCGCGGCGTCCTCCATCTCCTCCCGCAGCTCCGGTGTGAGCGCGGGCGACGTCGCCTCCTCCACGAGCTTCTGGTGGCGCCGCTGGACGGAGCACTCCCGCTCGCCGAGGGTGAGGACGCCGCCCTCGCCGTCGCCCAGCACCTGGATCTCCACGTGCCGCGCGCCGACGATCGCGCGCTCGACGTAGAGCGACCCGTCCGAGAAGCTCGACTCGGCCTCGGCCGACGCCATCGTGTACGCGGCCTCGAGCTCGCCGGCGGCGGTGACGAGCCGCATCCCCTTGCCGCCGCCGCCCGCGGCCGCCTTGAGCAGGAGCGGAAAGCCGACGTCGTCCCCCAGCCGGCGTGCCTCGTCGAGCGTGGCGGGCCCGTCGGAGCCGGGGACGAGCGGAACGCCCGCCGCGCCGGCCGTGATCTTCGCCTGCACCTTGTCGCCCATCACCTCGATCGTCTCGGGCCGCGGCCCGACGAAGATCAGGTCGTTGTCCTCGCACGCCCGCGCGAAGCTCGCGTTCTCGGCGAGAAAGCCCCAGCCGGGATGCACGGCGTCGCAGCCCGTCGTGTTGCCGGCCGCGATCACCGAGGCGATGTTGAGGTAGCTCCGAGCCGGCGAAGGCGGCCCGATGTGCACGGCGCGATCGGCCATGCGGACGTGGAGCGAGTCGCGGTCGGCGGTCGAGTAGACGGCGACGGTCTCGAGCCCGAGCTCGCGGCAGGCGCGGATGACGCGGACGGCGACCTCGCCGCGGTTGGCGATGAGAACCCGGCGGATCATCCGCGCGCACTCCGGCACACACTCGGCACGCGTCGCGCGCCACACGCGCGTATTTCCGCGTTACGCTGAAACCGGCGGGTGGTCAGCGGTCGGCCCGGGGGACGAGTCACCTTCGGCCCTGTCTTAAACGGCGTCCAGCGGGAGCGAGCCGAGCGGCTCCAGCTCGAAGAGGAGGTCGCCGTACTCGACCGCCTGCTCGTTCTCCACGCAGATGCGCCGGACACGCCCTTCGTGCTCGGCCTTGACCTCGTTCATGAGCTTCATCGCCTCGAGGATGCAGAGCGTCTGCCCCGGCTCGACCGTATCGCCGACCTCGATGAACGCCGGCGAGCCCGGCGCCGGCGCGCGGTAGAACGTCCCGACCATCGGCGACTCGACGCGGATGACGTCGCTCGCGGGCGGCGCGGTGGCCGGCTCGAGCGAGGCGACGCCTTCGGAGACCGAGCCGGGCGTTGCGACCGCCGCGGGCACGAGTCCGCTCTCGCCGGCGCGCCGCACGGTCACGCGCCACTCGCCCTCCTCGAGCGTCAGCTCCCCGATGCCCGACTCCTGGACGACGCGGATCAGGTCGCGCAGCCGCTCCGACTCGGCGCGTTCGAGTCCCGCGCCCTCGCCGTCGTCGCGGCCGCCCCGCGCGCGGATCGCATGGAGCAGCGGCTCGGCGTCGTCGCCGAAGAGCGCCACGAGGAGCAGCTCCTCCTCGCTCGCCGCGATGCCTTCGAGCGACTCGCGGATGTCGTCGAGATCCTCCGGCGGCTCCTCCTCCTCCGCGTCCGCGCCGATGTGGCCGAGCAGCTCGGCGGCGCGGCGCACCGCGGGATCGACCTCGCCGGGCAGATCGCCGTACCGGCCCTCGATCAGGTCGGCGAGCTCGTCCACGAAGATCTGCCAGCGCTGCGCCGAGAGCACGTGCACGAGCGCCTGGGAGCCGAGCATCTGCCCGATCGGCGCCGCGAGGGGAGGCCAGCCGATCTCGGCGCGGATGCGATGCAGCTCGTCGAGCACGGCGTCCAACCGGTCGCCGAAGCCCTGGCGGCGCAGGCCCTGGTCGAGCTCGGCGACGAGGCCGGTGGGAAGGTTGTGCTCGGCCGCGCGCACCGCCACGCGAGGCGAGACGGGCGGGACGGGATCCTCGCCGAGCGCGTCGTCGACGAGCTCGGAGGCCTCCCAGAGCAGGTCGAGCGACACGCCCGTGTCGATGTCGATCTCGGCCAGGTGCTGCGTGATCGTCTCGGCCGAGGCGCGGTGCAGCGAGATGGCAAGCGGGTACAGGGCGCAGGCGATGCGGTCGGCTCCGGCCCGCGCGGCCTCGATCGCGGCGGCGAGCGCGGTGCCGCCCGCGCCCTGCGCGTGCAGGCCCACCGGCAGGCCGCTCGCCTGCCCCACTCCCTCGACCAGCTCGCGCACGCGGCCCGGCGAGAGCGAGCCGGACGGATCGTGGATGAGCACGCGCGCGGCGCCGAGCTCGGAAAGATGGTGCGCGCGCTCGAGCAGCACGTCGGCGGCGTCCTCGGGGCTCGGGTTGTGGACGAGCCCGATCGCAAGCTCCTTGCCCGACGCGTGGATCGCGTCGGCGGCCTCCTTCAGGTTCTCGAGGTCGTTCAGCGGATCGTGGAGGCGGAAGACGTCGATGCCGTTGCCGGCGGCGCTCTCGATGAAGCGGCGCACGATCTCGCGCTCGAGCGGCCGCGAGCCGACGAGGAAGCTCCCGCGCAGCGCCATCTGGAGCGGCGTGTCGCAGATCCCGCGCAGGGCGCGGATGCGCTCCCAGGGGCTCTCGACGCCCCGGCGAACGGCGGAGTCGAAGCATCCGCCGCCCGACACCTCGAGCGTTGCGAACCCCGCCTTGTCGAGCACCGCCGCGACCTCGAGGATCCGCGAGGCGGGAACGCGCGCCGCGAGGGGCTCCTGGGACAGGAGCCGCACCGTCGTGTCGACGAGGACGGCCATCAGACCCGGGAGATGTAGCGCTGCTCTCGGGTGTCGACCTTGATCCGGTCGCCGATGTTCACGAAGAGCGGCACCTGGACGACCGCGCCGGTCTCGAGGGTGGCCGGCTTGGTCACGTTGGAGACCGTGTCGCCGCGGATGCCGGGCTCGGTCTCGGACACGGCGAGCTCGACCGAGGCGGGCAGCTGGATCCCGGCAGGCTTCGAGTCCACGAGCAAGAGCATGACCGAGTCCGACGGGAGCAGGAACGGCAGCTCGTCAGACACGTCCGATCTGGGCAGGTGGATCTGCTCGAAGTTGGCCTCGTCCATGAAGATCACCTCGTCGCCCGCGTCGTAGAGGTACTGGACGCTCTTCGTCTCGGTGCGGATGCGCGGCATCTTCTCGCCCGCGCGGAAGGTCTTGTCCACCACGGCGCCGGTGTCGATCGCCTTCAGCTTCGTGCGGACGAACGCGCCGCCCTTGCCGGGCTTCACGTGCTGGAACTCGACGATGCGCCAGATCTGCCCGTCGACCTCGACGTGCATCCCGTTCTTGAACTGGTTGGTGGAGACCTGCTCGGCCACGGCGGGATTCTAGTTGGGAACGGTTACGAGCTCTTTCGTGTAGGGCGTCAGGATCTCGATCGCCGTCGCCGGTGACGATGACCAGGTCTTCGATCCGCACGCCGCCGACGCCGGAGAGGTAGATGCCGGGCTCGACGGTCACGACGCTGTCACGCATCAGCATCGAGTCGACGCCCTCGCGCATGACCGGAAGCTCGTGGACGTCGAGCCCGACGCCGTGCCCGAGCCCGTGCTTGAGCGCGCCGAAGCCGCCGTCGTGGATGACCTTTGCGGCCAGGTCGTGGACGCTGCTTCCCTGGACACCCGCATGGATCGCGGCGAGCGCCTGGGCCTGCGCGTCCTTCGTGACCGCGTAGGCGCGCTCGAGCTCGTCCTGGATCGGACCGGTCGCGAACGTGCGCGTGCAGTCGGAGCAGTAGCCGTCCACCTTCGCGCCCGCGTCGACGACGACGAGCTCGTTCGGCTCGACGCGCCGGTCGGTCGGATGATGGTGCGGGATCGCGCCGTGCGGGCCGCCCCCGACGATCGCGTCGAAGGACGCCGCGTCGGCGCCGGCCTCGCGGATCGTCCGCTCGATGAACCAGACGAGCTCCTTCTCCGTCTTGCCGACGAACCCGTGGTCGGCGAGAGCCTCGAAGGCGCCGCTGATGATCGTTGCGGCGTGCCGGATCGCGTCCAGCTCGGCCGGCTCCTTGGTCGCACGGATGCCTGCGACGATGCCCGTGGTCGGATGCAGCTCGACGGCGTCGCTTCCGAGGTCGGCCAGCGCGGAGACGGTGACGTGGTCGGCCTCGAAGGCGAGCTGGAGCGTCCCGAGCTCGCGAAGACGCGGGCCGAGCCACACGTACACGTCGCGCTGCGCCTCCAGCACCTCGACGTCCTGGAGGGCGCGCGCGGCGTCGAGGTAGCGGTAGTCGGTGGCGAGCAGCGTTCGGTCGCGTGTGACGATGACCGCGGCGTTCGAGCTCTGCAGCCCGGTCAGGTAGTAGACGTTCGTCGGGTTCGTGACGAGGAAGCTCTCGACCTCGAGAACGTCGAGCTGGCCGCGGAGCTGGTCGATGCGGTCGGCGCTCATGTCTGCTCCGCCAGGTGGACGAGCGCCTCGCGATACCCCTCGGGGCCCTTGCCGATCACACGAAATTTCACGATCTCCTCCAGAACCGAGAAGCGTCGCCACTCCTCGCGCTTGTTGATGTCGGACAGATGCACCTCGACGACGGGCACCTCGAACAGCTCGACGGCGTCGCGGATCGCGTAGCTGTAGTGCGTCCAGGCGCCCGGGTTCATGATGACCCCTTCGGCCCAGGTGCGGGTCTCGTGGCACCAGTCCACGAACTGCCCCTCGTGGTTCGTCTGGAGGCAGCGGACGGTGAGGCCCAGCTCGCGTCCCCAGCGGTAGATGCGGTTCTCGAGCTCGTTCAGGCTGAGCCCGCCGTAGAGCGCCGGATCGCGGTCGCCGAGCGCGTTCAGATTCACCCCGTTGAGGACGGCCACCTGCACGGCGCCGAGTCTAGTGCGCGGTCGAAGGACAGGAGCTAGGCGATTCTTGTCACATGCTTCACAATCTTCGGGTGGCCCATGACGGTTGGGAGTCTGCGGCGCGGCGGTCTGTCCTGGCGACCCTCGCCGTGGCCATGCTCGCCGTGTGGGCCGAACCGGCGGGCGCCGCGCGGTACGTCAGCACCCCGGATCAGTTTCAGGCGGCCGCCTCGGCCTACCGCCACACGGGCGGCACGATTGTCATGCTCCCCGGAACGTACGCGCGTCCGCTCGTCGTGGGCCCGCGGTCGGCGCGCCACCTCACGGTCGAGGGGAGGCCCGGCACGCGGATCCACTTGCTCCTGCTCGAGCACACGCAGGCGGTTACGTTGCGGGGCCTCACGGTTCGCCCGGTGGGAAGCGACGGCGGCGTTCTCGCCCTGCGCTCTCGAAGAATCGCGCTCGCCGACCTGCGGTTCACCGCCGCCCGGACGCCCTACCGGGTCTCGCTCGACCTGGATCACTCGGTTGGCGTGACCGTCCAGAACAGCGACTTCTCGCATTGCGGCGACCGCTGGCGTTCGGTGGCGGCCTGCCTCTATACGCGTGGGGCATCGCACGTCACGATCCGCGGCAACCGGTTCCACGACTGCCGCGGCTGCGACTCCATCCACGGCCGCGCGGGCCGGCATCTCGTGATCGAGGCGAACCGATTCGAGCGTGCGCTGGCTTGCCGGAGCTCGCGGAAGAAGTGCTTCCACCAGGACCCGATCGAGTTCTTCGGGGCGAACGGGGTCGTGATCCGCCGGAACGTCTTCGGCGAGACCGGACACGGCCGGGGGCAGATCTTCCTCTCGCAAGCGACCGACCACGTCCTCATCGTCAGCAACGTCTTCCTCGCGTCCAAGCGGCACGTTCCCGGGGTGACGCCGATGCGCGGAATCGTCGTCGGCTCGCACATCTCGCGCGACCTGCCGCAGGATGTGCGGATCGTCAACAACACGATTCTCTCGGGCGACCGTTCCGGTGCCGGCCTCGGGTCGGTCGTGCTCAGCCCGTTCTACGCATCCATCGCGGCGCATCTCCGACCGCTCCTGGCGAACAATGTGATCGCCCGCCTGCCGCAGTGGCGCGTCTGCGGGCGCATCCGCCTGTCGGTGCAAAACGTCGTGGCCCACGGCAGCGGCTGCTCGGCCGGCGACCGCGTCGGCGACTCGTTTCTGACAGCCGAGGGACGGCCGACCGCAGGCTCGGCGCTCCTCATCGATCGCGCTGAGCCCGCGCTGGCGCCCGCAAGGGACATTCTCGATCACGTGCGGATCGGCCCGCCCGACATCGGTGCGTACGAGCACGTGCCGTAGGCGCGGTCAGTCGACGATCAGGGAGTCGAGCGCCGCGCGGATCTCCGCCTCGGGGAGCTCCACGCCGTAGCGCGGCCGCCCCGGCCCGTCCAGGAGCACCAGCCGCGGGCTGCCGCCGCGCGCCTTCTTGTCGCGGGCCAGGGCGGCCCAGGCCGCGTCGCGATCCACGCGCACCGGCGTCGGCGCGAGCAGCTCGTCGACCACGTCCGTCTCCTGCCCGGAGAGCCGGAGCGCCGCCAGCAACCCCAGTGCGACCGCGTCCCCGTGCGCCAGCTCGTAGCCCGACGCCGCCTCGAGCGCGTGCGCGAACGTGTGCCCGAGGTTGAGGATCGCGCGCCGGCCCTGCTCGTACGGATCCGACAGGACGACCGCCGACTTGAACGCGGCCGTCGAGCGCACCATCCGCTCCTCCGGCAGATCCCAGAGCGGCCGCCCGGCGAGCAGGCCCGTCTTCACGACCTCGGCCATGCCCTGCCGGCGCTCGGCCTCGGGCAGCGTCGCGAGCAGCTCCGGGTCGATCAGGACCGCCTCCGGAAAGTGGAACGCTCCCGCCAGGTTCTTGCCGACCGCGAGGTCGATGCCCGTCTTGCCGCCGATCGCCGCGTCGACCTGGCCGACGAGGGTCGTCGGCACGGCGATCCACGGGATGCCGCGCAGGTAGGTGGCCGCGACGAAGCCGGCGAGGTCGGTTGTCGTTCCGCCTCCGAAGGCGACCAGCACCCCGTCGCGGCCGATGCCGAGGCCGTCCCAGAGCGGCTGCACCACCTCGAGCCGCTTCGCCGCCTCGCCCGACGGAACCGGGTGACGCTCGGCCGGGATTCCGGGATCGTGGAGCGCGAGCACCTTCTCGTCCCCGACGAGCGCCGCCGGGCGGTCGTCCACGAGCCAGTCGAGGTCGGCCAGGAGACCCGGCTCCGCCGCGATCGCGAGCGATTCGAGCAGCACGTCGTCGGCGTCCTCGGCAACACCGTCGCACACCTCGAGATAGATGCCTGCGCGGGCTTCGAACAGCGCCCGAAACGACGCCTCGTCGCGCGCCAGCGGACGATTGCCGCCCCGCACGCGCGCCCAGGCCTGGTCGACGCCGACCTCGATCCACACCGTGAACGCGCGCCGCGCCAGCCGCTCGCGCGTCGCCTCGACGGTGACCGCGCCGCCGCCGAGCGCGATCACGAGCGGCTCGTCCGCTCCGAGCGCCTCCGCGACCACCGCTTCCTCGAGCACGCGGAACTCCGCCTCGCCGCGCTCGTCGAACAGCGCGGGAATCGGCCCGTGCAGCCGCTCGATCACCGTGTCCGTGTCCACGAAGGGACGCTCCGTGACGCGGGCCACCTCGCGGCCGATCGTCGACTTCCCGGCGCCCATGAAGCCGACGAGCGCGATGTGTTTGCTCTAATGCGCCGACCACGGGATGCGCTCTAGGTAGGCGCGGTGCGCGGCGACCAGGTCGCCGATCGCGTCGCCGCCGAACTTCTCTCGGGCGGCCCGGGCGAGCTCCCAGGCGACGCAGGCCTCTGCGACCACGGCGAGCGCCTCGACCGCGGAGACGTCGGAGCGCTCGACCAGGGCCTGCGCCGGCTCGCCGGTCTCGAGGTCGGCCGAGCGCAGCGGCCGCATCAGCGTCGGCAGCGGCTTCATCGCGGCGCGCACGACGATCTCCTCGCCGTCCGACATGCCCGCCTCGATGCCGCCCGCGCGGTTCGTCTCACGCCTGTAGCCGGAGGAGTCCCGCAGGATCTCGTCGTGCGCCTCGGAGCCGCGCTTGGAGGCGAGCGCGAACCCTTCGCCGATCTCCACGCCCTTGACGGCCTGCGTGCCCATGAGCGTCGCGGCCAGGCGCGCGTCGAGCCGCTCGTCCTTGGTCGCGTAGGAGCCGAGCCCGGGAGGAACGCCCGTCGCGCGCACCTCGACGATGCCGCCGAGCGTGTCGCGGTCGGCCTTCGCGGCGTCGACCGCGGCCCGCATCTCGTCCTCCCCTTCGGCCCCGCCGACCGCGACCGCGCGGCCGGCGACGGCGATCCCGATCTCCCCGAGCAGCGCCTTCGCGACCGCGCCCGCGGCGACGATCACCGCCGTGTGCCGCGCGCTCGCGCGTTCCAGGGCGTTCCGCGCGTCGTCGTGGCCGTACTTCATGACGCCGGCGAGATCGGCATGGCCGGGGCGCGGCAGCGTGACCGCCTCCTTGCCCTTGCCGGTCGGCTCGCCCTCGGGCGGCCAGGGGCTCATCCCCCACGTCCAGTTCTCGTGGTCGCGGTTGCGGACGACGAGCGCGAGCGGCGTGCCGAGCGTCTTCCCGTGCCGGAGCCCCGCGAGCACCTCGACGCGGTCCTGCTCGATCTTCTGGCGCGGACTGCGCCCGTAGCCCTCCTGCCGCCGCGCGAGGTCGGCGTCGATCGCGTCGCGGTCGAGTTCAGAGCCCGGCGGGCAATCCACTGAGGATCGCCACGAGCGCCGGGCCGTGCGACTCGCCGGCGGTGTCCAGTCGGAGGCTCACGAACGGGAGAGTAGTGCCGCGCGCATGACGTCGATAGGGGCGGCCCGGCCCGTCCAGCGCTCGAACGACGCCGCGCCCTGGCGCAGGAGCACCTCGAGGCCGTCCACCACCGTGCAGCCTGCGGCCCGCGCCGCGGCGACGAGTGCGGTCGGTGAGCCGTCGTCGCGGTAGGCCAGGTCGACCACCGTCAGCGAGGGATCGAGAGTCGACGAGCGTCTCCTCGCGGATCGGCGTCGCGTTCACGACGATCGTCGCGTCGCCCCGCTCCGGCGGCCAGTCGGCGTCACGCCGCGACGACATCCGCACGGTCGCTCCGGCGTCCTCGAGCGCCGTGCCGACCGCATGAGCCGCACCGCCCGCGCCGAGGATCAGCACGCGGGCGCCCTTCGGCCTCGACCGCCTCGACCACCGCGAGCCCGTCGGTGGACGAGCCGAGCAGCTTGCCGTCGCGCACGACGATCGTGTTCACCGAGCCGGCCCGCGGTGGCGAACTCGTCCACCTCGTCGAGGAACGGGATGACCGCGGCCTTGTACGGCACGGTCACGTTGGCGCCGGCGAAGCCGTTGCGCGACGAGGCTTTCGACCGTCTCCTCGAGGAGCTCCTCGTCGACGGGCATGAGCACGTACTTCCAGTCGAGGCCGAGCGCCTCGAAGGCGGCGTTGTGCATGCGGGGCGAGAGCGAGTGCGCGACGGGGTTTCCGAGCAGCCCGACGAGGCTCAGCACTGCAGCCCGCCGCGGGGGAAGTTCAGGAACTCCTGCTCACTGGCCGTGAAGAAGTGGCTCTTGCAGTCCGGCTTGCGGATGAAGAACACGAAGGGCACGTCGTCCGGGTGCGCGGCCGCCTGGATCGCGGCGAGGCCGGGGTTCGCGATCGGTGTCGGCGGAAGCCCGGGGAGCTTGCGCGTGTTGTACGGGTTGTCGGATTCGAGCTGGCTCTGGAGGATCGCCTTGGTCGGCGGAATGTTGAGCCCGTAGCGGATCGTCGCGTCGATCTGGAGGGGCATGCCGGCCTTCAGCCGGTTGTAGATGACGGCCGCGACGAGGGGGCGTTCCTTGGGGACGATGACCTCCTTCTCGACCATCGACGCGATGATGAGGACGTCGTAGGCGGTCAGGTTCTTCGACTCCGCGTACTTCATGTCCACCTTCGCCCAGGCGTCCGAGAAGGCGTCGAGCTGCTTCAACACCAGCTCGCGCGAGGTCGTGTCCTCGGTGAAGTCGTACGTCGCCGGAAAGAGGAAGCCCTCGAGGTTCTCGAGGTCCTCTCCCTTGAAGTCGGCCGGGACCGGCCCTTGCTTCGACCCGGCCAGGTAGGCCTTGGCCGTCAGGCTCGTCGTGAGGTCGCGCTTCTCCTTCGCGATCTTGTTCACCTCGGTGACGCGGACCGCCATCTGCGCGCGGGTGAAGCCCTCGGGGAAGACGATCCGGATCGTCGGCTTGGCCGGCACGATCGCGGCGGACGTGGTCGGCGGCGGGTCGTCGCTGCCGAGGGTCTTCGAGATCCCGAACGCGATCCCGGCCACGGCGGCGAACGCGACCAGCACGCCGACGACCACCGCGAGGCGCCCGTGCCAGTGGTGGCGCGGCCGCTCGGCGCGGTGCTTTACGTAGGGCGGGCGCTCAGCCATTCCAGGTAGGTCGTGAGGAGGTGCGCCGCCGCGAGGGCGTCCTCGGGGGCGCCGGAACCCGCGGCCTGCGAGGCCTGCGCGAGCTTGGTGGTGAAACGCTCGTCGAACGTGTCCACGGGAAGATCGGTCGCGCCGCGCAGCGCCTCGACGAAGCGCTCGGTCTCGGCCGCCTGCTCACCGGCCGCTCCGCGCAACGTGATGGGGACGCCCGACCACGATGCGCTCGGCCTCCTCGGTCCGCGCCAGCTCGACCACACGGGCCAGGCCGGCCTCTTCGGCGGCCCGCTCGACGACGCCCAGCGGTCTCGCCACCGTCCCCGTGGGGTCCGAGACGGCCACGCCGGTGCGCGCGAGACCGTAGTCGAGCGCGAGAACCTTCACGGGCCGGCGATTCTACGAGAGCGCCTCAACGAGCGCCTGCTCTGCCGTCGCGAGCGCCTCGGCGAGCTTCTCGGGATCCTTGCCACCTGCTCGGGCCATCGTCGGCCGTCCGCCGCCCCCGCCGCCGACGAGCGCCGCCGCCTGCTTGACGATCGCGACCGCGTCGAGGCCGCGCTCCTCGAGGGACGAGTCGAGGTTCACGATGATCGACACGCGTCCGCGTTCGGCGACACGCGAGCCGAGCACGACGGCGGCCGGCGCGCTCGCCTGCTTGAGGCGGTCCGAGAGCGCCATCAGGTCCTCGACGGTGTCCGCCTTCGCCTCGACCACGATCACGGCGACGCCGCCGGCCTCGCTGCGCCGCTCCTCCAGGACCTCGGCGCCCGCCGCGGCCTTGGGCTTCGCCTTGCGCGACTGCTGGAGCTCGGCCCGCAGCTCCTCGGCCTCGCGTGCGCGGGCGTGGAGCAGCGCGTACGCCTCCCCGGACGTGACCGCCTCGATCCGGCGCACGCCCGAGCCGACCGAGCCCTCGGAGAGGATCGCGAACGGGCCGATCTCCGCGGTCGTGCGCACGTGGCAGCCCCCGCAGAGCTCGCGCGAGAACGCCTCGTCCCCGCTCCCCACCTCGACCACGCGGACGACGTCGCCGTACTTCTCGCCGAAGAGCGCCATCGCGCCGAGCCGCTTGGCCTCGTCGATCGGGGTCAGGAACGCATGCACCGGGAGGTTCTCGAAGACGCGCTCGTTCACGATCTCTTCGACGCTTGGCGCGCTCCTCGGCGCGTCAGCGCCTGAGGGTGCGTGAAGTCGAAGCGCAGCTTGTCCGGCCGCACGGCCGAGCCGGCCTGGCGCACGTGGTCGCCGAGGACTTCCTGGAGCGCCTTGTGGAGCAGATGCGTCGCGGTGTGGTTCGCGGTCGTCGGGAAGCGGACCTTCCACGGCACGACGGCGCGCACGCGGTCGCCCGCAGCGAAGCCGGAGCCCGCGAAGAGCAGCGCCTGGTCGTCGCCGAACCTGTACGCCGCAGCTAGCTCAGCCTTGTGCTCGGACGCGGACGTCCTTCTCGATCCAGCCCTGGTCCGAGACCTGCCCGCCGCCGTCGGGATAGAACGGCGACTCGCGCAGCTTCGCGAGGAAGGTGCCGTCGCCGAGGTCTTCGAGCGCGCCGATCTGCGTGAGGACGTCGGTCGCCTCGTAGCCCACGAACTCGGTGGCGAAGCCGGCCTCGCGGGCGAACTCGGCGGCGCGGATCTCCTCCCCGCCCCCGGCCGAGCGCGAGCGCTCCCGCTGCTCGGCCATGTGCGCCGCGAACCCGTCGGTGTCCACGGCCAGGCCGCGCTCCTCCGCGAGCTCGACGGTCAGCTCGAGCGGGAAGCCGTAGGTGTCGTGGAGCTTGAACGCGTCCTCGCCGGAGACGTTCCCCTTGGCGGCGATCTCGTCGAAGAGCTTGAGGCCGCGGGTCAGCGTCTGGGCGAAGCGCTCCTCCTCCGCGGTCAGCGCGGACTCGATCTGCGCCCGGCTGGCCTCGAGCTCGGGATAGGCGTCGCCCATCTGCGCGATCACGGCGCCGGCAAGGCCGGCGAGGAACGGCGATTCGAGCCCGATCCGCTGGCCGTGCTGCACGGCGCGGCGGATGACCCGGCGCAGGACGTAGCCGCGCCCCTCGTTCCCCGGGACGATCCCGTCCGCGGTGAGGAAGGTCATGGCGCGGCCGTGGTCGGCGAGCACGCGGTGCGCCTTCGTGGCCTGGTCGGACTCGCCGTAGCGCACGCCGCTCTCGGCGGCGACCCACTCCATGATCTGCTGGTAGGCGTCGGTGTCGAAGATCGAGTCGACGCCCTGGAGGAGCATCGCGCCGCGCTCGAGGCCGAGGCCCGTGTCGATGTTCTGCTGCGGCAGCGGCGTCAGCGTGCCGTCGTCGGCGAGGTCGTACTCCATGAAGACGAGGTTCCAGTACTCGAGGAAGCGGTCGCAGTCGCAGCCGGGCGCGCAGTCGGGCCGGTCGCAGCCGAGCTCGGCGCCGCGGTCGAGGTAGAGCTCCGAGCACGGTCCGCACGGGCCGGTGTCGGCCGCCTGCCAGAAGTTCTCGACGCGCGGCAGCCCGACGATCCGCTCGCGCGGGATGCCGACGCGGAGCCAGCCGTCGATCGCGACCTCGTCCTCGCCGAGGCCCAGCTCCGGATCGCCCGCGAAGACGGTCGCCCAGAGCGTGTCGGGCGCGAAGCCGAGCTGCTTCGTCGAGAACTCCCAGGCGAGGTCGATCGCGCCGTCCTTGAAGTAGTCGCCGAACGAGAAGTTGCCGAGCATCTCGAAGAAGGACGCGTGGCGCGACGTGCGCCCGACGTCGTCGAGGTCGTTCTGCTTGCCGCCGGCGCGCATCACCTTCTGCGCGGTGGTGACGCGCTTCGCGACGGGCTGCTCGACGCCGAGGAACCACTTCTTCATGGGCTGCATGCCCGCGACGGTGAAGAGCGTGGTCGGATCGTCGGCAGCCGGGACCACCGAGCCCGACGGGCGCCTCACGTGCCCGTGCGACTCGAAGAACGCGAGGAATCCCTCGCGCAGCTCAGCGGTCGTTCTCATGCGCCGATCGTACCCGGCGCCCAGTGCACTAGCCCGAACCCGAGCCGTTCTCCTCCTCGTCGACGAGCTCGTCGCGCATCTTCTCGAGCGAGCGGCGGATGAGCCGCGACACGTGCATCTGGGAGATCCCGATCTGCGCGGCGATCTGGGACTGCGTCAGGCCCTCGTAGAACCGGAGGTGCAGGATGCGCCGTTCGCGCTCGTCGAGGGTGCGCAGGCCCGGCTCGACCACCGCGCGGTCCTCGCTCAGCTCGAACTCGGGATCGACGTCGCCGAGCGACTCGAGCGGGTCGAGGTCGTCGCCGTTCTCGCCGCTCGGCGCCGAGAGCGAGAGCGTGGTGTACGCGTGCCCGGTCTCGAGCGCCTCGACCACGGCCTCCTCCTCGACGCCGGCGGCCTTGGCCAGCTCCGGGACGGTGGGCGAGCGGCCGAGCTCGACGGTCAGATCCTCGACGAGCTTCGAGAGCCGGACGTTCAGCTCCTGAAGGCCGCGGGGCACCCGGATCGCCCAGCCCTTGTCGCGGAAATGCCGCTTGATCTCGCCGATGATCGTCGGCGTCGCATAGGTGGTCAGCTCGAACCCGCGGTCGGGGTCGAAGCGGTCGATCGCCTTGATGAGGCCGATCGAGCCGACCTGGATCAGATCCTCGAGCTGCTCGCCGCGGCGGTCGTAGCGCCGGGCCAGCGAGCGCACAAGCGGCAGGTACTGCTCGATCAGCTCGTCGCGTGCGGCCTCGTCGCCTTCCTCGTGGTAGCGCCGAAGCAGCTCGCGGTCGTTGCGCCGCCCCTCCTGCGTCACGCGCCGTCCCCGGAGACTCCCTTGCGCAGGCGAACCCAGGCGGCCCCGTCCCGGCCTTCGATCTCGTACCCCGACGTGGTCGTCTCGAGGAGGCGCGCGAGGCCGACCGAGCCTGGGTCGCCGTCGGAGAGCCCGGCCTCGACCCGGTCGCCGTCGAGGGGGCCGACCACGACCGCGATCGCGCCGTCGTCCACCGAGATCTCGACGTCGAGCCGCTCGGCGTCCGCGCAGAACTCGTCCTGAAGGAGCGTGTCGAGCGCGAGCTGGAGGTCCTCGAGCGCTTCGACCGACAGCCCCGACCGCGCCGCGAGGCCGCCGAGGACAAGGCGGACCACGCCCTGGTAGGAGCGGCCGGAGGGGACGGTGAGACGGATCGTGTCGGACATCGCGGGGCCGAAGCCAGTGTAGTAACCGCTTCGCGCGGTTCTTACTCGGCCGAGGAGATGAGACCGGCGCCGACGACCGCGTCGCCCTCGTAGAGCACGGCGGCCTGGCCAGGCGCCACGCCGTACGCCGGCGCGTCGAGGTGGAGGTCGAAGCCCTCCGTCGCTCGTGCTGATCTCCGCGGGCGCGGCGGGCGAGCGGTAGCGCAGCTTCGCGTCGGCGCGCTCGACCGGGACGTAGAGGCGGCCGTCGCGGGCGGAGATCCTTGTGCGGGCGAGCGACTCGTGGGGACCGACGACCACCGTGTTCGTCGCGGGGTCGCTGCGCAGCGCGAACACGGGAGCGCCGGTCGAGACGCCGAGCCCCCGCCGCTGGCCGGGCGTGAAGCGCCAGTAGCCGTCGTGGCGCCCGAGCTCCCGGCCGCTCTCGTCGACGATCGCGCCCTCCGCCGCGCCGACGCCGTGCGCGCCGAGGAAGTCGCGGTAGTCGCCGCCGGCGAGGAAGCACGCCTCCTGGCTCTCAGCCCGCCGGGCAGCGGCCAGACCGGCCGCCTCGGCCTCCGCCCGCACCTCGGTCTTCGTGGACTCGCCGAGCGGGAACCACAGGCGGCCGAGCTCGTCCGGGTCGAGCTGCGCGAGCATGTACGACTGGTCCTTCTCCCGGTCGATCGCGCGGGCGAGCAGCAGGCGGCCGCGATGCTCGGCGAGGCGCGCGTAGTGGCCGGTCGCGAGCCGGGACGCGCCGACGCGCTCGGCGAACGCGAGCAGCTCGGCGAAGCGGAAGCTCCCGTTGCAGCGCATGCACGGGTTCGGCGTCTCGCCTCGCGCGTAGCCGGCGACGAACGGCGCGACGACCGCCGTGCGGAACTCCTCCCGCAGGTCGAGCGTCACGTGCGGCAGGCCGAGCGCATGGCAGGTCGCGCGCGCGGCCAGCACGGCCTCGGGCGAGCAGCAGGCGCGCTCGGTGTCGGGGCCGTGCGGGTCGAGCCAGAGCCGCAGCGTCGCGCCGACGGGCTCGAACCCGGCGTCGCGGACGCGGAGCAGCGTCACCGCGCTGTCGACGCCCCCGCTCATCGCGACCACGACGCGGCGGTCCTCCGCAGGCGCGGAGACGACCTGCGCCAGCGCCTCGTGCAGCGCGTCGCCGGCGAGCGGCGGGGTCGCGATCGCGGCGGCCTCGAGCGGCGTCAGACCTGGGAGCGCGGCGACGAGCTCGGCGACGCCGGGCCCTTCTCCCCCGGCCTCGGCGATTCGCCCCTCGGCGACGCGAACCCCGATCCAGGCGAGGTCGCCGTCCCGCGCGGCGGTTCCGGTGACGTCCATGCGGCGAGGGTAGCGGCGGCGTTGGTCCGCGCGTGCACCACCGCGCCGTGTCTGCCTCGTACGTGAGGAACCTGGCGAGCCAGGTGGGTGCCTTGCCGGGTGGCGGTTAAGCCGGGCCCGGACGCGGGCTCCCTCTCAGTAGCTGTTGGTTCTACATTGCGTACGAGGCCACGCACGCGGTCGAGCACGCACTCGGATCTTAGCGGGTGCCCTCGGAAAATCTCCATCGGACCGTCGCCTGCCCCTGGACGCCGAGCGCGGCGGCGAGCGCCTCCGTCAGCGCGAACTCCTGCCCTTCGCCGTAGCTCGCCTTGTCCACGACGGTCGTGTCCACCTCGACGCCGTTCGCCTCGACGACGATCCGCGCGCCGCAGGGAAGCACGGGATGCGCGACTCCCTGGAGCGTCGCCTCGAGCACGACCCCGCACGTGGTCGTCTGGCCGTAGAGGCCGGGGCCGAACGTGCCGACGGTCGCCTGCTGCCACTGCACGTCCGTGGCGGCCGTGGTCGGCTGGATCGACGGGGCCGCGTCGCCGCCTCCGGAGGCGATCGTCAGCGCGCCGAGGACAGCGACCAGCGCGATCGCGGCCAGCGCCAGCTGACGCTCGAGGAGCTCGCCGTTCACGCCGGCCTGACGCCGGTGAGCAGCCTCCCGAACGTCTCGCGGACAAGACCGTCGAACTCGACCGGCAGGTTGCCGTCGGAATCGGCGAACTGGCGCAGGTGGAGAAGGAGCGCCGCGCGTTCGTTCGCATCGCCGTTCTCCGGCGCCGCGCGGGAGACGCGCTCGAGCTCCCAGATGTTCCAGCGCTGCGGGCCGCGCACCGGCATGCGGACGACGCGCTGCGGCTCGGGCGGCGGCGGAGGCGGCTCGTACGGAGGAGGCGGCTCAGGCGGAGGCGGAGGCGCCGCGACCAGCGGCGCGCGGTCGAGCACCGGGATCGGCTCGGTCGGCTCGGCTCCGGTTCCGGTTCAGGCTCCGGTTCGGGCTCTGGCTCCGGTTCTGGTTCTGGTTCGGGCTCTGGTTCGGGTTCCGGCGCGGGCTCAGGCTCGGTCGCTCAGGCCACGGCCGTCTCGACGACCGGCTCCACGTCGGCGAGCGGCTCGGGCGCGGCCACCGGCTCGGGCTCGGCCTCGGGCTCTGCGGCCACAGGTTCGGGTGCGGCGGGCGCCTGCGCGGTGCGCCGGCGGAAGGACGGCAGGCGCCGCTTCGGCTTCGGCGTCGGCGGGCGGCGCCTCGACGACCGGTTCGGGCTCGGGCTGTGGCTCCGGCTCGACGATGGGCTCAGGCTCGGCCGGCGGTTCCTCCACGACGACGGGCGCCGGCGGCTCGACGATCGTCTCCTCGATCGGCGGCGGCGGCGCGGGCGCGGGATCGGCACCGAGGTTCAGCACGACGCGCTTGCGGCCCATGGGCACGGCCAGCGAGTACGAACGCGGCCGGGCCGGGCGGCGCGGGGCCGCGGCGCCACTGGTCGTTGTCGCGCTGCCAGAGCATCCACTCGATCGCCGACGCGACCGCCCAGGCGACGACGACGCCGACCACGATCCAGACCGGCTCGACGTCGAGCAGGCCGAGCGCGAGCGCGACCGCGATGATCAGGCAGCCGAGGAGGAGCAGCCGGACGAGCGAGGTGCCGGGCACGCCTGAATGCTACGGAGACTTACGCGGTGTCGTCTTCGCCTTCGGCGGGCTCGGCCTCGGCGGCCGGCTCCTCGGGCGCTTCGTCCGCAGGCGCGGCAGGCTCCGGTTCGGGCTCAGGCTCGGCGTCCTGCGCCGCGACGACCGCCGCGGTGACCGGCGTCTGCCCCTTCGCGGAGACGCTGTCCTCGGCCGCGCGGACGATCGCGTCGACGGCGGACTGGATGGCCGCGTCGCCGTGGCCGGCGGCTCCGAGGAGCTGCTCGGCGCCCTCGCGGGAGCGCTGGACGATGACCTGCGCCTGGGCCTGCGCCCACTCGAGCGTCTGCTCGACCTCGGCGCGCGCCGCGTTCGTCAGCTCGGTCGCCTGGTGGCGGGCCTGCTCGAGCAGCCGCGCGCCGGAGGCCTCCGCCTCGCGGAGCTCCTGGGCGGCGTCGCGGTTCGTCTTCGTCAGGATCTCGCGCGCCTCGTTGCGCGCCTCGTTCACGACCTCGATGCGCTGCCGCTCGGTCTCCTGGCGGATGCGCTGGATCTCGGACTCCTGCTGCGTCATCGACATCTGGCGCTCGCGGATCTCCTGCTCGCTGCGCGCGATCTGCTTGACCGCGGCCTCCTGGGCGTCGCGCTCGATCGTGTCGGCGAACTCGGAGGCGGCGCGCACCAGGTGGAGCGCGTCCATGCGCACGGCGTGGCCCGACGGCTCGGACGAGGCGCCGCGCGGAGCGGCCTGGAGCACGCGGAGCTGCGCCTGCAGGGAGGTGACGTGACGGCGGTAGGCCTCGAACGCCTCCTCGACCCGCGCGCGGTCGTATCCGTCGGTTGCGACGGGAAGATCTTGGGCCTGCGGGAGCGCGGTCAGCGCCTGCGCGGACGGAGCGCGTCGCGGATCGTTCGTGGACATTGCGGCTCTCTCCTCGCTCGTAGATGCTGCGAAACCAGTATTGCTACTCGTCGGCGCGGACGGCAAGCAGGTTTAGCCCTGCTTACGAAGCTGGATTCCGAGCTCGCGGAGAATCTCCTCCGGCATCGGCGTCGGAGCGCCGCTCAGCGGGTCGGAGCCGCTCGACACCTTCGGGAAGGCGACGACCTCCCGGATGTTCGGCTCGCCGGCCAAGAGCGCGGCGAAACGGTCGATCCCCATCGCGAACCCGCCGTGCGGCGGCGCGCCCATCTTGAGCGCGTCGAGCAGGAAGCCGAACTTCTCCTCGAGCTCCTCGTCGCTCAGGCCGAGCGCGCGGAAGATGCGCTTCTGGATCTCCTGGTCGTGGATCCGGATCGAGCCCGAGCCGAGCTCCCAGCCGTTCCACACGAGGTCGTACGCCTCGCTGATCGCCTTGCCGGGGTCGCTCTCGACGAGCGCGTCGTCGCCCGGGCGGATCCCGGTGAACGGATGGTGCGAGAACGTGAAGCGCTCGTTCAGCTCGTCCCACTCGAAGAGCGGGAAGTCGATCACCCAGAGGAACGCGTCCTTCTCCGGGTCGGCCAGGTCGAGCTCCCGGCCGAGGTGCGTGCGCAGGCCGCCGAGCACGCGGCTGGTTGCAGGCCGTGTGTCCGCGGCGAAGAGCACCGTCGAGCCCGGCTCGGCCTTGAAGTGCTCCAGCTCGGCGGCGGAGAGGAACTTGGCGATCGGCGAGCGCACCTCCCCGCTCTCGTCGTAGACGAGGTACGCAAGGCCCTTCGCGCCCCACTCCTTCGCGAGCTCCTCGAGCCGGTCGAGCTCGGCGCGCGAGAACGCCTTCGGGACGGTCAGGTAGCGGACGGCCTCGGCGCCGGCGAAGACGCCGAACTCCGAGTCGCGGGTCAGCGCGGTCGCGTCCTCGATCTCGAGGCCGAAGCGCAGGTCGGGCTTGTCGGAGCCGTAGCGCGCCATCACGTCGTTCCAGGACAGGCGCGGGAACGGCCGTGGCGGCGGCGTGCGCTCGAGCGCCTCGAACGACGCGACGACCGCCTCTTCGAGGACGTCGAGCACGTCCTCGCGCTCGACGAACGCCATCTCGATGTCGAGCTGGCGGAACTCGAACTGCCGGTCGGCGCGCAGATCCTCGTCTCTCCAGCACGTGGCGATCTGGTAGTAGCGGTCGAAGCCGCTGATCATGAAGAGCTGCTTGAACACCTGCGGCGACTGGGCCAGCGCGAAGAAGCGGCCCGGCTGGAGCCGCACGGGGACGAGGAAGTCGCGCGCGCCCTCGGGCGTCCCCTTGATCAGGCTGGGCGTCCAGAGATCGACGAAGCCGAGCTCCTCCATGCGACGGCGGATCGCACCGACGACGGTTCCCGTCAGGCGCAGGTTGCGCTGCATCTGCGGCGCGGCGGAGGTCGAGCCAGCGGTAGCGCAGGCGCAGGTTCTCGTCCACGTTCTCCTCGTCGAGCTGGAACGGGAGCGGCGTCGCGCGGTTCAGGATCTCGAGCGTTGTCGACCCGGAGCTCGATCTCGCCGGTGGGCAGGTTCGGGTTCACGGCGTCGGCCGCGCGGGGGACGATCTCGCCCTCGGCGCGCAAGCACGAACTCGTTGCGGATCTCGTGGGCGACCGCGGCAGCCTCGGGCGCGTTCTCGGGGTTGATGACGAGCTGGCAGATCCCCGTGTGGTCACGGAGGTCGATGAAGACGAGCCCGCCGTGGTCGCGCCGCGTGTCGGCCCAGCCCGCCAGGGTCACGCGGGAGCCGACCGAATCGGCTCTCGGCTCGCCGCAGTGCAGGTCACGCCATTTGCTCAAGTTCGCTCCAGTTTCGGCTCGATGCGCGCGGGACACGCGCGCCTTTTCTCGTTAGCGTTCAAAGCGGGTGGTGGGCTGGGGTGCCCCGAACCGTCTCCGCAATTTGCGAAATCGGGACCGGCTCGCCGAGGTCGGTGCCACCGCTCCGCAGTGTGGCCGTTTCGCCCTCGACCCGCACGACGATCCGCGCGCCGAGCCGGCCCGCCTGGGTCATCTGCCCCTTGGCGGAACGGCCGGCGTAGTCGGTGTCGCAGCGCAGGCCGTCGCGGCGGAGCTTCGCGAGCTCGACCAGCACGGCCGCGCGGTCGGCGGCGGCGTCCACGGCGAAGAAGACGTCGATGCCGGGCTCCTCCGCCGTTACGCCCTCATGCTCGAGCGCCAGGATCAGCCGCTCGATTCCGGCGCCGAATCCGATTCCCGGCGTCGGCGGGCCGCCGATCTCCTCGATCAGCCCGTCGTAGCGCCCGCCGCCCGAGATCGTCCCCGCCTGCCCGCTCTCGCCGGGGCCGACGAACTCCCAGGTCGTGCGCGTGTAGTAGTCGAGGCCGCGCACGAGCGTCGGCTCGATCACGTACTCGACCCCGTATGCGTCGAGGTAGCGCCGCACCTCGTCGAAGTGCGCCGCGCACTCCGAACAGAGAGACTCGCCGATCTTGGGCGCGTCGGCCAACGCCGCGCGCACGCCGGGGTTCTTCACGTCGAAGACGCGCAGCGGGCTGGTCGCGCGCTTCTGGCGCGCGTCGTCGTCCAGCACGTCGGCGTTCGCGTCGAGCCAGGCGTTCAGCTTCTCGAGGTACGCAGGCCGGCACGCGGCGTCGCCGATCGAGTTCAGCTGGAGCTCGAACGACTTCACCCCGAGCGTCTCGAGGAGCGTCCGGTAGTACTCGAGCACCTCGGCGTCCACGGCCGGGTCGGCCGAGCCGATCGCCTCGAGCGACAGCTGCCAGTGCTCCCGGTAGCGCCCGCGCTGGGGCGCCGAGTACCGGTACATGGGCGCGATCGTGTAGAGCTTCACCGGCTGCGGCTCGCGGTGCATCCCGTGCTCGATGTACGCCCGGCAGATCGGGGCCGTGCCCTCCGGCCGCAGGGTCAGCGAGCGGTCGCCGCGGTCGGCGAAGGTGTACATCTCCTTTTGGACGACGTCCGAGCCCGCGCCCGACGTGCGCGCGAAGAGCTCGGTGTCCTCGAAGACCGGAGTCTGGATCGGGCGGTATCCGTACTCGGCGCACAGCCGCTCCATCGTTCCCGTGACGAACCGCCAGAGCGGCTGGTCGCGCGGGAGGATGTCGTGCGTTCCCTTGGGAGCTTCGATGGCGGTCACGAGGCGCGAAGCTCGGCGAGAAACGGGTTGGTGGCGAGCTCGGCGCCGAGCGTGGTCGACGGGCCGTGGCCGGGGAAGACGGTGGTTTCGGGCGGAAACCGGTCGGCGAGCCCGCGGATCGAAGCGAGGAGCACGTCCCAGTCGGCGCCCGGCAGGTCGGCGCGGCCGACCGACCCGGCGAAGAGGACGTCCCCGGAGAAGAGCGCGCCGTCGGCGGCGTACGCGAGATGCGCGGGCGAGTGCCCCGGGACCCGCACGGTCTCGAACGAGATGCCGGCGAGCTCGAGCGTCTCGTCGCCCTGGAGAAGGACGTCCGGCGTGTACGGCCGGAACGTCACGCCCGGCGGCGTGTAGTCGTTCACGCGCTCGAGCAGCACGCGCTCGTCCTCGGCCATGTAGACCGGCGCGCCGGTTCCCTCGGCCAGGTCGGCGACGCCGCCGAGGTGATCCCAGTGGCCGTGCGTGACCAGAATCGCCGTACACGACGCGCTGCGCCGGGCCAGTTCGAGCCGAATCGCGGCCGCGTCGGCGCCGGGATCGACCACGACCGCTTCCGCCGCGCCGGGGTTTCGGACGAGGTAGCAGTTCGTCCCGATCGGGCCGAGCTCGAGCCGCGTGACGTCAAGGGCCATCAGGCGGCTGAGTCTATCCGCGCGGGGTTACACTCCCCGGCCATGGAGAGCTGGACGCTTCCGGAGATCCCGACGCCGGAAGGGAGCCGCTCTCCGGTCGTTCTCCGCAGCGCCGACGAGGCCCGCGCCGTGCTGATCGGCCTCGATCCTGGACAGGAGCTCGGCGACCACCAGGTCAAGGAACATGCCTGGATCGTCGTCGTCGAGGGGCGGGCCGTGTTCGAGGCCGGCGGCGCGACCGTCGACGCGGCGGCCGGGACGCTGATGCACTTCGAGCCGGACGAGCGCCACGCGGTGCGGGCTCCCGACGGCGCCCGCCTGCTGTTCCTCCTCGCACCGTGGCCCGGCGAGGGCCACTACCGCGGCGACCCGAAGGACTAGCTAGCGCCGACCGGTGCCGTACCGCTTGAGCGCCATCCGGTAGACGAGCGAGTCCACGAGGAACATGAACGGCAGCAGGAACGCCAGGATGACGGCCGTGTTCAGGACGATCGCGATCGTGCTCAGGCTGTTGCGCCCCGTCGCGTAGACGAACACGAAGACGAGCGGCGCGAAGATCAGCCCGCGCCGGAGGATGCGCTCGAGCGACGGTTTCGGGACCACGCGACCGCGGCGGTCGACGATCTCGCCCTTCGGTTGGCCCGGTTGCTTCGCTTTCGGCGCGTTCAGCTCGCTCAGGCGCGGCGCGCTTTCCTCCTCGCCGTCGTCCCCTTCGAGGACGTACTCGTACTCGTGCCGCTGGAGTTTTTCGCGCTTGCGCCGCTGCTTTCGGGAGGCCATGCGTCGATTATGCCCGGGCGGGGCTGCGCTACCGAGTCCAGGCGACCGCGCCGGCCTCGATCACCACGCCGACCTCCGGCCCGCCGAGGTGGTAGGCGAGGTGACGCCAGTCGGGCGTGTCGAGGAGAACGACGTCAGCCGCGAACCCCGGCGCGAGGCGGCCGAGGCGGTCGGCGCGGCCGAGGACGTGCGCGGCGTTCACGGTGCAGGCCGCGAGCGCCTCGGCCGGTGCGAGCCCGATCTGGGTGCAGGCGAGGTTGCACGCGATCGGGAGGCTCTCGGAGTACGCGCTCCCCGGGTTGAAATCGGTGGCGAGGGCGACCGTTGCTCCCGCGTCGACGAGCGCTCGGCCCGGCGGCATCGGCCGACCAAGGGTGAGCGCCGCGATCGGCAGGAGCACGGCGGTGACGTCGCTTCCGGCTAACGTTCGGACGCCTGCGTCGCCGGTCGCCTCGACGTGGTCGACGCTGCGCGCGCCGAGCTCGACGGCCAGCTCGACCCCGCCGGCCTCCGTGAACTGGTCCGCGTGGAGGCGCAGCGCGAGCCCGTGCTCGGCGCAGGCCGTCAGGTAGCGGCGCGCCTGCGCGGCATCGAACGCTCCCTCCTCGAGGAAGACATCCGCCGCCTCGGCGATCTCGGCCGCCTCGGGGAGCACGTCGGCCAGCGCGAAGTCGAGGTACGCGTCCGCGTCGTCGAACTCGGGCGGGACCGCATGGGCGCCCAGCCACGTCGGGACGCCGCCCGCGTCGCGGACCGCGCGGAGCTGCGCGAGCTCCGTCTCGCGGTCGAGCCCGTAGCCGGACTTCCCCTCGAAGGTGGTCGTCCCGCAGCCGCGCATCCACCCGCGGTGGCGCTCGACCGCGGCGTGCAGCTCGTCCCCGGTCGCCGCGCGGGTCGCCCGAACGGTCGAGAGGATGCCGCTGCCCGCGGCGTGGAGCTCCTCGTAGGACGCGCCGCCCGAGCGCAGCTCGAACTCCCCTGCGCGGTCGCCCGTGAAGCACGGGTGCGTGTGGCAGTCGACGAGGCCTGGGATGGCCGCACGGCCCCGCCCGTCCACCTCGACGACGTCTCCGTCGAGCGGTCCGAGGTCGCGCATCCGCCCCACGTCTGCGATGACGCCGTCGCGGGTGAGGACGTACGCGTCGGAGACCACGTCGAGCCGCCCCAGCGCGTCTCCGCGAAGCGGCGCTTCACGGCCCGCCGGGGAGACCGCCTGCGCGAGGTCGCGAACGAGGAGCGTCGTCACGCCGGGCGTCGCCTAGACGTCGCGTCCTGGGAGCGCCACGCCCTGCTCGGAGGCGGCGTCGAGCGCCTCGTCGTAGCCCGCGTCGGCGTGGCGGATCACGCCCATGCCGGGATCCGACGTCAGCACCCGCTCGAGTCGCGCCGCCGCCTCGTCGGTGCCGTCCGCGACGACCACCATGCCTGCGTGGATCGAGTTGCCGATGCCGACGCCGCCGCCGTGATGGACGCTGACCCACGTCGCGCCCGCGGCCGTGTTCACGAGCGCGTTCAGGATCGGCCAGTCGGCGATGGCGTCGGAGCCGTCCTGCATCGCCTCCGTCTCGCGGTAGGGCGAGGCGACCGAGCCCGCGTCGAGGTGGTCGCGCCCGATCACCACCGGGGCGCTGACCTCGCCGGAGCGGACGAGCTCGTTGATCGCAAGCCCCGCCTTCGCGCGGGCGCCGTAGCCGAGCCAGCAGATCCGCGCGGGCAGCCCCTGGAACGCCACCCGGTCGGCGGCGAGCTCGAGCCACCGCTGAAGCAGCGCGTCGTCCGGGAAGAGCCGTCCGAGCATCGCGTCGATGGCCGCGATGTCGCTCGGCTCGCCCGACAGCACGGCCCAGCGGAAGGGCCCGACGCCGCGGCAGAAGAGCGGCCGGATATAGGCCGGGACAAAGCCCGGGTATGAAAACGCCTCCGTGACGCCGGCCGATAGGGCCTCCCCTCGCAGGTTGTTGCCGTAGTCAAAGACATTGGCACCTGCGCGGACGTACTCGAGCATTCCGTGCACATGTGTTGCGATTGAGGCACTGGTTTGTTGCAGATACCTGTCCGGATCGGACGTGCGCAGCGCCGCCGCCTCCTCCACCGAGTAGCCCGAGGGGATGTAGCCGTTCAGCGGGTCGTGGGCCGCGGTCTGGTCGGTGACGAGGTCGAACGGCTCGCCGCGGCGCGCCAGCTCGGGGACGACGTCGGCCGCATTCGCGAGGAGTCCGACCGACAGCGCGCGACCCTCCGCCGCGGCCGCCCGAACCCGCGCCAGCGCGTCGTCCAGGGACTCGGTGGCCTCGTCGAGGTAGCGCGTCTCCAGCCGCCGCTCGATGCGCGAGGGGTCGACCTCGACGCACAGGATCGCGGCGCCCGCCATCGTCGCGGCCAGCGGCTGCGCGCCGCCCATCCCGCCCAGGCCGGCGGTGAGAATCGTGCGCCCGGAGAGATCGGCCGACCCGTAGTGCTTCTCCCCCGCGGCGGCGAACGTCTGGTACGTGCCCTGGAGGATCCCCTGGGTGCCGATGTAGATCCAGCTCCCGGCGGTCATCTGGCCGAACATCGTGAGACCGAGCGCCTCGAGCCGGCGGAACTCCTCCCATGTCGCCCAGTGCGGCACGAGCAGCGAGTTCGCGATCAGCACGCGCGGCGCGTCGCGGTGCGTGCGGAAGATCCCGACCGGCTTGCCGCTCTGCACGAGCAGGGTCTCGTCCTCTCCGAGGTCGAGCAGCGAGCGGACGAGCGCGCGCAACGCAGCCGGCGAGCGCGCGGCCTTTCCGGAGCCGCCGTAGACGATCAGCTGCTCGGGATGCTCGGCCACCTCGGGGTCGAGGTTGTTGAGGAGCATCCGAAGCGGCGCCTCGGTGGCCCAGGACTTCGCGAGGAGCTCGGTCCCCCGCGGCGCGCGAACGGCGCTCAGGTCGCCCACGAGCTGTTCGACGAGCGCGTCGTGAACGCCGACGCTCACGCGAGCGCTCCGATCTCGGCCTCGACCGCGGCGCCGATCGCGCCCGTCCGGATCGCCTCGGCGACGCGCTCGATGTCCGCGGAGATGGAGCGGTCCTCGGTCACGCTCGTCCGACAGCGCCCGCACGGCCCGGTGCGCGGCACGGCACCCGGCGCCGGGCTCGAGCGGCGCGAGGAACTCCACCCCTTGGGCGGCCGCGAGCAGCTCGATCGCCAGGGCGCGCTCCGAATTGGCGAGCACCTGCCAGCACGTGAGTCCGGACGCGTTCCCCATCGACACGTGATCCTCCTGTCCGGCGCTCGTCGGGATCGAGTCGACGCTCGCCGGGTGGGCGAGCACCTTGTTCTCGCTGACGAGCGACGCGGCCACGTACTGGGGGATCATGAACCCGGAGTTGAGCCCGCCGTCGGGGGTGAGGAACGCCGGGAGCCCGTTCGAGAGCGACGGGTTCGTGAGCCGCTCGACGCGCCGCTCGGAGATGCTCGCCAGCTCGGAGATCGCGATCTTCATCGTGTCGAGCGCGTAGGCGATCGGCTGGCCGTGGAAGTTTCCGTTCGAGACGAGCTCGCGCGTCTCCACGAAGACGAGCGGGTTGTCCGTCGCCGCGTTCACCTCCACGGCGACGACGCCCTCCGCGTACGCGATCAGGTCGCGGCTCGCGCCGTGCACCTGGGGCGCGCAGCGCAGCGAGTAGGCGTCCTGCACCTTGTCGCACCAGCGGTGCGCCTCGATGATCGCCGAGTCGTCCACGAGGCGGAGCACGTTCGCCGCCGAGTCGATCTGGCCCGGGAACGGACGCAGGGCCTGGATCTCCGGCCGGAACGCGGCCTTGGAGCCCTGGAGCGCCTCGAGCGAGAGCGCGCACGCGATGTCCGCGGCCGCGGCCAGGCGGCGCGCCCGCACGCAGCCGAGCGCGCCCATCGCGCTCATGAACTGCGTGCCGTTGATCAGCGAGAGCCCTTCCTTCGCCTGCGGCCGGATCGGCTCGAGCCCGGCGCGCGCGAGCGCCTCCCCGCCGGGGAGCAGCTCGCCCTCGACGGTCGCGAACCCCTCGCCGACGAGCGGCAGCGCGAGGTGCGCGAGCGGAGCGAGATCCCCGGAGGCGCCGACCGACCCGCGGCTCGGCACCAGCGGCAGAACCCCGCGGTTCAGGCACTCGAGGAGCAGCTCGACGGTGCCGAGCGCGATCCCCGAGGTTCCCTTCGCCAGCGCATTCGCGCGCAGGAGCATGGCCGCGCGGACGACCTCGTCCGGATACGGCTCCCCCACGCCGCACGCGTGGCTGCGCAGCAGGCGCAGCTGGAGCTCCTCCGACTGCTCGGGCGGGATCGTCTTCGAGACGAAGCGGCCGAAGCCGGTGTTGATCCCGTAGGTGTGCTCGCCGCTCGAGTCCGCCGCCACCTCGTCCACGAGGTCGCGCGCCGCGCGGATGCGCCCGCGCGCGAGGTCCGAGAGCCCAGCCGCCGCGCCGTCGACCGCGACCGCCCAGACGTCGGCGGCGGTGAGGTCGTCACCGGTGAGCGAAACGGGCACGGGGTGAGTCTAGGAGGGTTCAGCGGGACGAGCTTCGCCTACGGGGTGCGCTGGGCGGTGCGAGGCAAGGAGGCCTGCCGCGTCGCCACGTGGTCCGGGGGCCCAGCTCGTCTCGTTGAGCCCTCCTAACGGAAGCGGGCCCCGGTCGCCGGAAGCGACGCGGGGCCCGCTGAGCCGAGGTGAGGTGCGTCCTAGCGGACGTACACCTTCCCGGACTTGAGGGTCTGCTCGACCGTCTCCGTGCCGTCCCAGTTGGAGGAGAAGAGCAGCTTGCTGCCGTTCCAGAGCGTGACGCCGATGGAGTCCTTCGAGCCGTGCGAGCCCCTGTCGGTCAGCGTGACCCGCAGGGAGAGCCTGCTCGCGACGGTCGAGGTGTGCCACCACTTCGTGACGTCGACGAGCTTCGCGGTCATGCGGATGTCCGCGAGCCCGTAGCACTTCCAGCTCGTCGGGCCGTTGCACGAGCCGCCCGCCGGCTTCTCGAAGTCGACGCCGAGCGAGTCGAAGTCGTCGCTCTTGATCAGGTACGTCTTGCCACCCGACTTGAACGTGACGTCGACGTGGCCGCTGAGGCTCTCCTTCTTGTGCCAGTTCCACCAGTGGTCGCGCTTGCCGTCGCGGTACTTGACGCTCAGGCCGAAGCCCATCTTGGAGCCGTTGGTCGCCTTGTAGATGCCGGCCGAGCTCGACATCACGGTCTCGCCTGCGGCCGCGATGTACGCGTCGTCCGGCTCGGCGACCTCGACGACCTGGTCTTCGGTTCGCCGGTGTAGTAGCCGCCGACGACGATGTCGATGTCGTGCATGCCGATTCCGAGGACGACGGTGCACGACGCGACGCCGTTGGCCAGGTTCCCGTTCTGGAGCGAGACGGGAAGCGGGCCGCAGAGGACGGTCGAGCCCTCCATGAAGGTGATCGTCGCGTTGCGGACGTCACCGATGGAGCCGTCGGTCTCCTGAATCGTCGCCCGCAGGAGCACCTTCTCGTAGTGCTTCTTCGCCGGCACGAACGTGATCTCGTCGCCCTCGTAGCCGATCTCGATGTCCGTCTCCTGCGCGACGCACGATGTCGAACGACGTGGACGGCGATGCGCCCGCCTCGTCCGTCACGGTCACGGTGACCGGGTACGTGCCCGGCGCCGCCGTGATCGTGCCGCCGACCGTCCAGGTGTGCGTGCCCGGATCGGCCGTCGGAGTCCGCGGACACGATGCCGCTCGTCAGCGTGGCGCCGGCGGGAAGCCCGGTCGCGGTTGCCGTGAGCTGCGAGCCGGGCGAGTCCGGATCGGTGGCGAGGATCGTCACCGGCGCCATCGGGTCGCTGTACTCCACGTTCACGCCACCGCCGGCGCGTCGTTCGTGACGGTCGGCGTCGCGTGGATCGTGAAGTCCACGTTCGAGACGTCGAAGAAGACGTTCCCGACCGCCTCGACCTTGATCCGGGCGTGCGCGCGTGCCGTCGTACGGCAGCGTCACGGCCTCGGAGCCGTCGTTCGGCGTCGATGCGGCGAGCACGTACGGGTACGTGAGGCCGCCGTCGAGCGACAGGCTGATCTTCACGTCGGTCGTCGATGATGGGCGGCGAGGTCGGTGCCGGCCACATTCCACGTGACCGTCTGGGTCGAGGTCGCCTCGTACGTCACCGGCGAGCCCTGCGAGGTGACGAGGAACGGCCCCGTGGCCGGCGTGAGCAGCAGCGTCGTGTCGGCTGCGTTCACGCCGCCCTTGTTGTCGCGTGCGGTCAGGCGGAAGTGGAGCGACAGCGGAGTCGCGTTCGTCCCGGCGAAGCCGACGTAGTCGGACGTCGGGAGGAACTCCGCGAAGCACTCCTTGACCGGAATCGCCACCGGAGGAGCGATCGGCCCCTGCGGGCAGGCGCCGGTATCCGCGTTCGTGTTGTTGTCGAGGATCTGCTGGAGATCCGGGAACACCCGCGTCGGCGAGTCGGTCAGGTGGTTCTCGCCGGGCGAGTTGTAGAGGAGCGTGTCGGTCTCGCTGATGATCGCCGACTTCGGGAACATGGCGAACAGCGGACCGTTCGTCTTCGTGTTCGAGAGCAGCGAGGTGCCCGCGGCGCCGCCGCGGTCGTTCTGCTCCCAGCTGTAGAGCAGCGGATCGCTGTCCGCGTCTGTGGCCGACCCCGTCAGGGCGAACGGCGTCCGCAGCGGGATCTGGTACTGCAGCGGCGCCGTGACGGCCGGGATGGCGTTGCCGGTGGGCGTGATGATCCCGCCCTTGTTGTCGACCGCGCCGCCCTTGTCCGTCTCGTTGACGAACCCGGAGGCTCCCGCGGTGAAGTCCTGCACGGCGAGCAGGACCGGGACGTTGGTCGCGGCCAGGGCTCCCGTGTACGTCACCTGGAAGCCCGGTGTTGTTGAACGCCGCCGCCGGCGAAGCCCGCGACGGTCGCCGTCGCGCCCGCGGGCAGGAGCGGCGTGAGCGCGGCCAGGATCCCGGCCGCGGTGTAGTTGACGCCGTTCACGATCGGAACGGAGACGTTGCCGTTGTAGTTGAGCGTGAACGAGTCGTTCGCGCCGCCGTGGTTCGTCTCCTCGATCGAGCCGAAGCAACCGCCGCAGCTCAAGCCGACGAACGAGAGCGGCGTGACGTCCACGCCGGCCGAAGCGCCGGTGAACGTGACCGTGAAGCCGGTCGAGGCCGCGCCGGTCACCGTGGCGGTGCCGGGGAAGCCTGGCGATGCCGTTGATCGCGGTCGTCAGGTTCGCATTGTTGTACTGGAGCCCGCCCTGTCCGATCAGGACGGAGTTGTTGCCGCCGTAGCTGAGCTGGAACGGCGACGTGTACGTCACCGTGCCGGCGCCCGCGTTGGGCAGTCCGGCGACCGCGTTCGACGAACTCGAAGCTCCGCGTGCGTCGGGACCGCGGTGATCGTGACCGGCGTCGCCTGGTTGTAGCCGGCGTTGTTCGGCTCCGGCGATCGTGACCTGGTCGCCGACGGAGCGGTTGTGGACGCAGCGTCGTGCGGACGGTGACGGTGTTGCCGACCTCGGTGAGGCCGGGCGCGTTCAGCGTGATCGTCCCGCCGCCGGTCCTCGGGAGGCCGGCGATCGGGTTCGTGTACGTGAACGCACGCGTGGTGAGGACGGTGTCGACCGTGAACGTCCCGTTGTAGCCGGCGTCGCCCGCGCCCGAGATGGTGATCGAGTCACCCGGCTGGAGCGTGTGCGTCCCGCCGGCGGCGCCGGTCGAGACCGTGACCGTGTTGCCCGACTCCGAGAGGCCGCCCAGCTGCGTCGCGCTGGGCGCGGCGCCGATCGCGACGGTGAGCGGCTGGATCGCGTTGCGTCTGCTGGAAGCCCGGGCCGAACGTGGCGACCTGGACTTCGTTCCCGCCGCCGAAGTGGCGGAGCGAGGCGGTTTGCACCTCGTTGATCGCCGCCTGGTTCGACGACGTGTAGGTGGAGATCTCCTGGAGGCTGCGCTCCGAGAAGTACGGGTCGCTGTGCGCGGAGAGATCGTCCGTCATGCAGATGCCCGCGTAGGCCATGATCGACGAGCCGGAGCCGACCTCGACCGAGGTGGCCGCGCTGCGGTTGCCGCCCGAGCAGTTCAGCTGGTTCCCGTTGAACGGGTGGTTGCCGGCGAACTGGTGGCCCATTTCGTGCGCCACGTAGTCGATCGCGTAGAAGTCGCCCGTCGGGGTGGGAATGCCCGTGCACCCGCCGGCCTTGTTCGAGCGGCCGACGACGCCGAGGTTGGCGACGCCCCCGCCCGGCTGGCCGAGAGCCAGGTGGCCGAGGTCGTAGTTCGACGCGCCGATGATCTGCCCGATGACGAAGCGCGCGCGCGTCGTCGACGAGCACCCGGTGACCTGGGACTGCGTGAAGCACGGCCGCGGCGCCGCACGGTCCGTTCGGCGCGGTCGCGACGTCCCACGTGTTCAGGTTCAGGAGGTCGGTGTTCGCGATCAGCTGGAGCGTGATCGAGAGGTCGTCCTCGTAGACCTGGCTCACGCGGTTCATGAGCGTGACCTTCGCCGGGGTGACGTTCGCCGGCCCGCCGTGGTAGGCGGCGTAGCCGGGGTCGGTGATCAGCGCGGTGCCGGTAGAGCCGCAGGACGTCGCCGGTCGGCGGATCCGAGGTCGGATCGTCGTCGCGGACGACCTGGTAGCTCGTCGAGGCCGACGCGTTGCCGTCGCTCGCCGAGACGATGTGGGTCTCGAGGTTCCCGTCCGGGTCGGCGACGAAGCCGGTGCTGAACGAGCCGAGCTCATCGGCCTGCGCGCTCAGCGTGCGGTTTCCGAACTGGCCTTCGGGGTCCGAGATCGTGATCGAGATCGCGGCGTTCTCGGCGAAGCCGTTGCCGGTCAGGACGACCGTGTCGGCCGCGTGGTAGTAGCCCCTGTCGACCGAGAGCTCCGCCGACTCGGCGTCGCGCTCGACGAACTGGCCCGCGTCCTTCGGCATGTCGCGGCCGTAGTAGCTCGCGTACACGCTCTGGTTGGAATACGAGAACGGATCGATGTACCAGGCGCCCTGCGACGAGCGGACCGAGGCGTGGAAGCCGATCCGCGAGATGTCCGCGTGGATCGTCGCCGTCGGATCGTCGAGGCCGCGGCCGCGATAGGTCCCGATGTCGGGATGCTTCGCAGCGAGGCCCGGCGCCATGATCTCCGACTGCCGGATCGCGAAGCGCTGGAAGTCGCCGTTCGGATCCGGAAGCGAGATGACGAGCTCGTCATCCGAGTCGGATGCCGGCGCCGCTGCGAGCGTCGCCTGCAAATTCTGCTTGTTCACCGAGAAGGCCTGCAGCTCGGTGGCTGCGATCGCCGTCTTGCCCTTGGCGTTCTCGAAGGCGGTGTCCGACTTGAGCTGCCAGACGCCCTGGTACGTCGTGGAGCCCGCCGAACGGTTCGCGGCCGACGACGGCAGGACCGCCGTGATGGCCGTGAGCGTGACGAGACCCAGGATCGCTGCGACGACGCGCTTCCGCGACGCCCTGCGTGTTGATCCGTGCATCGCTTTATCCCCTTGTTCGATGTTCTCCCCCGCACACACCCCCACGGCGGGGAGGCCGACCACGGTCAGCGATCCCGTCCCGGGTGCGCAATCTTCCGTCAGCGGAGAGGCAGGGTCAAGCGTCTTCGAGGAGCCGAAGCTCGAGAATCTTCCCTGCATCGAGCGCATCGAGGCGCAATGCGGCGCCCGCTGCGCAAAGCGCAGCCCCGGCCGGCATGAGCCCGACGAGCTCGCTCCCCGCCACCTCGATACCGCGCGGCGTACGCCTCGGCCTCGATTGCCGCCACGATCTCGGCCAGCGGCGCGGCCCGCCAGTCGGTGACGTTCATGCTCACCTGGGAGAGCCCGGCGCGCGGAAGGGCGAGGCCGAGCGCGCGCAGGCCCGGGAAGCCGCCGCCGCTCTCCCGCACGAGCGCCGCGATGTCGCGCGCGGCCTGCGGATCCTCGGCGCGCAGGTTCACGTTGAAGGCGATGAGCGGCGGGCGGACGCCGACGAGCACCGCGCCCGCCGTCGGATGCGGCGCATCCGGGCCGCGGTCCGGCGCGATGCCCTCCAGGCCGGCGCTGCGGAAGAACGCTCGGCTCGCGCCCGTCCTCGGTGAGCCGGCCGTAGAAGTAGACCGGGACGCCGAGCGCCGCGATCCGGTCGGCCACGGCCAGCGCGGCCTCGCGCGCGAGGGACTCGTCCTCGGGGCGCAGGTAGACGAGCGGCACGACGTCGACCGCGCCGACGCGGGGATGCGCGCCCTCGTGCTCGCGCAGGTCGATCAGGCCGATCGCCCGCTCCACCCCGGCCGCGAGCGTCTCGACCAGCTCGTCGGGCGAGCCGACCAGCGTGAACACGGAGCGGTTGTGATCCGCGTCGGTATGGACGTCGAGGAGCCGCGCGGGCGCCGAGAACGCCTCGCGAAGCGCGGCGAGCTTCGCCGGATCGCGCCCCTCCGAGACGTTCGGGACCGCTTCGAGCATCACACGCGCGAGAGCCGGAGGATCGAGAGGACGGCGAGCGTGAAGATGACGACGTCCGAGGCGACGCACCAGATGCAGATCGCGTCGATCACGGCGATCTGGAGGTAGAGCAGGTAGCCGGCGAAGGCGGCCCCGGCCAGCGAGAGGCCCGCGCAGATCGCCGCGGCGGCCTCGCCGGCGCGAAACGACGTCGCGAGGATGGCCAGGTAGTTGAGGAGGCCCAGGAACGCGACCGGAATGCCGACCACCTCCGAGTACTTCGACGACTGCACCTTCTCGCAGCCGCCCGTCTTGCACGCCGGGAGCTCGCCGATGAAGCGGACGTAGCTCAGGTAGCCGGCGATCGCGACCCCGACCAGCGCGACGATGGCGATCGCCCGCCGCAGGCGCGTCTCGGTCACGAGTTCAGCAGGGCCTCGATCTGCTCGCGGAGGCCGTCGGCGTCGAGCGAGTCTGGGCTGCACGCGCTCGAGTGAGCCGCCGGTCTTCCCGAGCAGGAACGACGGGGTCGAGTCGATCCCCTTCTCGTTCGCCTCGGTCGCGGCCGCGTCGATCATCTGCTGCGGCCCGTCGCCCGCCGCGTCGCTCAGCATCTGGTCGGCGTCGAGCCCGGGAATGGAGCGGCCGAGCGCGGCGATGAAGTCGGACGAGAACCAGCCGGAGTTCTCCGCGCCCTGATTTCGGTAGATCAGGTCGATCGCGTTCCACGCCTTCCCCTGCTGCCCCGCGGCGACCGCGATCTCGGCCGCCGACTGCGACTCGTTCCCGATGAACGTGAGCGGACGGAACTCGATGCGCATCTGCCCGGTGCGGACGTAGTCCGCGACGTAGACCGGCAGCGCCTCCTTCGCCCACTGCGCGCAGAACGGGCACTGGAGGTCGGCGAACTCGACCAGCGTGACGGGCGCGTCGGGATCGCCGAGCGAGACGCCGTCCTGCGGGATGCCGTCGAGCATGCGCCTCCGACCTCGTCCGCGAAGGCGAGCTCGCCGCTCGCCGTGGTCTCGGGACCTCGGGTCGTCGAGCTGGCGCCGAACGTGGACGCGCGCGATGAGCACGCCGCCCAAGACGGCGGCGATTCCGAGCGCGATCGCCACCCAGCCCCAGGTGGGGAATCCGCCGCCGGCGCCCTTCGCCCGCACGGGCGGCGGCGCCTTGCGCTCGGCGCGGATCCGCTTGCCCTTGGACACGGTTGCATTGTGCGGATTCCCGCCGGACTGCGCGCCGGCAGCCCGGAAGCCCAGGGCTACACTCGACGTTCTCTGCATGGTGAACCCGGCGCCTCAATCTCCCCCGTTTCGACAGACCTTCGTCCGCCTGCTCGGGTTCCTGCGCCCCTACCGCTGGTCGCTCGCCGCGTCGGTGGTGCTCGCGGTGGGATCGATGGTCGTGGCGCTCGCGATCCCCTGGATCATCGGAGACGCGATCGACAACGCCCTGCCGGAAGGAGACGCGCGCGAGCTGACGCTGCTCGTCGTGGCGATCATCGTCCTGGGCCTCGCCCGCGCGCTCATGATGGCGGGGCGGCGCCTGATCGCGGGCCGCCAGTCGCTCGGCGTCGAGTTCGATCTGCGCAACGCGCTCTACTCGCACCTCCTGCGCCTCTCGTGGGGCTTCTACGACCGCCACCAGACCGGGCAGCTCATGTCCCGCGCCACGGTCGACCTCCAGGCGGTGCGCTTCTTCCTCGGCTACGGCCTCATCTTCTTCGGCCAGCACATCCTCACCGTGGTCGCCGTGGTCGCGATCCTCTTCCTCTACGACGTGGAGATCGCGCTGATCGCCCTCGCGATCACGCCCGTGCTCGTCGCGATCGCCTACCAGTACTCGCGCGCGTCGCACCCGATTCTCAAGGACGTGCAGCAGCGGATGGCGGACATGACGACGGTGGCCGAGGAGAACATCGTCGGCGTCAACGTCGTCAAGGCGTTCGCGCAGGAGCCGCGCGAGGAGCAGAAGTTCTCGGACCGCAACGAGGCGGTGTTCTCGCGGTCGATCCAGGCGACCCGGCAGCGCGCGATCTACGTGCCGCTGCTCTCGTTCCTGCCGCTCCTCACCCAGGCCGCGGTGCTGCTCGTCGGCGGCCGCCGCGTGATCGCGGGCGAGCTCGAGCTGGGCCAGTTCATCTCGATCAACATCTACGTCCTCCTGCTGATCATGCCGCTGCGCATGCTCGGCATGTGGATCGGCTCGAGCCAGCGCGCGGTGGCCTCCGGCGAGCGGATCTTCGAGGTGCTCGACGAGCCCGAGGACACGGCCGAGAGGCCCGGCGCCCTCCCGCTCCCCGACGGCGCGGGACGCCTCCAGTTCGAGCGCGTGACGTTCGGCTACGACCCGGCGCGGCCCGTGCTCCACGACATCACGCTCGACATCGCGCCCGGATCGACGGTGGCGCTGATCGGCCAGACCGGCTCGGGCAAGACGAGCCTGACCTCGCTCGTGCCGCGCTTCTACGACGTCCAGGCCGGCCAGGTGCTCCTCGACGGCGCCGACGTCCGCGACGTCAAGCTCGACGACCTCCGCCGCTCGATCGCGATCGTCGCCCAGGATCCGTTCCTCTTCTCCACCTCCGTGCGCGAGAACATCTCGTTCGGCGCGCCCGACGCGACCGACGAGGAGATCGAGGCCGCGGCCCGCATGGCGCAGGCGCACGACTTCGTCGCGGCGCTCCCCGACGGCTACGAGACGGTGATCGGCGAGCGCGGCGTCACGCTCTCCGGCGGCCAGCGCCAGCGGATCGCGATCGCCCGCGCGATCGTCATGAACCCGCGCGTGCTCATCCTCGACGACGCGACCGCCTCGGTGGACGCGACGACCGAGGCGCAGATCCGGCTCGGCCTGCGCGAGGCGATGAAGAACCGAACGACGCTGATCGTCGCCCACCGGCTCTCCACCATCTCGCTGGCGGACGAGCTGGTCGTCCTCGAGCACGGCCGCATCGTCGCCCGCGGCAGCGCCGACGAGCTGTCCCAGACGAGCGACGTCTACCGCCAGATCGTCTCGCACGGCCTGGTCGAGACCCGCGTGCTCGTGGAGCCCGAGGAGGCGACGGCGTGAGAGTCCATCAGCCCGGCTCGCACCTCATGGACCCGCGCGGCACGAAGGTGGACGACTGGAGCTGGTCGCGCACCGCCCGCCGCATCGGCGTGCTCGTCCGGCTGACCAAGCCGTACCGCGCGCCGGACGATCCTCGCCGTCGCGTCGCTGCTCGCGGCGACGGCGACCGCGCTCGCGCCGCCCTACCTCGCGAAGGTCGCGATCGACCAGGGCATCGTCGACGGCGACCTCCAGGCGCTCACGTGGATCGTCGCCGCGTTCCTCGTCGTCGGCGTCCTCAACTGGGGAACGAGCATGGCGCAGACCTACTACACGGGCTGGGTCGGCGAGCGGATCCTCACCGACCTGCGCAAGAAGCTCTTCCGCCACCTCCAGCGGCTGTCGCTCGGCTACTTCGAGCGCAACCGCGCGGGCGCGATCATCTCGCGGATCACGAACGACGTGGAGGCGCTCGACCAGCTCGTCACGGACGGCGTCACGAGCCTCGTCCAGAACTCGCTCATGCTGATCGGCTCGGCCGTGATCCTCTTCTTCCTCGACTGGCGGCTCGCCCTCGCCGCGCTGATCGTCTTCCCCGTCATGAGCATCGCCACGGCGTTCTTCCGCCGCCGCTCCGCCCGGGCCTACCGGCGCGTCCGCGAGCGGCTCGGCGCGGTCACGGCGTCGCTGCAGGAGGACATCTCCGGCGTCCGCGTGCTGCAGGCGTTCCGCCGCGAGGATCGCAACGAGAAGCTCTTCCGCGAGGTGAACGACCACTACCGCGAGGCGAACCAGGAGACGGTCGTGCTCTCCGGCGTCTACTTCCCGTTCGTCGACTTCCTGTCGTCGCTCGCGACCGCGATCGTGCTCGGCTACGGCGGCTACCTCGTCTTCGACGACTCGATCACGATCGGGACGCTCTTCGCCTTCATCGGCTACCTGTCCAACTTCTTCGATCCGGTCCAGCAGCTCTCCCAGCTCTACAACACGTTCCTCGCCGCGGTCGCCGCGCTCGACAAGATCATCGACGTGCTCGACGAGGAGCCCGAGATCCTCGACAGCCCGGGCGCGACCGAGCTCGCGCAGATCGAGGGCCGCGTCGCGTTCGAGAACGTCCGCTTCGGCTACGGCCAGGGCCCGGAGGTGCTCCACGGGATCTCGCTCGACGTCGCGGCCGGCACGACGGTCGCGCTCGTCGGCCACACCGGCGCGGGCAAGTCGACGATCGCGAAGCTCCTCTCCCGCTTCTACGACCCGCGCGAGGGCGCGATCACGATCGACGGAACCGACCTGCGCGACGTCACCCAGGAGAGCCTGCGCCGCCAGCTCGGCATCGTCCCGCAGGAGGGCTTCCTCTTCGCCGGCACCGTGCTCGAGAACATCCGCTTCGGCCGGCCCGACGCGACGCCCGAGGAGGTCGCCGCCGCGGCCAGCGCGGTCGGCGCGCACGAGTTCATCCTCGCCCTCGAGGACGGCTACGAGACGCAGGTCGCGGAACGCGGCACCAGGCTCTCGCTCGGCCAGCGCCAGCTCGTCGCGTTCGCCCGGGCGCTGCTCGCCGACCCGCGCATCCTGATCCTCGACGAGGCCACGTCGAGCGTGGACATCGGAACCGAGCGCCGCATCGAGGAGGCGCTCGCGACGCTCCTCGCCGGCCGCACGGCGTTCATCATCGCCCACCGCCTCTCGACGATCAGAAGCGCCGACCTGATCGTCGTCCTCGAGCACGGCGTCGTCGTGGAGCAGGGAACGCACGAGCAGCTGCTCGCGCGCGAGGGCCGCTACCTGGCGCTCTACGGCGACTGGGCAACCGAGGCCGCCTAGCTTCGGGCGCCGCTACCATCGGCGTCCGCATGAGCGGCTCCAGGCGAGACAAACGCGGCCTTCCCTTCGGCCTGATCGCGATCGGAGTCGCGGCCGTCGTCGCGATCGCGGTGGCAGGCGTCCTCATCTTCTCGGGATCCGACGGCGCCGCTCAGCCGGACAAGGTGCCCGTCGCGGAGCTTCCCGCGGCGCCCGGCGCGCTCGCGCTGCAGCTCCAGGGCTTCTGGCAGCGGACCTTCCACGACCAGTCGCGCACGTACGAGGACGCGGGCATCAAGCCGCTCGAGGAGGCCGCCGACGCGCCCGGCACCTGCCGCCAGGAATCCGCGCAACGAGGTGTCGTTCTACTGCGCGGACAACCAGACGGTCTACCTCGAGAGCGCGTTCCTCGAGGAGGTGCGAACGGACGGCGGCGCGCTCGCCCAGGCCTACGTGGTCGCGCACCTGATGGGCCACCACGTCCAGCAGGTCCTCGGCATCGTGGACAAGGCCGTCGCCCAGGAGAACGCCGACGCCGAGAAGGTTCCGCTCGTCCGGCGCCAGCTCGAGCTCGAGGCCGACTGCCTGGCCGGCTTCGGAATCGCCGGCCTCGTGTCGGATTCGATCTCCGGCGACGAGGTCGCCGCCGCGATCGAAACCGCCGCCGCCGCGGCGAAATCGCGCGTCCAGGAGCTCGAGACCGTCCTCAACCCGGAGACGTGGGACAACGGCCCCGTGGACGACCAGGTGGAGTGGGTCGACAAGGGCCTGGGACTCACCGACGTCGGCGCGTGCGACACGTTCGGCGGCCAGGTGACGACGGTGCCGCCTCGCTAGACTGAGAGCCCCGTTGCGGGGTCGTCTAATGGTAGGACGCCTGACTCTGGATCAGGTAGTCAAGGTTCGAGTCCTTGCCCCGCAGCCTCTCGAAAGCCCCGCTCAGGCGGGGTTTTCTACTTCGGCTCGGCCTCGCGGCGCCGGAAGGCTCCCCACGTGAAGGGCTGCACCGCCCCGCGCGGGGTGACGTGGTCGTGGCGGCGTTCCATGACCGCGGTGTACTCGTCGCCGAGAAACGCCCCCAGGTCGGCCGGCGAGTAGCGCCGAACCGGCAACCCGGAGCAGCGCGTCGGACCGTCCGGCGCGAACGTGGCCAGAACGACGTAGCCGCCGGGAGCAACGGCGGCGTCCAGCGTCCGCCGGTACGCCCGGCGCTCCGGCTCCTCCGTGAAGAAGTGCAGCACGGCGCGGTCGTGCCAGAGCCCGTAGGCCCGCTCCGGACGCCAAGTGAGAACGTCCTGGTGGAGCCATGTCACGGTCATCCCTGACCGCTCACGGGCGGCCCCGAGCGCAACCTCGGACACGTCGAGCACGGTCACGTCCGTGTAACCCAAGGCGACGAGCTCGTCCGCCAAACCCGACGCCCCGCCGCCGATGTCGATCACAGGAGCGTCGAGCGCCACGTCGAGCTCGGCGAGGATCTCCAGCGACGTGCGCGGCGTCGGCTCATACCAGCTGACACCCGTCGCGCCGCGTTCCTCGTACGTCCGGTCCCAATCCTCGGTCACGAGGACAGTGTGAACGTGCAGGGCGCGCCGCACGCGGGCGGTTCTAGGCGGCGCGGCGAGCTGGACTCGCCTATGTGCCCGAGAAGCACGGGAGGCCGTCAGGCGGCGCCACGTAGTCGCTGGGGACATCGAGCATCACGAGGGTGAAAGAGCCGTCGTCCAATCGGCAGACGACCGCGTACGGGTCGTCTGACGGATCGAGCCTGGCCACCGCTACTGCGGTCGCGTGGGCGCGGTGCGAGGTAAGCGTCATCGCCGCGTCACCGTCGCTCGCCGCTGCTCCACCGGCGAAGACGAGGGCCGAGAGAAAGACGATCGCCGCGAGCAACGCCGCGCGCATGCCCCAAGGGTAGCTACGCAGCCTGCGAAGGCCGGTGCAGCCGCGCGGGCTGGGTGCCCTTCGAGCGCTCGCGCAGGATCTTGAGGAGCGCGCGGACGCAGTCCGGGTCGAACTGGGTGCCGGCGTGGAGGCGAAGCTCGAGGGTCGCGTCGCGCTCGCTCATCGGGTCGCGGTACGGGCGCCGCTCGGTCATGGCGCGGTAGGCGTCGCAGACGGCGATGATCCGCGCGCCGGCCGGGATCTCCTCGCGCGATCAGGCCGTCGGGGTAGCCGCCGCCGTCCCAGCGCTCGTGGCTCGACCGAACGAGCGGAAGCACGTCGCGCAAGGGCGTGATCGGCGCCAGGATCGCCTCGCCGGCGAGCGTGTGGCTGCGCATGATCCCCCACTCCTCCTCGTCGAGCGGGCCCTTCTTGTTCAGGATCGACTCGGGGACGCGGATCTTGCCGATGTCGTGGAAGAGCGCCCCGAGCTCGACGAGCTCGATCGTCTCCGGGCCGAGCCCGAGCTCCCGGGCCACGTCGAGCGCGAGCGACACGACCTCCTGGGTGTGGTCGTGCGTGTAGGAGTCCTTCTCCTCGAGCGCGTTCGCGAGCGAGGCGAGCGTCTCGCGGTAGAAGCGCTGCACCGACTCCGTGTGCTCGAGCTGGAAGAGCAGCGCGCCGGCCTGGCGGATGAAGAACTCGCCCAGCTCGACGTCCTCGGCGCTGAAGCGCCGCGCGCCCTCGTCGTAGATCTCGACGAGCACCGACGCGTTGCTCGAGGGCCGCAGCGACAGCATCAGCACGGCTTCCATCCCCATCTCCCGCAAGACGAAGGCCTCGGTCGGCTCGATGTCCGGATCGTGCAGCGACAGCGCGGCCGGGTTCCCGGAGTCGAGAACGGCCATGGTCTGCGGATAGTCGGAGAGCAGGTAGCTGTAGCCGATCAGCGCCGACGAGCCGCTGCCCGTCTCGGGCCACCACGCGGCCACCTCGTGCAGCCGGTCGCCCTCCACCCGCGAGACCACGGAAGCCTTGCCGCCGAGCAGCTCCTGGAGCTCGCGACCGGTCGCGCCGAGCAGCGCGTCGACGGACTCGGCGGCGCTGAGACGCTCGAGCGCGCTCGCGATCCGCGAGAGCATGCCGCCGCTAGTTGTGTTGACCCAGGGTTCGGACATAGAGAGGCCCCTTACAGCCTGGTCAAATCGCCCTTCGGCGGCATCCCCCGTTCGGGGATGCAGGCAACAGGTGTCAACGTCGAATTTTCGCGAGCGCTGGTAGCGTTAAGGCGAGCCTGGCGCATTCGTCTAGGGGCCTAGGACGCCGCCCTCTCACGGCGGTAACACGGGTTCGAATCCCGTATGCGCTACTCAACCGACCGAAGTCTCGCCGCCGCTACGCGGCGACAAGCGACTTCGGTCGGGAATCTCTGAAGCGTCGGGCCGCCGTGAGCCGCGCCCGCCATGTCGGTCGCGGCGGCGGCGTACACTTTTCGCCATGGCGACCGTCCCCGTTCGTGAAGGTTCAGCGGTTGACCGGCGGCTGGGCGATACTCGGCCCATGCTGTATGGGACGCGACGAAGTCCGCACTCGCGATTCGCGTCGGCGTGGCCTCAGAGCGTACTTGCTGGCTCGTGCCCCGCTCCACTGTTGGGTCGTCCAGCCCGAGGTGCCGAGTTCTTCACCGATACGGATCACAACCTGGCGTGCGTTCGAACCGGCTACAAGGATGGTGGGCCACTCGGAGACGCGAGGTGATCCCATTCCGCTGAGGCTTCCGACGAAATTCGCGACGCGGCTCTTGGGGGCGGCACCGTTTGAGGTCGCGGGGATCGCGTGGGAGCGACGTCTTAGCGAAGTACCCGCGGTCGCCGATCGTGGGCCGATGGGCCCCATCGTCGCCGTCGTCGGCCAACACCACTAGGCCAGGCGTACACTTTCGCCATGGCGACCGTGCCCGTTCGCGAAGCGTCAGCCGTCGAGCCCACGCCGCTCGACGACGTGCTTCGCCGGATCAACCAGCTTCGCACCGCGCACGGGGCCGACCCGCTCTACGAGCTGCCCTCGGCCTGCACCGCCTGGGAAGGCGGCGGCTGCGTGCTCGAGCGCGCGTTCGAGGATCTCGGCGTCTCGTTCGTGAGCTATCGCCACGCGATCGGCCGCGACCTGCGCTTCGAGCACGGGCTCGGGGACTTCATCCGCGCCTTCGACGCGGGGCGCCACCCGGAGCTTCGCGTCTAGCGGTTAGCGCCTGCGCTGGCCGGACGCGTGCACGCCTGCCAGGTCGACGGCGATCGCGAAGAGCAGGAATCCGGCCCACCAGTTCACGGGGTCGAACGTCAGCACTTCCTCGTCGCCGATGATGTCGCAGATGAACCAGATGAAGAACCAGAGGAGCGTCATGGCGCGAGCCTAGCTCAGCAGCTCGTCCGCTTGTCGTTCGCGTCCTTGAGGCACACGTCCTGGCCTGAGCCGCCGTCGCCCGAGTCGTTGCCCTTGACGCCGTCGCGCAGGTCGATCCTGTCGTTTCCGGCGCCGCCGAACGCCTTGTCGTTCCCGAGGCCGCCGAAGAGGAAGTCGTTGCCTGCGAACCCGAGCAGCGTGTCGTTGCCGCCCAGGCCGCAGAGGACGTCGCGGCCCTTGCCGCCCTTCAGCCGGTTGCGGCCGTTCGTTCCGGTCTTGCTCACGCCCTTGGCGCTCCCAGCGACGGTCGAGCCGCGCTCGAACGCTCCGATGTCGAGGCCGGGGCCGAAGTAGCGGAACCGTCCACCGGCGTCGCCGCGCGGCAGCGCGAGGCCGGGCACGCACGACTCGGCCGCGTTCGCGAGCGTCGAACTGTCCTTCGAGCCGGTAGTTCGGCCCGTTGGCGTTCTTGAAGCGCGGGTCCTTGTGCAGGACCGGCCCGATCGAGCGTCCGTTGAGCACCACCGGGGTCGTCGTCGCGAAGGTGTCGTTGCGGCCTCCGCTCGACACGAGGGTCGCGCCGGGCTCGATCTGGACTCCCATGTTCACGTGCGCGATGACGTTGTTGTAGACGCGCACGTTCGCGTGGCCCGGGGTCGCGCTCGGCGGGCGGACGAAGATGCCCGAGTCCCCGTCGCTGGGGCTCCCGATGTTCGAGATCGTGTTGTTCACGACCCAGAGGTCCAAGGTGGCGAGATCGCTGGTGTTGAAGTTCAGCCCGTTCGCGAGCCCGCAGTTGCAGTCGCCGACGTGGTGGACGACGTTGTTCGCGACCACCGCCGTCACGTGGCCGTTCGCCGCGGTGAAGAGGAGCCCGGTCTCGCTGTCGCCGACCCGCGGCGACGTGAGCGTGTTCCCGGCGATCGTCACGGTTCCGTCCTGCGCGCCGACCCGCAGGCCGTTTCCGCTCGCCGAGATGTCGTTGTTCAGGATCGCGATCGGGCCGAACGACGCCGTGCCGTACGAGACGGAGAACCCGTCCTCGTTGTTGAACCCCGTGTTCAGCCGCACGGTGTTTCCCGAGATGACGGTCTTGTGCTTCCCCGAGGAGTACAGGACCTGCACGGTCGCCTGGCGGAACGTGATTCCCCGGATCGACACGCCCCGGAACCCGTCGGTCACGGAGAAGCTGAGACGCGCTGGGGGCAGGCCGGTCCGCCCGATCTTGGGCTTGAAGCCCTTCGCGGCCTCGAGGTTCAGTGCCTTCTATCAGCGTTAGGGAGTCCGGGAGCGGGACGAGCGCGTTGGTGCGAAGCCGAATCGTCGCGCCTGCCGGAGCAGCGTTCATGCAGTCGGCGAGCGTGGCGCCGCAGCCCGGGTACGTGCGTACGACGGCCGACGCGTCCGCGACGGGCACGAGGGCCGCGATCACGACGATGAGGACGACGAGGCGGCGCATCAGCAGCTGAACCTCTTGTCCTTGGCGTCCGCGAGGCAGACGTCGCTGCCGGCCTCGCCGTAGGCCTGGTCGTTCCCCTTCGTGCCGTCGCGCATGTCGATGCGGTCCGCAGCCCGCGCCGCCGAAGACCTTGTCCTTGCCCGAGGCCGCCGAAGAGGAAGTCGCCCCCGCCGAACCCGGAGACCGTGTCGTTTCCGCCGTTTCCGCACAGGACGTCGCGGCCGCTCGTGCCCATCAGGTTGTTCGCGCCGTTCGAGCCGCTCCTCGAGACGCCCGCGACGGAGCCCTTGGCCGACGAGCCGCGTTCGTAGGAGCCGAGGTCTACCGCGGAGCCGGCGATCCGGAACTTCCTGCCCGCGTCCGAGCGGGGAAGCGGCAGCGAGGGGATGCACGTCTGGCCCTGGTTCGCGAGCGGGGAGCCCGCGCCGAGCCGGTAGTTGCCGCTGGCGGGGCCCACGAAGCCCGGGTCGACGGTGAAGAGCGTCCCCATGTCGTGGCCTCCGAATCCGTTGAACGGGTTCCCGAAGTCCGCGTTCGCGTCGGCCGTGACGGTCACGCCGTTCGTCGTCGAGGCGATAGCCGAAGGACTGCGTGTTGTAGCACGATGTTGTTGAAGAGCCACGCGCGGATATGAGCCGTTCCGCTCGGGGAGTACACGGCGATCCCATGCCCGCCGTTCCCGAGCTGCACGGCCAGGTCGGCGACGGTGTTGTTGAGGATGCGCACGTTCGCCGTGGCCGAGCCCCCGGCGCTCGCGCCGATCGCGGTGACGTTGCCGCAGTTGCAGCCGACGACGTGGTGGACGAGGTTGTTCGCGATCGTGACCGTGTGCGTGCCCTTGCCACCGAGGACCGCGGTGATTCCGAGCTGGCTGTCGGCCGCGACGGGCGCCGTGACGACGTTGCCGGTCACCGTGACCGCACCGCCGCTTCCGCCCGCGTCGATTCCGGCGCCCGAGGCCGAGATGTCGTTGTCGCGAACGGTGATCGTTCCCTTCGCCGGCGGCTCGAGGTAGATCGAGACGCCCGTGTCGCCGTTCGAACCCGAGTCGTACCGGACGCGGTTCCGCTCGATCAGGAATCGTGTGCCCGGCGCCGGAGCGGGCCTCGATCTCGACGGCCACCTGCTCGAACCGGATCCCGGTGATGGTGACGTCTGCGGACCGTGAGAGCTCGAAGAAGAGCGTCGTTGCAGGTCCGACCCGGCCGATCCGCGGCTTGAAGCCCTTGGCCGCCACGAGGTTCAGCCCCTTCTTCACCGTCAGCCCGTCGGGGATCGGAATCAGCGCGTTCGTGCGCAGCCGGATGGTCGTCCCCGCCGGCGACGGAGTTCGATGCACGTCGGCGAGCGTCGGCGCCGCAGCCCGGGTACGTGCGTACGACGGCCGAGGCGCTTCCAGCCGGCGCGAGCACGGCGACGAGCGCGGAAACCAGGACGATTCGACGGACGGTTTGCAAAGAGACCCCTTCGTAGACGAGGGCGAAGCACTAGCGCGAGCTACGCTCAATTCCAATGGACGATGTTCGCTCGTTCGTCGACGCGGTCGACGCTTTTTGGGGCCACATCTCGGCGGTCGGCTGGGGCGCGCTCGCCATGGGCTGCCTCATGCACGTCCTGCGGCTGACCGCGCGGGTGCGCGCCTGGCAGAACATCATCCGCGCCGCCTATCCGGAGACGCGAGTGCCGTTCCCCGACGTCTTCTGCGCCTACTGGGCCGGCGTCGGCGTGAACGCGATCACGCCCGCCCGCGGCGGCGACATCGTGAAGCTCTACATCGCCAAGCACCGCGTCCACGGGACGACCTACCCCACGCTCGCGTCCTCGCTCCTCGTCGAGACGCTCTTCGACTTCGTCTTCGCCCTGTGCCTCGTCATCGCGGCCGTGCAGCTCGGGCTCCTGCCCGGGATCCCGGATCTCCCGCGGATCCCCGCCTTCGACTGGTCGTACGCGGCCGAGCACCGCCAGCTCACGGCGATGGTCCTGATCGTGCTCGCCCTCGGGATCGCCGTCTTCTCCGTGTGGGCGACGAAGCACGTCGTCGCCTTCAAGGAGCGCGTCAAGCAGGGCTTCGCGGTCCTCGGGGACTGGCACGTCTACGTGACCCAGGTCGTCTCGTGGCAGGCGCTCTCGTGGGCGTTTCGGATCGCGTCCGTGGCCTTCTTCCTGCGCGCCTTCCACATTCCGGCGACGTGGGAGACGGTGCTGACCGTCCTCGTCGTCGGCGGGCTCGCGACGACGCTGCCGCTCACGCCCGGCGGCGTCGGCACGCAGCAGGCCGTCCTCGTGTTCGCGCTCGCGGGGGTCGCGTCGAGGAGCGCAGTCCTCTCGTTCAGCGTCGGCATGCAGATCTCGACGGTCGTCGTGAACGTCGTGATCGGCTTCGGCTGTATCGCGCTCGTGCTCGGAACGGTGCGCTGGCGCGACCACGCCCGCGCCGACGGGCTCATTCCGCCCGAACCAGCTCCCGGACCGTCCGGGCCAGCGCCTCGAGATTGAACGGCTTCGCGAGGAACGCGTCCGCAACGTCGGCCCAGGCGCCGTCGTCGTCCGAGTGTCCCGTGAGGAGCGCGATGCGAAGCTCGGGGCGGTCCCGGCGCAGCCCGCGCGCGATCTCGACGCCGTCCTCGACGCCGAACCGCACGTCCAGCAGGAGCCCCGAAACCGGCTCGGTCGCAAGCGTCGCGTGGACCTCCGCGCCGTTCGCCGCCTCGAGAACCCGGTAGCCGTCGTGCTCGAGGTTGACGCGGCAGAGGAGCCGCATCGTGGGGTCGTCGTCTGCGACGAGAACCGTCGGATTCTCCTGCGCAGGCATGCGATTCGAGTCTAGCGGGGTATCATCCGGCCCCCATGGAGCGGACGACGCGAACTGGGACACGGGGCGACTACGGGACGATGGTGGCCGACCTCTGGGAGCGGCTCGGGACGGGACTGACCCGGCTCGAACGCGTTTCGGAGGCGCCGCCCGACGTGATCGTCGCCGACGCCCGCGAGGAGCTGCCGCTCCTCCAGTACAGCCTGCACGCGACCGCGGAGCTCGCCCACGGCATCGATCCTCCGCCCGCCGCGGCCGCCGCACACAGTGAGCTCGTCGCCGCGCTCGCCCAGGCCCGCGACGCCACCGCCGACGTCGCCGAGGCGGCCGAGGACGACGACGAGGAGCTGGTCGAGCAGCTCGTCCCCGAATGGCGCGGCGCCCTCTTCCGCGTCCGGCTCGCCCGCCTCCGCGCGCTCGAGAGCTCGCCGCTTCGGGCTCCCGAGCCCGAGCAGTCCTCCGCCCCCGAGCTGCCGCCGGTCTCGCGCATGGCCATCGTCGCCACCTGCCTCGTCCTCGCCGGCGCGGCGCTCTTCACGGCCGGAGCCGTCCTCGCCGCGTGGCCGCTCTGGGCGGCCGGGCTGACGCTCTTCGGCGGCGGCTTCGTCCTCTTCAGGCCGTAACCGTGTTCCGGCGGCGGGCGTTTACGACACGGTGAGCCTCACCGACACCCTGCGAACCGTGCTGCGTGGACGCGCCCTGGTCAGTCCCGATCCGGCGTTCCGGCAGCGCTCGGCGGACGCGTACGAGAAGGCCGTCGAGCACCACCTGCGCAGGCGGCGGCTCAGAGCCTTGCGGCGGCGGCGCTGAGGCGCGCGAGCGTCTCGTCACGGCCCAGAAGCTCGATCGACTCGAAGAGCCCCGGCGAGATCTTCGACCCGGTGATCGCGAGGCGCAGGGGCCCGAATGCGTTGCGCGGCTTCAGCTCGAGGCGCTCGGCCATGCCGCGCAGCGCGGCCTCGATCGGCTCGGCCGTGAACGGCTCCGTCGCGGCGAGCGCCTCGGCCGCGGCGGCCAGGACGGGCCCGGCGCCGTCGAGCTCGGCCGGATCCGGCGCGACCCGCTCGAACAGGAAGCCCGCGAACTCGGGAAACTGCCCGAGCGTCGCGATCTTCTCCTGCACGAGCGGCGCGGCGGCGCGGACGATCTGCTCGTCGCCTTCGAACCCGGTCTCGCGCAGGTAGGCGACGAGCCGGTCGGCGTACTCGGCCGGCGGCAGCTCGCGCAGGTAGACGCCGTTCATCCACTCGAGCTTCGCGTAGTCGAACGTCGCCGCGGAGTTGCCGATCCGGTCGATGTCGAAGCCGCGCACGAGCTCGGCCGGCGGGATGATCGTCGACTCGGCGTCGAGGCTCCAGCCGAGCAGCGCCAGGTAGTTGACGATCGCCTCGGGCAGGTAGCCCTGGGCGCGGAACTCCTCCACCGACACGGCGCCGTGGCGCTTCGAGAGCTTCTTGCCGTCCTCGCCGAGCACGTTCGGCACGTGCGCGTAGCGCGGCAGCGTCGCCCCGAGCGCCTCGAGGATCCGGATCTGCTTCGGCGTGTTCGGGATGTGGTCCTCGCCGCGAATTACATGCGTGACCTCATCGTCCATGTCGTCCAGGGGCGAGGCGAAGTTGTAGGTCGGCCGGCCGTCCGAGCGCAGCAGCACGACGTCCTCGAGCTTCTCGTTGGGGAAGTCGATGCGGCCGCGGACGATGTCCTCCCAGCCGGTCTGCCCCTCGTCCGGCATGCGGAAGCGGATCGCGCCCTCGTCCTCGTACGCGTGCCCGTCGGCGAGCAGCTGCCGCGCGACCTGCTGGTGGCGCTCGAGCCGGTCGAGCTGGAACGCGACCTCGCCGTCCCAGTCGAGCCCGAGCCAGCGAAGCGACTCCTGGATCTGCTCGACAGAGGCCTCGACCTCGCGGCTCATGTCCGTGTTCTCGACGCGCAGCAGGAACTCGCCGCCCTCGTGGCGCGCGTAGAGCCAGTTGAAGAGCGCGGTGCGGACGCCCCCGATGTGGAGGAAGCCGGTCGGGCTCGGAGCGAAGCGGACTCTGGGTGCCACGGCTCACTAGGGTAACGACGTGCTGCTCGGCGCCCACATGTCCACGTCCGGCGGGATCCACACGGCGATCGACCGGATCGAGGCGATCGGCGGCGACTCCGTCCAGATCTTCACGCAGAGCCCGCGCATGTGGCGGCCGACCGAGCACCCCGAGGAGAACCTCGCGCGCTTCCGCGAGCGGCGGGTCGAGGCGGGCATCGGCGGCGTGCTCTGCCACGCGATCTACCTCCTGAACCTCTGCTCGCCCGACGACGAGCTCTACGAGAAGTCGGTGGTCGCGCTCATGGCGACGATGGACGTGGCCGCCGCGATCGAGGCCGACGGGGTCGTGCTGCACGTCGGCTCGCATCTCGGCGCCGGGTTCGACGTCGGACTCGAACGGGCGCTGCCTGCGTTGGAACGAGCGTTGGACCGGACGACCGACACGACCTGGCTCCTGCTCGAGGACTCGGCCGGCGCCGGCGGGACGATGGGCCGCTCCGTGGACGAGCTCGTGGCGTTCTTCGAGCGGCTCGACCATCCGCGGCTCGGGCTCTGCCTCGACTCGTGCCACCTCTGGGTGTCGGGCGTGGACGTGACCGATCCAGCGGTCTGGGCTGCGACGCTCGCCGACGTGGACGCGCGAATCGGCCTCGACCGGCTGCGGGCGCTCCACGTGAACGACGCGGCCAAGCCCCTCGGCTCGAACCGCGACAACCATGCGAACCTGGGCGAAGGCCTGATGGGAAACGGGCTCGCGGTGTTCCTCGGACATCCGAAGGTTCAGGGCCTGCCCGCCGTGCTCGAGGTCCCGGGCCCCGACGGACACGGGCCGGACGCGAGCGAGATCAAGCGGCTGCGCAGGCTGCACAAGCGCGGGGTCGGGCTGCGCCTGGTGAGCCTGCTCGCGCGCTCCCGCGAGCTTCGCTGGACGTCCCCGGTCGCAGCTAGTCCTGCGGACAGCCTAGAAGGCCATCCGCGCGTGTGGCGCGCGGAAGAGCGCCCGGATGTGTGTCGGTCAGCGGCGCTCAGCGCGGCCTGAGATTGCGGGCGAGCGCGTCCTGCGTGTCGTCGCCCGCGACGCCGTCCACCTCGAGCGCGACGCGGTCCTGGAAGTCCCGCACCGCCGTTTTCGAGGTTCGCGCCGTAGAACGGGCCGGGCTTCACCTTGAAGCTCTCCCACTCGCCGGGCGCGTGCTCGGCGTACCACGCCTGGAGCTGCTCCTTGAGCGCGGTCACCCGCCGGCCGCGCGAGCCGTTCTTCAGGAACGGCTTCGGCGCCGTGCCGAGCAGCTCCTGGAACACGGCGTAGCGCGCCAGCACCGACTTGCCGTAGTCGCCGCCGGTCGTCCGCTTGTCGGAGTCGCCCTCGCCGTGGCCGGCCAGCGCGCCGCCGGCGCCCGCGTTGTAGGCCGAGAGCATGAACTTCGTCCGGTCGGCCTTGCGGACGCCCTTCGCCACGCCGAAGTCGAAGTTGCCGCGCAGGAGCGCCGCGGCGTACTTCGCCGCGGCCTGAACAGGAGGCTTCCCTCCCGGTCCGCCCGCGCCGTTCTCGCGCAGGAAGTCCGTGTGCGAGCGGTCGTCGATCTGGAAGAGCCCGCGCCCGTGGCCGCCGTCGCCGACGACGTCGTTCATGTCCGTCTCCTGGGACGCGACCGCGAAGAGCAGCCCGACGGGCAGATCCTTCTCGGCCTCGGCCGCCGCCATCGCCTTGTCCCACTTCTGCGCGCGCGCTCGCTGAAGCTCTGCGGCAAGCTCGGCCTTCGTGAAAGGACGCATGGCGCTCCTACTGGTCGGCTTCGATCCGCGCGATGACGCGGAACGACGGCTTCCCCTGCGGAAGCTCGAAGAACTCGGGGTTCACGCACCCGAGGTCGTCGGTGCGGTTCTCGTAGCAGCTCGAGACCTCGGCGCGGCACATCGGCAGCGGCTGGCGGCGGGCCTTCACGGCGCCGAACCCGATCCGTCCGCCCTGCGCCTCCTCGAGCAGCTCCAGGTCGATCTCGACGTCGTAGACCTTCTGCATGCAGCCCACGTAGGTGCGGCCGGCTTCCTCGAAGGCGTAGAGGAAGGGACAGGCTCCTTCGACACAGGCGGCCGGATAGACGACCTTGTCGCAGTGCACCTCGCAGCGTCGGCACTCCGTCTCGTCTTGAGGACGAAGTGGCAGTTCCGTGATCACCCTGAGGCGACGTTGCACCCCTAGGATTGTGGGGAAACGGTGAAGGCCCCGCAAGACTTGACATGCCTCGAAAGCAGGTGTAGGCGCGAAGCGCTCAGCTCTCGCCGGTGAGGCGCCGAACGACGCTCAGAACGTCCATCGGCGTGAAGGCGTCGTAGTCGGCCTCCACCCCGCGCTCGTCCGTGTCGGCGACGAACCAGTACGCCTGGACGGTCGTCATCCCGAGCTTGCTGCGCCCCGTAGACGTCGGGGTAGCGGCGGTCGCCGACGAAGACCGTGTCGGCGGCCGAGACCTCGAGCGCGTCGAGGGCCGCCTGGAAGATCAGCGGGTGCGGCTTCCGCTTGCCGACCGCCGAGGAGAACACGGCCACGTCGAGCCGCTCGGCGAGGCCCATCCGCTCGAGATCCTCGCGGAGCAGCCACTCGGGGTCGAACGCGTTCGAGACGAGGCCGACCTTGATCCCGCGCTCGCGGATCGAGTCGAGGAGCGAGTGCGTGTGGAGGCCGAGCTGCCGCGCCGGCGCCCACGCCTCGTGCTCGGCGACGAGGAACGCGTTCACCTGCTCCTCGGTCGGATCGACGTCGAAGCGGGCCAGCACCTCGCGCACGACGCCGGGGTACTCGAGCTCGTCGAGCGAGTCCAGGCCGACGAGCAGCGGCAGGTAGTGCTCCCGGAAAACGGCGGCGGACTCGGCAGGCTCGGGCAGGCCGTCGCGGCCCATGGCGGCGAGCCCGGCCTCCCATCCGGCCTCGAGGAGATCGTCCTCGTAGGCGAAGTGGAAGAGGGTGTCGCCCCAGTCGAAGAGCACGGCTTCGAGCACGGGGCAAAGGGTAGTGTGGCGCCGCCGTGGTACGCCGCATCCTCTTCGCTTCGCTTGCCCTCGGACCGATCACGGTCGTGCTCGACAAGACGACCGACGTCGGCGACATGCAGCTGTTCGTCCTCGCCGCGATCGCGCTCGTTCCGCTCGCCTGGCTGATCGGGGACGCGACCGAGCACGCCTCGCTGCACACCGGGCCCGGCATCGGCGGCTTCCTGAACGCGACCTTCGGCAACGCGCCCGAGCTGATCATCGCGCTCATCGCCGTGAACGAGGGCCTCTTCGAGGTCGTGCGCGGATCGCTCACCGGCTCGGTCGTCGGGAACCTCCTCCTCGTGCTCGGCTTCTCGCTCCTCTTCGGCGGGCGCGGCAAGCTCGACCGCGCCTCGAGCCTCGATCGCGTTCGCCCTCGTCGCCTTCGCCACCGTGCTCTTCGTGATCCCGGCCGCGCTCGCCCTCGACGGCGACCCGAACCGGCATTCGCTCGCGGTCGTCTCGGTGCCGATCTCGATCGTCCTGCTGCTCGTCTACGTCGTCGTGACGCGGATGACCCTGCGCCGCCACGCCCAGCTGCACGCCGAGGCCGACGCCGACCCGGAGGAGATGATCGGGTGGCCGTTCAGGACGGCGATCCTCGTGCTCGCCGCCGCGACCGTCGTGACCGCGTTCGTCGCCGAGACGCTCGTGCACACGCTCCAGGTCTTCAGCGAGGAGGTCGGCCTGAGCGAGTTCTTCGTCGCGGCCGTGATCGTCGCGATCGTGGGCAACGCGGCCGAGCACGGCGGCGCGGTCGTCGTCGCCCACCGCGGAAAGCTGAAGCTCGCCGCCGAGATCGCGCTCGCCTCGGCCGCCCAGGTGGCCGTGTTCCTGATCCCCGCCGTGGCGCTGCTCTCGTGGCTCATCGACCCGCTCGCGCTGACGTTCCGGCCGGTCGAGCTGATCGTGCTCGGCGGCTCGGTCGTCTTCACGGCGCTGCTCCTTTGGGGCGGCAACTCGACCCGCTGGCGCGGCGCGCTGCTCATCGCCGCCTACGGCGTCTGCGCGACGGCGTTCTACATCGCCGGCGACCGCGTTTAGCGTGGTGCGGTTAGCCGCACGTTAAGAGGTGGGACGACCGCCTTGCCACTCCCGCGATGCCACTGGAAGGCTGACCGAACCCAAAGGAGGAGGAGACGTGGAAGCATCCGCGACCAAGATCGAGACGCCCGCCGCCGACGAGCGCGGCCGTCTCGGCGAAAGACGTCACCCGCCGCTACGGCGAAGGCGACACGGCGGTCGACGCCCTCCGCGGCGTCTCGCTCGAAGTCCCGGCCGGCCGAGCTCACCTCGATCATGGGCCCGTCGGGCTCGGGCAAGTCGACGCTCATGCACATTCTCGCCGGCCTCGACACGCCCACCACGGGCGAGGTCTCGATCGCCGGCACGTCGATCGGCACGCTCAACGACAACCAGCTGACGAGGCTCCGCCGCGAGCACATCGGGTTCGTGTTCCAGTTCTTCAACCTGCTCCCGATGCTGACCGCCGAGGAGAACATCACGCTGCCCCTCGAGCTCGCCGGCGGCTCCTACGACAAGGACTGGGTCGCCGACGTGATCGAGAAGGTCGGCTTGACCGACCGGAAGTCGCACCGCCCGTCCGAGCTCTCGGGCGGCCAGCAGCAGCGCGTCGCGATCGCCCGCGCGCTCGTGTCCAAGCCGACGGTCATGTTCGCCGACGAGCCGACCGGCAACCTCGACTCGAAGACCGGTCAGGAGATCCTCGACCTGCTGCGCGACTCGGTCGCGAACTACGGCCAGACGACCGTCATGGTCACCCATGACGCCCTCGCGGCGTGCATCGGCCGCCACGCGCATTTCCTCGCCGACGGCCAGATCGTCAAGACGCTGACCGACGCCACCTCCCACGAGCTGCTGGGGGCCATGGAAGAGGTGACCCGAAGGTGATCAAGGTCGCGCTCAGAGGCCTCGCCGGACGCAAGCTGCGCGCCGCGCTGACGGCGATCGCGATCGTCCTCGGCGTCGCCATGATGAGCGGCACGTACGTCCTCACGGACACGATCGACGCCGCGTTCAAGGGCATCTTCACCGAGAGCTACGCGAACACCGACGCCGTGGTCAGCGGCAAGGGCGCCGACATCACGTTCCAGGGGACGCAGGCCGAGACGCCGCCGTTCCCGGAGGACCTGCTCGAGGAGGTTCGCGCGCTTCCGGGCGTCGCGGCCGCAACGGGCATCGTCTCGGATCTGACGAACACGAAGATCCTCACGAAGGAAGGCAAGGCCGTGAACACGGAGGGTGCGCCCTCCTTCGGGCTCGGCATCGATCCGGAGGAGGCGCAGTTCAACCCGCTGAAGCTCGTGGAGGGAACCTGGGCCGCGTCCGAGGGCGAGGTCGTCCTCGACGTCGCCACCGCCGACAAGCAGGGCTACAAGGTCGGCGACACGGTGAAGATCGCCACGATCCAGCCGGTCGAGGACTTCACGATCACCGGCCTTGCGCAGTACGGCGAGGTCGAGTCGCTCGGCTCGACCACGTTCGCCGTCTTCACGATCCCCGAGGCGCAGCGGCTCCTCGACCGCGAGGGCCAGCTCGACGAGATCTCCGTCGCCGCGGCGGAAGGCACGACGCCCGCCGAGCTCGTGGACGAGCTCAAGACCACGCTCCCGGCCGACGAGGTGACCGTGCGCTCGGCCGCCGAGCAGACGGACGAGGACCTCGAGTCGGTCGAGTTCACCAAGTTCATCCGCTACTTCCTGCTGGCGTTCGCCGCCATCGCGCTCTTCGTCGGCGCGTTCGTCATCTTCAACACCCTCTCGATCACGGTCGCGCAGCGAACGCGCGAGTTCGCGACGCTGCGGACGATCGGCGCCTCACGCCGGCAGATCCTCACGTCCGTGATCATCGAATCGCTCGTCATCGGCATCCTGGCCTCGATCGCCGGCCTCTTCCTCGGGTTCGCGCTCGCGGTCGGCCTCAAGGAGCTCTTCGACGCCTCCGGCGGCGGTTTGCCGACGACCGACTACGTCTTCGCGACGCGGACGGTCGTCGTCTCGCTCTTCATCGGCGTGACCGTGACGCTCCTCGCGGGGCTCTTCCCGGCCATCCGGGCCACCCGCGTGCCGCCGATCGCGGCCGTGCGCGAGGGCGCCGAGCTGCCGAAGAGCCGCTTCTCGCGCTTCACCCCGGTGATCGCGACGGTCGTGCTGCTGCTCGCAGGGTTCCTGCTCGGCCAGGCGCTCTTCAAGGACGACATGGACACGGCGCCGCGGCTCCTCTCCATCGCCGGCGGCGTGCTGCTCCTCTTCGTCGGAGTGGCGATGCTCTCGTCGAAGCTCGTGCGGCCGCTCGCCGCGGTCGTCGGCTGGCCGGCGACGAGAATCGGCGGCGCGGCGGGCAAGCTCGCGCGCGGCAACTCGACCCGCAATACGCACCGCACCGCCGCGACCGCGGCCGCGCTCATGATCGGCGTCGCGCTCGTCACGTTCGTCGCGGTGCTCGCGAACGGGTTCAAGGCCTCGAACCGCCAGGCGATCGAGGAGCAGGTCAGCGCCGACTTCGTCATCACCGCGCAGGACGGCTTCACGCCGTTCGTCGCAGGGGCCGGCGCTGCGCTCGCCGAATCGAACGCCGCCACGGCCGTGACGCCGGTTCGCTCGGGGCTCGGCAAGGTCTCGAACTCGAGCCAGTACGTCACCGGCATCGACCCCGAGGCGATCACCCAGTTCTACAACTTCGACTGGGCCGAAGGCTCCGACGATTCGGTGCTCGCGTCGCTGGGCCGCGACGGAGCGATCGTGTCCAAGGACTTCGCCGACGACAACAACCTGAAGCTCGGGAGTCCCGTCGATCTCCTGTCTGCGGACAACAAGACCGCACTGCTCGACGTGAGGGGCATCTACGAGCCGCCGCCCTTCTTCCCCATCCTCGGCGCCGTCTCGATCTCGAAGGACACCTTCGACGCGCTCTACGAGCGGCCTCGCGACCAGTACGTGTTCGCGAACACCGACGGTGACACGTCCGCGGCGACCACCGACGCGATCAACGCGGCCGTGGCCGACTTCCCGGACGCGAAGGTCCAGACGCGAGCCGCGTGGATCACCGCGCAGGACGAGGACTTCAACTCGTTCCTCATGTTCATCTACATCCTCCTCGCGCTCGCCGTCATCGTCTCCCTGTTCGGAATGGTCAACACGCTCGTTCTGACCGTGTTCGAGCGGACGCGGGAGATCGGGATGCTCCGCGCCGTCGGCATGACCCGCCGGCAGACGCGCCGCATGATCCGGCACGAGAGCGTCATCACCGCCCTGATCGGCGCGGCGCTCGGGCTGCCGCTCGGCGTCTTCCTGGCGGTCCTCGTCACGAAGGCCCTGAGCCAGTTCGACGTGCGGATCGCCGTTCCGTGGGGCCAGCTCGTGTTCTTCGCCGTCGTGGCGATCGTCGTCGGCGTCCTGGCCGCGATCATCCCGGCCCGCCGCGCGGCGAAGCTGAACGTGCTGCAGGCGCTCCAGTACGAGTAACTGACCGACTAGTACGGCGTCGGCGCCTCGGCCGCCCGCTCGGCGGCCGGGGCGCCCTCGCCGGAGTAGGCACGGACGAGCGCCGGGATCGCCGCTTCGACGTCCTCGGCGCTCACGTCGAGGTGCGTGACCGCGCGGAGCACGCCCGGGGCGGTCGCGAACGAGAGCAGGACGCCTTCGGCGCGGAACCGGGCGAGCAGCGCTTCGGGATCGACTCCGGCCGGCCCGGCGTCCACCTGGACGAAGTTCGTCTCGATCCGCTCGGTGTCGACGGGCAGCCCGGCCTCCGCGAGCGCCTCGCCGAGCCGGCGCGCGTTCGCGTGATCCTCGGCCAGCCGCTCGACGTTGTGGTCGAGCGCGTAGATGCCGGCGGCCGCGACGATGCCGGCCTGGCGCATCGCGCCGCCGAACAGGTGCTTGAAGCGCCGCGCCTTCCCCGCGCGCTCGCGTGAGGTCGCGATCAGCGCTCCGAGCGGACAGCCGAGCCCCTTCGAGAGGCAGAGCGTCACCGTGTCGGCCTCCCGGCCCCACTCCGCGGGGGAAAGCTCTGCGGCCACGGCCGCGTTCATGAGCCGCGCCCCGTCCAGATGGACGTTGAGCCCGTGGGCCCGCGCCTCGGCGACGACGGCCCGGTACTCCGCGAGCGGCCAGACCCGTCCGCCTGCGCCGTTGTGGGTGTTCTCGACCGTGACGATCCGCGTCGGCGCCGCGTGCAGGTCGCCCGGCGGGTTGATCGCCGCGCGGACCTCCTCGGGCGAAAACCGCCCCGCGACGCTCGGAAGCGGCTTCAGCACGAGCCCGGAGTGCACGGCAGGACCGCCGAGCTCGTGCAAGAAGATGTGGGAATCGTGAGTTCCGATCACCTCGTCGCCGGGCTCGGACAGGAGCCGCAAAGCGATCTGGTTGCCCATCGTCGCGCTCGGCAGGTAGACGGCCTCGTCCTGTCCGAGCAGGTCGGCAACCCGCTCCTCGAGCGCCGTAACCGTTGGATCCTCGCGCTTTTGCTCGTCCCCGACGACCGCGTCGGACATGGCGCTGGCGCATCCCGGCGGACGGCTGCGTCAGCGTGTCGGAGCGCAGATCGATCATGCGTTCAGACTAGTCGTTTTCTGGAAATTTCCCTGCATTCCGCGCCGTCGCCTACCATTTTGGGCGCTGTGATTCATCGCACCGCCCTGATCGTGCTCGTGCTCGCCGCGTTCTTCACGGTCGCGCCCGCCGGAGGCGTTCCGATCCCGGTCATCGCGGACGGCGTCACGATCGGGGACGTCGAGGTCGGCGGCCTCATCGCCGTCGCCGCCCAGGATCGCGTCGAGCGCACCTACGGCCAGCCGATCCACCTCTACCACAAGGCGTCGTCCGTGGCCGTCTCCCCGGCGCGCTTCGGCGCCGAGGCGGCGATCGGGGAGGCGGTCGAGCAGGCGATGCACGCCTCGCCGGGCGCGCAGCTCCAGCTCGACGTCGTGATCAAGAAGAGGCAGGTGGACAAGTTCATCAGCGAGCTCGACGCGCGCTTCGCCAAGGATCCGGTGAACGCGAGGCTGATCGGTCTGGGCGACAACCTGAAGCCCGAGATCGCGCCCGCGCACCCGGGCCGGGCGGTCGACCGCGTCGAGATGAAGCGCCGGATCCTCGGGGCCCTGCACTCCTCGTACCGCTCGGGCGTGATCAACGTGAAGACGGTGTGGGTTCCGCCGGCGATCAAGACCGCCGACCTCGGCCCGATGATCGTCATCCGCCGCGGCTCGAACCGCCTGTTCCTCTACGACGGGCCGCAAGTTCGTGAAGCGCTTCAAGGTGGCGACCGGGCAGGCCGCGTACCCCACGCCGCTCGGCGACTTCGAGATCGTCGTCAAGGAGCGCGACCCGACGTGGAACCCGCCCGACTCGGACTGGGCGAAGGGCGCGAAGCCGATCCCGCCCGGGCCCGGAAACCCGCTCGGCACGCGCTGGATGGGGATCTCGTCGCCGGCCGTCGGCATCCACGGCACACCCGACGCGGCGTCGCTCGGCTACTCGGCCTCGCACGGCTGCATCCGCATGGCGATCCCCGACGCGGAATGGCTCTTCGAGCACGTCAAGGTCGGCACGCCGGTCTTCATCGTCCCCGCCTAGCCCTCAGGCGCGGGGCAGCGCTTCCATCCGCTCGAGCCACGCGCTCAGATTCGGGTAGCCGTCGCCGAGCGCGAGGTGCTCGACCAGGATCTGGTGGAAGAGGTACGGGTCGTCGTCCTCGTGGTAGCGCGCGAAGCGGAGGAACGGGAACGCGATCACGTCGGCTGCGCCGAACTCGCCGAAGAGGTGGTCGCGACCGGTGAGGAGCGCCTCGAAGACGTCCCGCGACGCGACGATCTCGGCGGCCAGCTCGGCCGCGATCTCTTCGTTCGGCCGCTGCTTCGAGAGCTCGGCGTCGAGCGCGTTCGGCGACCGCTTCCACACGCGGTTGAACCAGTCGACGAAGACCTCGACCTCCGCGCGCCGCGCGGGGTCGCGCGGGTAGAGCGGCGGCTCGGGGAACTTCTCCTCGAGCCAGGCGATGATCCGCGACGAGTCCGAGAGGACGAACTCGCCCTCGACGAGCACCGGCACGAGATCCTGGCCGGAGACGCGGCGGACGGGCGAGCGGTCGTCGGGATCGACGTCGACCCACTCGACCTCGACTCCCTTGTAGGCCAGCGCGATCGCGACTCGCTCGACGTTCGTGGAGAGCGGAATCCGGTAGATGCGAAGCACCGCGGCAATGTACCGTCACGGCATGCCGCTGATCTCGCGCGGATTCCAGGGCCGGCGCCGCGAGGCCGACGACCGGCTTCCTCCCGGGCAGTACCTGACGGACGGGTTCCCCGTCCTCTCGGCCGGGCCGACGCCGCACACGCCGCTCGAGCAGTGGACGTTCACGATCGAGGGCGGCGCCGAGCCGGTCACGTGGACGTGGGACGAGCTCCTGGCGCTGCCGCGCGAGACGCCCCACGTCGACATCCACTGCGTGACGCGATGGTCGAAGCTCGACACGGACTGGGAAGGCGTCTCCGTGGACACGCTGCTCGAGGCGGTCGATCACGACGCGGCCTACGCGCTCGCGTTCTGCGACGGCGGCTACACGACCAACGTGCCCATCGAGGATCTCACCGGCGGCAGGGCCTGGGTCGCCTACGGCTACGACGGCGAGCCGCTCGACCCGGAGCACGGCGGCCCGGCGCGCCTCCTCGTCCCCCACCTCTACTTCTGGAAGAGCGCCAAGTGGGTGCGCGGCCTGCGGCTCCTCGACGAGGACGAGCCGGGCTTTTGGGAGACGAACGGCTACCACCTCTACGGCGACCCGTGGCGGGAACAGCGGTTCTGGGGCGACTGACCGGCTGGCGTCCGGTCGAGGTGCTCGAGCGGGTCGACGAGACGCCGCGCGTGCGGACGCTCGTCCTCGACGCCCCCGGCTGGCCGGGCCACCGCGCGGGCCAGCATCTGGACGTGCGTCTGACGGCCGAGGACGGCTACCAGGCGCAGCGCAGCTACTCGATCGCGTCACCGCCCGGCGAGCCCGTGGCGATCACGATCGAGCGGCTCGACGACGGCGAGGTGTCGCCGTACCTGGCCGGCGAGGCCGCGTCCGGCGACCAGTTCGAGGTGCGCGGCCCGATCGGCGGCTGGTTCGTGTGGTCGCCCTCGGACGGCGGGCCGGTGCTGCTCATGGCCGGCGGCTCCGGGGTCGTACCGCTGATGGCGATGGCGCGGCATCGCGCGGCGGCGAGGGACGACACGCCGATGCGGCTCTTGTATTCCTCCCGGTCGTGGGAGGACGTGATCTACCGCGACGAGCTCGAGGCGCTTGCAGGTAACGGGTTCGAGGTGGTGCACACGCTGACCCGTTCGCAGCCCGAAGGCTGGGACGGGTACGGGCGGCGGGTCGATCTCGATCTCTTGCGCGAGGTCGCGTGGCCGGCGAACGAGGGCGCGCGCGTGTTCGTCTGTGGCCCGACGGCGTTCGTCGAGACGGTCGCGTCGGGGCTCGTCGAGCTCGGGTACGACCCCGGGCGCGTGAAGACCGAGCGGTTCGGAGCGACAGGAGGCTATGGATGAGCGACGCGACCCTGGACGGCAATGCGATCGGCGGCGTGCTCCTCGAGGTGTTCGGCGTCGAGCTGACCGCCGCCTTCGGAACGTGCGCGTACTGCGGCGCGCGCGGAGAGGTGGCGCGGCTCGTCGTCTACGTGCGCTGCCCGGGCGTCGTGGGCCGCTGTCCCGCGTGCGGCGAGGTGCTCGTGCAGATCGTCGAGGCACGCGACCAGCGTTACGTCGCTCTCCATGGACTGCGTTCCCTCGAAGTGCCGCGGGCGGGCTGAGCCAGCCGGCGACCCGGCCGTTCCGGCCATGTCCGGTCGGGGCAGGTCCGCCACGCCCCCGCCCAGGGTGGGGACCGCCGCCCACATCCCGCTTCGAGCGTATCGAGGAAACCCGCACGTGTCTGTCACGGACGTGCCGATTGTGTGCCGAGTTCGGAACGATTCGGCGGGGCTACGAAAAGAACGTGTCGTCGTGCCGGTACGGCGGCGCGCAACAACAAAGGAAGCGGAGCTCCTCCGCGCCGGCGCGGATCTGGTGCCACGCGCCCGGGCGGGACAGCACCGCGTCGCCCGGCCCCACCTCGCGCCGCTCGCCCTCGACCTCCATCTCGCCGGTGCCGGAGAGGAGCACGTACAGCTCCTCGGTCTCGGCGTGGTAGTGGCGGTCGGTCTCGCCGCCCGCCTCGACCACCGCCTCGGCGAGACTCTGGTTCACGGCGCCGCCTTCCACCGCGTCGAGGAGCACGCGGATCGTCGAGCCGTCCGCCGTCGTGAACGGCACGGCGTCGGCGCGAGAGCGAACCTCCACGGCTAGACCTCGGCCGCGGCCAGGTCGGGATGCGACTCGAACCCGTAGCGCACGACCGTCCGCTTCGCAGCCTTCACCTCGTCGAGCCGCCTGACCGGCCGCCGGTGCGGCGCCGACTTGAGGATCTCCTTGTCCTCCGCGGCCTCGCGGGCGATCGCGAGCATCGCGTCGACGAACGCGTCCAGCCGCTCCTTCGGCTCCGTCTCGGTCGGCTCGATCATGAGCGCCTCCGGGACGATCAGCGGGAAGTAGATCGTCGGCGGATGGAAGCCGTAGTCCATGAGCCGCTTGGCGACGTCGAGCGCCGTGACGCCGTGCTCCTTCTTCAGGTTCCGCGCCGAGAGGACGAACTCGTGCATGCAGAGCCGGTCGAACGGCAGGTCGTAGGCGTCGCGCAGCCGCGCGAGCAGGTAGTTCGCGTTCAGCACGGCCACTTCGGACATGTCCTTCAGGTGCGGCCCGTACGAGCGGATGTACGCGTACGAGCGCACGAACACGCCGAACGGGCCGTAGTAGCCGCGCACCTTCCCGATCGTCTTCGGCCGGTCGTGGTCGTAGAAGAACCGGTCACCGTCGCGTGCGACGAGCGGCGCCGGGAGGAACGGCTCGAGCTGCGCGCGAACGGCCACGGGCCCGCCGCCGGGGCCGCCGCCGCCGTGCGGCTGCGAGAAGGTCTTGTGCAGGTTGTAGTGGACGACGTCGAAGCCCATGTCGCCCGGCCGCGAGATGCCGCAGACCGCATTCAGGTTCGCGCCGTCGTAGTAGAGGAGCGCGCCCGCGTCGTGGAAGATCTTCGCGACCTCCTCGATCGACTCGTCGAACAGGCCGAGCGTGGACGGGTTGGTCAGCATGAGCCCCGCGGTGCGCTCGTTCACGCGTTCGCGGAGCGCCTCGACGTCGAGGTTCCCGCGTGTGTCGGTGCCGACCTTCTCGAGCTTGTAGCCGGCCATCGTCACGCTTGCCGGGTTCGTGCCGTGCGCGGTGTCGGCGACGAAGATCGTGTCGCGCGTGGAGCCCTCGCCGCGATCCTCGAAGTAGGCGCGGATGAGCATGAGGCCGGTCAGCTCACCCTGCGACCCAGCCGCCGGCTGAAGCGACACCGCGTCGAGCCCGACCACCTCGGCGAGGATCTCCTGAAGGCGCCACATGAGCTCCATCGCGCCCTGCGCGCCGTCCTCCTCCTGCAGCGGGTGCAGGTCGCGGAAGCCCGGCAGCGCGACGACGCGCTCGTTCATCCGCGGGTTGTGCTTCATCGTGCACGAGCCGAGCGGGTAGAAGCCCGTGTCGACGCCGAACGTGCGGTCGGCGAGCGCGGTGAAGTGGCGGACGATCTCCGGCTCTGCGAGTTCGGGCAGGCGCGGCGGACTCGAGCGGCGCAGCGCTGCCGGGAGCTCCGGGACCGGGAGCCCCGTGTCCGGAAGCGTCGAGGCGCGGCGGCCGGGCTTCGACTTCTCGTAGATCAGCTCCATGCCGGGCTCCTGGGGAAATCTCGGCGCAATTTCGGCACGGATCCGTGTGCCACAGGTGCGGATTTCGGCGATAGGCTGTAGCCGAGCAGGGGGCGGGTCGGGACCCGTAGTAACACCCGCGCGACTGCGCTTAGCCACCTCACGAAAGCACCTCCGCGAGCCGGTCGATATCGGCCGTCGTCTTCTTCTCGGTCACGCAGACGAGGAGCACGTCGTCCATCCCCTCGTAGTCGCGCCCGAGCGCGTACCCCGGATGGACGCCGGCGGCGCGCGCGGCGCGGATCACCTCGGCGGCGGGTCGCCCGAGCCGCACAGCGAACTCCTTGAACGTCGCCTGCTCGGGGAAGGCGAGCGGCAGGCCGAGCCGCTCCTTCGCGTACTCGGCGAGCGCGAGGCAGTTCTCCCCCACCTCGCGGAGTCCCTGCGGGCCGAGCCACGACAGGTACATGAGCCCGGCGAGCGCGAGGAGCGTCTGGTTCGTCGTCATGTTGTGCGTCGCCTTCTCGCGGCGGATGTGCTGCTCGCGCGTCTGCAGTGTGAGGACGTACGCGCGCTTGCCGTCCTCGTCGGTCGTCTCGCCGACGATCCGCCCCGGCATGCGGCGCACGTAGTCCATCCGCGCCGCGAGGAAGCCGTAGTGCGGGCCGCCGTAGGCCTGGTAGTTCCCGGCCGACTGGCCCTCGCCGACCGCGATCGCGCAGCCGTACTCGCCGGGCGCCTCGAGCAGGCCGAGAGACATCGGATCGACGTAGGCGACCGGCAATGCGCCGCCCTCGTTCGCGGCCGCGGCCAGGTCCGGAGCGGGCTCGAGACACCCGAACATGTTCGGCTGCTGGAAGATCACGCACGCGGCGTCGCCGGCGACCGCGGCCACGTCGTCCGGAGACGTCACGCCGTCTGTATGCGCGACCTCGACGACGTCGAGCCCGAACCCCGGCGCGTAGGTCTTCACGACCTGGCGCACCTGCGGATTCACCGTCTCGCAGATGACGACCTTGGAGCGGCCGGTCACGTGCTTGGCCACGTAGCAGGCATCCGCGGCGGCGGTGGGCCCGTCGTAGCCCGACGCGTTCGAGACGTCCATCCCGGTCAGCTCGCAGACCGCCGTTTGGTACTCGAAGATCGCCTGCAGCGTCCCCTGGCTCATCTCCGGCTGGTACGGCGTGTACGCGGTCAGGAACTCGCCGCGCGCGAGCATCGCGTCGACGAACGCCGGGACGTAGTGGTCGTAGATCCCCGCGCCGAGGAACGACAGCTCGCGGCCCGTGTGCGCGTTTCGCTCGGCCAGCTCGGTCAGGTGCGCGACGATCTCCTGCTCGGAGAGCGCCGGCTCGAGCGCCAGCTCGCCCCGGAAGCGCACCGCCTCCGGGATGTCGCGGAAGAGCTCCTCGACCGAGGCGACCCCGATCGCCGCGAGCATCTCCTCGCGGTCCTCGTCCGTCAGCGACAGAAACGGCAGCGCGCGGCTCACAGGTCCTCGAGCACCTTCTTGTACGCCTCGACCGAGAGGAGCGACTCCACCTCGTCGGGATCGGACAGCTTGATCTTCACGAGCCAGCCGTCGCCGTACGGATCCTCGTTGATCGTCTCAGGCGCGTCGATGAGCGCGGCGTTCACCTCGATCACCTCGCCGGAGAGCGGCGCGATCACGTCGGACACCGCCTTCACCGACTCGACCTCGCCGTAGCTTTCGTCCTTCGCGAGCACCGCGCCGTCCTCGGGCGCCTCGTAGTGGACGATCTCGCCGAGCGAGTCCTGCGCGTACCAGGTGATGCCCAGCGTGGCGACGTCGCCGTCGATGCGGGCCCAGTCGTGCTCGTGGTGGTACTTGAGATCGCTCGGATAGCTCTCGTCGGCGGCCATCAGCTCTCCTTCCCCTTGATGAACGGCTTCGGGACGATACGGGCGCGGCGCGGACGGCCGCGAAGGTCGATCGTGATCTCGATGCCCGGCTCGGCCAGCGCGGCCGGCACGTAGGCGAGGCCGATGCCCTCGTCGAGCATCGGCGACAGCGTTCCCGAGGTGACGACGCCGCCCTCGGCGACCGGCATGCCCGCGCGCGGGATGCCCTTGTCCACCATCGTGAACGCGACGAGCTTCTCGGCCGGGCCCTCCTCCTTCTCGCGGCGGAGCACCTCGACGCCCGTGAACTCCTTGTCGAGCGAGCACGCCCAGCCGAGACCCGCCGCGATCGGCGTGCGGTCCGGGCCGATGTCCTGGCCGTGCAGCGGGTAGCAGGCCTCGAGCCGCAGCGTGTCGCGCGCGCCGAGCCCACAGGGGACGACGCCGCGCTCGAGGATCGCGTCCCACAGGCGCACGGCGTCCTCCGGGTCGCAGCCGAGCTCGCAGCCGCGCTCGCCGGTGTAGCCGGTGCCGCCGATGAAGCACTGGACGCCGAGAACGTCGTCGCGGCGGTGCGTGAACGGCGCGATCTCGATCCCGAGCCGGTCGAGCGCCTCCGGTCCCTGCACGGCGAGGAGCGCCCACTCGTCGGACACGTTGCGCGTCTCCGGCAGCGCGGCATGATCGGGCTCGACGTTCGACGCGTTCACGACGAGGAGGTAGTCGTCGGCGCCGCCGCGGTAGGCGATCAGGTCGTCGGTGATCCCGCCGCGCTCGTTCGTGAGCAGCGTGTACTGCGCCTGCGCGGCGCCGATGCGGTCGAGGTCGTTCGAAAGGCGCGCCTGGAGGTAGTCGGTCGCACCGTCCCCGTCGAGGACGAGCTGGCCCATGTGCGAGACGTCGAAGACGCCGGCCGACGTGCGAACGGCGCGGTGCTCGTCGCCGATCGAGGTGTACTGCACCGGCATCTCCCACCCGGCGAACGGGACGAGGCGTGCGCCGAGCTCGGCGTGTCGCTCGTAGAGCGGCGTGCGGCGAAGCGTCTCCACGTGGCGCGATCCTAACCGGCGGCGAGCGGCCGGAACCGCGCGGTGAAATGCCGCAGCACGGGCGCCTCGGAGACGAGCTCGTATCCGGGGACCGCCTCCGGCTTCTCGAGGATCTCCGCCATCGCGTCGGCGGCGTGCTCGAGCTGGCGCGAGGTGTAGACGCGGCGCGGAACCGCGAGCCGCAGGAGCTCGAGCCGCGGATGGCGGTTTTCTCCCGTCGCCGGATCGCGGCCGGCCATGACCGACCCGATCTCGGCGCCGCGCACGCCGCCCGCGAGGTAGAGCGCGCACGAGAGCGCCCAGCCCGGGAACTCGGCCGGCGGGAATGTGCGGAAGCGTCTCGCCCGCGTTCAGGTAGACCGCGTGGCCGCCGGTCGGCTGGACGACCGAGGCCCCGGCCGCGGCGAGCGACTCGCCGAGGTAGGCGACCTGGGCGACGCGGTGCCGCAGGTACTCCTCGTCCATGACCTCGTACAGGCCGACCGCGATCACCTCGAGGTCACGCCCGGCGAGGCCGCCGTACGTCGGGAAGCCCTCGGTGACGACGCCGCGCATCTGCAGGCCGGTGAAGAACTCCTCGTCGTCGCGAATGGCGACGAAGCCGCCGATGTTCGCGATCGCATCCTTCTTCGCGCTCATGAGGACGCCGTCGGCGTCGGCCATCATCTCGCGCACGATCTGCGGCAACGGCACGTCCGCGTAGCCGGGCTCGCGCTCGTGGATGAACCACGCGTTCTCGGCGAACCGGGCGATGTCGAGGACGAGCTTCTTGTCGTGCTCGCGGGCGACGGCGGCCACGGCGTGGATGTTCTCGAGCGAGACCGGCTGACCGCCGCCCGCGTTGTTCGTGAGCGTCAGCATCACGATCGAGACCTTGTCCCCGTCCGGCCCGTCGAGCAGCTCGACGAGCCGCGCGACGTCCATGTTCCCCTTGAACGGCGCGTCGTCGCCGGGTCGGCGGCCTCGGAGCACGGCAGGTCGAGCGCGATCCCGTCGCGGATCTCGATGTGCGCGCGGGTCGTGTCGAAGTGGGCGTTCGACGGGACGATCTCGCCCGGATCGATGACGGCCCCGAAGAAGACGCCCTCGGCGCCGCGCCCCTGGTGCGCCGGCACGACGAACGGGAAGCCGAGCACCTCCTCGACGGCGGCCTGGAACCGCGTGAAGCTCTGCGACCCCGCGTACGACTCGTCGCCGAGCATGAGCGCCGCCCACTGCGTGTTGCTCATCGCGCCCGTGCCCGAGTCGGTCAGCAGGTCGAGCTCGACGTCGCGCGCCGCGAGCTGGAAGACGTTCCAGCCGGCGATCTCGAGCGCTCCCTGGCGCTCGTCGCGCGTGGTCGCCCGGATCGGCTCGACCATCTTGATCCGAAAAGGCTCGCGGGGCGGACGCATCGTCCGCGAAGTTCTATCGGTTCGGTCTAGTCGTCGCGGAGGAACGAGGGGACTTCGAGGATGTCCGACGGGACGTCGAAGCCGCTGCTCTGCTCCTCGCTCGGCGTCTCGCTGATGCGGCCCTTGCGCTCCTTGCGCCGCTTGATCTCGCCGAATCCCGTCGCGATCACCGTGACGCGCACCGAGCCGGCGAGCGACTCGTTGATGACCGCGCCGAAGATCACGTTCGCGTTCTGGTCGGCCGCCTCGGTCACGACCTCGGCCGCCTCGTTGACCTCGAAGAGCCCGATGTCCGGGCCGCCGCTGATGTTGAGGAGCACGCCGGTCGCACCGTCGATCGACGACTCGAGGAGCGGCGACGACACCGCGGCCTTGGCCGCCTCGCCGGCACGGTTCGGGCCGTCGGCCTCGCCGATGCCCATGAGCGCGGAGCCGGCGTCGCGCATGATCGTCCGCACGTCCGCGAAGTCGAGATTGACGAGCCCGGGGACGGTGATGAGGTCGGTGATGCCCTGCACGCCCTGGCGCAGGACGTCGTCCGCCATGCGGAACGCGTCCACGACCGAGGTCTCGTGCTGGACGACCTGGAGCAGCCGGTCGTTCGGGATCACGATCAGCGTGTCCACCATCTCCTGCAGCGCGGAGATGCCGAGCTGCGCCTGCTCGGCGCGCCGGCGGCCCTCGAAGGAGAACGGCCTGGTGACGACGCCGACCGTCAGCGCTCCCAACTCTCGAGCGGTCTCCGCGATGATCGGCGCGCCGCCCGTTCCGGTGCCGCCGCCCTCGCCCGCCGTGACGAAGACCATGTCCGCGCCCTTGAGCGCCTCCTTGATCTCGTCGCGGCTCTCGAGCGCAGCGGACTTGCCGACCTCGGGGTTCGCGCCGGCGCCGAGGCCGCGCGTCGAGGTGGCGCCGATATGGAGCTTCAGGTCGGCGTCGCACATGAGCAGCGCCTGCGCGTCGGTGTTCACCGCGACGAACTCGACGCCCTTGAGGCCTGCGTCGACCATGCGGTTGACCGCGTTGGATCCTCCGCCGCCGATGCCGACGACTTTGATCACCGCTAGATAGCTGCCTGTTTGATCTCTCATAGGTCTGAAGTACGGGTTGAGCGTCCCAGCAGAGTACGCTGTGGAAAAATCCCTGTCAAACGCCTCGTTTGCAGGGAGTTATTCTTCCGACTCTAAACTCTCACTTGAGGGTTGAGACACGGGTCCCGTGACGGCGCGCTCGGGAACGCTGACGTCGACGTAGCCCACGGTGGCGGCTTCGTCGGCCGGAAGGGCGTGCAGGACGGCGACCGCAGCGGCCAGTTTCGCCTCGAGATCGCGCGGCTCGCCGATTCTGATCTCGAGCCTCGACCCTGCCAGGATGAGCGTCACGCCGGTCGTGTCGATCTGTGCGTAGAGCACCTTGCCGGGCAGCCGCTTCGGCACGGCCTGGAGCGCGAGGAGCGCGGTGAGCGCATCGGTGCCGCCGAGCGTCTTCCCCACCTTCGGCACGCCTTTGACCTCCGCCTTGATGCGCGGAAGCTCGAGCTGCTCGTTGGGCTTGATCTCGGCGAGCACCCGGCCCGTCCGCGACACGACCCAGGCCTTCGGGCCGTCGCGGTACACCGCCAGCGGACGTTCGGCCTGGATCTGGATCTTCAGCGTGTGCGGAAACGCCCGGTCGACATGCGCGGAGCGCACCACCGGGACGGCGGCCAGGGTGCGCTCCACATCGGCGGGATCGATGGCGACGAGGCTTTGACCTTCGTACGCGGCCAACGCGGCGCGTACCTCCTGCTTCACCTCGCGCTTCGCGCCCGTGATCTTGATCGTCTGCACGGCGAAGGCGGACGTTTGCCGCGCGGCCACGTAGGCGAGGGCCAAAGCGGCGAAGACGCAGACGGCGATTGCGACGGCGCGCCAGATCGCGCCCGTGGGCAACGAGAGCGCAGGCCGATGAGACGGCGTGCGCGCGACTGCAAGGGCCGCTCTTCGCGACATGCGGGGTTCTTCGCCGCGCGGGGCGCTCGTCCTACGCGGGAATCTCGACCGGGCCGAGCAGCTGCACCTCGGGCTCGAGCCGGACGCCGAACCGCTCGAGCGCGCGCCGCCGCGCCTCGACGATCAGCGCAACCGCGTCGGCCGTCGTCGCCCCGCCTGCGTTCTCGATGAAGTTCGCGTGCTTCGGGCGAGATGCAGGCGCCCGCCGATGGCGAACCCGCGCAGGCCGCAGGCCTCGAGCAGCCGCCCGGCGCTCAGCTCGTGCTCCGGGTTCTTGAACACGCTCCCGAAGGTGCGCTTGTTCGTCGGCTGCGCCTCCTTGCGCTGCGCCTGGAGCTCGGCGACGGTGGCCTTGATCTCGTCCACGGGCTTCGGCGCGAGCCGGAACTCCGCGCCTGCGACGACCTGGCCGGAGCGCAGCCCGGAGCGCCGGTAGCTGAGGCCCAGCTCGGCCGGAGTCAGCCAGCGGGCTCCATCCGCGTCCGCGACGAGCGCGCGCTCGAGCACCTGGGAGATGTCGCTGCCGTACGCGCCGGCGTTCATCCACACGGCGCCGCCGACCGTCCCCGGGATCGCGCACGCGAACTCGAAGCCGCCGAGACCGGCGTCGCGTGCCCGATGCAGGCAGACCGCGAGCGACGGCCCCTCCGCCCGCGTGCAGCCGCTCGCCCTCGCGCGTGTGCGGCCGCGAGCTCGCCGGAGAGCTTCAGCGCCAGCCCGGGGAAGCCCTCGTCCGCGACGAGCAGGTTCGAGCCGAGCCCGACCGGCGCCGCTGCGAGCCCCTCGTCGCGCGCCCACGCGAGGAGCTCGACCAGCTCGTCCTCCGTGGACGGCGCCGCGAAGAAGCGCGCCGGCCCGCCGGTGCCGAGCGTCGTGTAGCGCGAGAGCGCGACGCCCTCCTCCCTCGGCGTCTCATCGGCCGCCGAGCCGTCGAGGATGCGCCGGAACGGCGGCGTCCACGTCTCCGGCGCCGGCGGTGATGACGATCCCGCCCGGCCGCGCCTGCGCCGCGACGAGCTGCCACGGCCTCGGCCGGCGTCGGCGCCCAGCCCACCGGCATGCCCGGCCTGCGCTCGCACAGCCGTTCGACGATGAGCTTCCCGGTCACGCCGGGGATCGGGTCCTCCCGCGCGGCGTAGATGTCCGTGACGCACGCCGCGTCGGCGGCGGCGAGCGCGTCGGCGAAGTCGCGGGCCAGATAGCAGCGTCCGCGAAAAGAGGTGCGGCTGGAAGAGGACGACGAGGCGGCCGTCGGAGAGCTCCCGCGCCGCGGCGATCGTCGCGGCCAGCTCCGCCGGATGGTGGGCGTAGTCGTCGAGCACCTGCACGCCGCCGGCCTCGCCGCGCGGCTCGAGCCGCCGTCCGGCGCCGCGGAACTCCACGATCGCCGCCTCGGCGTCGGCGCGCGCGACACCGGCCAGCTCGAGCGCGGCCAAGGCGGCGGCCGCGTTGCGCCGGTTGTGCTCCCCGGGCACGGCGAGCGGAAGATCGACGGGCTCGAGCGTGTCGCCGCGCACGACCTGCACGTCCGGAAGCCCGGCGAGCCACTCGGCGTAGAGCTCCGCCACCTCGGCCTGCGAGCCGAAGGTCGTGTGGTGGTCGAGATCGACGTTCGTGATCACGGCGATCCGCGCGGGCAGCGACGCGACGGTGCGGTCCGACTCGTCGCCCTCGACCACGAACCAGCCGCTTCCGGCGCGCGCGTTGGCGCCGAGCTGCGGCACCTCGCCGCCGATCGCGAACGCCGGGTCGAGCCCGAGCCGGTCGAGGACGAACGCGATCATCGCCGCGGTCGTCGTCTTTCCGTGCGCGCCCGAGACCACGATCGTCGGCGCCTGCGCGGCCAGCTCGGCGAGCAGCTCGGCCCGCGGCTTGCCGCGCCACTCGTCCGGCGTAGGCGGTCGACACGACCGCGTCGAAGCCCGTCCGGCGGCGCGGGCGGCTCGTCCGACACGGTCACCGGAATCCCGGCCTCGCGCACCGGGAGCCAGGTACGGCGTCTCCTTGCGGTCCCAGCCGGCCACCTCGGCGCCCCAGCCGCGGGCGACGAGCGCGTACGCGGAGAGCCCCGAGCCGCCGATGCCGACGAGCCAGAACTTCCGGCCTTCAAGAGACAAGCGCCAGCACCTCCTCGGCGATCACGTCGGCCGCGTCCGGGCGGGCCAGCGCGAGCATCGCCGCGCCCATCGCCGCGAGGCGGTCGGGATCCGCGAGCAGCTCCGTCGACCTGCCCGCCGAGATAGAGCCGCTCCTCGGGGACGACGATCGCGCCGCCGCCCTGCTCGAAGAAGCGCGCGTTCTTCGTCTGGTGATCCGCGGTCGCGGACGGATACGGGACGAGCAGCGCCGGCTTGCCCGCGGCGGCGACCTCCCACACCGAGCCGCCCGCGCGCGCGACCACGAGCGTCGCAGCCGCCAGCGCCGCGCCGAAGTCGTCCGTGAAGCCGAGCAGCACGTAGTCCGGCGCGGCTCACCCGGTCGCGCAGCGTCTCGAGATGCGTCTCGCCGCAGAGATGGAGCACGGCCGGGCCCTCGGCGCCGAGCGCCTCCACGGCCGCCTCGTTCAGCGCGCGGGCGCCCATGCTGCCGCCGAAGACGAGCACGACCGGGCCCGTCCGCGGGGCAGGCCGAAGCGGGCGCGCGCCTCCGCCGGATCGGTCGCCACGGAGCGCGCGGGGATGGGCCGGCCGACGACGCGGTACTTGCCGCCCTTGCGGCCCGGAATCGGAAAGGCGAGGAAGACGCGCTTCGCAAACGGCGCCGCCCAGCGGTTGGCAAGGCCCAGGTGCGCGTCGGCCTCGGTGAGCGCGACCGGGATCCGCAGGAGCCGCGCCGCCGCCACCATCGGGCCGGAGACGTACCCGCCGCCACCGAGCACGACGTCGGGCCGCACGCGGCGGAGGATCTTCAGGCAGGCCGGGATCGCGGCGGCGTCCACCGCGACCGCGCGGGCCAGCGCAACGCTCGGTCGCCGCGGCAGGCCCTCCACCCGGAACTGCTCGAGCGGATACCCGGCGGCCGGGACGAGCTCGGCCTCAGCTCGCTGCGCGCCGGCGAACCGGACGCTCGCGCCGCGCCGGCGCAGGGCGTCGGCCACCGCGAGCGACGGTAGGACGTGACCTGCCGTCCCCCCGGCCGCGATCAGGCACTCGATCGGTCGCTGCGACGCCATCGTTGGACGCGATGTTAAGGAGGATGCCCACGGCCGCGAGCCCGACGATCAGGCTCGAGCCTCCGTAGCTCACGAACGGAAGCGGGATTCCGGTCAGCGGGGCGAGGCCCAGGACGGCGGCGAGATTGACGAGCGCCTGGCCCGCGACGAGTGTCGTGAGCCCTGCGGCGGCGAGCTTGGCGAACGGATCCTTCGTCCGCGCCGCGACGGTCAGACCCGCGTAGGCGAACACGGCGAAGGCGATGACGACGGCGGTGACGCCGCGAGGCCCAGCTCCTCGCCGACGATCGCGACGATCATGTCGGTCGTCGATTCCGGCAGGAAGTTGATCTTCTGGACGCTCTCGCCGAGACCGACGCCGAAGAAGCCGCCCGAGCCGAGCGCGATCAGCGCCTGCACGGTCTGGAAGCCGGCGCCCTCCGAGTCCGACCACGGATCGAGGAAGGCGAGCATGCGCTCGCGCCGGTACGGCTCGAACCAGATCGCCGCCAGGGCGAGGCCGACCATGATCCCGGCGGCGCCGCCGAGCACCCGCAGCGGCGTACCCGCGACGACCAACATGGCCGCGACGGTGACGACGATCGCGATCGCGGTTCCGAGGTCAGGCTCCGCGAGGATGAGCGCGCAGACGGCGAGGACGGTCAGGCCGACGGGTTTCAGGAGCTCCGAGAGCGACTGCGGCGGCCGGCGGCGGCAGAGGTAGCCCGCGAGCCAGAGCACCACGGCCAGCTTCGCGAGCTCGGACGGCTGGAAGTCGATGACGCCGAACGGCAGCCAGCGGCGGGCGCCGTTCACCGAGGTGCCGATCGGCGAGCACGGCGACGAGCAGCCCGAAGGTGACGAGCAGCAGCGGCCCGCCCGCGTAGCGCAGCGACTGGAAGCGCACGCGCGAGAGGACCGCGCAGCACGACGAGCCCGATCGCCGCGTAGATCCCCTGGCGCTTCAGGTAGTACGCGGGGTCCCCCGAGGCGACGGCGGCGCGGCCCGAGCTGGCGCTGTAGACCATGACGAGCCCGAACGCGACCAGGCCGAGCGTGACGAGCAGGAGCAGGTGGTACTCGAGGTTCGTGCGGGGACGCTTCACAGGAGCTCCACGAGCGCGCGGAAGCGGTCGCCGCGGTCCTCGTAGTCGCGGAACTGGTCGAAGCTCGCGCAGGCGGGCGAGAGGAGGACGACGTCGCCGGGCTCAGCGGCTGCGACGGCCTCGTGCACCGCCGTCGCGAGGTCGCCCGATTCCGCGAAGGGAACGCCGGCCGCGGCGAGCGCGGGCGCGATCTCGTCCGGCCGAGTCGCCGATCAGGTACGCGCGGCGGACTCCCCGCTCGGCGGCCGACCGGGCGAGCCCGGTGAAGTCGGCGCTCTTGCGCGAGCCCCCGAGGATGACGTGGAGCCCGGCGCCCGGGAACGCCGTGAGCGCGCGCTCGGCCGCCTCGGGGTTCGTCGCCTTCGAGTCGTTGACGAAGCGCACGCCGTCGAGCTCGCGGACGGTCTCGAGCCGGTGCGGCACGCCGGTGAAGTTGCGCAGGCCGATGGCGATCGCCTCGTCCGGGATTCCGGCGGCCCGCGCGGCCGCGGTGGCGGCGGCGGCGTTCTCACGGTTGTGCTCCCCGGGGATCCCGGGTTCGGCGGGCAGCGCGTCGGCGCCTGAGAACTCGATGCGGGTCGCGGCGCCGGGGATCGCCCGATAGCCGGCGGGGACGATCGCCGTATCGCCGTCCTGCTGGTTCTCGAACAGGCGCAGCTTCGCGGCCTCGTAGCGGCCCAGGTCGCCGTGGCGGTCGAGATGGTCGGGCGTCACGTTGAGGAGCACGCCGATGGGCGCGCGGAAGCGGTCGATGTCCTCGAGCTGGAAGCTCGACAGCTCGCAGACGACCCAGGCGTCCGGCTCGGCCTCGCCGTCGAGCGCGGTCAGCGGGCGGCCGACGTTCCCGGCGACCTCGACGGGGCGTCCGGCGGCCCGGAAGATGGCGCCGAGCAGCTCGGTCGTCGTCGTCTTCCCGTTCGTGCCGGTGACGCCGAGGATCGGGTTCGGGAGGAGCCGGTAGCCGAGCTCGACCTCGCTCCACACGGGCAGGGCACGCTCGCGCGCAGCGGCGACGAGCGGCGCCTCCGCCGGGACTCCGGGGCTTTTCACGAGCAGGTCCATGCCGTCGAGCAGCGCGGGGTTGTCCGCGCCGAGTCGCACTTCTACGCCCTCCGCTCGAAGCCTCCCCGCGTCCAGCTCCTCGTTTCGGTCGGCCGCGAGCACCGTCACGCCGTGGCGCACGAGCGCCCGCGCGGCGGCCTGCCCGGAGCGGGCGAGCCCGAGGACGAGTGCGTTTGCGGGAAGGTCGAAATCGGCCATGATCCAGGGCGATGCGTGTCGCCGCTCTCTTCGACGTCCACGGGAATCTTCCCGCGCTCGAGGCCGTGCTCGCGGAGCCCGGCGTTTCGGGGCGCAGACGTCATCGTGTGCGGCGGCGACACGGTCTCGGGGCCGATGCCGGCCGAGTCGATCGCGCTGCTCCGTTCCTTGGGCGACCGGCTCGTCTACATCCACGGAAACGGCGAGCGCGCCGTGGTCGAGGCCGCCGGCGCCGAGCCGTCCGAGGACGAGCTCCTCGAGCAGGCGCGCTGGTGCGCGGAGCAACTGGACGCCGAGACGCTCGCGTTCCTGGCGGGCCTCCCTCCGACCGCGCGGATCGCCGACACGCTCGTCTGCCACGGAACGCCGCGAAGCGACGAGGAGATCGTCACGCTCGAGACCTCGCCCGAGCGGCTGCGCCGGCTCTTCGCCGGGGTCGACGCGGCGCTCGTCGTCGGGGGGCACACGCACTCCCAGATGGAGCGCCACGTCGACGGGCTGCGCTACGTGAACGCCGGCAGCGTCGGGATGCCGTACGAGAACGAGCCGGGCGCCTACTGGGCGCTCATCGCGCCCGAGGTGGCGCTCCGCCGCACCGAGTACGACCTCGGGGCGGCCGCGGAGCGCATCCGCGCGACCGGGTTTCCGGCCGCCGCCGAGTTCGCCGAGGAGTACGTCCTCAGCCGCCACTCGCCCGACGAGACCGCCCCCACTTCGAGCGGCTGGCTCTCGCGAAAGAGTCACGCGAAGCGCACGAACCTGCCTAGTTGCAGACTGTTACTGCTCGAGGCGCATGGACACACGGTTCCCCCGCCAAGTTGCAGTCTGCAACTAAGTCGGGTTACGACGCGAACTCGCTGAAGTAGCGGTAGTAGAGGACGAAGGCGCAGGCGCAGAGGATCCCGGCGGTGATCCAGAAGCGCACCATGATCCGGGTTTCCGACCACGCCTTCATCTCGAAATGGTGGTGGAGCGGCGCCATGAGGAGCACGCGCCGGCCCTTCCACTTGTAGACCACCACCTGCACGATCACCGACAGCGCCTCGATCACGAAGATCCCGCCGATCAGCAGGAGCAGCGCCTCGGTCTTCGTCATGATCGCGAACGCCGCGAGCGCGCCGCCGAGGCCCATCGAGCCCGTGTCGCCCATGAAGACCTGCGCGGGGAAGGCGTTGTACCAGAGGAATCCGATCGAGGCCCCGATCAGGCTGGCGCCGAGGATGGCGAGGTCGAGCTGCTCGGGATCGGGCGTCCGCGCGCGCACGCTCACGAGGTAGGCGACGACGCCCATCGCCGTGTACGTGAAGAGCGCGATCGTGGAGGTGCCGGCGGCGAGGCCGTCGAGACCGTCGGTCAGGTTCACCCCGTTCGCGGCCCCCGCGATGATGATGAAGAGGAGTCCGTACCAGGCGAACCCGAGCGGCAGGTCGAAGTTGACGAGCGGGATGTAGACGCTGGTCTTGAAGTCCGCGTCCCAAACGACGAGCGCGACGACGCCGGTGATGATCGCGAGCAGCAGCGAGCTTCCAGCGGCCGGGCAGGCCGAGGGAGCGGCGGTGCGTGAGCTTCGTCCAGTCGTCCGCGAAGCCGATCGCCGCGCAGCCGAGCGTGACGAAGAAGACGGTGAGGGCGGGCAGCGTCCGCTGCGTGAAGATGAGGAACGGGACGGACATCGAGATCATGATCAGGAGGCCGCCCATGGTCGGCGTCCCCTGCTTGACGACGTGTCCGGCGGGGCCCTCCTCGCGGATCTGCTGGCCGAGCTCGTTCCGGCGCAGGAAGTCGATGAACTTCGGGCCCGCGGCGATTGAGATCACCATCCCGATGATCCCGGAGAGGAGGACTTTCTCCATTAGGCGGGATCGACCGCCAGGGCGTCGGCGACGACCTCGAGGCCCATCGCGCGCGAGCCCTTGAGGAGGATGCAGTCGCCCGGCTGGAGCACGGCGTGGACGAGCGGAATCGAGTCGGCGGCCGCGTGGGCCCAGCGGGTCTCGTGGACGCCGCGCGCCCCCTCGAGGTAGCCGCGGGCGAGCGGGCCGACGGCGACCAGCGCGGCGACGCCGGTGCGCGCCGCGACGGCGCCGATCTCCCGGTGGTACGCGGCGGCGCCCGACCCCAGCTCGGCCATGTCCCCGAGGACCGCGACGGTGCGACGCCCCGCGGCGCGCTCGGCGAGATGCTCGAGCGCGGCGGTCATCGAGAGCGGGTTCGCGTTGTACGCGTCGTTGATGAGGAGCCCGCCGTCGGGGAGCTGCGTCTCCTCCCCCCTCCAGCGCGACAGCGTGATCTTGGCGGCGCCCTCCCGCGCCCTCGCGAGCGGCAGTCCGAGCGCGCGGTAGGCGCCGAGCGCGGCGAGCACGTTCTCGGCGTTGTAGCGCGACGAGAACGGGAGCTCGAGCGAGATCCGCTCGCCGAAGACCGACACCTCGACGGTGGAGGCGTCGCCGCGCGACGTGAACGAGACCAGCTCGACGTCGCCGTTTGGGCCGAAGCGAATCACCTGGATGTCCTCGCGCTTCAGGTACGGCTCGAGCAGCGGATCTCCTGCGGGGACGACGGCCGTCCCGCCGGGCGGCAGCGCGCCGATCAGCTCGGCCTTCGCCTGCGCGACGTGCTCGAGCGTCGAGAGCAGCTCGAGGTGGACGGGGCCGATCTTCGTGATCACCCCGATCTGCGGCTGCGCGGTCTCGCAGAGCTCGGCGATCTGGCCCAGGCCGCGCATGCCCATCTCGAGCACGCAGACCTCGGTGTCGGGCTCGAGCCGGCCGAGTGTGAGCGGAAGTCCGATCTCGTTGTTCTGGCTTCCCTCGGCCGCGACCGTGCGCGCGAGCGGACGGCAGAGCGCGGCGAGGATGTCCTTCGTCGACGTCTTGGCGATCGAGCCGGTGATGCCGACGACCCTCGCGCTCGAGCGTTCGCGGACGGCGCGGCCGATCGCGGCGAGCTCGGCGAAGGCGTCTTCGGGGATTAGCGCCGCGGCGGCTCCGGCGGCGAGCGCCTCGTCGACGAAGTCGACCCCGCGGCCGACGGCGACGAAGAGGTCGCCCGGGCCGCGTGGTGCGCGAGTCGACCGTGAGCCCCGTCGCCTCGGTGGCCCCGTCGGCCCGCCGCAGCTCGCCCGGCGCCAGCGCCGCGATCTCGTCCAGCGGGAGCGCGATCACGAGCGTCGGCCTCCGCGGGCGGTCTCTAGTTTCACGCGCGCGCGCCCCACCCTGGGAGGGGAGTGAACCACCCGCCACCCGCCTTCGACGGTACCGAGGAAATGCGCACGTGTCTGTGCCGAATCTGTGCCAATTTCGCGCGCTGGTCACTGGCCCGCCCGTCTCTCCGAGCCGGCGCAGCGCCTCGCGCGCGACCTCGCGGTCGTCGAACGGGATCGTCCGGTCGGCGAACTCCTGGCCCTGCTCGTGGCCCTTGCCGGCGATCACCACCACGTCGCCTTCCTCCGCCAGCCCGAGGGCCCGCTCGATCGCCGCCGCCCGGTCGGGCTCCACCGACGCGTTCCCGTTCGTCCCGGCAAGCGCCTCGGCGATGATCGCGTCCGGATCCTCGCTGCGCGGATTGTCCGACGTGACGATGACCACGTCGGCGAACTCGGACGCCACGCCGCCCATGAGCGGCCGCTTGGCCCGGTCGCGGTCGCCGCCGCAGCCGAACACGACCACGAGCCGCCCGGTCGCGAGCGCGCGCGCCTCGGCGAGCACGTTCGCGAGTGCGTCCGGCGTGTGCGCGTAGTCCACGAGCACGGTGAACGGCTGGCCCTCGTCCACGGCCTCGAACCGGCCGGGAACACCCTCGACGCCGGCGACGCCGCGCACGACGGCCGAGTCCTCGACGCCGAGCAGCCGCGCCAGCGCGACCGCCGCGAGGACGTTCTCGACGTTGAAGCGGCCGCGCAGCCGGGTCTCGAGCTCCAGCCCGCCGACGGAGAACCGCGAGCCCCAAGCGCCGAGCTCGAGCCCCTCGGGCACGAGCGCCGCGTCCCCGGCGAGAGCGAACGTCAGCGGCGAATCGCCGAGCCCGCGCAACTCCTCCGCGAGCCGCCGCCCCCAGGGATCGCCCGACGTTCACGGCCGCCGGAGGACGGTGCCCGTCCACGTCGGGCTCGACGAAGAGCCGGCGCTTGGCGTCGAAGTAGGCCTCCAGCGTCCCGTGCAGATCCAGGTGCTCGGGAGAAAGGTTGGTGAAGGCGAGCGCCGCGAAGCGGACGCCGACGAGCCGCCGCAGCTCCGACCCGTGGGACGACGCCTCCAGCGCGCAGCTGCGGTCGCCCGCGTCGAGCATCTCGCGGAACGTCCGCTGGAGATCGAGCGACTCGGGCGTCGTGTGCACGACCTCCCGCCGCTCCCCGCCGACGCGGCTCTCGATCGTCCCGACCAGTCCCGGCCGCAGCCCGGCCTCCGCCAGCACCGAGTAGAGCAGGAACGCCGTGGTCGTCTTCCCGTTCGTCCCGGTCACCGCGCCGACCTGCAGCTCCCGCGTCGGAAACCCGAAGAACGCGTCCGCCGCGAGCCCCATCGCCGCGCGCGCATCCGCGACCACGAGCTGCGGTACCGGCACGTCCAGCTCTCGCTCGACCACGAGCGCGACGGCACCGTCCGCAACCGCGCGCCGCGGCGAAGTCGTGCCCGTCGGAGCGGAATCCCGGGACGCAGACGAAGAGCGCCCCGGCCGTCACGCGGCGCGTGTCGTACGCGAGATCGGCGACGTCGGTCGGGGCGGCGTTGAGCGTGCGGAGCGGCCGCACGGCCTGGCTCAAGACCTCGAGATCGATGCCGCGATCCTACCCGCGGCCCTGGCCGCTACTGCGTCGCTACCTCGCCCGGCTTGTCCGGGGGAACCTCGAGGTACTGGAGCGCGAACTGCGCGATGTCGCGGAAGGCCGGCGCGGCGATCGTGCCGCCCCAGATCACGCCCTTCGGCTCGTCCACGGTGACGAGGACGACGAAGCGAGGCCTGCCCGCGGGGACGAAGCCGACGAACGACGCGACGTACTTGGTCGTCGAGTACCCGCCGAGCACGGGATCCGGCTTGGCGGCCGTGCCGGTCTTGCCCGCGACGACGTAGCCGGGGATCTGCGCCTCGATGCCGGAGCCGTCCAAGACCACGTTCTTCAGCATCGCGCGGATCTGGCGCGCGGTCTTCTTGGACATGAGCCGCTGCCGCTTGGCCCGGCGCGAGTCCTCGTCGCCGATGCGGTCGACGAGATGCGGCTGGATCGCGACGCCGTTGTTGGCGAGCGCGCCGTAGACCCGCGCCATCTGGAGCGGCGTCACCGCGATCCCCTGGCCGATCGGCACGTTCCCGATCGTCGAGCCCGACCAATTTTCAGGCGGGAGAACAATGCCGCCGCTCTCGCCGGGGTAGTCGATCCCGGTCGGCTTGCCGAACCCGAACTTCGAGATCCAGTTGCTCAGGCGGTCGCGCCCGAGGCCGAGCGCCAGCGTGATCGTGCCGACGTTCGACGAGTGCGAGAGGATCTCCGCCACGGTCATCCGCTGCGTCCCGCGCGGCATGGCGTCGTGGATGACGCGGTCAGCGACCTCGATCGAGTACGGGAGGACGAAGCTCGTCTTCGGCGTCACGGTCCCGGTCTCGAGCACGCCGGCGAGCGTCACGACCTTGAACGTGGAGCCGGGCTCGTACGTGTCCGTGACGGCCCGGTTGCGCTGCCTGTCGCGCGCGACCGTCGGGTACTTGTTCGCGTCGAAGCCCGGGACGACGCCCATCGCGAGCACGCCGCCGGTGTGCGGGTCGAGGATGACGGCGGTGGCGGCCTTCGCGTTCCAGCGCGCCCGCGTCGCCTCGAGCACCTGCTCCACCTTGCGCTGGAGCGTGTTGTCGATCGTGAGGTAGACGTCGCTTCCGTCGACGGCCTTCTGCTCGTCGATCACGTTCAGCGCATGGCCGAGCGGGTCGCGGACGACGGTCTTCTTCCCATCGCGGCCGCGGAGCTGCTTGTCGAGCGTCAGCTCGAGGCCGGCGAGGCCGTTGTTGTCGACGCCTGCGTAGCCGATCACCTCGGACGCGACGTTGCCGAGCGGGTACGTCCGGCGTTCCTCGGGGTAGGAGCCGACGCCGACGATCTCCTGCTTCATGAGGCTCTCGACCTTCTCGGGCTCCGCCTTGCGGGCGAGGTAGACGAAGCCGAGCGACTTGTCGCGGAGCAGGTCGTAGAGCTTCTCGGGCCTGACGCCGAGCGCGCGGCCGGCCGCGATCGCGACCGCCCGGGGATCGCGGATCTGCTTCGGGTTGGCGTAGACGGTCATCGCACGCTCGCCGATCGCAATCTCGACGCCGGTGCGGTCGTAGATCGTCCCGCGGCGCGCGGGGACGGTGACCTGCTCGCGGTGCTGGTTGGCGGCGAGCGTCGTGAGCGCCGGGCCGCGGACGGCCTCGATCCAGCCCGCGCGGGCGAGCACGACCGCGAACGCCAGCGTGAAGATGCCGACGAGCAGCCGGACGCGCCGGTTGACCGTCTTCTGGCTCACCGGTCCTTGCGCCGGACGCCCACGTAGCTCGTCTCGGTCGGCGCGACGAGGCCCATCGCCCTGGCGGCGCGCTCGATGCGCGACGCGGCGCCGAGGCTCGAGAGCTCCGACTGCGCGACGGCGTTGGCGGCGAGCGCCTTGTCACGGCGCTCGTCGAGGCGCTGCGACTCGACGTTCAGCTGGAGCGCGGCGACGTTGACGGCCACGACCCCGGCGAGCAGGACGGCGACGATGACGATCCAGAGAACGCCGCCGGCCACGCGGGGGCGCGCCGCGCGACGAGTACGGGTGGCGGGTGCCCGCCTCGGCGCGGGCGCGGTGCGCGGCGCTCGTTGCGGTCGCGCCGGAGCATGTGCCGGAGCGGTAGCAGCCATGTCACTCCTCCCCGGTCTTGACGGCGGCCCGCAGCCGCGCGGAGGCGGAACGCGGGTTGGCGGCGATCTCGGCGGGAGACGGCCGAACGGCCTTGCGGGCGAGCAGGCGAACGTTCGGCTCCCGACCGCACGCACAGACGGGGAAGTCCGGCGGGCACACGCAGCCACGGGCCTCGGCGGCGAGGAAGCGCTTCACGATCCGGTCTTCGAGCGAGTGGAAGCTGATGACGGCGATCCGCCCGCCGGGCCGCAGCACCGACACGGCCTCGGGGAGCGCCCGGGCCAGCGAGTCGAGCTCGTCGTTCACGGCGATGCGGAGCGCCTGGAACACGCGCTTGGCGGGATGCCCGTCGCCGAAGCGTCGCGGCGCCGGGATCGCGGCGCGCACGACCTCGACGAGATCGAGGGTGCGCTCGAAGGGCTGCTCATCTCGGCGGCGGACGATGGCGCGGGCGATCTGGCGCGAGAAGCGCTCCTCTCCATAGCGGCGGAAGATGTCGGAGAGCTCGCGCTCGCTCGACTCGTTCACGATCTCCGCGGCCGACCGCGGCTCTGAGGGATCCATGCGCATGTCGAGCGGTGCGTCCACGGCGTACGAGAAGCCGCGCTCGGGGCGGTCGATCTGCATGCTCGAGACGCCGAGGTCGAGGAGGATCGCGTCGGCGCGGACGCCGTTTTGCGCCAGCTGGCCGAGGACGACGGAGAAGTCGCCGCGCAGAAGGCGCGACTGCACGGGCGTTCCGCGCTTGAAGCGGTCGAAGTAGGTGCGGGCGCCGGGATCGCGGTCGATCGCGATGAAGCGGCCCTTGCCCTCGAGGTCGGCGGCGAGCAGGCGTGCGTGGCCGCCCGCGCCGAAGGTGGCGTCGATGACGGTCTCGCCCGGCTTGACCGCGAGCAGCTCGCGCACTTCATCCGCGAGAACCGGTACGTGGTCAGCTCGTTGAGCCTGCGAGGCGCTCTGCAACATCACCCGCGCTCCTTCCGACATCGTCGAGCTCCTTGCGCCAGGCGTCCGGCGCCCAGAGCTCGAGGTGGTCACGGACACCCACGACGACGACCTCCCGCTTCAGGCTCGCATGCCCGAGCAGCGCCGCGGGGAGCGAGATGCGCCCCTGCTTGTCGGGGATCGCCTCGCTCGCGTTCGCGAACAGGTAGCGGCTCATCTGCCGGGCCTCGCGGCTGAACGGGTCGAGCCCGGCCATGCGGCCCTCGACGAGCCGGTTCCAGCCGTCGGGCGGATAGACGACGAGGCAGGGATCGATCCCCTGCGACACGAACACGCCCTTGGCGAACGCCTGGCGAAACTTGGCCGGCAAGCGTCACGCGGTTCTTGTCGTCGAGTGAGTGTTCGTAGGCGCCGAGGAGCATGTCCGTCGCTTTCGCTCGTCCTCCACTTCGCCCCACCTTACCCCACTCTTGGCCACAGCGCAACACAAATCCCCAGTCGGGCGCTGCGCTGGCCGGCGGGCGGCTAGTACGCGCCGCGGCGCGTGAGCTGCTCGGCGGCCTGGGTCGCGGCGAAGGCGGCCGCGTCAGCCGGTGAGCGGCCCTCGGCGAGGGCGAACGTGAGGCCCGCGGCAAAGGCGTCGCCCGCGCCGTACGAATCGGCGAGCGCCGCGGGAAGGGGAGCCGCCTCGTAGCGCCCGCCCGGCTCGAGCCTGCCGCCTGCCGCGCCCTCGGTGACGACGACCAACGCGGGGCGGCGGGACGAGCGACCCGTCGTAGGCCTCGTCGGGATCGGCGGCGCTGCGGACGAGCGCGTCGAGCTCCACCCCCGCCTCGCGGATCGTCGGGAGCTCCCGCGCCGTCGCCACGAGCACGCGGGCGGCCCGGGCGGCGCGGAGCGCGTCGGCGTCGCCGCCCGTGAAGTACACGCCGTCGAACGCCGGCCAGCTCGTCCCAGGCAAGCGGCTCGTCGCGGCGCGGACGGAGCTTGTCGGTGAGTATCGTGATCGTCCGCTCGCCGTCGGCCTCGAGGTAGCAGAACCCGCGGCGCTGGGGAGCGTCGCGCCAGGCGACGTCCATCGAGACGCCGTGCGCCTCGAGCCCCTCGACCGATGCCCGGCCGAACGGATCGTCGCCGAGCGCGGTCAGGAACGTGCACCCGCCGGCGAGGCGCGCGAGGCAGACCGACGCGACGCCTCCTCCGCCTGCCGCCCGACCCCAGGACTCGGGGACGACCAGGATCGCGCCGCGCTCGGGCAGCCGCTCGACCGGAACGAAATCGATCCATTCGACGTGGCCGACGACCGCGAACCTTCATCGGCGGCAGTCTCACACGGCGGCGCGCTCGTGCGTTTCAATCGATGATGCAAGGAATGGCGAGCGCACCCCCGTTCGAGCGCTTCTACGACGCGCACCGCGAGGAGATCTTCCGCTACCTCGTGCGCCTCGTCGGCCGCCAGTCGGCCGAGGACGCGTTCCAGGAGACGTTCCTCCGCGCGCTGCGCGGCTACGGGAAGCTCCGCCATGCCGACCATCTGCGCGCGTGGGCGTTCACGATCGCCACCCGGGTCGTCCTCGACGAGCGGCGCCGCGAGGCGCCCGTTCCCGTCGAGGCGCCCGACCTTCCGTCGAGCGACGAACGCCCCGCGTACGCAGAGATCGAGCATCTCGCCGGCCGCCTGCCCCGCACCGAGCGGGCGGCGGTCGTCCTCCGCTACGGCTACGACCTGAGCTACGCAGACATCGCGCAGGCGCTCGACTCGTCCGAGGACGCGGCCCGCCAGGCCACCTCGTCCGGGATCCGGCGGCTGCGCAGAGAGGGGGTCTCATGACCACGCTCCCCACCGATCTCGACGCGCGCTTCCGCGCGGCCGCGGCCGACGAGGGGCTGCTCGACGTCGCCTACGACCTGACCGACTCGCCGGTCGGGCCGCTGCTCCTCGCGTCCACCGACCGCGGTCTCTGCCGGATCTCGTTCGACCCGGAGCCCGACCGCGCGCTCGACGAGCTCGCCCGCCACCACGGCGCCCGCGTGCTCCGCTCGCCGAAGCCGCTCGACGAGACGCGGCGCGAGCTGGACGACTACTTCGAGGGCCGGCGCCGCACGTTCGAGCTCGACGTCGACCTGACCGCCGTGACCGACTTCCACCGGACCGTGCTGCGCGAGCTGGCCCGCGTCCCGTACGGGGAGACCGCGACCTACGGCGGGCTCGCCGCGCGGGTGGGCAAGCCGAAGTCGGCCCGCGCGATCGGCGGCGCGATGAACCGCAACCCGATCCCGATCGTGCTCCCCTGCCACCGCATCGTCGGCGCGCACGGCGAGCTGACCGGCTATGCGGGCGGGCTCGAGCGCAAGATCGCGCTGCTCTCGCTCGAAGGGGCGCTCCCCCACAGCCTGCTCGACTGATGCGACCATGTGCGCGATGCGGACGCTCGCGCTCGCACTTCTTCTAGCGCTCGCGCTCGCCGGCTGCGGCGGGTCGAAGACGACGGCCACCGCCGCGCAGGCCGACTTCGGCAGGGGCACCGTTGCGATCACGACCCAGGACTCCGACCTCGAGGTCGCGGTCGAGGTCGAGGTCGCGACGACGCAGGAGCAGCGCGAGCAGGGTCTCATGAACCGCGAGTCGCTCCCCGACGGCGAGGGCATGTTCTTCGTCTTCCCCGGCGAGCAGAACGGGATCGGCTTCTGGATGAAGGACACGCTCATTCCGCTGTCGGTCGCCGTCGCGGACGCCGACGGCCGGATCACGCGGATCCTCGACATGGAGCCGTGCGAGGCGGATCCCTGCCCCGTGTACGACCCCGGGCCGTTCGTGACCGCGCTCGAGGCGAACAAGGGCGCGTTCGACGAGTGGGGCGTCCGGGTCGGCGATCACATGGAGCTCCAGTCCAGGTGAGACTGGTCGGGGCCGGCGGCGAGCCGGTCGATCTCTGGCGCACGATCCAGTCGCACGGGCTCGTCGACCTGCCGCCGATGCGGATCGACGACGACGCCCGCGCGCTCGAGGTAACGCTTCCCGTGGGCTCCGCCAAGCCCCGCACGGTGCGCATCGCCGCGGGCAAGCCGGGCTACGCCGCCGTCGAGATCGCGGGCCCCGAGCCCTCGGCCGCCGAGGAGGCGCGCATCCTGGCGGTCGTCCGGCACGTCCTGCGCCTGGACGAGGATCTCTCGCCGTTCTACGCCGGGGCGGCGGCGGATCCGGACCTGGCCTGGGTCGCGCAGGGCGCCGGGCGGCTCGTGCGCAATCCAACCGTGTTCGAGGAGGTCGTGAAGACGATCTGCACGACGAACTGCGCCTGGTCGGGAACGGTGCGGATGGTGAACGCCCTCGTGGAGCATCTGGGCGAGCGCGCGGTGGGCGCGCCGGCCGAGGGGCCGTACGGCCGGGTCTTCCCCACCGCGGCCGCCATGGCGACCGCGGAACTCGGCTTCTACACGGACACCGTGCGGGCCGGCTACCGCGGCGCGTACCTGCGCTCGCTCGCGCAGTCGGTCGCGACCGGAGAGCTCGACCTGGAGATCCTCGCGAGCCCCGAGCTCTCCGACGAGGAGACCGAGGAGCGCCTGCTCGCGCTGCCGGGCGTCGGGCCGTACGCGGCTGCGCACGTGATGATGCTGCTCGGCCGCTACCACCGCCTCGTGCTCGACTCGTGGACGCGGCCGACGTACGCGCGCCTGACGGGCGGGAGGTCGAAGAAGGACGCGACGATCGAGCGGCGCTTCCGGCGCTACGGGCCGTACGCGGGGCTCGCGTTCTGGGTGTTCGTGACCCAGGACTGGGTCGAGTAGAGTCGCGCGGTCGTGCAGGAGGCGATCGGACAATCGCTCGTCTTCGCGGTCGGCATCGCGCTCGTCCCGATCCCGATCATCGCGGTGATCCTCATGCTCACGACGCCGCAGGCGCGGATCAACGGGCCGATGTTCATCGTCGGCTGGCTCATCGGACTCGCGCTCGTCGGAGTGCTGGTGCTCGCGGTCGCGGCGCCGGCCCACGCGAGCACGGACGGCGGGCCTGCGACCTGGGTGAGCGTCCTCATGCTCGTGCTCGGGCTCCTGCTGCTCGCGCTCGCGGCCAAGCAGTGGCGCGGCCGGCCCGACGAGGGCGAGCAGCCTCCTGCGCCGAAGTGGATGGGCGCGGTCGAGGAGTTCGGCCCGTTCAAGGCGCTTCTCGCCGGAGTCGTCCTCATGGCCGCGAACCCGAAGAACCTTTTGCTGGCCCTGGGCGCCGCGGCGGGCATCGCGAGCTCAGGCCTTTCCGGGACCGACGAGGCGATCGTCTACGCCGTGTTCGCCCTCGTAGCGACGATCGGCGTTGCGATCCCCGTCGTCATCTACTTCGCGCTCGGTGAGCGCTCCGGGCCCATCCTCGAGCGTCTTAAGGGCTGGATGGCCCACAACAACGCCGTCATCATGGCCGTCCTCTGCCTCGTGATCGGCGTGAAGCTGATCGGCGACGGCATCGCCGGCCTCTAGCGTTCGGCCTCGCCGGCACGACCGGCCGCGCTACTTGTTGACGCGCGCGCCCCACCCTGGGAGGGGAAGAACCACCCGCCACCCGCCTTCGAGGCTACCCGGAAAAGGCGCTCGGAAGTGTCACGGCCTGTGCCGGATCCGTGCCGGGAGCGGAAATCTTCTCCGCGCCGCACGACGCGGCCGACGGCTCCCCGGTCTGGCCCTCGCAGCAGCCGAGCTTGAAGCGGCAGCGCGAGCACTGCCACGTCTGGTGGCGCCAGTCCATCGCTGCGCCGCAGCGCAGGCACTTCTCGACGTACCCGGACAACGGCGACAGGCTACGGTGGGGCCCGGACCGCGAGCCCGGGCCCCACCGATGAGGCTTATGCCTTGGCCTTGCGGTCGCGGAACAGCACGAATCCGAGGGCGCCGAGTCCGGCGATGAGCCCTGCGAAACCGAGCCCCAGCGCCAAGTTCACGCGTCCTTCGTCCTCGTCGTCCGCCTCCGATGCCTCGGCGACGGCAGTCGTATCCGTCTCGGACGTCGTCGTCTCGGTCTCCTCGGTCGTCGCGGGCTCGGCCTCCTCCTCATCGCCCGCCGCAGCAAGGATCGTCACCGACGGAACGGGTTCCTCGGAGCCCTCCTCGCCGATCCAACGGACGACGTCGCCGTTCGAGTACGTCTGCACGGCCGGGAACGTGATCGTCGTCCCCGCCTCATCCGGCACCGGGAAGCTCATTGGGAACTCTTGGAATTCACCGGGCTTGATCTCGCCGCCCTCCCAGGTGACGGTGTCGATTCGCTCGGTCACCTGGTTGCCGTCGTCATCGGTGACAGGCGTCTCGAGCTTCTTGGTCGTGACCGTGCGCGTCCACCCCTCAACGGCCTGGAAGATCGCGAACGGCACGCTTTCGGGGAACTGGACGACGACCTTCACGGTCGACGCGTCCGCCTCCTCGTTCGGCACGGTGAGGACGAACCTCTGTTCCGAGCCCGCCGCCGCATCCTCCGGGGACATCTCGACATGGGCGGCCGCCAGTGGCGCCAGTACGAGCGCCGCGAACGCTGCGCACACGCCGGCGCGAACAATCGATCGGAACCTCATCGGAACTCCTCTCTGGGTCAATTCGGACAGGGGCGCCGCGTCCAGGCGGGCGGCGCACGCTGTCCGAGACCTGAAGAGGCACGGCGGGAGAGAACCCGCGGCGCGGTGACGCGCAGGCGCAGGACCGGCGCGGCTCCCCGGCGGCGCGCATGGGGGCGCCGGCCGCCGGCAAGGGCTACGGCTAGTGACAAGAGCCCGCGGGCCGCAAGGTACGCGGTCAGCGCGAACGGAACCTGGATGAACGCGCCCAGCGTCACGGTCGCGAGGAGCGCGACCGTTCCCGAGCCAGGCGAGAGCGCCCAGGCCAGCTGCGCCTGGAGCGCGAACCCGGCCGGGGGCAGCAGCGCGAAGAGCCACAGCGGCGCCTTCTCCCCGCCGAAGACTGCGAAGCCGACGAGCGCGAGCGTTCCGCACACGGCGAGGCAGAAGCCCCAATGGGCTCCCGCCGCGTGGGAGCCGTGGACGCCGCCATTGAACAGCACGGCGTAGACGAGCGCGTGCGCGAGCACACCGCCCACCGCGGTCAGGCCGAGGGCGACGAGCCAAGCAGTACGGCGACGTCCCATCGGCGCGGGCCGCCCTACTGCTGCCAGTCCGGCGGGTCGATCCGCTGCGTCTCTTGCGTGTCCGGCGGATCGATGCGCTGCGTCGGCTGCGCGTCAGGCGGCGTCGGACCGCCCGGAGGGGTCGGACCGTTCGTCCCGTCGCCCGTACCGTCGGCAGGCGGCTCACCGTCGCCCTTGTTGCGCCGGTAGAGCCAGTAGCCGAGGCCCGCAAGCGCGGCGAGGAGCAACAGGAGTCCGAGGTAGAGCGGCCAGCTCGAGCCGTCGTCCTCCTCGGACGCGGGCGGGGCCGCGACGGTCTCGGTCGTGTCCGCCGTAGTCGTCGACTCGGGCCCGGTCGTCACCGTCGTCGCGACGGTGGTCGTCACGGGCTCGGGCTCCGTGGTCGTGCCTCCTCCGCCGCCGGTCGCCTCGGTGACGAGGACGCCGGGCGCGGGCTCCTCGGAGCCGGGCGCGCCGATCCAGCGGACGACCGTGCCGTCCGCGTACGTCTGGAGCGTCGGGAAGAAGAGCGTCGCGCCGGGCTGCTCGGGAACGACGAAACTGAACGGAAACTCGCCCTCCTCGCCGGGCCCGACCGAGCCGCCCTCCCAGGTCACCGTGTCGATCCGGTCGGTGATCGTCTCGCCGTCCGGACCGGTGACCGGCGTGTCGAGCGGCGTCGTCTTCACCGTGCGCGTCCAGCCGGGAACCTGCACGAACGTCGCCGTGACCACGGTCAGCGGGAACTGGACGACGACCTTCACGAACGGGGAGTCCGCGCTCTCGTTCTCGACACTCAGGACGAACCGCTGCGAGGTTCCGGCTTTCGCGTCCTCGGGCGACATCTCGGCATGCGCGGCCGCGAGCGGCGCGAGCACCAGCGCCGCGACCAAAGCCAAGAGGGCCGGGTAGAGCCTGGAGCGGGCAGTCATCGGAGGTCTCCTCTCGGTCGCGGCCGGCGCGCGTTGCGCCGTGCCGTGATCGTACGCAACGACCTGGCCTGAACGGCGGAGCGGCCTACGCCGAGGCGATGAGGGAGTAGCCGACGCCCCAGGCGTTGACGACGTACCTCGGGCCGCCTCCGTTCGTCAGCTTGCGGCGCAGCCGGCTGGCGTGGGAATCCAATGTCCGCGTCCTTCCCTGGCTCTGGAAACCCCACACGTCGCGCAGCAGCTCGTCCTTGCGGAAGACGCGCTCGGGCTCCGCGGCGAGCGCGAGCAGCAGGTCGTACTCCTTGCCGGAGAGCGCCACCGCCTCGCCGCCGACGCGAACGACCCGCGCCGCGAGGTCGATCGTCAGATCCTTCACCGCCAGCGTCGAACGGGCCGGCTTGGCCGCGCGCCGCAGCACCGCCCGCATGCGCGCGACGAGCTCCTCGTAGACGAACGGCGTCGACACGTAGTCGTCGCACCCGCGCGCGAAGCCGCGGACGCGGTCGACGGGCTCCGCCCGCGAGCTGACGATGATCACCGGGACGTCTCGGTTCCACGAGCGCCCCGGCTCGCCCTCGCGCAGCCGCCCGCAGAGCTCGAACCCGGTGACCGAGTCGAGGAGCACGAGATCCGGCGCCTCGCGCTCGAGCAGCTCGAGCGCCGTTCGTCCCTCCTCGGCCGAGAGCACCGCGAACCCGTCGTCGGAGAGCTGCTGCTCGAGGAAGGAGCGCACCGGCGCCTTCCTGCTCGACCACCAACACCGCCTCGCCTGCCATGGAGCGAAGGTAGCCACGCGCCTTGGGCGCGGCCAGATGTCCTTTCACCCGAAATCGTGTCAAACGATCCGCACCCGGCCACCCGAGCCGTGAGCGCTACGCGATCGTCAGGCCGAGCTTGCCCTGCGTGTGCGTCGCAAACAGCGCAGAGAGCGCCTCGCCCGCCTCGTCGAACCCGTAGCCGCGCTGGATCGGAACCCGCAGCGTGCCGGCGTCGAGGAGCCCGGCCACGCGCTCGAGGTTCGCCGGCGTCGGCTGGGCCATGACGTTGAACCGTCCCGGCCCCTCCCCGGCCGCGCCCATCGGCGAGGCGATCCTGCCGCCCTCGGCGAGCAGCGACGCGTCGGGCGCGTCTCCGGCGCAGCCGAGGATCGCGGCGACGCCCTCGGGATGCGCCTCGCGCACCGCTGCGCCGACGTCATCGTTGCGGTCGAGCAGCTCGGCGGCGCCCAGTCCCTGGAGGTACTCGCGGTCCTCCGGAAGCCCGGGCGCGATCACGTGCGCGCCGGCGTCGGCGGCCAGCTGGACGAAGAAGCTCCCGACCCCGCCGGTGGCGCCGACCACGAGCACGGACTCGCCCGCCGCGAGCGCAAGCGCGTCGAAGGCGGCGAGCGCAGTGATCGCGGCCAGCGGCGCCGCGCCGGCCTGGGCGAAATCGAGGCTGCGCGGCTTCGCCGCGACCGAGTTGTCCTCGGGAAGCGTGATCAGCTCCGACCAGGTCCCGGCGTGCACGGTCGGGTTCGCGTGCGTGATGAAGCCGAAGACCTCGTCCCCCACCGCGTACCGCGTGACTCGCGCGCCCGTCGCCTCCACGACCCCGGCGTAGTCGCGCCCGATCGTGACCGGAAACTCGTGCTCGACCATCTCCTTGAGCCCGCCCGCGGCGATGTAGACGTCGACGGGATTGACCGAGGAGGCGTGCACCCGGACGAGCAGCTCGCCGTCGCCGGGGGAAGGTTCCGCGAGGTCGCTCAGAGCCCGGCTGCTCGCCGAATGCATTCAGGGTGAAGGCGCGCATCGCCGTCCTTTCGGTTGCTCGCCGGTCAGGCTACCGAGAGCTAGACGCGAGGCGCCGGAGGCGCGCTGCCGTGGCTCTGGTTCGGGTAGAGGAGCCACGCGTAGGCCTCGGCGAGATCCCGCATGGCCTGCGCGTTGTGCGCGTGCGGCGCGAGCTCCTCCACCCGTTTCAGGAGCGTGATCAGCGTCTCCTGCGCCGGATTGTGCGGATGAGCACCTTCCATGAATCTGGAGGGTAGCTCGGCGCCAGGACGGGACTCAGAGCCGCCCGGAGCGGATGACGCCCCACACCAGCCACACGCCGAGCAGCCCGGACAGGACGAACCCGAGCACGCTCAGGAAATGCAGGCCGAAGAGCTGCGGGCCGTCCTCCACGAAGATGCCCAGGATGGCCGAGCCGATCAGGCCGCTCGCGACCACGATCGCGATCACCAGGCGGTTGAAGATGTGGTCGAGCCGGGTGAACAGATCCTCGAGGCCCTCGTGGCGGAAGCCGACCGTCCACCTGGCCGTCGCGCACCTGCTCGAGCGTGTCGTGCACCTGGTACGGCAGCTCGAACAGGATCCGCGCGTAGTCCGTTCCCTGCTGGCGCGCCCGGTTCGCGACCCGGCGCGGTGTGAAGCGCTCCAGGATCAGCTCGCGCGCGTACGGCTTCGCGACCTCGAACACGTTGAACTCGGGATCGATCTCGAGCCCGACCGAGCCGAGCGTGGCGATCGCGCGGTCGAGCAGCACGAAGCGGGTCGGCAGATGGAGCCGCATGCGGAAGATGAGCGCGAACGTCTCGCGGATCACCTGCACCGGGTCGATCTCGGAGAGCCGGGCGCCGTAGTAGCGGTAGAAGATGTCGCGCAGCTCGGCGACGAACTCGTCCTCGCGGTCGCGGTCGTAGCGCACGCCGAGCGCGGCCAGGTCGCGCGGCAGGCGCTCCACGTTCTCGTTCATGACGTCGATGAAGAGACGCGTCGCCTTGGAGAGATCCTCGTCGGTCAGCTTCCCGGCCATGCCGAAGTCGAGGACGCCGATCACGTCGGGCTTCTCGACGACGAGCACGTTCGACGGGTGCGGGTCGGCGTGGAAGAAGCCGTGCCGGAAGATCATCGTCATCCACGCGTCCGTGAGCGCGGTCGCCAGGGCGCGGCGCTCCTCCGGCGTGTACTCGGTGAGGTCGACGTCCTTGAGCTGCGTCCCCTCGAGGTACTCGAGCGTGAGGACGCGGGCGCGCGAGTACTGCCAGTAGACCTTCGGGATGCGCACGCGCGGGTGGCCCGTGAAGTTGCGGTGGAACTGCTCGGCGTTTCGGGCCTCGGCGCGGTAGTCGAGCTCCTGGCGGATCGAGCGGGCGAACTCGTCCACGAGCGAGACCGAGTCGACGAACGAGATCGCCTTGACCTTCCCGAGCCTGGCCGCCTGGTAGAGCAGCTCGAGATCGGCCTCGATCTGGCGCGGCGCGTCGGGTCGCTGCACCTTGACGATCACCTGCGTCCCGGTCGGGAGAACGGCGCGGTGCACCTGGCCGATCGACGCCGCCGCGAGCGGCTCCGGGTCGAACTCGCGGAACGCCTGCTCGAGCGTGAGGCCGAGCTCCTCCTCGACCACGCGCCGCACGTCCTCGAACGGGAACGACGTGACCTGGTCCTGGAGGCCGCGCAGCTCGAAGACGATGTCCGGCGGGATCACGTCCGGGCGCGTCGAGAGGAGCTGGCCGAACTTCACGAACGTCGGGCCGAGCTCGTCGAGCATCGCGCGCAGGCGCTGGCCGCGCGTCGAGCCTCCCTCGACGACCGAATCCGGCGCAGGCGCATGCCCGTTCGAGTCGCGGTGTCCGCGTTTCTCGAAGAGGTAGCCGAAGCCGTGCTTCGCCGCGACCTGCGCGATCTCGGAGAGGCGGCCCAGCTGCCGAACGGCAGGCCGGCTGCTCATGCCGGGAAGTCTACGGCGCTAGGGCTCGGCCGATGACGACACCGGAGTCATGCGCTGCCCGCGCCCGACGAGAGCACGTTCGTTCCGCCTCGAGCAGCGATCTGGTGGCCCGCGAGCGTGGCGGTCAGCCCCGTGATCGCATGCCGGCCGAAGTCGCGCGCCGACCGAACGGCGCGGACCGGCATGTCGTCGACCGAGAGGAGTACGCCGGCGGAACGGAGCGCAGCCGAGCTGCGGATCGTGCGCTGTCGAAGGAGCCGCGGCGCTCTGAGTCCGGGTCGCGCTCCCACTCGGTCGGACACCGTCGGCAGGGCGGGCCGAGAGCGACGGTTCCATGAGCGTCGCCGCCGGTCTCAGGACGCCGGGCCTTCACGTCCGCTCGACGAGTCGTCGCGACCGATCCGCGCGTTCGCTTGAGCTGCGTCGCCAGCGTCCGGCAGGCCTTGGCCGCGGCGACGCCCTCAGCGTGATGGCGAGCGCCAGGCAGGCGACGACGCGCGGTGAGGGAAGGCGGAGGCGCACGGGGCTCGGAGGTTGCGCGAAGCGCCTAGTCGCTCAAGGGGTCGGGTGTGGGCTCGCCTTCGACGAGGCGCAGCCGGTGCTCGAGCTGGGCCAGGCGGAGGTCGACGTCCTCCCACTCGCGGCGGGTGACGAGCCCGAGCTCGCGGACGATGCTCTGGAGCCCCGCCCGCGGCTCGCCGAGTCGCGAGGCCTCGCCGCGCCAGCGGCCCATGATCTCCTCGACCGTCTCGCGCGCCTCCGCCTGGGACATGCGCCCCTGGCGGGTGAGCTCCTCGATCAGCTCCTCGGCCCGTTCCTTCGTCAGCGCGACGGCGCCGAGACCTGCGTACAGGAACTCGCCTGCGAAGTCCCGGGCGCCTCGCGGTGCCTCGTCAGCGCCGGCCATGGCCCCGGCGGCGCTTGCTGCGCGCCGCGCGCCGCTGCGGCGGCATCCGCGGGAGGCGTCGGCCCCGCCGTCGCCACCGCGGGTCCGGCGAGCGGTGCCGGCGTCGGAGCCGGGGCCGGCGCGGCTTCGGGCTCGGGCTCGGGCTCGAGCGGGAACTCGTCGTCGAGCTTCTCGACGAGACCGGCGTCCTTGCGCTTCTCGTACTCCGGCTCGCGCTCCTTGATGACGGTGAGGAGCGGCGTGGCGATGAAGATCGTCGAGTAGGCGCCCGAGGTGACGCCGACGAAGATCGCGAACGCGAAGTCCTTGAGCGTGTCCCCGCCGAAGACGAGCAGCGACGCGACCGGAAGCAGCGTGATGAAGGTCGTCGCCAGCGAGCGGCGGATCGTCTCCCAAAGCGACTGGTTCGCGATCGCCTGGAAGCTCGACCGCTTCATGATGTGCGTGTTCTCGCGCACGCGGTCGAAGATGATGATCGTGTCGTAGATCGAGTACCCGAGGATGGTGAGCAGCGCTGCGACAGAGGACGCCGTCACCTCCCTGCCGCTGAGCGAGTAGATGCCGATCGCGATCAGAAGGTCGTGGAAGAGCGCCACGAGCACCGGCACCGCGTAGGCGAACTGGTAGCGGAACGTGACGTAGATCGAGATCAGGGCCAGCGAGACGAAGACGGCGATGATCGCGTTCTTCAGGATCACGCGGCTGAAGCTCGCCGAGACGTTCTTGAAGCCGAACGACTCCGCGCCCAGCTCGCGCTCGAGCTTCGTCTGGAGCTGCGACTGCTCGTCGCGTGTCGAGTGACTCGGTGCGCAGCGTGAAGTTCGTGTACCCGCCGTCGGTCTGCGCGCCGCGTCCCTGGATGACCGCGCCGGAGAGCCCGAGCTCGGCCGCCTGCGCGCGCACGTCCTCCACGGGGATCGGCTCGGCCGTCGAGAACGTCGCCTGGCTGCCGCCGCGGAAGTCGATGCCGAGGTTCAGGCCCTGGACGGCGAGCGAGATGAGGCAGATCGCCACGACCGTGCCCGAGATCGAGAACCAGAGCTTGCGCTTCCCGACGAAGTCGACCTTCTGCCAGGACGGGATCTTCTGGCCGCTCGCGCCCATGAACTTCGGGTTGTCGAACCAGCGGAACCCGCCGAGCGCGCCGAGCAGGGCCCGGGTGGCGAGCACGGCCGTGACCATCGAGAGCGCCGTTCCGAGGAGGAGCATGAGCGCGAATCCGCGCACGCTGCCCGTCCCGACCAGGAACAGGACGGCCGCCGCGATCATCGTGACGACGTTGCCGTCGACGATCGTCGAGAAGCCCTTCGTGTACCCGGTGGCGATCGCGGCCCGCACGGATTTGCCCGCGCGGACCTCCTCTTTGATCCGTTCGAAGATGACGATGTTCGCGTCGGCGGCCACCCCGATCGTGAGAATCAGGCCGGCGAAGCCCGGCAGCGTCATGGTGACGTTGAAGATGAGGATCGCCCCGTACAGGAACGCGCCGTAGACGGCGAGCCCGATGATCGCCACGACGCCGAGGAAGCGGTACGCGATCAGCAGGAACAGGGCGACGAGGATGAGGCCGACGATCCCGGCGACCTTCGCCTCCTGCAGGGAGTCCTCACCGAGCGTGGCCGAGATGTCGGTGCGCTCGAGCTGGGTGAACGTGTACGGCAGGGCGCCGGTCTGCAGGACGAGCGCGAGATCCTTCGCCTCGCCGACCGTGAAGTTGCCCGAGATGTAGGCCGAGCCGCCGGCGATCCCGTCGGGGTTGCGGACGAAGTCGATCGTCGGGTAGGAGCGGATCTCGTTGTCGAGCACGATCGCGAAGCTCTGGAGCGCCGGCTGGCGTCCCTCCTCCGTGCTCGTGTCGACGCCCATGAGCGCCGCGACCTGCCGCCCGCGCCGCGCGAGCTCGCGCGTGATGTCGTGGAACTTGCCCCCGCCCTTGCCCGTGAACTGGAGGTTCACGATCGGCTGGCCCTGCTGGAAGTCCTGCTGCGTCCCGTTGATGTTCAGGTCGCTCCCGGTCAGCTCCGGGATCGGGTTTTCCTTGTCGGTCGGCTCGAACTTGTAGAGGTAGTAGTAGGTCTGGTCCGGCGCGATCGGCAGGCCCGGGCAGGAGTCCTGCTCGACGCCGCACGTGAGCACGATCTGGCCCTCCGGAACGACGAAGTACTTGGCCGTCGCGGGCGGTTCGCCGGTCTTGAGGTCGTCGGCCAGCTCCTCCTTCGTCTGCGTCGGGCCCGCGAGCAGCTTGTTGTCGATCGAGTACATGTACCACTCGTTCGCCTCCTGCCCCTGCTTCAGCTCGTCCTCGCGCGTGAGCAGGCTCTGGAGGTTGTCCGTGGGCACGATCTCGTTCGTCTGCGTGCCCTTCGTCGGCGGCAGCGCGTCGTTTTGCAGGTCGTAGAACTCGAGGCGCGCGGTCGTGCCGACGATCTCCGCGGCGCGGTCGGCGTCGTGGACGCCCGGGAGCTCGATGATGATCTGGTCCTCGCCCTGCCGGCGGATCTCGGGCTCGGTCACGCCGAGGCGGTCGATCCGCGTGCGCATGATCTCGATCGAGCGGTCCATGCCGGCGCGATCGACCGTCTGGCCCTTCGGCGCCTGCGCCTGGAGCACGACGGCGAGGCCGCCCTGGAGGTCGAGGCCGAGCGTCGGCGACTCTGACGACCGAGAGCGCGACGACGGCGACGAGCGCGCCTGCGATCGCGAGAAGAGTGAGGAGATACCTGCGCATCGAGAGAAGACCGCCCGCCCTGGGCTATGCCTGGCGGGAGTCCTCCTGCGCCGCGGCCACGGGCTCCTCGGCCTCGTCGTCCTCGGCCCGGCTCCTCGGCCTCCGCGACCTCGATCTCCTCGGGCCGGGATCACCTGCGCGATCGCGCGCTTGGCCACCTCGACCTCGATGTCCTCGGAGATCTCGAGCGACACGCGGTCCTCCATGATCTCGCGGACGTCGCCGTAGAGGCCGCCCGTGGTGATGACCTCGTCGCCGGGCTTCAGGTGCTCGATCATCTCGTTCTGGCGGCGCTGCTGCGCCCGCTGGGGCCGAATGATGAGCAGGTACATGAAGACGAACAGAATTCCGAACAGGAAGAGCACGTTCACTAGGCAGGTCCCTCCGTGCCGGTTACGACCCCGTTCCCGAGGCGTTCTAGGACGTTCGCCCTGTATTGGCTGAACTCCTCGCGCTCGATCGCGGTTCGCGCCCCGGCGGTCAGATCCAGCAAAAACCGCACGTTGTGCTCCGACAAAAGTATCAAGCCCAACAGTTCTTGTTGCGTTACGAGATGACGAAGATATGCACGGGAAAATCGAGTACACGCCGCGCAGGCGCAGTCCTCGTCGAGCGGCCGCGGGTCGCGTGTGAAGCGGGCGTTTCGCAGGTTCAGCCGTCCGTCGCGCGTGAACGCCATCGCCTGGCGGCCGAGCCGCGTCGGAAGAACGCAGTCGAACATGTCGATCCCGCGGGCGATCACGTCGAGGATCCCGGCCGGGTCGCCGATGCCCATGAAGTAGCGGGCGCGGTCGTCCGGAAGCTGCGGCGCCGCGGCCTCCAAGGTCGCGAGCATCGTCTCGCGGTCTTCCCCCACGGAGAGCCCGCCGAGCGCGTAGCCGTCGAAGCCGACGTCGACGATCTCGGCGATCGAGCGGCGGCGCAGCTCCGGGTCGACGCCGCCCTGCGCGATCCCGAAGACGAGCTGGCCGTCGGCTCTCGGCGCGGCAAGCTGGCGCTTCGCCCAGGCGGTCGTCCTGTCGACCGCCTTGGCCAGGTCGGCCCGTGAGGCGCCGGCCGGCAGGCAGACGTCGAGCGCCATGGCGATGTCCGAGCCGAGCCGCCGCTGCACGTCCGCGGCCAGCTCGGGCGTGAAGCGCGCGAGATCCCCGTCGTACACGGAGCGGAACGTGACGCCCTCGTCGTCGGCCTTCGTGATCGTGTGGCGCAGCGAGAACACCTGGAACCCGCCCGAGTCGGTGAGGATCGGCCCGTCCCAGCCCATGAAGGCGTGCAGGCCGCCGAGCTCCTCGATCAGCTCGACCCCGGGCCGGAACACGAGGTGGTAGACGTTGGCGAGGACGATCGAGGCCCCCAGCTCGCGCACGCGGTCCGGGTGGAGCCCCTTGACCGTCGCCTTCGTCCCGACGGGCATGAACGCCGGAGTCGGAACGTCGCCGTGCGCGGTGCGGAGCACCCCGGCGCGGGCGGCGCCGTCGGTCGCCGTGAGGGTGAAGCTCATGGGCGACAGTGTTGCGCCGATCGCCGGGCGGCAGTCGATCAGCCGGCAGGCAGAGGACAGCGAACGGACGTGACCGTGGCCACCCCAGTTGGCCGCCCAGTAGACGTGCCCTCCGCTCGCTTGGAGCTCACCCGGCGGGAAGCTGAGCGTCCGAAGCCGAGTGACCTCGCCTGTTTCCCCGTTGAGCACGAAGATCCGGGCACCGGCGCTGAACACGACCCACTTGCCGTCCGCGTCGAGGCGCGGGCGGGTTCGTGCCGGCACCGCGGTCGAGCCGAGGAGCTTCCCGCTGAGGCGGTACCGGGCGAGACGGAGGTTCCCGTCCTTGGCGACGAGCACCGTCACGAGGCTCCGTGTGAGCGACACCGCGCGGGCCGATCCGTCGACAGGAAACGTCCGGACGAGCTTCCCGCCCGGGAGCCTTCGAAGCTCCACCGCGCCGGTGTCCGAACCGCACGACAACGATCCGGCTCTTGGTCGCCGAGAACCTCTTGATCGCCGGGATGCTGGGAATGTCGATGATCCTTCCTGCCCTCGACGCGCGTCAGTCCCTGGGTCGTGCCGTAGAGCAGCGGCGTTCCGTCAGGCTCGATGATCCAGTCATATGCGTTGTAGAGATCGCCCAAACGAAGCTTGGTGTCGATCGGAGAGCGCGTCCGTGTGTGACGTACCGACTCCCAATCCGAGTGGACGTCCTCGACGTCTCCCGCCACACTGCCCGGTCGCCGTCGAACGCGAGGAGGCCGGCCGAGCCGCGAAGTCCTCGTCCGGCCTCGGGTGACGCGAGCTGGACGCGCGCGCCCGTCCGCAGGTTCCGAACCCAGATCTCGCCCGTCAGCTAGGGTAGTCCTCGCGCGATCTGTGAGCACCAAGCAGCCTTGCCTTCGGCGACGATCAGGTCCTTGATCGGATCCGGGGTGACTACGACCGTCGTCGGTGGGGACGCCTCCGCGCTCGTCGGAAGGAAGGCGGCGACGGCCGAGGCGAGGACTGCGATTCGAACGAGTCGGCGGTGGTACATGGCCTGTCACTTTACTAGACATCTAACGTCTAGTCAAGCCTAGCTGTGAAAGAGCTCTAGCTAATCACGGACAACTGCGCTTCTGCTCGCCGTTCACGCACGTGTCCTTGCCCTGCTCGCCGTGCAGCCGGTCGGTGCCGGCGCCGCCGTCGAGGAAATCCTTGCCGGGCCCGGCGTAGATCCAGTCGTTCCCGCCCTTCCCCAGGAGCCGGTCGTTCCCGATGTAGCCGTAGAGGCCGTTCGGGCCGCCGTTTCCGGTGAAGACGTCGGCGTGGTCGGAGCCGCCGATCCCCTCGATCGACGATGAAGCGGTCGGTCCCCTCCCCGGTCGCGCGGCGGGTCGCGAGGTTCGCCGTGATCCCGCGGGCGGCGTCCCAGTAGATCACGTAGTCGTAGCCCGCTCCGCCCTTGACCTGGTCGTTGCCGAGGCCCGGGAGCAGGTAGTCGTCGCCCCCGCCGCCGACGAGCACGTCGGGGCCGTTGCGGCCCTCGAGCTGGTCGTCCGCTCCCCCGCCGGTCAGCTCTGTCCGCGAAGCGCGAGCCGACGACGCCCTCGAACCCGCTCAGCGTGTCGGTTCCCCAGCCGGTTCCCGTCCCGTTCGCGAGGTTGACCTTCGCGGCGGCAGGGGCGTCGAAGTAGCTGACGTAGTCGGCGCCGGCGCCGCCGGTGAGCGCGTCGTTTCCGTCGGAGGCCTCGATGTTGTCGAGCCCGGGACCGCCGTCGACCGTGTCGGCTCCGGCGCCTGCGCAGATGAAGTCCTTGCCGCTGCCGCCGTTGACGACGTCGTTGCCCCCGAGCCCTGCGATCACGTCGCTGCCCCCGGTCCCGGTCAGCGTCTCCGGGCCTTCGGTGCCGACGATCGTGGCCGTACGGCCGTAGCAGGTGACGGGCGCTCCTGCGCCGCCGCTGCCGGGAAGCGCCGCGACGAGCGCGAGCGCGACGGCGACGAGACGAAGCGAAGCGAGCCACGAACCAATCGTGACCAGTCGGTCGGCGAGGGTCAATTCGTCCGGAAACGACCAGCATCCGGCCTGCGCGATGGCGTTCGAAGGCTTGCCAACTGACTGCGATGGATATGACCACGTGGGTGTCAGGCACGTGCGACCATTGGCCTCGTGCGATAGTCAGTGACATGCCTCTGTGTCAGATCACTCGGTGTCCACTCGCTTTCGAGATTGGAGAAGCCGTGAAAGCCGTTGCCTGCATCAGTGCCACATCGTCCTTGCGCTCGGGTGCGAGCTTCGCAGCCGCGCCGGATGCGTCGGCCGCGTCGCTGAAACAACGCGTCGCAGGCGCTCGACCAAGAAGAGTCAACAACCTGACCAAGCGCCTTGACACGCTCGAGCTGCCTGACCTACCGCCGGTTCCCCTCACGTCGTACGGCGATCTGGTGACGGTTCCGTTTGGCTACGTGCTTCGACAACGACGGCGCACGGCATCGGAACGCCGCTTTCTACACGAGCGGTCTGGACTTCACGCGGAACCGGCGACACCGTGCACGCGTGGGTCGCAGGCGTCGATCCCGCATGCGTAAGCGCACGCCGAGCGGTCGCTGCCCGAGGTGCCCACTCTGGGTCGATCTTCAGCCGACAGGCGTTTAGGGCGCCGACCGCAGGTCTATGCGCCACCGTAGTAGCTCAGAGAATGAGCATCGCGTCGCCGAACGAGTAGAAGCGGTAGCGCTCCGTCGATCGCGGCCGCGTAGATGCGGCGCGTCTCGCTCCACCCCGGCGAAGGCCATGACGAGCGCGAGCAGGGTCGAGCGCGGCAGGTGGAAGTTCGTGAGCAGCGCGTCCACGCGGCGGAACTCGAAGCCCGGCGCGATGAGCAGGTCGGTGCGCCCGGCGAGCGGCGCTCCGCGCGCGACCGACTCGAGGACGCGGGTCGTCGTCGTGCCCACCGCGAGCACGCGCGGCGCGGCCGCGATCCGCTCCCACTCGCCCGGCGCGATCTCGTAGCGCTCGCTGCCGAGCGCGTGCTCCTCGAGCGTCGCGGCCGAGACGGGCCGGAACGTGTCGAGCCCGACGTGCAGGGTCACGCGCGCGACGTCGAGGCGGGCGAGCAGCTCCGGCGTGAAGTGCAGCCCGGCGGTCGGCGCGGCGGCCGAGCCCTCGTGCTCGGCGTAGACGGTCTGGTAGCGCTCCGGATCCGCGAGCGGCTCGGTGATGTAGGGCGGCAGCGGCATCTCGCCCGCGGGCTCGCCGTCGAGGCGGATCCGCCAGCGGCCCTCGCCGAGGTGCTCCTCGAGCTCGACCGGGCCGAGGCGCATGCCGGGCCGCAGGCGGCGGGTCGGACGCGCGAGCGCCTCCCAGCGCCCGTCGCCGAGCGGCTCGAGGAGGAGCACCTCCGCCTCGCCCCCGCCGGGCCGCTCCAGGCGCAGCCGCGCGGGCATGACCCGCGTGTCGTTGACGACGACCAGCGCAGGCCCGAGCTCGGCCTCGAGGTCGCGAAATCGGCCGTGCCGGATCTCCCCGGTCGCCCGGTCGTAGACGAGCAGCCGGCTCTCGTCGCGGCGCTCCGCCGGACGCTGCGCGATGAGCTCCGGAGGCAGGTGGTAGTCGAGCTCGGCGGTGTCCACGGTTCGTCCGGGCCGAAGACTAGTGTCCGCCTCGTGCTTCCCGAGTCGCTCGCACGCGCCCGCCGCCGCCTCGACGAGGCCGGCCGCGGCGCCGACACCACCGCGCTCGACACGGCGCTCGAGCGCGCCCGCGAGGCGCTCGAGTCGTTCGCGGAGCAGACCGCCGGGCTCGAGACCACCGTTCCCGACCGGCTGGACGCGGCGATCCGGGACGGGATGCGCGCCGAGGCCGCGCCGGTCGCGCGCAGCCTCGCCGAGGTGCGCGGCCTCTCGAACCAGACGATCCGCCGGCTGGAGCGAATCCAGACGGACCTCGAGGCCGAGCGCCGCGCCCGCATCGAGGATCTCGCGCTGCTCGTCGATCTCGTCGCGTCGGGCTGGCAGGGCGTCGACCGGCGCCTCGACCGGCTCGAGCGCTCGATCGACCGCCTCGAACGCTCGCTCGAGGATCGCCCGGTCGCCGAGCTCTACCGGCTCGAAGACCGGCCAGAGCGCAACGACCGGCGCCTAGCGCCTAGGCGTCGACCGGCAGCGTCAGCTCGAAGCGCGAGCCCATGCCGGGCTTCGAGACGAGCGACAGCTCGCCGCCGAGCGCGAACGCGAGCTCCCGGGCGATCGCGAGCCCGAGCCCGGTGCCGTGCGAGCCGTCCCCGGAGACGAACGGCCGGAAGATCCGCTCCTGCTCCTCCTCGGCGATCCCCGGCCCCGTGTCGGTGACCGTGACCGAGACGGCGCCGTTCGCGGCGGTCATGCCGAGCCCGATGCGGCCGCCGTCGGGCGTCCAGGCGAACGCGTTGTCGACGAGGTTCGTGACGATCTGGAGGACCCGGTCGCCGTCCGTGAACAGCACGGGCCGGGCGTCGAAGTCGCGCTCGTAGGTGATTCCCCGTGCCTTCGCATCCTCGGTGCGCGCGTTGTAGGCGCTCTCGAGCAGCTGGCGCAGGTCGACCTCCTCCTCGGCGAGCTTGAACCGGCGGGCGTCGAGCCGGGCGAGGTCGAGCAGGTCGCCGACGAGCCGCGACAGCCGGTCGGTCTCCGTGCGGATGACCTCGAGCGACGCCTCGCGCATCTCGGGATCCTCGACGAGCCCTTCGCTGAGGGCGCCCGCGTGCCCGCGGATCGCCGTCAGCGGCGTGCGCAGCTCGTGCGAGACGCTCATGAGGAAGTTGCGCTCGAGCTCCTCCGCCTCCGCCAGGCGTCGCGTCATGTCCCCGAACCTCCTCGTCAGGATGCTGATCTCGTCGCGCCCTCGTGCACGGGGAAGCTCGACGTCGTAGCGCCCGCGCGAGACCTCGTCGGTGGCCTTCGTCAGCGCGACCACCGGCGCCGTGAGACGGCGCGAGAGGTACCAGACGAGACCCACGGCGACCGCCAGCCCGGCCAGAAGCGCCAGCCCGAGCCGCTGCGCCAGCCCGACCCACCGCTCGCGAAGCTCGGCCCGCGGCTTCGCGACGACGATGACGCCGAAGGTCTGGTTGCCGATCTTGAGCGGATGCGCGGCGGCGAGATACATGCGGTCCTGGCCCGGCGGCCTGAACTCGAACGTCTGCGGCTTGCCGTCGTCGAACGCCTGCTGGTCGGGCAGGACGGCTGACGCTGAGCTCGCGCAGGCCGGTCGGGGTGAAGAGGTCGAGCCCCGCGTAGAAGAGCGTCGAGCCCGTCGCCGCCTCGAGCCGCTCCGCCGGGGTGAACTGGCCCGTCTCGACCGCCTGCGTCGCGTAGAGATCCGCGAGGCCGGCCGCCTGGCGCCGCAGGTCGGCGAACGTGTCGGCGCGCGTCGAGTCCTGGAAGAGCCCGACGGCTGCGATCGCGGTGACGAGCGCCGCCACGACGATGCCCGCCAGGAAGAGCGCGGGGAGACGGAAACGGAGAGAGCTCATCGCGCGCGTCCTACTGGACGGGCGCCGCCTTGGGTTCCGTCGTCACCTTGTAGCCGACGCCCCAGACGGTCACGATCGGGCACGCCTCGCCGAGCTTGCGCCGCAGCTGGCCGACGTGAACGTCGACCGTCCGCGTGTCGCCGGCAAACGTGTACCCCCACACGCGCTCGAGCAGCTGGTCGCGCGTCAGGACGAGCCCGCGGTGGTCGAGCAGCTCCCACAGGAGGTCGAACTCCTTCGGCGCGAGCTGGATCTCGTCGTCGCCCACGGAGACCTCGCGGCGGCCCGAGTCGATCCGCAGCGTCCCGTGCTCGAGGACGCCCCCTTCGGGAAGCGTCCGCCTGGTAGTCGAGCGGCGCAGGATCGACTTCACGCGCGCGACGAGCTCGCGCGGGTTGAACGGCTTCGTGAGGTAGTCGTCGGCGCCGACCTCGAGCCCGATGATCTTGTCGATGTCGTCGTCGCGCGCGGTCAGCATCAGGATCGGCACGTCCGACTTCTGGCGGATCCGGCGGCAGACGTCGACGCCGTCGATGTCCGGAAGCATCAGATCGAGCACGATCAGCGCCGGCGGCTCGGAGCTCGTCTTGGCGAGCGCCTCGTTCCCGTCACGCGCGACTCCGACCTCGTAGCCCGCCTTCTGGAGGTACATCGCGACGAAGGAGGCGATGTTCGCCTCGTCCTCGACGAGCAGGATTCGCTGGCGTGCGGACTCGACCACAGCCGTATCGTGACAGAGCGGGCCGTCGTCTAGCCGAGTTTGTACGTCTGGCCCTTCAGAGGCCACCTTTGATACTTGCCCCCGTCGATCGAGAACGTTCCCTTCGTGCCGCGCAGGAGCACCTTGCCGACGACGACCGCGCTCGCCGAGATGCCGCGGCCCCGGAGGGTCGCCATCCACGCGCCGCCGGTGATCGTGAAGTGCAGGTCCTGGCCGGAGCACACGACCGTCTTTCGGTTCAGCCGCTTCCGCTTCTCGCAGCCCCACTTGCCCGGGGCGGCTTTCGTCGCCGCTCCGCGCGGATAGTCGGTGAAGGTGATGCTCCCCTGCTTGATCGTCCCGAGGATCGTGCCGTCCTCGCTCGTGACGACCGCCAGCCCCTTGCCGCCGACGAGCGAGAGCGGCGTTCCGGCCACGGCGGGATCGCGCAGGGCGGGTGCCGCGAGCGCCGTCGCCGCGAAGACGAGGGCAAGGGCCGCCAGAGAAAGGACGATGGGGAACCGACGCATGGTCATCCTCTACAGGCGTAGTTTCACTCCGGGGTGACCGCTGCGGATGAGATTGGTGTAAAGACTCTGTAATGCCCGCCCGCCTGCGCAAAGCCGACCTGCTCTCCGATCCCGTGGCCCTGTTCGCCGCGTGGTTCGCCGCGGCCCGGGACGCCGGCATCGAGGTGCCCGAGACGGTCGTGCTCGCCACCGCCACGGCGGACGGCGCTCCCTCGGCCCGCACGGTGCTGCTCAAGGGCTTCGACGAGCGCGGATTCGTCTTCTTCACCGGCTACCGAAGCCGCAAGGGCCGCGAGCTCGCGGCGAACCCGCAGGCGGCGCTCACCTTCCTGTGGAGTGCGCTCGGCCGCCAGGTTCGCATCGAGGGAACCGTCGAGCGCGTCTCGGCCGGGGAGTCGGACGCCTACTTCCGCTCACGGCCGTTCGGAAGCCGCGTCAGCGCCTCGGTCTCGCCGCAGAGCGAGGTCGTCCCCGACCGCGAGACGCTCGAGGCCCGCGCCGCCGAGCTCCAGGCCGAATACGCGGGCCGCGAGGACGAGTTGCCGCGCCCGGCGGACTGGGGCGGCTTCCGCCTGGCGCCGCGCGAGTTCGAGTTCTGGCAGCACGGAGACGACCGGCTGCACGACCGCTTCCGCTACCGCCGCGACGGCGGTGCGTGGGTCGTCGAGCGGCTCGCTCCTTAATACTCGAAGAACCCGCGCCCGCTCTTGCGGCCCGAGCCGGCCGGCCTCGGCCATCTCGACCAGGCGCGCGGGCGGGGCCATGCGCGGCTCGCCGAGGGCCGCCTCGAGCGCCTCGGAGGCATGCACGTGGATGTCGATCCCGATCAGGTCGAGGAGCGCGCACGGCCCGATCGGCCAGTTCACGCCGAAGCGCATCGCCTTGTCGAGGTCCTCCGGCGTCACGTCGGCCTCGTCGAGCACCCGGACGCAGTCGTTGAGGAGCGGGATGAGGATCCGGTTGACGACGAAGCCGGGCGTGTCGTTGCAGCGGATCGGCTGCTTGCCGAGGCGCTCCGCAAACGCGTAGGCCGCTTCGTGGACGTCCGGGTCGGACAGCTCGGTGCGGACGACCTCGACGAGGTCGAGGACCGGCGCCGGGTTGAAGAAGTGCATCCCGACGACGCGCTCCGGATGCTCGGTCGCGCTCGCGATCGCGGTGACGGAGAGCGCCGAGGTGTTCGTGGCGAGCACGGCGTCCGGCGCGACGATCGAGTCGAGGGCGCGGAAGAGCTCCCGCTTCGCGTCGAGGTCCTCGACGATCGCCTCGATCACGAGGTCGCAGCCGGCCAGGTCGGCCCGGTCCGTGGACGTGCGCAACCGCCCGAGCGCCGCGTCGCGCTCCTCCGCGGTCAGGCGGCCCTTCTCCACGCCGCGGCCGAGGTAGTAGCCGACCCGCTCGCGCGCCTTCTCGGCCAGATCGGCCTCGACCTCGACGCCGATCGTGTCCACGCCCGCCTGCGCGCACACCTGCGCGATCCCCGCTCCCATCGTGCCGAGCCCGACGACGCCGACGGTTGCGATCTCCCTGGCCACGACGCGGGAGCCTATCGCCGCATCGGCGCGGCGTGCTTGAATGGCCGCATGGCAGCCACGGTCGGCGAACGAAAGCTCCTCGTCGCGGGCGAATGGGTCGAGACCGGCGAATGGCGCGAGGTGCTCTCGCCCTTCTCCGGCGAGGAGGTCGGGAGGGTCGCCTCCGCGGGCGCCGACCTGACCCGCAAGGCCGTCGACGCCGCCGCCGCCGCGATGCGCGAGCCGCTCACGGCGCACGAGCGCGCGGGAATCCTCGAGCGCGTCGCGCTGCTCCTCGCCGACCGCCAGGAGGAGGCCGCGCGGACGATCTCGGCCGAGGCGGGCAAGCCGATGAAGGCCGCGCGCGTCGAGGCGTCGCGGGCCGTCTCCACCTACGAGACCGCCGCAGCCGTCTGTCGCCGCGCGACCGGCGAGACGATCCCGATGGACGCCTCGCCCGCGGGCGTGGGCAAGCTCGCCTTCACGCTGCGCGTCCCGATCGGCGTCGTCGGCGCGATCAGCCCGTTCAACTTCCCCATGAACCTCGTGGCGCACAAGATCGCGCCGGCCCTGGCCGCGGGCTGCGCGGTCGTGCTGAAGCCCGCCGGCCAGACGCCGCTCTCGGCGCTCTTCCTCGCCGAGCTCGAGACCGAGGCCGGCCTTCCGCCGGGCTGGCTGAACGTCCTCGTCGGCAAGGCGTCCGACATCGGCGACGTCCTCGTGGCCGACGAGCGCGTGAAGATGATCACCTTCACGGGCTCGAGCGGCGTCGGCTGGGCGCTCCGCGAGCGGGCCGCGCAGAAGAAGGTGACGCTCGAGCTCGGTAACACGACGCCGGTGATCGTCGAGGCGGACGCCGACATCGAGGAGGCGGCCACGAAGCTCTCGCAGAACGCGTTCGCGTTCGCCGGGCAGAGCTGCATCTCCGTCCAGCGGATCTACGTGCAGCGGGCGGCCTACGACGACTTCGTCGCGCGGTTCGTCCCCAAGGTCGAGGCGCTGCAGCGTCGGCGACCCGGCCGAGGACGACACCGACGTCGGCCCGGTCATCGACGCCGGCGCGAAGGAGCGGATCGCCGCCTGGATCGCCGAGGCGGTCGCGCAGGGCGCGACACAGCTCGCGGGCGGCGAGGAGAACGGGCTCCTGCGGCCGACCGTCCTGGCGGACGTGACGCCCGAGATGAAGGTCTCGTGCGAGGAGATCTTCGGCCCGGTCTGCACCGTCGGCCCCTACGACACGCTCGACGAGGCGCTCGCGTTGGCCAACTCGACCGACTATGGACTCCAGGCCGGCATCTTCACCGCGCGCGTCGACACGGCCCTCGCGGCGGCCCAGGCGCTCGAGTTCGGCGGCGTGATCGTGAACGAGGCGCCGACGTTCCGGGCCGATCAGATGCCGTACGGCGGGATCAAGGGCTCCGGGAACACGAAGGAAGGCCCGGCGCACACCGTTCGCGAGATGACGGAAGAGCGGCTCGTCGTCCTCGCCGCCAAGCCCTGAAACGCCGTCGGAGCGTGAGCTAGACTCGCCCGCATGCCCGAGGGCGACCCCGAGGTGCAGGCAGCTCCGCCCCCTCCTCCTCCGCCCCCGCCGCGGCCGGTTCCGCCTGACCGCGAACGGCAGGACCTGATCCGCTTCCGCGAGCAGGAGCTGCGCGACATCGGCGGCCTCGCGGCCGAGATGGCGCGGCGCGACGACTGGCGCTACCCGCTCCTGCACAGCCGCTGCGCCGACGTGCTCGCGATCGAGGAACGGATCCACGAGCTCGACGCGATGATCGCCGCCGGCGCGATGGCGGCCGCGCGGCGTGAGCGTCGCCGAGTGCCGCTGCGGCGCGCCGCTCATCGAGGGCGCCCATTTCTGCGCGCACTGCGGCCGGCCGGTCGCCGAGACTCCGCCGATCGTGACGTGCAGCCACTGCGGCGCGCCGATTCCGGCCGACGCGAACTTCTGCTCCGTCTGCGGGAACGCGGTCGCGGCCGAGGCGTTCGCGCCGCCGCTCGACGAGACGATGATCGAGTTCCCGGAGGAGCGGTAGATGGCGTTCGACGAGACCGGCAACGTTCCGGTCGTCGATCCGCACGAGCCGGCCGAGCCGCACTGCCATCGCTGCGGCGCTCCGCACGACCGGTTCCAGGAGTACTGCCTCGAGTGCGGCGCACGGCTCGCGCCGCTGCCCCAGCTCGGGGGCGGCCCCGGCTCGCCGTACTGGTTCTGGGTCAGCCTGATCGTGCTCCTCGTGGTCGCGCTCGTCACCGCCGCGGTCGTGATCGCCGCGACGGACGACGACGGAACGACCGCGTCGACCGCCGGGACCGACGCTGCCCGCGACGGTCGTCCCGACCGGTCTGACGACCCTGCCGCTCACGGACACGACGCTGCCGACGACCTCCACGTTCGTCCCGACCGTGCCGACGACCACCACGATCCCGACCACGACCACCACGCCGACCACGCACGACGACGCCGACCACGACGAGCGCCTCGGGCCTGACGGTGTGGCCGAGCGGCCAGAGCGGCTGGACGGCCATCCTCGAGTCGGTTCCCGAGAGCGCAGGGCAAGTCCGCCGCCGAGTCGAAGGCGCAGCGGCGAAGAACAAGGGACTCACGGAGGTCGGCGTCCTCAACTCCGACAACTACCAGGGCCTCACGCCGAACCTACTGGGTCGTCTTCAGCGGGGTCAAGAACACCGAGAGCGCCGGCGAGCAGAGCGTCGCGGCCGCGCACAACGCCGGCTACAGCAGCGCGTACCTGCGCCAGATCATCCCGAAGTAGCGGCGACTTTGTAACAGCGCCCAAAGGCGATAAACTGGCTTGGCAAGGGGGCTCACGGGGCCCTCTTAACACGAAATTAACGATCGTTTGCAGCCATTTAACCCGCACCCCTCGGATAATGGCCGGGTAGCTCATGACCGACACTCTCCTCCCTCGCATGTATCAGTACTCCCGGGCGATCTATCGCTCGATCATGGATCTCGTCGATCCGTACGCGGACTCGGAGACCCGGCTCGAGTACCGCCGCGAGGTGCTCGCCGCCTGTGAGGACACGGTCGAGCGGCTGGCCAAGGATCCGCGCTACTTCTCACGGCCGGACCGCACGCTCTTCCAGGACATCCGCCGCTACTTCCCGATCGCGTACCAGGCGCAGGTCAACTGGGCGATCACGCAGGGAATCGGCGCCGCGGTCGGCTACATCGAGGAGCAGATCGAGTCGGGCGCGTTCGACGGCGGCATCGCCCGCTGCCGCGCCACGACCCGCAAGGGGAAGCCGTGCCAGCGCACGCCGCTCCCCGACCGCGAGTACTGCCCCTCGCACCAGCATCTCGAGACACGCAAGGTCGCGGCCTAGCCCGCCACGAGCGGCAGCTGCACCTGCGGTTCCAGATTCGAGACGGTCACACCCACTAGGCGCAGCGCGCCCGGGCGGTCGTCCAGCGCGCGGTCCAGAAGCGCGCACGCCAGCTCGCCGATCCGCTCGCCGTCGTCCGTGCCCACGGGGAGGGTCTTCGAGCGGCTGCGGATGGAGAAGTCCGGGTAGCGCACCTTCGTCGTCACGGTGCGCGCCGAGCGGCCCGAGCCCGTGAGCAGCTCCGCGAGCCGCGCCGACATCCGCCCCAGCTCGTCGTGCAGGCGCTCCCGGTCGGCACACGTCGCGCGCGAAGGTCTCCTCCTGGCTCATCGAGATGTTCTCGACCGGCTCGTCGAGGGCGCGCGGGTCGATTCCCCGGGCCCGGTCGCGAAGGATCCGTCCCGTGGTGCCGGGCAGGAGCGCCGCGAGGTAGGCGTCGGTCAGCGCGGCGAGCTTGCCGATCGTGTCGATCTGCGCGACCGCGAGCCGCTCCTCCGCCTTCGGGCCGACGCCGGGGAGCACCCGCACGGCGAACGGCGCCAGGAACGCGGCCTCCTCGCCCGGCGGGACGACCACGAGTCCGCCGGGCTTGCGCCGGTCGCTCGCGACCTTCGCGACCACCTTGCACGTCCCGACCCCGAGCGAGCACGTGAGCCCGGTCGCGCCGCGCACCGCGACCTGCACCGCCTGCGCGACCCCTCGCGCCTCGCGGAACTCCTCCACCACGTCGTCGAGCGCGAGGTAGCCCTCGTCGAGCCCCGTGCGCTCGACCGTGGGGACGACCTCGCGAACGGCGGTCCACACCCGGCGCGACCAGTCGCGGTAGACGCCGTGCCGCGGAGGGATGAACACCGCCTCGGGGCAGCGCCGCTTCGCCTCGGCGCAACTCATCGCGGAATGGATACCGTAGGCCCGCGCTTCGTAGTTGGCGGTCGCGACGACACCGCGGCCGTGCGGGTCGCCGCCCACGACCAGTGGGCGAGAGCGGAGCTCCGGCTGCTCGAGCTCCTCGACGGCTGCGAAGAACGCGTCCAGATCAAGGTGAGCGACGATCACGCGGGCCGGTAAGAATAGGAGCTGCGCCGGACCGCCCAGGAACACGCCATCTCACACGACACCGACAAGCTCATACGCCAACTCTCGCTCGTCGCCTTCCTCATGGCAGAGCGCCGGCCGATCACCGCGCGGGACGTGAAGTCGAACGTCGAGGGCTACTCGGAGATGTCCGACGAGGCCTTCGCGCGCCGCTTCTACTCCGATCGCGCCGAGCTGGTCGCGCTGGGCGTCCCGCTCCACTCGCAGCGCGACGAGTTCACCGGCGAGGAGCTCTACACGCTGCGCTCCGAGCAGTACTTCCTCCCCGAGCTTCAGCTGGAGGAGGACGAGCTGGCGGCGCTCCAGACCGCGCTCTACCTGCTCGAGGGGAAGTTCGCCTACGCCGAGCCGCTGCGGCTCGCGCTTCAGAACCTGGCGCTGGGCCGCCCCGGCCAGATGGAGGCGCCGACCGAGGGCGCGGTGCGCGTCGAGCTGCGCGACCCCGACTACTCCGTCGAGATGTCGGGGCGCCTGACGAAGCTCGAGAACGCGATCTCGAAGCAGCGCACGATCAAGTTCCGCTACTGGACGATCACGCGCAACGCCGAGGCCGAGCGCACCGTCAACCCGTACGCCCTCCTCCCGGAGCAGGGCTCCTGGTACCTGATCGGGCGCGATCTCGACCGCGACGAGCTGCGCACGTTCAGGGTCTCGCGCGTACGCGGCGACATCCGCTTCGCCACGCGCCGCGAGCGCGACTTCCGCCCGCCGGACGACTTCGACCCCTCGGCCTTCCGCGGGCGCCAGCAGTGGCAGTTCGGCGACCTCAAGGGCGAGGCCGACATCGAGCTGGACGCCGACACCGCCTGGTGGGTCGAGCGCACCGTCGGCCGCGGCCAGGTCGAGGGCGATGTCTTCCGCACGCCGTACGCCGACCTCAAGCCAGCTCGCGACCTGGATTCTCCGCCAGGACGGACGCGCGCGCCCGCTGGCGCCGCCGGAGCTCATCGACGAGATCGCGAAGGGACTCGAGGCCGTCGCGACCGCGCACGAGGGCAGGCCGCCTCGGGTCTCCAAGCCCGCTGCGGAGCTCGAAGCCGAGGCGCCGGTCGAGCGCCCCGTGGGCCCCGTCGCGCCCGAGCGCTTCGCCGTGCTCCAGGCACTGCTCGCGCACCTCCTCGCCCGCTGCGGCGAAGGCATCCGCGCGGTCATCCCCGCCGAGGAGCTGACCGAGCGGTTCAACCTCACCGACGAGCAGCTCGGCGAGCATCTCGCGCTCCTGAACCTCGTCAACTTCGGCGGGGGCTGCTACGCCGTCTACGCCGCGCGGGTGGGCGACGAGGTGCGCGTCCAGAAGGAGCTCTTCGGCGACACCTTCCGCCGCGCGCCCAGGCTGACGCCGCTCGAGGCGCGGGCGATCCGCCTGGCGCTCGAGTTCGTCGGGCCGATGATCGCCGCCGAGGCGCACACGCCGCTCGACCGCGTGCGGCGCAAGCTCGAGGAGACGTTCGGCGAGTTCGAGGTCGCCGAGGACGCCGCCGAGCCCGAGCCGCCGACCGAGGAGGAGGAGCTCGTCCGCGCCATCTCGGACGCGATCGAGAACCGGACGCTCGTCGAGATCGAGTACCTGGCCGTCGGCGAGGAGCCGAGCCTGCGCGTGATCGAGCCGCACGCGCTCGAGCGCGAGCTGCCCTGGTGGTACGTCCATTCCTGGGACCGCTCGCGCGACGCGCAGCGCAGCTTCCGCCTCGACCGCATGCGCGCCGTCCGTCCGCTCGACGAGACCTTCGAGCCGCGGCCCGACCTCGAGCCGACCAAGCTCCTCGACGTCCGTACCGCCCGCGTCCTCTTCCGCAAGGCGATCGCGCCCTGGCGAATCGAGCGAGGCGCGCAGGAGCTCGCCGACGGAACCGCGCTCGAGGAGATGCGCCACGGCAGCGTCGAGTGGCTCGTCGGCGAGATCCTGTCCTACCGGGGCACGGCCGTCGTGGTCGCTCCGCCGGAGCTGCGCGAGGCGGTCGCCAAGCGCGCTCGCGTCTTGCAGAAGACGCTCACCAAGAAGCGCCGGGCGACCGCTAAGACGCGCTGACGGGCAGGCGGACCGTGAAGGTCGCGCCCTGGCCCGGCTGGGAGTCGACCTCGAGCGAGCCGCCGTGCGCCTCGGTGATCGAGCGCGCGATGAAGAGCCCCAGGCCGGCGCCGGGCGTCGAGCCTGCGCCGGCGTTCGAGGCGCGGCCGAATTTCTCGAAGATGACGCGCTGCTCCTCGGCCGAGATCCCCGGCCCGTGATCCCGCACGGAGACGGCGACCGAGCCGTTGTCCACCCGCGCCAGGATCTCGACCTCGTCCCCTGTGGACCGTGTACTTGACCGCGTTCGTGAGCAGGTTCATGACGACCTGGCGGATCCGCTCGCGGTCGCCGCGCACCGCCGGGAGAGGACGGGGAACCTCGGTGCGGATCGCGACCTCCTCGTGGCCCAGGTCGACGACCGCGGCCACCTCCCGCACGAGCTCCTCGACGTCCACGTCCGTGAAGGCGTAGGTGAACGTCCCCGCCTCGAGCCGGGACGTGTCCAGGACGTCGCCGACGAGGGCGGCGAGCCTGGAGGTCTCCTCCTCGATCAGCGCCAGGAACGACTCGCGCTGCGGCTCGTTCAGCGTGCGCCAGCGCTGGCGCAGCGTCGCGGCGCACCCGACGACGGAGGCCATCGGCCCGCGCAGCTCGTGGGTCACGAGCGAGACGAAGTCGGCGCGCAGCGCGGAGAGGCGGCGCAGCTCCTCGGCGGCGGCCCGCTCGGCCTCGAACGCGCGGATGTTCTCGACTGCGGTCGCGAGCTGCCGGCCGAGCAGCGTCAGCAGGTCGACGTCGTCTCGGGAGAACGAGTTCGGGCTCGCGCCGGGAGACCGACAGTACGCCGAGCGGCTTGCCCGCGACCGCCAAGGGGGCGATCACGCGCGAGCGCATGCCGATCGCCGCCAGACGCTCCTCCTCCGCGTAGAGCGACCCTTCCTTCAGGTCGCCGCGGACGTCCGTCTGGCCGGTGCGGACGACTTCCCCGAGCGCGCTGTCGTGGAGCGGCAGCGACCAGGGCGTGGTGTCCGTCGTCCGCGCCGACGCCGTCGTCCGCGACCACGGTCGCCTGCCCGCGGTCGGCCAGGATGAGCGCGACCCGGTCGTACTGGAACGACGTCTTGAGCTCGCGCGCGAACGTCTGGAAGCTCTCCTTCATGTCCAGGGACGAGGCGAGAGCGCGGGCGCAGCGGTTCGCGACCTCGAGCCGGTCCGCGTGGCGGCCGATCTCGTCGCGCAGCTGTTCGGCCTCGGCGGCGCGCGCCTCCGCGCGCGACGACTCTCCGTGCAGCTGGCGCGTGAGCCCGCCGACCACGAGCCCGGTGATCAGCTGGATCCCGAGCGTCAGGGTGACGTTGCGGATCTCGAACCCGTTGACCGCGCCCGGCCGCGTGTACTCGACGAGGCAGAGCAGCGGGATGTTCGCGACCGTCAGCCAGACGCCGCCGGCGACGCCGTAGCGCACCGCGGCCTCGATCACGGCGAGGACGAGCAGCCGGCTCGCCTGCGTCCCGGGCGAGAACGCGTGCGTGAAGACGTACGCGTAGATGATCGCCGTGTCGAAGACGAGCGCGACCAGCCCGAGCAGCGTCCGGTTGCGCGAGCTCAGCGAGCGGCGCGTGAGGAAGAGGAAGGCGACCGCCCCGACGGCGAGGATGGCCGTGATGGCAACGCCGGAGTTGAGGTTACGGCCGGGGTCGTCGAAGCTGACGATGAAGACCTGCGTCGCGGCGAAGATGACGGCGAGCAGGCGCGCGTACGCGATCCACATCTCCTGTGCGCGCTGGCGCTCGTTCATGCCGGCCCCGCCAGTCGCTCGGCGGCCCAGGCCGCGTGCTCGCGCAGGAGCTCGTCCTCCGCCGTCCGCGTAGCGCTCGACGAGCGGGACGAGCCGCGGGTCGCCGGAGTTCCCCGCGGCCACGAGTGCGTTGCGGCGCAGGTAGCGCGGATCGTTGCCGGGGAAGTAGAGCCGGTCGTAGCGCTCGGCCAGCTCGTCGTCGGGCGCCTCGAGCCAGTCGGCGAGCGAGACGACGGGCTCGGCGCTCCCGGCCGCGGATCGCGCCTGCGCGGCGCTTCTCGATCCCGCGGTTCCACGGGCAGACGTCCTGGCAGATGTCGCAGCCGTACACCTGGCTGCCGAGCTCGGCGCGGAACTCCTCGGGGATCGAGCCGGGCGCCTGCGTCCAGTAGGAGAGGCAGAGCGTCGAGTCGAGCTCGCCGGGCTCGTCGAGCGCGCCCGTCGGGCAGGCGTCGATGCAGAGCCGGCACGACCCGCAGTCGAGCTCGAGCGGGGTGCTCGATTCGATCGCCGCCTCGGTCACGAGCGTGCCGAGAACGACCCATGATCCGTAGCGTCGGGTGATGAGAAGCGTGTTCTTGCCGTAGAACCCGACACCTGCACGCGCGGCGCCCTCGCGGTCGACGTGCTGGTTCTCGTCCACGAGCACCCGGTGGACGCCGCCGAGCTCCCGGCCGAGCGCTTCGAGGCGCTCGCGCAGGGCCGCGTAGGCGTTGCTCCAGGCGTAGCGCGGGAGCCTCCCTTGGCCGGACTCGGGTTCGGCCGCAGGCGCGTAGTAGCCGAGCGCGGCCGACACGACCGTGCGCGCCTCGGGGAAGAGCCGCTCTGGATGGCACGAGACCTCGGGTTTCGACATCGTGAAGCGCATGTCCGCGAAGAGGCCGCGCTTGCGCCGGTCGCGGATGTGCTGCTCGGTCTCGTCGTAGGGCGCCGCCGGTGCGGCGCCGATTGCGTCGATGCCCAGCGATTCCGCCAGCCGCGTCAGTTCGGCCTGCGTGAGTATTCTCGGCATTCCCCCGTGTCAAACTGTAGACGCCAAGCGCAATGAAGGCCGTCCGGATTCATGAGGACGGCGGCCCCGAGGTCCTCGTCGTCGAGGAGGTTCCCGACCCGGAACCGGCTCCGGGCGAGGTGCTGATCGGCCTTCGCGCCGCGTCGCTGAACCACCTGGACGTCTGGATCCGCCAGGGGCTCCCCTCGGTCCCGAAGCCCCGGATCCTCGGCGCGGACGGTGCCGGCGTCGTGGCCGGGCTCGGCGAGGGCGTCACCGGATTCGCCCTCGGCGACCGTGTGCTGATCAACCCGGGCCTCGACGACGGGGCGCACATCGTCGGCGAGCACAGGGACGGAACGCACGCCGAGCTGATCGCGATCTCCGCGGAGTACGTTCATCCGATTCCGGGCGATCTCTCGTTCGAGGAGGCGGCGGCGTTCCCGCTCGTGTTCATGACGGCCTACCGGATGCTCGCGACGCGCGCGGGGCTGCGTGAAGGCGAATGGATCCTCGTGTGGGGCGTCGGCTCCGGCGTGGGAACTGCCGCGCTGGCAGTGGGCAAGGCGCTCGGCGGCCGTGTTCTCGCCACGTCGACCGACGACGCGAAGCTCGAACGCGCGGTCGAGCTGGGCGCGGACGCGGTCGTGCACACGGACGGCGACGTGATCGGCGAGGTGCGGCGGTTGACCGACGGCGCCGGCGTGGACGTGGTCGTCGAGCACATCGGCGAGGCGACCTGGAAGTCGTCGCTCCAGGCGGCGCGCAGCGGAGGCAGGGTCGTCGTGTGCGGCGCTACGTCGGGCCCGAATCCCCCGGCGCAGCTCCACCGGATCTTCTGGAAGCAGCTCTCGATCCTCGGCTCGACGATGGGCACGCGCGAGGACTTCGCCGCGATGCTCGAGCTGGTCGCCTCAGGCCGCGCGAAGCCGATCGTCGATCAGGTCTTCCCGCTGGACGACGTGCGGGCCGCCCACGAGCACCTCGAGTCGGGCGCGCAGCTCGGCAAGGTCGTGCTCTCGATCGGCAGCTAGCCGCATCTGTGCCCCCGGGGGTCCCCCTCTTGCACACCCCCGCGATTCACGCTATCGGCGAGATTCGCGCGCGTGGGTCACGAATGTGCCGCCTTAGCCGAAGCCGAGGATGAACTTCGCGTCGTCCGACATCTTCTCGGGCGACCACGGCGGGTCCCACGTGAGGTCGGCGACCGCCTCGTCGACGCCGTCCATCGACGCGACCGTCTCCTGGATCTCCTGCTCGATCATCGGGCCGACGGGACAGCCCATCGAGGTCAGCGAGTACGTGACGACCACCTTGCCCTCGTCCACCGCCACGTCGTAGAGGAGGCCGAGCTCGACGATGTCCATCCCGAGCTCCGGGTCTTCGACGACCCGCAGCGCGTCGATGATCTGCTCCCTGGTCGGCATGCAGCCAGTCTAGAGACGAACCTCTTCGCGCCGCTCCCGGGCGAAGAAGTGGATGCCGTCGATGAACTTGACCCAGTTGTGGCGCGTGCACATGACGAGCGAGTGCGTCCGGGCGCTGTCGGCGAAGTAGCGGACACCGCGGAGGAGGTCCGAGTTCGAGACGCCGGTGGCGGCGACGATCACCTCTCCGGGGGCGAGCTCGTCGGTCGTGAAGACCCGCTCGACGTCGTCGATGCCGTACTCGGCCGCCTGCGTGATCTCGGTGCGCGTCACCGGCCACAGCTGCGCCTGGAGCTCGCCGCCGAGGCAGCGCAGCGCGGCCGCGGAGATCACCGCCTGGCGGGCGCCGCCGATGCCGATCGCGAAGTGGTCGTTCGTCCCGCGGATCGCGGCGCTGATCGACGCGGTCACGTCTCCGTCCGGGATCAGCTTGATCCGTGCGCCCGAGGCGCGCAGCTCCTCGACGAGTTCCTCGTGGCGCGGCCGGTCGAGCACGATCGTCGTGATGTCCTCGGGGTTGCGGCCGAACGACGCGGCGATCGCGCGCACGTTGTCGCCGATCGGCAGCGACAGGTCGATCCGGCCGCGCGCCGTCGGGCCGACCGCCATCTTCCGCATGTACATGTTCGGGAGCCGGGGAAACGAGTTCGCGTCGCCGACGGCGATCATCGACATCGCCCCCACGTCGCCGCGCGCCACGACCGTGGCTCCTTCCACCGGATCGACCGCGAGGTCGACCGGGTCGCCGCCGGCGCCGACGACGGTCCCGATCCCGAGTGGATGGTCCTCGTCCTCGGTGCCCACCACCACGCGGCCCTCGATGGGAAGCGTGTCGAGCGCCGCGCGCATGGCGAGCGACGCCGCCTCCTCCGCCCCTGCGACGTCGCCCCGGCCGAGCCAGCGGCCTGCGGCCATCGCCGCCCGCTCGGTCACGCCGGCGAACGCCTCGCAGCGAAACGACGTCATGCGCGCACCTGCGGGCTGACGCGCTCGAACGTGTCGAGGACGAACTGGAGCACCGCGTCGACGGCCTGCTCGCGATCGCGGTTCTCGATCACCGGCACACCGGCCTCGTGTGCGCGCTCGATGAGCAGATCCTGGATCCGGCGAATCTCCGGGAGCGCGTCCAGGTACTTCCGCACCGGGCGCAGCCCTTCCGAGTCGACGTCGCGGACGTAGAAGTGCCGGGCGTGGGTCTCCTCGTCCGGGATGGCGATCACGCACTGGCAGACGATCGCGCCCTCGATCGCCGACGGCACGAGGCCCGGCACGAGGTGGACGCCCTCGATCGCCATCGAATGTCCCTCGGTCAGCGCCCGCTCGACGCTTGCGCGCACGCCGACGAGGACGTTGCGCGTCTGCTCGAGGAAGCCGCGGATGTTCGCGGCGCTCGGGTCCTCGCCCGGCGCGGCGACGGCGGCGCCGGCCTCGAAGCTCGAGTAGTGGATCGACGGCATGAACGTGTCGGAGAAGAACGCGCGCATCGTCTGGCGCACGAAGTCGGTGGAGGTGACGCGGTTGATGCCGAGCCGGTGCGCGACCTCGGTCGTGATCGTGGACTTCCCGGTCCCGGTCGCGCCTCCGACGAGCAGCACGAGCGGCGACTCGACCTCCTGCAGGCGCTGGTAGCGGCGCAGGCGGCGCACGGCGCCCTCGTCCTCGTGCTCGGACAGAACCGCCGCCGCCACGTCGTACACGGCGTCGGACGGCGCCACGAGGTCGGGGTGGTCGATGCTCAGGCCCACCTCGACGAAGCGGGCCAGCTCGTAGGCGCGCTCGGGCGCGATGCCGGTTCCCATGAGGGCGCGCGCCATGAGGCCCTTCGAGAACGGGAGCAGCGTGTCGGCCGAGAGCACCGGCGACTCGGGCGGGCGGCGGTCGTTCATCGCACCACCTCGGGGACGAGCAGCTCGAGCGCCTCGTCGAGGCTCCGCTCGCCGGCCAGCGGAACGACCGTGTTGTCGGCGAAGACCGTCTCGACCCCCCGCTCTGCCGCGGTCTTCGGCGACGACGTCGATCGCCGCGGCCTTGATCTCGACGACGTAGGCGTCGGCGGCGCGCACCTCGGCGAGCTCGAGATCCTCGCGAAGCGCCTCTCGGCGCGAGAGGTTCCCGGAGACGGCGAGCACCTCCGCCCCGTGGTCGCGCTCGAGCCCGGCACGGAGCGCGTCGTGCACGCCGGCGGGCGCGGTCGTGAAGAGCGCGACGCGCTTCCCCTCGATCGGCTCGACCGGCTGGAGCCGGAACGCCGTCGCGATGACCGGGACGTCCTTGACCGCGCGGATCGCCTCGCGGAGCCGCTCGACCTGCCCGGCCGAGACGAGCGGCGCCTCGCAGCCGGTGAGAACGACGAGGTCGGAGACGAGGATGCGGTACGCGCCCAGGTAGCCCGCGACGATCTCGGGATCCTGCGCGCCGCCCGCGACGAGCACCCGCGCGGCGACGTCGATCGGCGGCAGCGCCGCGCCGCTTCCTTCGAAGATGACGAGGTCGGGCCCGAGCTCCGCGGCCACTTTGGCGCCCTCCGCCACGTTCGAGATGAACGGCGCGCCCGGCGAGCCCGCCGCCGGCGCGCCGGCAGCCCACCGTCGTCACGCGCGCGAGGGCGGCGTCCTCGAGGTAGTCGGATGCGGCGTGCGCCCCGGAGCGCGCGAGCTCGAGCAGATCGTTCACGCCGGGCGGCTCGGTGGCCACGACGGGCGCGGCCGGCCCTCCCCGGCCCATGGCGACGACGACCACGGAGCGCGTCTCCGCCAGGAGCCGCGCGACGTGGCCCGCCACGGCCGTCTTGCCGACGCGCTTCCCGCTCCCGATCACGGCCAGCGAGGGAAGCGGAAACGGCGCGAACGGCACGGGCTCGAAGCGGAAGTCGGCGCCGACGTACGGCAGGCCCGCCGCGAGCACCTCGCTCGCGAGCGCCATGCGGTCGCGCGGGCCGAGGACGGGCTCGTCGGAGAGGTCGACCACCGTCTCGGCGCCGGCGCGCTCGAGTCCCTCGGCGAGCGTTGCGAACATCGGCACGCCGTAGTCCTCCCCGCCCCGAAGCTTCTCCGTGCCGCCCAGCATGACCGCGCCGACGATCTCGTAGGGCAGCTCGGCGAACGCGGCCGTGACGACGTCCGCGTAGTGCTCGCCGTCGATCAGGGCCAGCGCCTTCATTGCCGCGACTTGATCTCCGCGTCGATGCGCCCCGTGTACTTCTCGAACTCGAGCGTGTCGATCGAGAACTGGATGATCCGCTCCTGCCCGTGGAACGGGTACTTGCGCCACACGTCGACGTGGCGATCGGACACCTCGATCAGGTTGTAACAGGGTCGCCCGCGACCCCGCAGCCGCAGCGTCGAGACCGTCCCGGCGTTGACCACGAAGATGTTCTCGAGCTTCCAGGCGTACGGCACGTGCTTGTGGCCCGAGAGCACGAGATTGACGCCGGAGCTCTGCAGCACCTCGAGCGTGTCGCCCGCGTCGTGGACGATGTTGCGCTCGCGTCCGGTTCCCGGCACCGGCAAGAGATGGTGATGGAGGACGAACACGCGGAAGTCGGCCGGCTCCGCGAACTGCTCCGCGATCCACGAGTAGCGGCCGCGCCCGATCTGGCCGTGGTCGAGGTCGGGCTCCGACGAGTCGACGGCGACGACGATGACGTTGTTCACGCGGACGACCGAGTTCCGCGAGCCGAAGAACTCCTCGAAATGGATGTAGCCGACGTTGCGCGAGTCGTGGTTTCCCGGAACGACGACCAGGCGCTCGCACTCGAGCTTCGCGAGGTACTCGGCCGCCTCGGCGTACTCGGGCCGGTAGCCGAAGGTCGTGAGGTCGCCGGAGCAGACGACGACGTCCGGCTTCAGGTCGTTGACCTCGACGATCGCGCGGTCCAGCAGGTTCGGTACGAAGTGCGGCGACCCGCAGTGGAGGTCGGAGATGTGCGCGATGCGAAACATGGCGGCAAAGTCGGCGAAACGCCTGGCACCATCGTAAAGGGGGGTTGTCCGTAGCGGTTGCTACCGTGGTCTTCGTGCCCGAAGAAACCCTCGGTTTCCAGGCATATTGCGGGGTCGATCCACCGCGTTTCGTCAACCAGGCAGAGTTGGAGGTCGCGCGGCTCCTCGACTACTACCGCATTCCCTGGGCCTATGAGCCGCGCTCGTTCCCCCTGGAGGAGGACGAGCACGGCCGCGTCACCGAGGCCGCCTGTCCCGACTTCTACCTCCCCGAGCAGGATCTCTACCTCGAGGTCACCACGATGCGCCAGGCGCTCGTGACCCGCAAGAACCGCAAGATGCGCAAGCTCCGCGAGCGGTATCCGGACGTGAAGGTGAGGCTGTTCTACCGCCGCGACATCGAGCGGCTCGTGGAGAGGTTCGGCATCGATTACGCCGCGTAGGAACTCCTCCCCATGAGCGCCGACCCAGCGTTCGAGCCCGTTCGGCCGCACCGGCTCGGTGAGGTCTACATGGACGCCGACCAGATCGCGGCCCGCGTCGGCGAGCTCGGCCGGAGCATCGCGGCGGACTACCGCGGACGCGATCTGGTGCTCGTGATCGTGCTGCGCGGCGCCGTGGTGTTCGGCAGCGACCTCTCCCGGGCGACGGAGATCCCCCACGCGCTCGACTTCGTCTCGGTGGCGGGCTACGCGTCGCCGTTCGGCGGCGACGGATCGTCGGTGCGGCTCCTCAAGGATCTCGACGAGCCGATCGGCGGACGCGACGTGGTCGTGGTCGAGAACGTGGTCGACACGGGGCTCTCGCTGAACTACATCCTCAAGGCCCTGGCGCTCCGCGATCCGGCCTCGCTCGCGGTGTGCACGCTGATCGACCGGCCGTACCGGCGCCTCGTCGACGACCTGCCGATCCGCTACGCCGGCTTCACGGCGCCGGACGAGTACTTCGTCGGGTACGGCTTCGACCTGGACGGCCGCTACCGCGGGCTGCCCGGGCTGCACGTGCTACGGCGCTAGCCGGCTCTGACTGCTTGTGCCCCGAGGCACATGCAGACGCCGGCCATGCCCGGGACGGAATCGGACCCCGGCCGGCGGGATCGGCCGTCCGCGGAGGCTGCGCAATCCGTCGCTACACGCTCGATGAGGGGCCGGATCGCCTGGTGGACGGCGGCCCCGGCAAGGATCGCGCCTGGGTCGATCTAGGCCTGATCCCACCCGCGACGTGGAAACGGTGCAGTTCGGCTACGACTCTCCGCGCCTGTCGCCGAGCATCCGATCGGCCACGAGAGCGAGACAAACGCGCCTTGTCTGGGGTGGATTGCTGTGACGCTGCAGAGCGCGGCGCACGTCCGCTCGGGGCCGCACGTGCTGCGGCGCTGAGTTCTCCACAGCAGCTTGCGAGCCGAACTGCGCGAGTCCGCCACACTTGGACTCGCCGAGCCGCCTCGACGCCGGCGGCATCTTCACGCGTGCGCGCGACGACCCCGCCCTGGGTGGGGATGAACCACCGCCGCCCGACTGGGAGCGTACCCGGGAACTACCTACGTGTCTGGAGCAAGACCGTGCCGATCTGGTGCCGATTGCTCCCCAGACCGCGCCGCCCGCGAGGGCCGGAAGCACCGCTACAGGTAGCCGAGCGGATCCACGGGCGCGCCGTTCACGCGCACCTCGAAGTGCAGGTGCGGCCCGAAGCAGTGCCCGGTACAGCCGACCGCGCCGAGGCTCGCGCCCTGCGCGACCGGGCCGCCGCTGATCCAGATCGCCGACATGTGCGCGTACGCGGTCGAGAGCCCGCCGCCGTGGTCGACGACGACGATGTTCCCGTAGCCGCCCAGCACGCCGGCGTAGATCACGGTTCCCGCGGCGACTGCATGGATCGCCGTTCCGGTCGCCGCCCCGATGTCGATCCCCTCGTGCATGCGGCCCCAGCGCATCCCGAACCCGCTCGTCACGGGGCCCGACACCGGCCAGATGAACCCTTGGGCCGACGGCGGACCCGAAGACGAACCGCCCGAGCTCCCCGCCTGGATCTGCGCCGCCAACGCCGCGCTCGCGGCGAGCATCGCGTCGAGATCCTCCTCCTGGTCCTCGCGCTTCGACTTGATGCCGGCCAGGAGGCTCGCCTTCTCGCTCCGCGCCGCCTCGAGCGCGCTTCGGCGGGCGACGAGGCTGTCTCGAGCCTTCTGCGCCGCGGCCGTCTTCGCTGCGATCGCCGCGGTCTGCTCGGCGACGTCCTTCCGGATCGCGGCCGTCTCGCGCCGCGCGGCGCGCATCTGCTGCTCCAGACGGCGGAGCCGCTCCGCGACCGCCCGGTCCTGCGCCCCGATTTCGTTCGAGTACTCGATCTGCTCGACGAGGCTGCTGAGGCTCGTCACCCCCAGGAGGATCTCGATCGTGTCCATCTTGTCGGTCTCGTACAACTCGACCAGCCGCAGCTCGAGCACGTTCTGGGCGATCTCGTGGTCGCGGTCGAGCCGCCTTACGTGGCGTGTCTGATAGGCGTACTTGGCCTCCAGCCGCGCCAGCCGGGCCCGGTGCGACGCGAGCTGGCGCTCCAGGGTCGAAACCTCGGAGGAAAGCTCCCAGATGTCGTCCTCGAGCGCCGCGATGTTGTCTCCGGCCGTCGCGATCTCGCTCGACAGGACGCCCTCCTTCGCCTTCGCGCCCGCGATCTGGTTTCGCAGCGCGTTGATCTTCCCGTCGAGGTCCTGCGCGACCGCGGCGGGCGCCGCGAGGAGCGCTCCGGCCAGGAACGTGAGGAGAACAAGGCGTTTTCGGCGTCGAGCTCCCATGGCTGCGAGGTTCGAGAGGCGGTGGGACGTCCCTTCACCCGCGAACCTCGTCCAAGGCCCGCAGCGCCTCCCCGGCCTGCCGGCGTAGATCGCCGACCTGCTGCCGGTAGTCCTCGTCCGAAACCTTACCCGTGCGGTGGTCGAACTCCAGCTCCTTGAGCGCCGCGAGCGACCGGTCACGCTCCTCCTCGAGGCGCAGCCGCTCGCGCTCCGGCGCGCTCAGCCGGGCCAGACGGTCGTCGGCTGGAGAGGGCTCGCGGACGAACGGCCAGGCGACGAGGACCACGCACCCGACCACGAGAAGCGCGGCAAGCGCCAGGGCGACGGCGTCCATCAGGCGGTCTGGAGCGCTGCGTCGTCTCGCTCGGAGAGGCGACGGGCGAGGCGGCGCTGCTCGCGGGCGTCCGGCCACATCGTGACGAGCGCGCCGATCAGGTAGACGAGGCCCGCGAGCCAGATCAGGTTCACGAGCGGGTTCACGATCACCTTCACGAAGACGTTGTCCCCGTCGAACTCGTCGGCGATCACGAACAGATCCTCGGCGCGGAGCGGGTCGGTGCGGATCGCGACCTCGTTCGACGTCTGCTGCTCGGCGAGATACCGGTTCTTCCCGGGCGTGATCGTGCCGAGCTGCTTGCCGTCGCGCTCCACCGCCATCCGGGCGCGCAACTCGACGGCGTTCGGGCCCCGCGCCTGGGTCGAACCGAGGTACGTCAGCGTGTAGCCGGCCACCGAAACCGTCTCGCCGGGTGCGAGATCGGCCTCGGTCCTGGACGAGAACCCGCCGATCCCGATCGCGCCGATCACGAGAAGGACGATCGCCGCGTGCACGACGTAGCCGCCGTAGCGCCGGCGGTTGCGCCCGACGAGGCTCGTGAACGCGCCGAGCCAGGAGGTCGAGCCGATCGCCTTGCGCGCACGCGTGCCGCGGATGAACTCGAGCGCGATCGCCGAGAGAACGAAGGCCGAGAACGTGTAGCCGATGAGCCCCGCCGGGCTCGAGCCCGCGCCGAGCGCGAGCAGCAGGATCCCGACGGCGATCGCGATCCCTCCCGGCCAGGCGACCGAGCGCGCCAGGGCGGGGATCGACGCGCGCCTCCAGGCCACGAGCGGCCCGATCCCCATGAGCAGGATGAGCGGCAGCCCGAACGCGACCGCGAAGAAGTTGAAGTACGGCGCGCCGACCGTCACGCCCACGCCGCGCACCGCCTCGGACAGGATCGGGTAGAGCACGCCCCAAAGGACGGTCAGCGCGAACGCGACGAGGAAGAGGTTGTTGTAGAGGAACGCCGCCTCGCGGGACACGAGCGACTCGAGCTTGGTGCGCGAGCGCAGGAGCGGCAGCCGCCAGAGGATGAGCGCCGTCGACGCCGCGATCACGAGGGTGATGAACCCGAGGAACCAGGGCCCGATCTCGGACTCCGTGAACGAGTGGATCGAGCTGAGGATCCCGCTGCGCGTGAGAAACGTCCCGAAGAGCGAGAGCACGAATGCCCCCGCGATGAGCAGCACGTTCCAGACGCGCAGCATGTTCTTCTTCTCCTGCACCATCACCGAGTGGAGGAACGCCGTCGCGACGAGCCACGGCATGAGCGCGGCGTTCTCGACGGGATCCCACGCGTACCAGCCACCCCAGCCGACCTCCTCGTAGGCCCACTTGGCGCCGAGGAGGATCGCGATGCCGAGGAACGTCCAGGCGGCGAGCGTCCAGCGGCGCGTCGCGACGATCCAGCGCTCGTCCACCTGGCGCGAGGCGAGCGCGGCCATCGCGAACGCGAACGGGATCGTCAGGCCGACGTAGCCGAGGTAGAGCAGCGGCGGATGGGCGAGCATGTACGGGTTCTGCAGGCTCGGGTTGAGCCCGAGCCCGTCCTCCACGGCCGCACGGGTCGCGAACGGGCTCGCGACGAACACGAGCAGGATCGCGAAGAAGCCGCCGATCGCGCCGAGAATCGGGATCGTCCACGGCAACACGTTCGCGGTGAGCCGCCGGTTGAGCGTGAGCGCGGCGACGCTCATCCCCAGGAGGACGAGGAGCCAGAGCGAGCAGCGAGCCCTCCTGCCCGCTCCAGAAGGCCGAGAGCGCGAAGCGAAGCGGCAGCTCCTCGCTCGTGTGGTCGGCGACGTAGGCGAAGGAGAAGTCGCGGGAGGCGAGCGCGGCGAGCAGCACGACCGAGGCGACGACGACGGCGATCAGGGCTCCCGTGAGCGCGTTGCGCGCCGAGTCGAGCAGCCGCCTGCGGCCGTGGTACGCGGCGTGCGCGCCCGCGAGGACCGCGTAGGCGAGGAGCCCGAGGGCGACGATCAGGGCGGCCCGGCCTAGAAGCGGCATGGCGGAGCTACTTGGCCGGCGTGTACTTCGACGGGCACTTCGTCTTCATCGAGTCGGGCTCGGCGACGAACGTGCCGTTCGCGAGCTCGCCCTCGAGCATGACCTCGCGCCCCGTCTTGAAGAGGTCCGGGACGGAGCCCGTGTAGACGACCGGCACGGTCTCGGTGCCCTTCACGTCGCGCAGCGTGAAGCGCAGGCCGTCGCCGCGGGCGTCGCCCGCGACCGGGCCGACCACGGTTCCGCCGAGGACGACGGAGCCCGAGTGCGAGGCGAGCTCGCTCGGCTGGAGCGCCGGCTTGGCGCCCCCCGCGAGGCTCGTGTAGAGCAGGAAGACGGCGAGGACGGCCGCAACCGAGAGGGCGATCACGAGACGAGCGGGATTCCGCCGGGCCACGGTTCGAGTCTACCGTCGGGCCCGAGCGGGCAGGGCCGCTACTCGGGCGTGCGCGTCGGCTTGCGCAGCGGGATGCGGTAGCCGTGATCGCGGCACAGGCTGCCGGGATCGTCCTCGGTCAGGGCGTCGCAGTAGCCCTTGCCGTAGGCGGCGCGCATGAAGGCCGCGACGACCTCGAGGCTCCAGTCGGTCACCTCGGCCGCCTCGGCCCAGAGATCGGCCAGCCGGACGTCGATGTCCAGCTCGAGCAGCTCGATCCGCGTGGGCCGCTTGCTCATGCAGAAAAAACGGTAAGAGGGCGGTCGGACGGCGTCCGCGCACGAACGCCGAAATCGCGGACCCGGGGGACCCGGCTGGGCACCCCTCGCTCCTGAACGCGGAGCGTGGAAATCCGCACTGTGGTGCGCGAATCGAGCCGAAGTCACGCCGTGGCGATACGCTCCGGGCATGAGCGCAATTCGCTTCGGCCCGGCGCGGATTCCGAGCCGCGAGAGCCCGGAGGCGGCGGTCGCGCTCCTCGTCGAGCGCGGCTTCACGGCCTGCGAGATCGACTTCGAGGGCGGCTTCTGGATGAAGCCCGAGTGGGAATGGGCGACCGGGCTCGGCGAACGCCGCCCGCGAGGCCGGAATCGTCCTCTCGGTGCACGCCCCGCTCGCCGCGTTCATGGGCCAGCCCGACGCCGGCAAGCACAAGCGGTCGGTCGGGATGCTCGACCACACGGCCGGTGTTGCCGTGGCCTGCGGCGCCGAGGTGGTCGTGTTTCATCCCGGATTCCTGCTCGGCCGAACCCGCGAGGAAGCGCTCGATTCCGTGGTCGAGCAGCTGGCCGCGCTGCGCGAGCGGCTGGAGGCGAAGGAGCGCGTGGTCGCGTTCGGCGTCGAGGTGATGGGCCGCGTCCGCGAGCTGGGGACGGCCGAGGACGTGTTCGAGATCTCGAGCCGCCTCGGCTGGGTGCGGCCGGTGATCGATTTCGCGCATCTCCACGCGGTCACGGACGGCGGGTTCACCGAGCCCGAGGCGTTCGCGGAGATCCTGACCGCGGCGGACGCGGTGCTCGAGCCCGGGGCGCCGTTCCACATCCATTTCTCGGACATCGCGTATGCGAACCGCAACGAGACGAAGCACCTCCCGTACGGCGAGGGAACGCTGCGCGCCGAGCCGCTGGCGGAGGCGCTCGCCCGCTTCGAGCGCCCGGCGACGGTCATCTCCGAGTCGCCGGATCACGCGAGCGACAAGGCGATCCAGGCGGCGCTCGGCGCATGAACCTCCGGCCGGTGGAGCCGCGCGACACCGAGGCAGTGGGCGACGTGTTCCTCGCCGCGCTCGCCGGGATGACGTACCTGCCCGACCTCTACACCGAGGCGGAAACGCGCGACTTCATCCGTGACGTGCTCCTGCCGCACAACGAGGTCTGGGTCGCCGAGGAGGACGGTCTCGTGGTCGGATTCTCGGGGCTCGGCGACGACTCGCTCAGGCACCTCTGGGTGCGGCCGGAGGCGCAGAATCGAGGCATCGGAACGGCCCTGCTCGCGTTGGCGAAGGAACGCCGGCCGAACGGATTCACGCTCTGGGTGTTCCAGAAGAACGTCGGCGCGCGCCGCTTCTACGAGCGGCACGGGTTCACGCTGGTGAAACTCACCGACGGCCGTGGGAACGAGGAGCAGGAGCCCGACGCGCACTACGAATGGCGGCCCGAGTAACCTCCGGTCATGCCGGGTGAAGCCTTCTTCGCCTCCGCAGACGCCTACGACCGCTGGGTCGGGCGCTACGGGCCTTCACTGGCCGCCGAGCTGATCGGCTTCGCGAAGGTGAAGCCGGGGATGCTCGCGCTCGACGTCGGCTGCGGGCCCGGGGCGCTGACGACCGCGCTGGTCGAGCTGCTCGGACCGAAGAGCGTCGCCGCCGTCGACCCGTCCGAGCCGTTCGTCGAGGCGGCACGGGCTCGGCTGCCCGGCGTCGAGATCCGCGTCGCCCCGGCCGAGAAGCTTCCGTTCATGGACGACCGGATCGACGTCGTGCTCTCCCAGCTCGTCGTCAACTTCATGGAGGACGCGGAAGCGGGCGTGCGCGAGATGGCACGCGTCGCCAAGCCCGGCGGCACCGTCGCCTCCTGCGTCTGGGACTACGCCGGCGAGATGACCTCGATCCGCACCTTCTGGAAGGCCGCGCGCGAGGTCGACCCCGAGCGCGGCGCCGCGGCCGACGAGAGCGTGACGATGAAGCACTGCTCCGAAGACGGCCTGTCCGAGCTCTGGCGCGCGGCGGGGCTCAAGAAGGTGCGCACCGCCGCACTCACCGCCCGGGCCTCCTACAAGGACTTCGAGGAGCTCTGGGAGCCGCTTCCGACCGGGATCGCGCCCGCCGGCGCGTTCACGAAGTCGCTCGACGCGGACGGGCAGGCCGCCCTCCACGACGCCTACAAGCGCCTGCTCGGCGTCGGCGACGGCCCGTTCGAGCTCACCGCCCGCGCGTGGGCGGTCGCCGGAACCGTCTAGTTCGTCGGCTTGACCGCATTCGTCGTTGTCGGCTCGAGGATGATCGTGGCGCGACCGATCAAGAGGCTCGCGGAGGTGGCGAAGTCGGCTTCCACGGCAAGGGCGACCAGATCGTCGCCGGTGAGCCTCGCCGGCGAGGACAGCGTGTAGACGCGGCACGCCGCGTCGTTGCGATCGGTCAGGTCGATCACGTCGGACCCGGATGCCGTGCTGCCGGGCCCCGCGGCTTGATGAAGGACGGAGACGGCGACTTGGTCGATCGTCACGTTCGCAGACGCCAAGTAACAGATCTCGGCGCCCAGGAGGCGCACCTTCTTGCCGTACAGCGCGAGCGGGACCGGCGCGTTGGCGCCGAGGAAGACGTCGGTGGCGATCCCCGGGCTCGTCACCCGCGTCGCGTCGGAAAAGTACACCGTGGGCAGCGAGCTGGCGCCGAGCTGAACCCAGGTCTGCGGCGGTACCGAGACCAGGATCACGCCCTTCTCGCTCCCCGGAGGAAGCTGCCCCTTGGCGAAGTCCTCGCGCTTGAGCGCGCCGTTCTTCACCTTGGACGAGTCGACGGCGTTCGCCTTGAGCTGCGCCGGACCGACGCTGTTCTTCGGGAGCGTCACAGCGGCGTAGCCGATGCCGCTGAGCGAGATCGCGAGCGCGGCGCATGCGATCACCAGGGCCGGTGACGGCAGGCGGTTCCTCATCGCGCGGGAGTCTACGCCGATTCGCGCACGACGAGCTCGGTCTCGCAGACGACGTGGTCGTCGTCGGTCGCGAGCCCGTCCATGCGCCGCAGGAGAAGCTCGGTGAGCGCCCGCGTCATCTCCTCGAGCGGCTGGCGCACGGTCGTGAGCGGCGGGTCGGTCGCGGCCGCGTCCGCGACGTCGTCGAAGCCGACCACCGCCACGTCGTCGGGGACGCGCCGTCCCGCGGCCCGCAGCGCGCGCAGGGCGCCGAACGCCATCGGGTCCGAGGCGACGAAGATCGCGTCCACGTCCGGCCGCTTCTTCAGGAGCTGCGCCGTCGCGGCCGCGCCTCCCTCCTCCGTGAAGTCGCCGTACGCGATCAGGTTCTTGCGGAGCGGAACGCCCGCCTCGGCGAGCGCGTCCTTGTAGCCGTCGAGGCGGTCGACACCGGCCATCATGTCGAGCGGGCCCGTGATCGTCGCGATCGCCTTGCGGCCGGAGGCGATGAGGTGCGCCGTGGCGTTGCGGGCGCCGCCGCGGTTGTCCGCGTCCACGTACGGGAGCCGCTCGCCCGGGCGCGGCCGGCCGCTCAGCACGGTCGGGATGCGCGCGCCGGTGAGCGCCGCCGGGAGCGGATCCTCGCCGTGCAGCGACATGAGGACGGCGCCGTCGACGTGGCCCTGCTTCAGGTAGCGCTCGACCTTCTCCTGCTCGCGCGCCCCCTGGGCGAAGAGGAGCAGCAGCTGGAGGTCGGTGTCCTGGATCGAGCTCGACATGCCGCGGACGATCGTGCGGAAGAACGGGTCGGCGAAGACGCGCACCTCGGGCTCGGAGACGACGAGCGCGATCGTGTCGGTGCGCCGGGTGACGAGCGCGCGGGCGGCGCGGTTGGGCACGTAGCCGAGCTTGCGGATCGACTTCTCGACCGCCTTGCGGGTCGCGACGGTGACGAGCGGCGAGCCGTTCACGACGCGTGAGGCGGTCGCGCGGGACACCCCGGCGAGGTGGGCGACCTCATCCAATGTGGGCGGAACGCGCGTACTCGAAATTGTGCGCTTTACCTGTCATGGGTTGCAGTGTATTGTAAGCGCTCTCATGGATGTAAGCGCTTCCATGTCAGCGCTACATCACGGCCCATCTCGTCGGATCGAGCCGGCCGCACCCGGATTTCATAGGAGGAATGGCATGCTGAACCACCGCACCACGACCTCGACGCTTCGGCGCGCGGCGACGTTCGCGGCCGCGGCCCTGACGCTCGGTGCGCTCGCCGTCGGCTGCGGCGGGGGCGAAGACTCGAACACGAACGCAGCCGCCACCACCGGCGCCAGCGACGAGCCGGTGACCCTGAACGTCGGCCTCTTCGGGACGTTCGGCTACAAGGAGGCGGGCCTCTACGACGAGTACATGGCCGACCACCCGAACGTGACGATCGTCGAGACGAGTGTGGAGCAGGAGGGCGAGTACTACCAGGCGCTCCAGACCCATCTCGCCGCCAACTCGGGGCTCGCCGACATCCAGGGCATCGAGGTCGGGCGCATCGCCGAGGTCACGTCGCTGCAGGCCGACAAGTGGGTCGACCTGAACACGCTCGGCGCCGGCGACGTGGAAGACACGTTCTTCCCGTGGAAGTGGAAGGCGCGCGCACGACCGCCGACGGCAAGACGCTCGGGCTCGGTACGGACACCGGCCCGCTCGCCATCTGCTACCGCCACGACCTGCTCGACGCGGCCGGGATGCCCAGCGACCGCGAGACCCTCGCGGGCGAGTGGGACACCTGGGACGACTTCCTCGCGTTCGGAGCCGAGTACCTGAAGAAGGCCCCGAAGGGCGTCTCGTTCATGGACAGCGCCGGCGGCCTCTACAACGCCATCATCGGCCAGTCCGAGTCGCAGTACTACGACGAGGACGGGAACACGATCTACGACACGAACCCGGCCGTGAAGGACGCGTGGTACACCGCCGCGCAGGCCGCGCAGGACGGGCTCAGCGCCAAGCTCAAGCAGTTCGACACCGAGTGGAACACGGGCTTCGTGAACGGCGCGTTCGCGACGATCGCCTGCCCCGCTTGGATGATCGGCTACATCAAGAGCCAGGCCGGCGACGACGGCTCCGGCAAGTGGGACGTCGCGAACATCCCCGGCGACGGCGGCAACTGGGGCGGGTCGTACCTCTCGATCCCGACCGCCAGCGAGCATCCCGCCGAGGCGTACGAGCTGATCAAGTGGCTGACCGCCCCTGAGCAGCAGATCAAGATGTGGACGACCGCTCAGCACTTCCCGTCGAGCTCGACCGCAGCGGCCGATCCGGCCGTCGAGGCGGCGACCGACGACTACTTCTCGGGCGCACCGCTCGGCGAGCTGTTCAAGGCCTCCGCCGACGACCTGCCCGTGGCGGTCCTCGGCCCGAAGGACGGAACGATCAAGGACACGTTCTCGAACGGGCTTCTCCTTGTGGAACAGCGGCCAGGGCATCGACGACGCCTGGCAGAAGACGCTCGACGACATCTCGAACGCGATCGAGTAAGTCCTCCTCGGCCGAGAGGCGGGCCGGGGCCCCTGGGACACGGGGCCCCGGCACCGCCGACGGTGGAAGATGATGGCCCTCGTGAAATCGCACAGTGGTGGGACGGGTGGGGCGGCAACGCTCTCCCCGCACCGCGGCGCTCGTGGCGCCCGAACCTGAGCCGCGTCGACGCGACGTTCTCTCCCTACGCCTACGTCGCGCCCTTCTTCATCCTCTTCTTCGCGTTCGGGCTCTTCCCGCTCGTCTACACCGCCTGGGTCTCGCTCCACAAGGTGCAGCTCACGGCCGTGGACCAGTCGGAATGGGTCGGGCTCGACAACTACCGCCGCCTGCTCGGAGACGACCAGTTCTGGCACGCCCTGCTGAACACGTTCACGATCGGCTTCATCTCGACCGTGCCCCAGCTGCTCATGGCGCTCGGGCTCGCCCATCTCCTGAACTACAAGCTGCGCGGCCTCACGTTCTTCCGGATCTCGATGCTCATGCCGTACGCGACCTCGGTGGCGGCGGCGACGATCGTGTTCACGCAGCTCTTCGGCCGCGACTACGGGCTCATCAACTACGGGCTCGGCCTCGTCGGGTTCGACCACGTCGACTGGGAGAGCGGCCGCTGGACGTCGCAGATCGCCATCTCGTCGATCGTCACCTGGCGCTGGACCGGCTACAACGCGCTCATCTACCTCGCCTCGATGCAGGCGATCCCGAGGGAGCTGTACGAGCAGGCCGAGGTGGACGGCGCGAGCCGCTGGAACCAGTTCCGCCACGTGACCATCCCGGGCATCTGGCCGACGATCGTCTTCACCATCGTCATCTCGACGATCGGCGCGATGCAGCTCTTCGGCGAGCCGCTCCTCTTCGGCGGCATCAGCGGTCATCTCGGCGGCGCCGACCACCAGTACCAGACGCTCGGCGTGCTCCTCTACGACCAGGGCTGGTTCAACTTCCAGCTCGGCCGGGCGGCGGCGACGGCCTGGACGATGTTCCTGATCATCATGGTCATCGTCGCGATCAACGCGTTCCTCGCCTCGAAGGGCTGGGGCAAGCTCACTCCGCGCGCGCGAAGAAGGGCGAGGGCGGCGTGAGCACGACGACCCCGGCCCGTCCGGATCGACGCGCGAAGCCCCGCGCGGCTTCCGGCGCCGCCGCGGCAGCGCCGTCGCGGGCCCGGCTCGCCTACGTGTTCCTGATCCTCACCGCGATCGTCGCCATCCTCCCGCTCTACTGGACGGTCGTCGCAGCGTCGCGGTCGAACGCCGACATCGCGAAGTCGCCTCCCGCCGCTCTATCCCGGGCGGGAACCTCTTCACGAACATCTCCTCCGCCCTCGACCAGGTGGACATGGTGAAGGCGCTCATGAACTCGCTGATCGTCTCGAGCGCGATCGCGATCGGCACCGTCCTCTTCTGCACGCTCGCCGGCTTCGCGTTCGCGAAGCTCTCGTTCCGGTTCAGCTCGCTCCTGCTCGTGCTCGTCGTCGCGACGATGATGGTGCCGTCCCAGCTCGGCGTCATCCCGCTGTTCATGCTGATGGCGAAGCTCGAGTGGGTGAACCACCTGCAGGCGGTCATCTTCCCCACGCTCGTGAGCGCCTTCGGAGTCGTGTTCATGCGGCAGTACCTGGTGTCGGCGATTCCGACGGAGCTGCTCGAGGCGGCCGCGATCGACGGCGCGTCCACCTTCCGGATCTTCCGCTCGATCGTGCTTCCGGCCGCCCGGCCGGCGATGGCGGTGCTCGGGATGATCACGTTCCTCATCGCCTGGAACGACTTCTTCTGGCCGATCATCGCGCTCACGAGCTCGAACCCGACCGTCCAGGTGGCGCTGAACTCGATCGGGAACGGCTACGTCCCCGACCACTCGGTGATCATGGCCGCGACGCTCGTCGGCACCGTGCCCGTGCTGATCGTCTTCATCCTGCTCGGCCGCCAGATCGTCGGCGGGATCATGGAAGGGGCGGTGAAGGGATGAGCCGCGCCGAGGTCGACCTGCGTCGCCGGCGAGGCCGGGCGGCTCACGTTCCCGCCGGACTTCCTGTGGGGCGTCGCGACCGCCTCGTACCAGATCGAGGGCGCGATCCACGACGACGGCCGCACGCCGTCCATCTGGGACACGTTCAGCCACACGCCGGGCAAGGTCATGGACGGCGACAACGGCGACGTGGCGGCCGACCACTACCACCGCTACCGCGAGGACGTCGCCCTCATGCGCGGCCTCGGCATCCAGGCGTACCGGTTCTCGCTCTCGTGGTCGCGCGATCATCCCGACCGGGAAGGGCGCGCCGAGCCGCGGCGGGCTCGACTTCTACGTGCGGCTCGTCGACGAGCTCGCTCGCGAACGGGATCAAGCCGGTCGTGACCCTCTACCACTGGGACCTGCCGCAGGAGCTCGAGGACGCGGGCGGCTGGGCGAACCGGGACACCGCCGCGCGGTTCGCCGAGTACGCCGCAGCCGTCGCCCGCGCGCTCGGCGACCGCGTGCGACGTCTGGACGACCCTGAACGAGCCGTGGTGCTCGGCCTTTCTCGGCTACGGATCGGGCGTGCATGCGCCCGGACGGACGGAGCCCGAGGCGGCGCTTCGGGCCGCGCATCACCTCCTCCTCGCCCACGGCCTTGCGGCGCGGGCGATCCGCGCCGAGCTGGCCGAGCCGAGCGTCTCGATCGCGCTGAACCTCGCCGCCGTGCGCGCCGTGAGCGGCTCCGACGCCGACCGCGACGCGGTGCGGCGCATCGACGGGCTCGCGAACCGGATCTTCCTCGGCCCGCTCTTCCGCGGCCGCTACCCCGCCGACGTGATCGAGGACACGCGCTCGATCACGGAGTGGGAGTTCGTCCGCCCGGGCGACGAGGCCGAGATCGCCCAGCCGATCGACGTGCTCGGCGTCAACTACTACACGCCGACCCTCGTCTCCGCGCTACGAGGGCAAGGGCGAGCGCGCGGCCGCGGACGGCCATGCGGCGAGCGAGGCGACGCCGTGGCCCGGCGCCGAGAACGTCCAGTTCCCCGCCGCAGCCGGGCCCGCACACGGCCATGGGCTGGCACATCGACGCGGCCGGCCTGTACGAGCTGCTCGCCCGCATCGCCCGCGAGCATCCCGGGATCCCGCTGCTCGTGACCGAGAACGGCGCCGCCTTCGAGGATCACGTCGAGCCGACCGGGGCGATCCACGACGCGCTCCGCGTCCTCTACATCCAGGAGCACCTGGCGGCGCTGCACCGCGCGATCGCCGACGGCGTGCAGCTGCGCGGCTACTTCCTCTGGTCGCTCCTCGACAACTTCGAGTGGTCGTACGGCTACTCGAAGCGCTTCGGGATCTTCTACGTCGATTTCGCGACGCAGGAGCGCGTCCCCAAGGCGAGCGCGCACTGGTACCGCGAGGTCATCGCGGCGAACGGGATCCCGGCGCCGGGGTCGTAGACTTCCCGCATGGAGACGCCGCAGCAGGAGCCCGAGTCCTTCCTGCCCAAGCGCTCGGTGCGGCACCGGTTCGAGTCGTACACGATGCGCGCCGTCGCGACCGGCGGGATCATCGGAATCGGGACCGCGCTCGGCGCGATCCTCACCTGGGCGGACGTGAAGGGCTGGATCGTCGGCCTCGCGGTGTCGGGTCTGACGGTGCTCCTCGCGGCGTTTCTCTGGTCCTCGCGGACCCTCTAGACGGCCAAGGCAAGCTGGCCGCGCGGCGCCGGCTCGACGCGGAACCGCCCCGCCGAGCCCGTGATCCCGTGCCGCTCGCGCAGGCGCGCGAACCTGGCCGTGAGCTCCTCGGTGTAGCCGCGCGGCGCGTACGCCCTCGGGCCGTAGAGCCGCTCGTAGCGCGCGGCGAGGCTCGGGTAGGCCTCCTGGATCCAGGGGATGAAGTGCGGGCGGATCCCGGCGCGGATGTGGAGCGGGATGACCGTGGCCCAGTCGATGCCTGCGTCCGCGCACGCGGCCAGCACGGCGTCGAGGTGCGCGTCGTCGTCGGTGAGCCCCGGCAGCACGGGCGCGACGAGCACGCCCGTGCGGATCCCGGCCGCGGCGAAGCGGGCCAGGATCTCGAGCCGCTTCTCCCCCGGCGGCGTCCCGGGCTCGACGACGCGGCGGACGTCCTCGTCGAGCGTGCCGATGCTCATCGCGATGCTCACGTCGGCGATCTCGGCGAGCCGCACGTACAGGTCGAAGTCGCGGACGACGAGCGTCGACTTCGTGAGCATCGAGAGCGGGTTGCCCGCGTCGATGAGCGCCTCGAGCACGCCGCGGGTGAGACGGAACCGTCCCTCGCAGTGCTGGTACGGGTCGGTCGCCGTACCCATGGCGATCACCTCGCCCGTCCATTTCGGCGAGGCGAGCTCGCGGCGCAGCACCTCGACCAGGTTCGTCTTGATCACGATCTTCGTGGAGAAGTCCTCCCCCACGCCCAGGTCCAGGTAGCTGTGGAAGGCGCGCGCGAAGCAGTAGTGGCAGGCGTGCGTGCAGCCGCGGTAGGGGTTGATCGTCCAGCGGAAGGGCACGCGCGCGGCGTCGGGGACGCGGTTCAGCGCCGTCTTGCAGGTGTCCTCGAGGTAGGTGGCCCGCGCCACCGTGGGAGTGTAGCGAACGTATGTTCGTGCGCGTTCGTCGCGCGCGGGTAACCCCCACCCTGGGAGGGGAGGAAGATCCCTCCACCCGCAAACCCGCCGAAACGGTAGCCGCTCAGGGTCGCCGGTTTGTGCCGATTTCCAGGAAGAAGTGCGCCGATATCGCGCGCGCTCGAGTGGAGCTAGGCCGCTTCGCCCAGCGCCTCGAGCTCCCGGCTCATCGCCAGGTGCTCCAGCGCGTCGTGCTCCATCGCGCGGACGCGCTCGCTCGTCAGGCCGAGCCGCGACGCGATCGACGCCAGCGACGCCGGCTCCTCGCCGCCCAGGCCGAAGCGCATGCTGATCACGTCGCGCTCTGGCTGCGGCAGATCGGCGAGCGCCCTGCCGAGGGCCTCCTCGCGAAGCGAGACGTTGACCTCCTCCTCGGGTCCGGCGCCGTGACCCGCCAGGAGCTCTCCGAGCGATCCGCCGTCGTCGTCGCCCACCGGCTTGTCGAGACTCGTGACCGCCCGCGGGGCCCGGCGCACCTCGCGCACCTGCTCGGCCGTGAGTCGGGTCGCGTCCGCGAGCTCGTCGTCGGTCGGCTCGCGCTCGAGCTTCACGACCAGCTCGCGCTCGGCCCGGCCGATGCGCTGCTCCCGCTCGACGATGTGCACGGGAATCCGGATCGTGCGCGCCTTGTTCGCGACGCCGCGCTGCACCGCCTGGCGGATCCACCACGTCGCGTAGGTGGAGAACTTGAAGCCGCGGCGCCAGTCGAACTTCTCGACGGCGCGGATGAGGCCGATGATCCCTTCCTGGATCAGGTCGAGGAGCGAAAGCCCGTGGCCCTGGTAGCGCTTCGCGATCGAGACGACGAGGCGCAGGTTCGAGTTGACCATCAGGTCCTTCGCGGCCTGGTCGCCCTTCTCGATCAGCTTCGCGAGCTCGACCTCCTCGGCCGCGGTGAGCAGCGGGTAGCGGCCCGCCTCGTTGAGGAAGAGCTGGAGCGCGTCTGTCGTGGAGGACGCGAGCTCGCCGTTCACGTACGTCGGCTCGGCCGTCTCGCGGCCGCAGTCGTCGCGCAGGCCGATGCCTCGCGCCTCGAGCTCGTCGAAGAGCGTCTCGGTCGCATCGTCATCCAGCTCGAGCGTCTGCACGAACGTGTTCACCTCCGTCAGCTCGAGGCAACCCTGCTCCTCACCGCGCGCAAGGAGCGCCTCGACCTGCGTCTGCGCGGCGTTCGTCTCAGCGTGAGGCTCTTCCATGTCCTGTCTATCCCCGCTTCGGCGCTTGCGGAACACCGCCCGACCCCCTGAGGACGGTCTGACGGTAGGGAAACGCAGTTTTCGCCCCGGTCAGACCCTCTCAGGAGGGATACCGCGGAGCAAGCAATCGGGCGAATCTGAGGGCAGGAACTCGCAGCGAGCTCTAGCGGCAGGGCTCATCGCCAGATGGATCCCACGCCGCACCGCATACTCCGGCTTCGCCGCAGCGTTCTCGCAGGAATCGCAGGTGTACTCGCGCTCGCGTCCATCGGGGCCGCCAACGCAGGCCTCGCGACGCCGAACGCCACCGGGCCCGCCCGGGCGCGACCGTGTCCTCGCTGCCCGTGTTCTCCTGGGATCCCGTCGCGGGCGCGGACAAGTACGAGTTCGAGATCGCCGCGAACGCCGGCTTCGACTCGAGCATCGCCTACATCACGACCCGCAACACGCGCGCGACGCTCGACGAGTCGATCGCGAACGGCACCTACTACTGGCACGTGCGCGCAATCACCGCCGCCGGCGCCGTCGGCCCGTGGACGGAGACGCGAACGCTCCAGATGACGTGGACGGCCAAGCCGTCGCTCCTCTCCCCCGCGAACGGCGGGACGCTCACGTACCCGACGGACGCCTTCCGCCTCGCCTGGACACCGGTCGCGCGGCGCCAGCGAGTACACGGTCAAGCTCGCCACCGATCCGGCGCTCGGCTCGATCGTGTGGGACAACGGCCCCGTCACGACCTCGGCGACGAGCTTCACGCTCTCGGCGCCGCTCGCGCCTGGCACCTACTACTGGTCGATCACCCCGCTCGACGCCGCAGGACATGCGGGTACGCCCGCGACCACGGCGTCATTCGTCTGGAGCTGGCCCTCGACGACGACGCCGAGCTTCACCGACCTGGCGCCCGGCGCCGGAGATCGTCGATCCCTCCTTCTCCTGGGGAGCCGTCCCCGGCGCCGCGGGCTACGAGGTCGAGGTGAACTCCTCGTCCGACTTCGCGCCCGGCTCGAAGGTGTGCTGCTCGCCGCTTCGCATCGGCTCGAACACGAGTCACGCTCGGCCTGTCGCTCTCGCCGCTCGTCCAGCTCGACAACAACACGTACTACTGGCGCGTCCGCGCGATCGACGCCTCGGACAACGCCGGCCTTTGGAACCTCGGGCCGACGTTCACGCAGACGTTCGCGAACGTCCCGCCGACGACCGCTCCGACCGTGAAGAACCTCCGCCTGCGCGACAACGTCTGGCCGACCCGAACGCCGGCGTCGATCCCGGCACGGTCGGCTACCCGCTCGACCACCGGAACGCCCGTGCTCGCCTGGGATCCCGTGGCCGGCGCGTCGACGTACCAGGTCGACGTCACGCCGTTCGAGGACAGCGCCTGCAACTGGACGCACGCGATGAACGAGCACTGGGTCGACACGACGTCCTCGACCTCGTGGACGCCGCTCGGCTCGAGCTGGAACAGCGTCAAGCCGTTCCCCAACCCCGCCTCCGTGTCCGCCGACACGCAGACGATGGTCGACGGCCACAGCTACTGCGTCCGCGTACGACCGACCGACCGTGCCTCGACCACGAACGGCCCGACCGCGTTCGGCGACTGGACGTACCTGCCGCAGAACAACACGCGCGGCGTTCACCTGGACGGAGCCGTCCCTTCCCGGCCCGTGCACGCCGTGCTCGCTCGGCGCCTCCGACTACCTCCAGCCGGTCACGGGCGTCACCGTCGGCCGGATGCCGCTCTTCACCTGGAACGCGATGCCCGGCGCCGCAGAGCTACTTCGTCATCGTCTCGCGCGACCCGTCGTTCACGAACCTCGTCGACTACGCCTTCACGCGCATCCCGGCGTACGCGCCGCGCACCGGCAACATGGCGCGGACGTACCCGGACGAGCTGACCTCGTACTACTGGGCCGTCCTCCCCGCGACCGGCGCCAACGGAAGCGGCGTCTCGGCCGATCCGCTCGCCGGGACGGTTCCGAACTTCCACAAGCAGTCGGCGCCGCCCACGCTCGTCGCGCCCACCGCCGGCGCCGTCTCGACCGGCACGACCGTCTTCCGCTGGACGGCGACCGAGTCCGCGCGCCGCTACCGCATCCAGGTCGTCGCAGGATCCGAGCTTCGCCAACCTGATCGACGACATCGTCACCGACTCGACCGCGTACACGAGCGACACGACCTACCCGGCCGACACGATCATCTACTGGCGCGTGCGCGCCGACGCGGACGACGGGACGTCGACGACGGTCGGCCTCACCTGGTCGGCGACGGGCACGTTCCAGAAGCAGCTTCCCGCCCCGTCGCCCGATCACGACAACCCGTCGAGCGGCTCGGAGCTGCCGACGCTCGCCTGGACGCCCGTCCCCGGCGCAGTCTCCTACGACGTCCACGCCGAGGAGGCCGACGGCGACCAGCGGAACTTCACGAACCTGCCGACGCACGCGTTCACGCCGACGAAGATGACCGGCATCGGGATCTTCCACCTCCAGGCGCGCGCGAACTTCCCGACGCGCACCGGCGCGGTCGTCCACGGCCCGTACTCGAGCCTCATGACCTTCGCCCGCACGATCCCGGAGCCCGGCGGCGCGTCCTCCGACATCACCAAGGATCACGTCGTCCTCTCGTGGAACCCGCGCATGGGCGCCAAGGACTACCGCGTGCAGGTCTCCACGAGGCCCGACTTCGACAACTTCGTCGAGAACCTGACCACCGAGGCGACGAACCACGCGCCGCTGCTCATCCAGCGCGACTACACCGACGGCGGCAAGCTCTACTGGCGCGTCGCCGCCGTGGACGCGGACGCGAACGTCGGCGACTTCAGCCCGGTGCAGCAGTTCGGGATCGACCAGCCGCTGCGCCTGCGCATTCTCGGCTCGCCCGTCCGCGGACGGGCGAGCCAGCTGACCGTGATCGCCACGACGTCGCTCGACCCGGTCGCCGGCGTGTCGGTCCGGATCTGGGGCGCCGGCCTCACGGCCCGCACGGTGACGACGAAGGCCAACGGCCGCGTGATCGTCAAGGTGAAGCCGAAGAAGAAGGGCGTCATCTACTTCCGCGCGACGAAGGCCGGCTTCAAGACGGCGACCACGCAGGTCGCGGTGCGCGTCGTTCGCATCGGCCACCGCTAGCGCGCCGCACCGTGCAGGACGCGCCCCGGCGGGCCAAGATGCGAGTCGGTGCTCGACCTCTTCCCCGACTCGGCGACGGTCTCGGACGGTGAGCTGACGCTCGGCGGCCTGCGGGCCTCCGAGCTCGCGGACCGCTTCGGCACGCCGCTCGTCGTCCTCTGCGAGGAGACGCTCGTCGCGCGCGCCCGCGCCTATCGCGTCGCGGCGCCCGGCGCGCTCGTCGCCTACAGCGTCAAGGCGTTCCCCAACGTCGCGGTGATCGAGCGCCTCGCCGCGGAGGGCCTGGGCGCGGACGTCTCGACCCTCGGCGAGCTCGCCTTCGCGCTGCGCGCCGGCGTTCCCGGCGAGCTGATCGTCATGCACGGCAACAACAAGAGCGACGAGGAGCTGCGCGCGGCCGCCGAGGCGGATGTCGCGTACGTCGTGCTGGACGCGGCGGACGAGGTCGAGCGCGCGGTCGCGGCCGGCGTGCGGCGCGTGCTCGTGCGCGTGACGCCCGGGATCGAGGTGGACACGCACGAATCGATCCGCACGGCGCACCACGGCTCGAAGTTCGGGCTGCCGCCGGAGTCCGCCGCCGCGGCGATCGCCGCCGCGCTCAGCGCCGGGCTCGACGTCGCCGGCATCCACGTGCATCTCGGCTCGCAGCTTCGCGGCACGGACGAGGCGCGGACGGGCGTGGACTGGGCGGCGGCGTTCTCCGCCGCGTGCCGCGCGGAGCTCGACTGGACGCCGCGCGTGCTCGACGTCGGCGGCGGGCTCGGGATCCGGTACACCGTGGACGACTCCGTGCCCGAGATCGCCGATTTCGTCGGAGTCGTGCGCGACCGGGTGGCGCAGGAGTGGGCAGCGGCCGGGCTTCCGCAGCCGTCGCTCGTCGTCGAGCCGGGGCGCTCGGTCGTCGGCCCCGCCGGCGTCACGCTCTACCGCGTCGGCGTGGTCAAGCAGGCGGGCGAGGCGACGACGTACGTGGCGATCGACGGCGGCATGTCGGACAACCCGCGCCCGCAGCTCTACGACGCCGAGCTGACCGCGGCGATCGCGGGCCGCTTCGACGCGGAGCCGGACGGGCGCTACACCGTCTGCGGCAAGCACTGCGAGTCGGGGGACGTGCTCGCGGCGGGGGTTCCGCTGCCTGCTCCGCGCCGCGGAGACGTCCTCGCGGTTCCGGCGACCGGGGCGTACACCCTCGCGATGGCCTCGCAGTACAACGCGGTTCCGCGACCCGCGGCGGTGCTGGTCGCCGGCGGCGAGGCGAGGGAGATCCGCCGCCGCGAGACGGTCGACGATCTCCTGGCGCTCGAAGCCAAGTAACAGACTGCAACTAAGTCTCGGACGCGCCGAATCCCAGTCGGAATGCGCGCTTTCGAGTGTCCAGCCTCGCAAGTTGCAGGCTGTTACTTGGAACGACACGGCCCGCAGAGACGTGTCCGGCCGGGAGTGCACCTGGTCTGTTACAAAGGGCGCATGACCGAGCGCCTGGCCCGGGCCGCCGCAGCACATCCCTGGCGCGCGATCGGAGCATGGATCGCCGCGATCGTCGTCGCGTTCGTGCTCGTCGGAGCGTTCCTGGCGGGCGGGCTCACGTCGGACGCCACCGTCACGAACAACCCCGAGTCGCTGCGCGCCGAGCGGCTGCGCGAGCCGCTGGTGCACCGATCGGCGGGCGAGACGACGGAGCTCGTGGTCATCCGCAACGAGGATCTGGCGGCGGACGACCCCGCCTTCCGCGCCGAGTTCGACCGGCTCTCGGGCGAGCTCGCGGACACCGGCGCCGCCGTGCTCGTCGTCTCGCCGTACGACGGCGAAGGCCTCATCTCCGAGGACGGACACGCGCGTGCTCGTCCCGATCCAGCTCGCCTTCGACGAGGAGGAGACGGTCGACGGACCTGATCGCCGCGGTCGAGGCCGCGAACGGCCAGAACGGATTCGCGGTCGAACGTGACCGGCCAGAACACGATCGACCGCGACTTCGAGAAGGTCTCCGAGAGCGACCTCCAGAAGGGCGAGCTGCCGCTACGGGCTTCCGGCCGCGCTGATCATCCTGCTGCTCGTCTTCGGCGCCGCCGTGGCCGCGACCATTCCGATCATGCTCGCGATCGTCTCGATCATCGTCGCGCTCGGCCTGACCGCGCTCGTCGGCCAGCAGTGGGCGCTCTCGTTCTTCGTCGTGAACATGCTCACCGGGATGGGCCTCGCGCTCGGGATCGACTACGCGCTCTTCGTCGTGTCGCGCTTCCGCGAGGAGCGCGCGCGCGGCCGCGAGAAGGCCGACGCGATCGCGGCGACCGGCGCGACCGCGAGCCGCGCCGTGCTCTTCAGCGGCAGCGCGTTCGTGCTCGCGATGACCGGCCTGCTGCTCGTCCAGAACACGATCATGCGGAGCCTCGCGACCGGCGCGATCCTCGTCGGCATCGTCTCCGTCGTCGCCGCGCTCACGCTCCTCCCCGCCGTGCTGAGCCTGCTCGGCGACCGGGTCAACGCGGCTGCGCATCCCGTTCATCGCCCGCGAGCTCGACGAGGGCGAGGTGCAGGAGAGCCGCTTCTGGGGCGCGATCGTCCGGCGCGTCATGCGCCGCCCGGTGCTCTGCTTCGTCGTCGCGCGCCGGCCTGCTCGCTCGCGGCCGCGTCGCCGGTGATCGGGATGAACATCGGCGCCGCCGGCGTGAGCACGCTGCCGGACTCGCTCGTCTCGAAGCAGGGCGTTCTGGCGCTCCAGGAGTCCTTCCCGGCGGCCGGCTCGGACCCGGCCCGCATCGTCATCCAGGGCGACCCCGGGCGACGGCGATCGAGCGGCTCGAGGACGAGCTCGCCGGCGACCCGGCGTTCGGCCGGCCGACGCTCGAGGAGGGCGACGGGCGATCACGCGTCGTGAACGTCCCGGTCGTCGGCGACGCGCTCTCCGACCAGGCCGTCGAGGCGGTGCGAGCGGCTGCGCAGCGACTACATCCCCGCGGCGTTCGAGGGCACCGACGCCACGGTGCTCGTCGGCGGCACGACGGCCGAGAACATCGACTACTTCGACGTCATGAGCCACTGGCTGCCGATCGTGCTTCGTCTTCGTGCTCGGCCTGAGCTTCGTGCTGCTGACGGTCGCGTTCCGCTCGATCGTCATCGCCGGCACGGCGATCCTGCTCAACCTGCTCTCGGTCGGAGCGACGTACGGGCTGCTCGTGCTCGTCTTCCAGCACGGGGTCGGCACCGGGCTCCTCGGCTTCCAGCAGGTGGACATCGTCGAGGCCTGGGTGCCGCTCTTCCTGTTCGCGGTGCTGTTCGGGCTCTCGATGGACTACCAGGTGTTCCTGCTCAGCCGGATCCGCGAGCGCTACACGCAGACCGGCGACACGCGCGACGCGATCGAGTTCGGGATCACCTCGACGGCGCGGATCATCACGGGCGCCGCGCTGATCATCGTGGCCGTGTTCCTCGGCTTCGCGATGGGCGAGCTGGTCATGTTCCAGCAGATGGGCTTCGGCATCGCGATCGCGCTCCTGATCGACGCGACGATCGTCCGCTCGGTGCTCGTTCCCGCGGCGATGACGCATCCTCGGCAAGTGGAACTGGTACCTGCCGAACTGGCTCGGCTGGCTTCCGCACATGGAGGTCGAGGGCGGCCCGCACGAGGCCGCCGACCTCACCTGAAAGGAGAACGACATGGCCACGACGTTCACCGCCGAGCAGGCAGAGCGAATCGGCGCCGCGATCGGCATCGACTGGGCGAGCGCGCCCTTCGACGTCGAGCAGTTCCGGGCCGGCCTCGACGTCGAGCTCGAGCACGGCCTGCACGATCCCACGACCAACGTGACGAACGACGACGAGCTCACGACCGGCAAGATCGCCCTCGCCCATCTGAACGAGTTCCCCGACTACTACACACGGCTCGAGAAGATGGAGAAGGAAGCGGAGGCGTACTGGGCCGAGAACTGACGGCTACCGTCCGCCGCCCTGCGGCGGCGAGGCGGCGAACGTTGCGGTAAGCCCGCGCACGAGCGCGTCCTTCTCGGTCGCGCTGAGGCGCGCGCTCGGATGGACCGGCGTGTATGTCCACGGCGGCATCGACCCTTCGCGAATCGTCTCGACGACCTCGTCGAGCTCGGCGTCCTGCGACTGGTCCCATTCCGAGAAGTTGAGCGCTTCGCGTCCTCCGTCGACGTCCATCTGCACGAGCCACGAGATCGGAGCGATGTTCGAATACCAGCGCCAGTTCGTCTCGTTGCTGTGGCAGTCGAAGCACGCGCGCTGCGTCAGGTCGCGCGTGGCCTGAGAGTCCCAATTCGGCTCCTGGGTCACGGGCGGATTCGAGTGGTCTCGCCCGTACGGAACCGCCTGGATCAAGACGAAGAGCCCTGCGGCCGCGATGCCGCCGTACAGCAGCAGCCGCCTCCAGCGAATCGGTCGTTGTAGCCGCGCCACAGAGGAAGTCTCTCGCCGCGGCGACGTCGCGGAATCGGGGCCGGCGCTGCTTGCGGCTTAGGGAAACTACGGACCGGCACTCACCGGGATCGCCGTAGACTGACCACCTTGCAGCCGCCCCAGTATCCGGTCTACACCACGGGCTCGTGGCAGCCGTTTCCCGGGCAGGAAGAGGCCTTCGTCGCCGCCTGGGAGGAGTTCGCGGGCTGGGCCGCCTCGATGGACGGCGCCGGCCCCGCGATCCTGGCTCGCGACGTGCGCGCGGAGGGCCGCTACGTGAGCTTCGTCGGGTGGGCCGACATGGCGTCGGTACGCGTCTGGAAGACGAATCCGGAGTTCAAGCAGCGGATGGGCCGCGTGCAGCAGTTCGTCGACAGGTTCGCGCCGACCGAGATCGAGGTCGTCGCCCGCGTAGACGGCGACGCATGAGCGCCCGCACGCTCGTTCTCGGCGGCGGCTTCGGCGGAATCGCGACCGCGGTCGAGCTGCGACTGCTCCTCGGCGACGATCACGAGATCGCGCTCGTCGACCGCAAGCCCCAGTTCGCGATGGGCCTGCGCAAACTGTGGGAGCTGGTCGGGCACGGAACCATCTCCGACGGCAGCCGGTCGCGCCAGCTCCTGTCGCGGCACGGCGTCGAGTTCCTCCAAGCGGAGATCGAAGCGATCGATCCCGCCGGACGGGCGGCCGACACATCCGGCGGCCGGCTCGAGGGCGACCGGCTCGTGGTCGCGCTGGGCGCGGAGTCGCGGCCCGATCTCGTTCCCGGGCTCGCGGAGTACGGGCACGACGTGTGGAGCTTCGCCGGCGTCCCGGCCGCGGCCGAGGCGCTCCAGGCGTTCGACGGCGGGCGGATCGTCGTCCTCATCGCGGGCGCTCCCTACGCGTGTCCCCCGGCGCCGTACGAGTGTGCGATCCATCTCCACGAGCATTTGCTCGCCCGCGGCCTGCGCGACCGGACGGAGCTCGAAGTCGCGACGCTCCAGCCGCTGCTGCTGCCGAACGCCGGCCGGGAAGGCTCGGAGTGGATGGGGCGGCAGCTCGCCGAGCGCGGCATCTCGTACCGGCTCGCTGCGAAGACCGAGCGGGTGGAGCCCGGCGTCGTCGTGCTCGCGGGCGACGAGGTGCCGTTCGACCTGCTGATCGCCGTTCCGCCGCACAGGCCTCCCGCAGTCGTCGCCGAGAGCGGGCTGACGGCGGCGCACGGCTGGATCGCGGTCGACGCGGGCACCCTCGCGACGTCCCACGAGGGCGTCTACGCGGTCGGCGACGTCACCCTCATCCCACTCGCGAACGGGCTGCCGCTACCGAAGGCGGGCGTGATGGCGGAGCTCCAGGGAACCCGGGTGGCGCGGGCGATCGCCGCCGAACTACTGGAGGAGGAGCCTCCGGCGCCGTTCGACGGCAGCGGCTTCTGCCCGATCGAGCTGGGGCCCGGCTCGGCGGCGCTCGTCGAGGGTCACTGGTACGAGGAGCCCGAGCCGGTCGTGACGATCTCCGGGCCGAGCGCCGAACGTGCCGCGGAGAAGGCGACCTTCGAGACCGAGCATCTTGCGCGCTGGTTCGGCAGCCTAGGCGCTTCGCGCGATCCGGAGAATCTCGAACTCGGCCGGCCGCAGCGGCGCGAAGCCGACGAGGACGATCAGCGCCCGGCGTCGATGTCGTCCTGCGTCATCGTCGTCCGGTCGCAGCGGACGAAGAATCCCTGCTCGGGCTTCGTGCCTGGAAACCGCCCCTCCAGGCGAAGCTGACGCTCGGCCGGACCGCCGAAGATGAAGTTCGACGTCTACAGGAACGGGGTCAAGATCGCCTCGAACAAGCGGACATACACGACGCCGCTCATCGGCTACAGCGTGCGCCACTCCTACGGCGTCCACGGCCCGGCGGGCTTCTACAGCCTCTCGCTCAGCTATCCGCCCTGAGCCCCTCTAAGAAGCGCCGCCGCGACCGACCTGGCGGGCGCGGCTCGCAGCCGCCGTCGGACCCAGAAATCCGGAGCAAATTGTCAGGCACTCGCGCAGCGAGGGCCAGATTTGCGGAGGAGAAGCGGACGATGGGGCTCGAACCCACGACCCTCAGCTTGGGAAGCTGATGCTCTACCAACTGAGCTACGTCCGCGCGCGGGTCATTCTAGCGAGGGATAGGCGAAATCCCCGTTTGCCCCGACAATAGAAAAAGACAGATTCGAACGGGGGCGTGCGGCCCGCCACCCAGGAGGTGGACGCATGCGTGCAGTTCGACAGCCGAAGCGGGAGGACGGCCAGACGATGACCGAGTATGCGGTCGTTCTGGCGGTCATCACGCCGGCGATCATCCTCGCGCTGATGCTGCTCTCCGACCGCGTGCAATCGCGGATCGAGACGGTCGTCGGCTTCTTCTCCTAGCCACACAAAACGGAGGGACAGGCCGCCGCATAGCCGTCCCCCCGTTTCGGGACGAAACACTAGCGCGGTTCGGGCGCCCAGGGAAGGCGCCCGCTTCGGCGTGCCGGAATACGGGCGAGCGGGGATAATCGTCCCGTGGAGAGGCGAAGCACGGGAGGACGGCCATGAACCTGGAGAAGCTGAACGAGACTGCGAGGGCCCTCGTGGCCGACGGAAAGGGAATCCTGGCCGCCGACGAGTCCTCCGGGACGATCAAGAAGCGGTTCGACTCGATCGGCGTCGAATCGACCGAGGACACGCGCAGGGACTATCGCGAGTTCCTCTTCCGCACGGAGGGCGCCGAGGAGTTCGTGAGCGGCGTCATCCTCTTCGACGAGACGCTGCGCCAGAACGCCGCCGACGGGACGCCGCTGCGCGAGGTGCTCACCGCGAAGGGGATCATCCCCGGCATCAAGGTGGACATGGGCGCGAAGCCGCTGGCGCTCGCCGAGGGCGAGACGGTCACCGAGGGCCTCGACGGGCTGCGCGAGCGGCTCGCGGAGTACGCCGAGCTGGGCGCGCGGTTCGCCAAGTGGCGGGCTACGTACTCCATCGCAAGCGAGCTTCCGAGCGAGTACTGCGTCTGGACGAACGCGCACGCGCTCGCCCGCTACGCCGCGCTCTGCCAGGAGGCCGACATCGTCCCGATCGTCGAGCCGGAGGTGCTCCAGGACGGCACGCACACGCTCGAGGAGAGCTCGAAGGCCACCGGCCGCGTGCTGAACGCCCTCTACACCGAGCTGCACGACCAGCGCATCGAGCTCGCCGGGACGCTGCTCAAGCCGAACATGGTGCTCTCCGGGTACTCGGCGTCGAACCGGGCCGGCGTCGGACGAGGTCGCGAAGGCGACGATGGAGTGCTTCTACCGCCACGTCCCGGCCGCGGTGCCGGGGATCGTGTTCCTCTCCGGCGGCCAGACGGACGAGGACGCGACCGCGCACCTGAACGCGATGAACGCGCTCGGGCCGCATCCGTGGCAGCTCTCGTTCTCGTACGGCCGCGCGCTGCAGGCCCCGGCGCTCAAGGCGTGGGGCGGCAAGCCGGAGAACGTCGCGGCGGCGCAGGCTGCGTATCTGCACCGGGCACGGCTGAACGGCGCGGCACGATCCGGGAGCTACACGGCGGACATGGAGCAGGCAGTAGCCGCTTAGCGGTACTCGCGCCCCGAGAAGCGACTCAGCTTCTCGAACGCGTGCCAGGCCTGCACGCGCCGCACCGTGCCCGAGCGGGAGCGCATGACGATCGTGTCCGTGACGGCGCCCTCGGGCGTGTAGCGCACGCCGTCGAGCAGCGCGCCGTCGGTGACGCCGGTCGCCGACACGAAGATGTCCTCGCCGGAGACGAGATCGTCGGTCTTCAATACGCGGTCGACGTCGTAGCCGGCCGCCTCGAGCTGCGTGCGCTCCTCGTCGGTTCGCGGCCAGAGGCGGCCCTGCACCGCGCCGCCCAGGCACTTCACGGCCGCGGCGGCGATGACGCCCTCGGGGGTTCCGCCGATGCCCATCATCAGATCCACAGGGCGCTGCGGGTTCGCGGCCGCGATCGCGGGAGCGACGTCGCCGTCGGTGATGAGGATCACCTTCGCGCCGCACTCGCGCAGGCCGGCGATCAGCTCCTGGTTTCGCTCGCGCGAGAGAACGACGACGGTGATCTCGCTCGGCTTCACGCCCTTCGCCTCGGCCGCGCGCTCGACGTTTTCCCGCGGGGACGCGTCGATGTCGATCGCGTCCGCCACGGCGGCGCCGGCGGCGATCTTGTCCATGTAGACGGCCGCGCCGGGAAAGAACATCGTCCCGCGCTCGGCGAGAGCGATGACGGCGATCGCGTTCGGCTGGCCCACAGAGGTGAGCGTGGTGCCCTCGAGCGGGTCGACGGCGACGTCCACCTCGGGCCCCTGGCCGTTTCCGACCTCCTCGCCGTTGAAGAGCATCGGCGCCTCGTCCTTCTCCCCCTCGCCGATGACGACGACGCCGGCCATAGCGACCGTGTCGAGCACGGCGCGCATGCCGTCCACCGCGGCCTGGTCGGCGGCGATCTTGTCGCCGCGGCCGACCCAGCGCCCGGCGCCGAGCGCGGCGGCCTCGGTGACGCGGGCCAGCTCGAGCGCGAGGTTGCGATCAGGAGCGACGGCGTCCACGCGCCGATCCTACTCAGTCCCGCAGGAGAAACTCCGCCCAGAGCGGGTAGTGGTCGGAGATCCGCGACTCCTTGCGCCGGCGCGGCTGTCCTTTCAGCAGGAAGTCCGTCCACATGAACCCGCCCGCCTCGCCGCTGTAGGGAAGGGTCAGAGCCGACCCCGCGCCCGTGGTGAACCAGGCGATCTGGTCGAAGTAGGAGTGCTCGGCCGGCGTGTCGCCGACGGTGCGCGGGACGTCGAAGAGCTTGTCCGGCGGCGAGAGGCCGTACTCGACCACGAACGCGCGCCAGTTGGGATCGTCGTGGCGGTCGATGTTGAAGTCGCCGAGCGCGATCATGTTCCGGTTGAAGTCGTCCGGGTCGCGCGAGGCCTCCGACAGCCACTTCGCGAACCGGCGCAGCTCCGGCGTCCGCTCGGCGGGATCGCCCGAGCCCCACAGCACGTGGATCGAGACGAGCGTGAAGCCCTTGTCGCCCGCGCGGAAGCTGACCGCGTACGGCGTCCGGGCGAACTGGTCCTTGAGGATCGCGCCCGCGCCCCTGAGCTCGCTGTCCGCGATGACGATCTCGCCCGCAAGGCCCGCGAGCTGGATGCGGCGGCGGTCGAAGACGAACCCGAGCCGCTCGTCGTTGCCCGGCTCGCCCTCGACCGTGTCGGTGACGATGAAGCCCCAGTCCGGCCCGAGGACGTCCATGAGCAGCCGCAGCGCCTCGAGGCTCCGCTTCACCTCGACGATCGCCATGACGTCGAAGCGCGACGCGATCTCGGCGATGCAGCAGAGATCGGTGAGGTTGCGCTTCGGACTGTCGTCCGAGCGGGGCGTCCAGCGCGTGGTCACGCGCGCGAACTGCTGGATGTTCCACGTCCCGATCAGAAGGTTGCGGTCGACCACCTTGGCCGGGATCGCCGCGTCGAGCCCGGCCGAAAGCCTGCGCAGGACGGCCACCGTCTCGGGAGGAGGCGGCTCGAACCCGGGCACGCCGCGCGTCTGCATTCCAGGGCGAGCCTACATGCGCTCCGGCGCCTCGACCCCGATCAGGTCGAGCGAGCGGGCGATCACCGACTGCGTCGCGCGGCACAGGCCGAGCCGGAACGCCTCCGCGTCCGAGTCGAGCACGCGGTGCTCGTGGTAGAAGCGGTGGAACTCGTCCGCCACGCGGATCGCGTAGGTCGGAATCGCGTGCGGGCCGCGCCGGTGCGTCGCCTCGGCGGCCACGAGCGGGAAGTCGGCCAGGCGCTTGATCAGCTCGCGCTCCTCCGGGGCCGGCTCGCCCGGAGGCTCCGCCGAGACAGGACGGTCGCCGGCGTTGCGGAGGATCCCGGCGATGCGTGCGTGCGCGTACTGGACGTAGTAGACGGGGTTCTTCTCGGACTTGTCCCGGGCGAGATCCACGTCGATCTCGATCGCCTGGTCGTAGCCGCGCGAGATGAGGAACCAGCGCGCGGCGTCGACGCCGACCTCGTCCATGAACTCGTCCAGGAAGACGACGTCGCCGCGCCGCTTCGAGACCTTGCGCGCCTCGCCGCCCTCGGTCAGGTGGACGAGCTGGTAGATCAGCACCTCGACCTCGTCCGGGTCGTGCCCGAACGCGGCCGCGGCCGCCTGGAGCCGCGACACGTAGCCGTGGTGGTCGGCGCCGAGGACGTAGATGAGGCGGTCGAACCCGCGCTCGAGCTTGAAGCGCAGGTACGGGAGGTCGGCGGCGAAGTACGTGGGCCGGCCGTCCGAGCGGACGACCACGCGGTCCTTGTCGTCCCCCCACTTCGTCGTCGGGAGCCACTTGGCGCCGTCCTCCTCGTACAGCGGCAGCTCGGCCAGCACGGCCTCGAGGTCGGACTCGACGTCGCTCTGGCGCACCCAGCTCTCGATGTGGACGCGGAAGCGCTCGAGGGTCGCGCGGAGCTGCTCGAGCATGAGCTCGACCGGATCGCCCTCGGCCGCTGCGATCTCGGCGAGGTACTCGCCCTGGTAGCCGTCCTCGGGCGGTTCCTCTCCTCTGGCACGCGCAGCGACCGACGCGCGGAACCGCTCGATCTGCTCGCCGATGTCGTTCACGTAGAACTCGCGCTCGACGTCGTGGCCGGCAAAGTCGAGGAGCCGCGCGACCGCGTCGCCGTAGGCGGCGTTTCGCGCCGAGGCGACCGTCAGCGGGCCGGTCGGATTCGCGGAGACGAGCTCGACCTGGATCTTCTGCTTGGGCTCCGGCGTGCCACGGCCGTAGTCGAGGCCGTCCTCGAGGATCTCGCCCAGCGCCTCGCCGAACCACGCCGGCCTCGAGCTCGAGGTTCAGGAACCCGGGCGGAGCGGCGGATGCCTTCGCGACGCCCGGGAAGCGCCTCGGCGGCCGCCGCCAGCTCGGCGGCCAGCTCCATCGGCTTGCGGCCCGCGCGAGGGCGCGAGCTGGAGCGCGACGTTCGTCGCGTAGTCGCCGTGCGCAGGGTCGCGCGGGCGCTCGAGCGTGACCGGCACGCCGGCCGCTTCGGAGAGCGCCTCGGCGAGCCGCTCGACGGCGGTGTGTCCCTTCGCATCCATCCGCGACATCCTATGGACGGGCTCGGTACGCCTCGGCCATGGCGATCCGCTGCATCCCGGACGGGTGCGTCGCGAAGAGGAACTCGGACCAGGCGGGCGGGTCCGGATTGCTCACCGACGACTCGGTGAGCCCCGTCTGGAGCCCGACCATCGCGTCGGGGTCGTTCGTCGCGACGAGCGCGAGCCAGTCGGCCTCGGCCTCGTAGCGGCGCGAGACCGCGTTCTGCAGCGGCATGGTCAGCAGCGTGAAGAGCAGCGCGGTGAGCAGCGCGAGCGGCACGACGCCCGGCTCGCGGAGACCGCCGTGGCGCTCCGTCACCCAGGCGACGAGCGCGAGCCCGGGGATGGCGAAGAGCGCGAACCACGCGAGCCCCTTCCACAGGTGGCGGCGCTCGACGTGCGCCAGCTCGTGCGCCGTGACCGAGAGGAGCTCCGCCTCGTCGAAGCGCCCGTCCAGGATCGTGTCGTCGAAGACCACGCGGCGCGTCGGCCCGATCCCCGCGATGTAGGCGTTCGGCACCGTCGTGCGCCGGCTCGCGTCCGAGACCTCGACCGTCTCGACGTCGACGCCCATCTGGTCGGCGAGCCGCTGCACCTCGGCGGCGAGGCGCTTGTCCGGCAGCGGCCGGTAGTCGTTCGCAAGCGGCTGGAGGACGAGCGGCTGCACGAGGATGAAGACGACGCTCAGCCCGACGAGGATCGGCGAGGCGACGAGCCACCAGCGCCGCCCGAACCGCGCCGCGAGCCACACCGCGCCGGCGACCGCGATCCCGTACAGGACGAGCTCGATCCCGACCGAGCGGGCCGAGTCGCAGGAACCAGCCGCCAGTAGCTCTGGTGGGTGAGCCCGTAGTCGCGCTGGCGCCAGTGTCCGATCGCGCCGAGCGGCCGCCAGGCGATCCAGACCGAGAGGATCACGACCCAGCAGACCGCGACCGCGGTGCGCACACGGCCCTTCGTCCAGCGCCGAAGCCACGCGGCGAGCGCCTTCCCCTTCCATACGAAGAACGCGACGACGGCCAGCTCCACGGCGAGGCGGACGAAGTAGAGGATCCGCGAGCCGCGGCCCCAGCGCTCCGCGCGGCTCAGGTGCTCGGCCGGGAAGTACGCGGACGGATCGAGGCTCGGCAGCTTCAGATCCCCCGGAACCTCGGTGCGCCAGAGCCAGGCGGCGACGCCGATCCACACCGCGGCGAGACCGATCGCGACCGCGGCCTTCGTTAGCGTTCGGCGCCGGGTATGCGCGCCTGCGTCATCAGCGACATTCACGGGAACCTGCATGCCCTCGAGGCGGTGCTGGAGTCGATCGATGCCGAGGCGCCCGACGAGCTCTGGTGCCTCGGAGACCTCGTAGGGTACGGGCCGCTTCCGAACGAGTGCTGCCGACTCGTCGCCGAGCGCGCCGACGTCTCGCCTCGTGGGGAACCACGACCTCGCCGTCCTCGGGCGGATCGACATCGACGTCTTCACCCACGACGCGGGCGAGAGCGCGCGCTGGACCCGCTCGGTGCTCGCCGACGACGCCCGGGCCTTTCTCGAGACGCTCGAGCCCGCCGGCGAACGGTCAGGCGTCGCGCTCTTCCACGCGAGCCCACGCGAGCCGGTGTGGGAGTACGTGCTCTCGATCGAGGTCGCGGACGCGTGCCTGCGTGCGGCGGACACTCCGCTCATCCTGGTCGGGCACAGCCACTTCGCGCTCGCGTTCTGGCTCACCGAGGAGGGAACCGACGGCGGTCTGGCCCCCGAGGGAACGACCGTCGACCTCGCGCCGGCGGACGGCTGGATCCTCAACCCCGGCTCGGTCGGGCAGCCGCGCGACGGCGACCCGCGGGCCGCGTACCTCGTCCTCGACACGGAGGCGCGCACGGCCGCGTACCGCCGCGTCGACTACGACATCGAGCGCACGCAGGCGGAGATCGCCGCGCGCGGCCTGCCGCAGAGCCTCGCCGACCGGCTGTCCGAGGGGCTCTAGACGGTCGAGGTGTCTTCGCCGACGACGCGGTCGTCGAGCGTGATGCCGTCGCGGGCGAGCGCGAGCTGGATCTCCTCGCGGCCCTTGTAGATCCGCCACTTGACGGTCGCGAGCGTGATCTCGAGCGCGTCGGCGATCTCGTTGTAGGCGAGCCCGACGACGTCGCGCAGGAGCACGGCCATCTTCAGGTCCGGGTTGAGCGCCGCGACCGCGCGCCACAGGGCGTCGATCGTCTCGACCCGCTCGGGCGGCGCGTCGACCACGTCCAGGTGCGGCGCGTCCTCGATCTGCACGGATGCATGGGGCCGGCGATCGCGGGCGCGGAGCTCGTCGAGGATCCGGTTCTTGGCGATCTGGAAGAGCCAGGTCGTGAACCGGCAGCGCAGCGAGAAGCCCGGCAAACCCTGATAGACGCGGAGGAAGATGTCCTGCGTCAGGTCCTCTGCAAGCGCCCGGTCGTTCACCGTCCGCAGCACGTAGTTGAACACCGGCAGCTCGTACGCGTGCACCAAGACGGCAAAGGCGCGCTCATCGCCTCGCTGCGCCTTGCGCAAGAGTGAGAAGTCGGGTTGAGGAAGAGGCACGCCTGGTGTTTTTCCCGCAGTTGGAACGCCAGTATAGAAAGCTCTCTTCGGCTCGATCATTAGCGAATCATTAGGTTTCTGCCGGACATTTCCTCCGGCTGAGGGAGTCCGAGGAGCCCCAGCGCGGTCGGGACGAGGTCGGCGAGCGTTCCGCCTGCTGCAAGCTCGACGTCCGGGGCGGTCACGACGAGCGGCACGGGGTTCAGCGTGTGCGCCGTATGCGGGCTGACGCCGTCGGGCTCGAGGAGCTGCTCGGCGTTCCCGTGGTCGGCCGTGATGAGGCAGACGCCGCCGAGTTCGGTGACCGCTTCGACGACACGGCCCAGGCAGGCGTCGGTCGTCTCCACGGCCTTGACCACCGCCGGGAATCACGCCCGTATGGCCGACCATGTCCGGGTTCGCGAAGTTGACGATCGCGAAGCGGTAGCCGTTCCCGATCTCGGCCACGAAGCGCTCGGCCACCCCGGCCGCGGACATCTCCGGCTTCAGGTCGTAGGTCGCGACATCCCGCGGCGAGGGGACGAGGATCCGCGTCTCCCCCTCCCACTCCTGCTCGGCGCCGCCGTTGAAGAAGTACGTGACGTGCGCGTACTTCTCCGTCTCGGCCACGTGGAGCTGGCGCACTCCGTGGAAGGCGAGCACCTCGGCCATCGTCTCGTGGACGTGCTGCACGTCGAACGCGACCGGGCACGGGAAGTCGTCGCGGTAGCGCGTCATCGTGGTCAGGTCGGTCTCGCGCTCGATCAGCTTCTGCGAGAGCTGCCGCGTCCGGTCCGGGCGGAAGTTGAAGAAGATCGCGGCGTCGTCCGGGCCCGAGGCGCGGGCCCGGGAGGACGACCGGCTCGATGAACTCGTCCGTGATCCCGGCGGCGTAGCTCGCCTCGATCGCGGCGAGCGGGTCGTCGGCGGTGGGCCCGCCCTCGGTGATCGCGGCCAGCGCGCGCTCGGTGCGCTCCCAGCGGCCGTCGCGGTCCATGGCGTAGTAGCGGCCCGAGATGGTGACGATCCGCGCCCGTTCCTCGACCAGCTCGGCGAGGTCGCCGCGCGCCGCATGCGGCGAGACGTCGCGCCCGTCGGTGAACGCGTGGACGAAAGTCCGCTCGTCCATGCCCTCGCGCCAGGCGAGGTCGAGCAGCGCGCGCAGGTGGTCGATGTGCGAGTGGACGCCGCCGTAGGAGACGAGCCCGAGCAGGTGGACGTTCCCGCCGCGCTCCTTGGCTCGCCGAAACGCGCCCGTGAGCGCCTCGTTCTCCATGAGGCTGCCGTCCTCGATCGCGCGGTCGATGCGCACGAGATCCTGGTAGACGACGCGGCCCGCGCCGATCGTCAGGTGGCCGACCTCGGAGTTCCCCATCTGCCCGTCCGGCAGGCCGACCGCGTGGCCGGACGCCTCGAGCGTCGTGTGCGGGTAGCGCTCCCACAGCGCGTCGAAGACCGGCGTCGAGGCCTGCTCGATCGCGTTGCCGGGCCCGGGCGGCGCACAGCCCCAGCCGTCCAGGACGACGAGGGCTACGAGAGCGGAGGCCGCCGTCTCGCAAATCGCTGTGAACGAGTCGACTTCGAGCGAGGCGCCGCCGACAAGCGCCCCGTCCACGTCGGGCTGCGAAAGGAGCTCGGCGGCGTTCTCCGGCTTGACCGAGCCGCCGTAGAGGAGCGGGACGTCGAGGATCGAGCGGATGAACGCGTGCGCCTCCTGGGCGATCTCCGGCGTCGCCGTCTTGCCGGTGCCGATCGCCCACACCGGCTCGTACGCGACGACCAGGTGCTCGTGTGCCTCGGTGGCGTCGCCGATCGCCTCGGCCTGCAGCCGCAGGACGGTTTCGGTCTCGCCCGCCTCGCGCTCCTCCTCGGTCTCGCCCAGGCAGGCGATCACGCGCAGGCCCGCGTCGAGGGCGTGGCGGGCACGCCGGGCCACGGTCGCATCGGTCTCGCCGAAGAACTGGCGCCGCTCCGAGTGGCCGACGACCGCGCCGTCCACGCCGAGCTCGAGCAGCATCGGCGGCGAGATCTCCCCGGTGAACGCGCCCTCGTCGGCCCAGTGGACGCTCTGCGCGTAGACGGCGATCTCGCTCGCCGGCGAGCGCATCGACGACCGGCGCGAGCGACACGTACGGCGGGCAGACGGCGACGCCGGTACCGCTCAGCCCGTCGAGCCGCGCGCGCAGGTCGGCCGCGAACCGCCCGGCCTCGGCGGGACCCTTGAAGAGCTTCCAGTTCCCGGCGACGAGCACGCGTGGATCTTACGGCCGCGGGCCTAGGGTCTTCGTTCGTACGCGCCGATGTCGCAGCGCGGGCCCTGGGGCCGCTTGACGCCGCGCTGGTCGCGCGCGACGGGGCACTCGACCTTCGGGATCGCGTTCAGGGCCGGGCTCCCCGCGAGGAGGGCGATCGTCTGCGTCGGGCCGCCGTTCGCCTTGAGCTGGCCGATCTTCGGTGCGAGGCCGGTCTTGTCCGTTCCCATGGCGGCGAACGTGCAGCCGATCGTGCTCGCGATCGAGGTTGCGCCCGGCCGAGGCGACGCTCTGGCTGCAGTTCGCGCCGTCGGGAGCCGTGTTCAGGCCGAGCAGCGTTGCGCGAAGGGTCGTCGCGCCGCCCTCGACGTAGATGCCGCCGCCGATCTTCGCGCTGTTCCGCGCGATCGTGGCCGCGGTGACCGTAAGCGTCGTGTCGACGTCGATCCCGCCGCCGCGGGCCGTCGAGCCGGTCGCCTTGTTGCCGGAGAGCGTCGAGTTCAGAAGCGAGTGCGGCCCGCCCGCGTTCAGGAAGAGGCCGCCGCCGAGAGCCTGCCCGGAGGTTCCGGCGACATTCGCGTTCAGCGTGGAGGTGCGCACCGCGAACGATCGAAGAGAAGCGAGCCGACGCCGCCGCCGCTCGCGACCGCGACGCCGGGGCCCGATCGAGTCGGCGCGGTTCTCACGCACGGTCGATCCCGATGAGCGTGAGCGTCGAGCCGTTTCGGAGGACCAGACCTCCGCCCTCCGCCGTTGCGGGGCCCGCTGCCCGCCGTCGCGTCGATCCGTGTTCGAGGCGATGAGCGAGTTGCGCAGCGTGATCCCGCTTTCCGAGATCGAGAGTCCCGCGCCGGATCCGGTCGCGGTGCCGGAGGTGGTCGAGACGATGCGGCCGCCCGTGACGCGCAACCCCGTGATCGACACGTTGGTCGAGTCGCTGATGAGCCCGCCGGCGCCCAGCGCGTTCGTCGTCGCGCTCGCAGGCGAGGTGGCCTGAGCCCGGTTCCCCGCGACGACGGTGTTCTTGACGGTGATCTTCGTGTCCGACACCTCGAGGCCGCCGCCCTGGGCCGTGCCGATGCCGCCGACGAGCGAGCTCAGCGCCTGGTTCTTGCTCACCGTAGAGCCGGTGATCGTCAGCGACGTAGGACTCGCGAGCTCCAGGCCCGCGCCCTGCCCCACCGCGTAGGTCGCCGCGCCGGCGCCCGTCGCGGTCGCGACGTTCGAGTCCACATGAGAGGACGTGATGGTGACCTTGCCGCCGCTTACATAGACGCCGCCGCCGATGGCGAGCGCGCCTGACGAGGCCGTCGCGTCCGCCCGGGCGCGGTTCCCGGAAACGGTCGAGTTCGAGAGCACGAAGCCACCGCCGCCGCTGTGGATGATTCCACCGCCGTACCCGGACGCCCCGGTGCCGGCAATTCCCCGCGCGGTGTTCTTCCGGACGACCGAGTCGAAGAGCCTCAGCGTGCCGCCGACCGAGTAGATCCCGCCGCCCTGGGCGAGCGCTCCGACCACGACGACGTTCGCCTCGACGAGATTCCCGGTCACGACCGTCCGGCGCAGCACGAGCAGCCCGCCCGAGTGGTAGATCCCGCCGCCGTTCGCTTGCTGCGCGACGATCTTGCCGCCGGTGATGCGCAGATCCGTGAGCTTCACGGTCGGCGCCCCGAAGATCGTTCACCGCCCGGTCGACGCCCTTCCCGCTGATCGTCGCCGTCGGGTTGCCGTCGATCGTGATCTTCTTGTTGATGTCCACGTGCCCGCACGTCCCCTTGACGAGCAGGACGGAGCCGGCCGGCACGGCGTTGATCCGGTTCTGGAGGCTCTGCTTGGCGCAGTTGACCTTGAACGTGGCAGCCGTGGCCGGCGACGGGGCAAGAAGCCCCACCGCGACCGCCGCCGTGAGCGTCAGCACCGCACGCACGGCGCGAAACTCTGGCAGATGCGCGATCGCTTGCCTAGGCCGCGGGGATCGCGAGGACGCCGGGCAGTTCCTTGCCCTCGAGCAGCTCGAGCGACGCGCCGCCGCCCGTCGAGACCCAGTCGATCCGCTCGGCGAGGCCGAGCTCGTCGATCGCCCGCACCGAGTCGCCGCCGCCGACGACCGTGTGCGCGTCGGCCTTGCGACCGCGTCGGCCACCGCCTTCGTCCCCTCGGCGAAGCGCGGCCACTCGAACACGCCCATCGGGCCGTTCCAGAACACCGTCTTCCCCCGCGCGATCTCGGCCGCGAAGCGCCCGCGGGTCTCCGGGCCGATGTCGAGGCCGAGCCAGCCTTCGGGAACCTCGTCCCAGGCGGTCACGCGCGACTCCGCCTCCGCGGAGAACTCCGCCGCGGCGACCACGTCCGACGGGAGCAGGAACCCGGCGTCGCGGTCGACCTCCTCGGCCATCTTGCCGCCGATGAGCACGGTGTCGGCCCGCTCGCCGAGCGCCTCGAGCACGCCGATCTTGTCGGCGACCTTCGCGCCGCCCAGAACGGCCACGAACGGGCGCGCCGGATCCTCGAGCAGCGACCCGAGCTCCTCCAGCTCCCGTTCCATCAGCAGCCCCGCGTAGGCCGGCAGCAGGTGCGCCACGCCCTCCGTGGACGCGTGCGCCCGGTGCGCCGAGCCGAACGCGTCGTTCACGTACAGGTCGCCGTGCCCGGCCAGCTCGGCCGCGAACCCGGGATCGTTCTTGGTCTCCCGCGGATCGAAGCGCGTGTTCTCGAGCAGCCGCCAGCGCGGATCGGGCAAGAGCTCCCGCACGCGCGGCTCGACCAGCGAGAGCGACAGCGCGGGATCGACGCCCTTCGGCCGCCCGAGGTGCGAGCACAACGCCAGCTCCGAGGCGCCGCGCTCGAGGAGCAGCTCGAGCGTCGGCAGCGCCGCGCGGATCCGCGTGTCGTCGGCAACTCGCCCGTCCTCGAGCGGCACGTTGAAGTCCACGCGGACGAGGACGCGCTTCCCCGCGACGTCGGCGTCGCGCACGGAACGAGGCTTGTGCACTAGAGCAGGCGCTGCACGAGGTCCACCAGGCGCGACGAGTAGCCCCACTCGTTGTCGTACCAGGAGAACACCTTGACCTCGTTGCCCTTCGCCATCGTCAGGCCGGAGTCGAAGATGGACGAGTACGAGCTGCCGACGATGTCCGTGGACACGAGCGGCTCGTCCGAGTAGCGCAGGATCCCCTTCAGGATCCCCTTGTCGGCGAGCTCGTGGAACTTCGCGTTCACCTCGTCCGCGGTCACCGCGCTCCCGAGGTGCACCGTCAGGTCGACGAGCGACCCGTCCGAGACCGGGGCGCGGATCGCGACGCCGTCCACCTTGCCGTTCAGCTCGGGAATGACGATGCCGATCGCGCGCGCCGCGCCGGTCGAGGTCGGAATCAGGTTGATCGCGGCCGCCCGCGCCCGGCGAAGGTCCTTGTGCGGGAGGTCGAGGATATTCTGGTCGTTCGTATAGGCATGGATCGTCGTCATGAAGCCCGACTCGATCCCCCAGGCGTCGTTCAGGATCTTCGCGACCGGGCCGAGGCAGTTCGTCGTGCAGGAGGCGTTGGAGACGATCCGGTGGTTCTCCCTGTCGTAGGCGTCGTCGTTCACGCCGAGCACGAGGGTCACGTCGGGATCGGTCGCAGGCGCGGAGATGAGCACCTTCTGCGCCCCGGCGTCGAGATGGAGCTGCGCCTGGTCGCGCTTCGTGAAGAAGCCGGTGGACTCGAGCGCCACCTCCACACCCAGCTCTTTCCAGGGAAGATTGGCCGGATCGCGCTCGTTCAGGAGCCGCATTTCCTTGCCGTCGACGACGATCGCGCCGTCGCGCGCCTCGACGTCCGTCCCGAGCGGTCCGAGCACCGAGTCGTACTTGAGGAGGTGCGCCATCGTCTTCGCGTCGCCCAGGTCGTTGAGGGCGACGATCTCGACGTCGGCCCCGCTCGCGCGCACCGCGCGGAAGAAATTCCGCCCGATCCGGCCGAAGCCGTTGATCCCAACCTTCACGCTCACCCTTACCTCCTCGTTTGCCGGAACGAGCCGAGTGTATCGAGCACGCATTTTGCGAGGACTGGTGCGCTCCGGGCTCTATGACGCCGAGGATCGATACGTCATACTCGTTCGTCGAGCGGAGCCGTGCTCGTCCGGTGTTGGATTCAGACCCCGTCCGACGCCTTAGGTCCTGAGCGCGGCGAGGTCCGGAGGGGAAGGTCGTCCTCGGAGCTTCCCCTCCGGCCCGCTCTCTCTTCTAGGACTCGGCCAGCCGGCGGAGTCGTGCCAGCCGCCGATGCACCGCCGCCTTCGTCGCGGGCGGGCGACAACGCGCGGCGAGCTCGCGGAGTGACGACGTCGGATGCCGCGCGCGCAGGTCGGCCACCTCGCGCAGCTTGGGATCGAGGTGCTCGAAGCCGCCCTGCTCGCGCAGATGCTCGATCGCGCGGAGCTGCGCCTCGGCCGCGCCGCTCGAGCGGCGCAGGTTCGCGTGATCGGCGTTCGCGAGCCGGTTGGCCCGCGCCTTCGTCGCCGACACCACCGCACGCTCGCCGAAGACGAGCGCGGCCTCCTGCGCGCCGAGGAACGCGAGCAGCTCCGCGATCGTCTCGTTGCCCTTCGCGTACGCGAACGCGTGCGAGCGGCGCTCCGCGACGCCGAGCGCGAAGCCCTCCCGCGCTGCCAGCCCGGCCAGCGTGCCGGCGCCGTCTAGGTCGTTCGCGCGCAGCTCGAGATGCGCGTCTCCGGGTCCGGAGACCGAGCCGGCGGCGAGAAAGGCCCCGCGCAGGTAGGCGGCGCGGCAGCAGGAACGGGCGACGAGCCGGGCCGGCGGCCGTTCGAGCGGCGCGAGCCCGGCGCCGACGATCCCGGCCTCGTTCAGCACCTGGAGCGAGCGGGCGTCGTCGTCCAGGTGGATCTCGAACCGCGTCTCGTGCTCGAACGCCCGGCGGCGGTAGGTGCGGATCTCGCACTGGACGGCGTACTCGTGCAGGAGCGCCACCGCTCGACGCGCGACCGCGTGGCTTCCGAGTTCGAGGTGCAGACCGATCCGGCCGCCGCCGCGCAGGTGGATCGTCCCGGCGCCGCGCATGAGCGCCGACAGCTCGGCGAGCCGACAGCACGGCTTGCGCGGATCGATCGACGCGAGCTCGCCTCGCACATCCTCCGACAAGCTCAAGGAGCACCGTCCACGTCGAGCAGCCGCCGCTTGTAGGCGACGCCGAGGGAGCCGTAGCCGCCGAGCCCGTTCGCCGAGACGACGCGGTGGCACGGGACGAAGATCGGGAAGCGGTTCTCGGCGCAGATCGACCCGCCCGCGCGCGGCGCCTTCGGCCGGCCGGCCAGCGCGGCCAGCTCGCCGTAGGTGACCGTCTGGCCCGCGGGGATCCTCCGCAGCTCGCGGATCAGGTCGCGCTGGAGCGGCGTGCACCAGTCGAGCTCGAGCTCCACGTCGGCGAAATCGTCGCGCGACCCGGCGAACCAGGCCAGCAGCCGGTCGGTCAGCGGGTGCGGCTCACGGGAGCCCCGCACCGGCTTCGCGGACGGCAGCTCGTGGTTCACGACGAGCCCGTCGTCGAGCCAGAGCTCCCCCGCTCCCCAGCCCGGCACCTCGTACACCAGCGCTTGCACGCTCCATAGAATGCCCCTCGATGTCGTCCTCGGGGATCTTCCGCCCGCCGCCCCCGCTCAACGAGCCGGTCGCGCGACTACGCGCCGGGCTCGCCCGAGCGCGAGAGCCTCCAGAAGCGGCTGAAGGAGATGGCCGCCGAGCGGATCGACGTCCCGCTCATCATCGGCGGCGAGGAGATCCGCACCGGCAAGACCGCCGAGGCCGTGATGCCGCACGTGAAGGCGCACGTGCTGGCCGACGTCCACCAGGGCGGGCCGGCCGAGGTCGAGCAGGCGATCAAGGCGTCCGCGGAGGCCTGGGAGGACTGGCACCGCGTCCCCTGGGAGGAGCGCGCCGCGATCTTCCTCCGCGCCGCCGAGCTGCTCGCCGGGCCGTGGCGCGACACGATCAACGCGGCCACGATGCTCGGCCAGTCGAAGACCGTCCACCAGGCGGAGATCGACGCGGCCTGCGAGCTGATCGACTTCCTCCGCTTCAACGTCGCGTTCATGCACCGGATCTACGAGGAGCAGCCGATCTCCTCGCCGGGTGTGTGGAACCGCATGGAGTACCGCCCGCTCGAGGGCTTCGTCTTCGCCGTCTCGCCGTTCAACTTCACCGCGATCGGCGGCAACCTGACCAGCTCGCCCGCCCTCATGGGGAACACGGTCGTGTGGAAGCCTGCGTCGACGGCGATGCTCTCCGCCTACTACGTCATGCGCCTCTTCGAGGAGGCCGGGCTGCCGCCGGGCGTGATCAACCTCGTCTACGGCAAAGGCTCGGCGATCGGCGACACCGCCCTGGCGAGCGAGCACCTCGCAGGCGTCCACTTCACCGGCTCGACGCCCGTGTTCCAGAGCATGTGGAAGACGATCGGCGACAACATCGCCGCCTACCGCAGCTACCCGCGCATCGTCGGCGAGACCGGCGGCAAGGACTTCATCGTCGCGCATCCGTCCGCGCAGGTCGATCCGCTCGCGGCGGCGATCGTGCGCGGGTCGTTCGAGTACCAGGGCCAGAAGTGCTCGGCGGCGTCGCGGCTCTACGTTCCCTCGAACCTGTGGCCGGAGCTGCGCGAGCGGCTCGAGAGCGAGGTGGCGACGATCCGCATGGGCGACGTCTCGGACTTCGGGAACTTCATGGGCGCGGTCATCGACGGGAAGGCGCTCGAGACCCACCGCGCCGCGATCGACGAGGCGCGCTCGAACGGCGACAGCGAGATCGTCGTCGGCGGCGGCGTCGACGACTCGGAGGGCTTCTTCGTCGAGCCGACCGTCATCGCGACCAAGGATCCGTCCTTCCGCCTGCTCCGCGAGGAGCTCTTCGGGCCGATCATCACCGCCTACGTCTATCCCGAGGGCGAGTGGGAGCAGACGCTCGAGCTGATCGACTCGACGGCCCCCTACGCGCTCACCGGCGCGGTCTTCTCGGCCGAGCGCGAGCCGGTGATCGAGGCGCAGGAGGCGCTCCGCTACACGGCCGGGAACTTCTACGTGAACGACAAGCCCACAGGGGCCGTGGTGGGCCAGCAGCCGTTCGGCGGCGCGCGGGCCTCGGGGACGAACGACAAGGCCGGCTCGATGTGGAACCTGATCCGCTGGGTCAGCCCGAGGACGATCAAGGAGACGTTCGTCCCGCCCTCGGACTATCGCTATCCCTTCCTCGGCTCCGACTAGGCCCGGCGCAGGCGCGTCTCTGTGAGCCTGTTCGCGCACGGGATCGGGACGGTCCGGGACCTGCCGGTTCCGAAGTGGCTCTTCCTCTACGGCGCGGGCGCCGTGATCGTCATCTCCTTCGTGGCGCTCGCGTTCCTCTGGCGCCGGCCCGTGCTCGAGGACTACCGCGGCGGGCGCACGCTCGCCTGGGCCCGGGTCTTCCTCGCACACGGTCTGCGGGTCGCACTCGGCGCGTTCTCGCTGTTCCTGCTCCTGCTCGTCTTCACGACGGGCCTCGTGGGCGAGCGCTCCGAGCTCGGGAACCTCACGCCGACGTTCGTCTACATCGTCTTCTGGCTCGGGCTCACCGCGGTGTCCGCTCTGTTCGGGAACGTCTGGCCGACGATCAACCCGTGGAAGGCCGCGGCGGACGGCGCCGAGTGGCTCGCGTCACGCTTCGGCGGCCAGTCGGAGCCGCTCGTCTACCCGGAGCGCCTCGGCTGCTGGCCGGCCGCCGTCGGGCTCTTCGCCTTCGCCGCGCTCGAGCTCGCCTACTACGACCCGTCCGACCCGCGGGCGCTCTCGCTCGCGATCCTCCTCTACAGCGCCTACACCTGGATCGGCGCGCTGCTCTACGGCAGCGCCCAGTGGTTCCCCAAGGCGGACGCGTTCACCGTCTACTTCGGCCTGATCGCGCGCATCGCGCCGCTGGCCGTGGAGGAAGGCAAGGTGCGCCTACGCCCGCCGTTCGTCGGCCTTGCGCGCCTGCGCGACCCGTGGCCAGGGACGATCGCCTTCGTCGCGATCATGCTCGGCTCGGTCGCGTTCGACGGCTTCAGCCGCACGACGCCGTGGATGAACCGACGCCTGCAGCAGGGGAACATCGAAGGGACGCTCTTCAACGTCGGCGGCCTGCTCCTCGTCGTCTGCACGATGGCCGCGCTCTACCTGCTGGCCGCGTACCTGGCGCGACGGCTTTCGCGCTCCGAGGTCCCGCTCCAAGGAGTGTTCATCGCGAGCCTCGTGCCGATCGCGCTCGCCTACGCCGTCTCGCACTACTTCTCGCTCTTCGCCGTCCAGATCCAGTTCATGGTTCCCCTGCTCTCGGACCCGTTCGGCTGGGGCTGGGATCTCTTCGGAACGCTCGACTGGACGCCGCACGTGGCGATCTTCACGCCGCACACGATCTGGTACACGCAGGTCGCGGTGCTGATCGTCGGCCATGTCGCGGGGCTCATGCTCGCGCACGACCGGGCGCTGGCGCTCTTCCGGGACGATCCCGCCCGGGCGCTGCGCACGCAGTACCCGTTCCTCGCGCTGATGGTCGCGTACACCGTGGGCGGGCTGTATCTCTTGTCCGTGTCGTAGGCATACTCAATTCCGTGCATCTGGTCTGGCGGATCGGGCTCGGAATCGCCTGTGCGGCGCTCGCGATCGGGCTGTTCGTCGCCTGGGGCCCCGTGGACGCCGAGACGAAGGCCGCGGCGCCTCCGACCACGACTCAGGCGACGACGCCGACCACGACCGCGGCCTCCAACAACGGTCCCCTCGAGGCGACGATCGAGCTCACGGAGCAAGGGATCGCCGAGCCGGTCTCCCTGAGCGTGGGCGCAGGCCAGCCGATCACGCTGATCGTCACGGCGCCGTTTCTCGCCCACCTCGCGCTCGTCGGCGACGACACTGCGGGCGGCTTCCTCGAGCCCGGCACGACCACGCTCGAAGTTCACCGTGAAGAACCCGGGCACGTATCCGATGCAGGTGCACACGGACGCGCCCGAGCCGCTCGAGATCGGCGACCTGGTCGTCGTTCCCTAGCTGCCGCCGGTTCGGTGTAGCGCCGCGTAGATCTCGCGGCCGGTCTTGGCGGGCACGCCGTCGACGCCCTCGAACTCCTCCGGCGCCGCGGCCAGCAGCCGTTCGGGCGAGCCGAAGTGCTTGAGCAGCGCACGCTTGCGGGCCGGGCCGACTCCGGGGAGCGTGTCGAGGATCGACTGGTGCGCCTCCGCGCCACGCCGCTGCCGGTGGAAGCCGAGCGCGAACCGGTGCGCCTCGTCGCGAATCCGCTGGAGGAGCTGGAGCCCCGCCGAGCCCTGGGGTAGCCGCACGGCGGTCGAGCGTCCCGGCAGGAACACCTCCTCCTCGCGCTTGGCGAGCGCGATCACGGCGACGCGGGGCAGCTCGAACTCCTTCATCGCCTTCAACGCGGCCGAAAGCTGGCCCTTGCCGCCGTCGATCACGACCAGGTTCGGGATGACGGCGAACGACTCGTCGTAGTCGTCCGCCTCGATCGAGCGCGCGCGGGCAAACCGGCGCGAGACGACCTCGCCCATCATCTTGAAGTCGTCCTGGCCCGAGGCGCTGCGGATCCCGAACTTGCGGTAGTGCGCCTTCTTCGTGAGCGCGTCCTGGAAGACGACCATCGAGCCCACGGGCGCCGTGTCCTGGATGTTCGAGATGTCGAAGCACTCGATGCGAAGCGGCAGGCTCTCGAGGTTGAGCGCCTCGCGGAGCTCCTCGAGCGCCTCGACCCTGCGCAGCCGGCGCCGTTCGCCCTCGGCGGCGTCCTGCTCGAGCGCGAGCTCGGCGTTCTGCGCGGCGAGCTCCTGAAGGCGGCGCTTCTCCCCGCGGCGGGCGGGCCGAACCTCGACCTTGGAGCCGCGCAGCTCGGAGAGGAAGTCCTCGAGCGCGGGGTTCTCGCCGGCCGCGCCCGGGATGACGATCTCGGGCGGCACGGCCGGCGCGCTGCCGTAGTACTCGAGGCAGAACGCCTCGACGAGCGTCGGCCAGATCCTGTCCGGCCACGTTCTCGAGGTGGAAGCTGTGCCGGTCGACGAGCCGGCCGCCGCGGAGCGGGAAGACCTGGACGGCGGCGCGATCGTCCTCGGTCGCGATGCCGATCACGTCGATCGTCCCGATCGCGCGCTTGTCCGCCGCCTGGCGCTCGGCGAGGTGGCGCACCGAGTTGAGCCGGTTGCGGCAGCGCGCCGCCTCCTCGAAGCGCTGCGCCTCGGCGGCCGCCTTCATCTTCGCCTCGAGCTGCCGCAGGATCGGCCTGCGTCTCGCCGCCGAGGAACTCGATGACCCCGTCGATGATCCCGCGGTAGTCCTCCTTGGACACGTAGCCGACGCACGGCGCGAGGCAGCGCTCGATGTGGAAGTCGAGGCACGGAATCCCGGAGTGGCGGCCCGGCTGCGGCCCCTCGCAGGGCCGGTAGGGGAAGGCGCGGTTCAGGACGTCGAGCGTCTCGCGCACCTTCTTCGCGTTGGCGTACGGGCCGAAGTAGACGACGCCGCGCCGGTGCCGCTCGCGCGTGAACATGACCCGCGGGAACTCGTCCTCGACGGTCACGGCGATGTACGGGTACGACTTGTCGTCGCGCAGGCGGACGTTGAACGGCGGCCGGTGCCGGCGGATCAGGTTCTGCTCCAGGTGGAGCGCCTCCGGCTCGGTCGAGGTGACGATGATCTCGATCCGCTCCACCCGCTCGACCATCTGCTCGAGCCCGAGGCGCGCGTCGCCGGAGCGGAAGTACGAGCGGACGCGCGAGCGCAGCGTCTTCGCCTTGCCGACGTACATGACCTCGTCCCGCGCGCCGCGGAAGAGGTAGACGCCGGGCTTCGCGGGCAGCGCCTTGAGCTGCGCCTCGATGCGCTCCTCGCGGGTCTCATTGACCGTTTCGGACATGCCCGTGGAGCGTAGCCGGGCGCCCTTACGCCGCTTCTGCGGCCCCACGTAGCTAAGGGTCCAATCGCCCCACCCAGGGTGGGGAGATTCTCCACCCGCCGCCCACAGACCAGTCTACGGCTACGCGCTGCGCGGTGTTGCGTGTCGTGCCGATTCTGCGGCGGAAGTGGACCAATTCTCCGCGGCCCACGCGAGTGCGACGCGCCTCGATGCTCCGTTGCGACCGGCTCCTTGGCGTCCCAGTAGGCTCCCAGTCGCCGTCGACCGCCGCCACGGCCTCGCGCTTCGCCGCGGCGTAGCGCGCCGCCTCGTCGGGCCGGGCGCGCAGGTAGTCGCGGAACGCGACGTGGCGCCCCCACTGCGGCCCGCCGAGCTCGACCGCATGGACGTGATGCGTGCGCCGCTCGCCGCCCTTGCGGAAGAACTCGCGCCCCGGGATCCCGTACTCGCCGAGGTACTCGTAGCCGAGCGCCTCCATCGCGCCGATCTGTCCGGGCGCGACGTCGAGCGGCTGCAGGCCGGCGAGCAGGTCGACGATCGGCTTCGCCACGAGCCCCGGCACCGCGGTCGAGCCGATGTGCTCCACGACGACGGCGCCGAGCGCCTCGCGTACGAGCGCCGCCTCCTCGGCGGCACGCGCCGGCCACGACGGATCCGGCTCGGCCAGGACGACGCGCACACCCCAATCGTAAGCGGAAGGGCGCGCCCGCCCTGCCCGCCGGGCGGGCGCGCCTCCACAGTCGAGCGTACGCGCCGAATCCGCGCGAAACGCACGCGAAACGCGCTGAACGACGCACGAGATGGATACGATTTTCCCATGGCGACCGAGTCCACCGGCGACCAGTACATCGCGTACACGCTCTACCGCCTCGATCCGGCCTGGCGCCGGCTGCCGGTCGAGGAGCGCGTCGCCGCCAAGGAGGCGTTCGCCGAGGTGACCGAGGCCTGGGCCGAGCGGATGGGGCTCCACACGTACAGCCTCGTCGGCGTCCGGCCCGAGGCGGACTTCATGTTCTGGAAGCTGACCGAGCGCTTCGAGGATCTCCGCGAGCTCACCACCGACCTGAACGCGACGCCGCTCGCCGGCTGGCTCGAGACGCCCTACTCCTACCTCGCGGCCACGCGACCGTCGAAGTACTTCGAGCGCGATCCGCGCCGTCCGCCGCGCCGGGTCATCCCGCGCGGGGCGCCGTACCTCGTCGTCTACCCCTTCGTGAAGATCCGCCCCTGGTACGCGCTCTCGATGGAGGATCGCGGCCGGGCGATGCGCGAGCACGCCGAGGTCGGCGCGCAGTTCGTCACGATCACGAACCACACGACCTACTCCTTCGGGATCGACGACCAGGAGTTCATGACCGCGTTCGAGTGCGAGGCGCCGTCCGACTTCCTCGAGCTGATGATGACGCTGCGCGAGACCGAGGCGAGCCGCTACACCGAGCGCGACACGCCGATCTTCGTCGGCGAGGCGGTTCCGATCCGCTCGATTCTCGACTCGCTCGACGGCGCGTCGGCCCGCGTCAGCGCCTAGTACCCGTAGGTGTGCTGGTCGTGCCAGACGCGCCACATGACGAAGCCGCAGGCGCCGAGGACGACGAAGAACACGAGCGCCTCGAGCCCGTTCGGCCGGGTAGTCGCATCGGAGGAACGAGCCGATCAGGTTGGCGAAGATCACCGCCGCGGCGCCGTAGAACACCACGCGGGCGCGAAGCGACCAGAGCCCGATCTCGCCGCGGTACGTTCGCCACAGCCGGTAGAGCACGATCGCGAGCACGACGACGAATGCGATCTGGAGGGCGAGCAGGACGAGTCCGAGTCCGATGTCGCCGGCCGTTCCGGAGGCCGTGATGAGCGCCGCGATCGCAAGGATGATCAGCGCTCCGCGCAGCGTCGCGTTGGTGCGGGGGTTCCAGTCCATCAGCCGGAGGTCGTGTAGGCGCGGACGGCCAGCGCCCCCGCGACGAGGGCGGCGCCGGAAAACCAGGCGAGCCGCTTCGCCGGCACCGGCGGCGCGTAGATCCACGGCGAGAGCACGACCGCGAGCGAGAGCGTCCCGTACAGGTAGTGGAGCTGGTCGCTCGCCCGCAGACCGTCGGAGAGGAGCAGCAGCCCCAGGCCGACCTGCGCGATCACGATGGCCTGCGCGGCCGCGAGCACGTGGGCGTAGACGCGGTTCGGCGGGCGCTTTCGGATCACGTAGTAGAAGCCCCAGCCGGCCGCGAGCGCGTCCGCGACGATGACGAGGAGGGCGTTCCAGGCGTGCAGCTCGAGCATGCGATCGGAGCGTATCGCCCAGCGACTAGACTCGGCCGCATGGTCGAGGCGGGAGAAGCGGCGCCGGATTTCGAGCTCGCCTCGGACACCGGCGAACACGTGAAGCTCTCCGATTTCCGGGGCAGCCCGGTCGTCCTGTTCTTCTATCCCAAGGACGACACGCCCGGCTGCACGAAGGAGGCCTGCCAGTTCCGCGACGCGTACTCGGAGTTCCGGGCGAAGGGCGCGGTCGTCCTCGGCGTCAGCCCCGACGGCGAGGCGTCGCACGTCAAGTTCCGGGACAAGTACGAGCTGCCGTTCACGCTCCTGTCCGACCCGGACCGCGAGGTCGCGAAGGCGTACGGCGTCTGGCGGGAGCGGAAGCTCTACGGGAAGCTCTCGTTCGGTATCCACCGCTCCACGTTCGTGATCGGCCCCGACGGGACGGTCGTGAAGGCCATGCGCGGCGTCAAGCCGGACGGCCATCCCGAGCAAGTGCTCGCTGCGCTCTAGCGATCCGATGAGCGCCCGCAGTCGCCCGCGCTGGTTGGAATCGTCCCAGTCGATCGGGGCCAGATATTTGGCTGATGTCGTTCGCCTTACGCCCTGCTCGGTTTCGACCTGCGCAGTCTCCTCGAAGCCGTGATCCTCGAAAAGGTTCGGGCGCGCGCCCGCGCGCCTAAGAGCCTCCAGGGCGCTCGGACAGTCGCTCGGGGTCCTCGACCTGCTTGCTCCAGAAGGCGAGGAACGCTCCGATGACCGGGATGATCACGGCGATCTTGTAGAGCAAGACAAGCGTCCCTGTATCCGTGCCCGTGTAGATGAACGGAGGCTTCCAGCGGAGAGTCTCGTTGATGTCGAGCAGCGGAACGGACTTGCAGAACTGCCAGATGTACAGTTGCGCGATTTTCTCGAATGACGGCTGGTTTAAGCCGCCGGCCGTGAGACTGATGAGATCCTTGTCGGCGGCGATCAGCGTGGCCGACGCGAACACTGAGGTCATGATTGCGAACAGGACGGCAAGCAGACCGAACGGGCCGATCATCCCGGCCTGCTTGGGGTTGCCATCGCCTGGGACTCCCATCAAGTGCCGTCGAAACCTCGGCAAGCTCAGCACAAGCCCTGCGCCCACGGTGGCGGCAAGCAAGAACGCGTCGATCACCGCGAGTCCCCAATCTGCCTTCGTCGCGAGCAGCCGGCAGCCGAGGTAGTACACGAGCACGAAGCCGACCCCGGCCAGCGTCGCGACGAGAACACCCACGGCCGCGACCGTCTCGTCCCCTTCTGGGGTGGTCATCGAGATTGCGACATAGACCGCTGCCAAGAGCAAGCCCGTGGCAACCCACGTCCAGATGGAAGCGGGAATGACCCCGGTGACCAGCAATCCGAACACGGCGAGGATCACGACAGGCGCAAGCGCTCGCGCAGCGCCGACCCTCACTGAGGGACTCTCCCACAAGCTCGAGCTGTCGTGCGGCTCACGATCCGGCATCCTGGGTCATAGGGACGGGTACGACGCAGAAGCGCGGTCGCCTGCGCGGCCGCGTGCGAATTGGGCGTCGCGCGGGCGTCGGCGCACGGGGCCGACGAACTGAGCTAACCCGCAATCCCACTAGCTATGCGGGGTTGAGCGGAAGGAGCGACGGGACTCGAACCCGCGACCTCCGGCGTGACAGGCCGGAGGTCGTCGCTTGATGCCCGTCGCTGTGGTCTCCGACAGCTCTAGAATCGTGTGCAGGTGCAAAAAACCGGGCCAAGCCCTTTGGCTGAGCCGATCTGCTGAGTGCGGATGAGAGGACTTGAACCTCCACGAGCCGAAGCCCACACGGACCTGAACCGTGCGCGTCTACCAATTCCGCCACATCCGCGCGGTCGTTTGAGTCTAGCGGCGCGCTGAAGGCCGCTAGCGCCGGTGGGAGCTGTCGTCGTGCTCCTCGAGCACCGGGAGGTTCTCGAGGTCGCGCCTGACGCTGCGGGCGAAGTCGTCGTCGACCCCCTCGCCCTCACCCTCGATCAGCGTGAGCTCGGTCTTGCGGCGCGACCGCGCGCGCGAGGCCCGCGCATCGGCGCCGAACCGCGACGAGAGGCGGGGCCATTCCGCTGCGAGCACGAGCAGAGCCGTGAGCGTGAGGAGCGCTGCAGCGAAGATCCCCATAAGGCCATCGTAGCGCGCTTCGGCGCCCGGACGGCGACGATTTTGCACGCGTTCCGCCCGGCGGCCATGTCCACCTCGGCCATGTCCAACGAGCTTGCGGCGCCCCTTCCCCCGGGGGACCCCCCATGACAGATCCCCCTGCGATCTAGCGTAGAGCCGCGATTCGCACATGTGTGTCGCGAACGTGGCGGAACCGGGACGAATCAGCCGGAAAAGACCCTAATCGCGAGCCGCCTCCCGGCCGATAACCGAATCGATGCGCCAGGACGTCTGGATTCCCCTCGTCATCGTCTTCGCCTGGCTGACGGTCGCCCGCGCCATGCTGGTCTACGCGCACAAGCTGCCGCCGACGTGCCACCGCTGCGGGCTGCGCTTCGAGCGGCGGCATCTGGGCGAGCCCGTGTGCCGCTGCAACGACGACCTCTAGCCCTCGGGCTCGGTTGAACCAGCGCGCTGCCGCCGGTACCAGCGCACGCCTTCGATCGTGCCGGTGACGCCGATCGCGACCACGAACGCGAGCGCCAGGCCCTTGAGCGGGTTGTCCTCGAACGTCTTGCCGCCGAAGTAGCCGAGCAGCGCCGCGTACGACGCCCAGAGGAACCCGGCGACCACGTCGTAGGCGATGAACCGCTTCCACGGGAACTCGAACGTTCCGGCGCCGACGGTCACCGCGGTGCGCCCGCCCGGGATGAACCGCCCGACGATGATCAGGTAGCCCTCGCGGTCGGCGAGCGTCGTCTCCATCTTCATCAGGCGGTCGTGGTTCTTCTGGCCGAAGAAGCGCAGGATCAGCCGGTGGCCGGCCGTGCGGCCGATCCAGTACGCGATGTTGTCGCCGAGGATCGCGCCGAGCGCGGCCGAGAGGATGACGAGCCAGAGGATCAGCTTGCCGTCGGCGGCGAGCACGCCCGCCGCGATGACCGAGGTCTCGCTGGGGAAGAACGGCAGCACCGCGTCGAGCGCGGCGATTCCGAACAGCGCGACGTAGGTCCACGGCGACCCGCGAGATGACGTCGGTGAAGCTCTCGAACACCGCGCCAACCTACGGGAACAGGTCGCGGGCACGCGGCATGACGAGCTCCCTCGCCGTGCCGTCGCCGGGCGGCAGCTCGACGCCGCGGATGAGCGCCGCGGGGACGCCGCGCGCCTTGCCGAGCACGAGCTCCGCCGCGCCCGCGAGCTCGTCCGCGACCGCGATCACGGTGCCGGTGAGGACACGGCCGCGGGCGTCGGCCTGGCCGCGCAGGTCGAGGAGCGGCGCCAGGCCCGCCACCCCGATCGCCACGTCGGTGGTTCCGTCCCGCCACGCCCGGCCGAACGAGTCGCTCACGATCACGCCGGGCGCGATCGCCGAACCGCGTCGCCCAGGCGTCGCGCAACGCGCGCGCGGAGGCGTCGGGGTCGTGCGGGAGGAGCACCGCCCAGCCCTCGTCCGGCGCGTTCGAGCGGTCGACGCCCGCGCCGGCGCAGACAAAGCCGTGCTCGGTCTCGGCGATCACGAGCTCCTCGCGCCGCCGGCGCACCGCCGCGGCCTCGCCGCAGCACGAGCTCGAGTCCACCGGGGTCGCGCGCGATGCGCCCCTCGGCCTTCGAGACGACCTTCTGGGCGACGACCACGACGTCGCCGGGCGCGAGGCCGCCCGCCCGCTCGATCGCGTCCCCGACAAGCGCCGCCAGGTCGTCCCCGGGCCGCACCTCCGGGACTCCCTCGAGCGGCGCGATCGTGACCATCTAGAGGCCGGTGACCGTGATCCCGCTGCGGGTGCGGTGGAGGATGTTCACGCTGACGAGGACGGCGGTGAACGGCTCCAGCCAGCGGGCCACCTCGAGCCGGCCGGCGTCGACCGCGCGGCCCTCGACGACGAGCTCCGCGAGCCGCGCGACCTCGCGCTTCGCGTCTTCGTCGTCGCCCGCGAGCAAGACGTCCTCGGCCAGCGGATGCCCGACGTCGGCGAGCGCCTTCGCGCTCAGCGTGTGGAACCCCGCGACCATCCGCGCGCCCGGAGCCGCCCGCGCGGCCAGCTCGGCCAGCGACAGCTCCCCGGGCTCGGCGAACGCCTTGCCCTCGCGCACGCCGACCGGCGCGGCGACGCTGACGACGATCTTCCCGGCCAGCTCCGCCGCCAACGCGAGCGCGGTGGCCTCGACGCCCGCGGGCGGCGTGCACAGGAACACGATCTCCGCGGCCGCCGCCTCGGCGTTCGCGACGATGCCGTCGCGGGGGCTCCGGGAGCCGATCGCGACCTCCTCCCCGGCCGCGCGCAGCCGCGCGGCAAGCCCTTGCCCGAAGTCGCCCGTGCCGCCGACGAGGCCGATCACAGAGCGTCCAGGATCGCGCGGCCCACGTCGGCGCGCGTAGCGGGGTCGGCCATCACGATGGGCGCCACGATAGCCCGTAGTCCCAGCGCGTCGATCTCGGGCGCCAGCGCCGCGTCCTCGGGATCGAGCACGAACGCGGATGCAAGCCCCGCGTAGAGCCGGGCCACGCCGGCCGCCGACACCTCGTGGCCGAGCGACGCGAGCATCCCGGCCAGCGGCCCGCGCAGCGCCGCCCCGCCGACGATCGGGGAGATCGCGACGACCCGGCCGTGCTCCGAAACCGCTTGCGCCACGCCCGGCACGGCCAGGATCGGCCCGATCGACACGAACGGGTTCGACGGGGCGATGAACACCGTCTCGGCCGCGCCGATCGCCTCGAGCACACCGGGCGCAGGGCGCGCCGCCTCCGCTCCGTCGTAGCGCACGCCGAGCACCTCGTCGGCATGCCGCCGCCCCACGAACCAGGTCTGGAAGTCGAGCTCGCCTGCAGCGGTCGCGATCTTCGTGCGCAGCGGGTCGTCCGTCGCCGGCAAGAGCCGCACGTCCACGTCGAGCGCCGCGGCCAACCGGGCGAACGTCTCGGACAGCGGCGCGCCCTCGCGCAGCGCCGCGGCGCGCACGAGGTGCAGCCCGATGTCGCGGTCGCCGAGCGTGAACCAGGCCTCGCCCCCGAGTGCGCGAACCTGGTCGAGGGCCGCATAGCTCTCGTCGCGCACGCCCCAGCCGCGCTCCTCGTCGAGGAGACCGGCGAGCGTGTAGAGGACCGTGTCGAGATCCGGTGAGACGTGCAGGCCGAGGAGCTCGATGTCGTCGCCGACGTTGCCGACCGCGGTCACCTGCTCCGCCCCCGCCGCGCGGGCGAGCGAGTCGACGAACCGCGAGCCGCCGAGACCGCCGCAGAGCACCGTGAACGGACGCATCGCCGCGCACGCTACCGGGCCGCCAAACGTGCCGAATGACACACCCCGCCGCATGAGCGCGTGACTTTCGTTGACACCGGGCCCGCGAAGGAGAAGGATCGCGGCCGGGTCATGTCGTTCCTCTCGCCGCTCATCGTCAAGACCTCCGCCGCGCTCGATCGCCGCTTCGGCTGGGACCGCCTGCCGCGCTTCCTCGGCGTGTACACCGTGGCCGGAATCCGCACTCGGCTGCGACGGGAGAACCTCTACGACACCGAGACGGTGCATCCGCCCCCTCCGCCCCCCGGCGGCGTGCCCGCGCGCTACCTGCGCGCCCGCTCGCTGGACGGCACCTACAACGACCTGAGCGCGCCGCGGATGGGCGCGGTCGGGGCGCGCTTCGGGCGCAACGTGCCGCTCGACCGCACGTTCCCGCAGCCGGAGCCGGCGATCCTCGAGCCGAACCCGCGCACCGTCAGCCGCGAGCTGCTGACGCGCGAGCGCTTCATCCCGGCGACGACGCTGAACCTGCTCGCCGGCGCCTGGCTCCAGTTCGAGGTGCACGACTGGTTCAGCCACGGCAAGAACGAGATCGACCGGCCGTGGGAGCTTCCGCTCGCCGAGGACGACACCTGGCCCGAGCGGCCGATGCGGATCCCGCGCACGCGGCGCGACCCGACGTCCGACGACGACCCGTCGACGCCGCCGACCTACGTCACGGCCGACAGCCACTGGTGGGACGGCTCGCAGATCTACGGCAGCGAGGCCGGGTTCGCGCACGCGATCCGCGCGGGCGCGGGAGGCAAGCTGCGCATCGACGACCAGGGCCTCCTCCCCGCCGACCTCGCCGAGCACGTCGACCTCCAGGGCGTCGCCGCGAACTTCTGGGTCGGGCTCGGGATCCTCCACACGCTGTTCTCGCTCGAGCACAACGCGATCTGCGACGCGCTGCACGCCGAGAACCCGTCCTGGACGGACGACGACCTCTTCGACCGCGCCCGCCTCGTCAACGCGGCGCTGATGGCGAAGATCCACACGGTCGAGTGGACGCCGGCGATCGTCGCGCATCCGACCACGAAGCTCGGGATGAACGCGAACTGGTGGGGCCTCATGGGCGAGCGCTTCACCAAGCGGTTCGGCCGGATCGGCAAGGGCGAGGTGCTGAGCGGCATCCCCGGCTCGCCCACGAACCACCACTCCGCGCCGTACTCGCTGACCGAGGAGTTCGTGGCCGTCTACCGCATGCATCCGCTCCTGCCGGACGACTTCACCTTCCGCTCGCTCGCAGAACGACCGTGTCCTGAACGAGCTGACCTTCCCGGAGATCGGCGCGCTCCAGACCCGCGGCCGGCTCGAGGAGCTCGGGCGTCGCGAACTCGCTCTACTCCTTCGGCGTCTCCCATCCGGGCGCGATCACGCTGCACAACTACCCGCGCTTCCTCCAGGAGCTGAAGCGCCCCGACGGGACGATGCTCGACCTGGCCGCGATCGACATCATGCGCACGCGCGAACGCGGCGTCCCGCGCTACAACGACTTCCGCGAGCTCTTCCACAAGCGGCGCGTCAAGTCGTTCGAGGACCTGACGAAGAAGCCGCAGACCGCCGAGGAGCTCGAGCGCGTCTACGGGGACATCGACAACCTCGACCTCATGGTCGGGCTCTACGCCGAGCCGCTCCCGCGCGGGTTCGGGTTCAGCGACACCGCCTTCCGCGTCTTCGTCCTCATGGCCTCGCGCCGCCTGAAGAGCGACCGCTTCTTCACCAAGGACTACCGCCCCGAGGTCTACTCGCCGGCCGGCTTCCGCTGGGTGCAGGAGACGACCATGAGCGACGTGCTCCTGCGCCACTACCCCGAGCTCGAGCCGGCGCTGCGCAACGTCGACAACGCGTTCGCGCCCTGGAACCACGTCGCATGAGCGCCGTCGAGCTCACCCCGGGTCTCTGGAGCATCGGCCAAAAGCAGGGCGGCCGTGTCCACGCGTTCCTCTGCGACGACGGCAACGAGCTCACGCTCGTCGACACGCTCTACGACACCGACGGCAAGCGGATCCTGGCGCTGCTCGAGCAGCTCGGAAGGCAGCCGTCGGATCTGCGGCACATCGTGATCACGCACGGGCACCGCTCGCACCTCGGCGGCCTCGCGGCGCTCGCCGAGATCACCGGCGCCGCCGTCTACTCGCACGCGTGGGAGGCGGACATCCTCGGCGGAGAGCGGGAGGCGCAGAGGGTGAGCCTGATTCCGAAGAAGCCGCTGCGCGTGTACTTCCCGTTCCAGTTCGGGCTTGCGATCGGCAAGGGCAAGCACCCGCCGCGGAAGGTCGACCACACCGTCGCGGGCGGCGATCGCCTCGGGCCGCTGCACGTCGTCGACGCCCCGGGCCACTCTCCCGGGCCACCTCGGGTTCTGGTGGCCGGAGCGAAACACGCTGATCGCCGGCGACGCGATCGCGACCTGGCCCTCGTTCCTCCCGGGCTGGCCGTCGTTCACGCTGAACGAGCGCGCCCACCGCGCGACGCTGCGGCGGTTCGCCGAGATGGAGCCGGAGATCCTCACGGTCGGCCACGGCGAGGCGATCCTCTCGGGGGCGCGCGCCCGCATCCGCGACCTGGTGGACGAAGTCGAAAAGTAGGCGGCGCGACCGGCGGACCGCTGCGTATGCTCAGGCGGGTGCTCGCGATCGTGCCGGTCAAGGGCCTTTCGGACGCGAAGACGCGCCTCGCCACCGCGCTGGCGCCGGCCGAGCGCGAGCGGCTCGTCGTGCGGATGCTGGACGCGGTCCTGGCCGCGTGCTCGGAGGCCGAGTCGATTCGCGGCGTGCTCGTCGTCACTCCGGATCCCGGGCTGGGCCGCGGATTTCCCGTGCTGCGGGATTCGGGTCGCGGGCACGGGCCTGCGCTTGCCTCGGCGCTGGCCGATCCGCGGGCGCGCGACGGCGCGGTGGTCGTGATGGCGGACTGCCCGTTCGTGACCGCCTCGTCGCTCGACGCCCTGGTCGCGGCGGCGGATCCGCTGGCGCTGGTCGAGGCCGCGGACGGCGGGACGAGCGCCTTGGCCCTGCGCGACCCGTTGCTCGTGGAGCCCGCGTTCGGCGTTCCCGGGAGCGCGGCCGTGACGGTGGCGCGGGCGCGCGCCGTGGGAATCGAGCCGGTGCTCGTGGACGATCCGTCCCTGGCGTTCGACGTCGACCGGCCGGGCGACCTCGACCGGGTCTTCGCCGCATGAGCCTGCTCGACCGTCCGCTCGACGACCTGCTCGCCGAGGCGCGCGCGCTGCGCGAGGAGGGCCACGGCCGCGTGGTCACGTATTCGCCCAAGGTCTTCATCCCGCTGACGAAGCTCTGCCGGGACGTGTGCCACTACTGCACGTTCGCCAAGCCGCCCCGGCGCGGCGAGCGCGCGTACATGACCGCCGACGAGGTGCTCGCGGTCGCGCGGGCCGGCGCCGCGGCGGGCTGCCACGAGGCGCTCTTCACGCTCGGCGACAAGCCGGAGCTGCGCTACCGCGTCGCCCGCGAGGAGCTGGCCGGGCTCGGCTGCGCGACCACGATCGAGTACCTGGCGCAGATGTGCGAGCTCGTCCTTCGGGAGACCGGGCTCCTGCCGCACGCGAACCCGGGCGTGATGACGCGCGACGAGCTGAGCGCTGCTGCGCGGCGTCTCGGTGTCGCAGGGGATCATGCTCGAGACCTCGTCCGACCGCTTGTCGGAGCGCGGCGGCCCGCACTTCGGCTCGCCCGACAAGGTTCCGGCGCGGCGCCTGGAGACGATCGCGCTCGCCGGAGAGCTCCGGATCCCGTTCACGAGCGGCGTGCTGATCGGCATCGGCGAGACACGCGCGGAGCGGCTCGACGCGCTGCTCGCGCTGCGCGACCTGCACGAGCGGCACGGCCACATCCAGGAGGTGATCGTCCAGAACTTCCGGGCGAAGGCGGACACGACAGATGGCCTCCGCGTCCGAGCCGTCGCTCGAGGAGCTGCTGTGGACGGCGGCGGCCGCGCGCGTGCTGCTCGGAGCGGACATGCACATCCAGGCGCCCCCGAACCTCTCGTACGACGACTTTCCGCGGCTCCTCGAGGCGGGCATCGACGACTGGGGCGGCGTGTCGCCGGTGACGCTCGACCACGTCAATCCGGAGGCGCCGTGGCCGGAGATCGAGCGCCTGCGCGCGGCGACCGAGGCGGCCGGACTGGAGCTGGCGCCGCGGCTGGCCGTGTACCCGGAGTACGTGGCCGACCTCGACCGCTGGGCCGATCCGGCCGTGGCCCGCGTGGCCCTGACCCGAGCCGATGCGAGCGGCCTGGCCCGCGAAGACGCCTGGCACGCCGGCTCGTCGATCCCGCCGCCCGCTGGGCTCCTCTCGCGCCTGGGCGAGTGCCGGGAGGCTCCCCCACCCCTACTGGAAACGGTACCGGGGAACTCCGCACGTGTCAGTAACGGATCGGCGCCGAGTTTGGGCCAATCGTTCAACACCGCCCGAGTGGGCACGGCCGGAGAGGCCCTGGCCAAACAGGCCGAGGGGCTCGAGCTCGACGAGGACGACATCACCGCGCTCTTCGAGGCGCGCGGGCGCGAGCTCGCCGCCGTCCTCGACGCGGCCGAACGCGCTCCGCCGCGAGGTCAACGGCGACACGGTCAGCTACGTCGTCACGCGGAACGTCAACTACACGAACGTCTGCTACTTCCGCTGCGGCTTCTGCGCCTTCTCCAAGGGGAAGCTCGCCGCGAACCTGCGCGGGAAGCCGTACGTCGTCACCGTCGAGGAGATCGCCCGCCGCGCGCGCGAGGCCTGGGAGCGCGGCGCGACCGAGATCTGCCTCCAGGGCGGCATCCACCCCGCCTTCACCGGCGACACGTACCTCGAGATCGCGGCTGCGGTGAAGGAGGCCGTCCCGGGGATCCACGTCCACGCGTTCTCGGCGCTCGAGGTCTGGCAGGGCGCGGCGACGCTCGGCCTCGAGCTGCCCGACTACCTGGCCCGCCTGCGCGAGGCCGGTCTCGCCTCGCTCCCCGGCACGGCCGCGGAGATCCTCGACGACGACGTCCGGGCCGTCCTCTGCCCGGACAAGGTGAACACGGCCCAGTGGCTCGAGGTGCACGACGCCGCGCACCGCGCCGGGCTCGCCTCGACCACGACGATCATGTTCGGCTCGGTCGAGGGCCCGCGCTCGTGGGCGCGCCACCTGATCGCCCTGCGCGAGCAGCAGAAGCGCAGCGGCGGCTTCACCGAGTTCGTCCCGCTCCCGTTCGTGCACATGGAGGCGCCGATCGCCCTCAAGGGCCGCGCCCGCTCGGGCCCGACCTTCCGCGAGGCGCTCCTCATGCACGCGGTCGGCCGGCTCGCGCTCCACCCCTGGATCACGAACGTCCAGGCGTCCTGGGTCAAGCTCGGCGTCGCCGGCGCGCAGGCGGCGCTGCGCGCGGGCGCGAACGACCTCGGCGGGACGCTCATGAACGAGTCGATCTCCCGCGCGGCCGGCGCCGAGCACGGGCAGGAGCTCCCGCCCGAGGCGATGGAGCACGCGATCCGCGCGATCGGGCGCACTCCGCGCCAGCGGACGACGCTCTACGGCACGCCCGACGCCGAGCGAACACGCAGCGTCGTTCGGCGCCCCGCCGCTCTCCGAGCCGCTCAACCCGAGCGTGAACGACGCGAAGCTGCGCCGCCCGAAGCGGCTCGTCCGGCCCGGGCTCGCCGCCTAGCAAGCGGCGGCGCTCGCGCAGACGCCGACCTGACCCACGAGGCCGCCCGTTCCCGCTTGGCCCGGACGGAGTCCGGTTCCCGCACTGCCTCCGGACCCGGCGGCGCCGACGGTGAACTGGTTGTCCGACTGCGTGACCACGCTCGAGACGGAGTAGATCGAGGAACGAGAATCCGCCGCGGCCGCCGCCGCCTCCGCCGCTGTGGCCGCCGCGCGCTCCGGCGCCGCCCGCGCCCGCGCCCGACGGCGCCGACGTGCGCGCCGCCCGGCCCGCCGGCGCCGCCCGGCTGTCCCGAGCCGCCGCTTCCGCCCGGGCCGCCGTCGCCGCCGCTTCCGCCGACGAGGGTGGAGTTCGTCACCGTGATGCTCGAGGACGTCGAGAAGATCGCGAACGAAGCTCCGCCGCCGCCTCCGCCGCCTCCCGGCGACCGGAGCCTTCGCGCCGCCCGCGCCGCCGCCTCCGCCGCCGGCCCGGAGGAGTCGATCCCGTCGTCGCAGCCGCCGCCGCCTCCTCCTCCGCCGCCGCCGGTGCCGTCCAGGCCGATGGTGCCCGCGGCGCCCGCCTTCGCGAACCAGAACGAGCCCGTGAACTGGCTGCCGATCCCGCCTCCACCGCCCTGCCCGTCGGTGACGTGGCCGGCAAGACCGATGACGCCCGCGGTTCCGCCGCCGCTGCCGCAGCCACCTGAGTTCGCCGGCCCGGCGGCGCCTCCGGTTCCGAAGACGCCCGCCGAGGACACGGTTGCGTCGACTCCGGCCTGGCCCGCCGTCGCGTTGCAGTTGCCGAAGAGCTCGCAGAAGCCGGAGACACACTCGGTGTCTCTCGCGCCGCCGCCTCCTCCGGCCCCGCCCTGCGGTGCGCGCCGGGTCGGATGCGGACGCGGTCCCGCTTCCGGGTCCGGCGGCGCCTCTGGTCGTACTGTCGCACGTCGGGGTCAGAGGTCTCGATGCCGTCTCCCCCGGTGCCGCCGACCAATGCGGCCGTCTGCGACGCGCTCGTCCCGTTCGTGCCGGTGGAGCCGTCCACGCCATCGCCGGCCTCGACGATCACCCGCGTCAGCGTGATCGCCGCGGAGCCCTGGACGACGACGCCGTAGCTCGACGCGCCGGCGCCGGCGGCGTCCGGGCCGAGCACACGGACGTCGGCGAGCGTGGTCGGAGCGGCCAGCGACACCGCCTTCACGGCGAGGAAGTGGCCGGTCGGGCCGTCGAACCCTCCGGTGATCGTCACCGACTGGTTCGCGCCGGTGGTGGCCGCGCTCCGAACCCAGGTCGCGCTGAACCCGCCGAAGACGTCGACGTCGTTCGCGAGCGAGACCGGCCCGGCGTAGGTTCCGGCGGCGAGGTAGACGTCGCGCTTCGACTGCGCGATCGCCCGCGCAAGTCCGATCTGCACCGCCAGGCACGGCGCCGCGAACGTACCGCATCCGGCTGCATTCGTCCCGGATGGGGACACGAAGATCGCCTCCGCCTTGTCGCCGTCGATGCCGTCGCAGTTCTTGTCCGTGAACGTCGGCTCGGGCACGTCGAGTGCTCCGGGGTGGATGGCCGCGTCGTCGGGCGCGCAATCCGCCGGAGCGAGCGAGCCGTCGCCGTCGCCGTCCACCGTCCAGGTTCGCGTCGCAGGCGATGGATCGGGGTTCCCCGCCAGATCGATCGCGCGAACCGCGAATATGTGCGACCCGTCCGCAAGGGATGAAAAACCCAGCCCGCTCGAGCACGGGGAAAAGTCCGCCGCATCCAGCGCGCACTCGAACACTGCTGAGGCCTCGGAGGAGAACGTGAACGACGCGTTGCGCGAGGTGACCGGCCCCGAGGGACCGGTCGAGATCGTGGTCTCCGGAGGAGCAGCGTCGAACGGGATCGTGTTGCGGAACCGCCCGCGTTTCGCCTGGTTTCCGCCCCGGTCGCGGACGGGCTTCGACTTCGTCCGCTTGTAGCGGATCACCGGATGAGCCGCACCGTCTGGCGCAAGGTGCTCCGCCACCGTGACGAGGATCGTCTTGCCCTTGGCCTTGCCGACGATCTTCACCGTGTAGCCCACGACCGTGAACGGGAACGGCTTCTTCGTGTCTTTGGCGTGCCGAACCTTCTCGGAGAACGTGACGAGGACGCCGTCGGCGCGGCCGTCCTGATCGGAATCCTGCATGGCCGCCTTCACGATCTTGGGCGGCTTCCGGTCGGCCGCATCCGCCGCCGCCGGGAGGAGCAAGAACGCGAAAAGCGCTGCCGCAAGGACCCTTCGCATCGCTGGACGGTAGCGCCGTCGGCCACTCGATTCAATGGCGCTGGATCCGTACCTCTTGCCGCGCGCGAACCCGCCGAACGCGACCCTGGTTGGGGGCGAGGGTGTTAACCGGTGAGCCGCTCGCCGAACCGCGCCCTCGGGACGAACTGCCCGACGCCCGGCTTGGCCACGAGCTCGCCGTCCTCAACGAGGACGTTGCCGCGCAGGAGGACGAGCTCCGGCGAGCCTGTCACCTCGGTTCCCTCGTAGAGGTTGTAGTCCGACTTCGAGTGCTGGCCTGCCGCCGTGATCGTGTGCTTGCGCTCGGGATCGAAGACGACGAGGTCGGCGTCGGAGCCGACCGCGATCGTGCCCTTGCGCGGGTAGAGGCCGAAGAGCTTGGCGGGGGCCGTGCAGAGCAGCTCGACCATGCGGTTCAGGTCGATGCGTCCGGCGCGCACGCCGAACTCGTGGATCATGTGGAGCCGGTTCTCGAGCCCGGGCGCGCCGTTGGGGATCTTGGAGAAGTCGTCGCGGCCCATCGTCTTCTGGCCGTCCCAGAGGAACGCGCAGTGGTCGGTCGAGATCGCCGAGAGGACGTCGGTGCGCACCGCGTTCCAGAGGACGTCCTGGTTCGCCTTCGCCCGCGGCGGCGGCGTGTAGACGAACTTCGCGCCCTCGAAGTCGGGGCGCTCGAGAACGTCTCGTCCACGAAGAAGTACTGCGTGCACGTCTCGCCCCAGACGTCCCAGCCCTTCTCGCGCGCGAGCATGATCGGCTCGACCGACTCGCGGCAGGACACGTGGACGACGTAGAGCGGCGAGCCGGCGACGCGGGCGAGCTGGATGGCGCGGTTCGTCGCCTCGCCCTCGGTCTCGGGCGGACGGGTGCGGCGCGTGGTAGACGCGGATCGGTCTTCCCGGCGGCGAGCGCCCGTTTTACAAGCACGTCGATGGCGTCGCCGTTCTCGGCATGCACCATGATCAGCGCGCCGCACTCGGCCGCGACCTCCATCGTCCGGAAGAGCGTCTCGTCGTCGACCATGAGCGCGCCCTTGTAGGCCATGAAGAGCTTGTAGGAGGTGACGCCCTCGTCGACGAGCGCGGCGAGATCTTCGAGCGTGCCGCCCTCATCGAGGTCGGTGACGGCCATGTGGTAGCCCATGTCGATCATCTGCTTGCCGGCGGCCTTGGCCTTCCATTCGGAGAGGGCGGCCCCGAACGTCGAGCCGTGCGGCTGGATGACGAAGTCGACGTGGCAGGTCGTCCCGCCGAACGCGGCCGCGGTCTGGCCCGACTCGACGTCGTCGATCGTGACCGTGCCGCCGAACGGCATGTCCAGGTGCGTGTGCGGGTCGACGCAGCCCGGGAGCACGTACTTCCCGGCCGCGTCGATCGTGCGGTCGGCGTCCACGTCGAGGGACGAGCCGATCAGCTCGATCCGCTCGCCGTCGACCAGCACGTCGCCGACCGTGTCGTCGGTCGCCGTGATGATGCGTCCGCCCTTGATCAGGATCCGCATAGCGTCAGCTCGGAGGATACGCTGCGCGCCAATGCCGCTCCAACCGGGCCGCACCGTCGACGAGCTCCGCGAGCTGCGCGAGCTGACCGGAAACGCGGACGGCGCCCAGCGCGTCGCCTGGACCGAGACCTGGGCCACGGCGCGCGAATGGATCCAGGGCAAGCTCGCCGATTCGCCGGTCGAGCACGAGCTGGACGAGGCCGGAAACCAGTGGTGGACGCTGCCCGGGCGAAGCGAGAAGGCCGTGCTGATCGGCGGGCACATCGACTCCGTCCCCAACGGCGGCTGGCTCGACGGCGCGCTCAACGTGGTCGCCGGCGCCGAGGTGCTGCGCCGGCTCGCGGAAGAGGGCGAGCCCGCGGTGACGGTTCGTCTGGTGGAGTGGGCCGACGAGGAGGGCGCGCGCTTCGGCCGCTCGCTCTTCGGCTCGAGCGCGGCCTCCGGGACGATGGCCGACCAGGCCGAGCTGCGCGAGCGGCGCGACGCCGACGGCATCTCCCTGCCCGACGCGATCGGGGCGTACGGCGTCGATCTCGACACGGCGCTCGACGCGCGGCGCCAGCTCGCAAACGCCGCCGCCTACCTGGAGCTGCACATCGAGCAGGGCCCGGTCTTGGAGTCGATGGATCTCCCCCTCGGCGTCGTCCTCGGCACGTTCGGGGTCGAGCGGCACCTGGTGACGTGGACGGGCCAGGCCGCCCACGCCGGCTCGACGCCCATGGACAAGCGCCGCGACGCGCTCGCTGGCGCGGCCAAGCTGGCGCTCTCGCTGCGCGAGATCGCCGCTGCGGCGGGCGGCGCGGCGGTGTGCACGTCCGGCGGCGTCGTCTGCAAGCCGGGGATCGTCACCTCGGTCGTGGAGACGGCGGAGCAGCTCCTCGACCAGCGGGCGCTCGACCTGGCCACGCTCGAGTCGATGCTCGCCGACGCGAAGGCGCGCAGCGAGCGCTACGCCGCCGAGGAGGACATCGAGGTCGCGTGGGAGAGGATCTGGCGGATCGACCCGATCCTCTTCGACGAGGCGCTCATCGAGCTGGCCGACGAGTCGGTGCGCGAGGTCTCGGGCACGTCGCACCGCCTGCCGAGCGGCCCGCTGCACGACGCGGCCGAGGTCGCGCGCGCCGGCGTCCCGACCGTGATGCTCTTCGTCCAGAGCCTGCGCGGGCTCTCGCACACGAAGCTCGAGGACACGAAGCCGGAACACCTGGAGCTGTCGGTGCAGGCGCTCGACCGGCTGGCCGACCGCACGATCGCGTACGTCGCCGCCGGCTAGACCCTCCGCGCGCCGCCAGGCGCGCCCGAAAGGCCCTAGTCCCGTTCAGGCACGTCCAACCTAGTAACAGTCTGCAACTAGCGGGCAAACCGCGCATGAACAGAGCGATTCTGCAAGTAGACAGTCTGCAACTTGGCGGAGGACGCCCTCGTGCGGGCCGGCGGTGGGACGCTGGCGACCGGGGGCCCGAGCGCGCCCCGGATTGCCACGCCCCCGGATTCGGGGAACAATGGCGCTTCCGCCCGACCACCGACAACGGGGGCCCTCATGCTCACGTTCGGCGTCACCGTTCTTCCCGATCCGCCCTACACCCGGATGCTCGAGCTCATGACGCTCGCCGAGGAGCACGGCTTCGACAACGGCTGGACGTACGACTCGCACATCCTCTGGCACGAGTCGTACCCGCTCCTCGCGCTCGCAGCCGACCGCACGTCCACGCTGAAGCTCGGGCATTGCGTCACGAACCCGGGGATCCGCGACCCGACGATCACGGCCAGCTACTACGCGACGCTGCACGAGATCTCCGACGGGCGCGCGGTGATGGGGATCGGCCGCGGCGACTCGTCGAGGCGCGTGGTCGGGCTCCAGCCGGTGAAGGTCGCGGAGTTCGAGGCGGCGCTGCGGATGATGAAGGACCTGATGAACGGCCGGCCGGTCGTCTGGAACGAGAAGGAGCTCCAGCTCGAGTGGGTGCGCGCGGAGCTGCCCGACATCGAGATGTTCGTTGCGGGCTACGGGCCGAAGGCGCTCGCCGTCGCGGGGCGCGTCGGCGACGGCGTGATCATCCAGCTCGCCGATCCCGAGATCATCGGCTGGATCATGGACACGGCCCGCGCGGCCGCCGAGGAGGACGGCCGCGACCCGGCCGCGCTCAAGTGCCACGTCTGCGCGCCGAGCCACATCTCGGACGACATCGCGGACGCGCGCGACCAGGTGCGCTGGTTCCCGGCGATGGTCTCGAACCACGTCATGGATCTGATCGAGCGCTACGGCTTCGAGTCGGAGATCCCCGCCGCGCTGACCGAGTTCGTGAAGGCGCGCAAGTTCTACGACTACAAGGACCACTCGCGGGTCGGCGCCGCGCACGGCGAGTTCGTGACCGACGACATCTGCGACCGGTTCTGCGTCCTCGGCACGCCCGAGCAGGCGACGCAGAAGCTGAAGGAGCTCGAGGGGATCGGCGTCGACCACTTCAACGTGTACCTCATGACGCACGGCCAGGAGGAGACGCTCGCGGCCTACCGCGACTCGATCCTCCCCGCGTTCAGGTCGGCCTGACCGGCTCGCGGAGCCGGTCGCGGTTGCGCGCGGCGTAGACGGCCACCGCGGCCGGAACGAAGACGAGCCCGCCGGCGAGCGCGAACAAGTCGGCCGGATTGAACGCGATGTCGCCCGCGACGAGCGGGTTCGGCACGCCCGCCGGCCAGAGCGCGAGCGACGCGAGGTTCGCGAGCGCGCCTCCCAGGAGGACGCCGCCCGCGGCTGCGACGAGGCGCGAGCCGGTCGCGAGCAGCGCCGCGGCCCAGGGAAGCGCGCAGGCCGCGACGAGCACGTAGAGCGCCGAGCGCTCGTGGAAGTACGTCGTCGGCGTGGCGCCCTTCACGGCCAGGTCGATCGCCACCGCTGCGAGGGCGACCGAGGCGAGCAGGAGTGCGCGACGAGCCACGGCGCGATTCTCCCCCGCGCGTCAAGATGCGTCCATGCCGGACCGCCCCCGCCCGCTCGACGCCCGCGTGCTGCCGCGCTTCTCGGGCGTGCGGACATTTGCGCGGCTGCCGCACACGACCGACCTCGACGGGCGTCGACGTGGCCGTGGTCGGGATCCCGTTCGACACCGGCACGTCGTTCCGGCCGGGCGCTCGGTTCGGGCCCGAAGGGATCCGCTCCGCGTCGGCCCTGCTTCGGCCGTACAACCCGGTCTGGGAGATCGACCTGATCGAGGCGCTCGCGATCGTCGACTACGGCGACGTGCCCGTCGCGCCCGGGGACACGATCGAGACCTACAAGCGCGTCGAGGCGGCGCTCGAGCCGATCGTCGCCGCGGGCGTCCTCCCGTTCGGCCTCGGCGGCGACCACTCCGTCACGCTCGCCGAGCTGCGGGTGCTGGCACGGCGCTACGGTCCGCTCGCGGTCGTCCAGCTCGACTCGCACACGGACACCTGGGACGAGTACTTCGGCCAGAAGTTCTTCCACGGCACGACGTTCCTGCGCGCGGTCGAAGAGGGGATCGTCGAAGCGAGCGCGTCGGTGCAGGCCGGGATGCGCGGCACCGTCTACGGCGCCGACGACCTGGGCGGCGCGCGCGAGCTCGGCTTCACCGTGCTGCCCGCCGAGGAGCTGCGCGCGCTCGGGCCGGACGCGTTCGGGGCGCTCGTGCGCGAGCGCGTCGGCGAGCGGCCGCTCTTCGTCTCCTTCGACGTGGACTTCCTCGACCCGTCGGTCGCGCCCGGAACCGGGACGCCCGAGATCGGCGGCTTCTCCTCGGCCGAGGCGCTCGCGTTTCTCCGCGCCCTCAGGGGGATGCGGCTCACCGGCGCGGACGTGGTCGAGGTGGCGCCGGCCTACGACAGCCCCGGCCAGCAGACCGCGATCCTCGCCGCCAACGTCGTCTGGGAGCTGCTCGCGCTCCATGCGAGCGGGGCGTGATGCTGACCTCGCGCCCCATGACCGACGCGGAGTTCGCGGCGTTCCTCGTCTCGCACTCCGCGGTGTACGCGGCGGACATTCAGGCGCACGCCGGCTGGACGGCAGCCGACGCCGAGGCCAAGGCCAAGCGCGACATGGAGGCGTTGTTCCCGGGCGGCGAGCTTCAGCCGGGTCATGCGGCGCTCGTGCTCGAGCTGGACGGCGAGCGGGTCGGCGAGCTGTGGGTGCGCGACGCGGAGCGCGGGCTGTGGCTCTACTGGGTCTTCGTCATTCCCGAGCGGCGCGGCCAGGGGCTCGGGCGGGCGGCGATGGGAATCGTCGAGGAGCTCGCCCGGGAGCGCGGCCATTCCAGCATCGAGTTGAACGTCTTCGGCGGAAACGAGACGGCCCGGTCGCTCTACCGCTCGCTCGGCTACGGCGAAGAGGCCGTGGTCATGTCCAAGCGCGTCCCGACGACGTAAGTCGTCACACTCTGGCGCGAGTTGTGGCACAAAGCGTGAACACACGCGCGCTTTTCGGCATTAGGCTGGATGCCGAGTAGGCGGGTGGGATGGGAACCCGAGGTAAGACGCGCGCGTCTGACTGAACGCGGACGCGTAGCGCTAGGCTGTCCGCGAAGCGATCGAGGAGGCACGCGTCCGCGTTCAGCGAGACGCGCCCGGCGCGCCGCTTCAGCGCGGTACGCTGTCTCCGCGAACGAGACGGAGGTCGAGCTAATGAGCGAGGTCATCGACGCACCGTCGCCCGCGCAGGGCGACAGGAGCGAGCCGAAGCGGATCAGCCACTGGATCGGCGGCCAGATTGTCGCCGGCGAGTCGGGGCGCACCGGCCCCGTCTACAACCCGGCCACCGGCGTGCAGAGCGGCGCCGTCGACTTCGCGAGCGTCGAGGAGGTCGATCGCGCCGTCGCCACGGCCAAGGAGGCCTTCCCCGCCTGGCGCGCGCTGTCGCTCGCGAAGCGCGCCGAGCTCATGTTCGCGATCCGCGAGCTCGTCCATACCCACAAGCAGGACATCGCCCGCTTCCTGACGCTCGAGCACGGCAAGGTGCTCTCCGACGCGGCCGGCGAGGTGACGCGCGGTCTCGAGGTGATCGAGCACGCCTGCGGCATCCCGACGCTCCTTCAGGGCCGCTTCTCCGAGCAGGTCTCGACGGGAATCGACGTGTACTCGATCCGCCAGCCGCTCGGCGTCTGCGCCGGCATCACGCCGTTCAACTTCCCCGCGATGGTGCCCATGTGGATGTGGGCGCCCGCAATCGCCTGCGGCAACACGTTCGTGCTGAAGCCGTCCGAGAAGGATCCGTCCTCGTCGCTCTTCGTCGCCGAGCTGCTGCGCGAAGCCGGCGTGCCCGACGGCGTCTTCAACGTCCTCCAGGGAGACCGGGTCGCCGTCGAGCGGCTGCTCGAGCATCCCGACATCGCGGCTGTGAGCTTCGTCGGCTCGACTCCGATCGCGAGGTTCATCTACGAGACGGGCGCGAAGAACGGGAAGCGCGTGCAGGCGCTCGGTGGAGCGAAGAACCACATGATCGTCCTCCCGGACGCCGACGTGGACATGGCCGCCGACGCCGCCGTGAGCGCCGCGTACGGCTCGGCCGGAGAGCGTTGCATGGCCGTCTCGGTCGTGGTCGCCGTCGGCGATGTGGGCGACAAGCTGGTCGGCGCGATCGCCGAGCGGCTTCCGAAGGTGAAGGTCGGCAACGGGCTCGAACCGGACTCCGAGATGGGGCCACTCGTGACGCGGGAACATCGCGACAAGGTCGCGTCCTACCTCGACAGCGGCAGCGAGCAGGGCGCCACGGTCGTCGCAGACGGGCGCGAGCTCGAGGTGGACGGCGACGGGTTCTTCCTCGGCGTGTCGCTCCTCGACAACGTGACGCCCGAGATGGACGCCTACCGCGACGAGATCTTCGGACCGGTGCTGTCGGTCGTCCGCGTCGATTCCTACGACGAGGCGGTGCGACTCGCGAACGAGAACCCGTACGGGAACGGCGTGGCGATCTTCACGCGTGACGGCGGCGCCGCCCGGCGCTTCCAGTTCGAGATCGGCGCGGGCATGGTCGGCATCAACGTGCCGATTCCGGTGCCGGTCGCCTACTACTCGTTCGGCGGCTGGAAGTCATCCCTCTTCGGCGACTCGCACGTCTACGGGCCGGAGGGGATCAACTTCTACACCCGCGGCAAGGTCGTCACGAGCCGCTGGCCCGACCCGGCGACGAGCTCGGTCGACCTGGGCTTTCCGCAGACGCGCTAGGCCGCCTGCCGCTCGCGTGTGCTGGGTGGCATACCCCCACCCTGATTCAAATGCTATCGGCGAGCTGCGCACGTGTCTGTGACCGGACCGTGCCGACTTCGTGTCAATCGCTCAAGAGCGGCCCGGCGCCGGGGCGGGCGGGCGTACGCTCCGCGTCGTGCTCCGAACGATCACCATCTTCACGTTCGCCGCGATGGCGCTCGTCCTCACCGGCTGCGCGGACACCGGGAGCAACGGCGCTTCGAGCGCACGCATCGACCGCGTGGTCGACGGCGACACGATTCGCCTCACGGACGGACGCCGCATCCGGCTCGTCCAGATCGACGCGCCCGAGGTGTCGGACAACGAGTGCTACGCGGACGAGGCGACCGAAGCACTCGAACGGCTCGCGCCGCCCGGAACGCGCGTAACCCTTGAGGCCGACCCGGCGCTCGATGACCGCGACCGCTTCGATCGCCTGCTCCGCTACGTCCTCGTCGGCGGCGAGAACGTGAACCTGCGGCTCGTCGAGGACGGAGCGGCAAGCGTCTGGTTCTTCGAGGGCGACCGCGGGCGCTACGCGGGGCAGTTCCTCGCGGAAGCCACCGCGGCGCAAGCCGAGCGCCGAGGGCTCTGGGGAGCGTGTCCGGCCGCTCGGCTGGATCCCCTGCACGGTGTTGAGACCGGGACGCCGTGATCCGTGCTGTCTACCACACTTGACGGCCTCCGTCCCGTCTACTACGCTAGACGCCATGACACCACTCGATCCCACACTTCTTCGTGAGGCGCGCGGCTCGCGCGACCGGTTCCTCGAGGCGCAGCATGAGCTGGAGCGCGCCCGCGCCGACTACAACCACACCATCCGCCGGCTGCACGCGGAGGGCGGTTCTCTACGGGAGATCGCCGAGGACCTCGGCGTCAGCCACCAGCGCGTCCACCAGATCGTGGACGGCGCCGAGACCGGCCCCGGCCGCGGAGAGCGGCGAGGACGATTTGGCTGGCCGTTCGAGCGCTTCACCCGGCGCGCGAGGCAGATCATCGTGATCGCCCACGACGAGGCCGAAGCGCTCGGCCACGACCGAGTCGGGTCGGAGCACCTGCTGCTCGGACTCGTACGCGCCGAGGACGAGACGACCGCCCCGCTCCTCGCCGAGGCCGGACTCACCTACGACGCCGTCCGCGAGCGTGTCGCCGCGATCGAGGTCGGCCCTCCACGGCGGCGGACGCCGTTCACCCGAGCCGCGAAGCGCGTGCTCGAGACGAGCGTTCGCGAGGCAAAGATGAACGGGGACCGCTACATCGCCGCGGAGCACGTGCTTCTGGGCCTCACCGCCGGCGAGCGCGCCGGGTCGGTCGAGATCATCCGTGCCCTGGGCGCAGATCCCGAGGCGCTTCGCGCCGCCGTTCGCGCCCTCCGCGCCGGCTAGCCGGCGACCGGCTGGAACGAGCCCGCTCGGTACACCTGGCCGGGTAGCTCCCGCCCGAGCACTCCCTCGAGCCAGGCGGCGACGGCGATCAGCGCCTCCAGGTCGATCCCGGTCTCGACACCCTCGCCGTGCAGCAGGTAGACGAGATCCTCGGTCGCGATGTTGCCGGTCGCCCGCGGCGCGAACGGACACCCGCCGATGCCGCCGACCGATGCGTCGAAGATCGTCGCGCCCCATTCGAGCGCGGCCCAGGCGTTCGCGAACCCGGTCGCGCGCGTGTTGTGGAGATGGACGCCGACGGGCCGGGCGAACTTGACGGCCTCGACGACGACCGAGCGCACCTGGCTCGGAACCGCCACGCCGATCGTGTCCGCGAAGACGACCTCGTCGGCGCCGAGCGTGACCGCCTCCTCGGCGAGGCCGAGCACCTTGACCGGATCGACGGCGCCCTCGAACGGGCACCCGAACGAAACCGAGATCGACACGGAGCTGGGGCGCCCGTCCTCCCTCGCCCGTGCGAGCACGCGGGCCGCGGTCGCGAGCGACTCGTCCACGGTCTGGTTCGCGTTGCGCCGGTTGAACGAGTCCGTGGCCGCGAAGGTCAGGTGGACGCGCTCGAGGTCGGTCTCGCGCAGCCGGTCGTAGCCCCGCTCGTTCAGGACGAGGCCCGCGAACTCGACGCCCTCGCGGCGCACGATGCCGTTGACGACCTCCTCGGGGCCGGCCATCGCGGGCACCTTCGCCGGGTTGACGAAGCTGACCGCCTCGATGCGCGGCAGCCCGGTCGCCGCGAGGCGGTTCACGAACTCGGCACGAACCTCCGGCGCGAGCGTCACGGCTTCGTTTTGGAGACCGTCGCGCGGCCCCACGTCGCAAACGACGACCCTCACAAACCCCCCAAGGCGTCGCTTGCCGACGCCGCCCTCAGGATGGTCGGGCTGTGCCCGGGCATCCGTCTGAAATGACCGGTCGACACGCCGATCGAGACGCCCACGCTTCTAGGATATGCAGGTGCCGCGCGTTCCCGTCTTCTCAGCTTCGGCGGTGTACGCGGGTCTCGGGCACGGCGACGCCGTCGACACGGTGCGCACCGCCTTCCTCGAGCACGCGAGCGGCACGTGGACGATGCCGTCCAAGGTCTACCTCGACGCCGCGCCCGACGGGGACTTCCGCGCCATGCCGGCGGGCGGCGGCGGCTTCGCGGTGCTCAAGTGGGTCACGTCGTTTCCGGGGAATCCGGCGCGGTCGCTGCCGACGGTCACGGGCGTCGTGCTGCTCTCGGACGCGTCGACCGGAGCGCTGCGCGCGCTGCTCGACGCGGGAGCGGTCACGGCGCTGCGAACCGGCGCCGCCGCCGTACTGGCCGCCGAGACGCTGGCGCGGCCGACTGTGGCCGCGGCGTCGGTCGTCGGCTGCGGCGTCAACGGACGCGCGGTCGCCCGCGCCTTCCTCGAGCGCGAGCGCGACGTGCTCCTCTACGACGCCAAGCCCGGCCAGGCCGAGCGGCCGCGGAGGAGCTGGGCGAGCGCGCGACGGTCGCGCGCGATCTGGCCGAGGCGCTCGCCGCCGACATCGTCGTCACGGTCACGCCGGGCCGGGAGATCCTGTTCGCAGACGGCGAGCTCCATGCGGGCCAGCACGTGAGCCTGATGGGCGCCGACGGGCCGGGCAAGGCCGAGATCGCAGTCGGCGAGCTGCTCCGCGCCCGCGTCGTCTGCGACGAGTGGGAGCAGGCGAGCCACAACGGCGACCTCGCCCGCGCCGTCGACGAGGGTCGTCTCGGCCGCGAAGACGTTGCCGAGCTGGGCCCGGTGCTGCTCGGCCTCCAGCCCGGCCGAACGAGCGAGCACGACATCACGGTGTTCGACTCGACCGGCCTCGCAGTGCAGGATCTGGCCGTGGCGATCGCGGTCTACAAGCGGTACGGCGAAGAGCCTGGCGCCTTCCCCGACGTCGCCGAGGTCGAGCTCGGCTGAGAGGAGTTCCGGATGACCGGGAGCCTGATCCACTTCGAGATTCGCGCCGGAGACGGCAAGCGGGCGGAACAGTTCCGGAGCACGCTCCTCGGCTGGAGGTTCACCGGCTCGCTAGCCGACCTCCCGTACATCACGACCGACGCGGGCGGAGGCCCGGCCGGCGGGATGTTCCGCACCGACGAGGACGAGCGGGGGATCATCGTCTACTTCTCCGTCCTCGACCTGGACGCGGCGCTCGACCGGGTCGCCGAGCTCGGCGGAACGGTCGAGAGCCACGGCCCCGTGCCGGAGATCGGCTGGTTCGGCCACTGCGTGGACACGGAGGGCAACCGGTTCGGCCTGTTCGAGAACGACCCGTCCGCCCCGGCGCCGGCTGCGTGAGCTAGCTCGCGTCGAGGGCCTGGCAGTCGGGGTCTTCGTCGAAGGCCTTCGTGAGCTCCGGGCTCGTGTACTTCTTCTGGAGGTCCTCGATTCCCTGGCCGGCCTCGCTGCCGACCTTCTCGAGCGACGCGCCGATCTCCGTCGTGCCCGCCGTGAACGCGGTCGGATCGTCGGGCAGCGCCTCCGCCTTCGTGCGGGCCTCCTCGAGCGCCGTCTTGAACGATGTCAGCTCGTCGAGGAGGAAATCTGCGATCTCGCCGCCGTCGTCGACGTCCGGCTCGCCGGCCGCCTCGACCTCGTCCAGCATCTCGTCGGTCCGTGCGATCGCGTCGTCCAGGAACTGCACGAGCTTGTCGCGGACCTCGGGGATCGTCGTGGAGCTCGTCAAGCTGTCGCCGAGCGTCTCGGCCTGGGCCTGGATGTCGGTCACCCAGGCTCCCGCGGCCTTGCACACGCCGGAGCTCCAGACCGGAGGGTCCACGGCGTTGCTCGAGCCGCCGCCGCAGCCGGCCGCCACCGCGAGCGCGGCGGTAGCGACCGCGACTGCCAGGATCTTCACGCACGTCGCGACCCTACGGCTCCGTCGGCGGAAATCCAGGCGCTCAGCCGCGCTCGACCGGGAGGCCGCGGGCGCACCAGTCGCTCCACGAGCCCGGATAGAGCTTGGCGTCGTCGCGGCCCGCGCGCGCCAGCGCGAGGAGGTCGGCGCTCGCGGTGATGCCCGAGCCGCAGTACACGACGATCTCGTCCGCCTCGAGGATCTCCTCCGGGATCTCGGTCAGGCCGACCGACGGCAGGTTGACCGCGCCGGGGATGCGGCCCGCGACGGGGTCGATCGGCTCGGTCTCGCCGCGGTAGCGCTCGGCCGAGCGCGCATCCACGACGACCAGGCCCGGCTCGCCCAGTCGCCTCGCAAGCTCATCGGCCTCGATCGCGTCGCCGTCGCGCAGCGCCGGGACGAACTGCTCGGCGGCCACGTCCTCCTCCCCGGCCCGAAGCGGCCCGAGCCACGCCCCCATGCCGCCGTCTAGAACCGCGACGTCCTCGTGGCCGAAATGGCGCAGCAGCCACCAGAGCCGCGCCGCGCCGCCGCTCGTCGCCCTGGTCGTACGCGACGACGAAGACGCCCGGCCCGATTCCCGCCAGGCCTGCGGCACGCGCGAACTCCTCCTCGGCGGGCAGCGGATGTCGTCCGCCGGGCTCCGCCGGAGAGAGCGCGGGCGCGGAGAGGTCGACCTCGACGTCGAGAAATGACGCGCCGGGGATGTGCCCCTCCAGGTAGAGCTCGCGCCCGCGGGCCGGGTTCGCGAGCTCCCAGCGGCAGTCGACGAACTGGTACCTCACGCGACCAGTCCCGCTCCGAGCGCCGAGACGCGCAGCGCGAGCACCTGCGCTCTTCGGGGAACCTCGCCTCGAGCTCGGCCGCGCAGTTGCCAGCCTCGCCCGAGTGCGCCCACACGATCACCGTCGGGCCCGAGCCGGAGAGCGTCACGCCCGCCGCGCTCTGGGGCAGCGTCGGCGCGAACCGCGTCGAGCAGCGGCGCGTTCTTGGCGCGGTACGGCTCGTGCAGCCGGTCGGCGAACGCGGCCGCGAGCAGATCCTTGTCGCCGGACGCGAGTCCCGCGCCGAGCAGCGCCGCGCGCCCGGCCGTGAACGTCGCGTCGTCGTGGGAGACCTTCGCGGGGAGCGCGGCGCGCGCCGCGGCGGTCTCGACCCTCGCGTCGGGCACGACGGCGACCGGCTCGAACGGCACCGAGTCGGCGACGCGCCGCACGTGGCCCTCCCACGTCAGGCAGGCGCCGCCCGCCAGCACGGCCGCGAGGTTGTCCGCATGACCCTCGAGCGCGAGCCCGAGCGCGAGCAGCTCCTCCGGATCCGCGTCGCGGCCGGCGACCGTCGCGCCCGCCACCAGCCCGAGCGCGATCGCCGCGGCGCTCGACCCGAGGCCGCGCGGAGCGGAATGCGATTCAGGAACCGGAACGCGTGGCCCTCGACCGGCGCGAGCAGCGCGAACGCCCGCAGCGCGAGATGCGAGGCGTCGCGCGGAAGCTCGTCCGCGCCCTCGCCCTCGATCTCGACGCCGGCGCCGTCGGTGACCTCGAGCTCGTTCCAGAGATCGAGCGCACAGGCGGCGCAGTCGAAGCCGGGGCCGAGGTTGGCCGTGCTCGCCGGCGCGCGGACTATCACGCGGCAGCCTCGGCGATCGAGTCCGGGTCCGGGTCGACCGCCATCGCCTCGCCGCCGAGCCGCGCCACGGCGTCCGGATCCTTGAGCCCGTGCCCGGTGATGACGCACACGATCCGGGAGCCGGCGGGCGGAGGCTCGCGCAGCACCGCAGCGACCCCGGCGGCCGAGGCGGGCTCGGCGAACACGCCCTCCTCCCGGGCCAGATCGCGCCAGGCGGCGAAGATCTCGTCGTCCGAGAGCTCGACGACGCGGCCGCCCGACTCGGCCAGCGCGCGCTCGACCCCGGCGACGTGCGCCGGAGCGGCGATGCGGATCGCGCTCGCGGCCGTGCCGGCGCGATCCGACGCGGCGGCCGCGAGCAGCAGCGGCATCGACCCGGTCTCGCGGAAGCCCAGCGCGTACGCGCAGGTGTTGCCCCCGCCGCCGTAGGGAAGCGCGAGCACGTCGGGCGCGGCGCCGAGCTCCTCCACGAGCTCGAACGCGGCCGTCTTCTGCCCCTCGAGCCGGTACGGGTTGAGCGAGTTCACGAGGACGTGCGTGCCGCGCGAGGCCAGCTCCCGGGCGGCGTCGAGCGCCTGGTCGAAGCTGCCGCGCACCTCGAGCAGCCGCGCGCCGGCCGCGCGCGCCTGGGCCAGCTTCCCGGCCGCAACCGCTCCGGCGGGCTGGAGGATCAGCGCCGGCAGCCCGGCCCGCGCCGCGTAGGCCGCCGCCGACGCCGCGGTGTTCCCGGTGGAGGCGCACACGACCGCCTCGGCGCCCTCCTCGAGCGCCTTCGTCATCGCGACCGTCATCCCGCGGTCCTTGAAGCTCCCCGTCGGGTTCGCTCCCTCCCACTTCAGGAGCACCTGCGAGCCGATCCGCTCCGACAGCGTGAGCGCGGGAATGAGCGGCGTCGAGCCTTCGCCGAGCGAGATCACGCGCGCGCCCGGGCCGACCGGCAGCCGGTCTGCGAAGCGCTCGACGAGCGGGACGCATCGGTCACTGCGCGACGCGCTCGGACACGACCGGGAAGGCCGTCGAGCGGGCGAGCGGCCGTCCGTGCGCGCTCGGACACGACCGGGAAGGCCTCGATCTCGGCCAAAGCGGCGGCGAGCGAGCCGGACGCGGTCACATGGGTCACGACGTGCAGTGTCGCCTCGCCGTCGCCCTGGTGCTGGATCAGCCGGGCGATCGAGACGTCGTGCGTCGCCAGGCAGCGGGCGATGTCGGCGAGCACGCCGGGGCGGTCGTCCACGGTCAGCTGCACGTAGAAGGGCGCGCGCGACTCCCCGGCCGGGAGCTTCTCGAGCACGCGCCAGCAGGCGTCGTTTTGCAGGAAGCCGGTGCCGGTCGTGCCGATGACGCTGACCATGTCGGCCACGACGGCGGACGCGGTCTCGATCCCGCCCGCGCCGGGACCCTCGAGCGTGATCTCGCGGATCGCGTCGCCCTCGAGCATGACCGCGTTGAAGGCGCCCTCGACCTTCGCGAGCGGATGGTGGCGATCGACGAGCGTCGGATGCACCCGCACGTCCACGTGACCGTCGACGAGCGTGGCCGAGCCGACCAGGCGGATGACGGTGTCGAGCTCGTGCGCGGCAGCGACGTGCGAGGGAGTGACCATGTCGACGCCTTCGTGCTCGACGTCCGCGAGCGTCACCCGCGAGCCGAACGCCACCGTCGCGAGGATCGCCATCTTCGCGGCCGCATCGGCCCCGTTCACGTCCTCGGTGGGATCGGCCTCCGCGTACCCGAGCCGCTGCGCCTCGGCCAGCGCCTCCTCGTACGAGCGGCCCTGCTCCATCTCCGTGAGGATGAAGTTGGTCGTCCCGTTCACGATCCCGAGGACGCGGTGGACGTTCGTGGCGACGAGCGACTCCCGCAGCACCTTCACGACCGGGATCGCCGCGCACACGCTCGCCTCGAAGCGCAGCTGCACACCCGCCTCGGACGCGGCGGCGAAGAGCTCCGCCCCGCGCCGGGCCACGAGCTGCTTGTTCGCCGAGACGACGGGCTTCCCGGCGCGGAGCAGGTCGAGGACGTAGCCGCCGGTCGGCTCGAGGCCGCCCATGACCTCCGCCACGACGGCGATGGACGGGTCGTCGCGGATCTCCGTGAAGTCGGTCGTCAGCTCCGCGATCGAGGACGCCGGGCGCTCCTTCTTGAGATCGCGGACGAGCGCGCGGACGACGCGCAGCCGGTGCCCGGTGGCGCGCTCGATGTCGTCGGCGCTCGCGGCCAGCATCCGGTCCACGGCCGAGCCGACGGTTCCGTAGCCGAGCAGCGCGACGGGGACGTCGACCGAGGCCATCCTCCGATGATGGGCGGGCGCGGCGCTCCGCGCAAGCCGCCAGGAGGGATTGGCGACATTCGTTTCCCCGCCGGGGTGCGCTGGACGGCGCGATCCGGTGGCTCAGACGAATCTCGCCGAGCCCGACTACTTCTCGACGAGCCGGGAGATGGTGCCGCCGCCGGAGACGAGGAGCAGCTCCCCGGCCGGGTCCTCGCCGAAGCTCGTCAGGCTCGCGACGGTGAAGGGCGCCTGCCACGGCTCGACGGCGCGGCCCTTGCGCAGGCGGAACGTCCAGATCTCGCCCGAGCAGTAGTCGCCGTAGAAGTAGCGTCCGCCGAGGCCGGGCATCGCGGCGCCGCGGTAGACGAACCCGCCCGTGACCGAGCACGCGCCCGTGTCGTGGTTGTACTCGGCGACCGGCTTCACGAGCCGGCCCTCCGGGTTCACCTCGCCGCCGGAGAACTCGTGCGTCCCCTCGTAGACGTTCCAGCCGAAGTTGAGGACCTTGTCGGCCGGCCAGGCGACCGCGTCGATCTCCTCCCAGCTCCCCTGCCCCACGTCGCCGACGAAGAGCGCGCCGGTCTCGCGGTCGAAGGAGAAGCGCCACGGGTTGCGCAGGCCGTAGGCCCGCATCTGCCACGTGGCGCCCGAGGCGTCCACGTCGAGGCTCAGGAGCTTGCCGAGCTGCACCGTCGTGTCCTGCCCGTTGCCGTTCGGGTCGCCCGAGCCGCCGCCGTCGCCCATGCCGACGTAGAGCAGCCCGTCGGGCCCGAACGCGAGCTGGCCGCCGTTGTGGTTCGAGGCGGGCTGCTCGACCGCGAGCAGCTCCTTCGCCGTGGAGGGATCGGCGACCGCGGCGGCGGGATCGGCCGTGAGCTCGACCACGCGCGTGTCTCCGTCCGTGTTCGTGTAGTCCACGAACACCCGCCCGTTGGTCGCGTAGTCGGGATGGAAGGCGACCGACAGGAGCCCCTGCTCGCCGCCGGCCACGATCCGGTCGCTCAGGTCGACGAACGGCTGCTCGCGCGTCCGGCCGTCTTCCACCACCTTGATCCGCCCGGTCTGCTCGACGACGTAGATCCGCGCGGCGTCGCCTGGCGCCGCGGTCGCCTGGACCGGATTGTCGAACCCGCCGGCGACCTCCTCGATTCCGATCTTGGTCGGCTCCGACACCGTCGAGGTGCTGTCGGGCGGCGCCGAGGCCGACGAGGTTCCCCCGGTCGTCGTCGTCATCCCGCCGCTCGAGCATCCGGCCAGCACGAGGACGGCAAGCAGTGCCGCCGGCGCGCGCACTACTGGGTCTTGGCGAGCCGGAAGATCCGCCCGCTGTGCGAGACGAAGTAGAGCTCGCGCGTCGGACCCTCGCCGAACGAGGAGAGGCCCCCCGACACGTGCAGCGACGAGTGCCCGCGAAATCCGGTGCGCTTGCCGTTGGTGATGCCGAAGCTCCACACGCTCCCGGTGCAGTAGTCCCCGAAGAAGTAGCGCCCGCGCTGGTTCGGCAACGCGGAGCCGCGGTAGACGAACCCGCCGGTGATCGCGCAGCCGCCGGTCGACGCGTGCGAGTACTGGTGGATCGGCCAGATGCGCTTGCTCGGCGAGTAGAGCGAGGTGCCGCTGTACGTGAGCGAGCCCTCGTAGCGCCGCCAGCCGAAGTTCTCGAGCCCGGTGGCGTCGGGATGCCAGATATCGACTTCCTCGCGCGTGTCCTGGCCGACGTCGCCGATCATGAACCGGTTCGCGGTGCGGTCGAGCGTCACGCGCCACGGGTTGCGGAAGCCGAGCGCGACGATCGTGACCTTCTTCGTCTGGACGTCGAGGCGGAGCAGCTTGCCGAGGCGGGAGTTCATGTTCTGCGCGCGGTTCCCCGGATCGCCGGCGTCGCCCCCGTCGCCCGTGGGGACGTAGAGCTTCCCGTCCAGGCCGAAGAGGATCTGGCCGCCGTTGTGGTTCGAGAACGGCTGGTCGATCGAGAGCAGGACGCGCGCCGTCGACGGGATCACCTTCGTCCGCTGCGCGTTCACGCGGTACTCGACCACGCGCGTGTCGCCGCTTCGGTTCGTGTAGTTCACGTAGACGCGGCGCACGCTCGGGTAGTCCGGATGGAACGCGAGCGACAGGAGTCCCTGCTCCCCGCAGCAGGAGACGCGTGTGCGCAGGTTCATGAACGGCGTCGAGAGCTTCTTCCCGCTCTGGATGATCTTCACGAGCCCCGTCTGCTGGACGACGTACAGCCGGTTCCGTTCGGACGGCGTCGAGGCCAGGTGCACGGGCTGGTCGAAGCCCGAGCCGACCTGCGCGAGCCGTAGTGCGGGGGTGGCCGTCGGCGCAAGCGCGGCCGCGGTAACGGCCGCAACGGCAAGCGAAATCGCGGCGCGTCGCATCCACTCAGAGTACGTGAGCGGGCGGCGGGAACCTTCAAGGAACCGTCAAGATCGGCCGTGTTCGTGCCGACACGTACGAGCGAGATGCGGCGCGCGGTCATCCTGCTCTCCCTGCTTGCGTTCATCGGCTTCCAGGCGTGGTGGTTCCAGCGCCAGACGCCGACCGAGACGCGGCTCGAATACGTGGCGAGCGAGATCGCCGGCCACCCCGTGGACGTGTACTGCCCGAGCCTTTGGAAGCGGCTCATCGACGTCTCGTCCTTCCAGGGCGAGGCCTACGTGGACGCGAGCGGCGTCGGCACGCACGCGAAGCTCGTGCACGAGATCTGCGCGACGTTCGAGGACCTTCCGGACAAGGGCGTTCCCGACCTGACCTGCCTCCAGTACGGACTGGTCTCGTGCGACCGCGTGGGCGCAGGACGTGACGCTCGCGATCCACGTCCTCTCGCACGAGTCGTGGCATCTCGCGGGCGTCATGGACGAGTCGATCACCGAGTGCTACGCGGTGCAGACCGACGCGGAGGTGGCCGAGGAGTTCGGCGCCTCGCCGGTGGACGCGATGCTCCTCGCCGAGTTCCACCTGCGCCGGGGGCCCGAGGCTTCGCTGCCGCAGTACCGGATCTCGACCGACTGCGCGAAGGACACGCGGCTCGATCTCCACCCGGAGACCGACGCGTGGCCTAGCGGCTGACGGGTTCGCGCGCGTCGTACTTCCGGAAGACCGGCAGCGCGATCGCCGCCACGGCGACGCCGACGACGCAGAGGATCCCGCCCGAGACGATCGACGTGCGCACGCTCGTGAGCGTCGCGACGACGCCGGCCTCGAGGTTCCCGAGCGTCGGCCCGCTCGACCAGCTGATCTGCTCGATCCCGGCGAGGCGTCCGCGCAGCTCGTCCGGGATCGTCTGGTTCCAGATCACCGAGCGGAAGATGCCGCTGACCGAGTCGGCGCCGCCGCCGACGGCGAGCGCGGCCACGGCCACGCCGAGGCTCTGCGCGAGTCCGAACCCGACCATGGCGACGCCCCACATTCCGGCCGCGAGGATGACCGCCAGGCCGTGCCGGTGCACATGCGCAGTCCAGCCGCTCGTCAGCGCCACGACGAGCGAGCCGATCGCCGGCGCGGCGTACAGGAGCCCGAGCACCTCGGGTCCTCCGAACTCCTCCGCGTACGCCGGGAAGAGCGCCATCGGCATCCCGAAGAACATGGCGACGAAGTCGACGCTGTAGGTGCCGATCAGCTCCTGGCGGCTGAAGGCGTAGCGGATCCCTTCCTTGACGCGCTTGACGCTCGGCCGCTCGGCGCCGGGCGGCGGCGGCACGGCCTTCATGAGCGAGAGCATCGTCAGCGAGAAGGCGAACGTGACGATGTCGAAGGCGTAGGTCGCGGGCAGCCCGACGGTGGCGATGAGGACACCGCCCAAGGCAGGCCCGGCGATCATCCCGACATTGCCGCGCAGCGAGCCAAGCGCACTGGCGGCCGGAAGCTCGTCCCGCTCGACGAGACGCGGCTCGAGCGAGTCGAGCGGCGGCCGCTGGATCCCGTCGAACGCGGCCATGCCGATTCCGGCGACGAAGAGCGCCCACAGGCGCGGCTCGCCGAGGAGCGAGTTGACGAGGAGCAGCGTCGCCCCGGCAGCGAGACCGAGCTCGGCGATCTGCACGAGCCGGCGCCGGTCGAACGCGTCCGCCAGCGCTCCGCCGAGGAACGCCGTGATGAGGATCGGGGGAAGCTCGGCCGCGGCGAGCAGCCCGACGGCGAGCGAGGAGCCCGTGAGCTGGTAGACCTGGTACGGGACGGCCACCCACGTGACCGTCGAGCCGAGGAACGAGAAGCCCTGGCCGATGAAGAGCAGGCGGAAGTCGCGCCGGCGGCGCAGCGGCCCGAGGTCGATCGTGGCCAGGGTGCGGAAGCTGCGCTTGCGCGCCGTGCCGGGCTCGGCAATCGGAGGCGCGGGGCTCAGCCGCTCGGATTCACGGTTCTCGGGATCGCTCACCGCGGCAGTATCGCGACCGCCCGAGCCGGCCCCGAAACCGCGGTCCCCCGGGGGACCCCCGTGTTGCACCCCTTGGTGGCGACCCTATCGTCGAAATTCGCACCTGTGGCGCACCAAACGTGCCGGGTTTCGCACGGATCTGGGGCGAAACTCACGCAACGCGCACGAGTGATTGCGTCTACAGACGTGCGGCCGCGACGCCGATCCTTTGTTCGTGCGGCTTGGTGACCCTTCAGCGCTTGCGGAGCTCGACCTCCTCAGCGGACCGGAGTTCGAACAGACCGTCGCGGAGCTCTTCCTCCGGCTCGGCTGCGAGGTGGAGGAGATCGTCCACCACGACGACGGCGCCGGCCTCGTCATCGTGCGCGACGGCATCCGAACGGCCGTCGAGGTCAGGCGGGCGCGACGCTCCGCGCGACGCCAGGCGGTTCAGGCGGTCATGGCGTCCAAGGCGGCGCACGGCTGCGACGCGGCCATGGTCGTCACCAACCGGACGTTCACGCCCCAGGCCCGCCACCTCGCCCAGGCCCACGCGGTCGAGCTGTGGGGCCGCGCCGAGCTGACCGCCGCGCTCCTTCGCTTCTGCGCCTTCTGCAAGGAGCCCGTGACCGACGCCGTCACGGAGTACTGCCTCGAGCACCAGCGCGAGTTCGGCGGCAAGGTCTACTGCCCGGCGCACCAGCGCGAGGTCGCCGGCCTGCGCCGGACCGCGTAGCGACCCGCCCGGGCTACAGTTCGTCTGTGACCGGGCTCCGAGAGTTCTTCGGCCGGAAGCGCGTCCTCGCCGGGCTCCAACTGGCGCTCGTCGCCGTCGTCCTGGTCGTCTTCGCCTACGTCCTCCGCGAGGCGTGGCGCGACGCCCTCCCGCTGCTGCGCAACGCCGACCTGCAGGACATCGCGATCGCGCTCGTCGTGCTGGCCGCGTACTACCTCCTCTTCGTGCTCGGCTGGCAATGGATCCTGCGGGGCCTCGGGATCCGCATCGGCTACCTCCTCGCGCTCCAGTCCGAGATGGCCTCGATGCTCGCCAAGTACGTGCCCGGGCGCCGTCTGGACGCCGCTCGCGCGGATCCTCTGGCTGCGCCGGGCCGGCGTGCACCGGAACGAGGTCGTGATCGGGTCGATCGGCCTCGAGGCCGGTCTCTCGGCGATCTCCGGCGTGCTCGTCTTCGCCTTCGGGCTCCTCACCGTGGACACATCGGCCGTGGTGCTCGTCCCGCTCGGGTGCTTCGCCGTGACCGTCGCCGTGCTCATCCACCCGCGCGTCTACTCGAAGCTCGCCCGGCGGATCTTCGAGCGCTTCGGCACCCCCGACGTCCCGGTGCTGCGCTACCGGACGATGCTCGGGCTCCTCTGCTTCTACTCGGCGACCTGGCTCGTCGGCGGCGTCGCGATGCTCTTCCTCGCCCGCTCGCTCGGCGCCGACCTCGCCTGGTCGACCGTTCCCTACCTGGGTGGAACCGCCGCCGTGGGCGCGATCGTCTCGGTCCTCACGGTCATCGCACCGTCCGGCCTCGGCGTTCGCGAGGGATCGACGTATGCGCTGCTCCTCGCCGTCACCACCGCGCCGGTCGCGCTCGGCGTCACCGTGTTGAACCGGCTCGCGATCACGCTCGTCGAGGCGGTGCTGCTCGGCGTCGGCTTCGTCGTCTGGAGGTCGTCGCAGCCCGCCGAGGATCCCTCCTGGGCCGCGCCGGCGCTCACCCAGGCCGAACCGGAGTAGGCTCGCCGCGATGGGCAGGAAAGCGGCCGACCCGGAGACCTGGCACGCGATGTTGAGCGGTGAGATGCCCGGCCTCATGCGGAGCCGCCGGTTCTTCGCTCACATCCCGTCCACCCCGCGCTGCAAGCTCTGCAACTCGCCGTTCGGCAAGCCCGGAAGCCTGCTCATGAGCGTGATCCGGCGCGGCCCGTCTCCGCTCAACCGCCGCCTGTGCAAGTGGTGCATCCCGCCGCTCCACAAGTACCCGGGCGGCGCCGAGCTGGAGATCTCCGCGCTCTTCGCGGACGTCCGCGGCTCGACCGGCCTGGCGGAAGGCGCGTCCGCGGGCGACTTCTCACAGCTGCTCGCCCGCTTCTACGGGGTCGCGGCGGCGGCGATCGACGAGCACGACGGGATCGTGGACAAGTTCGTCGGCGACGCGGCCGTGGCGCTCTTCATCCCGGGCTTCGCCGGGCCGATGCACGCCTCCGCGGCGTTCGAGACCGCCCGGGAGCTGATGCGCGCGACCGGAAACGACGGTCCGGATCCGTGGCTGCCGATCGGGATCGGGATCGACACCGGCGTCGCGTACGTCGGCGTCGTGGGCGAGGGGGACGCGGTCGACTTCACCGCGCTCGGCGATCCCGTCAACACGGCGTCGCGGCTGAGCGGGCTGGCGGCGCCGGGCGAGATCCTGGTCAGCGCCTCCACGGCCCAGGCCGCGGGGCTCGACACCGAGGGGCTCACCCACCGCACGCTCGCGCTCCGCGGCCGCGAGGGCGAGGTCGAGACGTTCGTGGCCCGCCCCGGCTAGAGCGAGAGCGACTCGGCGACGACGACCTCGAGGAACTCGAGGCTCGTCATCTCGATCGGGATGCTCGCGACCACCTCGTCGCGCAGCGCGCCGCCGCCGGCGGCCTCGTCGCGCATCGTCGCCTCGTCCGACCAGAACGTGACGCTCGTCGTCTTCGTCCCCGTCGCGTCGCGCAGGACGATCCAGCCGCGAAAGCCGGTCGCGTCGCGCAGCCACGGGAGCACCTCGTCACGGTAGATCTGCACGCCCGCATTGATTCCCTCCGGCGTCCCCTCGAAGGTCGTCAGCCGCGCGAACATCACGCCGGGCGGTCTTCGAGCACGACCTCGTACAGCTCGACGCTGTCGAGTGAGACGCCTGTCGTGGCGACGATGGAGTCGCGCAGCTGCGCCCGGCCGCGGGCGCTTCGGTCGGCGTCTTCGCGCGTCTCCCAGTACGAGAACATCCGCGCGTTCCCGGTCTCCGGGTCCGCCAGCATGACGCAGCCCTTGTACCCGTCGAACTCGCGCAGCCACTCGAGCATCGATTCGGCCGCGATTCTCGCGGTCTCGATGACGTCCTCGTCGCCGCCGCTGATACTCGTCATGCTCACGAACATTGGCTCAGCTTAACCTCGTCGTAGACGGCGTTCAGCTCTGCGGCCCACACGATGCCACGGCCGAGAAGGAAGAGCGTGAAGAGCGCCGTCGCGGCCACGCCGAGCCCGCCGTAGAGCTGCGACTGGTGCGCCAGCTTCTCGGACAGGTAGTAGACCGTCATCAGGTGGAGCACCTGGAGGCCGATCGCGAACAGGATCGCCCCGGGGATGAAGGCCGTCCACGGGACGTCCCTGGACGGCAGCGCCATCGACGCGAAGAGCCAGATCGCCGCGAACCCGACGGTGATCGCAAGGGTCGCGAGGAAGCCCAGCCCGACCGGCGTGTGCGCCCGGATCCAGCCGGCGAGCAGGCTCATCGCGAACACCGCCAGCGGGAGAGCGATCACGAACGCGACGCGCACGGGCGGGCCTGCGGATCGGCGTCACCTCGATCCCCCAGGCGGCCGCGTGCACGAGCCGAAGCGCGCGCAGCAGGCCCCAGCTGAACCAGAGGAGGAAGAACGCCCCGAGCACGACGAGCCACCAGCGCCCGCTCTCGGACTGCTGCCGCCGCGTTCGCGATCGTCCTCGCCATGGCCGCGCCGACGCCGACGTCCTCGGCGTCCTCGTCGACCTCCGAGCCGCTGTGCTGCGCGAAGCCGAGCCCTCCGAACACGAGCAGGCAGAACGCCAGCGTCCAGAAGAAACAGCGGTAGGCGAGGCCCCCGCCGAGCACGCCGCCGGCGATCTTGAGGTCGCGCGCGAGCCAGCAGAACCCGACCTCGACGGACATGTGGCGGGGCCGCTCCTCCTGCAGGCGCGTGCGCAGCGCCGCGGCGCGGGCGGTCAGGGCCTCTTTCCGGGTGCTCACGGACACGGCCTGGCCATTTTGACGGTGATGGTTATAAGATCGCGCCATGCTCGCGCGCTGGGGAATCAATCTCGGAATGACGCTCGTCGGGATCGCCGTCGGCCTGCTCCTGAGCGACGCGCTCCTCAGCGACTTCGAGATGAACACCGAGGGTCTCATCTGGGCGACCCTCGTGTTCTGGATCGTGCACATCATCCTCAGCTTCATCGCGCTGAGGATCCTCATCCGCGAACCGTCGGTCGCGATGGCCGGCCTGCTCGCGCTCGTGTCCACCGTCCTCGCGCTCATCATCGTCAACTGGATCGTCGACGGAGTCTCGATCTCCGGGACGATGACGTACATCTGGGCGACGCTCATCATCTGGATCACGACCGCCGTGGCCGACTTCCTCGGCACGCGGATGATCCGCCAGCGGCGCGCCGCGTCCTGATGGGCGGGCTCGGCGACCTCGTCGGGAGCCTCGCCGGCGGCGGGCTCGACAAGGCGCTCGAGAGCTTCAAGGAGAAGGGCATGGACAAGCAGGTCGAGTCCTGGATCGGCAAGGGCGCGAACGAGGCCGCTCGACGCGACCAGGTGCACGACGCGCTCGGGAACGACCAGGTCGCCGCGATCGCCGGCAAGCTCGGCGTATCGCCCGATCAGGCGCAGGACGCGATCGCGGAGTACCTCCCGAAGATCGTCGACCAGGTGAGCCCGGACGGCGAGCTTCCAGGCGGCGTCGACCTCGACGACGCGCTCGCAAGCTCGGCAAGTAGCTACTGCTCTGCGTGAGTCCGAAGGGTGTTCCTTCGGAGTCGCGGCAGATCACCCATCGTTCGCCCGGATGGACGACCTCGCCGCCCAGGTCGCGCACGCGCTCGAGCGCGACGACCATGTCCGGCACGGTGAAGTAGGGAAGCGCGAAGCGGTCGCCCGGCCCCGGCCCGCGCTCGTGGACGCCGAAGTGGACGCCGCCGTACTCGCCCTCCCAGCCCTGGCCCTCGTCCGCCCCGCGCTCGGCGAGCTGCGTGCCCAGGAGGCCCTGCCAGAAGCGGCGCGCCCGCACGGAGTCGTCGGCCGGGAACTCGATGAGAAACGGCAGCGCCATCAGGTGAAGATGATCTCGCCGCCGGCGGCCTGCTCGTAGAACTCGCCGACGGTGAGGATCCCGTCCACCTGCGGGACGAAGTCCTCCATGGTGAGCCCGAACATGTCCACCGTCGCCTCGCAGGCGTAGAGCTTCGCGCCCGAGTCGGAGACGAGCTCGATGAACTCGGGAATCGGCGGGATGTCGAGCTTCTCCATCTGGCGCTTCATCATCCAGGTGGCGAGCGAGGACATCCCGGGCAGCATCCCGATGAGCGTCGGCATGTGCATGCCGGGGTTCCCGACGGTGGCGACCTTGATCTTCGCGAAGCGGTCCTTGCGGATCGCGTCGAGGCCGAAGAACGTGAAGAAGACGCTCGCCTCGATGCCCTCCATGCGGGCGCCGTTCGCCATGATCAGGCCCGGATAGACGCCCTCGAGGGAGCCCTTGGAGATGACGATCGCGACCTTCTCGATCGTCTGCTTGGTCTCGGGCGCGGCCAGCGCCGGCTCGGTGATGGTCTCGGTCATCGTCATCAACTCCTCAGATGCAGCCGCGCGGCTTGGGGATCCCGCCGATCTTGGCGGCGAGCTTCGCGGGGCCCTTGGGGAAGAGCTCGTAGAGCTCCTTCACGGGAACGCCGGACTCCTTGCCGAGCGCGCGGATCGACGGCGCGGAGCCGGTGTCGAGGTAGCGGTCGCGCATGAAGCGGACGACCTGCCAGTGGCGGTCGCTCAACTCGGGGATGCCGTTCTCGGCGGCGATCCCGGCGGCGATCGTCTCGTTCCATTGGCCGGGGTCGGTGAGGAAGCCCTCGGCGTCCACGTCGACCGCGGTGTCGGCGATCAGGACGGTGGTCATAGATCTCCTTTCGTCGTGACCGGCGCCGGGCGTTCCTTGCCGGCGGTCGGCATCGTCGGCCCCAGCCCCGGCAGCGGACGGCCGGGCAGGAGCGCGTGCCAGTAGATCCACTGGAACATGAGCTTGCCGTAGTGGTTGAGCCGCGACTCGCGCAGCAGCGAGAGCGGGCCGGCGGCGGTGGGGAACCGGCCGGGGAGCGGCTCGGTGTCGTAGTTGAAGTCGATGAGCAGAGCCTTGTCGAACCCGGTTTCGATGAAGCAGTTCGCGTGTCCATCGTACGCGTCGTCGAGCGCGTCGCCGGCGAGGTGGCGGGCCACGTTCTCGACCAGGACCTCGGCCTCGAAGTGCGTGACCGAGCCCGCCTTGGAGATCGGGAGATCGGCCGCGTCGCCGAGCGCGAACACGTTCGGCGCCGCCTTCGCCTGCAGCGTGTGGTTGTCGGTCGGGACGAAGCCGAGCGCGTCGCCGAGTCCTTCGGAACGCGCGACGTACGGCGCGCCGCCGTGCAGCGGCACCGTCACGAGCAGGTCGAACGGCAGCTCGCGGCCGTCGTAGGCCGTCAGGAGCCCGCGTCCGCCGTCGACCTCGCCCGCGTTGAACTCGGTCACGAGCTCGATCTCCTTCTCGGCCAGCAGGCCGGCCAGCCGCTCCGACGCGACGGGCTTCGTGAACGCGCCGTCGAGCGGCGTCGCGTAGACGAGCTCGACGTCGTCGCGGACGCCGCGCTCGCGCAGGTGCGCGTCCGCGAGGAAGGCGAACTCGAGCGGCGCGACGGGGCACTTGATCGGCATGTCGACGAGGTTCACGACCAAACGGCCCTTCCGGAACCGGTCGAGCGCCGGGCGAAGCGCGGCCGCGCCCTCGAGCGAGTAGAAGGTGAAGACGGACTCGTTCCAGCCGGCGCCGAGCATTCCCTCGGTCTCCTCGGGCTGGAGGTCGACCCCGGTCGCGACCACGAGCACGTCGTAGGGAAGCCGCGTGCCGTCGGCGAGCGAGACCCGCTGCTCCGCGAGCGACACCGACTCGACCTCGCTCTCGTGGAACGCGATCTCGCCCCGAAGCTGGCGGCGCCGCGGCCGGACGATCTCGTCGGCGTCGGCAAGCCCGAACGGGACGAAGAGGAGGCCCGGCTGGTAGACGTGGCGGTCGTCGCGGTCGACGACGTGGATCTCGGCCTCGTCCTCGTCGAAGCGGCGACGCAGGCGGTTGGCGACGATCGTGCCGCCGGTACCGCCGCCGAGGATGACGATCTTCTTCCGCGCCATGGCCACAGGATCGCCGACGGCGCGCGGCCGCGCCAACCGCGAATCCCCGGAATCGGGGCGGAAAACTACGGAAGCTAGCTCTCGGCGGTCTTCTGGAACGCGCGCCAGTCGCGGACGCCGAGGTGCAGGTGGTCGACCCCGCTCGCCGAGCCGGAGAACCCGATCACCTGGCCCTGCGTGACCTTCGCGCCCGCGATCGTCTCGGGCGCGAACTTGGAGAGGTGCGCGTAGTAGAACTCGTTGCCGTCGGTCTCGAGGTAGCAGCGCAGCCCGCCGAAGCGCGAGTTCGGGTCGGTCGAGATCGGCCCCAGCTTGTCCCCGATCGTCCCGTCGGCGACGGCGACGAGCGGCGTCCCGGACGGGAACGCGAAGTCCCAGGCGTTGTCGGACTGCCAGTTGGCCGGATCGACCGTGAACGAGTGCGTCCCCTGGCCGGGCCGGCCGATGATGGCGACCTTCTTCTTCGCGGGGTAGATGAACGGCGACTCGTTGCGGCGCGCCTGCCGCACGAGCCGCCGGGCGAGGTAGGACGCAGGCAGCGACTTCTTCCCGAGCAGGTACTCGCGCAGGTGCGGCCCGAACGTCGGCGTCTGCGCCGAGGCGGGAAACCCGAGCGCCTGCTTCGCGCGCACGCACGCCTCGCCGGTCTGCGTGCCGAAGTCGCCGTCGATCTTGCCGGGGTCGAAGTTCTCCTTGAACACGTTGTGGCCGGCGAGCACCCACTGCGCCCCGTGGATCGGCCCTTTCCCGTTCGTCTCGATGTCCCCGACCTTGAGGGTCTTCATGCGGCGGCTCCTTCGTTCGCTTGCGGCGTGAAGACTGTACGCGGCGCGCCCGGAAGTGAGAAACGCAACCCCGCCGCCGACCCGCGTGAAAGACTCGGGCCGTGCGCCGCGCGCTCGCCCTCCTCCCCGTTCTCGCCGCTCTCGTCCTCGCGCCCGCCGCGCTCGCGGACACCGCCGACGAGACCGCGCTGGCCGAGAAGTACGCGCCGGTCGTCCGCCTCGTCGAGCAGCCCGAGGAGTGCGGGCCCGGCGAGCCGTACGAGCCGATGGACGTCGACGCGCTCTTCGGCGAGCCGACCGTCGCGCTGCGCGGGCCCTGGGGCGGCGGCGACCTGATCCAGGTCGGGCCGGCGGCGGACGACCTCACCGGCGGGCTCTACGAGTACCACCTCGACTTCCCCGGGTACGCGCTCGACCCCGGCTGCGACTACGAGCTCTGGGCGCGCCGCATCACCGAGGGCAAGGAGCCGACGGTGTACGCGCACGTCGCCACCGATCCCGGCTTCCCCGGCCAGCTCGCGCTCCAGTACTGGATCTTCTACGCCTTCAACGACTGGAACAACCTGCACGAGGGCGACTGGGAGATGATCCAGCTCGTCTTCGACGCCGACGACGCCGCCGAGGCGCTCGACGTCGAGCCGACCAAGATCGGCTACAGCCAGCACGAGGGCGCCGAGCGGGCCGACTGGGACGACCGCGACCAGCTCGAGGTCGTCGACGGCACGCATCCGGTCGTGCACCCGGCCGCCGGCTCGCACGCGAACCACTACGACGAGGGCCTCTACCTCGGCAGCTCGGCCTCGCAGGGCGTCGGCTGCGACGACACGACCGGCCCGACGCGGGACGTCGTCCCCGTCGTCCACACGATCCCGAGCGACCCCGGCGAGGCGGGCGCCGACTTCCCGTGGATCGAGTACGAGGGCCGCTGGGGCGAGCTGCAGCGGTCGTTCTACAACGGCCCGACCGGCCCGAACCTGAAGGACCAGTGGACGGAGCCGATCGCCTGGTCGGAGGAGTGGCGCGACCGCAGCTACGCCGTCCCCGCCGGGGGTCTGCTCGGCACCGGCGCGACCGACTTCTTCTGCACGGCCGTCGGCGGCGGCTCGAGGATCCTCAGCCGTTCGGTCAACAATCCCTGGCCGCTCCTGATCGTGCTGGCGGCCCTCGCCGGGCTCGCGCTCTACGGCGTCTCGCGCGCCACCTGGACGCCGTCCGCCCCGTTGCGGCTCACGCGCCGGCGCTCGTGGGGCCAGGTCGTCACCGCGTCCGGGCGGATGTACCCCAAGCATCTGCGGCTGCTGCTCGGCCTCGGCGTCCTCTTCGTGCCGATCCTCGATCCTCGTGACGCTGCTGCAGACCCTCGTCACCGGGACGTCCAGCATCGTCGGGATCGAAACCGAAGGCGAGAGCGGAGGCTTCCTCGTCCTCTTCGTCGTCGCGTTCTCGACCGCGCTGACCCTGCTCGGCGTCGGGCTCGTCCAGGCGGCGACCGCGCGGGCGCTCGTGGAGATCGACGAGGGCCGCACGATCGGGCCCGTGCACGCGTTCCGGCTCGCGCTCGACAGCATCCGCCCGCTGCTCGGCTCGTTCTTCCTCGCCGTGATCGTGGTGACGGTGCTCGCGAGCACGCTCTTCCTCATCCCGGTCGCGCTGTGGCTCACGGTGCGCTGGTCGCTGATCGTCCCCGCGGTCGAGCTGGAGGATCGCTCGGCCCTCGGCGCCGTCCGGCGCAGCCACCGGCTCGTGCGCGGCCACTGGCTCAAGGTGGGCACCCTCGTGATCGGCGCCGCGGCGCTCGCGCTGTCGATCGGCCCGCTCGTCGGCGCCCTGCTGATCATCGTCACGGACGCCCCGTTCGCGCTCCTGAACGCGGTCTCGGCGGTCGTGTACGCGGCGACGGTGCCGTTCGTCGCGCTGCTCACGACGTACGTCTACTTCGACGTCCGCGTCCGCGAGGAGCTCGAGCCCGAGACCGAGAAGGGCGACATGCCCGCCGAGGTCGAGCTGGCCGGCTGAGGCCGCCGAGCGGCAACAATGCCCGGGTGGGCGAACCCGGCACGGAGCAGGGCGCGCTGGCCCTTCGGCTGTTCGCGCCGATCGCGGAGTCGTACGACCGCTACGCGGCGCTCCTCTCCTTCGGACAGGACCCGCGCTGGCGGCGCTTTCTCGTCGAGCGCGTCGAGGCCCGACCGGACGACACCGTGCTGGATGTCGCCTGCGGAACCGGCGCGATCTCGCTCGCGCTCGCCCGCCGCTACGGCTGCGCGGTCGTGGGCATCGACCAGAGCGTGGAGATGCTCGCCGAGGGACGCCGCCGTGTGGTGGCCGCAGGGCTCGAGGCGCGCGTGCGGCTCGAGGAGGGACGCGCGGAGACGCTCGACTTCCCCGACGCGACGTTCGACGCGCTGACCTCCGGCTACCTCCTGCGCTACGTCGCCGATCCGGCGGCGACCCTGGCGGAACTGGCCCGCGTCGTCCGTCCGGGCGGGCGAATCGCGGCGCTCGACTTCGGCGTGCCTGCGAACCCGGTTGCCCGGGCGCTGTGGCGGCTCTACGTCGGCGTCGGCCTTCCCGTGCTCGGCGGGCTCGTCTCGCCCGGCTGGCGCGAGGTCGGCCGGGTCCTACGCGACAGCATCCCGTCGTTCTACGCCCGCTACCCGCTCGAGCGCCAGCTCGCCGACTGGCGCGCGGCCGGGATCGCCGACGTGCAGGCGCGGCCGCTCAGCCTGGGCGGCGGGCTCGTGATCTGGGGAACCCGTGACGGTTGAGACGCGGCCGTCGTTCTACGCGCTCGCGCCGGGCGGCGCGCGCGACTACGTGACCCTCCTCCACCTGCCGTACACCGCCTGGAACCTGAGCTACGTCGTGATCGGCGCGGCGCTCGCGCCGCAGCTCGAGGCGGGACGCCTGCTCCCCGCGCTCGTCGCGTTCTTCCTGGCCGTCGGCATCGCCGCGCACGCGCTCGACGAGCTGAACGGGCGGCCGCTGGGAACGAGGATCTCCGACCGCACGCTCGTCGCGCTCGCCGTGGTTTCGCTGGCCGGCGCCGTCGCGATCGGGATCTACGGCGCCATCACGGTCAGCCCGTGGATCGCCCTCTTCGTCGTCGTCGGCGCCTTCGCGGTCGTCGCCTACAACGCCGAGCTCGGCGGCGGACGGTTCCACGGCGACGTCCAGTTCGCGCTCGCGTGGGGCGCGTTCCCGCTCCTCACGGGCGCCTTCGCGGCCGCGGAGCGGATCTCCCTCGCCGCCGCCGTGGCCGCCGCGTTCGCGTTCTGCCTCAGCCTCGCGCAGCGCCGGCTCTCGACCCAGGTGCGCGACGTGCGCCGCCGCGTCGTCCACGTGGACGGCCGAATCGAGCGGCGCGACGGCACGAGCGAGCCCGTGACCGCCGGGACGTTGATCGGAGCCGAGGAGCGCGCACTGAAGCTCATGGCCGCGGCGGTCGTGCTCCTCGCGGCCGCGCTCGTCGCGCTTCATGTCTGAGATCCTGATCACCGGCGCGGCGGGGAACCTCGGCGGCCTGCTGGCCCGCCGTCTTGTCCCGAGCGGCCACGACCTGCGCCTGCTGGTCCACCGCACGCCGGTTGGGGACGATCTCGCGGCCGCGCCGAACGTGCGCTGCGTTCACGCCGACCTGGCCGATCCGCAGACGCTTCCCCCCGCCGTCGAAGGGGTCGACGTCGTCGTCCATTTCGCCGGAGTCCTCTTCAAGCCGCGCCCAGAGCGCTTCCTCCCCGAGACGAACACCCGCTGGTTCTCGAACCTCGTGGACGCCGCGCTCGAGGCGAACGTCGCGCCGGATCATCCTGATCTCGTTTCCCCAGGTCGAGGGCCCGACCTCGGTCGAGCATCCGGCGACGGGCCGGCTCGACCGCACGCCTCCGTCGGTGCACGCCAAGACCCGCCTCGAGGAAGAACGACTGCTGTTCGAGCGGGCCGGAGACGAGACCGAGCCGGTCGTGCTGCGGCTCGGCATGGTCTACGGCCGCGGGATCCTGATGGTCGAGGCGGCACGCTGGCTGGCGCGTCGGCACCTGCTCTGCGTCTGGCCCGAGCCGACCGTCCAGCACCTGCTCGCGACGGAGGACTTCCTCCGCGCCACCGAGGCGGCCATCTTCAAGCCGGGCATCAGCGGCATCTACTCGGTCGGGGACGAGCGGCCGACGACCGTCCAGGAGTTCCTCGACACCGTCTGTCGCCACTGGGGCTACTCGCGTCCGCACCGCCTGCCGTTCCCCGTGATCCAGGCGAGTGCCGCGCTGTGCGAGGCGTTCGCGTTCGTCGCCCGCACGCAGTCGCCGCTCACCCGCGATTTCGTCCGGCTCGGCCACGTCGACCACTGGAGCGACACGTCGCGGGCCCGCGCCGAGCTCATCCCCGAGTTGCGCTATCCCACGCTGGAGTCCGGGCTGGACACGCTCTGAGAACGGCAAAGAAAAGGGCCCCGCAAAGCGGAGCCCTTCCCTGCGAACGTTGGTCGCTCTGACTAGACGGCGACGCCGTTCTTGTGCGACGTGACCTTGCCGCTCGTGATCTTCGGCGCGTTGGGAAGCACGTTCTCGAGCTTCTCGTCGCGGATCCACGTCGAGACGAACTTGGTCGACGCGTCGGCCTGCTCGGACGTCTCGAAGAGGTTGAGCGAGCTCATGACGCCGTTGCCGGCCTCGATGAGGTAGTAGCCCTTGAAGCCGGGCATCTCGCTCAGCTTGGGGACGAGCTTCTCGTTGACCTTGGTGGTCAGCTCGATGGTGCGGCTCTGGTCCACACCTTCGTAACGGCGAATTGTCGCGAACATGTTCTGCTCCTTGTTCATCTCTCAGGACAGCGGATCCGAATGGGCCCACTGCGGCGCTCAGGGCCAGGTGCGAAAGACGAAGAGGAAATCGTGCGGAGCCTCGGCGGCTTCAACGCTAGAACCAAACGCGCTCGTCCAACATAGCACCGATCCGAACCGGCGGACCCACGCCCGAGCTGGCTGGGGAACGGCCAAACCGGCCCTGGCTGGGCGAACCCGGCGCCATATGCTTTCGTGAAGTCGGGCACGGCCCAGGCCGCTCGAGCTCCGAAACCGAGCCGGTAGCGGCGAGCAGAGCCGACCGCCGGTAAGACTGCCGATGCTCCCGCATTCGCTCCCGCTCGACTCCGTCGCCGAGGAACTGAGAAGCGACCCGCGCCGCGGGCTGGCCGAGGAGGAGGCGCGGGCGCGGCTCGAGGCCGTCGGGCCGAACCGGCTCGAGCGGGCGGCGCGGCCGGCGTACGCGCGGATCGCCTTGCGGCAGTTCGCCGATCCGCTCGTCGGACTGCTGATCGTCGCCGGCGCGGTCTCCCTCGCGATCGGCGAGGGAATCGAGGCGGTCGCGATCGGCGCGATCGTCGTCCTGAACGCCGTGCTCGGCTTCGTGCAGGAGTCCGGCGCCGAGCGGGCGCTCCTGGCTCTGCGCGAGTCGCTGGAACGTCACGCAAGTGTCATTCGCGACGGCCGCGAGCGCGAGGTGCCGGTGGAAGACATCGTTCCGGGCGACCTCCTCGTGCTGCGCGAAGGGGAGCGGGTGCCGGCCGACGCGCGGATCGCGGCCGCGCGCGGGCTCGCCGTCGACGAGTCGCTCCTCACCGGCGAGTCGGTCCCGAACGACAAGGCCGCAGATCCGGTCCCGGACGATGCGCCGCTCGGCGACCGGACGTCGATGGCCTTCTCCGGCACCGCGGTCACCCGCGGGCGCGGACGGGCGCTCGTGACCGCCACCGGTTCGGCGACCGAGCTCGGGCAGATCGCCGGGCTCGCCTCGGCCGCGAAGCCGCCGCCGACGCCGCTCCAGCGCCAGGTCGGCGGGCTGACGCGGGTGATGGTCGGCCTCGGGATCGTCGTGACCGTCGCGCTCGCCGGCGCGATGCTCGCCCAGGGCGAGACGCTCGAGCCAGGCGTTCCTGGTGGGCGTCGCGGTCGCCGTCGCCGCAGTCCCGGAAGGCCTGGCCGCGACCGTGACGATCGCGCTTGCCGGCGGCGCGCGGGCGATGGCCGCGCGCGGGGCGATCGTGCGCCGCCTCACCGCCGTCGAGACGCTCGGCAGCGCCACCGTGATCGCGTCCGACAAGACGGGGACGCTGACCGTGAACCGCCTCCGCCTGGCCGCGATCGACACGGCCGGAGCCGAAGACGAGGTCAGGGTGCTCGAGGCCGCCGCGCTCGCCTCGTCGGCCCGCGTGCTCGAGGAGGACGGCGTCGTTCGCGTGACCGGAGACCCGGTCGACGCGGCGCTCGTCCTCGCCGCCCACGAGCGCGGTCTCCCGTGGGACACGCTCGTCGAAAACCGGGAGGCCGTTCACGAGCGCCCGTTCGACCCGTCCCGCAAGCTCATGACCGTCGTCTACGAGCAGGCCGGAGGGCGGCACGCCTACGTGAAGGGCGCGCCCGAGGTGATCCTCGAGCGCTCGGTCGGCGACGAGGCCGAGCGGGCGCGGCTGCTCGCGCTAGCCGAGTCGTGGGCGGCGGACGGGCTGCGCGTGCTCGCGGTCGCCGAGCGTCCTGTCTCCGGGCCGGCCGAGGCGGACGACCTCGAGGGCGAGCTCCTGCCGGTCGGCCTCGTCGGACTCGAGGATCCGCTGCGCGAGGACGCTCCCGGCGCCGTCGCAGAGGCCCGCGAGGCCGGTCTGCGGGTGGAGATCCTGACCGGCGACCACCCGGCGACCGCGCAGGCGATCGGGCGGGCTCTGTCCGTTCCGGTCGCGGCGGTGCACGCCCGGATCACCCCCGCGGACAAGCTGCGCCTGGTCGAGCGGCTCCAGCACGACGGCGAGGTCGTCGCGGTCACCGGGGACGGGGTCAACGACTCCCCCGCCCTGCGCCAGGCCGACGTCGGCATCGCGATGGGGCTCTCGGGCACCGAGGCCGCGCGCGAGGCCGCCGACATCGTGCTCACCGACGACCGCTTCGCCACGATCGTCGCGGCGATCCGCGAGGGGCGCGCGATCGCGGACAACATCCGCAAGTTCGTGGCCTTCCTCCTGTCGGCCAACTTCGGCGAGGTCGTCCTCTTCGCGGTGGTGATCCTCGCCGGGCTCGGGATCCCGATGACGGTCGTCCAGGTGCTCCTCATCAACGTCCTGACGGACGGCCTCCCGGCGGTCGCGCTGACGCAGGATCCGGCCTCGCCGCACACGATGCAGCGCCCGCCCGACCGCTCGCACCGGCTCTTCTCGGGCGCCGTCTGGGCCGTGCTCGGCGCGATCGGGCTGCTGGTCGGACTCGCCGGGCTCGTCGCCTTCCTGGCCGGCCGGACCGACGGCGACGCGCAGGCCCAGACGATGGCCTTCGCCACCATCGCCCTCTCCGAGCTGGCGCTCGTGTTCGCGATGCGCTCGATCGTGGCGCCGGCCTGGAAGGCGCCCCGCAACCCGTACCTGGCCGGCGCCGTCGGCCTCTCCGCCGCGGTCGTCCTGCTCGCCGTCTACCTGCCCTTCCTCCACGATCCGCTCGGAACCGTCTCGCTGAGCGGGCCGCAGCTCGGGCTCGTGGCGCTCCTCTCGCTCGTGCCGTTCGCCTGCGTCGAGACGGCGAAGCGCGTGCGGTGACCCGGCTTCCCACGTCAACTCGAAAACCTCGATACTGCTTGGGCCGCGATCCTCCCCGTGGGTCGCCCGACCGAGAAAGGACTCACATGGACGAGGAACTGAAGGGCGCCGCAGAAGAGGCCGGCGAGACCGCCATCGACGAGGCCGTCGTCGCCGAGGCACTCCACGAGGACGCGGTCGTGAAGATGGCGATCGCGGAGGAGCTCGCCGCCGAGGCGATCGCCGAGGAGACCGTCGCCCAGGAGCTCGCCGAGGAAGCGCTGATCGACGCCGAGGCCGCGGACATCCTGGCCGAGGCCGCCGAAGAGTCCGAGTAGGTCTTGCCGTCCGGCGGAGTTCCGCGTCGCCGGCGAAGAGCGGCTCGCGCCGTGGCGGCGTGGCGAGCTGGGATCAGCCTAGCGGCCGAGGAGGAGGAACGTGAAGCGCTGGGACAAGGCGCACCTGTCCGAGATCGAGGCTGTTTCGGGGCCGGGAACGCTTCAATGGACGCCGGTGCGGCGCCACTTCGACATCGGCGCCTTCGGCATCAACGCCTACACTGGCCGCGGATCCCGGGCAGGACGTCGTCGAGCGCCACACCGAGGACGCACGGCAGCACGAGGAGGTCTACGTCGTCGTCTCAGGCAGGGCGACGTTCACGCTCGACGGCGAGGACACCGACGCCCCCGCGGGGACGATCGTCTTCATCCGTGAGCCGGCGGTGGAGCGATCGGCGGTCGCGAAGGAGCCGGGGACAACCGTGCTCGCGGTCGGCGCCAAGCGCGGCGCGCCGTACACGCCGGCGCCGTGGGAGCCTGTCTATTTCGCGCGGGCGCGCGGGAAGGCGGGCGACTACGAGAGCGCGATCGCGGAGCTGGAGCGCGGGCTCGAGATCAACCCCGAGCATCCGATGCTGCTCTACCGGCTCGCGAACTGGGAGGCGCTTGCCGGGCGAACGACGACGACGCGCTCGACCATCTGGCCAGAGCCGTTGCCGGCCGGGAGCCGCTGCGCGAGCAAGCGCAGACCGACGAGGCGTTCGACTCGATCCGCGACGATCCCCGTTTCCCGGCGAGCTAGACCGCGAGCTGCCGCAGCTTGTTCATCGCGTTCAGCGCGGCGATCTTGTACGCCTCGGCAAGCGTCGGGTAGTTGAAGACCGAGTCGACGAAGAAGTCGACGGTGCCGCCGAGGCCCATCGCGGTCTGGCCGATGTGGACGAGCTCGGTCGCGCCCGTGCCGAAGGCGTGCACGCCGAGGAGGCTTCCGTTCTCGGTCGAGACGAGCAGCTTCAGGAGGCCGTACTGCTCGCCGAGGATCACGCCGCGGGCGAGCTCCCGGTAGCGGGCGACGCCGACCTCGTACGGGACGCCGGCGTCGGTCAGCTCGGCCTCGGTGCGGCCGACGTAGCTGATCTCGGGGATCGCGTAGATGCCGAACGGCAGGAGCTCGGCGAGCCCGCGGGTCTCGACGTCGAGCGCCGCACAGGCGGCCACGCGGCCCTGCTCCGCCGAGACCGACGCGAGGCTGGGGAAGCCGATCACGTCGCCGACCGCGAACACGGAGTCCACGGTCGTGCGGTAGTCGGAGTCCACCGCGATCCGCCCGCGCTCGTCGACCTGGATTCCGAGCTCTTCGAGGCCGAGCCCGGTGGAGGCGCCCTGGCGGCCGGCGGAGTAGAAGACGGCGTCGGCGACGATCTGCTTTCCGCTCGCCAGGCGGGTCACCGTCCTGTTCGTCGCGCCGCTCGACGGCCTCGACCGTCTCCCCGAACCGGAAGGTCACGGCGAGGTCGCGCAGGTGGTAGCGCAGCGCCTCGACGATCTCCTCGTCGCAGAAGTCGAGCATCATCGGCTGCGACTCGACGATCGTCACACGCGAGCCGAGCGCCGCGAACATCGACGTGTACTCGATCCCGATCACGCCCGCGCCGACGACGACGAGCTCGTCCGGGATGAAGCCCAGCTCGAGGATCTGGTCGGAGTCGAGGATCGTCGTCCCGTCGAACTCCACGTCGGGCGGATGCGCCGGCGTGCTGCCGGTCGCGATCACGATCGACTGCGCCGGCGAGCCGCTCCTCGCCCGAGGGCGAGGACACGAGCACGGTGTGGGGATCCACGATCGACCCGCGGCCGTCGAGGAGCGTCACGTGGTTTCGCGCGAGCTGGTCGCCGAGCACCTGCTGCTCCCGCTCGATCACCATCGCCGTGCGCTGGTGGATGTCCTCGAAGGTCACCTCGGTCTTCACCCGGTAGTCGCGCCCGTAGAGCCCGCGCTGCTGGAGGCCGGTCAGGTGGAGGATCGCCTCGCGCATCGTCTTCGACGGGATCGTCCCCGTGTTGACGCTGACGCCGCCGAGCTCCCGGCGCTGCTCGATGATCGCGGCACGCCGGTGCAGCTTCGCCGCCTGAATGGCTGCACGCACGCCCGCGGGCCCGGATCCGATCGCGATGAGGTCGAACTCTCTCGTCATCGTGCGGCGAAGGCTACCCCGGGCTGGAGCGGAAGAACAGGGGCCCCGGCGGCGCTACCAGCAGTGCGAGCGCGGGCGCGCGAGGTCCGCGAGGAACCGGCTCGAGACGCCCGCGTTGCTCGGCAGCGAGAAGTGGTCGACGCCCGGGTTGTCCGTGAGGCTGAAGTGGAAGCAGCGCATCCCCTCCCACACGGCCACGGCGTCGTTCGTCACGTCCTCCTGGTTGATGTCGCCGTCGCGCGTGAAGAACGTGTTCGAGTCGTCGAGAACCTGGCCGACCGTCAGATCGTCCAGGCCGATGCCGACCACCGTCTCGATGCCGGAGCCCTTCTCGGCGTAGACGTCCACGTTGGGGAAGTCGGAGCGCCGCGTGAAGCCGACGAAGCCGATGTAGTAGCGCGCGATCGGCTTGACCCAGTCGAGGTCGGCGTCGTGGAGGAGCCGCCGGTACGTGCGCGGCGTGTACGTCTTGCCGTTCGAGAGGTCCTCGACCACGGTCTCGATGTCCCCGAAGACCTTGGGGTCGGCCGCGCTCATGTACGTCGAGGGCAGCGTCAGGTACATCTCGGCGCTCGAGACGGCGTTCTCGGTCGGTGGTCGGGAAGAGGAAGTCGGTGACGTTGAGCCCCGTGAAGAGCAGCGGGTAGAGCACGCCCTGCCCGGGGAAGTTGCCGGCGAGCGGCGTGAAGCCGTGGATGTACTTGTCCTTCCACCACTGCGAGGTGTGGGTGAGCAGGTACTGGATGTAGAGCGGCCCGTTCGAGTGCCCGACGAGGTGGACGGGGCGGCGGCCGTTGTCGTAGTAGGTGTCCTCGATCAGGCGCTTCGTCTGGTGGACGAAGCCCGCCATGTCGGGCGTGAGCCGCGAGTCGTACCCGGCCACGCGGATGTCCTTGTTCCGCGTGTACCCCGCGCCCTCGAGCGCCGCGTACATCTCCTCGTAGAAGGGCGCGCTCTCGGTCTTGCCGTAGTCCTTGATCGCGACCTTCACGCCCCGCTGGTTGCGGAAGCGCTCGGGCATCGGCTTGTGCCGGTTCGCGTCGTAGCGAAGCGTGAGGAGCTTGTCCTGGCAGACCTGCGAGAACGGGCTGGTCGTGTCGTTCAGGAACCAGTCCTCGAACGAGCCCGAGCTGGGGCATCCGGGCGCCGCGGTCTGGTTGTGGACCGTGACCACGAGCTTGGTGAAGTGGAACGCCGGGAAGAGGACGACGGGCGTGCGCTTGCTGGAGTGCGTCCGCTCGGCGATCCCCGCCGCGGCCGGACGGAACGAGCACGCACGCTGCGACAACGCTTGCCGTCAGAGCGGCGAGAAGACGAACCCGGTTGCGCTGGTGCCCCATGCGTCCCTCCCAGTCGACCGCCCGACTGTACTCGCCGACGCAGTCGGCAGGCCTCACGACACGCGGGTCGGCAGCCTCGCCTCCGGGCTTCTGCTGAATCGCCCTTCGGGAATCCACGGAGCTCCGGGCCCGATCGCCTTTCACTCCGGAAGCCCGGTGGAACCATCGCCCGGCGAACGAAGGAGTCGCGCGTGAGTCCTGAGCTCGACGAGCACGACTCTGCGGCAGGCGGCGGCCCACCTGGGGGTGGGTTCGGGATGCGCATTCGCGTCGGGCGCTTCGTCCTCGAACTCGGGGCGCCGGCCGGCACCCGCGCCGACCTCGCCGAGGGGCCGTCGACGGATCCGACCCAGCTGCGGCTCGCGCTGAGCCAGCCCGAGGTGCCCACGCTCGACGAGGCCGAAGCGGCGATCGACGAGGCCGAGAGCGTGACGGCAAAGGTGGAGCGCGCGCTCGAGCTGTTCACGGAGGTCGCCCAGGGGCGGATCCTCGACGACAAGATCTTCCAGCGGAAGCTCGACACGCTGCTCGATTCGCTCGAACGGCTCGACCGGGAAAAGCGCCACAGCGACGCCCTCCGCCTCGCGCGCGCCCTCGCGGCGGTTCTCGCCCTCACCGGGCGCTGGGTCGCGCTCGTCGCGAGCCTGCGCGTTGCGCTGGGCGCCGCGCGCGCACTCGCCGACACCTCCGGAATCTCGTGGGCCCTGCACGAGCTCGGCACGCTCTCGCTCGCCGCGGAGGATGCCGCTGCGGCCAACGGCCAGCTGACCGAGGCGCTTCGTCTCCGCGAGGGGATCAACGACTACGCAGGCGCCGAGGTCACCCAGCACAACCTGACGACGGCCAGGGCGGCGTTCCGGACGGGGCCGAGCAAGGCGGTCGTCGCGGCCATCGTGGTCGGCGTGCTGGTGCTGATCGCGGGAGGGATCGGCCTCGCCATGTGGATCCGCGACGGTGACGACGGGACGCCCACCGCCGACACGACCGCCCCGGAGGTCGAGATCACGTCCTCCCCCGACGATCCCACGCAGGAGACGAGCGCGAGCTTCTCGTTCGAGGCGAACGAGCCGGTGCGCACCTTCGAGTGCAAGCTCGACGACGGCTCGTTCGAGGAGTGCGTCAGCCCGGAGAACGCGGCCGGCCCGCTCGCTGTGGGCGGGCACACGTTCGCCGTGCGGGGGGTCGACCTAGCCGGGAACGTCGGGGAGCCGGCGACCGTCACGTGGACGATCGAGGCAGGCGAGGGGCCGAGCATCGCCATCACCGACGGGCCGGACGAGCTCACGAACCAGCCGCGCGCCGAGTTCGCGCTCAAGGCCGGAAACGGCGCCGTGTCGCTCGAGTGCTCGCTCGACGGCGGCGATTTCGAGGGCTGCTCGAACCTCGTCTCGTACGACGTCGAGGAGGGCGACCACACGTTCACCGCACGAGCCTTGAACGCCGCCGGAACGGCCGGCCCGTCGGCGTCCTACAGCTGGACGCTCGACACGACTCCGCCCACGGTCGAGATCCTGTCGGTCGACAAGACGAGCTCGAGCGTGGTCATCGCCTTCGAGCCGAGCGAGCAGGTGAGCCTCCTCGAATGCACGCTGACGAGCGACAGCGGCGAGGCGCCGTCGCAGCCCGACTGCGTGAGCCCGATCCAGTACGACGGGCTCACGGAGCGCACGGTCTACGTGTTCGAGGTCGTCGCGACCGACGCCGCCGGCAACGTCGGCGAGCCAGCCCGGCAGGAGTTCGAGACCGACGTGATCATCGAGTAGGAAGCCGCGTCCGCGAGGACGCCGATGGTGGTTCCGGTTCCGGTCGACCGGGGGCGCAAGGCAGGTCTGCGCGGACGGTGTCAGGTCTTACGTTGCTGCATCTAGCGGGGGCGCCGCTCGAACGCGCCGATGTCCGGCTTGCGGCGCTTGACGCCGCGCTGGTCGCGGCTCGGCGAGCTCGCCGCGGCTGCGTTGATCGCCGGACTGCCCTTCAGGAGCGCAATCGTCTTCGTCGGGCCGCCGTTCTTCTTCAGCTGGCCGATCTTCGGGTTCGAGCGCATCTTGTCGCCGGTCTTGTCGAAGCCGTTGCAGCCACCGGCCGGGCCCTTCGTGATCAAGTTGTGGCCGAGCGAGTCGATCGGGTCGCCGCCGCAGTCGCTGCGGGTGCCGCCACCGCGCGTGTTCAGCGCGATCAGCGAGTTCGAGACCTCGACGGGGATGTCCTCGTCCAGGTTGTAGATGCCGCCTCCGACCTCTCCTCCGCTCGAGTTCGAATCGGCAACGTTCCGCGCGATCGTCACCGAGTTCAGCGTCGTCGGAGTGAGCGCCCAGAGGCCGCCGCCGTTGCCGCCCGCGCGGTTGCCGGCGATGGTCGTGTTGGACATGAAGACCGATCCGTTCCTGGCCGAGAAGCCGCCGGCCTCGGTCGCTGCGACGTTGCCGCTGATCGTCGAGCGGAGGATCCGGATCGATCCCGCCGACTCGGAGAAGTAGATGCCGCCCGTCTCCGACTCGCTGCGGTTCTTGGCGATCGTGGTTCTCTCGATCCGCGAGGCGCCGTCCCCGTAGAAGTAGCCCGCCCCGGCGAAGTTGGCGCGGTTGCCGACGATCGAGCTGTCCTCGATCACGACGCCGTGGTTGCCGATGTCGAACGCGCCCGAGGAGTCGTCGGCGCGGTTGTTGCTGATCGAGCTGCGGAGGATGGTCAGCTTGCCGTTGTTGGCCTGGATGCCGCCGCCGGAGCCGTCGGACCCGACGGCGTGGTTGCCGACGACGGCGGAGTCGACGATCCGCAGGTTGGCGTAGGTCAGGATGCCGCCGCCGTCTCCTTCGCTGCCCGACGGGTTGCCGCCTCCCGTGATCTTCAGCCGGAGGAACGTCGTCGGCGACCCCACGAAGATCGCGAACACGCGGTCGATCCCCTTCGCGTCGATCGTCGCGCGCCCCTTGCCGGGATGGACGATCTGCAGCGGGTCGTTGGTGATGTCGAGGTCGCCGTCCATCGCCCCGTCCTCGTTCGTGCTCGGGCGCTGGAGGATGTACGGCCCCTTCGAGGGCAGCAGGATCTTGTCGGCTCCCGGATGCGCGTTCGCGGCCCGGACGGCCTCGCGCAGCGTGCAGTGGGACTTGGTGCAGGCGCCCGGCACGGGATCCCCGGTGCGGTTGACCGTGTACGTGTTCGCGTTCGCGTTCGGCACGAGCCAGAGCCCCACGACGGCCAGAAACGAGCCGATCGCGATCAGGCGAAGCGGCGGTTGCGGCCTCGTTAGCGTCCTCGGAGACACGCGCCGAAGGTATCACCGTCCGAAAAAGCGTTCAATCAGGGAGTAGCGGCACCGTGAACCCCTGGTCGCGGCCGAGGAGCACCGCGCGGGTCACGGCGGCCGTTCCGTAGCGGTCGCGCACCGCGTCGAGCGCGGCGTCGAGCGCTCCGCGGCGGTCTGCGCCCGAACGGCAGCACGAGCTGGACCGGTCGGTCGTTCTCGAGGTTCCCCACGGCGACGCCGACGAGCGTCAGGCCCTTGCCGCTCGATCATCGGCGCCGCCGTCTCCAACAGGTGCCGCGCGGTCTCGAGGATCGTCTGCGTCTCCGCCGTCGCGTACGCCAGCGTGTGCGACCGCGTCGCCCGGGTGAAGTCGTCGAAGCGCAGGCGCAGCGTGACGGTGCGTCCCACCCGTCCCGCCTTCGCGCATCCGGCCGGTGACGCGGTCGACCAGGCCGACGAGAACGGTGTCGACCTCGCGCGGAGACCTCGCCGCGAGCGGCCGAGCGCGCACTGCGCTCCGATCGAGCCCCGGCGCCGGCCCACCGTCACGCGGCGCGGATCGCGGTTGTGCGCGAGCGCGTGGATGTGCCGGCCCGCCCCGCGCCCGAGCAGGGCCACGAGCACGGCCTCGTCGAGCGCCGCCACCTCGCCGACCGTTCTGATCCCGCGCCCGCGGAGCTTCTCGCCGGTCACCGGCCCGACGCCCCAGAGCCGCTCGACCGGGAGCGGATGGAGGAAGTCGAGCTCCCCGTCGGGCGGGACGACGAGCAGCCCGTCCGGCTTGGCGACGCCGCTCGCGACCTTGGCCAGGAACTTCGTCCGCGCGACTCCCACCGTGATCGGCAGGCCGACCTCGTCGAGCACGCGCCGCCGCAGCCGGCGCGCGATCTGAACCGGCGTCCCGGCCGTCCGCTCGAACCCGCGGACGTCGAGGAACGCCTCGTCGATCGAGAGCCCCTCGACGAGCGGCGTCGTGTCCTCGAACACCCGGTACACCGCCTTCGACGCCTCCGAGTAGGCCGACATCCGCGGCCGGACGACGACCGCGTCAGGACAGAGCCGCCGCGCCTGCCGCCCGCCCATCGCCGTGCGCACGCCGCGCGCCTTCGCCTCGTAGCTCGCCGCGAGCACGACCCCTCCGCCGACGATCACGGGCCGTCCGCGCAGCCGGGGATCGTCCCGCTGCTCGACCGACGCGTAGAACGCATCGAGGTCGGCGTGGAGGATCCTCGCCTGGTCGGATACGAACATCTGTTCGTATTCTAGACGCGGAGATAATCTCGCCCCCGACCGAAGGAGCAGGAATGGCTCGCGTACCCGAGTGGCGCCCGCACGTGTGGAAGATCCTCACGGGAGTCCTGGCAGTCGCCGTGATCGGCCTCGCGATCTGGGCGATCGGCCTTTCCCGCGACGAGGACGACGGAGCCGCGCCGAGTACCGCCCAGGTCGAGGACCTCGAGAGCTGAAGTCGACGCTCGAGGACGAGAAGGCCGGCCTCGAGCAGCAGGTGTCCGATCTCGAGGAGCAGGTCGCGGATCATCGAGCAGCAGCTGGAGGACCAGCAAACGGCCGCCGAGACCGCCGCGGCCGACGCCGAGGCCGCCGCAGCGCAGGCCGAGAGCGACCTCGCCGCGGCACGCGAGCGCTACGAGGAGGTCTCCGGCGAGCTGGGCGCCGCGAACAACACGCAGGCCGAGAGCCAGGCCGAGCTCGACCGGCTGGCCAGGGAGGCCGAGACGGCGCTCGCGGCCGCCGAGGCCGCGCTCGCCGATGCCGAGGGCGCGACGGCGACGGCCAAGGCCCGCGCCGAGGCGGAGGCGGCCCGCGCGGATCTCGCCGAGGCGTGCATCGCCGCGGTCGCGGACATCCTGCGGCGCGTGTACGACTCGGAGGACCCTGTCGAAGGCCTGTCGGACGCGGCCCGCGAGCTGGAGGAGCTCGCCGCCGACTGCGCGCCCGAGAACTGAGGCGAGCGCGCGGGGTTACGTGAAAGCGTTGACCGCCCGCGCGACGATCAGGCCGAACAGCGCGAGCGCGACGGTCGCCTGCACGAGCATCGTGTACTTCGCCCGGTGCGTGAGCGGCATCACGTCGGTCGGGCTGAACGCAGTCGCGTTGGTGAAGCCGAGGTGCAGGTAGTCGAGGAAGACCGGCCTCCAGCCGGGCGGCGCGAGCTCCGGGCTCATGTGCTGCGTGAAGGCGAAGTCGATCGGGTCTGCCTGCCGCGAGCGTGCAACGGGCCCGCCGCTGTCGATCAACCAGTAGAGCAGCGCGAACGAGAGGTTGTTGCCGAGCCAGACCACCGCGCCGGAGGCCAGGAGCTTGCCGGGCGATTCGGATACGCCGAGCCCCTTGATCAGGTCGTAGACGAGGACTGCGGTCGCCCAAAGCGCCGCCGCGACGAGGAGGCAGACGAACGTGACCGCGATGCGGCGCAGCCATTTCGCGTGCCTGGCGAGGCCGCCCGGGTGGCCCACGACCAGCAAGGCGAGCAACACGCCCTCGATCGCAGGGACGAGCCAGGGCAGGCGGATCGCCGCGTCGCCCGGAGCCAGACGCGCAGGGCGATGTTGAGGGCCATGAAGGCGAGCAGCGCGAGGGCCGGCGGCCAGCGCGACTCGCCGAGATACTCGGACGCATCGTCGCCGCTCGAGGAAGCAAGGCCTGGGGCTTCGCCTTGAGCGGTCACGCCGGAAATCGTCTCACATGAGCAACATCCTCACGGCTGCTCATGCTTCGCGGCGCTCGAGACCGCAGGCGTTGCACCGGAGGTGGCTCGGAAGGAACGTGAATGGATGGGCACCGATGAGGATGTGCTCGCGATGGCTCGACTGCAGTAGATTGACTCCTCGGGTCTCAAGTGCAGTGGAAAGGACTCCCCGTGCCAAGGATCGTCATCACCCACTCCGTCGTCGACATTGAGCGCTGGCTGAAGGGCAAGGAGGACCGGCACGCAGCCATCGGGTCTCTGGGCACCGACGTGACCGACTACGTCGCCCTCGACGGGAGCAACGAGATCGCCGTCACTGTCGACGTCCACGACCTGGCCGCCGCGCAGACGATGATGGCCTCGCCGCCTCCCGAGGTAGCCGCCAACATGGAGAAGCACGGCGTCATCCAGCCGATCACGGCCTACGTCGAAGCGTAGGTTGACGCCTTCGCCGCCGAGCCCGACGGTCCCCTCGAGACGGCGGCGGCGACTCGCTTGGTGACGCTGGAGGAGATCGGGCGGTTCGAGGTGTTCGCGTCGCTCGATCCGGCCGACGCGGAGCGGCTCTGCCGTGCTGCGGCCGACATCTCGCTCGGCCCCGGCGAGTACGCGGTGCACGAGGGGGACGAGCGGGCGCTGCTCGGACTGCTCGAGGGCCGGATCGAGGTGGTCAGGCTCGTCGACGGCGTGGAGCGCATCATCGGCGAGCGGCGGCCCGGCGACATCATCGGCGAGACGTCGATCGCGTTCGGAATGCCGCACCCTGCCGGGTTCCGGGCCGCGGAGCCGTCGCGCGTCTTTCGGATCGAGCCGCTCGACTACGCCGCCGTCGCCGACGCCTCGCCCGAGGTGGCGCGACAGGTGGGCCTGCTCGCGAACAGCCGGATCGCCGGTCCGCGCGGCCTGCAGAGCGTCGTGTCCGAATCGACTCCGTACCGGGCGATCGTGATCGGCCACCGGTGGGACGCCGCCTGCACCGAGCTGCGCCGCTTCCTCGACCGCAACCAGATCAGGTTCAGGTGGCTCCAGCCCGACGTGCCCGAGGAAGCCGCGCTGTGGTCGGAGACGCTGCCCGGCGAGGACGACTACCCCGCGATCCGCGTCGTGGACGGCAAGACGGTCGTCCGGCCGAACCTGCGCCGCGTCGCCGAGCTGCTCGGCATCGCGACCGAGCCCGCGGCCGCCGAGTACGACACTGTGATCGTCGGCGCGGGCCCCGCCGGCCTTGCGGCCGCCGTCTACGGCGCCTCGGAAGGCCTCGGGACGATCGTCGTCGAGCGCGAGGCGCCCGGAGGCCAGGCGGGCACGTCGTCGCGGATCGAGAACTACCTCGGCTTCCCGTCGGGCGTCTCGGGCGACGAGCTGGCGAGCCGGGCGCTCCAGCAGGCACGCAGGCTCGGCGCCGAGATCCTGGTCACCCGCTCGATCGCGCGGATCGACGCGGCGACGCGTGACGTCCACCTCGACGGCGGCGACGTCCTGCGGGCACGGACGATCATCCTCGCCTGCGGCGTTTCGTGGCGCCGGATGGCTGTCGAGGGATTCGACCGGCTGGCCGGCAAGGGGATCTTCTACGGCGCGGCGCGGAGCGAAGCGGCGAACGCCCACGGCCTCGACATCCACATCGTCGGCGCCGGGAACTCGGCGGGCCAGGCCGCGATGTTCTTCTCCGCCCACGCGCGGAGCGTGACGATCGTCCACCGCGGCGACACGCTCGAGAAGAGCATGTCCCGCTACCTCTCCGACCAGCTCGCGACCCGGTCGAACGTCCGCGTGCTTCTCCGGACCGAGGTGACGGCCGCGTACGGCGACACCTCGCTCGAGGCGATCGACGTCCACGACGCCGCGACCGGCGAGACGACCCGGCTCGAATCGGGCGGCTTGTTCATCTTCATCGGCGCGGACGCCGAGACGGGGTGGCTCCCGCCGGAGATCGCGCTGGATCCGAAGGGCTACGTGCTCACCGGCCCCGACGTGCGCGCCGCCGCGCGCTGGCAGCTCGACCGCGACCCCTACCTCCTGGAGACGAGCGTCCCGGGCATCTTCGCCTGCGGCGACGTCCGGTTCAGCCCCGTGAAGCGGGTCGCGGCGGCGGTCGGCGAGGGCAGCATGGCGATCGCCTTCGTCCACCAGTACCTGAGGGACGCCGAGGCCCGCGCCGACCCCGCGTAGCGCTCAGAGCGGTGTGTTCATGTCCGCCTGGACCTCGACGAAGCTCGAAGAGAGCAAGCGTCGGCGACCGGGGCATCAAGCGCGCATATGCGGCGGTCTGGGTCGGACGAGTGAAGGCCACGGCGCGTGGCCATTTGGATGCGGCGAAGCGGCGGGAATGCGGGCCATACGGCTCAGGAGAAGTCCCGTTAACCCTTCTTCGTCAGCGGCGAATCGGACTAGCCGACACGACGAAGCCGGGCTTCCGCCGTCAGGCGGACACCAGATCGAAGCAACCGATCCCGCGTGGGTCGGCGCGATTGTCGCTGCGCTTCGTTATCACTACCCGGCGATGAGCCAGTCCGAAGGCGCTGCCCTGGCCTCGGCCGAGGCGCAGGTCGCGGCCGCGCGCGACGATCCCGCGGCGCGTCTTGCCCTGGTCGTGCGGACCTACCACGGGCCGACCGGCCGCGCCCCGCGGCACCTCCCGTTCCGACGGGCGGCGTTGTCGTTCATGCGCTGGCAAATACACCGCGGCGTGCTCGATCCGCTCGACGCCTCGCCGCCCGGCAGCGTGTGGTGGCGGGCGGTCAACGAGCGGCTCCTGCGGGACGGATGCGAAGCCGTCGCCCTCGTCGGCGACCTGCCCGGAGAGCCTTCGTCGCGGCCCGTGTGGCTGTGGCTGGACTTCATCGCGAGACCGACGGGGCGGAACTGGTACCGGGCGCACAACGCGAGCATCGTGGACGCCTACCTGGAGCACCGCGACCTCGCCGATGCAGAGAGCCGGCCGGAGCGCTTCTTCATGAACGTCGCCCTGCTCCGCGTGCTCTACGCGCACGCGCTCGTCGGGGCGCCGCGCCTGGCGCTGGGACGGTTCGCTCCGCTCGGCCGACTGCTCGGCGACCCCCGGCTCGGGATGGCCGGCGCGTTCCTTTCCCTCCGCCGCGTGCTCCCGAACCGCTATCCGCTCGCGCTCGACGTGGAGCGCTACATCGGCGACGAGCAGCGTCTCGGCCGGCTGCTCGACTACGCGGTGATCGTGCCGCGGTTGCAGCGCCTCTACGAATGGTCCGCCGTCGAGCTCGGCGAGCCGCGCCTGCTCGAGCTGGTCCGCGACGGCAACCCGATCTACGCCTGGCCCTTCGAAGAGCGACACGTCTGGCGCTCCCCGCACGTGCCACCGGTCGGGCGGGTTCTCGAACGCGCCACCAGGGCCCGGTGAAGACCAAGGCGACGCGCCAGAAGGTCAGGCCCCGTAGTCACGAGATCCTCGCCGTGCCGACGTTCGACTTGGCCGTCTGAGGCGGCATCCACCGCGGGGTCCCGGCACGCCGGGCTCCCTGCTTCCGTTCCCGCCGGGCGAGGAGTATGGTCGGACCGCGGAGCGTTGTCGCATCGACCTCAAGGGGGTTGAGCGCTCCATGGAACGCGTCACCAAGTTCTTCACGAGCCTCGGGGGTGTGCTGACTAGCCTTGCCGCCATCGTGGGCGGCGTGGTGGCGCTCTACGTCGCCTTCGGCGGCGGCGGCGACAAGAGCTCGAACACTCCGCCGCCGCCCGCGGCGGTCGTCACGACGTCGAACGCAGCCCTCGAGGGCTGGCGGAGTGACGCGGAGTCGATCTGCCGCGCCGCGGACAGCCAGGTGATCGCGCTCGGCCCGAATCCCGGCGGGGATCCCGACGATTCCGACGCGCGGATAACGTGGCTTCAGGACGTGATCCCGATCGTGGCCACCTCCACGAACCAACTGCGGGCGCTCGACGAGCCGGCCGAAGCGCAAGCCGACATCGACCGCCTGCTCGACACGATGGACAAGGTGACCGATTCCGCCCAGACGATGGTCGACGCGTACCAGGCGCTCGACATCGAGACGACCAACACCGCGCGCCTCGAGCTCCAGGGTGCGATCGACGACATGCAGCGCCAGATGGCGGAGCTCGGCCTCAAGCGCTGCCTCACGTTCAGCTAAGGCCCGTCCAATGGAGGCGGCGAGAATCGAACCCGCGCAAGATTCCCGCCGCAAACCGTCCTGACGTGTCTGGTTCTCCCGCCCTTCCGTGCCACGGGGAGCTCAGTAGCAGCTTGCACCCGCGACCGGTCTATTTCGTCGCGTGATCCGGACGGCAGCGGCATGGTTGGCGGCGGTGGAGGACGTGCTTCCGCGCGCTTCGGCTGCGAGATTGGGCGCCTGATGCCAGATGACCAGATCAGCCCGGACTACGAGACGCCGACGGCGGAGGAGTTCATCGCGGAGGTGCGCCGCGAGACCCGCCGACATGAGGGGTAGTCGACATCATCGTGCCGACTGAGCGCGTAGAGTCGGCCTCAGTCCGACCGACGAAGGAGCGAAGTGATGAGCATGTACGCAGTTGTCGATCCCGCGACCGGCGAGACGCTCAAGGAGTACCCGACGATCACGGACGACGCGCTGCGGGACGCGATCGCCCGCGCCGACCGGGCACACCGCGAGTGGTCGAAAGCAGCGACTGTCGCCGACCGCGCCTCGCTCGTACGGCGCGTCGGCGAGCTGCACTCGGAACGGCGGAAGGAGCTTGCGGACATCATCGTCACCGAGATGGGCAAGCCGGTAGGGCAAGCGCGGGGCGAGGTCGACTTCTGTGCGTCGATCTACGAGTTCTACGCAGACAATGCGGAAGCGCTGATGGCAGACGAGGCGATCGAGCTCCTCGGGGGTGAGGGGTCGGCGGTCGTCCGCCGCAGCTCGCTCGGCGTCCTGCTGGGGATCATGCCGTGGAACTTCCCCTACTACCAGGTCGCACGCTTCGCGGGGCCGAACCTGATCACCGGCAACACGATTCTGTTGAAGCACGCGCCCCAGTGCCCGCAGTCGGCTGAGGCGATGGCGCAGATGTTCCGCGATGCCGGCTTCCCCGACGGCGCCTACGTGAACATCTACGCCACGAACGAGCAGATCGAGTGGGTAATCGCCGATCCGCGCGTCCGCGGCGTATCCGTCACCGGCTCCGAGCGCGCCGGCGCCGCCGTCGCGGAGATCGCCGGCCGGAATCTGAAGAAGGTCGTTCTCGAGCTCGGCGGCTCCGACCCGTTCATCGTCCTCGGCACCGACGACCTCGACAAGACGGTCGAGGACGCTGTCGCCGCGCGGATCGACAACGCGGGCCAGTCGTGCAACGCCGCGAAACGGTTCATCGTGATCGACGAGCTCTACGAGCCGTTCCTCGAGAAGTTCACGGCCGCGCTCACCGCCGTGAAGCAGGGTGATCCGCGCGAGCGAGGGATCGAGGTCGGGCCGCTGTCCTCTCAGCTCGCGGCCGACCGTCTCGAGGATCAGGTCCGGCGCGCGGTCGAGCAGGGCGCGACGGTCGTCGCCGGGGGCAAGCGCAACGGCAACTACTTCGAGCCGACGGTGCTGACGGACATCACGCCGGAGAACGACATCTACCGTGAAGAGCTGTTCGGCCCGGCCGCCCAGGTCTATCGCGTGCCGTCGGAGGAGGAGGCGGTCGCGCTGGCAAACGACACGCCGTTCGGGCTCGGCTCCTACCTGATGACGAACGACCCGGAGCAGGCCGAGCGCGTCGCGGACCAGATCGACGCCGGCATGGTCTACGTGAACATCGTCGGCGCAGACGGTGCCGAGCTGCCGTTCGGCGGCACGAAACGCTCCGGCTTCGGACGCGAGCTCGGCCGCTACGGGGCCGACGAGTTCGTCAACAAGAAGCTGATCCGCATCAGCTGAGCAAAGGACCTGCGGTAGGGTCAGCCGCATGATCGGGCAGCGTGCGCTTCTCGTGGTCGACGTTCAGCGCGGCTTCGATGACCCAGCGCTCGGACCCCGCGACAATCCCCAGGCCGAGGAGAACGTCGCCAAGCTGATTGCCGCGTGGCGCCGGCGCGGCGACCCGATCGTGGTCGTTCAGCACGATTGGCAGGGTGGACCGCTCGAGCGCGGCACGCCCGGCTTCGAGCTGAAGGAGGCGGTCGCCGGCGAGCCCGATCTGCGCATTGTCAAGACAGTGCACTCGTCGTTTCACGGAGATGTCGATCTCGACGCCTGGCTGCGCGAGCGCGGGATCGGCGCGATCGCGGTGTGCGGGATTCAGACGAACTATTGCTGTGAGACGACCGCTCGCATCGGCTCCGACCTTGGGTACGACGTGTGGTTCGTCCTCGACGCGACCCACACGTTCGACATCGCCGCCCCGGATGGCGACGTGGTGCCGGCGGCCGAGATCGCGCGCATGACCGGCATCAACCTCCAGGACGAGTTCGCGGAGGTCGTGACGACCGCGGCAGCCTGCACGTGATTTTCAGGCGGCGTCGCAGCCGTGGAAGTGGAGGCGGCGGGAATCGAACCCGCGTCCGTGGACGTACCGGCCCAGCGTCTACAAGCTTGTCCTGCGATTGGAGTTCGCCCGGCGGCTGGTTCGCAGGCCGCCCACCGCCGGACTAGTCCTCCTTTGAAGTCCCGCTTCGGGCGAGTGACTCTCCCTAGGCGGCAAGCCCGTTCGTTGACGCCGGATTCCAGTCCCACGGGCCGAAGACTGGGCCGACGCGCTGGCTAACCGAAGTTAGGCAGCGAGTGCGAGTTCGTTATCCGCACTTGCATTGGTGCCGGTTGTTTTACGAGGCCGACCGGCGGCTGCTCCCTTGCTTCGTGAACCTGCCTGAAGGATCATCTCGAACCTCTCGAGGAGGCGACGTGACTTACGCGCGGCGAGCAGGGAACGCCCGGAAGCGGCAGACGGCCGCCGGATTCGCGTTGGCCCTGGCCGTCGCTCTCCTGCCGACAGCCTGCGGCTCGAGTGAGAAGAGCCCCTCGCCGGCCGCTGGGACCGGCCCGCCGCCCACCTCATCCGACGCCTGCGTCGTCGTCACCGAGGGCGTCTGCACCGTGAGCGACATCCCCTTCGCCTCGCCGGACGGAGTCGAGCTCGCGGTTGACGTCTACCGCGAGGACGGCGAATCGAATCGGCCGGCCGTCGTGCTGCTCGGGCCGGGAGGGTGGAGCCTCAGTTCCCGCGACAACGTCAGCGGTCTCGCGATTTCGCTTGCCCAGCAGGGACTGGTGGTCTTCGTAGGCGACGTGCGGCTCGCGTGCACGGACGGCGGGCCCCTGTGCGGCTACCAGTATCCGGCGCCGCAGGCTGACGTCCACTCGTTGATCCAATTCGCGACAAGTCACGGAGCCGAGTACGGCGCGCGGGCGGGCCCGATCGGCGTCTTCGGCCTCAGCTCGGGGGGCCAGCAGGCCCTCCTGGCCGCCTTCACGGAGACGGGGGCGTCGCGACCCGGCGCCGTCGTCGCGTGGTCCGCGCCGACGTCGCTCGAGAAGCTCGCGTCCAACCCGGATGCAGACCAGCTCATCACCAGGTACCTCGGCTGCGCGTACGCTCGCTGCCCCGACCGGTGGCGCGATGCGTCGCCCATCACGCACGCCTCGGGCGCCGCGCCGCCGACGCTCCTCGTCTCGTCGGCCGACGATTCGCAGGTGCCGGCGACGCAGTCACGGTCGCTCTACCGAGCGCTGCACTCGGCCGGAGCGACCGCGGAACTCGACATCGAGCCAGGCGCGGCCCACGCCCAATTCGGCCCCAGCACCGTCAGCCGTAGCGCCGAGTTCCTGCTCCAGCACCTCTCCTGACGCCCTCGGCAGCGACGACCGCTGGACGCAATCGCCGCCGCGACCGACACGGCGGGCGCGGCTCACGTCGGCCGGAATCCCTTACCCGGGTTTCATTCGCGGGCAGCGCGTCACTCCAGCGAGGGGGCCCATGGGGGAAACCGGGTTTCCCCCGTGCTTATGGAGGCGGCGGGAATCGAACCCGCGTCCGTGGTCGTACCGGCTCAGCGTCTACAAGCTTGTCCTGCGATTGGAGTTCGCCCGGCGGCTGGTTCGCAGGCCGCCCACCGTCGGACTAGTCCTCCTTTGTAGTCCCGCTTCGGGCGAGTGACTCTCCCTAGGCGGCAAGCCCGTTCGTTGACGCCGGATTCCAGTCCCACGGGCCGAAGACTGGGCCGACGCGCCAGCTAACCGAAGTTAGGCAGCGAGTGCGAGTTCGTTATCCGCACTTGCATTGGTGCCGGTTGTTTTACGAGGCCGACCGGCGACCTCGGCTTGCAGCTAAACCGGAGCATCGACCACGTCGAAACCTGGTCGCCCCCGTATGTGCTCTCAGTGTAGCCCGGTGCCGGCTAGTCGTCGCGCCCGCGGCTCTTCAGGGCGCGCTCGATCTGGCGCTTCGCGTCTCGGTCGGCGACGTCGCGGCGCTTGTCCCGCGTCTCCTTGCCGCGGGCGACGGCGATCTCGACCTTCACGCGGCCGTCCTTGAAGTAGAGCTTCGTGGGGACGAGCGTCAGGCCCTTCTCGGCCACCTGCGCGGCGAGCCGGTCGATCTCGCGGCGGTGCAGGAGCAGCTTGCGGTCGCGGTCGGGATCGTGGTTCGCCATGTTCCCCTCCGCGTACTCCGGGATGTGCGCGCCGACGAGCCAGGCCTCGTTGCCGCGGATGTCGCCGTAGGCGCGCTGGAGCACGGCGTGGCCCTGGCGGAGCGACTTGACCTCCGTGCCGGTCAGCTGGAGCCCCGCCTCGACCTTGTCGAGCAGGTGGTAGTCGTGGCGGGCGCGGCGGTTGTCCGCGATCGTCTTCGTGCCGGTCGGGGCGAGCCATGCTCCCATTGTCGCGGAGCGAGCGCCGCTCGCCCGGCGCTCGCCTCACGTGTACCTCCCCGGGGGCCTCCGGCCCCTCTACCCCCGCTGATAGACGCTACCCGCGAGAATGCGCGCGTGTCTCGCGCGAAACCGTGACGATTCAGCGCAGAACCGTCCACAGCCGCGGCTATCCGGAGTGCGTGCGCGTCTCGGGGAGCGGCGTCAGGACATCGGCGAGCCGCTCGCGCAGATGCTCGAAGTTCGGCGGCAGCGACAGGCCCTCGCCGAGCGTCTCGAGCGGCTCGTCGGCGGTGAAGCCCGGGCCGAGCGTGGCGATCTCGAACAGGACGCCGCTCGGCTCGCGGAAGTAGATCGACTTGAAGTAGAAGCGGTCGATCACGGGCGTCGGGTGCCCGCCGGCGGCCCGCACCTGGTCGCGCCACGCCTCGTGCTCGGCGATCGGCGACGCCCACGCGACGTGATGCACGGTTCCCGCGCCGCCCATGCCGCGCTCCGCCGGGGGGTCGTCGTAGGAGTAGTAGCCGCCGCGCGATTCACCGCGCGCCTCCCACTCCCGCGGGCGGCGCGAGGGGCGTGAAGTTCAGGCCCTCGAGGAACGCCTGACTCGCATCCGGCGCGGCGCTGTAGACGCGCACGCCGTCGAAGCCCTGGAGCGCGTGCTCCTCGGGGATCTCCGGGTGCTCGGCGACGAGCGGCGCATCGGTCGTCTCGACCACGGCCAGCTCGAGCCCGAGTCCCTCGGGATCGGCGAAGCGCAGCCGCGCGCCGTCGCGCTCGGTCTCGATGCCGTCGGCGGCCAGCCGCTCGGCCCAGAAGTCGAGCGCCGCCTCCGAGCCGACTCGCCACGTGATGCGGTGCACCATCCCGGCGCCGGCGCGGCCGCGCGGCACGCCCGGGTACTCGAAGAAGGTCAGATCGGCGCCGGCGCTGCCCAGCTCGTCGGCATAGAACAGGTGGTAGACGGTCGGATCGTCCTGGTTGACCGTCTTCTTCACCATGCGCAGGCCGAGCACGCGGACGTAGAAGTCGACGTTGCGCGGCGCATCGCCGGTGATGCAGGTGATGTGGTGGATTCCCTCGAGCTTCATCGGCGGGGTGCATCCGGAAGGCGCAGCTCCACCTTACCCTCGACGCGGTCGATCGACTCGACGCGCACCGAGATCGGATCGCCCAGGCGGTAGCGCTTCCCCGTCTTCGTCCCGACGAGCGCGGTCCCGAGGGGATTCAGCTCGAAGTACTCGCCGAGCAGCCGCCGCGCCGGGACGTAGCCCTCGAACACCTCGCCGAAGCGGACGAAGATCCCCGAGCCGATCGCGCCCGTGATCTCGCCGTCGAACGGCGCATCCCAGCCGAGCTCGAAGAGCTGCCGCTCGAGGTACCACGCCTCGCAGATCGCGTCGGCGCGGTACTCGACCTGCGCCGCCTCGCGCTCCCGCTCGGAGGTCCAGTCGGCGAGCGTGTCGAGGTCGCCGTCGGCGGCCTCGGCGAGGCCCAGCTCCGCCAGCAGCGCCCGGTGGCAGACGAGGTCGGGAAAGCGCCGGATCGGCGAGGTGAAATGGCAGTACGCGATGCTCGCGAGTCCCGAGTGGCCGAGGTTGCGCGGGTCGTAGCGCGCCTGCTTGAGCGCGCGCAGGATGAGCGTCGGAAACGCCTCGCGGCCGCGGCCCGACCGGTCGGCGTACGCGGTCGCCCGAAGCGCCGCCTCGGCCGCGAGCCGGGCCGCATCCGCGGGGCCCACGTGATCGGGGAGCGCCGGCGTCGGCACCTCGAGGTCGGCGAGCTTGGCCAGGAGCAGCTCCACCGACTGCGGCTCGGGGCGTTCGTGGACGCGGTAGAGCGTTCCGCGCTGCCGGGACGAAAGGAACGCGCCCACGGCCTCGTTCGCGAGGATCATCAGCTCCTCGACGAGCCGGTGCGACGTCGGCTCGGCCTCGCGCCACGCGCGCGCGACCCCGCCCTCGCCGTCGAACTCGAACGACGTCTCCCCGGTCTCGATCTGGAGCGCGCCGCGGGCGAAGCGGCGGCGGCGCAGCTCCGTCGTGATCCGGTCGGCGAGCCGCAGCGTCTCGGTCGTCGCCTCGTCGGCCTTCTCCCGGCCGGCCAGGATCGCCTCCGCCCGGCCGTACGTGAGCCGCGCGCGGCTGCGGATCAGGCTGCGGTAGAAGAGCGGCTCGCCCGCGCGGAGGTCGCCGTCGAAGGGAACCTCGACGGTGACGCAGCGCCGGTCGACGTCCGGGCGCAGCGAGCAGCGGTCGTCCGAGAGCTCCGACGGCAGCATCGGCTCGACCGACCCGGGGATGTACACGGAGAAGGCGCGCTCGGACGCGTCGCGGTCGAGCGGCGACCCCGCGCGGGACGTAGGCCGAGACGTCCGCGATGTGCACCCACACGCGCAGCCCGTCGTCCTCGCGGCGCAGGCTGAGCGCATCGTCGAAGTCCTTCGCGGTCTCGGGATCGATCGTGAGCGCATGGAGGTCGCGCAGGTCGACGCGCTCGGGCTCGTCCCAGACGGGCTCGGGCGGAAGCGGCGCCGGCGCGGCGGCGCACGCCGAGGTGCCACAGCAGGCCTTCGAGCACCGTCTCGATCGCGGACGGCTTGCCGAGCACCCGCTCGACGCGCGCGCGGCCGCGGCCGGAGCGCAGGACGACGAGATCGCCGATGCCGGCGTCCCCCGCTCCCTTGCGGTCGACGACGAGCGGCACGCCGCCCTCGAAGAACGGCTCGCCGACGAGGAGCTTGCCCCGGCGGGCCAGCTCGCAGACCACGAGCTCCATGGCCCAAGACCTCCTAGTCGAGCTGGGCGAGCAGGAGCTTGGCGGCCCGGCCGAGCGCCTCGTCGCGCCGCGTGGCCGGAAGGTCGCGAACCTCGACGTCCGGCTTGATCCCATGACCGGTCAGGTTCGCGCCGCTCGGCGTGCGGTAGACGGCGGTCGTCAGCTTGAGCGCGTCGCCGTTCGTGAGCGCGCGCACCGACTGGACGGACGCCTTGCCGTACGTGGCCTCGCCGATCACGATCGCGCGCTCGTGGTCGTCGAGCGCGGCGGCGACGATCTCGGCGGCGCTCGCGCTGCGCTCGTCCACGAGCACGATCAGCGGGACGTCCCGAAGCGGCGCCTTGCCGCTCACCTTGTACGTGTGGCGGCCGTGATGGACGCCCTCGGTCACGCAGACGACGCCTTCGTCGAGGAAGAGCGACACCGTGTCCACGGCCTGGGCCAGCAGCCCGCCCGGGTTGCCGCGCAGGTCGAGCACGACGCCCTCCGCCCCGTGGTTCACGAGCCGGCGCACCCGTTTCGCGACGCCGTCCACGGCGTTGACGCGGAACGACAGCACGCGCACATGAGCCAGCTTGTGCTCCTTGCGGACGATCATCTGGGAGCGCACCGCGGGGAGCGCGATGGCCGAGCGCTGGACGGTGAAGCGCAGCTCCTCCTCGCGGGGACGGCGCACGACCAGCTGCACCGTCGTTCCCTCCTCGCCCTTCAGGAGCTCGAGCGAGCGCCGGAACGGCAGCCGCTTCACGGAGTGCCCGTCGATCGAGACGATCCGGTCGCCCGGCTTGATGCCGGCGGCCTTCGCCGGGCCGGCGAGCGCCTCCTTGACGATCAGCCCCGCCTTGCTGCGGCCGACGGTGAGCCCGACGCCGGAGTAGCTTCGGGCCGTGCGCTGCTGGAGATCCTCGTACTCGTCCGCGGTCAGATAGTCGGTATACGGATCGTCGAGACCCTCGATGATCGCGTCGATCGAGGGGCGCGCCAGAACGGCCGGCGAGATGCTCGTGTAGTAGCCGCCGGTCAGCTCCTGGCGGACCTGGTCGATGAGGAGCGTGGGCGCGTCGCCGGAGTCGAGACGGAAGGTCGACGCGATGCCGTTGTCGCCCTGCGACCGCGTGAGCGCCAGGCCCAGGGTGAACGCCCCAACGACGAGGAGGGCCAAGGCCAGGGTGCCTGCGAGGCGTCTCATGGAAGCAGAGTCGCCAGTATAGGAGGGCTCGACTTCCCGCGAGCACTTGTCCACAGGCGGCGTTGGGCGCCCTTCGGAAGCCATCTAGATCTTCAGGAAGCGGTGCAACGTGATGCCGGACCCGAGCGCCCCGACGACGAGGCTCGATCCGATCATGATCAGTGCGATCCAGACGAAGTTCAGCGCGTGGACGTCGTCCTTCGTCAGCTCGGTATGGCCGACGATGGACGGAAGAGCAAGCTCCTTCGCGAGGAGCAGCAGGATCACGGCGGCAAGCGATCCGATGAAACCGGTGATGAGGCCTTCGAGCATGAACGGCCCGCGAACGAACCAGTTCGTCGCGCCGACGAGCTTCATCACCTCGACCTCGCGGCGGCGCGAGAAGATCGACAGGCGGATCGTGTTCGAGATGAGCAGGATCGAGGCGACGATCAGGATCACGCTGCCCACCAGGAAGATGGCGCCGATCACCTTGGCGACCTGCAGCACCCGGTCGGCGGTCTTCTTCCCGTAGCGCACGAGCTGCACGCCGGCCGGCCGCTCCTCGAGCTGCGCTGCGATCGCCCCCACATCCTCACCGCGGTGCGGAATGACCTGGTAGGAGGGCGGCAGCGGGTTGTTGACCAGATCCTGCGTCAGATCGGGGTTGCGCTTCTTCATGATCGCGAGCGCCTCTTCCTTGGAGATGAACTTCACGTCCTTCACCTCGGGCATGCCCACGAGCAACGCGCGGACGTCGTTGATCTGCTGCTCGGTCGCCTCGTTCTTGCACGACAGCTCGGTGCAGAAGTAGACGTTCACGACGAGGTCGCGCTTCACGTCGTTCGTCCACGAGTAGACCCACGAGCCGAGCCCGATGAAGAGGCCGAGCAGGAACATCCCGATCAGGACGGTCATGGTCGCCGCGACCGCCGTCGAGAGGTTCGACGTGACCGAGCGCCAGGCCTCGGAGATGAAGAGCTTGGTGCGCATCTAGCCGTAGCTTCCGCGGCGCTCGTCGCGGACGACGATGCCGTTGTCGAGCGCGATCACGCGGCGGCGCATCTTGTCGACCATCTCGCGGTCGTGCGTCGCCATCACCACGGTCGTCCCCGTGCGGTTGATCCGGTAGAGGAGCTGCATGATCCCGACCGACGTGTCCGGGTCGAGGTTCCCGGTCGGCTCGTCGCAGATGAGGAGCGGCGGATGGTTCACGAACGCGCGCGCGATCGAGACGCGCTGCTGCTCGCCGCCGGAGAGCTCGTCCGGGAACTGGCTCATCTTCGAGGAGAGCCCGACGAGGCCGAGCACCTCGGGCACCTTCGAGCGGATCGAGCGGCGCGACTCGCCCTGCACCATGAGGGCGTAGGCGACGTTGTCGAAGGCGCTGCGGTTCGAGAGCAGCTTGAAGTCCTGGAAGACGCAGCCCATGTTGCGGCGCAGCATCGGGACCTTCGAGCGCTTGAGGCGGCCGAGCTCGCGGCCGCCGACGATGATCCGGCCGGACGTGGGCTCGAGCTCCTTGAGGAGCAGGCGCATCATGGTCGACTTCCCGGACCCGGACGGGCCGACGAGGAACACGAACTCGCCCTTGTCGATCGTGAGCGACACCTCGTCGAGCGCCAGGATGTTCGGGTCGTAGATCTTCGTGACCGACTCGAACACGATCATCGGCGTCTCGCCCGGGCGCGGAGCGGCGCCTTCCACCGGGGCGGGCTCGGGCGTTACGGGTGTCTCCAAGGTCGTGTCCGTCACCGGGGAGTTGGGTGGGGGCCGCAAAAGCCCGCCGGCGGGATGCGGTGGTTCAGAAGTCATCGGATTCTAGCTGAGCGGTCTGCGCGCACCTCGGCCTAACCGACCGTGCCCGCCGCCTTCGCAAGGAGGTAGGAGTGGATGAACTCGTCGATGTTGCCGTCGAGCACGGACTGGGCGTTTCCTTCTTCGACGCCCGTCCTGTGATCCTTCACCATCTGGTACGGCTGCAGGACGTAGCTGCGGATCTGGCTGCCGAAGCCCGTGTCCGCGACCTCGCCCCGCTCCTTGCGCATCTCGGCCTCGCGAGCTCGAGCTCGTGCTCGGCGAGGCGGCTGCGGAGGATCCGCATCGCCGTCTGGCGGTTCGAGAGCTGCGAGCGCTCGTTCTGGCACTGGACGACGATTCCGGTCGGGATGTGCGTGATCCGCACGGCCGAGTCGGTCTTGTTCACGTGCTGGCCCCCGGCGCCGCTCGCGCGGTAGGTGTCGATGCGGAGGTCCGACTCGTCGATCTCGACGTCGGCGTCGTCGTCGACCAGCGGGCTGACGATCACCTGCGCGAAGCTCGTGTGCCGGCGGTGCGCCGAGTCGAACGGCGACAGGCGCACGAGCCGGTGGACGCCGCGCTCGGCCTTGAGCGTTCCGTAGGCGTTCTCGCCGTGACCGTGAACGTCGCCGACTTGAGCCCGGCCTCCTCCCCCGGCGACGCCTCGAGCAGCTCGACCTTGAAGCCGCGGTCGGCGGCCCAGCGCATGTACATGCGCAGGAGGATCTCGGCCCAGTCCTGGGCGTCGGTCCCGCCCGCGCCCGCCTGGATCGACACGACCGCGTCGCCGGCGTCGTACTCGCCGTTGAAGAGCGCGTCGCGCTCGACCAGCTTCAGCTGCTCGCGCAGCGCCTCGATGGACTGCGCGACCTCGTCGAGCTCCGAGTCCTCGGACGCGAGGCCGAGCAGCTCGTTCAGGTCGGCGGACTCGCGCTCGAGCGTCTCGTAGCGCTCGAGCCGGCGGGCGAGGCGGGCGTGCTCGCTCGACACCTTCGCGGCGTGCTGCTGGTCGTCCCAGAATCCCGGAGCGCCGAGCTCGCGCTCCAGCTCGTCTACGCGCGTTCGCAGGCCCTCCGGGTCAAAGGTAATCACGGACCCAGGCGAGCTGGGTCCCGATGTCCTGGAGCTCTCGCTCGAGTGCTGCGCGATCCGCCATGCGGCGCATGCTAGCTTCGCCAGCGGTGGGCCGGATCGCCGTCGTGGTGTCTCCCGGGGCGCGGACGACCGAGCTGGTCGGGCGCCACGGCGACGCGTGGAAGGTGCGCGTCGCGGCCGCGCCGGAGAAGGGGCGCGCGAACGACGCGGTCGAGGTGCTGCTGTCCGGGCTGCTCGGCGTTCCGGTCGCGGTGGTCGCGGGCGCGAGCTCGCGGCGCAAGATCGTGGACGTTCCAGGGCTCGATTCGGATGAGGCCGACCGCAGGCTGGCCGCGCTCTAACGGCGGACGCCGGCGTAGCGGTAGCCCGTCGCCTGGATCGCGCCCGCCTTGATCAGCGTCTCCTCGAGCGCGCGGGTCGTGACGCCGCCGAGCTCTCGGTAGAGGTACGGCTCCCAGCTGAACGAGCGCTCGTCGAAGCGCGCGTCGAGCGCCGGGCGCATCGCGTCGTAGCCGTGGAGACCTTCGTGGCCGCGGGCCTGCTCCTCGCGGAAGACCTCGAGCGACGCCGGCGCTCCCTTCCCGCGCGCGGCCGCGACCGCGCGGCGCTGGCCGTACCACCAGTCGGTCGTGTCTGTCGTCGAGGCGGTCCGGCGCGAACTCGTCGAGGAGCAGGAGCCCGCCGGGCTCGAGCAGCGCCACGATCCGGTCGAGCGCGACGTCGAGGTCGGCGACGTGGTGCAACGACAGCGAGGCGACAACCGCCGCGAACGGGCCGGGATCGTCGAGCTCCTCGAGCGTCACCCGCCGGAAGATCGCGCCCTCGGGCGCACGTCGGGTCGATCGGCGAGCACGTCGTGACCCGCCTCGGCCAGCTGCGAGCGCCAGCGTCCCGTCCCCGCAGCCGACCTCGAGCACGCGGCCCGGCAACGGCAGCTCGGAGAGGACGAACTCGGCGAACTCCACGCGTGGACGCTAACGCGCCGCGCGGCGGTTCAGGCGCCGTGGCACTTCTTGTACTTCTTGCCGGAGCCGCAAGGGCACGGGTCGTTGCGGCCGACCGTGTCCCACTCGGTGGCGACGCGCTGCTCGTGCCGGGCCGGGGCCTGCGCCGTCGCGGCGGCGGCCTCCATCCCGCCCGCAGCGCCCGCCGCGAGGATCGCATCCGAGCCGGAGACCGACTCGTGCTCGTAGATGAGGTTCCCGTTCCCGCCGCCTCCGGCTCGAGCGCGCCGGCTCGAGCGTCGGCTGCTCCGCCGGGTCGATCTGCACGTGGAAGAGATGCCGGAGCACCTCCTCGCGGATCGTCGCCGAGAGCTCGGTGAACATCGCGTGGCCCTCGGAGCGGTACTCCGAGAGCGGATCCTTCTGAGCCATCGCGCGCAGGTGGATGCCCTCGCGCAGGTACTCCATGACGTCCAGGTGCTCGCGCCAGCGGGAGTCGACGATCTGGAGCATGAGGAAGCGCTCGACCTCGCGCATCAGCTCCGGTCCGAGCTCCTCCTCCTTGGCGGCATAGGCGTCCTGGGCGTCCTCCTGGAACTCCTCGATCAGCTCCTCGCGCGTCCACGGCTGGCTCGCGAGCTCCTCGGCCGTGATCTCGCTCTCGTAGAGCGCGGTCATCGCGCGCGAGCAGGCCGGGCAGATCCCATTCCTCATCGTGGTCGCCCTCGGTGTGCTCGTAGACGATCGACTCGACGAGCTCGTCCGCCCAGTCCTTGATCTCCTCGGACAGGTCCTCGCCCTCGAGCACGCGCTGGCGCTGCTCGTAGATGACCATCCGCTGGATGTTCATGACGTCGTCGTACTTGAGGACGTTCTTGCGCGAGACGAAGTTCTGCTCCTCGACCTTCTTCTGGGCGCCCTCGATCTGCTTCGAGAGCATCCCCGACTCCATGGGCTCGTCGTCGGGGAGCCCGAAGCGGTCGATGATCCGGTAGATCCGGTCGCCGGCGAACAGGCGCACGAGCTCGTCCTCGGCGGACAGGTAGAAGCGCGTCTCGCCGGGGTCGCCCTGGCGGCCCGAGCGGCCGCGGAGCTGGTTGTCGATGCGCCGCGCCTCGTGGCGCTCCGTCCCGACGACGTAGAGGCCGCCGACCTCGAGCACGCCCTCGCCGAGCTTGATGTCGACGCCTCGGCCGGCCATGTTCGTCGCGATCGTGACCGCGCCCGCGCGGCCGGCGTCCATGATGATCTCGGCCTCGCGCTCGTGGTTCTTCGCGTTCAGGACGTTGTGCGGGATGCCCTGCCGCGTCATGAGCTGCGAGAGGTGCTCGGACACCTCGACGGAGATCGTCCCGACGAGCACCGGCTGGCCGATCTCGTAGCGCTCCTTGATGTCCTTCAGCACGGCGTCGTACTTGGCCTGCTTGTGCTTGTAGATGTAGTCGTGCTTGTCGTCGCGCACCATCGGCTCGTTCGTGGGGATCTCGATGACGGTGAGGTCGTAGATCTCCTTGAACTCCTTCTCCTCGGTCTTGGCCGTACCGGTCATGCCGGCGAGCTTCTGGTAGAGGCGGAAGTAGTTCTGGAGCGTGATCGTGGCGAGCGTGATGTGCTCCTCCTTGATCGGCACGCGCTCCTTCGCCTCGACCGCCTGGTGGAGGCCGTCCGACCAGCGGCGCCCCTCCATGATCCGGCCGGTGAACTCGTCGACGATCTTCACCTCGCCGTCCATGACGACGTACTCGTCGTCGCGGTGGTAGAGCGACTCGGCCTTGAGCGCCTGGATCAGGTGGTTCACGAGCTGGGCGCTGTGCGGGTCGTAGAGGTTCTCGATCCCGAGCGCCGCCTCGACCTTGTCGATCGCCCCCTTGAGCGGCGACACGTTCTTGAACTTCTCGTCGTAGGTGTAGTCGGCGTCGCCGTAGGCGTCCTCGCCCTGGGCGCCGATTAGCACCGGGACGCCCTCGAGCGTCTTCACGATCCGCGCGAAGTCGTAGTAGGTCTTCGCGGCGGTCTCGGGCTCGCCGGAGATGATGAGCGGCGTCCGCGCCTCGTCGATCAGGATCGAGTCGACCTCGTCCACGATCGCAAACTGGTGGCCGCGCTGTGACGTCGCCTCGAGCGACGTCGCCATGTTGTCGCGCAGGTAGTCGAAGCCGAACTCGGAGTTCGTGCCGTACGTGATGTCGGCGGCGTACGCCTCCTTGCGCTCGTTGCCCGGCATCATGTTGCGGATGAACGCCGGCGCGCAGTCCGAGCGCGTTGTAGACCGGGCTCATCCACTCCATGTCGCGCTTGGCCAGGTAGTCGTTGACCGTGACCAGGTGGACGTTGTGTCCCGGGAGCGCGTTCAGGTAGAGCGGGAGCGTCGCGACGAGCGTCTTTCCCTCACCGGTCTTCATCTCGGCGATGTCGCCCTCGTGGAGTGCGATGCCGCCCATCAGCTGGACGTCGAAGTGGCGCATCCCCAGCGCCCGCCGGCCGGCCTCGCGGACCGCGGCGAACGCCTCGAAGAGGATCTCCTCGAGCGGCTGGCCGTTCTCGATGCGCTCGCGGAACTCGACCGTCTTCGCGGCGAGCTCGGCGTCGCTCAGCTGCTCGAAGTCGGGTTCGAGCGTCGAGATGTACGCAGCCTGCTGGGCGAGCCGCTTGACGCGGCGCCCTTCGCCCAGGCGCAGAACCTTCTCGAATCCCCCGTAGTTATCGGCCATTTGCTCTCAAGGGTAGCGGTCAGAGCGGGTCCACCGTGACCCGCCATCGCCCACCCTCGGCCTTATCGGCACGAGCGACGAAGGACTCGAATCGGGCTCGTCCACGCCGCTCGAGCATCGCGAGCGCAGGCTCGTACAGCTCCTGGTCGGCCGGGTCGATCGGCTCTCCGTCGGCGCTCGTCTCGTACTCGCCGTCGGGGGCTCGGACGACCTGGAGCTCGGTCGCCGGCAGGTCGTCGGGAAGGTCGATCGCGTCGCCCTGGGGCTGCTTCCGCGCGCCCACGGCGAAGTGCCCGGCGTCCTGGCGCACCGCGTGCACCTCGTAGGGCCGGTCGAGCTGCGAGTCGAGCGCCTTCGTGACCCGGTCGATCGCGGACTCCGGGATGTTCGCGGCCGCCTGGACGGCGGGAGGACCGTCCACCGGGACGAGCAGCTCGAACTCGTCCGGCTCGCCCGCGAGCTCGGGCAGCTCGACGACTGCGAATCCGTCCCATTCCCGCAGACGCGGGATGCCGGTCACGCCCGTCGGAACCAGACGGAACGTCAGCAGGTCGCGGGGCGGCTCGTTCAGGGCTAGAGGAGTTGCGGCTCGATCAGGCCGTACTTGCCGTCACGCCGCCTGTAGAGGACATTGACCTCGAGCGTCTCCGCGTTGCGGAAGACGAAGAACGAGTGGCCGAGCAGCTCGAGCTGGAGGATCGCTTCCTCGGCGCTCATGGGCTTGAGCGCGAACTGCTTCGTCTTGACGATCAAGGACTCCACCTCCTCGGGCTCCGGCTCGTACGGCCCCGGATCGGCGTCGTAGGTTCGCGGAATGCGCGTGCGGCGGCTTGCGGAGCCGCTTGTCGTGCAGCCGTTTTGCCTGGCGCTCGAGCTTGTCCACGAGGAGATCGATGGACGCCTTCATGTCCGCGGAGTTCTCATGGGCCCGCAGCACGCTCCCGTTCGCCCAGACGGTCGCCTCGGCCCGCTGGGGCGTGCCGATCGCCGGGTTCTGCTCCTCCTCGAGCTCGAGGTCGACGCGCAGCTCGTGATCGTTCAGGTGCCGCTCGATCTTCTCGAGCCTCTTCGCCGCGTACTCCCTGAGGTCTGGGGTCAACTCGACGTGCTTTCCCTTGATCTGGAGATTCACTGCCCCTCCTCGTCGACGACGCGACCTGGATGTGAGCGTACCCGATTCCGGCCCGCATTCACCGTCCTCTGATCGTGCGGGCGAACGTGACCACGTCCACGGTCCGCGCCCCTGCGCGCTTGAGCTCGGTCGCGGCCGCGGACACGGTCGCCCCGGTCGTGTAGACGTCGTCCACGAGCGCGACCGTTCGCGGCGGCGCGCGGACGCAGCGGAGGGAGCCGCGGACGTTCGCCCGGCGCGCCGTCCGCGAGAGCCCGCGCTGCCGCGGCGCATGGCGCGAGCGTTCGAGCGCTGCGACGACCGGCAGGCCCCATAGCTCCCCCAGCGCATGGGCGAGCTGCTCCGCCGTCGAATGCCCACGCCAGAGCGTGCGGTCGTGGTCGCCGGGAACGAACGCGATCGCGTCCACGCGGGGTCGAGGCACCACCGCCCCGACGAGCCCGGCCGCCTCCGCCGCGACCGTTCGCAGCCCGCGCTCCTTCCAGCCGGCCACGAGCGCCCGCGCCGGGCCCTCGTACGCCACCGCCGCCCTCGCCGTACGGAACGGCAGCCGCCTCCCCGAGCACTCCGCGCAGCGCTCGACCGGCCAGGCGGTCGGCGCGCCGCAGCGGGCGCAAAGCGGCGGCCCGAGGATCCGGATCGACGCCCGGCACGCCGCGCAGAGCAGCCGCTCACCCAGGCCGCACGCGGCGCACCTGACCGGCACCAGCACGTCGAGAATCCGCATGTCTCCAGGCTAGGCCGCAAATGCGCACGTGTCTGGCACAAACCTGTGCCGAAAGTGTGACTTCTGCGAAGGGCTACGCCGGGTAGCGCAGGATCGAGTCCGCGAGCTTCGAGGCGTCCCCGAAGATGCCGGCGACGGCGAGCCCCTCGTCCGGGATGATCGACCCGGGGAGAAGCGCCGCGCGCCGGATCGCGGCCTCGCGCCCGACGCGGCAGTCCGCGCCGATCACCGCCGGCCCGCGGATCTGAGCGCCGTCCTCGACGACCACGTTGCGACCGAGCACGACGGGACCGTCCACCTGCGCGTCGGCGCTGATCCGGCAGCCGTCCTCGGCCCAGATGCCCGGGGAGATCTCCTCGCCGGCCAGCTCGACCCGGACGTTTCCGAGCACCGCGTCGAGGATCCCGTTCCGCAGCGCGTCGAGGTCGCCCACGTCGTTCCAGTACGCCATCGTCGTGTACGCGTAGATCGGCTCGCCCGCCGCGACGAGCGCCGGCCAGATGTCCTGGCCGAAGTCCACGGGCTTGTCCGCCGGAATCCGCTCGAGCAGCTCCGGCTCGATCACGTAGACGCCGCAGTTCGCGAGATCGGAGCGCGCCTCGTCGCGCGTCGGCTTCTCCTGGAAGCCGCGCACCCGCGTATCGCGGTCGAGAATCAGGACGCCGTACAGGGACGGATCCGACACGGGCTTCACGGCGAGCGTCGCGAGCGCGCCCGTGCGCCGGTGGTGGCCGAGCAGCGCGGTGACGTCGATGTCGTGCAGGCCGTCCCCGGAGGTGACGAGGATCGTCTCGCCGCCCCAGTAGTCCGCGAGCTTCTTCGTGCCGCCGGCGGTGCCGAGGAGCTGAGGCTCGAGCGACCAGCGGATCTCCATGCCGAGGCTCGAGCCGTCCCCGAAGTAGCGCTGGATCATGTCCGGCGCCGCGTGGAGGTTGATCCCGACCTGCGTCACGTCGTGGCGGTGCAGCAGGTTGAGCAGGTGGTGGAGAACGGGCCGGTTGGCGATCGGCATCATCGGCTTCGGGAGGAAATCCGTCAGCGGACGCAGCCGCGTGCCGAGCCCCGCCGCCATGACCATCGCCTTCATGCCGGGATTCTCTCGCGAATGCCGTTCTCCGTGACGAATGCGGTGACGAGCTCGGCCGGCGTGACGTCGAAGGCGGGGTTCCTGGCGGCGAACCTGGACGTGATCTCGGCCGCGTCGCGCTCCTCGATCGGGATGTCCGCCCCGGTCGCCGCCGCAAGGTCGATCGTGGACGTCGGCGCGACCACGACGAAAGGAATCCCGTGGTGGCGCGCGAGCACCGCCAGCGCGTACGTGCCGATCTTGTTCGCCGTGTCGCCGTTTCGCGCGATGCGGTCGGCGCCGACGACGACGTGCGTGATCTCGCCGCGCGCCATGAGCGACGCTGCGGAGCTGTCGATGCAGACGGCGTGCGGAACCCCGGCGCGCTCGAGCTCCCACGCCGTCAGCCGCGCCCCCTGGTTGAGCGGACGCGTCTCGCCGACGAGCACCGACTCGACCCGGCCCTCCTCCCAGGCGCGCACGACCGCGCCGAGCGCCGTGCCGACGCCGCCGGTCGCCAGCGCGCCCGCGTTGCAGTGCGTCAGCGGGCGCGACCCGGGCTCGAACAGCGTGAGCGCATGCTCGGCCATGCGGCGGCAGCGCTCGACCTCCTCGGCGTGGATCTCCCGCGCGCGCTCGGCCCACCGCTCCGGAGGAACCGCATCGAGCTCGCCGAGCGCCCACGCGAGGTTCACCGCGGTCGGCCGGGAGGCCAGCAGCACCGCGCGCGCCTCCGCCAGATCCTCTCCCCGGTCAGCGGCCAGCGCGTAGCCGTACGCCGCGGCGACACCGATCGCGGGAGCGCCCCGCACGGCCAACACGCGGATCGCGTCGGCGACCTCGGCCGCGGAGAAGCAGGAGAGCTCGACTTCCTCGCCGGGAAGACGCCGCTGGTCGAGCACGACCACGCGGTCGGCGCTGAGTCGGACGACTTCTGCTCGGGCTCGAGCGGGTTAGGTGCCCTTCCATCCCAAGGAAGCCAGGTACTTGGCCTGCTCCTCGGTGAGGGTGTCGATGTCCACGCCCATCGACTCGAGCTTGAGCCGGGCGATCTCCTTGTCGATCGCCTCGGGAACGTCGTAGACGCGCTTCTCGAGCTTGTCGGCGTTCTGCACGACGTACTCGGCCGCGAGCGCCTGGTTCGCGAAGCTCATGTCCATGACCGCGGCGGGATGCCCCTCGGCGGCCGACAGGTTGACGAGCCGGCCGTCGGCGATCAGGTAGATCATGCGGCCGTCGCCCAGCTCGTAGCCGTCGACGTTCTCGCGCACCTGCCGCTTGGAGGTCGAGAGCTCCTCCAGCGCATCGATGTCGATCTCGACGTTGAAATGGCCGGTGTTGGAGAGGATCGCGCCGTCGCGCATGCGCGCGATCGAGTCGCGGGAGATGACGTGCTTGTCGCCGGTCGCGGTGCAGAAGATGTCGCCGACCTCGGCGGCGCGCTCCATCGGGAGCACCTCGAAGCCGTCCATGAGAGCCTCGAGCGCGCGCATCGGATCGACCTCGGTGACGATCACCTGCGCGCCCATCCCGCGGGCCCGCATGGCGACGCCGCGCCCGACCCAGCCGTAGCCGGCGATGACGAACTTCTTGCCGGCGAGGAGGACGTTGGTGGCGCGGATGATCCCGTCGATCGTCGACTGGCCCGTGCCGTAGCGGTTGTCGAAGAGGTGCTTCGTCTTCGCCTCGTTCACCGCGACGATGGGGAAGCCGAGCTCGCCGGATGCCTCGAGCGCCTTCAGGCGGATGACCCCGGTGGTGGTCTCCTCGGTGCCGCCGATGATCTCGCCGAGCTGGTCGCGCCGGTCCTTGTGGAGGACGCCGATCACGTCGGCGCCGTCGTCCATCGTCAGGTGCGGCTTGTGGTCGACCGCGGCGGTGATGTGCGAGTAGTAGGTCGCGTCGTCCTCGCCGCGGATCGCGAACACGGGAATGTCGTACTCGGCGACGAGCGCGGCGGCGGTGTAGTCCTGCGTGGAGAGCGGGTTGGACGCGCAGAGGACGAGGTCGGCGCCGCCCGCCTTCAGCGTGCGCGCCAGGTTCGCCGTCTCGGTCGTGACGTGCAGGCAGGCCGAAAGCCGGAAGCCCTCGAGCGGGCGCTCGCGCTCGAACCGCTCGCGAATGGCGGCCAGGACGGGCATGTGCCCGTCGGCCCAGACGATGCGCTGCACGCCCTCGGGCGCGAGGGCGAGATCCTTGACGTCGTACTTGGCGGTGGCGGCCATGTCGGAGCGGATCCTACCCACGAGCCTCGGGGTACTGCGCCGGGTGTCCCCGGGGGTCCCCGTGTTGCACATTCCCCTGCGGTCGGCGTATCGCCCGAACGCGCACGTGTCTGACGCCGAACGTGCCGGAATCACGGCGGATCGGTGCAGAGTGTCGCTACGCCGGCGAATCGGCGCGGCCGTAGCGGTCTTCGATCCGCACGACGTCGTCGAGCTGCGGCGTCGAGGCCTCGAGGACGACCGAGTCCTCGAGCGCCCGCCAGCGGTGCACCGTTCCCGGCTTCACGTGGAACGCCCGGCCCGTGCCGACGACCTCCGTGTCGAGCGGGCCGCCGGGCTCGCCGATCTCGAGCTCGATCTTGCCCTCGTGGACGTAGATCGTCTCGTCCTTCTCCTTGTGGAACTGGAGGCTCAGCTGCTCGCCCGCGCGGACGAACAGGAGCTTTCCGACGTAGAGATCGGTGTGCGCGAAGATGATCTCGTAGCCCCACGGCTTCTCGACGCGCAGCACGTCCGCGGCGAAGCGGTCGAGGTCGAGCAGGTTGGGCGACATGTCGCTCACGATGCGGCACCCACGGCCAGCGCCTCCTCGGCGCGGCGCAGATCCTTCGGCGTGTTGACCGTCAGCCACAGCCCCTCGTGGCGAAACCCGGCCAGGCGCCCCTCGGCGGCCAGCTCCGGGAAGGTCGACTGCTCGTGGTCGCCTCGTTCCGGGAGGCGCGCCAGGGCTTCCTCCCCGAGGACGTAGAGCCCCGCGTTCACCCAGTGGGGCAGCTTCGGCCCCTCGCGGAAGCCGGTCACGCGGTCGCCGTCGAGCTCGACGACGCCGAACGGCGAAACCAACGGGCACACGACGATCGTCCCCGCCGCGCCCGAGCGGTCGTGGAACGCGAGCAGCGCCTCGAAGTCGCAGTCGAGGATCTCGTCGCCGTTCATGGCGAACACCGGGCCGTCGTCGCGTCGCGCGGCGGCCGCATGGCGCAGCCCGCCGCCGCGGCCGAGCGCCTCCGGCTCCCCCACCGCCACGATCTCGGGGCCGAGCCCGGAGAGCGCCTCGGTGAATTTCGATTCATCCCCGGCCGCGCAGGCGACGATCACGCGGTCGACGCCCACCGCCGCGAGCCGGCCGAGCGTGTGCGCGAGCAGCGGCCGCCCCGCAACGGGGACGAGCGGCTTCGGCAGGCCCTGCGCGGCGTCGCCGAGGCGCTCCGCCTTCCCCCCGGCGAGGACGAGCGCTTCCATCAGGCCTGGAGGTCCGGCTCGCGCTCCTCGGTCTCGCGCATCGGGCGGAACGGCGACGCGGCGCGCCCGATCCCCTCGTACGCGAACCCGGCGGCGCGAACAGTCTCGGGATCGAGCATGTTGCGGCCGTCCACGATCAGCGGGTTCCGCATCGCGGCCAGCGTCTCGGCGGAGGCCAGATCGGCGAGGTGCTCCCACTCGGTCACGATCACGGCGGCGTCGGCGCCGGCGATCGCGTCGGCGACCGTCTCGCACAGCTCGACGCCGCTGAGCAGCTTCCCGGCCTCGGCCAGCGCGACCGGATCCCACGCGCGCACGCTCGCCCCCTCGGCGAGCAGGCGCGACGCGAGCACGAGGCTCGGCGCCTCGCGCAGGTCGTCGGTGTTCGGCTTGAACGAGAGCCCGAGCAGCGCCACGGTCTTCCCCTGGAGCGGGCCGAGGTGCTTCACGAGCTTGGCGACCACGCGGCGCTTCTGCAGCTCGTTGACCTCGATGACCGCGGAGAGCAGCTGGAAGTGGTAGCCCGAGTTCGCGGCGAGCTGCTTGAGCGCCAGCGAGTCCTTCGGGAAGCACGAGCCGCCGTAGCCGATCCCGGCGCGCAGGAAGTGCGGGCCGAGCCGGTGGTCGAGCCCCACTCCTTCGGCGACTCGGGCGACATCGGCGCCGACGAGCTCGCAGACGTTCGCGATCTCGTTGATGAAGCTGATGCGCGTCATGAGGAACGCGTTCGAGGCGAGCTTGATCATCTCCGCGGAGGCGACGTCGGTGCGCACGACCGGCGCGCCGAGCGGCTCGTAGAGCGCGGCGACCGTGTCTCCGTCCGCGTCCGCGAACGCACCGACCGCGACCCGGTCCGGGTTCATGAAGTTCTTGACGGCGGTGCCCTCGGCGAGGAACTCGGGGTTCGAGACGTAGCCGACGTGCGCGAGCCCGCGCGTGTCGAGCTCATGACGCACCTTCTCGCCGGTTCCGACCGGGACGGTGCTCTTCATGACGAGCAGCGCGCGCTCCTCGAAGGCGGGCAGCTCGTCGAGCACGTGCCAGACGGCGGTGAGATCGGCGTCGCCGGAGTACGTGGACGGCGTCCCCACGCAGACGAACGCGATGCGCGCGGCGGCGAAGACGTCGTCCATCGAGAGCGTGAAACGAATCCGCTCTCGGTTCTTGGCGATCAGCTCCTCGAGCTCCGGCTCGAAGATCGGGACGCGGCCGGCCTCGAGGTCGGCGATCCGCGCGGGCACGACGTCCCGCACGATGACCGGGTGGCCGAGCTCGGCGAAGCAGGCGGCCGTGACGAGCCCGACCCAGCCCGCGCCGAGAATCCCTATGGGTTCCTTGCTGGACAACGCCGACTGAGTTTAGTTCTTGGGGAGGGGCTTCAAGCCCTTGGCGATCGCGATCATGGTCTCGTTCGTGAGCCCGTCGAGGAGCGTGTTCACGACCCAGTACGAGGCCCCGTTCTCCTCGAAGGCGACCATGTGCAGGTGCGAGCCGTTGTAGTAGAGCTTGTACTCGCGCCCTCGGATTCGCCGCTTCAGCGTCGGCCCTTCGAGCACCGGCGCATCCAGCCAGTTCGTCTCCTGGATCCCCCAGTAGTCGAACTCCGAGGGGCCGTTGTAGACGATCCGGACGGCGCTGTTGCCCTTGCCGCCGAGGCCGTAGACGCGGATCGGGCGCAGCGTGGAGAGGCTCGAGCTCGACTCGTGCACGGTCGGGACGAGCAGCGGGAACCGAACCTTGCTTGCGCGCCTCGCGGACAAGCGGCTCGACCGCGCTCGCGTCGGTGACGACGTGAGGCGGCTCGTGCTCGGGCGTCGAGTCCTTCGGTGCGGGCGCAAGACTGCCCTGGAACGTCTTGCCGACGATCACCCGCACCAGCGTGTCGAGCGGGTCGCCGGCCGGCTGTGGGGCGACCTCGGTCGTGTCGAAGAGCGTCGCGAGCACGCGCGCGGCCGCCTCGGCGCCCTCCTCCTCGGCGTCGTAGAAGATCTGCGTCTTGAAGTTGTCGAGCGTCTCGGCGTTCCCGCCGTTCAGCGACTGGTAGCCGCGCTGGCCCAGGAGGAAGGTCGCGTCCTCGGCGGAGCCTTCCACGCCGTTGCCGTTCAGAACCTCGACGGAGACCTGCGAGGCCGGCGGCGCATCGGCGGTGGTCTTGGCAGGCTTTTCGCCGACCGCCGAGCGCGTGGCCTTCTTGCCGGCGTCCGGATCCGGGGTCATGAACTCCTCGACGACGCGCTGGACCTCGCCCTCGGGCGGGATGAGCTGGAAGTACGCGTTCGACTCGAGGTTCTCGAGACGCGGCTGGAAGAAGTTGCCGCTCGGCAGCTCGTAGACGAGCCGGCCGAACGTGAGCAGCGTGTCGAGGTCGACCTTCTTCTTGCCGCCCGCGCCGACGGTGACCGACTTGGCGATCGTCGTGACGACCGCGGGCAGCTTCGCGATGTTCGAACGCGCCGCGAGCTGCTGCTTCACGCCCTTCACGAACGCCTGCTGGCGCGCGTTGCGGAAGAAGTCGTTGTCGGTGTGGCGGAAGCGCACGAACGAGAGCGCCTTGCGGCCGCCGAGCCGCTGGTAGCCGGGCTCGAGGTCGATGGCCGAGTAGTCCTCGCCGAAGCCCGAGTTGTCGTTGAAGTAGCGCCGGTCGATGTCCAGGAAGATGCCGTCCAGGTTGTCCACGGTCTTGACGAACCCGGCGAAGTCGACCGTGACGTAGTAGTTGATGTCGACGCCGGTGAGCTGGTGGACGGTCTCGATCGCACCCTTGATGCCGCAGTCGGTGTAGGCCTCGTTGATCTTGGTCGTGCGCGCCGGGTGCCCCTCGCAGCCGACCGTGGTGACCAGCAGGTCGCGCGGGAGCGACAGCATCGAGACCGTCTTCTGCTTCGGATCGACGCGGACGAGCATCAGCGTGTCCGAGCGGGAGTTCAGCTTGTCCCCGTCGCCCTTGCGCCAGTCGTAGCCGATGAACAGTGCGACCGCCGGCTCGTTCAGCTCGGGGACGTCGGCGAGTGCCGGGAGCGCCTCGATCTCGGCCTTCGTCTGCGGCGCGACGAGCGCGACCGTGTGCTCGCCCCAGAGCCAGGCGCCGCCGGCGAGCCCGCCGATCAGCACGAGCACCCCGACGATCATCCACAGGAAGACCCGCCCGATCGACACAGCGATGCTGCGCCGCGGCGGGCCGTAACGGGACATCTGCGTGAGCGGCACCGGCGGAACGGCGGGCGTGCCGTTCGTCGTCGCGCGACTCACGCCTCTCTTGAGCGTCGTCCTCATGGAAAAAATCGCCGAGAGGCGATGGGTCGAGGATAGCGGAGCCCCCGGAGAGGGTCAGCCGGTACCCAGCAGCTTGTTCGCCGCGGCGAGGTCGATCCCCTTGCGCGCGGCGTAGTCGGCGACCTGGTCGGCGCCGACGCGCCCGACCGAGAAGTAGCGCGCCGCCGGGTGCCCGAGGTAGATGCCGCTCACGCTCGCGGCCGGGGTCATGGCGTAGTTCTCCGTGAGGTCGATCCCGAGCTCGCGCGCGCCGAGCAGGGCGAACAGCGTCTCCTTCTCGGAGTGGTCCGGGCAGGCCGGATAGCCGAACGCGGGCCGGATGCCGCGGAAGCGCTCGGCGAGGAGCTCCTCCTTGGGCAGCGGCTCGCCGGTCTCGTACCACTCGCGCCGCGCCTGCTCGTGGACGTACTCGGCGAAGGCCTCCGCGAGCCGGTCGGCGAGCGCCTTGACCATGATCGAGCGGTACGGGTCGTGCTCGGCGTCGTAGCGCGCCGCCAGCTCCTCGGCGCCGATCCCGGCCGTGACCGCGAAGGCGCCGATGTGATCCGCGAGGCCGGTCTCCACGGGAGCGACGAAGTCGGCCAGCGAGCGGTTCGGGCGCTCGTCGCCGTGGTCGGCCTGCTGGCGCAGCATGTGGAAGCGCGTGCCGTCGCCCAGCACGATGTCGTCGCCCTCGGCCTGCGCCGCCCAGAAGCCGTAGACGCCGCGCGCGGTCAGCAGCTCCCCGGCGACGATCTCGTCGAGGAGCTCGTTCGCGTTCTCGAAGAGCTCGCGCGCGGCCGCGCCCTTCTCCGGGTCGTCGAGGATCTTGGGGAACTTGCCCTTGAGCTCCCAGGCGTGGAAGAAGAACTGCCAGTCGATGTAGGAGCGCAGCGCGGCGAGATCGGGCTCGACGGTGCGCAGGCCGGTGAACGCGGGCGCGGGCAGATCCTCGGCGCGCCACTCGACCGGGCTGCGCCGCGCACGGGCCTCGGCGAGCGGAAGCAGCGGCCGGCGCGTCTGCTCCGAATGCAGCGTCCGCAGCCGCGCCTGGTCGTCCAGGGCCTCCTGCTGCACCGCCTCGCGCTGCTTGGGATCGAGCAGGCCCGAGACGACGCGGACGACGCGCGACGCGTCGAGCACGTGCAGCGTCGGGTTCGAGTAGACGGGCGCGATCCGCACCGCCGTGTGCTGGCGCGAGGTGGTGGCGCCGCCGATGAGCAGCGGCATCTCGAGCCCGCGCCGCTCCATCTCCTCGGCCACGTGCACCATCTCGTCGAGCGACGGCGTGATCAGCCCGGAGAGGCCGACGAGGTCGCAGTTCTCCTCCACGGCCGTGTCGAGGATCCGGTCGCTCGGCACCATGACGCCGAGGTCGATGACCTCGTAGTTGTTGCAGCCGAGGACGACCCCGACGATGTTCTTGCCGATGTCGTGGACGTCGCCCTTGACCGTGGCGAGCACGAGCTTCCCCTGCGTGCGCGACTCGCCCTCGACGCGCTCGGCCTCCATGTACGGCTCGAGGTAGGCGACGGCGCGCTTCATCGCCCGCGCGCTCTTCACGACCTGCGGGAGGAACATCTTCCCCGAGCCGAAGAGGTCGCCGACGATCTCCATGCCGTTCATGAGCGGGCCCTCGATCACGTCGAGCGGGCGCTCGGCGGCCTGGCGCGCCTCCTCGGTGTCGGCCTCGATGAAGTCGACGACGCCGTGGACGAGCGCGTACGAGAGCCGCTCGGCCACCGGGGCCTCGCGCCAGGAGAGGTCGAGCTCGCGCTTCGAGGCCTCGCCGTGGACGGTCGCGGCGAACTCGACCATGCGCTCGGTCGCGTCGGGGCGGCGGTCGAAGACGATGTCCTCGACGCGCTCCAGCAGGTCGGCGCGGGATGTCCTCGTAGACCGGCAGCTGGCCCGCGTTGACGATTCCCATGTCGAGCCCGGCGCGGATCGCGTGGTAGAGGAACGCCGAGTGGATCGCCTCGCGCACCGGCTCGTTGCCGCGGAACGCGAAGGAGAGGTTCGAGATCCCGCCGGAGATCCGCGCGCCCGGGCAGCGCGCCTTGACGAGCGGCACCGACTCGATGAACGCCTTGGCGAACTGCGCGTGCTCCTCCATGCCGGTCGCGACCGCGAGCACGTTCGGGTCGAAGATCAGATCCTCGGGCGCGATCCCCTCGGCGACGAGCAGGTCGTAGGCGCGGCCGCAGATCTCGACCTTGCGCTCGACCGTGTCGGCCTGGCCCTGCTCGTCGAAGGCCATGACGACGAGCGCGGCGCCGAAGCGGCGGGCTTCCCGCGCCTTGGCGAGGAAGTCCTCCTCCCCCTCCTTCAGCGAGATCGAGTTGACGATCGGCTTGCCCTGGACGCAGCGCAGCCCCGCCTGGATGGCCGACCAGCGCGAGCTGTCGATCATCACCGGCAGGCGCGCGGCCTCGGGCTCGGTCGCGAGGATGTTCAGGAACGTGGTCATCGCCTGCTCCGAGTCGAGCAGGTCGGCGTCCATGTTCACGTCGAGGATGTTCGCGCCGCCGCGCACCTGCTCGAGCGCGACGTCGGTGCGCGCCCTGGTAGTCGCCGGCCTCGATCAGGCCGCGGAAGCGCGCCGAGCCGGTCACGTTCGTCCGCTCGCCGATCGCGGTGAAGGTCGTGCCCTCGAAGAGCTCGAACGGCTCGAGCCCCGAGAAGCGAGTGGCGGGACGGTGCTCGGGGACGCGGCGCGGCGGGAGCCCCGAGACGGCCTCGACGATCTGGCGCGTGTGCTCGGGCGTCGTGCCGCAGCAGCCGCCGACGACGTTGACGAGCCCCGCCTCCCCCAGCTCCTTGAGCAGCCGGCTCGTGTCGTGCGGCTGCTCGTCGTAGTCGCCGAAGGCGTTCGGCAGGCCCGCGTTCGGGTAGCAGCTCGTGAACGTGTCGGCGATGCGCGAGAGCTCCTCCACGTGCGGCCGCATCTCGGTCGCGCCGAGCGAGCAGTTGACGCCGACGATGAGCGGCTTCGCGTGCTCGATCGAGAGCCAGAACGCCTCGAGCGTCTGCCCGGCGAGCGTGCGCCCCGAGCGGTCGATGATCGTCACCGAGATCCAGAGCGGCAGCTCGGGCGCGGTCTCCTGCGCGGCCACGATCGCGGCCTTGGCGTTCAGCGCGTCGATGATCGTCTCCAGGAGCAGGAAGTCGGCCCCGCCGTCGCGCAGGCCGCGGATCTGCTCGGCGTAGGAGTCGCGCACCTCGTCGAAGGTGACCGTGCGGAAGGCGGGGTCGTCGACGCGCGGCGAGAGCGAGAGCGTCTGGTTGAGCGGCCCGAGCGACCCGGCGACGAAGCGGCCTCCCGCCTCGTCCGCGGCCTTGCGGGCGATCGAAGCGCCGGCGACGTTCATGTCGTAGACGGCCGCCTCGAGCCCGTAGTCGGCCTGCCCGATCGACGTCGCCGTAAAGGTGTTCGTGGTCGTGATGTCCGCGCCCGCGGCGAGGTACTGGCGATGCACGTCGAGGACGATCTCGGGCTGCGTCAGGTTGAGCAGGTCCGGGTCGCCCTTGAGGTCGAAGCCGTGGTCTGCGAACCGCTCGCCGCGGTAGTCGGCCTCCTCCAGCTTGCGCCCCTGGAGCATCGTCCCCCAGGCGCCGTCGAGCACGACGATGCGCTCGGCCAGAAGCCGGCGGAGCCGGGCCTCGGCGGAGGTGCGTTCGGAGGTTGCGGTGGCCACGCCGGAATTGTGCCCGGCGCCGCCCGCGCCGGGGGCTACCGGCCCGCCAGCTCGAGCTTGTTCTCGGCGTGGCGGAGCCGCTGCTCGGCCTGCCAGCGGTCGATCTCTTCCTCGCCGGCGTCGGCGCGCTCGATCAGCGCCCGCGCCTCTTCGGCCTCGCGCTCGGCCTGCGCGACGTCGATGTCCTCGGCCCGCACCGCGTCGTCGACGAGGACGATCGCGCGGTCCTTCTGCACCTGGAAGAAGCCCGGGCCGGCGGCGAAGCTCGTCCAGTCGCCGTCGGCCTTGATGCGCACCTCGCCGGCCTTGAGCATCGCCACGAGCGGCGCGTGCCGCGCGAGGACGCCGATCTCGCCGTCCGCGCCGGGAACGATGAGGCGCTCCGCCTCGCCCTCGTACGCGGAGCCCTCGGGCGTGACGACCGAGAGCGAGAAGGTGTGGACGGCCCCGTCGGCCATGACCTACGCGGCCGCGGCTTCCTTCTCGAGCTCCTTGGCGCGCTCGATGACCTCTTCGATCCCGCCGACCATGTAGAACGCCGCCTCGGGGAGGTCGTCGTGCTTGCCTTCGATGATCTCGGCGAAGCCGCGCACCGTGTCCTCGAGCTGCACGTACTTGCCCGAGCTGCCCGTGAAGGCCTCGGCGACGAAGAACGGCTGCGACAGGAACCGCTGGATCTTGCGCGCGCGCTGCACGACCTGGCGGTCCTCGTCCGACAGCTCGTCCATTCCGAGGATGGCGATGATGTCCTGGAGCTCCTTGTAGCGCTGGAGGATCGCCTGCACGGCGGTCGCCGTGCGGTAGTGCTCGTCGCCGACGATGTCGGGCTGGAGCGCGCGCGAGAACGAGTCGAGCGGGTCGACGGCCGGGTAGAGCGCCTGCTCGGCGATCGCGCGCGAGAGCACGGTGGTCGCGTCGAGGTGCGCGAAGCTGGCGGCCGGCGCCGGGTCGGTGAGGTCGTCGGCGGGGACGTAGATCGCCTGCACCGACGTGACCGAGCCCTTGCGCGTCGACGTGATCCGCTCCTGGAGCTGGCCCATCTCGGTCGCGAGCGTCGGCTGGTAGCCCACGGCGGACGGCATGCGGCCGAGAAGCGCCGACACCTCGGAGCCCGCCTGGACGAAGCGGAAGATGTTGTCGATGAAGAGCAGCGTGTCCTGGCCCTGCTCGCGGAAGTACTCGGCCATGGTCAGGCCGCTCAGGGCCACGCGCAGGCGCGCTCCCGGGCGGCTCGTTCATCTGGCCGAACACGAGCGCGGTCTTCTCGATCACCTTCGACTCGGTCATCTCGATCCAGAGGTCGTTGCCCTCGCGCGTGCGCTCGCCCACTCCGGCGAAGACCGAGAGGCCCTGGTGCTCCGCGGCGATGTTGCGGATGAGCTCCTGGATCAGCACCGTCTTGCCCACGCCGGCGCCGCCGAAGAGGCCGACCTTCCCGCCCTTCACGTACGGCGCGAGCAGGTCGATGACCTTGATGCCCGTCTCGAAGATCTCGATGCGCGGCACGAGATCCTCGAACTTCGGCGCCTCGCGGTGGATCGGCCAGCGCTCCTTCGCCTTGACCTCGTCGGGGCTGCCGTCGATCACGTCGCCCAGCACGTTGAAGATGCGCCCGAGCGTGGCCTCGCCGACCGGGACCGAGATCGGCGCGCCGGTGTCCCTGACCTCGGCGCCGCGGGCGAGTCCGTCCGTGGAGTCCATCGCGACCGCGCGCACGCGGTCGTTTCCGAGGTGCTGCTGCACCTCTGCGATCAGATCGGTCTGCTCGCCGCCGTCCTGGGCGGGAATCTCGACCTTCAGCGCGCTGTAGATCGCGGGAAGCGCGCCGGGGAAGACGGCGTCGACGACGACGCCCTTGATCTCGACGATGTGACCGACGTTCGCGTCCTTCTTGGGCATTCAGGCTCCTGGCTCGGGGTCGGCGGCGAGTCTATCCAACGGGAAATCCCGGCCGTGCGAAGAGCGCGCGCAAGACGGGCGCGAAGCCTCCCGCGCCGAAGCTCCCGCGCTTCGCGGCGGCACCGCGTCGTGAGCGACGTGGCCGCCGCCAACACGGTCGGCGTGGTCGAGCGAGCAGACGTGTGACGCCACGAAGGAAGGCTGGAAGGCCACACCCTCAGGATAGAGACGCGAAGGTCGGGTCGCGTCAGACGCCGCCGAAGAGCTGCGACGAGCCGAGACCGACGTCGTCGCGCGGCGAACGCGTGCTCGGGCGGATGCCCTGGACGTCCTTCTTCGCATCCTCGGGCAGGAACGCGATCGGCTGGTCGGGCCGAGCCGGCTGCGTCGGCGTGGGCGACGTGTTCCCGAGCGTCCCGGCGAACATGCCGAGCCCGGCTGCGAGCACGGCCAGCGTGGCGGCGAGCGCGAGTCGAACCGCGAGCGGCCGCGAACGGCGGGTCTCCGCGGTGACGACGAGCACCGGAGCGTCGAGCGGCTCGAACGGCGCGGCCCGCAGCGCGACCGTCAGCGACCGCATTCCGGCGACCGTCTCGGCGCAGCCCGCGCAGCGACGGAGATGCGTGGCCAAAAGGGCACGCTCGAGCTGGGACAGCTCGCCGTCCAGTTCGAGCGACGCCCATTCCTGGGCCCGCTCACATCCTCGGTCGAAAACCCCAGTCACCGCTTTCTCAGACGGCGCGCCGGGGAAATGGTTAGCGGCCCCTGCTTCTGAGCTGTGTCCACCAGAAGTCGTTCAGCGCGCCCTGCACCTTCACGAACCAGATGATCGAGCCGACGATCGGCAGGAGGCCCCAGAGGCCGGTCAGGCCGCTCACCGGCGGCGCCTGCCCGTCCGCCGCGTACATCTTCCCCACCTCAAACCCGGCGCGGACCTGGACGCACAGCACCGCGACCGAGCCGGCCAGGACGATGGCGTAGTAGCGGGTCCCGAGGGTCCCGAGGGTCCTGCCTTCGGCGGCGAACTGGGAGAAGAACAAGAGCCAACGAGCCCAGGACCCAGATCAGGAGGGCAATCCCGCCTCCGATGCCCTTGCCGCTGTGCTTGCGGAGCTCGTCGAACGTCTTGAAAACCCAGTACCCCCCGTACAAACCGATCGTGATGATGTACATCAGGATCCCGAAGCCGATCCCGCGCCGCTGGTCGAGCGGTGCGCCGCGGCTCACAACCGTGTCCTTCTTGGGGGGGCCGGCGGCATGGGTCAGCTCGTCGGGGCCGGGGGGGGCATAGGCATCCCCCAACTGCTCTCCCGGCCTGAGCGGATACCAGCAGGCCACGGTGTTTCGCTGCTCGACCGAGCCGATTGGTGGGAAGTCCGTCCGGCAACTCTCCGGCACCTCGCCCTCCCTGCCCGACACCCTGCGCGCCCTCGGGCAGCGCGTGTGGAACGGGCAGCCCGGCGGCGGATCGATCGGCGACGGGACGTCGCCGGTGAGGATGATCCGGCCCTCGCGGCCGCCGTTCGCCGATCGTCCCTTCGGCACGGCGGAGAGCAGCGCGGCCGTGTACGGATGCTGCGGGTTCTCGTAGAGCTCGTCGGCCTGGCCGACCTCCACGATCCGGCCGAGGTACATGACGGCGATCCGGTCGGAGATGTGCCGCACGACGCCGAGGTCGTGCGAGATGAAGAGGTACGTGAGGTTGAAGTCGTCCTGGAGCCCCTCGAGCAGGTTCAGGATCTGCGCCTGGATCGACACGTCGAGCGCCGAGACCGGCTCGTCGCAGATGATCAGGCGCGGGCTCAAGGCCAGGGCGCGCGCGACGCCGATGCGCTGCCGCTGGCCGCCCGAGAACTCGTGCGGGTAGCGGTTGTAGTGCTCGGGGTTCAGACCGACCCGGTCCATGAGCTCCTGCACGCGGCGGCGGATGTTCTTCTCCGTCTTCTGGATCACGTAGGGGGCGCCGATGATCGACCCGATCGTCTGCCGCGGGTTCAGCGACGAGTACGGGTCCTGGAAGATGATCTGCATCTCGCGCCGCAGCGGGCGCATCTGGCCCCGGCTCAGGTTCGTGATGTCCCAGCCGTCGAAGTAGATCTTCCCCGAGGTCGAGTCGATCAGCCGCGTGATCAGCCGCGCCGTCGTCGACTTGCCGGAGCCCGACTCGCCGACGAGCCCGAGCGTTTCGCCGGGGCGGATGTCGAACGAGATCTCCTCGACCGCGTGCACCTTGGCGACCTCGCGCTGGAAGAGGATGCCGCGCGTGATCGGGAAGAACTTCGTCAGGTTGCGGACGCTGACGAGCGCGTCCTCCGCGGGGTCCTCCGGGATCTCGGGATGCGGCGCCTCGACCACGCTCATACGGCGACCTTGATTCCTCTCCGCTCCTCGCGCTCCGCCCAGGTCCGGCGCTTGTCCTCGATCGTCATGTGACAGGACTCCTTGTGCCCGCCCCCGCGATCCTTGAACGCAGGCTCGTCGATGTCGCACGGCGAGAAGCGGTGCGGGCAGCGCGGATGGAACGAGCAGCCGGACGGCGGATTGATCAGCGAGGGCGGCGATCCGTCGATCGCCAGCAGCCGCGAGCCCTTCTGCGAGACCTCGGGAATCGACTCGAGCAGGCCCCACGTGTACGGGTGGAGCGGATGGTCGAAGAGCTCGTCCTTCGCCGCCAGCTCGGACGCGCGGCCGGCGTACATGACCATCACGGTCTGCGCGACGTCGGCGATCACCGACAGGTCGTGGGTGATGAGGATCACGCCGATGTTGAACTCGTTCTTGATCCGCGCGATCAGCTCGAGGATCTGCGCCTGCACCGTCACGTCGAGCGCGGTCGTCGGCTCGTCGGCGATCAGGATGTCGGGGTTGTGGAGCAGCGCCATCGCGATCATGGCGCGCTGCCGCATTCCGCCCGAGTACTGGTGCGGGTAGTCCCGGAAGCGCTCGCGCGGATTCGGGATCCCGACCTGGGCCAGCATGTCGACCACGCGCTCCCGGGCGGCCGACTTGGACATGTCCTCGTGGACCTGGACGGCCTCGACGAGCTGGTCGCCGACGCGGTACATCGGATGGAGCGACGCGAACGGATCCTGGAAGATCATCGCGAGATCCTTGCCGCGGATCGACGGAAGCCGCTCGGGCGGAAGCGAGATCAGGTCGAGGCCCTTGAAGAGCACCTCGCCGGTGACGATCGCCGACTTCCGGTTGATGAGGCCGAGCGCCGTCAGGCACGTGACGCTCTTGCCGGAGCCGGACTCGCCGACGATCCCGAAGGTCTCGCCGCGATGCACCGAGAAGGTCAGCCCGTCGACGGCCTTGACGATCCCGTCCGAGCGTCGGGAAGTGCACCACGAGATCGCGAACCTCGAGGAGCGGCTCGCCGATCCGTCCGCCGGGGGCGCTCACTGGAGCCGCACCCGTGGATCGAGGTACGCGTAGGCGATGTCGACGAAGAGGTTCATGATCGCGACGAAGAACGCCGCGACGATGACGATGCCGGCGATCGACGGGAAGTCCTGGCTCCGCGCGGACGACACCGCGTAGTAGCCGAGGCCCTGGATGTTGAACACCGTCTCGGTGATGATCGCGCCGCCGATGAGGAGCGCGAAGTCCATCCCGAGCATCGTCACGATCGGCGTCAGGCTCGCGCGGAGACCGTGCTTGAAGACGACGGTGCGCTCGGGGAGGCCCTTGGCGCGCGCCGTGCGGATGTAGTCCTCGCCCATCACGTCGATCAGGTTCCCGCGGGTCATCCGGGCGTAGAGGGCCGCGTAGAGCAGCGCGAGCACGAACCACGGCAGGAGAAGATGGGTGAACCACCCCCACGGGTCCACGGTGAACTCCACGTAGCCCGTGCCGACGGCGTCTATCCCGAGCTTTTTCCAGAAGACAAAGAGCGCGATCAGCCCCAGCCAGAAGACCGGCGCCGATACGCCGAAGAGCGCGAAGCCCATGGCGCCGCGGTCGGCCACCGAGCCGCGCTTGAGCGCCGAGAGGACGCCGATCGAGACGCCCATGACGAGCCAGACGATGGCGGCTCCGATCGCGAGCGCGAGCGTTCGCGGCAGCCGTTCGATGATCTCCTGGCGAACGGCGCTGCGGCTGTCGTACGAGATGCCGAGCCCGGGCCGGCCGCAGCCGTCGATCCCGACCGGGCAGTCATCGCCGTCACCGGCGACCAGGCGCCTCAGATAGAGGCCGTACTGCGAGGCCCACGGCCGCGACTCCCACACCTGGGGGAACGAGATGCCGAAGACGGGCTTGTCGAGACCGAACTGCTTTTCGACCTCCGCGATGATCTCGGGCGTCGGCTGCTTGCCCGCGAACCGGACCGCCTTGTTGCCCGGCATCATCACGAAGAAGATCAGGAACGTGAGAAAGGTCACGACGAGGATGACGAGCCCCGTCCAGAGAAGGCGTCTGATCACGTAGCGCCCCATCGCGATCCTCCTGTGAAGATCTTAGAGACGGAGGGCCGCCCGAGCGGGCGGCCCTCCGTCGTTTCGTTCCTCTGTTGCTACTTCGTCTGCTTGGACTGATCGATCGCCAGATGCGCCCAGGCGGGGTCGCCCGAGTTCTGGTCGAACGTGTAGTTCTGCGACGGCTTCGCTGATCACGAAGTCCGCGTTTGCGTCGAGGTAAGGCACCCACGGAACCACGTTCTCCATGAGGTCCTTGTCGAGGTCCTGCCAGCAAACCGCGCGCTCGGCGTCGTCGATCGTCGCGTTGCACGCATCGATCTTGTCGTCGACGCTCGGAATGCCGGTGGTCGTGCCCTTGACCTTCATGTCAGTGACCTGCTCGGCGGTGAGACCGACCAGCGAGTAGTTCACGTTGCCCTCCGGCAGGATGCTGCGGCTGTCGAAGAGGACCATGAACGTCGAGGCGTCGGCGTAGTCCTTGCCCCAACCGGGCGTGGACGACACCGGAACGGCCTTGCTGACGGTCTGGATGACCGTGTACGAGTCCTCGAGCTCCCTGGACTCGAGGGCGATGCCGATCTTGTTGAACGACGACTCGATGACCGGCTCCATGTTCTTCCACACGTCGGTGTTGCGCGTGACGTGCAGCACGCCGGAGCACTCGGGTGCGTCGCAGACGCCGTCCTGGTTCGTGTCGTACTTGGACTGGGCCATCTCCGCCTTCGCCTCGTCGAGGTTGCCGGCGTTGCCCTCCGTCCCGTACGGAGCGTAATCGTCGAGCGCACCGCCGAACATGGCGTCCGGGACGATGTGGTTCGCGATCTCGCCCTTCGGCTCACCGCCCCAAGCGCGGCGGAGGCCTTCCTTGTCCATGATCCAGTTCGCTGCCTTCCGCACGTGGATGTCGTCGAACGGCGGCTGCGTCAGGTTCATGGTGATGTACCACGTCCGGTCGCCCGAGTTGGTCTTGTAGAGGTGCTCGATGTCCGGATTGGTCGTGTACTGGCGGATGACCTCGGCGGGCTCGCTCGCGTACGCGAGGTCGATCTGCCCGGCGGCCGTCTTGTCGAAGATGTCCTGAGCGTTCGTGTTCAGGAGCATCTCCCAGTTGTCGAAGAAGTTCTGGCGCGCCTCAGGCGTGTCCGTCGCCGGATCGTAGTCCGGGTTCCGCTCGAGCTTCAGGAACTTGTTCGGATCGAAGCCCGCGACCGCCTTCATCGTGTCGCAACTCGTGACGTCGAGGTCAGCGGCGCCCTCGACCTGGTACGGGCCCGAGGAGACCATGAAGGGGCCGTACTCGCCGGCCTTGAGGAAGCACTTCGCGACTTCCTCCGGGATCGGCCCTGCGGCCGGCATCGCGAGCCTGTAATTGAAGTCGCCCGTGGGGGCCGTGAGGTGGAAGACGATCGTCTTGTCGTCGGGGGTCTCGATGCCCTCGATCGGAGCGTCGGCATTGGCCGGCTTGGAGAGACCGCCGGCGTCGCTGTAGGCCTGGAGGCCCTTGATCACGGGCAGGTAGTAGAACCCGTACTGCGCCACGACACTCGGCGTGCCGATGCGCCGGAAGGCGTACTCGACATCGGCCGAGGTGACCTGGCGGCTCAGGGGCGGACCGAACTTCACGCCGTCGCGGATCGTGAACGTGTAATCCAGGCCGTCCTCGGAAATCTCCGGCTCGGCCTCGGCGAGGTCGGGATAGATCTCGTTGCCCTTCGCGTCGGCCTGCGTGGTAGTACCCCATCAGGGTTCGGCCGAGCAGGCTCGAATACAGGCCGATGAACTGTGCGAGGTACTCGCCACTCGGATCGAAGTTCGCCGTCCAAACGAACGCGTCGGTCTCGGTCTTGAAGGTCCCGCCCGCAGTGGGCTCGGCGCCTCCGGTTGTCTCGGTACCCGCGGCACCTGTCGTCCCGCCGCCATCGCCGCCACAGCCCGCAGCGAGGGCGAGGGAGGTCAGCGCGAGTACGAATAGAGCGATCGTGCTACGTCGCAAGGTCCACCTCTCTCGTCGAATCCATCAGAACGTTGCTGCTCGTCGCGGTTGGGCGCAGCAGCCCTTTCCCAAGGGTTGACGTCGCCCGTCCTGCGAAGTTAGTGCCTATGCGCATCTCCACCCTGGGCCGGTTATCGGTTGCTCCTCGGATCGAGGGCGTCGCGCAGGCCGTCGCCCAGAAGATTGAACGCCAGGGTGGTCAGCACGAGGAAGATCCCGGGGAAGAGCATGAGCCACCAGGCGAACTCGTAGATCGACGCCGCGTCCGAGAGCTGCTGGCCCCAGGAGGGCGTCCGCTGCGGCACGCCGAGCCCGAGGAACGAAAGCGCGGCCTCGAAGAGGATGTTTCCGGGGATGAGCAGCGTCGTGTAGACGATGATCGGCGCGACCAGGTTCGGCAGGACTTCCTTGAACATGATCCGCGTGTTCGACGCGCCGAGCGACCGGGATGCCTCGATGAACTCCTTCTCACGGAGCGAGAGCGTGTTCCCGCGCACGATGCGGGCGATGTACGGCCAGGTGAAGAGCGCGATCACGAAGATGACGAGCGGCCGCCCGGGCTTCACCAGTCCTCCCAGGCAGCCTTCGGCCGTAACACCGCACGCCGCGACGATGCCGATCGCGAACAGGAGGATCGGGATGGAGAGGATGACGTCGATGATCCGCGAGATCCCGGTGTCGAACTTGCCGCCGAAGAAACCGGCGATGCACGCCGAAGAACGTCCCTACGAAGACGGCGATCCCTGTGGCGATGATCGCGACCATGAGGGACGTCCGCGCGCCGTAGACCGCGCGCACGAAGACGTCGCGGCCGGCCTTGTCGGCGCCGAAGACGAAGTCCTTGTTCGGCCCGTACGGGAGCCCGAACGAATCGGTCATCTCGCGCTGGTACAGGTCGTTCGGGCCGTGTCCGACGGCCCTCGCGATCAGCGGCGCGACGATGGCCATGACGATCAGGAGGACGATCACGGCGAGCGCGGTGAGCGCGGCCTTGTCCTGCGAGAAGCGCGCCCAGAAGAGCTGGCGCGGCGAGCGACCGACGTCCTCGGCCTCGGCTGACAGGCCTGCCGGCTGAGTTACATCCTGGATCTCAGGAACTGCCGCTGTCATGTGCGTCGCTTCCGGTCGATGGGCGAGTGTACTTCAGCGTCCGGCCACATTGAAGGCACGGACACTCTGAATTGGACGCCGATCGGGCCGGTCGGTTAGTTGATGCGGACGGCGGCCAGGTCGATGCGCCCGAGCGGGTCGATCGTGAACGTGCTCTGCAGCGAGAGCGCCTCGAGGTTCGTATAGGTCGGCCACAGCAGCGGGATGCCCGGCATCTGTCCGTTCGTCCCCGAGAGCACCAGGTCGGCCTCGGCGTAGAGGTCGCTTCGGGCCGCCGGGTCGAGCTCCTGCCGCGCCCGCTCGATCAGGCGGTCGAAGGCGCCGTTGCAAAACGTGGTCTTGTTGCCGCGGCGAGGCGCACCTCCAGACGTCGAGCGCCGGGCCCGCATCGGGAACGGTGAGCGGAACGTCGAGCTGGTACACGTCCACCGAGTCCTCGCCCAGCGGCCCGCGGAAGTCCATGTAGCGTGTCGCGCGAGCTCGACGCGCACGGTGGTCTCGAGGCCGAGCGCGTTCCACGCGTCGCGAAGCGCGAGCGCCGCGTCGCGGTTGCCGGGGGCGTCCACGTAGAGCAGCGTGATCGCCTTCTTCACCGTCTCGGCCTCGGCGAGCTCGGCCTTCGCCGCGTCCACGTCGCCGTCCTCGGGCAGCCACGGCGAGGCCGGCGCCGTGCGGCCGACGGCGTCGAGCCCGTCCGTCACGAACCGCTCCGCCGGCGTCTCTCCGTGCTGGATCACGTTGTCGATCAACCGGCGCCGGTTGATCGCGGCCGCCATCGCGCGGCGCTGGTGGACGTCCCCGATCGTCGTCAGGTTGAACGCGACCTGCCACGTCTGAAGGCTCGGGTAGACCTCGTACTCGCGCCGCTCGGCGAGCGCGAGCAGATCCGTCTCGGGCAAGGGCGCGCCGTCGAGCGCCAGGACTCTCCCCTCGTCGAACGCCTGCACGCGTGCGACGGCATCCGGGACGAACACGCCCTCGACCCGGGCGAGCGCGACGGTCGCCGCGGCGCGCCACGTCGGGTTCTTCACCAGCGAGACGCCTGTCATCCGTCAGCCCGGCGAGCGCGAACGCCCCGTCGGTCACGATCGTGCCCGGGCTCGGCCCACTCGTCGCCGTAGCGCGCGACCGCACTCCGCGACACAGGAAGAAACGCGGGGCGCGAGGTCGACGCCACGAACCAGGGCTGCGCGAACGCGAGCCGGACCTCGAACGAGTAGCGCCCGAGCGTCCTGATCCCCACCGCGTCCTCGAGCTCCGAGCAGAGCCGGACGCAGGCGTGGTAGGCGGCGGCGCCCTCGATCGCGAAGAGCTCCTCCGCGAGCGGCGAGTCGAGCTCCGGCGAGAGCACGCGCTTCCAGGCGAACTCGACATCGTCCGCGGTGACAGGCTCACCGTTTCGCCAGCGGCCGTCGCGGCGCAGGGTGAACCGGATCGTCCGGCCGTCTTCCGAGTAATCCCACCGGCGGGCGAGCGCCGGAACCGGCTGGAGCCGCGCGCCCAGCCGGACGAGCGGGTCCATGACGTTCAGGAGGAGGTTCGCGGACGTGCGGTCGGTCGCGAACGCCGGGTCGAGCGAGCGGGGCCGCCGCGCGAAGGCCATCGTCAGCGTCTCGCCGTCGAGCGGCCCCGAGCCCCGCGGAGGCTCGGGCGCCCGAACCGGCGACTCGGGATCCTCGAGCGACGAGCCGGCCGCGGCGAGCGCCCCGATCGCCGCGAGCACGCAGAACATGAGGACGAGGTGGTAGCCGCCGCTCCGCCGTCTCAGAGTGGGTCTTCGCAACCGACCCGTCCTCCCCTCAATTGGTTCAGGAGGTCAGCGCGTCCGCGCCCGCGACGACTTCCAGGATCTCCTGGGTGATCTCGGCCTGCCGCGCCCGGTTCATGTCGAGCGTGAGGCCGTCGATCAGCTCGCCCGCGTTCTTCGAGGCGTTGCGCATGGCCGTCATCCGCGCCCCGTGCTCCGAGGCGGCCGATTCGAGCAGCGCGCGGAAGACGGTCGTCTCGAGGTACGTGGGCAGCAGCCGCTCGAGGATGATCGTCCGGCTCCGGCTCGTAGATGACGTCGCCTTCGAGCGCGATCTCGTACGCCGTCCGCTCCTCCTCGTCCTCGCCGAGCGCCTTGCGCGGAATCGGAAGCAGAGGCTCGGTCTCGACGATCTGCGTGAGCGGCGAGATGTAGTGGTTGTAGACCATCGTCACGCGGTCGACCTCGCCGCTCGTGAACAGCTCGGCGATCGCGTACGCCGCCGCCTCCGCGTGCTTGTAGTCCGGCCGGTCGGTGAGGTCGACCCACGCCTGCGCGATGTCGTAGCGGCGGAAGCGGAGCGTCGAGCGCCCCTTCTTGCCCACGACGAGCCAGCGGACGCCCTTGCCCTCGGCGCGGGCCTCGCGCTCGAGCTGGAGGCCGCGCCGCACGACCTGCGCGTTGAACCCGCCGGCGAGCCCACGGTCGCCGGTGAGGAGCAGGATCGCGACCGTCTCCTCCGTCTCGCGCGACTCGAGGAGCGGGAAGCCGCGCGAGGGAGTCGCCCGCGCCGTGGCGCTCGTCAGCTCCCGCATCCGGTCCGCGTAGGGCCGCAGCGCCTCGATGCGCGTCTCGGCCCGGCGGAGCTTCGCGGCGGCGACGAGCTCCATCGCCTTCGTGATCTTGCGCGTGTTCTTGACAGAGGCGACGCGCCGCTTGATGTCCTGGACGGTCGCCATTAGGCGGCGGCGCTCTCCTGCACGACGAAGCCCTTCTTGAACGCCTCGATCTCCTTGCGGAGCGCGTCGGCGAGCTCGTCGGGCAGATCCTTCTTGTCGAGGATCGACGCGTAGAGCTTCTTCTGGGAGCGCAGATGCTCGCGCAGCTCGTCCTGGAAGCGCGGCACCTGAGCGGTGGGCACGTCGTCGAGGTAGCCGTTGATCCCCGCGAAGATCGCGGCGACCTGCTCCTCCATCGGCCACGGCGCGTACTGCGGCTGGTTCAGCGTCGCGACCATCCGCTCGCCGCGGGCCAGCGTGCGCTGGGTCTGCTGGTCGAGCTCGGAGCCGAACTGCGAGAAGGCCTCCAGCTCGCGGTACTGGGCCAGTTCGAGGCGCAGGCGGCCGGCGACCTTCTTCATCGCCTTCGTCTGCGCGTTCCCGCCCACGCGAGAGACCGAGATGCCGACGTTGATGGCCGGGCGCACGCCCGAGAAGAACAGGTTCGACTCGAGGAAGATCTGCCCGTCGGTGATCGAGATCACGTTCGTCGGGATGTACGCGGCGACGTCGCCGGCCTGCGTCTCGATCACCGGAAGCGCGGTGAGCGAGCCCCCGCCGAGATCGTCCGAGAGCTTGCACGCGCGCTCGAGCAGCCGCGAGTGGAGGTAGAAGACGTCGCCGGGGAACGCCTCGCGCCCGGGCGGGCGGCGAAGCAGGAGCGACATCTGCCGGTAGGCGTCCGCGTGCTTCGAGAGGTCGTCGTACATGCAGAGCGCGTGACGGCCCGAGTAGAGGAAGTGCTCGCCCATTGCGGCGCCCGCGAACGGCGCCATCCACTTGATCGGCGCGGCCTCGGTCGCGGACGCGGAGACGATGATCGTGTAGTCCATCGCGCCGGCGTCCTTCAGCCGCTCGTACACCTGCGCGACCGTCGAGGCCTTCTGGCCGACGGCCACGTAGACGCAGATCACGTCCTCGCCCTTCTGGTTCAGGATCGTGTCGATGAGGAGCGCCGTCTTGCCGGTCGAGCGGTCGCCGATGATCAGCTCGCGCTGGCCGCGGCCGATCGGGATCATCGAGTCGATCGCCTTGATCCCCGTCTGCACGGGCTCGACGACGGGCTGGCGCTGCACGACGCCCGGCGCCTTGAACTCGAGCGGGCGGGTCTCGTCGGTCTTGATCGGGCCGAGCCCGTCGAGCGGTTTGCCGAGCGGATTGACGACGCGGCCGACGAGCGCGTCGCCGACCGGAACGCTCACGACCTTGCCGGTGCGCTTCACGGGCTGGCCCTCGGTGACGAGCTCCCAGTCGCCGAAGAGCGGGCAGCCGACGTTGTCCTCCTCGAGGTTGAACGCGATGCCGGTCACGCCGTGCTCGAGCTCGAGCATCTCCATGGCCATGCAGTTCTCGAGTCCGTACACGCGCGCGAGGCCGTCTCCGACCTGCAGCACCGTGCCGACCTCGGCGAGGTCGGTGTCGACGTCGTAGGACTCGATCCTCTGCTTGAGAATCGAGGTGATCTCCTCGGGGCGAATCTTCACTTCGGTCGAGTCTCCTCTCCAGCCCATCGGCGGGCCGCGTCGGCAGGTCGGGCCCCGTGCTGCACCCGTGGGTAACATACTGCGGCCCCCGGGATGACCCGGGGCACAAAGGAGACGTATATATGAATCTCGGCTACATCGACCCCGGTAGCGGCAGCATGATCCTTCAGGTGCTGCTGGGCGGCATCGCCGCGGCAGCCGTCGCGCTCAAGGTGTTCTGGCGCCGCGTCCTCGAGTTCCTGCATCTCAGCAAGCCGAGCGAACCGCTGCCGTCCGAGGCCTCACAGCCCGAGCCGGACGCCAGTGAGCACCCCGGGAACCTCTGAGCAAACCGCCGGCGCCGAGGCGCCGGTGCTCGACCCCGGCTCGTTTCGCGACTGGGACAGTCGCGTCTTCTACGAGAACGGCCGCGTCCTGCGGGCGCTCTCGGCCGACGGCCTGGCCGACTGGCAGGCGCTCGCCGGCTCGAGCGTCTTCACGCAGGCGAGCGCCGAAGGGAAGCTCGTCGCCACGAAGCAGGTCGAGGACGCGGTCGTGCCGGCCGACGTGCACGCCGCCGCCGTGCTCGAGCACGAGCGCATCCCGTTCGTCTCGTACCCGTACGAGTGGCCCTTCTCGATGCTCAAGGACGCCGCGCTCCTCCAGCTCGACCTCCTCGAGCGCGCGCTCGCCGAGGACCTGACCCTCAAGGACTCGACCCCCTACAACGTCCAGTGGTCGGGCTCGCAGCCGGTCTTCATCGACGTCGGCTCGTTCGAGCGCCTCGAGCCCGGCTCGCCGTGGTCGGGCTACCGGCAGTTCTGCATGCTCTTCCTCTACCCCCTGCTCCTCCAGGCCTACAAGGGGATCGCGTTCCAGCCCTGGCTGCGCGGCCGCCTCGCGGGGATTCCGCCCACCGAGGCGCGCGCGCTCATGTCCTTCCGGGACCTCTTCCGGCGCGGGGTGCCCACGCACGTTGCCCTGCACGCGCGGCTCGAGCGCAAGAACGCCGAGACGGCGCGTGACGTGAAGCAGGAGCTCCGCAAGGCCGGGTTCAAGAAGGAGCTGATCGTCGCCAACGTCCGCGGCTGCGCCAAGCTCGTGCGCCGGCTCGAGTGGGAGCCCGGCAAGACGGAGTGGAACCAGTACGGCTTCACGACCTCGTACACGGACGAGGACGCGACCCGCAAGGAGGCGTTCGTCCGCGAGGTCGTGATGAGCCGCCGGTGGGACCTCGCCTGGGACATCGGCTGCAACCGCGGCAACCACGCGCGGATCGCGGCCGAGAACTCCGACTACGTCGTCGCGGTCGACGGCGACGCCGCCGTGGTCGACGGGCTCTACCGCTCGCTCAAGGCCGACGGGTCGACGTCGATCCTCCCGCTCATCGGAGACATCACCGACCCCTCGCCCGCGCTCGGCTGGGGCGGCCGCGAGCGCCGGCCGCTCGAGGAGCGCGGCAAGCCCGGACCTCGTCCTCTGCCTCGCGGTCGTCCACCATGTCGTCATCTCGGGGAACGTGCCCGTGGCGGAGTTCCTCTCGTGGCTCGCAGGGCCTCGGCTGCGCGCTCGTGATCGAGTTCCCGACGCGCGACGATCCCCGCGTCGCCTCGCTGCTCGCCCGCAAGAAGGACGGCGCGCACCCCGACTACGACCGCGAGCCGTTCGAGCGCGAGCTCGCCGCGCGGTTCCGGATCGAGCGCTCCGAGGAGCTCGCCGGGGGGACACGCGTCATGTACCACGCCGTTCCGCGCTAGCGTTTCGTGATGGGACGACTCCGCGAGCCCTCCGTGCGGTGGGCACACCTGCTCGCAGCCTCGGGGTTCGCGCTCGCCCAGCCGCTCTTCGACATCCTGGGCAAGAACGCGGAGTTCTTCGCCGTGCGCGGCTCGACGCCGGGCGACATCGTGCTCTTCGCGCTCGTCGTCGTGTTCGTCCCGTCGCTCGTCCTGTTCGGGATCGAGCTGCTCGTCGGGCTCGTCGAGCACGCGCGCGATGCTGATCGTCCACTACGTCTTCCTGGCCGCGCTCGTCGCCGTGTTCGCCGCGCAGGCTCTGAAGCGGCTCGGCCTGGACGGGACGACCGTGATGATCGTCGGCGCGATCGTGCTCGGCGCGCTGGTCGCGTTCGCGGTCGCGCGCACGAAGCTCGCGGCGACGTTCATGACCGTCCTCGCGGCGGCGCCGATCGTCTTCCTCTGCGTCTTCCTCTTCAACTCGTCGGTGACCGACCTCGTCTTCCCCGACGGACACCGAGGTGCGGCTCGCCAACGTCCAGGGCTCGACGCCGGTCGTCTGGCTCCTCTTCGACGAGTTCCCGGTCATCTCGATCATGGACGCGAACGGCGAGATCGACGCGAAGCGCTACCCGAACTTCGCCCGGCTCGCCGAGCACTCGACCTGGTTCAAGAACACGACCACCTACTCGGCGTCGACGACGGTCGCGGTGCCCTCGATGCTGACCGGGAAGGTCCCGGGCAAGCGCAAGCTCCCGCTCTTCCAGAACTTCCCCAAGAACCTGTTCACGCTGCTCGGCCGCGACTACGCGATGAACGTGACCGAGTCGCAGACGCGCCTGTGCCCGCCGCAGCTTTGCGCCCGCGAGGTCGAGGACACGACCGAGCGGCTCTCCGGGCTCTACTCCGACGCGCGGGTCGTCTACCTCCACCTGCTCTCACCGCCGGGACTCGAAGACCGGCTGCCGTCGATCGACGAGTCGTGGGGCGACTTCGGCAAGTCGGCCGCGCCCGATACGGGCGACAGCCTCTCCGGCGTCACCGTGGAGAAGCCGTCGGTCGAGGCAAGAGCACGTTCTGGGTCGGCCGCGTCCGCGACTTCAACAGTTCATCGACTCGCTGAAGCCGCCCGTGAAGGGCAAGCCGACGCTCGACTTCCTCCACGTGCTCCTGCCGCACGGCCCCTGGCTCCACTTCCCCGACGGGCGCCAGAGCGCGGTCGCGGTCGCCAAGCGCCGGGCGCGACGGGGAGCTGTGGCTGGACGACGGCCTCGCGAACCAGGCGCACCAGCGCCACCTGCTCCAGCTCGCCTACACGGACAAGCTGCTCGGCAAGTTCCTCGACCGGCTCGAGAAGACCGGGCTTTGGGACGAGGCGCTCGTGCTCGTCACCTCCGACCACGGCATCAGCTTCCACGGCGGCGACAACCGCCGCGCCCCGACCGAGACGAACCTGGCCGAGCTCGCGTTCACGCCGCTCTTCATCAAGTTCCCCGGCGAGACGGAGGGCAAGGTGGTCGAGAAGCACGTGACGATCGCGGACATCCTCCCGACCGTCGCCGACGGGATCGGGATCAAGGTGCCGTGGTCGATCGAGGGGCGCTCGGCCCTTGGGGACAGCGAGCCGTCGGACACCGTGCGAGTCGTCAACGTCATCGAGCCGTACGACGAGGCGCTCGCCCAGCGCGACGCCGACCTGGCGAAGCAGATCGACCTCTTCGGGACGGGCCCGTTCGACGCCGCGTTCTTCGGGCTCGGGCCGTACGAGGGCCTGCTCGGCAAGGAGCTCCCCACGCTCGACACGGCCCCGGGCAAGGCCGGCGCCGCGACCGTGGACAAGGCCGGGAGCAGGCTCGTCCGCGACTTCCCCGAGGGCGGCCGCTTCGTGCCGTCCCCGCTCGAGGCGACGCTCGCCGACGTCTCCGAGGGCGCGGATCTCGCGCTGGCCGTGAACGGGACGATCGCCGCGCGTGCGCAGGCCTACCAGGACGAGACGGGCCGCGGTCCGCGTGTCGTTCCTCGTCCCCGAGGATGCGTTCGCGGCCGGCGAGAACGAGGTGCAGGTGTACAGGGTGAGCGGCCCGGCCTCGACGCCGACGCTGCTGGCGATCGAGACCTCGCTGACCGAAACCTAGGCGCTCGCGAGCAGCTCTTCGCGCAGGCCGTTCAGGCGGCCGCGCACGCTGCCGTCCAGGCGGAGCGAGCCCGCCTGCAGGACGAGGCCGCCGATCAGCTCGGGGTCGACGCTGCGCGTCGCCTCGACCTTGCGGCCCGTCGCGTCCTCGATCGTGCTTCACGATCTTCGCCGCCTCGGCGTCGGAGAGCTCGACCGCGGTCGTCAGCTCGACCTCGATGATGCGCTCCTCGGCCGCGAGCAGGCGCTCCCACTCCTGGTAGATCTCCTCCAGCTCGCCGCTGCGGCCCTTCTCGGCGACGAGCAGGACGAAGTTGCGGAAGATCTCGGTCGCGCCCTTCAGCACGTCGGCGAGCGCGTCGCGCTTCGACGCCGGCTCGATCTGCGGGTTGCGCAGGAGCTGCGCGAGGTCGGACGACGTCTCGATCGCGCCGACGAACGTCGAGAACTCGTCGCGCACCCGGTCGAGCGACTTCGCGTCCTTGGCGGCCTCGAGCAGCGCCTCGGCGTAGATGCGGTGCGCGACGCCCATCAGTTGTCCGAGGCGATCTGCTTCACGTCGAGCTCGTCGATCGTCTCGTCGATCAGGCGCTTCTGGTCGTTCTCGTCGAGCGACTTGCGCGTGACCTTCTCGGCCGCGAGCAGCGTCAGCTCGACCACGTCGCGGCGGATCTCCTCGCGGAAGCGGCGGTTCTCCGCCTCGATCGCCTTCTGGTTTTCCTCGAGGCGCCGCTGGAGATCGGCGTCGGCCTCCTCCCGCGCGCGGCGGGCCGAGTCGGTCGCCTGGCGGCGGGCCTCGTCGAGGAGCTCGGTGCGCTCGGCGCCCGCGGCCTCGCGCTCCTTCTGCGTCAGCTCGCGGAGCTGCTTCGCCTCTTCGCGGGCCTTGTCCGCCTCGTCGAGCGCCTCGCGGATCGTGTCGCGCCGCTTGTCGATCATCGCCTGGATCGGACCGAACGCGTACCGGCGCAAGACGAAGAGCACGATCAGGAACGTGACGATCGTCCAGATCATGAGACCCGGGACGACCTTGATCAGCGCGTTGCCGTTGTCGGTCTCTTCTCGGCGGCGAGGACGAAGGCGCTCAGCATGCGGCTAGACCAGGACGAAGGCCAGCAGGCCGCCGAGGAGGGCGTAGAAGACGACGGCCTCGGTGAGGGCGAAGCCCAGCCACTGGATGCCGGTCAGCTCCGCGCGGAGCTCCGGCTGGCGGGCGACGGCCTGGATCATCGAGCCGAAGATGTAGCCGATGCCGATGCCGGCGCCGACCGCGCCGAGTCCGACTCCGACGCCGAACGCGATCGCCTTGCCGAGATCGGCGAGGCCGGCGTCCGTGGTCTCTGCGCAAGCGGGAGGTACATGTGGCTCCTTTCGGGAGCTAGTGCTCGGGTTCGATGGCTCGCGCCGATGTAGATGGCGCTGAGGAGGGCGAAGACGAAGGCCTGGATGGTGACGACGATTCCGACCTCGAAGATGTACACGGCGGTCGCGACCGGCACGGCCAAGGCGGCGAGCGCGACGCTCGAGAAGATGAAGATCAGGCCGAGCATGACGAGCAGCAGCATGTGGCCCGCGAGCATGTTGGCGAAGAGTCGCACGGAGAGCGAGATCAGCCGCATGAACTGGGAGATGACCTCGAGCGGCACGATCAGCGCGAGCAGCGGCTTCGGCGCCCCCTCGGGGATCCAGCTGCGGAAGTACTTCCGCGTGCCGTTGTAGCGGATGCCCTCGAAGTGCGTGGCGAAGAAGGTGAGCGAGCGCGAGCGCGAGGGTGACGCTCGAGGTTCGCGGTCGCCGCGTAGATCCCGAAGGTCGGCAGCTCGAGCCCGAAGAGCGTGAACTTCTCGTCCGAGAGCGGCAGCGGGATGAAGCCGATCAGGTTCAGGATCCAGATGAAGAGGAAGAGCGCCGCGCAGTACGGAAACCAGATGCTCGCCGCCTTCTTGGGCAGGTTGCCCTCGGCGATCTGGCCCTGGAGCGCGTCGTAGAGGCCCTCGCCGACCGTCTGCCGCCGTCCCGGTCGCAGCGAGCGGCCGAAGCGCATGACCCAGATCCCGAAGAGGATCGTGACGAGGCCGCCGAGCCAGATGTACGCGACCGCCTTGTTCACGGACAGGTCGATCGGGCCGATCTCGATCGTGATCCACGGGTGGAGGGCGAACTCGTCCTCGGGATGGAAGTCCGACGTGGCGGCGAGGAGGAAGGCGTTCATCCGCGCGGCTCGCCGTGGAAGTAGATGGTCAGGCTGAGCACGAGCTCGGCCGAGTAGCCGGCCGCGTAGACGAGCGCGCCGGCGAGCGCGACGGTCGGGTTCGAGACGGCGACGAAGATGCGCGACGAGCGCGATGAGGATGCCGCGGCCCATCATCCCGAAGGCGACGATGCCGGAGCCGCGCAGGTTCGGGTCGCCGATCCCGACGCGCGCGAGGATCGCGCCGATCGTCTGGCTCGCGACCCAGAGCACGGCGCCGAGCGCCCAGCCGCGTACCGGCCAGCCTGCGATCAGGAAGACCGGCAGCGCGAGCGCGACGACGGCGCCGCCGCAGGATCATCGGCATCCGCCGCTCGGGCATCGGCCGCGGGCTGAGGATCTCGCCGGCCACTAGAACGCTCCCCGGTACGTGTAGTAGACGGCGACGATCGCAGCGGGCATGCCGATCACGGCGCCGATCGCGATCCCGATTCCCACCGATCCGGCCGCCCAGCCGACGAGCGCGCCGAGCGCGACGCAGACGACGAGGACGCCGAGCAGCATGCCGCCGGCGTTGAGAGGGTCGAGAGTCTGGCGTTCAGCGATAGCGGCAGTGATCATTCCAGGCCGGCGCGAGCTTATCAGCGGGCCCGAAGTTCGTGACACGGTAGAAACGGCGTGGTTAGGGCGGTTCGCGGCGCGTTCACGGAACTTTGTGCGGTCCGTCCTCGCTGACGACCGCCGAAGCGCGCGGCGCCCATGCCCTGGGGAAGATCCGGCACGAATCCGGCACAGATCCGTTGCAGACACGCGACCCCGGTCACGCTAGCGTTCGTGTTGGGACGCTCGCGCCCCCAATGGGGGGACCCGCGGCGCACCGGGCGGCGGGCGTTCATCGGCGGACCGACGCGGCCGTCGCCCGTACGATCGCCGGATGCACGCATCCGCGTTCGACATGACGCGCCACACCGTCAGCGGCGCTCGAAACGCGTGAGCCGCGCCTCCACCTGACAGCCGATCCACGCCCATCTCTACGATCGCACGATGCACGCATCCGCGTTCGACATGACGCGCCACACCGTCAGCGGCGCTCGAAACGCGTGAACCGCGCCCCCACCTGACTAGCCGATCCACGCCGCATCTCTACGATCGCACGATGCGCGTGTGGATGGACCTCACGAACACCGCCCACGTTCTCGTGCTGCGCCCGCTCGTCGAGGCGCTCGAGGAGGACGGCCACGAGGTCGAGATCACCGCGCGGCCGCTGTCGCACACGGTCGAGCTGCTCGAGGACTGGGGCCATCCGTTCCGGGTCGTCGGCCGGCACGGCGGCAGGCACCGCGCGGGGAAGGCGCTCGCGGCCGGCGCCCGCGTCCCCCAGCTCGTCGCGTTCGCGCGCGGCCGCCGCTTCGACCACGCGCTCGCGCACGGCTCGGTCGACCTTCCCCCGGCGGCGCGGCTCCTCCGGATCCCGAACGCGACCATGTTCGACTACGAGTGGGCCGTCGCCCAGCATCACCTGAATTGCAGGCTCGCGAACCGCGTGCTCGTCCCCGACGCCATCCCCGCCGAGCGGCTCGCGCGCTACGGCGTGAAGCCGCCCAAGCTCGTCCGCTACCCGGGCCTCAAGGAGGAGTACTACCTCGCCGACTTCGAGCCCGACCCGGCCGTGCTCGAGGGACTCGGCGTCTCGCCGGAGTCGATCCTCGCGGTGATCCGCACCGCGCCGTCGTACGCGACGTACCTCGGCGGCGCGGAGAGCTCGCTCCTCCCCCGGGTGCTCGCCCGCCTCGCCGACGACGAGCGGACGCAGACGGTCGTCCTCGCCCGCACCGCGGAGCAGCGCGAGGCGACCCGCGCGCTCGGTCTCCCCCGCGTCGTCGTTCCGGAGCGCGCCGTCGACGGGCGCACGCTCGTCGCCTACGCCGACCTGCTCGTCTCGGCCGGCGGCACGATGAACCGCGAGGCGGCCGTGCTCGGGACGCCCGTGTGGTCGGTCTTCGAGGGACGGCTCGGCGCCGTCGACGAGCGGCTCGCGGCCGAGGGGCGGCTGCGCTTCCTCACGGATCCCGGCCAGCTCGAGATCGCCAAGAAGCCCGAGAACGCGTGGCGAGACCGGGTCAGACGGGACCCGCGCGAGCTGCTTCGGCTCGCACTCGGCTAGCGCCGCGCTGGGCGATCCAGACGCCGACGAGGACGATCCCCGCGGCCACGGCCAAGAGGGGCGTCAGCCGCTCGTCGAGCACGAGCGCGGCGAGCGCGATCCCCGAGATCGGCTGGATGAACTGGATGGTCGCGATCCGCTGGATGCCGCCGTGGGCGAGCGCCCAGTACCAGCCGACGTAGCCGACGATCGACGTGAAGATCGCGAGGAAGAGGACGGCGGCCCAGGCCTGCGCGCCGGCCTGCGGCGCGCCGTCGGCCGCGACGAGGCCGACCCCGAGCGGCGCGACGATGACGGCGCCGATGAAGACGCCCCAGAACGTGGTCGCCGCGGCGCGATAGCCCTCCTGGCCGAGCAGCGCGCCGGCGACGTAGCCGAGCGCCACGATCAGCGCCGCCGCGAGGATCAGCAAGTCGCCGCCCAAGGTGGGCTCCGCGTCTCCTCCGCCGGACCGCATGACGACCACCGCGGCCTCGCCGACGAGCGCGATCCCGCAGCCGAGCATCCAGCGGCGCGACGGCCGCGTGCGCTCGACCACGGCCGCGTACGCGCCGGTGAAGACGGGCAGCGCGGCGAGGATGATCGCGGCGTGCGTCGCCGACGTTCGCGCCTGGCCGAGCGTGAAGAGGATCGGAAAGGCCACGAAGCCGGTCACGGCCGAGACGAAGAGGAGCCGGCGACCGCGGCGCGCGACCGGCAGCGGCTGGTGCGACGCGAGCAGGATCGGCAAGGCGATGAGCCCGGCGAGCACCGTCCGGAGCACCGCGACCATGAGCGGCTCGAAGTCCTCGACGGCGATGCGCGTGACGACCGGGGTCGAGCCCCAGCCGACGTTGACGACGACCGCGACTACGACGGCGAGCGCGACGCCGCTCGGCGCCGCAACCCGAGCGTTCACTACGGCGCGTGTCACGGCTCTAGCGCCGCCCCGCCGCGACCGCTTCGACGGGCTCCGGCTCGGGATCGTCCTCGTCCGGCGCGAACCGCCCCAGGCCGAGCACACGCAGATGGCGCGCCTTGATGATCTCGAGCGTGTAGACCATCCAGACGGAGGTGGCGACCACGACGATTCCCACGGCGCCGACGATCAGCGTGTTCTGCAGATCCCACTCGCCGCCCGGCCGCGGCGGTACGAAGCGGATGAGGATCGCCCACGCCGAGAGCAGCGCCGCCCACAGATGCAGGTAGGCGGCGGTGCGCCGCTGCGAATAGCCGATCCGCATGAACCGGTGGTAGAAGTGGTTTTGGTCGGCCGCCCACGGCTTGCGGCCGTACTTGAGCCGCTTCAGGACGACGAAGGACGTGTCCAGGATCGGCACGGCCAGGACGAGCAGCGGCATGATGAGGGCGACCGACGCCGCGGTCTTCAGCACGCCCTGCACGGCGACGCAGGCGAGGACGAAGCCGAGCGCGAGCGAACCCGTGTCGCCCATGATGATCCGCGCCGGGTGGTAGTTGTGGCGCAGGAACGCGAGCGTCGCGCCGCACACCATCGCGGCCAGCGCGGCAGCGTCGGCGCGCCCGAAGGACATCGCCAGGATCGCGAAGGACACGGCGGCGATCGAGACGATCCCCGCGGCGAGCGCGTCCATCCCGTCGATCAGGTTGACGAGGTTCGCGAGGAACGCGATCCAGAGGATCGTGATCGGAACCGCCAGGCCGCCGAACTCGATCGTGCCGAGGAACGGAAGCGAGAGCCCCTCGAAGACGACGTCCGAGTTCTCGAAGACGAGGTTCCAGCCGACGACCGGAATGCAGGCGATCACGAGAACGCCGATCAGCTTCGTCTTGGGCCGCAGGCCGCGAATGTCGTCGACGAGGCCGAGCAGCGCGACGAGCGCCGTGCCGAGCAGGATGCCGCCGTAGGGGCCGTCGAGGTCGATGAAGTACGCGGCCGGAACGAGGATCCCGACGACGATCGCGAGCCCGCCGATCCGCGGCAGCGGGCGGTCGTGCACGCGCGGACGGTCGCTGTGGCCGGGATCGTCGACGGCGCCGATGCGCGGCGCGAGCCACGCCGTCGCAGGCGTGAGGAGAAGCGTGAGAACGACCGCTGCGAGGAATCCCCAGACGACCGCTTCCTCGCTGAAGAGCGCTTCGAGCGAGTCGAGGAAGGTCACGAGGCCAGTATCGCAAAGCGGTTCACCGGCGTTATCGGGGTAAACCCCTCTTGCTAGCTTTACGCGCGCTTGCCGGAAGTCACCCCCTCATCCGCACCGGTGGACACCACCGCCCCGTCGTTCGACGATCGCATCGCCTCCCGAGAGGCGAAAGTCGGGATCGTCGGGCTCGGCTATGCCGGGCTGCCGCTCGGGATGGCGTTCGCGGAGGCCGGCTTCGACGTGACCGGGATCGACCTCAACACCGACCGCGTGCAGGCGGTTCAGGATCACCGCTCGTACCTCGTCGACGTTCCCTCCTCCCGCTACGAGGGCCTGGACGGCGATCTGGCCGCGACGAGCGACTACAGCGCCGTCGGCGAGCTCGACGCGCTGACGATCTGCGTGCCGACGCCGCTTTCGAAGACGCGCACGCCGGACATCTCCTACGTCGTCGCCGCGGCCGAGTCGGTCGCCGAGAACCTGCGGCCGGGAATGCTCGTCGTGCTCCAGTCGACCACGTACCCGGGGACGACCGAGGAGATCGTGAAGCCGATCCTCGAGGCGACCGGCGCGAGAGTCGGCGTCGACGTCTTCCTCGGCTACGCGCCTGAGCGCGTCGATCCCGGCAACGAGAAGTTCACGATCCGCACGACGCCGAAGCTCGTCGCCGGCGTGACCGACGAGTGCCGCCGCCGCACCGAGCTCCTCTACTCCCAGATCGTGGACGAGGTCGTCCCCGTGTCGAGCCCGATGGTCGCCGAGACCGCGAAGCTCCACGAGAACACGTTCCGCGCCGTCAACATCGCCCTCGCCAACGAGCTGGCGCTCATCTGCGACAAGCTCGGCATCTCGCCCTGGGAAGTGATCGAGGCCGCGTCCAGCAAGCCGTTCGCGTTCCTCCCGCACTACCCCGGGCCCGGGCTCGGCGGCGACTGCATCCCGGTCGTGCCGCAGTTCCTGGCCGCGCGCGTGCGGGAGTACGGCTACTCGCCGCGCCTGATCGACGCGGCGCACGAGATCAACACGAGCATGCCGGGCTTCATCGTCGGCAAGGTCGCCGACGCGCTGAACGAGAGCGGCAAGCCGGTGAAGGGCTCGCGCCTCCTGCTCCTCGGCATGGCCTACAAGGCGAACGTCCACGACACGCGCGAGTCGCCGAGCCTCGAGATCATGCGGCTCCTCCTCGAGCGCGGCGGCGACGTCGTCATGTGCGACCCGTGGGTCGGCGAGATCGAGCTCGACGGCGTGCTGCACACGAGCGTCGAGTGGAATCGCGCCGAGGTCGAGCGCGCCGACTGCGTCGTGCTCCTGACCGCGCACCGGCTCTTCCTCGACGAGCCGCTCTGGGACGCGGCGAGCTGCATCGTCGACGCGCGCGACGTCGTCCCGCCCGGGCCGACCGTCCACACGATCTGCCAGCGCCGCGCGCTCCTCAGGCTCTAGTCACACGCCCGTCTGGCGGGGTCCCCGACCCCGCCCACTCGGCTTCAGCCTAGTAGGAAAACGCGCACGTGTGGTGCACGGAAATGCGTCGAAATCGTGCCGAACCGTCCACAGTCAGGGCGAGCCGCAGGCAGAATCCGCGCGTGGCCGAAACCGACGCCCCTCTTCTCGTCCTCGGCGCCGGGTATCTCGGGGCGGTGTTGGCCGAGCAGGCCCTCGACGCGGGCCACGAGGTCGTGCTCGCGGACAACTGGTACGCGACCGACCGCTCCCAGCTCGCGGAGCTCGAGGCGCGCGGGGCGATCGTCGAGACGGCCGACATCCGCTCGCGCGAGGAGGTCGAGCAGCTCCTGGCGCACGAGCCGTCGCGCGTCTTCCTCCTCGCCGCGCAGGCGAGCCGGCCGGTGTCGGAGCGCGAGCCCGACTACACGGAGGAGACGAACGCGACCGGCGTGCGCCTCGTGGCCGAGCTGACCCGCGTCCCCGTCGTGTTCGCGAGCTCCCTGCACGTGTACGGGACGGGGCTCACCGGCGACGTCGGGCCGGACACGCCGTACGGGCCGCAGGGCGACCTCGCGCACCTCTCGAAGATCTACGGGGAGCTCGTGCTGGCGATGCACGCGCGCCGCTCCGGCTTCGGGGCCGCGCTCATGCGGCTCGGAATCGTCTACGGGCCGAGCCCGGCCGAGCACGACCGGCCCGAATCGCAGACCGTGGTGGACAAGTTCCGCCGTCTCGCCGCCGCCGGCGAGCCGCTGCCGGTCGACGACGGAAGCGCTGCGATCGGCGTCGTCCACGTCGACGACGCGGCGCGGATCTTCCTCGAGGCCGAGCCCCAGGGCGTCGCCGCCTACAACGTCGCGGCCGAGACCGTCAGCGTCGGGGACATCGCCGAGCTCGCCCAGGGCCGGCCGGCGCGCGACCTCCCGAACCTGCGCTACCCGAGCCCGTTCGCGTACGGGCACACGGTCGCGGGCTACCTGCGCGCATGAGGCTGCTCGTCACCGGCGCAACCGGCTTCCTCGGCTCGCGGACCGCGGATCTCCTCGAGGAGCGCGGCCACGAGATCGTCCGGCTGGCCCGCCCCCACGGACGCCCCCGCGCCGGCGCCGACGAGTCGAAGCTCGTCCGCCTGGACGCGGGCGACCCGGAGGCGCGCTCGCTCCTCGCGGGCTGCGACGGCGTCCTCCACTTCGCGGGCGTGCCGAACCCGACCGCGGCCGCCGCGGATCCGGCCCGCGCGGTGCGCGAGAACGCCGGGACGACGCTGAATCTTCTCGAGGGCTGCCTTGAGCACGGCTGCGGCCTCGTCTATCCGTCGACGACCCGCGTGCTCGTCGAGCCGGCGCCGGACGTCTACGCGATCTCGAAGCGGCTCGGCGAGGAGGTCTGCCGCACGCACGCGGCGCCGGCGACGATCGTGCGGCTCACCTCGGTCTTCGGTCCCGGCCAGGTGGCCCGGGAGGGCGCAACCGGAGCGATCGCGAGCTTCGCGGCCGCCGCGCTCGACGGCGAGCCGATCACGATCCCCGGCGATCCCGGCCGCGTCCGCGACTTCGTGCTCGCCGACGATCTCGCGCCGGTCTTCGAACGGATCGTGGCCGAGGGGTTCTGGAACGAGACCTTCACCGCCGCGCGCGGCGAGACCGCGTCGCTCCTCGAAACCGCCGAGTTGGTGCGGGAGGCGGCCGGCGCGTCGATCGAGATCCGCACGCCGGGAGGCGACCTCGCGCCGGGCGAGAACGAGTCGTATGAGGCGGATCCGCCGCCCGCGCAACTAGGCTTGAACATGCGCCCGTTGAAGGAGGGAATCGAGCTCTATGTCGACTGGCTCCAACGCCACGCGTCCATGAATGACGCGCCGCGCGACCCGCGTCTCCCGCGATCCCGCTCCTCAAAGCGGCTCCTGACGCAACCCAGATCGCCGAGCGGCTCGCCGACGGCCCCTGGCGCGGGCTCGAGATCGCGCTCATGCCGCAGCACGTCGCCGACGACGCCGCGACCCAGGCTGCGATCGAAGCGGTCAAGGCCGCAACCGAAGGGCTGACGCTCACCGCCGAGGCGCCGGTGTCGTGGCCGAGCGGCGCGTTCGTCTCCGTCGACAAGCTGACCGACGAGGCGCGCGCCTGCATCGTGCGCAGCGCCGACTTCGCGGCCGCGATCGGCTCGCCCGTACTCACCATCCACCTGTACGCGCCGGTTCCCCCGGAAGAGTTCCGCTCGGCGCCTCCTTTGGACGAGGACGCGATTCAGGAGTTCCTGCGCTTCTACGCGCTGACGTGCGTCGACCGCGGCGTCACGCCGCTCATCGAGAACGTCCCGCCCGTCCTGCGGATGCGCGTGGGCGGCGTCTTCCTCTCCCAGATCGGCGGCCACTGGCGCGACCTGCGCCGCTGGCACGCGCGCGTCCCGGAGCTGCGCTTCACGTTCGACACGTCGCACGCGGCGCTCTTTCGCAACTTCGCCACCTCGTACGGCTCGCTCTTCGGGATCGCCTCCGACGAGGAGCTCGGCCTCGAGACCTACGTCGAGGAGCTCGCGCCGGCGCTCGAGGTCGCACACGTCTCGGACGCCCACGGGCTGCTCGGCGAGGGCCTGCCGATCGGCTCGGGCGAGCTCGACCTCGCGCCCGTGATGCGCCGTCTCGGAGAGCTGTGCACGTTCGTCGTCTCGGAGATCAACGAGCCCGACCCGGCGCGCTCGCCCGACATGAAGGCCGGCTACCGGCTGCTCGAGCGGTCGTTCAACGAACCCACCACCGGAGCGCTCGCCCGGCCGCCGCGACGGCTACCGCCCGAGAGCCTCGACTGGGCCACGGTGCTCGAGCGCCGCGATCCGGTTCCGGCGCTGCTCGAGCTGCAGGAGCGCTTCGGCGGCCGCCGCGTCCTCATCACCGGCGGCGCCGGCTCGATCGGGCGCCAACTTACGACCTTCCTCGGCGGCTTCCGCCCGGAGCGAATCACGCTCGTGGACGGCCACGAGGCCGGCCTCACCGCCGACCGCCGCTCCCGCGAGAGCGCCGAGCTCGCGCACATGCGCTACGTGCTCGCCGACGTGCGCGACACCGGCCGCATCGAGCGGCTCGTCGCCGAGGAGCGGCCCGACGTGATCTTCCACCTGGCCGCGTACAAGCACGTGGACTGGGCCGAGCTCTATCCCGACGAGTTCGTGGACACGAACCTCCAGGGCAGCTGGAACGTCCTGCGCGCCGCCGACCGCGGCGGGGTCGACACGGTGATCGTCGCCTCCACCGACAAGGCCGCTCTGGCCACGAGCTTCTACGGGCGGACGAAGCGCCTGATGGAGCAGCTCACCGCGTTCTCGGCCCGCGAGGCCGGAGCGCGGCGCGCGGCGGTGCGACTCGTGAACGTGCTCGGCAGCGTCGGCAGCGTGTCGGAGCTCTTCCTCAAGCAGGCGCGCGCCGGGCTGCCGCTCACCGTCACCGACGCAGGGATGGTGCGGTACTGGATCTCCACGCCCCACGCGGCCGCGCTCCTGGCGCAGTCGGCGCTCCTGGCCGCGGAGGGCGCGCAGCTCGCGACGGCCTCCGACCCGACGACGCTCACGGTCGGCGAGCTCGCCGAACGGATCTGGAAGGCGGCCGGGCTCTCCGGCCGCCCGACATCGACGTCGTCGGCATCCGGCCGGGCGAGGTGATGGCCGAGGTGCTCGTCGGCCCCGGCGAGACGCTTGCGGCGGAGCGCTACCAGGGCGTCACGGCGATCGAGGGCGAGATCCCGACGGCCGCGCCGTCGTTCGCGCTCGAGCACCTGCCGGAGAACGGCTCCCGCGAGGAGAACCGCGTCGCGTGGCACCAGGCGCTCTCGCGGCCCGGCCTGCTCCACCCCGTGGCGAGGTAGCTACTTGGTGCCGAACAGCCGGTCGCCGGCGTCGCCGAGGCCCGGGAGGATGTAGCCCTTGTCGTTCAGCTCGCGGTCGATCGACGCGACGACGATCGGCACGTCGGGATGCTCCTCCTGCATGTGCGCGACGCCTTCGGGCGCGGCGATCAGCGCGATCAGGCGGATGCTCTCGGCGCCCGCGGCCTTGACGAGCGCGGTCGCGTAGGCGGTCGAGCGGCCGGTGGCGAGCATCGGGTCGAGCAGGATGACGTCGCGCGAGGCGATGTCGTTCGGGAGCTTCACGTAGTACTCGACCGGCTGGAGCGACTCCTCGTCGCGGTAGAGGCCGATGAAGCCGACCCGCGCGCCGGCGACGAGCGAGAGGACGCCGTCGAGCATCCCGAGCCCGGCGCGGAGGATCGGGCAGATCGCGACCTTCTTCCCGGAGATCCGCTGCACGGTCGTGCGCTCGAGCGGCGTCGAGATCTCGATCGTCTCGGTCGCGAGATCCTTCGTCGCCTCGTAGGTGAGCAGCACCGCCAGCTCGTTCACGAGGTCGCGGAACATCTGCGTCGTCGTCGACGCGTCGCGCAGGAGGCCGACCTTGTGCTGGACGAGCGGGTGGGTGACCTCGGTGACGGGCGCGCTCACGCCGAGAACGAGACGTAGCCGCGGAATCCCGGGTAGAGCGGGTGCTTCTCGCACAGCGCGTCGCTGCGGGCCACGAGGGCCGGGAGGTCGGCCTCGGCGCTCGAGCGCGTCGAGGATGATCGAGCCGACCTCGGTGAAGTCGTCCTCGGTGAACCCGCGCATCGTCGCCGCGGGCGTCCCGAGCCGGATGCCCGACGCGATCGTCGGCGGCCGCTCGTCGTACGGCACCGTGTTGCGGTTCGCCGTGATGTTCACCTCGTCCAGGCGATCCTCGGCGTCCTTCCCCGTCCACTCGCTGTCGCGGAGATCGATCTGGACGAGATGCGTGTCGGTGCCGCCGGTGAGCAGGTCGAGCCCGCCCTCCGTCAGCGTCGCCGCGAGCGTGTCGGCGTTGGCGCGCACCTGGCGCTGGTAGACGCGGAAGCCCTCCGAGCCGGCGATCTTGAAGCACGTGGCCTTGGCGGCGATCGTGTGCAGGAGCGGCCCGCCCTGCATTCCGGGGAAGACCGCCTTGTCGAGCGCCTGCGCGTGCTCCTCGCGGCAGAGCACGAAGCCGGAGCGCGGGCCGGCGAGCGTCTTGTGCGCCGTCGAGGTGACGAAGTCGCAATGCGGTGTCGGGTTCGGGTGCAGGCCGGCGGCGATGAGGCCCGCGATGTGGGCCATGTCGCACAGGAGCAGCGCGCCGACCTCGTCCGCGATCTCGCGGAAGCGCTCGGCGTCGATCATGCGCGGATAGGCCGAGGCGCCGCAGACGATCAGCTTCGGCTTGCGCTCGTGGGCGACGCGGCGTACCTCCTCGAAGTCGATCAGGCCCGTCTCGCGCTCGACGCCGTAGGTGGCGATGTCGTAGAGCCGGCCGGAGAAGTTGACCTTGAGCCCGTGCGTCAGGTGCCCGCCGTGGTCGAGCCGCATCGCGAGGATCGTGTCTCCCGGGCTGGAGGCACGAGAAGTACACGGCCATGTTCGTCTGCGCGCCCGCGTGGGGCTGCACGTTCGCGTGCTCGGCGCCGAAGAGCGCCTTCGCCCGGTCGATCGCGAGCTGCTCGATCTCGTCCACGACCTCGCAGCCGCCGTAGTAGCGCCGCCCCGGATAGCCCTCGGCGTACTTGTTCGTCGGCACGCTCGCCTGGCCCTCGAACACGGACGGCCAGGTGAAGTTCTCCGACGCGATCAGCTCGATCTGGCCCCGCTGGCGCTCGAGCTCGCGGCCGATCAGCTCGACGACGTCCGGGTCGATCTCGGCCAGGGTCGCCTCGCGCAGATCCTGGAAGGTTTGCTCCGAAACGGCCACGGACGCACACTACCTCCCCCGTACCTCGAACGAGGGATAGGTCGTTTCACCTGCGAATGCTCGGTTCGCTCGCCCCACTTGCCGTTCTCGTCGCCGCCGTGGTCGGGCCGCTGGCCTGGGAGTACACGGGCCTGCGGCGCGACTGGGGCGTGAGCCGGCTCGGGGCGCTGGCGCTCACGTCCACGTTGTTTCCCTCGGTTGCGATCGGCCTGGCGATCTCACTGCCGCTCGCCGGGACTCCCGTGGTGCGCTGGCTCGTCGCGATCGTGGTGACGATCGCGACCTATTCGCTGGCGCTGGCCGTGCTTCGGCCTACCGAAGCGCCGCAGCGATCTTCGTAAGCGTCTCCTCGGCGGAGACCGCGCCTTCTCTCAGGATCCGGGGCTCGGCGCCCGGTGAGATCGACGACCGTGGACGGCGTTCCCGGCAGCTCGCCTGCATCGACGAGCGCGGCCACGGCCGAGCGGATCTCCTCCGGGATCTCCTCGGGGTGGCGCGGATCCGGGGCGCCGTGGAGATTCGCGCTCGTGGCCGCGACCGCGCCCGCGCGGTCGACCACCGTTCTCGCGGCGTCGGGCAGCTCCGGCACGCGGATCCCGATCGTGTCCGGGCGCGCGCCCGAAAGCCACGTGAAGCGCCGCGCCGGATTCGACAGCACGAGCGTGAACGGCCCCGGGAGCAGCGCCCGCGCGGCGACCGCCGAGCGGCCGCGCAGCTCCGGGATGCAGTCGAGGATCGCGTCCAGCTCGGCGGCGAGGAGGGCGATCGGCATCCCCTCGGCGCGGCCCTTGAGCCGGGCGAGCCTTCGCACCGGCGCCGAGCGGTAGGCGTCGGCGCAGAGGCCGTACACGGTGTCCGTGGGGAGCACCACGGCCTCCCCGGCCCGCAGCGCGGCCACGGCAGCGTCGATCGTCATGGGCCGATTCTGCCCTCGACGACCCGCTCCGCGCCGGCCAGGTCGCGGGTGATCGTCACGTCCGCGTACCCGAGCGTCTCGAGCGCCGCCGCCGTCTCGCGGGCCCGCTCCTGCGCGGTCTCGAGCACCAGCCAGCCGCCCGGAGCGAGCACGTGGCGGGCCGCGTCCGCGATCTCCGCCTCGAGACCGTCGCCGAAGAGCGCCTGGTGCGGCTCCCAGTCGAAGATCTCGGGCGCGAGCTCGGCCGCCTCTCCGGGGAGCACGTAGGGCGGGTTCGAGACGACGAGCTCGAACGTCCCGGTCACGCCCTCCAGCAGGTCACCGCGGGCCAGCTCGATCTCGAGGCCGGTGCGCTCGGCGTTCTCGCGCGCCAGGGCGAGCGCCTCCTCGGACGAGTCGATCCCGAGCACGCGAACGCCGGGGTGCTCGTCGGCGAGCGCGAGCGCGATCGTCCCGGCCCCGGTTCCGACGTCGAGCACGCGCGGGGAGTCGAGCCCGGCGAGGTGGACGAGGCACCGCTCGACCGTGGTCTCCGTCTCGGGCCGCGGGATGAGCGCACGCGCGGTCGACGGTCAGCGTGAGCCGGCGGAAGCCCCACTCCCCGAGCACGTACTGGAGCGGCTCGCGGGCCGCCCGGCGCTCCACCAGCGGGACGAAGCGCGGCCTCGTCCACGACCGCGTCGCTGACCGCGAGTTCGGAGCGCGGCACGCCGAGCACGTGCGCGACGAGAAGCTCCGCGTCGGTGCGCGGCTCGGGCACGCCGGCCGCGGCCAGCTCGGCCTCGACCTGCGGCGACCGCCTCGCGCGGGTTCAAGCGAGCGCGGCCGACTCGAGCGCCTGCCGCCGGGCCTCGGCCGCGAGCGCCTCGGTGAACTCGTCCAGCTCGCCCTCGAGCACGCGATCGAGCTGGTGGACGGTGAGCTTCACGCGGTGGTCGGTGACGCGGCTCTCCGGATAGTTGTAGGTGCGGATCTTCTCGGAGCGCTCGCCGCCGCCGATCTGGGAGCGCCGCTGCGCCGAGAGCTCGGCCTCCTGCCGCTGGCGCTCCAGCTCGAGGAGGCGCGCACGGAGAACCCGCATCGCCTTCGTCTTGTTTTGCAGCTGCGACTTCTCGTCCTGCATCGCGACGACGACGCCCGGTGGGCGAGATGCGTGATGCGCACGGCCGAGTCGGTCGTGTTGACGCTCTGCCCGCCCGGGCCGGTCGAGCGGTACACGTCGATCTTCAGGTCGTTCGGGTCGATCTCGACCTCGACCTCCTCCGCCTCGGGCATCGCGGCCACGGTCGCCGTGGAGGTGTGGATACGGCCCTGCGACTCCGTCTCGGGAACCCGCTGGACGCGATGCGTGCCGCCCTCCCACTTGAAGATCGAGAACGCCCCGTCGCCCTTCACCGCGAACGTCACTTCCTTGTAGCCGCCTGCGTCGGACGGGCTCGAGCCGAGCACCTCCGTCTTGAGCCCGCGCCGCTCGGCGTAGCGCTGGAGCATCCGGAAGACGTCGCCCGGCCCAGAGCGCGGCCTCGTCGCCGCCGACGCCCTGGCGCACCTCGACGATCACGTCGCGCGAGTCGTCCGGGTCGCCGGCGATGAGCGCGAGCTTCAGCTCCTCCTCGAGCTCGGCGAGCCGCTCCTCCAGACCGGGAACCATCTCGGCCAGATCGGCGTCATCGCTCGCGTCGGCGAGGTCGGCCTGCACGGCCCGCCACTCCTGCGCGAGCTTCCACGGGCCCTCGAGCTCCTTGAGCCGCCGCCCCACCTCGGCCGCCGAGTTCCGGTCGGCGAAAGACGGCAGGGTCGGACATGCGCTCCTGCGCGTCCGCGTACGAGCGCTCCAATTCTTCGACGAGGGTTCGATCCCGGCCATGCGGGCCAGGATAGCCTCGCCGCCGCGACCGACATGGCGGGCGCGGCAATCAGACGCGCTCGGAGAAGCTGCTCTTCCGCCGATCGAAGTCGCTTGCCCGCGCAGCGGGCGAGACTTCGATCGGTTGATTAGGCCATCACTTCGACCTTGCGCTCGTCGGGCGTCAGCCTGCCCTCGATGCGCAAGACCTCACGGAGCGCCCGGATGGAGACCTCGATCTGGTCGAGGCTCGGCTCGCGGGTCGTGAGGCGCTGGAGCCAGAGACCCGGCGCCAGGATGGTGCGGAGAATCGGGTTGTTCGGATGCTTCCCGGCGAAGCGGATCACCTCGTAGGCGAGGCCGGCGATGACCGGGAGGAGCAGGATGCGCGTGACGATCAGCCACTGCCAGTCGAGCCGTCCGAAGAAGGCGAAGACGAAGATCGCGATCACCATGACGTAGAGCAGGAAGGCCGTTCCGCAGCGCACGTGGATGAGGCTGTAGCGCTGCACCGTCTCGGGCTCGAGCTCGGCGCCGTCCTCGAGCGCGTTGATCGCCTTGTGCTCGGCGGCGTGGTACTGGAAGACGCGCTTCAGGTCGGGGAGCATCGAGATCAGCAGCAGGTAGCCGACGAAGAGCGACACGCGGATCAGCCCCTCGACGAGGACGAACGAGAACGTGTCGTCGACCGGGCAGCCAGGTTCGTGATCAGCGCCGGCGAGACCTTGAAGAGCAGAAGCGCGAAGCCGATCGCGACCGCGAACGCGAAGAACAGCTGCCCGCGGGAGAGCTCGGTCTGCGACCTCGCCTCGTCGCCCTCGTCCTGGGCCGCGTAGTTCGCGGAGATGGCCAGCGCGCGGAAGCCGATCGCCAGGCTCTCGCCGAGCGCGACGACACCGCGAATGACCGGGATCCGAGCCCACCGGTGACGGAGCGAGAAGGCCCTGATCGGCTGGTTCACCTCGGCGATCTCGCCGTCGGGCTTGCGCACGGCGACCGACCACGCGGACGGGCTGCGCATCATCACGCCCTCGAGCACGGCCTGCCCGCCGATCGGGGCGGCAGCCGCCGTCGGGAGCATGCGAAGGATCCTTCGAAGCGCCGCCATCAGTCCATTATCGGGCCGGGGCCCTTCCGCTTGAGCGTTTCCGCTCAGCGGCGCGGCTGCCCGGCGCGCTCGAGCCGGCGCTGGAACCGCTCGACGCGGCCTCCGGTGTCCATGAGCTTCTGCTTGCCGGTGTAGAACGGGTGACACTCGGAGCACACCTCGACATGCAGCTCGGACTTGGTCGAGCGCGTCTGGAACGAGTTCCCGCAGGAACACGTCACGGTGGCGAGCATGTACTCGGGGTGAATGTCAGCCCTCATCTCGACCCAGGATACCAGCCGCTGTCTGGGCCGCGACGTTGCCGCCGGAGACGATCACGACCACCGTTTTCCCCTCGATACCGGGGATCTTCCCGGCCAGGAGCGCTCCGGTCCCGGCCGCTGCGGCGGGCTCGACGGCGAGCTTGGCGCGCTGGTAGAGGAACCGGAATCCGCGCTCGATCTCGGCCTCGGTGACGAGGTGGAGGTCGTCGAGGAGCGCCTGGCAGACGAGCAGGCAGCGCTCGCCCGGCATGCGGCGTGGTCAGGCCGTCGGCGATGGAGACCGGCGTGATCGGGACCGGCTTCCCCGCCTCGAGCGCGCGGCGCATTCCGTCCGCGCCTTCCGGCTCGATTCCGACGATGCGCGCATCCGGCCGCGCCTCCTTCACTCCCACGCAGACGCCGGAGACGAGCCCGCCGCCGCCGATCGGGCACACGACGACCTCGACGTCGGGGCAGTCCTCCACGAGCTCGAGCCCCAGCGACGCATGTCCCGCGATGACCGTGTCGTCGTCGAAGGGATGGACGAACGTGCGGCCCTGGGCCGCGAACTCCGCTGCGCGGGCGAACGCCTCGGTCGAGTTCGCGGACTCCTGGTCGACCGTTCCGCCGTAGCCCTGGACGGCGGCGACCTTGAGCGGGCTCACCCCCGGCCACATGCAGACAAGCGCGTCGACACCTTCGAGCGCGCAGCTGTACGCGACCGCCGCCGCGGCGTTTCCGGCCGAGACGGTGACGACGCCGTGGCTGCGTTCCTCCTGCGAGAGCGACGTGATCTTCGCGAGCAGGCCGCGCACCTTGAACGAGCCGGTGCGCTGGAAGAGCTCGGCCTTCAGGAAGACGTTGGCGCCGGTCTCCCGCGAGAGCGTCGCCGAGCTGAACATCGGCGTGCGGTGGAGACGGCCGCTGATCGAAGCCGCGGCGCGCCGGACGTCCTCGGGGGTGACGTGTGAACGTCTTGGCGTCATTTCGGCACGGATCCGCGCACCACACGCGCGGATTTCGGCGATACGATCGCCTTGGGGAGGAGGCCGGGCGAACCGTAGCTAGGGAACTGCCCGAGCTGCCCGCGAGCGGCGCTCACATCACCGAGTACTCGGGGCCCGAGCCGCCCTCCGGCGGGGTCAGGCGGCCGCCCTTGGCGGTGATCGCGCCGCACTGGACGCAGTTCGACGGCGTCACCTCGACCAGTCACCAGTCCACCCTCGGCCTCGCCGGCCAGCTCGTACACGTGCGCCGGGCACATGTGCACCCACGCCTCGGCGACCTCGGGGGCCACGGTCCGGTGGATGCGGATGTGGCTCGGCGCGTCGTCGCGGGTCTTGTTTCCGCTCAGGTAGACGCTCGAAAGCTTGTCGAAGACGAGCTTCCCGTCGGGCGCGGGATAGCGCGCAGCTCGGCTGCCCACGGCGAGCGGCGCGTCGGCGTCGCCTTCGAGCTTCGCGTTTCCGTGCGGGAGGTGGCCGCGGCTCGTGATCGACACCGCCGCGCGGATCGAGCCGCCGACGAACCCGTGCTTGAACGCGGGCCGAACGTTGCGAACGCGCTTCAGGTCGCTCCAGACGAAGCTCGAGCGCAGCGCCTGGTCGTAGCCCGCGAGGGCGCCCGGCGACCACGAGGTCTGCCCCGGCGCGACCGCCTCGACGGCGGTCTCGGCGGCCAGCAGGCCGGACATCATCGCGTAGTGGATTCCCTTCAGCGCCGGCACGTTCACGAGCCCGGCGCCGTCGCCGACGATCATCCCGCCCGGGAAATGGAGCTGGTCGGGAAGCGACAGGAAGCCGCCCTCCGGAATCGTCTTCGCGCCCCAGGCGATCCGCTCGCCGCCGTCCAGGATCCGCCCGACCTTCGGGTGCGTCTTCAGCTCCTGGAGCAGGTCGTGGACCGAGAGGGTCGCGTCGGCGGCGTCGAGCCCCACGACCATGCCGAGCGTCACCCGCTTCTCGCCCATCGGGTAGATGAAGCTGCCGCCGAACTCCCGGAACTTCTTGCCGCCGCGCAGCGGCCAGCCCATCGTGTGGATGACGCGGTTGAGCGGCTTGGGGACGTCCCAGACCTCCTTCACCCCGAGCGCCCAGACCTGCGGCTTCGACTGGAGGCCGAACCGCTCGAGCGCGACGCCGGTGAGATGCCCCGCGGTTCCCTCGGCCAGGATCGTGACCCGGGCGCGCAGGTCGGAGCCCGGCTCGAAGTTCGCGAGCTCCTCCCCGTCGCGGCCCCGGCCCTTGTCGCCGGTGCGGACGCCGACCACCCGGCCGCCCTGCACGAGGAGCGCCGTTGCGGACGTCTCGGGGACGATCGTCACGCCGAGCTCCTCGGCGCGCTCGGCCAGCCAGCGGCCGATCTCGTCGATCGACGCGATGTAGTTGCCGTGGTTCCACATCGGCGGCGGCGCGGGGATGCGGATCGCGCTGCGGCGGCGCAGGTAGTAGACGCCCTCGCGCTCGACCGGGGCGATGAACGGCATGTCCTCGGTGAGCATCCCGGGGAAGAGCTTGCGGAACGACCGGGGATTCACGACCGCGCCCGAGAGCAGGTGCGAGCCGGGCGCCTTGCCCTTCTCCACCACCGCGATCGGCACGTCCCCGAGCCGCTCGGCCAGCTCGGGGCGCTCCTCGAGGAGCTGCGCCGCGCGGATCGCCGCGGCCAGACCGGCCGGGCCGCCGCCGACGATCAGGATCCCGACGTCGATGCGCTCGTCGGCCGGGTCCGTGGACTCGGCGATGAACTCATTTACGTCGAACGGGCGGCGGGAAGCTTCTGCGCGGGGCGTTGAAATCAGATGCAGACCGTCGCGTCGTTCTGGACGCGCGCGTGGGAAATCGGATGCTCTGTCGCGGCAGTCCAATCGAGTCAGGGGAAGAGTTATCGCGCTTGCGCGCGCGCGGACGAGCTCGGTGAGCTTGGGCACGACCGCGTGCAGGTCGCCGACGACGGAGAGGTCGGCGTACTCGAAGATCGGGGCGTTCGGATCCTTGTTGATCGCGACGATCGTGCCCGAGCTCTGCATCCCGACCTTGTGCTGGATCGCGCCCGAGATGCCGGCCGCGATGTAGAGCTTCGGGGCGACGGTCTTGCCCGTCTGGCCGACCTGGGTCGCGTACGGGTACCAGCCGGCGTCGACCACGGCCCGGGTCGCCGCGACGGCCCCGCCGAGCTCCTTCGCCAGCTCCTCGAGGAGCGCGAACTTGTCCGGCTCGCCGAGCCCGCGGCCCCCGGCGACGATCACGTCGGCGTCCTCGATCGACGGGCCGCTCGCCTCCTCGTGGGCGCGCTCGAGCATCTTCGTGGCCTGCGACCAGTCCTGGACGGACACCGGCGCGTCCACGATCTCCGGCGTGCCGCCGCCCGGTCTCGGCCGGCTCGTAGGTGCCGGAGCGGATGAGCGCGATGCGCGGCTCGCTCGTCCAGCCCACCTCCGCGAGGACGGAGTCGCCGAGCGCCGGCCTCGTGCCGACAAGCGTGCCGTCGCGGTCCTCCAGTGCGACCAGATCCCAGTTCAGGCCGGCGCCGAGCCGCGCGGCGAGCCCGGAGGCGACGTCGGCGGCGAGCACCGTGGCGGCAAAGAGGACGGTCGTCGCCCCGCTCTCGCGGACGAGATCGGCGAGGACGTCGACACGAGGCTGGGGCAGCGGATCGGCGAGCGCGGGATCGTCGGCCACGTACACCCTGGCCGCGCCGTAGGCGCCGAGCCCTTCCGCCAGGCCGCGCACGCCGTCGCCCATGACGACCGCAGCGACCTCGCCGCCGAGACCGCCGGCGTTCGCGAGCACGCCGAGCGCACCCTTGGCGGGCTCCCCGTCGTGGTGCTCGACGAAGACCAGGGTCGTCACTGGATGAGCTTCCGCTCGGCCAGGAAGGCGAGAATCCGCTCGGCCGAGGAGCCGCCCTCGTCCTCGATCCGCTCGGAGTCGCCCCGAGCGGGCGGCGGAGATGCCGCATAGACCTCGGTGCGCGAGCCGGCCGCGCCGGCGTCATCCGCGGCGACCCCGAGATCGGCGAGCGTGACCGTGTCGGTCGGCTTCTTCTTCGCGCCCATGATCCCCTTGAGCGACGGGTAGCGAGGCTGGTTGATCGCGTCCGAGACGGCGACCAGGGCGGGCAGCGGCGCCTCGAGGACGTCGTAGCCGTACTCGGTCTGGCGCTTCGACTTGACCTTCCCGCCGCCGAGCTCGAGCGTCGCGGCCTGCGACACGAGCGGCAGCCGGAGACGGTCGGCGAGCGCGGCCCAGAGAACGGCGCCGTCGGAGTCCCCGGCCTGCTGGCCGAGCAGGACGAGGTCGGGGCTCTCGCGCGTGATCGCCGCCGCCAGCACCGCCGAGGTCGCGAGCAGGTCGGAGCCCGCAGCGCCGTCGTCGGTGACGAGGACGACCCGGTCGGCGCCCATCGCGAGCGCCTTGCGCATCGTCTCGGCCGCCTTCGCAGGGCCCATGGAGAGCACGACGACCTCGGTCGCAGGGTCGCCGTCCTTGACCTTCAGCGCCTCCTCGAGCGCATGCGCGTCGAACTCGTTCAAGGCCCCGTCCCCGCTGCGGTCGAGCCGGAAGGTCGAGGGGTCGAGACGGCGCGCCGACGAGGCGTCCGGGACCTCCTTCACGAGCACCGCGATCTTCACGGCCGCGAGCATACCGGGAGGGTTCTGTCCGGCTCGGCGGAACCTGTTTGCTAGCCTTTCGGCCCTTCGCGCGACGACCGGAGCACATGCTCACTAGCCACCGGACGACAGCCCGAAGCACCCTTCTCGCATTCCTCATCGGCGGGCTGCTGGCCGGACCCGCGAACGCCGCGGTGCCCGAGAAGATCCTCTTCCCCATCGTCGGGAAGACGACCTACGAGGACGATTTCGGCGACCCGCGCGGCTCGCACCGCCACCAGGGGAACGACCTCATGGCCGAGCGCGGCTCGCCCGTCGTGGCCGTCGAGGACGGCAAGGTGCGGATCTACCGCGGCTCCTCCTCGGCCGGCTGCATGCTCTATTTCTACGGCGACAGCGGGACGGTCTACTACTACATCCACCTGAACGACGACCTGACCAAGCGCGACGACAACCGCGCACGGAATTGCCGGCTCGGGGTCGCCTACGCCAAGGGCTTGAAGAACGACATGCACGTCCGCGCGGGGACGCTGATCGGCTACGTCGGGAACTCAGGCGACGCGGCCGGGATCTCGCCGCACCTCCACTTCGAGCTGCATCCGAAGGGCAGGCGCGCCCGCTCGCCCTTCAAGTGGCTGAAGAAGGCGTCGCACCTGCTCTACGCGGTGCCGCCGAAGACGGGCCAGGTGCGCCTCGCCCTCGTCGGCACCGTCATGCCGGCCGTGGACGAGACCACGTTCCGCCTCGCCGTGGAGCGCGTCTACGTCACGTTCGGCTCGCGCGCGAAGCCGACGGCCCGCCCCGTGACGCTGGGGCTCGACGCGAAGGTCACGGTCGAGCGCCTCCAGGAGGACGGCACGTACAAACCCGCTCAGCTCGCGAAGGCCAAGGAGAACGAGCGCGTGACCGCGTGGACGATGTGGTTCACGCCGACCCTCGCCACGCAGCTCGCCGCTCCCGGCGACCTCGTCGCCGCCAAGATCCGCCTCAGGGGCGAATAGGCCCGGTTACTCCGGGCCGCCGTCGGGCTCGTCGCCCCCGCCGTCCGGCTCGTCGCCGCCCGGCTCTTCACCGCCGCCGGGCCCGTCCTCGTCCTCGTGGTCCTCGTCGCAGAGGAGCCGGATCTTCACCCAGACGCCCTCGACGACGTACGCCTTCTCGACCTTGGCGCCGGCCTCGAGCGCCCACCACGGGCTCTCGTCGCCGCCCTCGCCGCAGTCGCAGTCGCTCCAGCAGACGCGCGTGTCGTCGGTGACCATCGCGACGACGTGGCCCTCGCCCGTCTCGATGTCGAGCATGCCGGTCTCGTGGTCGTACGAGACGACGACGCCCCAGACGTCGTTCTTGTCCTCGTCGTCGACGCCGTCGCCGTCGGAGTCGCCGTCGCAGTTGTCCTTCGGGCTGTCGTCCTCGTCCTCGTTCTCGACGCCGTCGTCGTCGTAGTCCTCGTCGCCGTCCTTGACGCCGTCGTCGTCGGAGTCGGGATCGCGCGAGCTCGTGTGCATGTCGTTCTCGTCCTCGTTGCGGACGCCGTCGTGGTCGCGATCCTCGTCGTCGGTCTTGCAGCCCTCGTCGACGTCGTCGCGGTCCTCGTACTTGCCCTTGTCGGGCCCGGCCTTCTCGTCGCCGTCCTTGACGCCGTCGTTGTCCGTGTCGCCGTCCTTCGGGTCGAGTCCGGCCTTGACCTCTTCGCCGTCCTCGACGCCGTCGCGATCCGAGTCCTCGTCCTGCGGGTCGGTGCCGCGCCGGTATTCCCGATCGGTTCGTGAGCCCGTCACGGTCGGGGTTCCCGCGCGCGTCGGCCTTGTGCGCGTTCAGGCCGTGGGTGTTCTCCCAGCGGTTGGGCATGCCGTCGCGGTCGGAGTCCTTCCGGGCCGCGTGTCCGGCAGATGCGAACGCGAGCGCCAGCAGGAACGCGGCGGCAAGCGCAAAGACGAGACGGAACGACTTGGTCGTGGCAGCAGGCGACATGAACTCTCTCCCTTGGTGGCCGTAGCAGAAGAATCTGGGCGTTCCTGCCCTAATCGGCCGAGACCGCCGAACGGTCGATCCCGATCCAGGGACGCTCGAACGAGGGAGCGTCAGAGCGCCGAGCGCAGCTCGCGCGCCGCGGCCTCGGGATCCGCGCGCGTCGCCGATCGCGCGCACGACCGCGATTCTCGTCGCGCCCGGCTGCGACCACGGACTCGACGTTCGTGCGGTCGATGCCGCCGATCGCGAACCACGGCTGCGTCGCGTGGGCGGCGGCGTAGCGGACGAGGTCGAGGCCGACGGCGGGCCGGCCTTCCTTCGTGGGCGTCGCGTGGACGGGACCGACGCCGAGGTAGTCCGCCTCGGCCGCGTCGATCTCCTCCGGCGCGTGCGTCGAGAGCCCGACCGCGACGCCGAAGCTGCGCGCGTCGCGCACCGGCAGGTCGTCCTGGCCGACGTGGACGGCATCCGCCGCGGCCAGCGCGGCAAGATCGGGGCGGTCGTTCACGACCAGCGGCACGGCGAGGCGATGCGTGACCTCGCGCGCCTCGTGCAGCGCCTCGAGCAGCGCGCCGTCGTGCAGGCCGCGCTCCCGGATCTGGACGACGTCGACGCCGCCGAGCACCGCGGCCTCGAGGAAGTCGGCGAGGTCGGGCCGGACGCCCGTGACGAGGTACAGGCGGCGGTCGTCGAACATCAGCCGCCCGCGACCGGGCGCGCGACGACGAGCTTGTCGCCCTCCGCCAGCCGCGTGTCGCCGTACGCGGCGCGCTCGACCGGCTCGCCGTTTCGCTCGACGAGCGTGAAGCGCGCGCCGAGCCCGAGCCGCTCGATCAGCCGCTCGACGGTCTCGCCCTGCTCGAGCTCGTGGTCGTGCCCGTTGACGGTGCAGACGCTCACGGCGTGACGAGCCCCGTGGTCGGGCTGGAGGCCTGCGCGGTCTCGTGCTCCTCCATCACGCCGGCGAGGAACGCGGCCCGGCCGGCCTCGACGCCGAGCGCGAACGCCCGCGCCATCGCCACCGGGTCGGAGGCATGCGCGATGGCCGTGTTCACGAGCACCGCGTCGGCGCCCATCTCCATCGCGTCCGCGGCCTGGGACGGCGAACCGAGCCCCGCGTCCACGACGACCGGAACCTCGGCCTGCTCGATCACGATGCGGATCGAGTCGCGCAGCTTGAGCCCGCGCCCGCTGCCGATCGGCGCGGCGAGCGGCATGACCGTCGCGCAGCCGACCTCCTCGAGCTTCTTCGCCAGCACCGGATCCGGGAGGACGTACGGCAGCACCGTGAACCCGTCCTCGACCAAGGTGGCCGCGGCGCGCAGCGTCTCGGCGCCGTCGGGAAGCAGGTAGCGCGGGTCGGGGATGACCTCGAGCTTGATCCAGTCCGGCAGTCCGCCCGCGCGGGCGAGGCGCGCGATGCGCACCGCTTCCTCGGCGGTCTCGCAGCCGGCGGTGTTCGGCAAGAGGAGGATGTCCTCCGGGAGGAAGGTGGTGATGTCCTCGTCGCGCGCGTCGAAGTCGATGCGGCGCACCGCGACCGTGACCATCTCGCAGCCGGACGCCGTGACGGCGTCGCGCATCGTCTCGAACGAGTCGTACTTCCCGGTCCCGGTGATGAGGCGCGAACGGAATTCGCGTCCGGCAATGGTCAGGTTGTCCATTCGGCTCCCTTCGCTGGCATGACCCAGATCAGGTTCTGCGGTCGCGGCCTGCGTGGCCGCCTCTCAGCCTCCGGTCAGAGACTCCCGCGGGACCTCAAGGGTACCAACGCCCACCTGCCCAGCGGCCGTGCGAATGCGCCGCGCGAACCAATGGATCCGTGCAGATCGGGCCTCCCGAGTAGGCGATGTCGAGCTCCTCGAACGTCTCTGCCCGGACCTCGACCGGAAGAACGCCATCGTGGAAGTGCCAGCCCGCCCGCGACGGATCCTCCTCGGGGTCGATCTCGTAGCGGCCGGGCTCGAGCGGGATCCGGAAGCGCCCGTCGTCGCCTACCTTCACCACCCGAACAACCTCGCCGTCGCGAAGAATGCGCAGCGTCGCCGGCGCCGGCCCCGAGGCGCATCCCTCGGGCGCGAGCGGGACGCCGCACGAGACCCATTCGACCGTCCCGGTGAGACCGCTCGTCGGCTCGGCGGACGATCCGCATCCGACCGCGGTGGCGAGAACTGCCAGCGCGACTGCCGAGAGCCAGCGGCTAACGGCCGGCGAAGCGCGCCTCGCGCTTCTCGGCGAAGGCGCTCATGCCCTCGGTCTGGTCGTCCGTCGCGAAGAGCTCGGAGAAGAGCCGCGCCTCGGTCTCGAGGTTCTCCGCGTGGTCGCCCTGGAGCGCCAGGTTGCACGCCTCCTTCGCGGCCGCGAGCGCGAGCGGGCCCTTGGCCACGAGCACCTCGCAGAGCTCCCGCGTCTTGGCCATGAGCTCCTCGGGCTCGATGCACGGCGTCGACCAGCCCGTGCGCCAGCGCCTCCTCGGCGCCGACGATGCGGCCCGTGTAGCAGAGGTCCTTGGCGAAGCCGAGCGTGGTCGCGCGCGCCAGGCGCTGCGTCCCGCCCCAGCCGGGAATGACGCCGAGGTTGACCTCGGGCTGGCCGAGCCTGGCCGTGGAGGACGCGAGCCGCAGGTCGCAGGCGAGGGCCAGCTCGCAGCCGCCGCCCAGCGCGAAGCCGTTGATCGCCGCGATGGTCGGCTTCGGCATCGTCTCGAGCAGCACGCCGCAGCGCTGGCCGAGATCGCCCCAGGCCTTCGCGCCGGCCACGTCGAGGTCGCGCATGTACTTGATGTCCGCGCCGGCGATGAACGCCTTCTCCCCCGCGCCGGTGAGCACGACGACGCGCGCCGACTCGTCGCGCGCCGAGCTTCTCGAGCGAGTCGCGCAGGAGCGTCGCGTGCTCGAGGTCGATCGCGTTCATCGCGTCCGGCCGGTTGACCGTGACGGTGGCGATGCCGCCATCGAGGGCGACGTCGATCGCCACTAGCCGGGCACCTTGGCCTGGAGGAACTCGACGATCTCGGAGACCGGCGCGCCCGGCGTGAAGACCTCGGCGACGCCCTGTTCCTTCAGCGCAATGACGTCCGGCTTCGGGATCGTGCCGCCGACGACGACGAGCACGTCCTCGAGCCCTTCCGCCTTGAGTCCCTCGAGAATCCTGGGCACGAGCGTCATGTGCGCGCCCGAGAGGATCGAGATGCCGACCGCGTCGGCGTCCTCCTGGAGCGCCGTCTCGACGATCTGCTCAGGCGTCTGGTGCAGGCCCGTGTAGATGACCTCCATGCCGGCGTCGCGCAGCGCCCGGGCGATGATCTTGGCACCGCGGTCATGCCCGTCCAGCCCGGGTTTTGCAATCACGACACGGATCTTGCGAGACGTGGACACGGGCGGCTGGAAGTATATGAGGGTGAGACTTCGCGTCATCGGCTCATCGCCCGCCTGGCCGAACCCCGGCAGCGCCCAGTCGGGCTACCTCGTCGAGGGCTCCGGGCGCCTGCTGCTCGACTGCGGCCCGGGCGTGCTCGCGCGGCTTCGCGCCGAGGGCGCGCTCGACGTGGACGCGATCGCGATCACGCACTTCCACCTCGACCACTGGGGCGACGTCGTGCCGTGGACGTGGCTCGTCTGTTACGGCGCCGAAGAGCGGCCGGCCCGAGCTCTGGGTTCCGCCCGGCGGCGTCGACCAGCTCGCACGCTTCGCCGAGCTCTGGGGCAACCCCGGGATGTTCGACGAGGCGTTCGAGGTGCGCGAGTACGCCGACGGCGTCCCCTTCCAGGCGGCCGGGTTCGAGGTCGAGCCGCGGCGCGTCCCCCACTTCGACCTCGACGCGTACGGCTTCCGCGTCCGCGGCGACGGAGCGCTGCTCGCCTACTCCGGAGACGCGGCGCCGAGCGCCGAGCTGAACGCGCTCGCGGAGGGCGCAGACCTCTTCCTCTGCGAGGCGACGCTCGACAAGCCGTCCAGCGAGAACGAGCCGCGAGGGCATCTGACGGCGGCCGAGGCATTCGCGGCCGCGAACGGGCGCCCGATCCTCCTCACGCACCGCCCGGCCGAGCTGGATCCGCCCGACGGGCTGCCGCTGGCGCGCGACGGCCTCGTCGTCGAGATCACGCCGGTCTAGAAGGAGGGCTCGGCGCCACGGGCCTCGCTGCAGGGGTGCGATGGTCGGTGCGAGGCAAGGACGCAGACTCGTGCCCGTATGCGCAATACGGGCACGACCGAGGACGCCGCGTCGCGCCGTCCAGCGCGGCCCTGCGGCTCAGGCTCGCGCCGCTGAGACCGACTAGTTGCTGCCCCAGGAGGCGCGGTCGGCGCTGCCGCCGTAGCGCGCGCGCTCCCGGACCTCGACGGACTCGATCCGCTCGGGCGGGATGAACTTGCGGCCGACCTGCGGCCACTCGGCGTCCTTGGCGATCCCCGCGACGAGCTCGCGCGCCGCCGCGGCGGCTTCGGCCTCGGTGGCGAAGAAGGCGATGTCGAGCTCCTCGTCGCCGACCAGGTTCAGAACGATGCGCCAGCCGAGCTCGTCCTCGGTGAGCGGCGGCATCTCGATCTCGGGCGTGGACACCGACGCTACGGGCTCGAGCTCCGGTGCGACCACGGGCTCCGGCACGACCACGGTCTCAGGGGCGACCGCCGGCTCAGGGGCGACCACGGGCTCGCGCTCGAGCGGGGCGGTGTGGAACGCGAGGCTCACGTGGGCGTCCTCGTTGCGCTCGATGACCGGCTCGGACGGATTGGCGATGCCGAGCTCCGCGTCGTTTCGACCCTCGGCCGCCGGCGTCTCCGCCGGCGGCTCCGGCTCAGGGTCGATACCGACGACCTCGATGTGCGTCTCGGGCTCAGGCTCGGGCTCCACTTCCGGCTGCGGCGTCGGATGGAGCTTCGGGAGCTCGATCGCAACCGGAACGGCCGGCATCGCAACCGGCTCCGGCTGCACGATCGGAGTCTCGACGACAACGGGATCCTCGGACGGCGGCACGTCGACGACGACGGGCTCTTGTGCGGGAGGCGACTCGATCACGACGGGCGGCAGCTCGGCCGGCGCCGGCGGCGCGGGCTCCGCCAGGCGAAGCGCAAAGTCGGTCGAAAGCGGGGCATCGGAACCCGGGCGGAACACCTCGTCGAGCACCTCGTGGATGTCGCTCGGCGTGGCGACGACGAGCTCGATCTCGCGACCGAGGGCCGCCTTCACCTCGGCGACGCCTTCGTCGTCGGTGGGATCGGCGACCGCGACGACGATGTGGTCGCCCGCGTCCTCGACGGCGACCGCGTCGTTCCCGCGGCAGAGCCGCTCCTCGAGGCGCTTGGCGACCTCGGGGTCGAATCCGCGGCCGCGCAGGCTGACGAACGCGACGCCCTTCTGGCCGGCGACGAGCCGGGCGAGATCCTTCTCGTCGATCCAGCCTTTCTGCAGGAGCACCTCGCCGAGCCGCTTGCCCGTGCGGCGCCCTTCGACGAGCGCGCTCTCGAGCTTTTCCTTGCTCAGGAGGCCCGCCCGGTAGACGAGCGTGCCGAGCGGAGCGTCGGGACGCTCCCAGCGGCTTTCGGGGGACTGCTCCATCAGGGACCTTTCATCGACCGAGGGGCACAATGGCTCGATCTAAAGGTCGGCCGTTTTGGGGAGTTCGGGATCACCCGGAAAGGTGATCGACAGCCTCGGAGGCCGCTAGAAAACCGGGGTTTCGCGCCACGTGCCCCAGACCTCGCGGAGCGCGTCGCACATCTCGCCCATCGTCACGTAGGCGCGCGAGGCAGCGAGGATCGCGGGCATCAGGTTCGTGTCCTCCGTGGCGGCCTCGGCCTTGAGCCTGCCGAGCGCGGCCTCGACCGCGGCCGAGTCGCGCCGGCCGCGCAGCTCCTGCACGCGCTCGATCTGCAGCCGCTCGAGCGCCGGATCGACGTGGAGCAGCTCGATCTCGCGCTCCTCGGCCTCCTGGTAGCGGTTGACGCCGACGATCACGCGCTCGCCCCGCTCCAGCTCGTTCTGGAAGCGGAAGGACGCCTCGGCGATCTCGCGCTGGAAGAAGTTCTCCTTGATCGCGGCGATCACGCCGCCCAGCTCGCGGATCCGGTCGAAGTAGTCGCGCGCCTCGGCCTCGAGCTTGTTCGTCAGGTCCTCGACGAAGTAGGAGCCGCCGAGCGGATCGATCGTCGAGGCGACGCCGGTCTCGTGCGCGATCACCTGCTGCGTGCGCAGGCGAGCTTCACGGCGTGCTCGGTCGGCAGCGCGAGGGCCTCGTCGTAGGAGTTCGTGTGCAGCGACTGCGTCCCGCCGAGCACCGCCGCAAGCGCCTCGATCGCCGTGCGGACGTGGTTCACCTCCGGCTGCTGCGCCGTCAGCGACACCCCGGCCGTCTGCGTGTGGAAGCGCATGAGCCACGAGCGCGGATCCTTGGCGCCGTAGCGCTCGCGCATCTCGCGCGCCCAGATCCGCCGGGCGGCGCGGTACTTGGCGATCTCCTCGAAGAAGTCGATGTGCGCGTTGAAGAAGAAGGAGAGCCGCGGCGCGAACGAGTCGACGTCGAGCCCGCGCGCCATCGCCGCCTCCACGTACGCGAACCCGTCCGCGAGCGTGAAGGCGAGCTCCTGCGCGGCGGTCGAGCCGGCCTCGCGGATGTGGTAGCCGGAGATCGACACGGGATGCCACTGCGGCACCTCGTTCGCGCAGTACTCGATCATGTCGATGCAGAGCCGCATGGACGGCTCCGGCGGGAAGATCCACTCCTTCTGCGCGATGTACTCCTTGAGGATGTCCGTCTGGATCGTCCCGCGCAGCTTCTCGGGGCCGACGCCCTGCTCCTCGGCGACGCAGATGTAGAACGCGAGCAGGATCGCGGCCGGCGCGTTGATCGTCATCGAGGTGGAGACCTGGTCGAGCGGGATGCCCGCGAACAGGCGCTCCATGTCCTCGAGCGAGTCGATCGCGACGCCCTCGCGGCCCACCTCGCCGAGCGACTTCGGATGATCCGAGTCGTAGCCCATGAGGCTCGGCATGTCGAAGGCGGTCGAAAGGCCGGTCTGGCCGTGCTCGATCAGGTAGTGGAAGCGGCGGTTCGTCTCGTCCGCGGTGCCGAACCCGGCGAACTGGCGCATCGTCCAGAGGCGCCCGCGGTACATCGACGGGTAGACGCCGCGCGTGTACGGATAGACGCCCGGATAGCCGAGATCGCGCTCGTAATCCACCTCGACCGTGTCCGGCGTGGCGAGCGGGTCGAGCTCGATTCCCGACATGGTCGAGAAGAGCGCCTTGCGCTCGGGCTTCGACTCGTAGACCTCTTGCTTCCAGGCCTCGGTGCCGTCGAGCGCCGAGCGGTCCTCGGTGGTCGCCATGCGCTCATTGTAGGGCGCGGCCCGCGCGCTCCCTCGGCTCCGCGACGGTTCGCGAAGGGCGCCCGAGCTTAGTTGCAGACTGCAACTTGGAGGGTTGGACCCTGGATCCATGCGCCCCTGAACAAGTTGCAGTCTGCAACTTGGCGTTTGGGCACGGCGGTTGAGGACGTGGCCGCGGGATCAGGCGATTGCGCCCGCAGCGGCGGCCGCGATCGCGACCGAGATGACGAGGAGCGCGACGCCGATCGCGCGCTTGAGCGTCGCCTCGGACATCCGCCCGGTCAGCCGCGCGCCGAGCCACGCGCCGGGAATCGCGGCCGCGACCGAGACCGCGAGCACGTCCCACTCGACCTCGAGCTTCACCAGGTGGCCGAGGAAGCCGGAGACGCCGAGGAAGAACCCGACGACCAGGTTCGTCCCCACGGCCTTGTGCGCCGTCAGCCCGACGCCCTTGAGGAGCGCCGGCATCCGCAGCGTCCCGAGAATCAGTCCGACCGCGCCGCCGATGAGCCCGATGATCGCGCCCGAGACGGCGGCGACGGCGCGCGGGTCGCCCGGCTTCTCCGGGCCTGGGCGCAGCGACAGCAAGAGGTCGAGGCCGCTGTAGAAGAGGACGACCGAGATCAGCCCGAGCAGGAATCCCTCGGGGACGCTGCTTCCGAAGAGCCCGCCGATGAACGCCGCGACGACCGACGGCGGCGCCATCCAGGCGACGATCCGCCAGTCCACCCGTCCCGCGCGGGCGTGCGTGATGCCGCCGACGAGCGCCGAGACCGCGCTGACGGCGATGTTCGTCCCGGCGGCGGCGGCAGGGTTGCCCGACGCGAGGAGAACCGCCGGCAACCGGAGGCTGCCGAGCACAAGGCCCACGGCGGAGCCGAGCAGGGCCGCGACGAAGGAGCCGCCCGCGGCGATCAGGAGGTCGGTTGTGTCCAACGCCGTCCGCTTCTACCGCACGAGGCGGCGGGCGCGAAGCGTGGCGCAGATTCGTCGCGAACCGTTCACCGTTCCGGCACATTCGGCGACGGACTCGTCACACCTTCCCCGCAGCAGCCCTCAGGGCCGCTCAGGGTTCGCGCCGCCGCCCGGCCGCCACAGCGGCTCGTCGTGGCCGGCGTTCGCCGCGCGCGCGAGGATGAACAGGAGATCCGAGAGCCGGTTCAGGTAGGCGAGCGCCTCCGGGTTCACGTCCTCCTTCGCCGCGAGCGCGACGGTCACCCGCTCCGCCCGCCGGCACACGGTTCGCGCCAGATGGAGCAGCGCGGCGGACTCGGTTCCGCCCGGGAGGACGAAGCTCCGCAGCGCGTCGAGGTTCTCGTTCACCTCGTCGCAGAGGTTCTCGAGGTGCTCGACCTGCTCCGCGGTGATGCGGGTGCGCTCGCGCTTCGTGTCGGCGAGCGGGACGGCCAGGTCGGCGCCGAGGTCGAAGAGCTCGTTCTGGATCCGCTCGAGCCATGGGCGCGAACTCGTCCGGGACGCCTCGCGCGCGAGCACGACGCCGAGCAGCGCGTTCAGCTCGTCCACCGCGCCGTAGGCCTCCACGCGCAGATCCGCCTTCGAGACGCGCCGCCCGTCGCCGAGGCTCGTCTGGCCCGCGTCGCCGCCCCGGGTGTAGATCCGGTCGAGGCGGACGGGCTCGTCGCGCCGCCGAGTCATCGCGCCCTCCCTCCTCGCTAACTTCCTCACGCCGGGACGGGTTCGGCGCGCTCGGCGAGGCCGAGCACGGATCGCGCGATCACGAGCCGCTGGATCTCGCTCGTGCCCTCGTAGATCTCCGTGATCTTCGCGTCGCGGAAGTAGCGCTCGACCGGGAACTCGGTCGTGAAGCCGTAGCCGCCGAGGATCTGGATCGCCTCGCCGGTCTGCCGGCGCGCGACGCTCGACGCGTAGAGCTTCGCCTTCGCGCCCGCCTCGCCGTGCGGGCGCCCCTGGTCGCGCAGCCACGCCGCGCGGAGCACGAGCAGCCGTGCCGCGTCGATCTCCGTCGCCATGTCGGCGAGCTTGCCCTGGATGGCGCCGAACTCGGCGATCCGCTTGCCGAACTGCTGCCGCTCGAGCGCGTAGGCGCACGCGGCGTCGAAGGCGGCCTGCGCGATGCCGACCGCCTGCGCGGCGATTCCGATGCGGCCGCCGTCGAGCGTCGCCATCGCGATCGAGAAGCCCTTGCCCTCCTCGCCGAGCATGCGGTCGCCTGCGACCTCGACGCCGTCGAGGACGAGATCGACCGTCGAGCTCGAGTGCAGGCCCATCTTCGAGTGCTCCTTCGTGACCGCGAGCCCCTCGGGGCTGCCGTCGACGAGGAAGCACGAGATCCCGTTCTCCCCGCGCGCGAAGACGAGGATGGTGCCGCCGAAGCTCCCGCTCGTGATCCACTGCTTCGTGCCGGTGAGCCGCCAGCCGGCACCGCTGCGCTCGGCCTTGGTGCGGAGGGAGCGCGCGTCGGAGCCGGAGCCCGATTCGGTCAGCGCGAACGCGCCGATCTTCTCCCCGCGTGCGAGCGGCGGGACGAGCTCGGCCTTCTGCTCCTCGGTTCCGAAGAGAAGGATCGGGACGGTCGCGGCGCTCGAATGCACGGCGACCGTGACGCCGATCCCCGCGTCGGCGCGGGAGATCTCCTCGAGCACGAGCATGTAGGAGACGAAGTCGGCGCCGGCCCCGCCCAGCTCCTCGGGGATGCACACGCCCATGAGCCCCAGCTCGGCGAGCTTGGGGACGAGCTCGTGCGGGAAGCGGTGCTCCCGATCCCACGCAGTCGCGTACGGCGCGATCTCGGCGTCGGCGAACTCGCGGGCGACCGCCTGGATCTCGCGTTGCTCGGGGGAAAGCTCGAACTCCACAGGCGGAGAATAGTCTCGAAGGCGCCGGAGTTCCGGCACGACAGCGCGCACACATGTGCGCTTTTCCTTCTTAGACTGAACCGTAAGGGGGTCCGCGACGGACCCGGGTTCGCGCGGACCCCACGATCGTCTCGCCGCGCATGAATCTAGGCCGCCACCGCGAATTCCAGGGCGATCTCGCGCAGCTCGGCCTCCGTCTCCTCGAAGGCGGCCACCACCGCCGGGTCGAACTGCTTGCCCGACTCGCGGATGATCTCCTCACGCGCGAAGTCCCACGTGCGGCGCTTGCGGTACGGGCGGTCGCTCGTCATCGCGTCCAGCGAGTCGGCGACGGCGAAGATCCGCGCGCCGAGCGGGATCATGTCGCGCTCGAGCCGGTCGGGATAGCCCTCGCCGTCCCAGCGCTCGTGATGGTTGCGCACGATCTCGAGGCCCGGGCCCTGGAGGAACGCGACCCCGCCGAGCATCTGCTCGCCCAGCAGCGTGTGCATGCGCATGACGCGCGTCTCGTGCTCGGTCAGCGGGCCCGGCTTGCGCAGGATCTCGTCGGGGACGCCGATCTTCCCCACGTCGTGGAGCAGGAAGCCGTACTGCGCGCTCAGGTCCTCGGCCAGCTCGGGGGCGACGACCGCGCCGAGCGCCATCGCGTAGTGCTGCACCCGCTGCGAGTGCGCGCCGGTGCCGATGTCCTTCGTCTCGAGCGCGCTGGCAAGGGCGCTGACCGTTTCCTGGTACGCGCGCTGGATCAGGAGCCTCTGGCCGCGCTCGATCTCGAGCAGATGGCGCAGGTCGCGGGCGTAGAGGAGGAGCTGTTCCTCGGGCTCGGTCGCCTTCTCGGCCCGGAACGGAATGCCGTGGAGACCGCCCGCGACGCGCTCGACCACCGAGAGCAGCTCGAGCGGGCTGAACGGCTTGCGCATGTAGGCGTCGGCCCCGGCCTCGGCGGCCCGCTCGCGCGTCGCCGCATCGGAGCCGGTGAGCATGACGACGGGGATCGCCGTGGTGCGCGGATCCGCTTTCAGCCTGGCGCAGAGCTCGAGTCCGTCCATGCCGGGCATGCCGACGTCGAGCACGATCGCATCGGGCGCGCGCTCCGTGACGGCGGCCCAGGCTACGGTCGCGTCGTGCGCCTCCTCGACGTCGACGGCGACGGCCTCGAAGGTCGTGCGAACCAGGGCCCTGAGCCCCGAATCGTCGTCGACTAGCAATAGCCGCACTCGTCCCCCCTCCTCGGCCGGGTGTCGTTCCTCGGTGATCGGCCTCGTCGAGACTTGACTTTAGGCGTTTTCGCGTACTCAGTAGGTGTAGAACCCCTCGGCCGGACTTGCGGCCGAGGCGCCCGGCGGCGACGTGCTCGCGCAGCAGCGGGCACGGAGCGTAGCGCTCGTCGTCGAACCCGCGCTCGAGGACCTCCATGATCGCCACGCACGTGTCGAGGCCGATCAGGTCGGCCAGCGCGAGCGGGCCCATGGGATGGTTGAAGCCGAGCCTCGCGATCGTGTCGATCGCCTCCGCCTCCGCGACACCGCCGTGCAGCGCCCACACGGCCTCGTTGATGAACGGCATGAGGATCCGGTTCGAGACGAAGCCGGGGAAGTCGTTCGCCTCGGCCGGCGTCTTGCCCAGCTCCTTCGCCAGCTCGACCACCGTGCGGGCGGTCTCGTCCGAGGTCTCGGGCGTGCGGACGATCTCGACGAGCGCCATCACGGGAACCGGATTGAAGAAGTGCATGCCGATGACGCTGTCGGGCCGGCTCGTGACGGCGGCGAGCGAGGCGATCGGGATCGAGGACGTGTTCGACGCGAGGATCGCGTGCTCCGGGAGCGCCGCGTCGGCGCGGCGGAAGATGTCCTTCTTCGCGTCGGGATCCTCGGTCGCGGCCTCGACCATCAGGTCGGCGGCGACCAGCTCGTCCACCGGCGAGATGCGCGCCAGCACCTCGGCCGGGTCGAGGTCGGCGCCCTTCTCGGCGAGGCGCGCGAGGCTCTTCTCCATCGTGGCGAGGCCGCGCTCGATCGCGCCCGGGAACGGATCGTGGAGCGAGACCCTGCGGCCCGAGGCGGCGAAGGTCTGCGCGATGCCGCCGCCCATCTGGCCGGCGCCGACGACGAGAACGTGCTCGCAGTTCACCGCGCGATCGTAGTCCAGTCGGCGCGCGTGACCGCGTAGAGCGAGTAGTCGTCCCGCCCGCCGTCCTCGGCCGGCATGAAGCCGCGGAGCGTCCCCTCCTCGCGGTAGCCGAGCCGCTCGAGCACCCGGCGCATGGCGACGTTGTCGAGCGCCGTCGACGCCTGCACGCGCTCCGCGCCGAAGGCCTCGAAGAGGAGGCCGGTGATGAGCGCCGTCGCATCGGCGCCGTACCCCCGGCCGCGGTCGGACTCCTCGTAGATCTCGATCCCGAACTCGAACACGCCGGGCGGCATGACGCTTCGGCCCGAGCGCGCGCCGACGTCGCCGATCAGACGGCCGTCCACCTCGATGCCCAGGTCGAGCATCCCGTCGACGAGCTCGCCCGAGCGTGCGATGCGGTCGCGCAGACGCTGGTCCTTGATCGGGTCGGGCGGATCGAACGGGCTGAGCCGGTGGTGCGCCTCGTGCATGAGGTCGAACTCCTCGGCGCGCAGCGCGCGAAGCGTGACCCTCTCCCCCTGGAGCACTTAGACCTCCAGGAGGATCGCGTCGCCCTGACCGCCGCCGGAGCAGATCGCGGCGAGGCCGAGGCCGCCGCCGTTTCGGCGCAGCTCGTAGATCATCGTCCCGAGGATCCGCGCGCCCGACGCGCCGATGGGATGCCCGAGCGCGACCGCGCCGCCGTTCACGTTCACCGACTCGGGGTCGGCCTCGAGCATGCGGGCCGAGTTGAGCGACACCGACGCAAAGGCCTCGTTCACCTCGATGCGGTCGACGTCCCCGATCGTCTTGCCGGCCTTCTGGAGGGCGAGCGCCCCGGCCTTTGCGGGCGTGCGCGCCAGGTAGGCGAACTCGTCCGCGATCGCGGCCTGGGCGACGATGGTCGCGAGCGGCTCGAGGCCGCGCTCGGAGGCGAACTCCTCGCTGACGACGATGAGTGCGCCGGCGCCGTCGTTCACGCCCGGCGCGTTCCCTGCGGTCGTCGTCCCCTCGGGGTCGAAGACGGGCTTGAGCGAGGCGAGCTTCTCGAGCGTGGTGTCGCGCCGCGGCGCCTCGTCGGTGTCGACCTCGCCGACCGCGACGATCTCCTCGGCGAAGAGCCCCTTGTCGATCGCGTTCACCGCGCGCTGGTGGGAGCGCAGCGCGAACTCGTCCTGCTCCTCGCGCGTGATCCCGAGCTCGCGCGACACGAACGAGGCCTGCTCGACCATGTGCTTGCCGTCGAAGGACGACGTGAGCCCGTCGCGCACCATCGAGTCGATGAGGACGCCGTCGCCGAGCCTGTATCCGAACCGTGCTTTAGCCAGAACGTACGGGGCGTTGGACATCGACTCCATGCCGCCCGCGACGACCACCTGGGCGTCGCCGGCGCGGATCATCGAGTCGGCGATCTCGACCGCGCGAATGCTCGACGCGCAGACCTTGTTGATCGTGTCGGCGCCGATCTCGACCGGGAGCCCCGCGCCGATCGCGGCCTGCCGCGCGGGCGCCTGGCCGGCGCCGGCCTGGAGCACCTGGCCCATGATCACGTAGTCGACGTCGTCGTTTCCGACGTCGACTCGGTCGAGCGCCCCGCGGATCGCGATCGAGCCGAGCTCGGTCGCCTTCTTGTCGGCCAGCCCGCCGCCGAGCCGCCCGAAAGGCGTGCGAACCGCAGCGACGATGACCGACCTGGACACGGCGGCAACGCTAGCAGCCGGAATCGGGGCTACGGCCCGCCGCGCTGCCGGTCGTTCCAGGCCTCCGCCATCTCGATCCGCTGGATCACCGTCGGGTGCGATTCCATGAGCAGGTAGGCCCAGGCCGGCGGCTTCGGATCGGCGTAGAGCTCCGTCGAGAAGCCGTGGAAGAGCCGCGTCGCCGCGGCCGGATTCTTCGTCGTCTCGAGCGCGGCCCAGTCGGCCTCGGCCTCCATGTGCCGCGTGATCATGTTGTTCAGCGGGAGCGCGAGGAACGACAGGACGACGAGGACGAGCAGCGCGAGGGGAACCGCCTCGGGCTCGCGCATCCCGCCGCGGCGGCGGGTGATGCGGGCGATCAGGTACGCGCCGGGGAACGCGAACAGCGCGTACCAGAGGATGCCCTTGACGATGTGCCCGCGCGAGTGATGGCCGAGCTCGTGCGCGACCACGACCCGCACCGAGTCGTCGTCGAAGCGGCCGTCGAGGAGCGTGCTCCAGAGGATGATCTTGCGGCTCGGGCCGAAGCCGGCGGCCTCGGCGTTCGGCGCGTTCGTGAAGGCCGAGACGTCCACCACCTCGATCGGAACGTCGTCGATCCCCTGGGCGACCGCGTAGCGGTGCGCGTCGGCGGCGAGCGCCGGATCGTCGAGCTTGTCTCCGCCCGCCAGGTACGGATAGACGAACACGAACAGGCACGCGAGCGCGACGAACACGCCCGCGCCGGGGATCCACCAGTGGTCGGGAAACGGCCCGGCGAGGCCCATCACGATCACGATCGCGAGGCAGACGAACAGGAACTCCCCGCCCAGGCCGAACCAGCTCTCGACGAAGAAGTCGACGTAGCCCGAGTCGGTCAGGTCGTGGCGGCGCTGCCACCAGAGGTCGAAGATGCCGGCCGGGAGGAGCGTCAGCCAGAGAAGCGCGAACCCGAGCATGGCGAGCAACATCCCGGAGCCGATCCGCCCGGCGGCGGACTCCTTCAGGAACCGGGCGCCCCACTTCGCGTAGGCGGCGAGCACGGCGACGGTGACGAGGACGTAGAGGAGGAACTCGATCCGCACGACCCGCTCGTACGCCCGCGCGCGCGAGAGCTCCTCGGCGCTGAAGAGGCTGCGCGGATCGATGTCGGGCAGGCGCAGGTCGGCCGGGACGTTCGAGGTCGACCAGAGGAGATACGCGCAGGCGATCCAGGCCGCACAGGCGACGGCGAGCAAGGCGACGACGAGCGGGCGCAGTTGGCGCTCAGCCTGCAAGGGCCGGGGCGGGCTCGAACGGCTCGGGCTCGTCCGCCTCGTCCTCGACCGGCTCGCCGAACCGCTCGGCCGGGCCGCTGTACGGGTAGCGGTCGGTGAGCAGGTAGATCGCATACGCGTTGAGCTGGGCCTCGTACCGCAGCACGAACGCGCCGGCGTTGCGGAGTCCGAGCGGCATCCGGCCGGTCGCGAGCGCCGCGAACCAGCCGAGGAAGGCGATCAGGTAGAGCAGGGCCGAGAGCCCGAACGAGATGAGGATCGCGGGGACGGCCAGGAAGATCCGGAACAGCGTCTTCAGCCGGTGCTGCGGCGCCGGCGAATCGATCTCGAGGTCGATCGGGTAGCTCCCGTACTCGCCCGTGAACCCCGGGAACGGGTTGGCGACGAGGAAGAGGAACGCGTACACGTGCGTCTGGTAGCGCTGGTAGCCGGCCAGGAAGTTGTGCAGCCCCTCGGGCGAGCGGCCCGTGGCGAGCGTCGCGAACCAGTTGACGATCGCGGCGAGCAATGCGGCGATCCCCCAGAGGACGAGCCAGACGATGTGCGGGAACACGAGCAGCAGGCGGAAGAACACCGTCAGCCGCGACCGGTGCAGATCGTCCTCGATGCGGATGCGGACCGGCTGCGGCGTCTGGGGCGCGAGCGGCGGCGGGTCGAACGGATCGGCGTTCGGATAGCGCCCGGTGAGGATGAACGCGTAGCAGTACGCCTGCGCCGCGTACCGAAGCGCATAGACGGCGAGACCCCGGAACCCGTGCGGCATGCGTCCGGTGGCGAGGCACGCGAACCACGCCAGGAAGCCGACGATGAAGATGACGCCGCCGGTCGAGGAGATGACGGTGGAGGTGGTGTCCGTATCGCCGGCCCGTTCCGTGTACGGCCCGGGAATCCCGACGAGCACCGCCGCGATCAGGGCGGCCGGCACCACGAGGACGAAGCGGAACCCGATCGTCCAGCGGTTCTGGCGCGGATCCTCGGGCTCCTCGATCTCGAGCTCGATCGGATAGCCGGGCCGGCCGAAGAACTGCGGGTAGGGGTCGGCCGCGAAGAAGACGTACGCGTAGAGGTGCGTCATGTAGCGCACGTACGAGCCGAGGAAGCGGTTCATCCCTTCGTCGGGCCGCCCGCGGAAGATCGCGAAGAGCCACTGGAAGAAGACCGCGATCGGAACGATCAGCGTCCAGCCGAAGAACCAGATGAGGTGCGGGATCGCGAGGATGAGACGGAACGCGACCGTGAGACGCCAGCGCTTCAGGTCGTCGTCTGGATCGATCGTCACCCGAACGGGATGCGGCTCCACGCAGCGGAGTATCAAGTGCGGCGTGGACGTCCACAACGTCCGTAGGGTGACGGGGCCGCGATGATCGAGATCAGCCATCTCACGAAGCGCTACCGCAAGGTGCTCGCCGTCGACGATGTCTCGTTCGGCGTAGCGGCCGGACGGATCACCGGGTTCGTCGGGCCGAACGGCGCGGGGAAGACGACGACGCTGCGGGCGCTGCTCGGACTCCTGACGCCCACGTCGGGCACCGCGACGATCGAGGGCCGGGCGTTCCGTGCGCTCGAAGACCCGCCGCGCCAGGTGGGCGCGGTGCTCGAGACGACCAGCTTCCATCCCGGCCGCAGCGGGCGGAACCATCTACGCGTCGTGGCCAAGGCGGCGGGCGTTCAGCAGAGCCGCGTCGACGAGGTGCTGGAGATCGTCGGCCTGACCGACGCGGCGAAGCGCCGGGCCGGCTCGTATTCGCTCGGCATGCGACAGCGGCTCTGCCTCGCGACCGCGCTGCTCGCCGATCCTCGCATCCTCGTCCTGGACGAGCCGGCGAACGGCCTCGACCCGGAAGGGATCCGGTGGCTGCGAACGTTCCTGCGCAGCCTGGCCGCCGACGGCAGGACGATCCTCGTCTCGAGCCATGTCCTCGCCGAGCTCGCCCAGACGGCCGACGACGTGGCCGTGATCGCGCGGGGCCGTCTCGTCGCGCACGCGCCGATCGCCGAGCTGGTCGCGCGGGCCGGAGCGCGCACCCGTGTCCGCACGCCCGAGACCGACCGCCTGCGCGAGTTGCTCGCGGCGGCGGGGCTCGAGGCCACCGCGACGACCGAAGGGCTGCTGCTGGTGGACGGCCCGCCCGAGCGTGTCGGAGAGGTCGCAGCCTCCAACGCCGTCGTGCTCCACGAGCTGGGAGCCGAGTCGTCGTCGCTCGAGGAGGTCTTCCTCGAGCTGACCGGCACCGAGGAAGCGGCGCCGGGATGACCCGCCTCGTCGCCGCCGAGTTCCTGAAGCTGCGCACGACCCGCGGTCCCTGGGCCTACCTCATCCTCATGGTCGGAATCGTCGTGCTCAGCGTGGCCGGGCAGATCGGCGCGAACTCCGGCGGCTTCGACGAGCAGACGATCTGGAACATCCTCGCGTCCGCGTCGAATGCGGCCGTATTCGCGCTCATTCTCGGAGCGGTCGCGTTCACGCTCGAGTTCCGCCACGGCACGATCACGCAGACGATCCTCGTCACGCCCGTGCGCGAGCGGGTGCTCGTCGCCAAGATGCTCACGCTCGCGCTGGTCGGACTCCTGTTCGCCGTCGTCGCGCTCGTCCTCACGCTGGCGATCGCGCTTCCCTGGCTGTCCGCGAAGAGACGTGGACCTGTCGCTCGGCGACCCCATCGTGCGCGAGATCGCGCTCGGCGTCCTGGGCAGCTGCGCGCTCGCGGGCGCGTTCGGCGCCGCGATCGGCGGCGCGGTTCGCAGCCAGGTCGCGGCGCCGATCGGAATCCTCGTCTGGTTCTTCATCGCCGAGCCCCTCGTCGCAGTCCTCCTCGACGTCCTCGGAATCCCGGGCGTGGCCGACTACCTGGTCGGCGCCGCCTCGACCGCGATGATCCCCGGCGATCCGAGCGCCGAAGGCCTCTCCCCTGCTGGCCGCCACGGCGGTGACGCTCGCCTGGACGCTGGCCGCGGGAGCCGTCGCAGCCGTGCTGCTCCGCCGGCGCGACGTCGCTTGACCCTCCACGACGGCTCCAATACTCTGAGTGCAGATGACGACTCTCGCCTCGATCGGCTGGGCCTGGCGCAGCGAGCGTGGCGGGAGCGTCGGCTGAGAACCCTGGCCGACGAACAGCCCGCCCCGCTCCAACCGAGACCCGAGAGGGTCTTTTTTCGTGCTCCGAATGACACTCACGACCGACATCCACACCGATCTGCTCACGCCTCTCGGCGCGTACCTCCGCCTGCGCGAGGGCGTCGCCGCCAGCTTCCTCCTCGAGTCGGTGGAGAAGGGTCGCCTGGGCCAGGCGAGCCTCGTCGGCTCGGGCGCGCGGCTCGTCACGTTCGCCGAGGCCGAGCAGGCGGTCGCGGCCGGCAGCCCGGTCGTCGGCTACCTCGGCTACGACCACATCGCCGTGCTGGAGCCGACGGTTCCGCTGCCCGACGGCGGGCGCGCGACCTCCCCGAGAGCCTGCTTCGTGATCGCCGACACGCTCGTCCGCTTCGACCACGCGCGGGCCAGTGCGGAGGTGCTCGCGGGCGACCGGGACGCGATCGCGGAGCTGCTCGCGCGGCCGGTCGAGGCGCCCGGCGCGACCGCCTCCACGCGCGGCGAGACGACGCGGTTCCCCAGCCGCGAGGCCTACGAGGCGTCGGTGGTCGAGGCGAAGCGCCTGATCGCCGAGGGCGACGCGTTCCAGATCGTCCTCTCCCAGCGCGCCGAGCGGCCCACCTCGGTCACGCCGGTCGGCCTCTACCGCGCCTTGCGGCGCGTGAACCCGTCGCCGTACCTCTTCCTCCTGGAGCTGGGCCCGGAGCTGGCGCTCGTCGGCTCCTCGCCCGAGACGCTCGTGAAGCTCGAAGGCCGGCGCGCGAGCCTGAACCCGATCGCGGGGACGACCACGCCCGGCGACGGCGACGCCGAGCGGCTGCTCGCCTCCGAGAAGGACCGCGCCGAGCACGTGATGCTCGTCGATCTCGGCCGCAACGACCTCTCGCGCGTGTGCCTGCCCGGAACGGTGCGCGTCGAGCGCTTCCTCGAGGCCGAGCGCTACTCCCACGTCACACACCTGGTCTCGGAGGTCGCGGGCGAGCTCCAGCCGGGGCGCACCGGGTTCGACCTGCTGCGCGCGTCGTTCCCGGCCGGGACGGTTTCCGGCGCGCCTAAGGTGCGGGCAATGCAGATCATCTCGGAGCTCGAGGGCTACCGCCGCGGCCCCTACGCCGGGGCGGTCGGCTATGCGCTTCCGAACGGGGACCTGGACACCTGCATCGCGATCCGCACCGTCGTCATGACCCCCGGGCTCGCGCGCCTTCAGGCCGGCGCGGGGATCGTGGCCGACTCCGATCCAGCGGCCGAGCACCAGGAGTGCCTGAACAAGCTGGCCGCGCTCGAGGCAGCGCTCGACCTCGCGGAGGACGGGCAGTGATCCTCCTCGTCGACAACTACGACTCGCTTCACCTACAACCTCGCGCACCTCCTCCAGGAGCTCGGCGCCGAGGTGACGGTGCTGCGAAACGACGAGATCGACGCGGACGGCGCCGAGCGGCTCGCGCCCTCGCATCTCGTCATCTCCCCCGGCCCCGGACGCCCCGAGGACGCGGGCGCGACACTGGAGATCGTGCGCCGTCTCGCGCCCACGATTCCCACGCTCGGCGTCTGCCTGGGCCACCAGGCGATCGTCGAGGCGTTCGGCGGCGAGGTCGGGCCGGCCAAGCAGCTCGTCCACGGGAAGGCGAGCCGGGTCACGCACGACGGGCGCGGGATCTTCGCCGGGCTCCCCGATCCGCTCGAGGCCGGGCGCTACCACTCGCTCGCCGCGGCCGAGGTGCCGGACGCGTTCGAGATCTCGGCGCGCACCGACGACGGCGAGGTCATGGCCGTGCGCCACCGGGAGCTCCCGGTGGACGGCATCCAGTTCCACCCGGAGTCCGTCCTGACGCCGGACGGCCACGCGCTCGGCCGCAACTTCCTCGAGGGCGTGCGATGACGATCCAGGAGGCGCTCGCCCGGCTGCTCGACGGCAAGGATCTGACCCGCGAGGAGTCGCGCGAGGTGATGGGCGAGGTCATGCGCGGCGAGGCGACGCAGGCGCAGATCGGAGGGCTGCTCGTGGCGCTGCGGGTGAAGGGCGAGACGGCGGACGAGATCGCGGGCGCCGCCGAGGCGATGCGCGAGCACGTCCTCGCGGTCAAGCCGAAGCGCCAGGATCTCGTCGACACCGCCGGAACCGGCGGCGACGGCGCGAGCACGTTCAACATCTCGACCGCGGCTGCGCTGGTCGCGGCCGCGGCCGGCGCAGGCGTCGCGAAGCACGGCAACCGCGCGGTCTCGTCGGCCTCCGGCTCCGCGGACGTGCTCGAGGCGCTCGGCTTCGACCTCGAGCTCTCGCCCGAGCGGATCGAGCGGTCGATCGACGAGCTCGGCTTCGGGTTCCTCTTCGCGCCCACGCACCACCCGGCGATGCGCCACGCCGCCCCGGTCCGCCGCGAGCTCGGGGCGCGAACGGTCTTCAACGTGCTCGGGCCCTTGACCAACCCCGCCGGCGCGCGCGCCCAGGTGGTCGGTGTCTACGCCCCGGACCTCGTCCCCACGATCGCCGACGTGCTCGCTCGGCTCGGCTCGCACCGCGCCTTCGTCGTGCACGGCGCGGGCGGCATCGACGAGCTCTCCCCGGCCGGGCCGAACCTCGTCTGCGAGGTCGTGGACGGCGAGGTGCGCCGCCGGGAGATCGATCCGGCGGACTTCGGCGTGCCGCGCTGCGACCCGGCCGACCTCGTCGGCGGCTCACCCGAGGAGAACGCGGCGACGATCCACGAGGTCTTCTCCGGCGCGCCCGGCCCGAAGCGCGAGGCAGTGCTGCTGAACGCGGCCGGCGCGATCGCCGCCTCGGGCCGCGCGGCCGACCTCGCCGAGGGGTACGCGATCGCCGCCGACGCCGTCGATTCCGGCGCCGCCGGCGTTCGGCTCGAGGCGCTCATCCGCTTCTCGCAGGCGAGCCGCGTGATGGGACGGTTCGCGGACGCACTGGCCCGGCCGGGACTCGGCGCGATCGCCGAGGTGAAGCGCCGCTCGCCCTCCGCGGGCGACCTGCGGCCCGACGCCGATCCGGCGGCGATCGCCGATGCGTTCGGGCGCAACGGCGCGGCGGCGGTCTCCGTCTTGGTCGACGCGCGCTTCGGCGGCACCGTGGACGACCTGCGCGCGGCACGCGCCGCGACCGAGACGCCGCTCCTCGCCAAGGGCTTCTTCACCGAGCCGGAGCACTTCCGCGAGGTCGCCGAGGCGGGCGCCGACGCGGCGCTCCTCCTGCTGCGCGACGTGGACGACCGGCGGGCGCGGCTGCTCATGGACGAGGCCCGCGCGCTCGGGCTCGACCTGCTCGTCGAGGCGCACGACGCCGAGGAGCTGGGGCGGGCGGTGAAGCTCGATGCGTCGATCATCGGCGTGAACGCGCGCGACCTCGGCACGTTCGAGATCGACCGCGCCGTGCAGCTCGAGCTCGTCGCAAGCGCCCCGCGCGATCGCACCGTTGTCGCCGAAAGCGGCATTCACACCCGTGCCCAGGCCGCGGCCGCGGAGCTCGCGGGCGCGAGCGCGATCCTCGTCGGCTCGGCGCTCATGCGCGCGCCCGACCCCGGCGCGAAGCTGGCCGATCTCCTGCGCCGCCCGCTCGTGAAGATCTGCGGCCTGACCCGCGAGGAGGACGTCGCGGTCGCGGCCGAGGCGGGCGCCGACCTCGCCGGGTTCGTCCTCGCCGAGAGCCCGCGCCGCGCCGACGCGCCCCTCCCCGTCCCGGACTCGCTGCTCTCCGTCGGCGTCTTCGTCGGCGAGGCCGAGGACGTCGGCACCGATCTGACAGCAGCTCTACCCGGAGGAGAACGGCCACCGCGCCCGCGACGGGGCGCTGCTCCGCGCACGGCGACGAGGTGGCGCGCGTGCTCGACCTGCCGTGGCTCGAGGAGGATCCGGCTCATTGGCAGCGCGCCGAGACGGTCGGCGGCCGCGTCCTCCTCGCCGGCGGCCTCACGCCCGAGAACGTCGCCGAGGCGATCGCCGCGGTGCGCCCGTGGGCGGTCGACGCGAGCCGCAGCCTCGAGGCCTCCCCGGGGATCAAGGATCACGACCGCGTGCGCGCGTTCGTCGAGGCGGCGCGATGAAGACCGGCTTCTACGGCGCCTACGGCGGGCGCTACGTCCCCGAGACGCTCATCCCGGCGCTCGAGGAGCTCGAGGCGGGCTGGCGGGAGGTCGTCGCGGACGAGAGCTTCCACGCGGAGCTCGACGCGCTCGCGGACACGTACGTCGGCCGGCCCACCCCGCTCTACCTCGCCGAGCGGCTCGACCCGGAGCGCCGCATCTACCTGAAGCGCGAGGACCTCTGCCACACGGGCGCGCACAAGATCAACAACGCGGTCGGCCAGGCGCTGCTCGCGATCCGGCTCGGCAAGCAGCGGATCGTCGCGGAGACGGGTGCCGGGCCAGCACGGGGTCGCGGCGGCCACGGTCTGCGCGCGCTTCGGGCTCGAGTGCGTCGTCTACATGGGCTCGGAAGACATGCGGCGGCAGAAGCCGAACGTCGAGCGCATGCGCCTGCTCGGGGCCGAGGTCGTCCCGGTCGAGTTCGGCACGAAGACCTTGAAGGAGGCGACGAGCGAGGCGATCCGCGACTGGATCACGAACGTCGAGACGACGCACTACCTGATCGGATCCTGCGTCGGGCCGCACCCGTATCCCGAGATCGTGCGCGAGCTCCAGGCGGTCATCGGCCGGGAGGCGCGGCAGCAGATCCTCGACGCCGAAGGACGGCTGCCGGACGCGGTCGTGGCGTGCGTGGGCGGCGGCTCCAACGCGATCGGGATCTTCGCCGGGTTCCTCGACGACGCGGACGTGCGGCTGGTCGGGGTCGAGGCGGCCGGGGCGGCGAGCCTGGGCTCGGGCCGCGCGGGCGTGCTCGCACGGCTCGCGCTCGTCGCTGCTCGCGGACGAGGACGGGCAGATCGCCGACGCGCACTCGATCTCGGCCGGGCTCGACTACCCGGGCGTCGGGCCGGAGCACGCGTACCTGCGGGACACCGGCCGGGCCGAGTACCGCGCGGCGACCGACGAGGAGGCGCTGGCGGCGCTGCACCTGCTGGCGCTCCGCGAGGGCATCCTCCCCGCGCTCGAACCCGCTCATGCGCTCGCGCGCGCGCTCGACCTGGACGCGAAGCTGATCGTCGTCGGGCTCTCCGGCCGCGGCGACAAGGACCTCGCGACCGTGCTGGCCGCGGGATGAAGACGCTCTCCGTCTACCTGATGGCCGGCCCGGACACGCCCGAGCTGGCCGCGGCCGCGGTCGATGCCGGCGCGGACCTGCTCGAGATCGGCTTTCCGTTCTCGGATCCGCTGGCCGACGGGCCGGTCATCCGCCTGGCCGGCGAGCGCGCGCTGGCGCAGGGGATGCGAACGAAGGCGTGCCTCGAATGCCTGGCGGAGGTGCGCTCGCGCGTGGACGTGCCGCTCGTGCCGATGACCTACGCGTCCCTCCTCGAGGCCTACGGCTACGACCGGTTCTGGGCGGACGCGAAGGCGGCCGGCGCGACGAGCCTGATCGTGGCCGACCTGCCCGTGGACGACGAGACCGCGCCGGCCGATCCCGCGCGTCCAGCTGGTCGCGCCGACGACGCCGGCGGAGCGGATCCGCCTCGCGGCCGAGCGGACGGACGGGTGGCTCTACCTCGTCTCCCTGACCGGGACGACGGGCGCGCGGGCCGGGCGTGTCGTCGCAGCTTCCGGACCTGGTCGCGCGGGCGCGCGCCGTGACGGACGTGCCGCTCCTCGCCGGCTTCGGCATCTCGACGCCCGGAGGCGGCGGCCGAGGCGGGCGACGCTGGCGGACGGCGTGGTCGTGGGAAGCCGGGCGGTGGAGCTGGCGCACGAGGGCGGCCCGGCCGCGCTCGGCGAGTTCGTGGCGTCCCTGCGCGCGGCGCTCGACGCGCTGTAGCCGCGCACCTCGAGGCAGGGCGCACCGAGTCGAGTCACACCCGCGCGCGCACCTTGGACCGATCCCCACCCAGGGTGGGGAGATTCTCCACCCGCCGCCCACACCGAATCTACCGCCGTGCCGCGCACGAGAGACGCACGAAACCGTGCCGGTTTCGTGCCGATCGCTCCACAGCCGCGCGCGCGAATCCGTCCGTTAACGCGACGCGGCCCGCCGGAGAATGCGGGCCGCGTCTCTTCCGGAGAGGAACTGTTCGCGCTACGAGATCGTCAGGACGAACTCGCAGTTCATGGCCACGTCGCCGGGGCGGATGACCGCCCTGTCCGCATCGGGGCCGCAGTCGATCGTGTCGACGAGCAGATCGTTGGCAGCGGCCCAGACGCGATCGCGCCCGGCGCCGGCGTTCACCGTGTCGGTGCCCCAGCCCGCGTGGATCCAGTCCGTGCCCGTCCCCGCCGTTCAGCGTGTCGTCGCCGGGGCCGCCCCAGAGACGATCGCTGCCGTCGTCACCGTTCAGCGTGTCGTTCCCGGCCATCCCGAAGAGGAAATCGGGGCCGCCGAGTCCGTTCAGCGTGTCGTTGCCGGCCAGGCCGAACAGGATGTCGCGGCCGTCCTTGCCGGTCAGCGTGTCGTCGCCCCGCGTGCCCTTCTGCACGGTCCCGTGGTGCTTCGGGCCGTGTCCGGCGAGCGACTTCACGCGCTCGCAGTTCACCGCGACATCGCCGGGCCTGATCCAGGCGCGATCCTTCCCGGGACCGCAATCGATGATGTCGGGGCGCTGTCGTCCGCATTGGCCTTCACCCAGTCGTTTCCGTCGCCGGCGTCGACCGTGTCCGCGCCCCAGCCGGTGTGGATGAGGTCGTTGCCCGTCGCCGCCGTCGAGGTCGTCGTCGCCGGGGCCTCCGAAGAGGATGTCGTTGCCCTCGTCACCCGCGAGCGAGTCGTTTCCGCGCCTGCCCGATCACGACGTCGTTGCCGGCCTTGGCCGTGACGGTGTCGTTTCCGGCCTTGGCCAGGATGTGGTCGCGCTTGTCCGTTCCGGTCAGCGTGTCGTCGCCCGGGGTGCCGACGATCACGGCGGCGGCTGCGGTCGAGAGAAGTACGAGTCGCAGTGGCGGCGGCGACGAGCAGGGGGATGGTCTTCTTCACGGCGGAATCTCCTTTGGTCGCTTCGTCCGTCGCTCACCAAACCACCCGCGGATCAAATCGCGGTGCGGGTTCTGTAAAGAGTTCGGCCCGCCTCCAAGGGACAGGCGGGCCGAACGTGCACGGGAGACGCGCGGCGGTCGCGTCAAGTCGAATGAGGCGCCGGGTCGGGCGAACCTACGCGTCATTCGCAAGCAGTTCGTAAGGAGCAGGTAAGGCAAGTGTGTTCCCGGGACAGCGGCTCGGAGCCGTAGGGTTACGCCCGTGATTCTCGAGACGCGCGTCGACCGGGACGGCGACGACTTTCGCCGCAACCGCGAGCGGATGGAGACGCTCGTCGCCGAGCTGCGCGAGCGCACCGACGAGGTCGCACAGGGCGGCGGCCCGGTGTCGATCGAGCGGCATCGCTCACGCGGAAAGCTTCTCGCGCGCGAGCGGATCGACCGGCTCTGCGATCCCGGCTCCGCCTTCCTCGAGCTGAACGCGCTCGCCGCCTGGGGGCTCTACGGCGGCGACGCTCCGGCGGCCGGGATGGTGAGCGGGATCGGCGTCGTCGAGGGCCAGGAGTGCGTCATCGTCGCGAACGACGCGACCGTGAAGGGCGGCACGTACTACCCGCTCACGGTCAAGAAGCACCTGCGCGCGCAGGAGGTCGCCGAGCAGAACGGCCTGCCGTGCATCTACCTCGTCGACTCGGGCGGCGCGTTCCTGCCGCTCCAGGACGAGGTCTTCCCCGACCGGGAGCACTTCGGCCGCATCTTCTTCAACCAGGCGCGGATGTCGGCGAAATCGATTCCGCAGATCGCGATCGTCATGGGCTCGTGCACCGCCGGCGGGGCCTACGTCCCGGCGATGAGCGACGAGACCGTGATCGTGAAGGGCACCGGGACGATCTTCCTCGGCGGCCCGCCGCTCGTGAAGGCCGCGACCGGCGAGGAGGTGACCGCGGAGGAGCTCGGCGGCGCCGACGTCCACTCCCGGGTGTCCGGCGTGACCGACCACTACGCGCGTGTCCGACGAGCACGCGCTCGCGCTCGGCCGCGAGATCGTCGCGAACCTGAGCCGCCGCCGGCCCGAGCTTCCCTGGGAGCCCGAGGCGCCAGAGCAGCCGCTGCACGACCCCGACGACCTCGCACGGGATCGTCCCCGAGGACTACCGCATCGGCTACGACGTCCGCGAGGTGATCGCGCGGATCGTCGACGGCTCGCGCTTCCACGAGTTCAAGCCGCTCTACGGCGACACGCTCGTCTGCGGGTTCGCGCACATCGAGGGCTTCCCGGTCGCGATCCTCGCCAACAACGGCGTTCTGTTCTCCGAGAGCGCGCTCAAGGGCGCGCACTTCATCGAGCTCGCCTGCAAGCGGCGCGTCCCGCTCGTGTTCCTCCAGAACATCACCGGCTTCATGGTCGGCAAGGAGTACGAATCGGGCGGCATCGCCAAGGACGGCGCCAAGCTCGTGACCGCCGTCGCCTGCGCGGAGGTGCCGAAGTTCACGGTCATCATCGGCGGCTCGTTCGGCGCCGGGAACTACGGGATGTGCGGCCGCGCGTACGGCCCGCGCCAGCTCTGGATGTGGCCGAACGCGCGCATCTCGGTCATGGGCGGCGAGCAGGCGGCGATGGTGCTCTCGACCGTCGGCGACTCGGACCCGGACGAGATCCGCGAGAAGTACGAGCGCGAGGGGAACCCGTACCACTCGACCGCGCGCCTTTGGGACGACGGCGTGATCGATCCGCGCGACACCCGGAAGGTGCTGGCGCTCGGCATCGCCGCGAGTCTGAACGCGCCGATCCCGGAGACGACCTTCGGCGTCTTTCGAATGTAGAGGAGGAGACCATGGCCAGCTGGACAGCCGTCCACGTGGACGAGATCGAGGACAAGTACGCGGAGGATCCGGCCGAGGGCGGCCGCGAGTTTCGCAAGGTGCGCCGCACGCTCGGCGCACGGGCCTTCGGGTTCAACCACATCCGGCTGCCGGCCGGCATCGAAGGCCGCAAGCACGACGAGCTCGACTCGGACCAGGAGGAGGTCTATTACGTGATCGCCGGATCGGGAGTCATGACGATCGACGGCGAAGAGGTTCCCCTGCGCGCCGGGCTCTTCGTCCGCGTCGATCCGGGCGCGACCCGCGCGATCGTCGGAGGCGGCGAAGGGGTCGAGTTCATCGCGGTCGGCTCGCCCATCGACCGGCCCTACGTCCCGCCGGAGTGGGGCTAGCGTGCTCGTCCGCCTGGTTCTCTGGAACCTCGCCGAGTCGCCGACGACGATCGGCGAGCTGCGCCGCTACCTCCAAGACGAGGCGGTGGACGCGTTCGAGGAGGTGCCGGGACTGCGCCTCAAGCTCTGGCTCTCCGACGAGGTCACCGAGCGCTGGGGCGCGCTCTACCTGTGGGAGTCCGCCGAGGCCGCGCAGCAGAACGCTCCCGAGCAGGGCGCGTGAGCTGATCGGCCGCGACCCGGACGTCTACGAGGAATTCGACCTCGAGGCGTCGATCGAGGGCCGGTTCGGCGAGGAGGGGCTCTCGCGCCTGGGGCTCGCGTTCGAGTAGCGGCGGACTAGCCCTCGGGCCGCCTCCGCGCTAGGGTCGCCGCTCCATCCAGTTTCAGGCAGGAGGGGTGAAACCATGAAAGCAAGTCTTCGCAAGTCGATCGTCCTCGGCGCGATCGTCGCGGCAGCGTTTGCCACGGCGAGTCCGGCGTCCGCCGCCGTCGTCGATCCCGAGCGGAACAGCACGGCAATCACCGGCTGGTGGTGGTACTACGGCCAGACCGAGGCGCAGGTGAACGGCATCGCCTCGGCGAACGGCGCGCGCGTCATCGACATCGAGGTGGACTCGACCGCGCCGTACACCTTCAGCGCGGCGTTCGTGAAGAACACCGGCACCTATGCGCGCACGTGGTACTGGTACTACGGCCTCACGTCTGCGGGTGTGGCCCAGAAGATCTCGTCGCTGAACGCGCGCCTGATCGACATCGAGCGCTACACGGTCGGCGGCCAGCGGCGCTTCGCGATCGTCATGGTGAAGAACACCGGGAGCGCGGCGAAAGCCTGGTGGTACTACTACGACGTCACCCCGACCACCCTTGCGCAGAAGCTCGCGGCGAACGATGCGAGGCTGATCGATCTCGAGTCGTATTCGACGGGCAGCGGCGTCCGCTACTCGGCCGTGATGATCAGGAACACGGGCGTCGACGCCAAGGCGTGGTGGTGGTACTACAACGTCTCGGCGTCGTTCGTCGCGACGAAGCTGAACGCGAACCACGCCCGTCTCATCGACCTCGAACGGCGTTCCAACGGGAACTTCGACGTGGTCATGCAAAACCGCGGGAACGAGTACTGGTGGTGGTACTACAACGTCACTTCCACCAAGCTCGCCCAGCTCGTGAGCCAGAACGGCGCCCGGATCGTCGACCTCGAGAGGTACTCGACGACGCAGCGGCACCCGGTTCGCCGTGATCATGCTGAACAACCTGAACGACGAGTCGAGCCGGCTGCGCGAGATCATGCGCAACGGCCTGAACGGGTCGAGCTACGGCGTCTACGTGAAGAAGGTCGGCGGGGGCACCGTGGTCGGGCTCCAGCAGTCGACCATCTTCGAGCCGGCGAGCATGATCAAGGTCGTCTCGCACCTGTACACGATGCGCCGGATCATGAACGGCACCGGCGGCGACACGCTGACGACGAACGTCGACTACTACACCAAGCCGGGCGACACGTCGCAACAAGGACGTCTGCCCGGATCCCGCCTGGGAGTCGATGCCGGCGCAGAAGGTGACGACGACCCTCCAGGACGCGCTGACGCGGATGATGATGAACTCGGACAACCGCACCACGCGGACGTTCCAGGTTCGCTACGGCTACCCGACGCTGAACGCGTTCGTCGACGGGCTCGGGATGGCGAACACCGAGCTCCGCCAGATCCTCGGGTGCGGCTTCCAAAACGGGCTGCGCAACGACTTCACGCTGGTCGACGCGGGCAAGCTCTACGAGAGCGTCGTCAACGGGACGCAGCTGAGCGGAACGTCCCGCACGAACTTCTGGAACATGATGGTCGGCGGCGGCGTCACCTCGTCGTCCGCAATCGGTCAGATCGTCGTCGCAGAAGGCGAACGCGCTCGGGATGACCGCGGCCAAGCGCAACTCGTTCCTCGCGCTGATGGAGACCCGCTCGAAGGGCGGGAGCTACGACATCTGCGGGACGAGCTGCAACCCGTACACCTACATCCGCACGGTCGGCGGCCGGATCACGATCCCGAGCAAGGTCCGGACCGGCGTCGACCGTCCTCAACAACTACGTCTACGGCCGCTTCGCCGACGGGCTCACGATCCCGTGCCAGGTGAAGGGCTCAAACGAGACGACGGCGCAGGTCGAGGCACGCTGCTCCAAGTACAAGAACGCGAACGCGGCGCTGAACAAGGTCGGGACGGAGATGTTCCGGACGATCATCCGCTCAGCGCTCAAGACCTGGAAGTAGTCAGTACGGGGATGGCGGAGGGAGACCCTCCGCCATCCCCGGCGTTTGCAGTGCGAGTCGCGACGCAAGGGTCACTCATGAAGGCAGTCCTCCGAGGATCGGCGCTCATCGGGCTCGCAGTCGCCGGGCTCACAGCCGGGAGTACCAATGCGCCGGCCGCGCCCCGGTGCGACCCGGCCGCCGTCTCGTATCCGTGGCCGGTCCGCCCGCTCGGCCAGGCGCACTCCGTGCGGGGCAGCCTGAACGAGCCGCGCGGCCGAAGCTTCCACTTCGGCGTGGACATCACGGCCCGCGACGGCCAGCGAGTCTTCGCCGTCCAGGCCGGGAGGGCGTACGGCGCGGCGGATCGCACGAAGGTCACCGTGGTCGGGGCAAACGGATGCTGGGTGCATCGGTACTGGCACGTCGTGCCCGCGATCGCCAACGGCTCGCGCGTCCGTGTCGGGTCGCTGATCGGACGTGTCCTCCCACCGTTCGCGCACGTCCATCTCGCCGAGTGGGATTCGGTGCGGGGCGATACCTCGATCCGACCCGCCGCCGAGGTGGGCTCACGCCGTATCGCGACACGACGACGCCGGTGATCACCGGCGTCGCGGTCAAGCGGAACGGCGTGGCACTGGCTCCCTCGAACGTGCACGGCAGTCGTCAGCCTGGTCGTGCGAGCACATGACACGCCTGCCGTCCCCTCGCCGGCGCCGTGGGCGCATTTCCGGGTGACGCCGGCCACGATCGGCTGGAGGGTCGTGACGGCGGGCGGGCGCGTGGCCCGCCGTTTCAGGCTCTCCTACGACGGCCGGCTCAAGCTCGACGACGAGAGGTTCTCCCGGGTCTTCGCCCCGGGCACGCGCCAGAACGTCCGCGGCGGGAAGCCGGCGGTCTACCGGTACTGGCTCGCGCGGAGCCTCGATACCCGGGACCTCCGAAACGGCGCCTACGTGCTCGCGGTCCGGGTCGCCGACAACCACGGCAACACGACCTGGATGAGGCTGCCGCTCACGATCCGGAACGTGCGCCCGCGCGCGGCCGCTTAGACTCGCGCTCGTGTACGACGAGCGCGAGCGCTTTCTCATCCGGTACGCGGGCGGCTTCGCGCCCTTCACCGTCGCGCGGGCCGAGGGCGCCTGGGTCGAGACCACCGATGGGCGGCGGATCCTCGACTTCACGTCGGGCCAGATCTGCTCCACGCTCGGCCACAACCATCCGCGGATCCTCGAAGCGATCCGCGAGCGGCTCGACACCGTCGTCCATCTCAACTCCTGGATGCTCTCCGAGCCGGTGCTCGCGCTCGGCGAGCGGCTCGCGGGCCTCGTGCCGGATCCGCTCGACCGCGTGATGCTCCTGAACACGGGCTCGGAGGCGAACGAGGTCGCGCTGAAGCTCGCGAAGATGCACACGGGCCGCTTCGAGATCGTCGGCCTGACGCGCGGCTTCCACGGACTGCTCGCCGGGATCGCCTCGGTCAACTTCTCCATGGCGCACTCGGGCTACGGGCCCCTCCTGCCGGGATCGTTCGCGCTCCCGGCGCCGTACGCCTACCGCTGTCCGATCCGCCACTGCGACGGCGCCTGCGACTGCACGTGCCTCGAGACCGGCTTCGACCTGATCGACCAGTCCACCGTCGGTTCCCTCTGCGCCGTCGTCGCCGAGCCGGTCCTGTCGGCGGGCGGGATCATCGTCCCTCCGGACGGCTACTTCATGCGCCTGCGCGAGCTGTGTGACGAGCGCGGCATGCTGCTCGTCATGGACGAGGCCCAGACCGGCTTCGGCCGGCTCGGGACGATGTTCGGCTTCGAGCACGACGGCCTCGTCCCCGACTTCGTCGCGGTCTCGAAGACCCTCGGCGGCGGCGTCCCCCTCGCGGCCACGATCACCACCGCGGCGATCGAGGAGGACCTGCGTCGCCAAGGGCTTCCTCCACGTGACCTCGCACGTTTCCGACCCGCTCCCGGCCGCCGCAGGGCTCGCCGTCCTCGACGTGATCGACGAGGAGGGCCTGGTCGAGGCCGCCGCACGGCAGGGCGAGTACCTGCTGGGCCAGCTTCGCGAGCTCCAGGCGCGGCACGAGCGGATCGGCGACGTGCGCGGCCGCGGGCTCCTCGTCGGGCTGGAACTGGTGACCGACCGGGATTCCCGCGAGCCTGCGAACGAACTGGGCGCCGCGGTCACCGCGGCCTGCCTCGACCGCGGCCTCTCGATGAACATCGTCCGCGCGGGCTCGAGCGCGAACTGCTTCCGCATGGCCCCGCCGCTCTCCATCACCCGCGACGAGATCGACACGGCGGTCGCGATCCTCGACGAGGCCCTGGCGGCCGCGTGAGCGCGCTTCGCATCGAACGTGACGGCCCCGTCCTGCGGGTGACGCTGGCCCGGCCGGAGCGGCGCAACGCCTTCGACGCGGCGCTGATCGCGGAGCTGACCGCGGCGTTCTCGGACGTCGGCGACGCTCGCGTGGTCGTGCTCTCGGGTGAGGGCCCGAGCTTCTGCGCGGGTGCGGACGTCGAGTGGCAGCGCTCGTCGATCGAGCTCTCGTTCGAGGAGAACGTCGAGGACGCAAGGCGGCTGCTCGCGATGCTCCAGGCGATCGACTCGTGCCCCGCTCCCGTGGTGTGCCGCGTGCACGGGTTCGCACTGGGCGGCGGCTCGGGCCTCGTCGCGTGCGCGGACATCGTGGTCGCCTCGCCCGACGCGGTGTTCGGGTTCACCGAGGTGAAGCTCGGGATCATCCCGGCGGTCATCTCCCCGTTCGTGCTGGCGAAGATCGGCTCGTCCGCGCGGCGCGTGTTTACGACCGGCGAGCGCTTCGGCGCCGAGACGGCGCTGCGGATCGGGCTCGTGGACGAGGTCGCGGAGGACGCCGAGGCCGAGGTGGAGCGGCTGGTCGGGGAGCTCCTGACCTCAGGCGCGGCCGCGGCGCGCGCGGCGAAGCGGCTGGTGCTGGAGCCGCCAGCGTTCGACGATCTGCCCACGGTGGCGGCCCACATGCGCACGAGCGAGGAAGGCCAGGAGGGCCTGCGCGCGTTCCTCGACAAGCGCCCTGCGGACGGCGGCGACGGCGCGTGGGGCGTCTTCGCGCCGAAGCCAGGCGGCGAGTAGCCGCTCCGGCCGGCCCGGTCCCCCGGGGGTCCCCGGCTAGCGTCTCCCCCGCTTCGAGCGTATCGCGCAAATCCGCGCGTGTGCGTGACGATTGCGCCGAATCTGTGCCGAACGCGCCGCGCCTCTGCGATCATGCCGCCGTGGCCGAGCTTCAGTTCCTCAAGCTGACCGACCTGCGCTCGATGGAGATGGTGCCGGGCGTGAGCTTCCAGCCGCTGTTCGGCGAGGGCGCACAGGTGAACCTGGTCGAGCTCGAGCCCGGCTCGATCGTCCCGGCGCACTCGCACCCGCACGAGCAGCTCGGCGTCTGTCTGCGCGGCGTGCAGATCCTCGAGATCGACGGCGAAGATCACCACGTCGGCCCGATGGACGCGTACGTGATCCCCGGCGGCATCGAGCACGGCGCGCGCTGCGGGCCGGAGGGCGCGACGGTGATCGACGTGTTCCAGCCCGTGCGCGAGGACTACAAAGAGCGCTACGAAGCCTGACCGGGCCGTGCCGATCGAGACCCTGCTCGTAGCCAACCGCGGCGAGATCGCGGTTCGCGTGTTCTCCACCTGCCGGCGGCTCGGGATCTCGCACGGTCGCGGTGTTCGCGCCCGACGACGAGGGCGCGCTGCACACGCGCGAGGCCGACCGCGTCGAGCCGGTCGCGTCCTACCTCGACCCGGCCGAGATCGTCACTGCGGCCGAGCGCGCAGGCGCCGACGCCGTGCACCCCGGCTACGGCTTCCTGGCCGAGAGCCCCGCGCTCGCCGAGGCGGTCACCGCCGCCGGGCTCACCTGGGTCGGGCCGCCGCCCGACGTCATCCGCTCCGCCGGGGACAAGCTCGAGGCGAAGCGGATCGCGGCCGAGGCCGGCGTCCCCGTGATCGAGACCGGCACGCCCGAGGAGGTCGGCTTCCCGCTGATCATCAAGGCGGCGGCCGGCGGCGGCGGGCGCGGCATGCGGATCGTGCGCACGGCGGAGGAGCTCGACGAGGCGGTCGAGGCCGCCAAGCGCGAGGCGCTGGCGGGCTTCGGCGACGACACGGTCTTCTTCGAGCGCTACGTCGAGCGCCCGCGTCACGTCGAGATCCAGCTCCTGGCCGACGCGCACGGCAGCGCGATCTCGCTCGGCGAGCGCGACTGCTCCGTCCAGCGCCGCCACCAGAAGGTGGTCGAGGAGAGCCCCTCCCCCGCCGTCGACGCCGCGCTGCGCCGCGAGATGGGCGACGCCGCCGTCGCGCTCGCCCGCGCGCTGCGCTACCAGGGCGCGGGCACCGCCGAGTTCATCCTCGGCGAGGACGGGCGCTTCGCGTTCCTCGAGCTGAACGCGCGCATCCAGGTCGAGCATCCCGTGACCGAGCTCGTCACCGGGGTCGATCTCGTGGAGCAGCAGCTGCTCGTCGCCTCCGGGGAGCGCCTGGCCCTCGAGACCAGCGACCCCGAAGGCCATGCCGTCGAGGCGCGGCTCTACGCCGAGCACCCGCTCACGTTCCTCCCGCAGGCCGGGACGATCACGGCGCTCGAGTTCCCGGACAGCGTCCGCGTCGATGCCGGCGTCGCGGCGGGGGACGAGGTGCCGGTCGCGTACGACCCGATGATCGCGAAGCTCGTCGCGGGCGGAGAAACGCGCGACGAGGCGCTCGACCGGCTTGCCGCCGCGCTGGCCGAGACGCGGGTGAGCGGCGTGACGACGAACCTCCCCTTCCTGCGCTGGCTCGTCGGCCACCCGGCCTTCCGCGCGGGCGAGGCGACGACGGCGTTCCTCACGGAGCACCCGCCGCTGCATCTCTACCCGCGCGTTCCCCCGGTCTGGAGGAGCTACTGGCGGATGAACCGCGACCCGGCGCTGCCCGCGCCCGCACCGCAGCCGCCGCCCGTGCTCGAGACCGCGGCGCACGGCGGGCACGGAGACGTCGAGCGCGTGCTCGTCGCGCCGATGCCGGGGACGGTCATCCGCGTCCTCGTCGAGGAAGGCGAGGCGGTCGAGGCGCGCCAGCCCCTCGTGGTGGTGGAGGCGATGAAGATGGAGACGCCGCTCGTCTCGCCGTACGACGCGACCGTGAAGAGCGTCCACGTCGCCGAGGGAGACCGCGTAACGGCGGGCATGGTGCTCGTCGAACTGGAGGAATAGGAGCCCGCCGTAAGGTTTTCGAGCCGGCCCCGTCTCAGCTATGACGAGGGGGAGCCGCTGCGGTGGGCTCCCTTTCGTCGTCCAGGGGTCAGGCGCCGACGACGAGCCCGCCGTCGACGGCGAGGTTCGCGCCGCTCACGTAGGACGCCGCGGGCGAGAGCAGGAACGCGACGGCGCGGGCGAACTCGTCGGTGCCGCCGAAGCGCCCCGCCGGGATGAGCGTGGCCATCGCGGCGCGCTCCTCCTCGACCGAGACTCCGCGCGCGGCGGCTCGGGCCTCGAGCACCGCCTCGCCGCGCTCGGTGTCGAAGCGGCCCGGCGACACGGCGTTCACCCGCACGCGCGGGGCGAGCGACCGGGCCAGCGCACCGACGAGCGCCGCGACCCCGGGACGCAGCACGTTCGAGGCGTCCAGGCCGGGGATCGCCCGCCGCGTCGAAGACGACGCGACGAACACGACCGACGCGCCGTCCGAGAACCTCGGCGCCAGCGCCCGGACGAGTCGGATCGGGCCGGCGATGCAGAGGTCGAAGGCGAGTTGCCACTGCTCGTCCGTGAGCTCGAGCACGTTCCCGGCCGGCGGGCCGCCCTGGTTCACGAGCGCGCCGTCGACGGAGCCGCCGAACCGCTCGTCCACGGCTCGTGCGACGACCTCGGCGCCCTCGGGCGAGCCGAGATCGGCGGCGACCGACGACGCGCGATCGCCCAGCGCCGCGACGGCCTCTGCGAGCGAATCCTCGTTGCGCGCCACGAGCAGCACCCGGTTTCCCTCCCGGACGAGCTCGTCCGCGACCGCGCGCCCCAGGCCCCGGCTGCCGCCGCCGATCACGTAGGTCCGCTCCACCGCGCAGATCCTAGATGGGAGCGACGACCGGCTCGGCCACCCGTTGCCGCACCCGCGCGGGCGGCAGCGCGAACGAGAGCAGAAGCGCGATGGCGGGCCCGATCGCGGTCACGAGCACCGCGGCCTCGATGTCGACCACGTCCGCGAGCGCGCCGAGCGAGACCGCCGCGATCCCACCCAGCCCGATCGCCATCCCGATCGAGAGACCCGAGGCGAGCCCGACCCGCGAGGGCATGTACTCCTGGGCCATGACGAGGCTGACGCCGAACGTGCCGACGAGCGCCGCGCCCGAGAGGATGAGGCAGATCGAGCCGATCGTCCCGCCCGCGATCGCGTAGATCGCGATCAGCGGCGAGGCGATCGCGAAGCTCGCACGCATGACCGGCCGGCGGCCGAAGCGGTCGGCGAGCGGGCCGCCCAGAAGCGTCCCGACGGCGCCGGCCAGGAGGAACAGCGACAAGAGCCGGATCCCGTACGCCACGCTGTACCCGCGCGAGACCTCGTAGAGCGGGACGAACGTGAAGAGCCCCATGTGCGCGACCGAGCGCAGGCCGACCACGCCGAGGAGCACCGCCATCCCGCGCCACTGGCTTCGCTCGCGGCTGCCGCCGAAGCCCGTCTCGGAGGTCGGCGCGAACCCGGCGAGGTAGTTGCGCTGCGTGAGGAGAAACAGCCCGACGACGATGCCGGGGATCGCGATCAGCACGCCGCCCTCGAGTCCGAGCCCGAGCGTGATGAGCGCGAACGACGCGACCAGCGGGCCGAGCGCGAAGCCGATGTTTCCCCCCACCGAGAAGAACGCCATGCCGCTCGCGCGGCGCCCTCCGCTGACGTAGCTCGCGAACTTCGATCCCTCCGGGTGGTAGGCGGCGACGCCGAGCCCCGAGATGACGACCGCGAGCACGACCAGCGCGTACGACGGCGCGATCGCCGCCGCGGCCATCCCCACTCCCGCGATCGCCACGCCGGCCGGGAGGAGCCAGAGCGCCCCGCGCGCGTCCGACCAGAGCCCGAACAGGGGCTGGATGATCGACGAGGCGAAGGTTCCGGCGAGCACGAGGGCCGCGGCCATCGTGTACGTGAGGCTGAACTCGTCGACGAGAAACGGGAGGAAGGCCGGCAGCGCGCCCTGAGCCAGATCGGTGACGAGATGCCCCGACGAAAGCGCCGCCATGGCGCGGCGATCCACTCCCGCGTGCTCGTCCACTACTCCTGACACTACCGGCCGAAATGCAGAAGCCCTCCGAAGAGGGCTTCCACTGGGAGAGTCGCCCGCGGGGAGGGTGGGTGCGGGCGGAGAGGGTGGTACAGCGCTAGTGCGCTTCGCCCCTATCGGCGCGGCTCCTGCCGGGCTTTAGGGGGAATGACTCATTCGGGGCTTCGGCTAGCATCCTCCGGCCATGGACGTCGCCGTCAGCAGCAGCGCCCTCGAAGACGTCGAAGCCGACGTCCTCGTGCTCGCGGTCGCGGAGCCGCTCGAGCTGGGACACCTGCAGGGCCTCGACTCCCGCGTCGGCGGCCGCCTCGAGCGGCTGCTCGCCGACGGCGAGTTGACCGGAAAGCGCGGCAAGCTCACGACCCTTCATCTGGACGGAGAGCTGAAGGCGAAGCGGCTGACGATCGCCGGCCTGGGCAAGACCCCCGACGCGGATGCGCTGCGCACGGCGGCGGCGGCCGTCGCCCACGGGCGCTCGCGCACGGTCGCCTGGTGGCTCGACTCGCCGGAGCAGGCCCGCGCGGTCGTCGACGGGCTGATGCTCGGCCGCTACGACGCCGGGCGCTGGAAGACCGAGCCGGAGAAGTCGCCGCCGCTCGAGACGCTCATCCTCTGCGGCCCGGGCTCGGCCGACGCGCTCGACGGCGCACAGCGAGCTGCGCTCGTCGCAGGGTGGACGAACCGCGCGCGCGATCTCGTGAACGCGCCGCCGAACGCGCTCACCCCGCTCCGCCTGGCCGAGGTCGCCGGTGAGATCGAGGAGCGGTTCTCCCGCATCTCCGCCGACATCATGGGCCCCGAGGAGATGGAGGCCGCCGGCATGGGCGCGCTCGTCTCGGTCGCCGCGGGGAGCCACAACCCGCCGCGCCTCATCACGCTGCGCTACGAGCCGGAGACGCCCGCCGACCCGGAGCTCGTCCTCGGGATCGTCGGCAAGGGGATCACGTTCGACTCGGGCGGCTACTCGCTGAAGCCCGCCGCCTCCCAGGAGGACATGAAGTCGGACATGGGCGGGGCCGCGGCGGCGCTCTCCGCCCTCGGCGCGATCGCCGAGCTCGAGCTGCCCCTGCGCGTGCTGGTCGTCATCCCCGCGACCGAGAACATGCTCTCGGGCCACGCGACCCGGCCGGGCGACGTCGTCCGCGCGGCCGACGGGACGACCATCGAGGTCAACAACACCGACGCGGAGGGCCGCCTCGTCCTGGCCGACGCGCTCCTGCACGCCCGCTCCGAGGGCGCGACGCACCTCCTCGACCTCGCCACCCTGACCGGGACGATCGAGGTCGCGCTCGGAAACTTCTACGCGGGCCTCTTCGGCAACGACGACGCCTGGCTCGAGCGGGTGGAGACGGCCGCGAAGGCGAGCGGCGATCACGCCTGGCTCATGCCGCTCCACCCCGCCTACAAGCACTACCTGGACTCGCCCGATCGCCGACCTCAAGAACACGCCCGTCTCCAAGCGCGGCGGAGCGACGATCGCCGCGCTCTTCCTCCAGCGGTTCGCGGGCGAGGGCCCGTGGGCGCACCTCGACATAGCGGGTACCGCGTTCCTCGAGAGCGGACGCGATTACTATCCCGCCGGCGCGACCGGCTTCGGAGTCCGCCTCGTCGTCGAGCTTGCCGCCTCCCTCCCCGCGAACGAATGACCAACGGCCCGAGCTACGACCTGTCCGACGAGCAGCAGCTGCTCCGCTCGACCGTGCGCGAGTTCGCCGAGGCCCAGGTCGCCCCGGTCGCCGAGGAGCTCGACCGCGACCACCGTTTCCCGTACGAGATCGTCGCGGGCCTGGCCGAGCTCGGCCTCATGGGCGTCCCCATCCCCGAGGAGTACGGCGGCGCGGGCGGCGACACGCTGGCCTACGCGATCGCCGTCGAGGAGCTGACGCGGATCGACTCCTCCGTGGCGATCACCGTCGCCGCGCACACGTCGCTCGGGACGATGCCGATCTTCATGTTCGGCTCGGAGGAGCAGAAGCGGGAGTGGCTCCCAGATTTGGCCGCCGGTCGCAAGCTGGCGGCGTTCGGCCTGACCGAGCCGAGCGCGGGCTCCGACGCCGGGCGCCACCCGCACGACCGCCGAGCTGCGGGAGGGCAGCTGGATCGTGAACGGGTCGAAGATCTTCATCACGAACGCGGGCACGGACATCACGTGGGCGACCACGATCACGGCGAAGACCGGCGAGGACGAGATCTCGAACATCGTCGTCCCCAACGGCACGCCGGGCTACGAGATCTCGGCGCCGATGGAGAAGATCGGCTGGCGCGCGTCCGACACGCGCGAGCTCGCGTTCGGCGACGTCTCCGTCCCCGAGGGCAACCTGCTCGGCCCGCGCGGCGAGGGGTTCAGGCAGTTCCTCCAGATCCTCGACGGCGGCCGCATCTCGGTCGCGGCGATGGGCGTCGGCATCGCGCAGGGCGCCTACGAGCAGGCGTTCACGTACGCGAAGCAGCGCGAGCAGTTCGGCAAGTCGATCTCCCGCTTCCAGGCGGTGCAGTTCGCGCTCGCGGACATGGCGACGGAGATCGAGGCCGGCCGCCAGCTCGTCTACAAGGCCGCGTGGCTGAAAGACCAGGGCCGCCCGTTCGCCAACGAGGCCGCGATGGCGAAGCTCTACACGGGCCTCCTTTCGAACCGCGTCGTGAACGACGCCCTGCAGATCCACGGCGGCTACGGCTACATGGACGAGTACGCGATCTCCCGCTTCTACCGCGACCAGAAGATCCTCGAGATCGGCGAGGGCACGAACGAGGTGCAGCGCATGGTGATCGCCAAGCACCTCGGCCTCTAGTCAGTCGCAGGACCTTCTCGACCGTCACGAAACGGTGACGACTTCGTGTCGATCAAGCCAAGTTGCAGACTGTTACTAGGTTCAGGGCCCGATCTGACCGTGGGCGCTCACCGGGTATTCTCAGGACTCATGCGTGTTTGCCGCTCCTCGTTCGAGGGGTCGACTCCGGCCCGGGCGCCCAAGTAACAGTCTGCAACTACGTTGCGGCGCGCCGAGCCGAAGCGCGGGCGTAGGATCGCGGCATCCAACGACAAGGGGGAACCGATGCCTCTGTACATGGACGTCCACAACGTGGAAGGCGGAGTGTCCGCGACCGACGTGGCCGCGGCGCACATGGCCGACCTTCAGGCGCAGGCGGCGCACGACGTCGACTACAAGCAGTACTGGGTCGACGAGAAGGCCGGGAAGATCTTCTGCCTGGTCGAGGCGCCGAATCCCGAGGCCGCGCACACGGTGCACCGCGAGGCGCACGGGCTCGTCGCGGACGAGATCTACGAGGTCGTCCAGGGCGACTAGCCGAGCCGCTCGGCCTCGTAGCCCCACTCCGCGAGCCGCGCGAGCACTTCGAGGCAGTGCTCCTCGTCGCGGGTCTGGAGCGTCAACTCGACCGCGGTCACGCCGAGGCTGGCGTCGAGCCCTTCGCGCTGGTGCTGGACGGCGATCAGGTTCACGTGCTCGCCGGCGATCTGGGTGAGGAGCTTGGCGAGCGCGCCCGGCCGGTCCGGGACGAGCGTCCGCACGACCAGGAACCGACGCCGCGCGCGAGAGGCTGTAGCGCGCGATCTCGATCAGCAGGCTCGCGTCCACGTTTCCGCCTGAGAGGAGCGCGGCGGCGAGGCCCGAACCCTCGACCCTCCCCGCCAGGAGCGCGGCCACGGACGCCGCCCCCGCGCCCTCGACGACCAGCTTCGCGCGCTCCAGCAGGAGCAGGATGGCGTGCGCGATCTCCTCGTCGGTGACCGTGACGATCTCGTCGAGCGTCTCGGCCAGGATCGCGCTCGTCAGCTCGCCGGGGTGCTTCACCGCGATCCCGTCCGCGATCGTGTACCCGCCGATGGCGCCGCCGGCGAGCGGCGCGCACGCCGCCGCCTGGACGCCCACGAGCCGCAGCTCCGGCCGCAGCTCCCGCAGCGCGATCGAAACGCCCGAGGCGAGACCGCCGCCGCCGACCGGGAGCACGACCACCTCGGTGGCGGCCGGAAGCTGCTCGGCCAGCTCGAGCCCGAGCGTGCCCTGGCCGGCGATCACCTCCGGATCTTCGAACGCGTGGATGAGCGTCGCGCCCGCGGCGGCGAGCGCCCGGCTTTGCTCCTCGGCCTCGTCGTAGCCCGCGCCGGTCATGATCACCTTCGCGCCGTAGCCGCGCGCCGCGTCCACCTTCGCCATCGGCGCGTACTCGGGCACGAAGATGGTCGCCGGGATCCCGGCCTTGCGCGCCGCCCACGCGACCGCCTGCCCGTGGTTTCCCGCGCTGGCCGCGACGACTCCCCCGCGCCGCTCCTCGTCGGAGAGCGCCGCGATCTTCGCCACCGCGCCGCGGATCTTGAACGAGCCCGTGCGCTGGAGGTTCTCGGCCTTGAGGAGCACCGGACGGCGCGCGAACGCGCCGATCGTCTCGGACGAGTGCACGGGCGAGACCCGCGCGAAGCCGGCGATCAGCCCGCGTGCAGCCTCGATGTCAGCGAGCGTCGGGCCCATCGCCGTCCACGTGGAAGACCTTGACCAAAATCTCCTGAACCGCGCTCAGCGGGTCGAGCCGGCGGCTCTTCACCTCGTCGAGCAGCCGCTGCAGCTCGGGATCTTCCGCGACCGCGAGCTCGAGGTGCGTCTTCGCCCGCGCGCTCGCGACCGCGAAGACCTCGCCCGCGAGCTTCTCGGCGCGGCGCTCGGCGAGCAGGCCGTTGTCCTCGAGGTGCGCACGGTGCTCGGAGATCTTGTCCCAGAGCTCGTCGATGCCGTCCCCCGAGATCGCCTCGGTGAGCACGATCGGCGGCTTCCAGTCGCGCTCTCGCTCGATCTGGAGGATGGAGCGCACCTCGGTCACCATCGTCCTGGCCGCCGGGTGGTCGCGCTTGTTGACGACGATCACGTCGGGAATCTCCATGATCCCGGCCTTGAGCGCCTGGATCGCGTCGCCCGAGCCCGGCATGAGGGCGAGCACGGTCGTGTCGGCGAGACCCGTGATCTCCACCTCGCTCTGTCCCGTGCCGACCGTCTCGACATAGATCAGATCCTTTCCTGCCGCGTCCAGGATAAGCGCTGCCTGGAGGGTCGCCTCGGCCAGGCCGCCCAGATGGCCGCGTGTTCCCATCGAGCGGATGAAGACGTCGGGATCGAGGAAGTGGTCCGCGAGCCGGATGCGGTCGCCGAGCAGCGCGCCCGCCGTGAACGGGCTGGACGGGTCGACGGTGATGACGCCGACGGTTCGCTCGAGCGCGCGGACGTGCCGGACGAGCGCGCCGATGAGCGTGGACTTCCCCACGCCCGGCGGGCCGGTCATGCCGATCACGTACGCGTTCCCCGTGGCCGGATACACGGCGGCGACGATCTCGGCCGCGAGCGCGTCCCGGTCCTCGACGAGGCTGATCGCGCGGGCCAGCGCGCGACGGTCGCCGGCGCGGATGCCGTCGACGAGCGCGTCGAGCGTCCACTCGTTCGCCATCAGGCGCGCTCCTGCGCGAGCCCGGCGGGCGCAGCTTCGGCCCAGCCGCGGAGGAGCGCGTAGCCGGTGATGGCGCCGGCGGCGCACAGGCCGGACGCGACCACCCAGGCGGCGCGCGCGCCGTACTCGTTGATGAACGGCCCGGCGGCGACCATCCCGATCCCGAGCACGAGGTAGCTGGCGCTCATGAGGACGGAGAAGGCGCGTCCGCGCAGCGCATCGGGAGCGCCGCGCTGGACGAGCACGGCGTTGCAGACGACCGCAGCCCCGTTCCCGATCCCGGCGCAGACGGCGAAGGCGGACGCGACCCAGACGTTCGGCGAGAGCGCCGCGGCGAGGAGGCCCGCGGCCATGATCGCGATCGACGCGCCGTACGGCCCGCGCGTGCCGCGCCGCTCGATCACGGCCCCGGCGCCCAGGCTCCCGACGACCAGCCCGGTGGCGCCGGCGGCGACGAGGAAGCCGAAGCCGAAGTCCCCGGCCCCGAACACCGTCTTGGCCATGAACACCTCCCCGACGTTGACCCCCGCGTTCGCGAGCATCACGAGGCTCCAGGCGACGAGGACGGTGAAGAGCGGCCGCTCGTGGACGACGAGCCTGACGCCCGCGGCGAGGTCGCGCAAATGCCCGCGGCTCGGCGCCCGTTCCTTCTCCTCGAGGCTCGAGCGGATGCGCAGGAGGAAGACCGCGGAGACGACGAAGCTGAGCGCGTTGATCGAGTACGCCGCGTCGGGGCTCGACACGGCCACGACGGCGCCGCCGACCAATGCGCCGATCGCCCAGGTCAGGTTGTCGGCCGACTGGAGCAGCGCGTTCGCGCGGGGAAGGCGGCTCGCCGGGACGAGGTTCGGCAGTCCCGCGTATGCCGCGGGCCGGAAGAAGCTCGTCGCGACGCCGGCCACGAAGGCGAGCCCGACGATTGCGAGCACGCTCGGCGCGAACGGAAGCAGGACGAAGACGATCGCGCGCACGAGGTCGGCCGCGACGAGGATCCGCCGGCGCGACAGGCGATCGACGAGCGGCCCGATCAGGAACCCGGCGACCGCGAGCGGCAGGAACTCGGCGATGAGGAGCGCGCTCACCCAGCGCGCGTCGCCGTCGGTGATGTCGGTCACGTTCACGACGAGCGCGATGAACGCGAGCCAGGTTCCGGCCCCGGAGGCGAGCGCGGCGTAGAAGAGCAGTCCGAAGTCCGGCGCCTCGCGCACCGGCGAGAGCCGGGATGCGAGGGCCCTGAGCACTAAACGGCCGCCGCGAGCGCGCGGGCGAAGGCCTCGCCGAAGAAGACGTTCTCCTCGGCCGTTCCCACGGTGACGCGAATCGCCGTCGGCGCGCCGGACGGCCCGAGCGGCCGCACGATCACGCCCTCGCGGAGCAGCGCCTCGAACAGCGGGCCGACGTCGCGGCCCGTGTCCAGGTAGAGGAAGTTCGCGACCGCGGGGTGGGCGACGCGCACCGGCAGGCCGGCGCAGATCTCGAGCAGCTGCGCGCGCCCCTCCGCGGTGACTCGCGCGGCGCCGGGCGACCTCGTCGTCGTCGCCGAGGCTCGCGAGCGCGGCCGCCTGGGACATCTCGTTCACGTCGAAGGCGTTGCGCACCTTGCGGATCGCCGCGACCACGTCCTCGGACCCGACGCCGTAGCCGACCCGGAGCCCGGCGAGGCCGAACATCTTCGAGAACGTCCGCAGGCAGAAGACCCGGCGGCCGTCGCGCGTGAAGTACTCCTCGATCCCGTCCGGGTAGTCCTCGGACTCGACGTACTCGAAGTACGCCTCGTCGAGGACGGTGAGGACGTGCTCCGGGACACGCTCGAAGTAGGCGTCGACCTGTGCCCGGGTGACCATCGTTCCCGTCGGGTTGTTCGGGTTCGCGATGAAGACGAGCTTCGTCCGCTCGGTGATCGCGGCCAGCAGCGCCTCCAGGTCGTACGTGTCCCCGGCAAGCGGAACGCGAACCGGCGTGGCGCCCATCTTGATCGCGTCGAGGACGTAGCTCGGAAACGACGGCCAGCCGCACACCATCTCGTCCCCGGGATCGAGGACGGCGAGCGAGAGGTACATGATCACGCCGTCCGCGCCCGCGGCGAGAGCGACGTTGGCCGGCTCCACGCCGTGCTTCGCGGCCAGCGCGGCGGTCAGCCGGTACGCCCCGCTGTCGGGATAGCGGTTCAGCTCGCCGATCGCGCGCTCGAGCGCCTGGACGGCGGCCGGAAAGGGGCCGAACTGCCCTTCGTTCGAGGCGAGCTTGACGACGCGCTCGAGCCCGAGCTCGCGCTGCACCTCCTCGACCGGCTTCCCGGGCTCGTACGGAACGAGCCCCGCAATCGCGGGCCGGAAGAGGTCGTCGGCCGCCATGACGCGGAACCTTAGACGCTGCGGATTACGTGGGCGGCTACTGCCGCCGGGGTTCCGTACGCGAGCCCCGGCGGCAGTTGCGGAGATCAGTTGTGGAGCGTGCGGAGGATGCCGACGCGCTGCGACGTGCCGGTTCCGACCGCCTCGATGAGGAGCCAGCAGCCGTCGTCGTTCGTGTTCTTGCGGAACGCCTTGCCCTTGATGAGCGGCGGCTTGTAGAGCAGCGTGTTGTCCCCGCCCGAGCTGCAGCGCAGGAACGACGTCTTGTTCGTCTTGATCGCGAGCCGCTGCCCCTTCTTGATCGGCAGGTTGACGGTGAACGACTCGATCTCGTACGGCTCCAGGTCGTCCGCTCTGGCCGTCGTAGCAGAGCTTGCGGCTCTCGGCCGTGACCTTGGCGTTGTACTTGTTGCCCGACTTCTGCACCGTGACGATCTGCGCCCAGAAGCTGCCGGGCGCGTTGGCGATGATCCGGATCTTCGTGATCTTCCCGCTCTTCGGCGACTTGTGGCCGGTGTTGGGACGGCCGTAGGCCTCGTTCATGATCCACGTGCACTTCTGCGAGTGGTTGGAGTCGACGCAGTAGTGACCGTTGCCGGCGTTCGACGGCTGGACGTCGCCGGCCAGCTTCGCGCCGAACTTGAACGCAGCCTGGCTCGTCGCCGGCACGGCCACGAACACCGCGGCGGCCGCGACCGCGACGAGACGCCATCGTCTCGCGTGTGCTCCTTGCATAGGTAACCCCCTGAATCGTCGTTTCGGGCCATTCTCCGTCCACTTGCAGCCGGGATGCAACTACCCTTACGGAGTGGACGAAATCGGGCTCTTTCCGCTGCCGCTCGTGCTCATGCCGGGCGAGCAGGCGCCGCTACACATCTTCGAACCGCGCTACCGCGAGCTGATCTCCGAGTGCATCGCCCGCGGCGAGGACTTCGGGCTCGTCTTCTCGGACGACGAGGGGATGCGCGACGTCGGCACCCGCGCGACGGTCGTCGAGGTGCTCGAGCAGTTCGAGGACGGGCGCATGAACATCGTCATCGAGGGCGGTGAGCGGTTCCGCATCGGGAACGTCGCCGAGGAGCGCGCGTTCGCGACCGCCGAGATCGACGAGCTCTCCGACGAGGCCGACGAGCCGACCGAGGAGGAGCGCGTCGCCGCGCTCGCTGCCTACGAACGGGTCGTCAAGGCGGCCGACGCAGACCTGGACGAGCTCGACCTCGCAGGCGAGAGCCTGGCGTTCCAGATCGCGGCCCGCATCGACCTGGGCGCCGAGGTCAAGCAGGGGCTCCTCGAGAGCCGCTCGGAGCGCGAGCGGGTCGTCCGTCTGGCCGATCTCCTCGACCGCGCCGCCGAGGCGGTGGCGCGCGAGCGGGAGATCCGCGGCCGCGCGTCCGGCAACGGGCGCGTCGAAGCGCTCTAGCTCTGCTTCTACCTGCGGACGCCGTGGACGGGCCGCCCGGCGGCCTCCCACGCGTAGTAGGACGCGCTCGGCCCGAACACCGGCTCGTACTCGACCACGTGCGGGTTGCGGCCGACCTCTTTCGCGCGCTGGGCGTGGCGGAGGAGATTCGGGTCGTCGCGCAACTCCCAGACGAGGATCAGGTGCGCGGCGGTCATGAACTCCGCAACGAACGAGCACCCGTCGGCCGGGCACGGAAACGGATCGGTGCTGACGCAGAACCAGCCGGCGTGGTCGGTCGCGCCCTCATCGGTCCAGAGCTCCTCGTCGGCGAGGAGATCGGTCTCCTCCTCGAGGAGGACGCCGAGCGGGCTCGCTCATTCGATCTCCTTCGCCATCAGGATCACGTCGAGAAGCTCGTCTCCCCGGCGGTAGTGCTTGAGCCGGAGCCCCTCCCGGCGGTAGCCGAGCTCCTCGTAGAGGCCGATGGCGCCTTCGTTGTGGGGAAAGACGTGCAGCTCGATCTTGACCACGCCGGCGCCGCGCGCCCAGACCTCCGCGGCCAGCATCAGCACGCGGCCGACGCCGCGGCGGCGGTAGCCCTGCGCGACCATGAGGCCGAGGTCGGCCACGTGCCGGCTGGCCGGATGCGGGTCGCGCGTGATCGAGAGCCGGCCCGCGACCTCCCCGTCCAGCTCGGCCACCAGCACCGTCGCGTGCTTGGAACGGCGGATCGCACGCAGGTACCGCCGCTCGTCGCCGACGCTTCGCCAGTCGCCGTCCGTGACGAGCCAGCCCTCCGGCTCGGCCCCGACCGCCTGGGCCAGCGCGACGAGCGCAGCCGCGTCGCCCGAAGTCGCCTGGCGGACGTCGAGGCTCACACCACGACCCCCGCGCCGCCGCGCCTCGGGTCGCCTGCCGCCTCGAGCCTGCCCGGTTCCGCGAACCAGCACGGCGGAGACGCCGCCGAAGAACACGTTGCCGGTGCCCCAGCGCACCAGGTTGTAGCCGCGCGCCTCGAGCGCCTCGAGCTCGGCCTCCGCGATCCCTGCCTCCACGTTCAGATCCTCGCCCTCCAGATGAATGCGCGGCGCGGCGATCGCCTCTTCGGCGCCGAGGCCGTGGTCGACGACGTTCACGACCGTCTGCAGGATCGCGCCCCGCAGCCGCGCCGAGCCGGCGCTGCCGAGCACGAGGTGCGGCTCGCCGCCGCGCAGGACGAGCGAGGGCGCCATCATGCTCGCCAGCCGCTCCCCCGGGTCCGCCGAGGACGCGAGCGCCTGCAGGTCGCTCTCGCCGAGCATGTTGTTCAGGTGGATCCCCGTGCCGGGGACGACGAAGCCCGAGCCCGCGCCCGTGGAGGCCGAGAGCGAGGCGACGTTGCCCTGGTCGTCGACGACGCTGATGTGGGTCGTGGAGGGAAGACCGGGCGGCTCCGTCACCGCAACCCCGCGCGCGCGGGCGCGGCCGACGGCCGCGTCGACCGTCCCGGGCGCGAGGAGGCGATCGGCGAGCCCGCCGGCGTGCAGCTCGGCGATGAACGCTCCTCCCCGGGCGCGGGTGGTCTCGCGCATCACCTCGGCCAGGCGCGCGATCTGCGCGGCCGAGCCGGGCGCGTCGGGCGGGCCGAGCAGGTCGAGGATCCGCAGCGCGAGCGCGATCAGCACGCCCCCGGCGGAGCAGGGCGGGCAGGTGACGAACTCGGTGTCGCGGAAGGCGGCGCGGAGCGGCGTGCGCCACTCGGCGCGGTAGGAGTCGAGGTCCTGGGCGGTCAGCGCGCCGCCGCCCTCGAACGACGCAGCGGATCATCTCGTTCGCCAGGTCGCCCCGGTAGAACGCGTCCGCGCCTTCCCGGGCGAGCACCTCGAGCGTCCCGGCCAGGTCGCCCATCGCGGGCGCCTCGCCCAGCTCGAGCGGGCGCTCGTGGCCGTAGATCCGCCGTCCCTCCTCGTCGCGGCGCAGGATCGGATCGAGGATCGCGTGCAGCCGCGCGTGCTGGGGGCTGATCGCAACGCCGTCCCGCGCAGCCTCGATCGCGGGGGAAAAGAGCTCGGCCCAGGGCAGGCGCCCGTGCAGGCGGTGCCCCTCGGCGAGCCCGGCGACCGTCCCGGGAACCGCGCACGAGGGGGCGCCGACGAAGTACGGGATCACCGTCCCCGCGTCGAAGACGATGTCCACGGTCGGCATCGGGGCCGCCTGGCCGCGGAAGCCGAGACCCGGCTGCGCGACGAAGAAGTCGAGCACGCTCACCGAGCCGTCCGCGTCGCGCGTGAGCAGGAAGCCGCCGCCGCCCGGGCCGGTCAGGGTGCTCTCGGCCGCCCACGACGACGAAGGTCGCGGCGATGCACGCGTCGACGGCGTTTCCGCCCTCGGCGAGGATGCGCGCGCCCGCGGCCGCGGTCAGCGGATGGCCGGCGGCGACGGCGCCTTTCACGAACGGCTCCTAGAGGTCTCTGAGGAAGCTCGGCGGCTCTAGCGTCTCTTCCTCCACGCGGGGCGGCGGTTCCACGCTCCGCGGGGAGTCGACGACGTTCGTGATCGCCCGGCGCTTGCCCTTGCCGATACCGGTCGCGACGACGGTGACCCAGACCTGGCCGGAGAGCCGCTCGTCGATCGTGGCGCCGAAGATGATGTTCGTCTCCTCGGTCGCGGCCGAGCGGATCGTCTCGGCGGCCTCGTTGACCTCGATCAGCGTCAGGTCCTGGCCGCCCGCGATGGACAGCAGGATGCCGCGCGCGCCCACGATCTCGGTGTCGATGAGCGGCGAGCGCAGCGCGCGCTCCGCGGCCTCGCGGCCACGGTTTTCCCCGGTGGAGAAGCCGATGCCCATGAGGGCGGTTCCGGCGTCGCTCATGATCGTCCGCACGTCGGCGAAGTCGAGGTTGATGAGGCCCGGCGTCGTGATGAGGTCGCAGATCCCCTGGACGCCCTGGCGCAGCACGTCGTCGGCGACGCGGAACGCCTCGAGCATCGACGTCGACTGGTCGAGCACCTCGAGCAGCCGGTCGTTGGGGATGACGATGACGGTGTCGCAGCTGTCGCGCAGCGCCTCGACGCCCTGCTCGGCCTGCTCGCGGCGGCGCGTCCCTTCGAACTTGAACGGCATCGTCACGATGCCGACGGTGAGCGCGCCCAGCTCGCGGGCGATGCGCGCGACGACCGGCGCGGAGCCCGTGCCGGTGCCGCCGCCCTCGCCGGCGGTGATGAAGACCATGTCGGAGCCGCGCAGGACGTGCTTGATCTGGTCGTACGCGTCCTCGGCCGCCTGGCGCCCGACCTCGGGGTCCGCCCCGGAGCCGAGGCCCTGGGTCAGCTCGCGGCCGATGTGCAGCTTGATCGGCGCCTCGCAGCCGCGAAGCTGCTGGATGTCGGTGTTGACCGCGACGAACTCGACCTGGGAGATGCCGGCCTCGATCATCCGGTTGACGCCGTTCAGGCCGCCGCCGCCGACGCCGACCACCCGGATCACGGCCAGGTAGGCGGCGGACTCGGGGCGCGGCGTGCGATGCAGGCGCGGCGCAGGGTCGACGAAGCGCGCAGCGGGAATCTCCTCGGCCGGCTCGGCCTGGGGCTTCGCCGGTGTTGCGGCCGGCGCGGAAACCGCCGCCGCCGGCGCGGGCTCGGCCTTCTCCCGGTCCTCCGGGAGCGCCGAGGCCTCGGCGATCGTCATCTCGTCGGGACCGACGTGCTCGACGGTCGGCGACTCGGAGGCCAGGTTGGCCTCCTCGCGCTCCCGCTCGGCCTGCCGCTGCGCCGCTTCCGTGGCGCGGAACAGTTCGGCCAGGGGGCCCTCACGCATGCTGGCGCGCCCGCGGTTTCGAGCCATTGAGCACCTCCTTCGCGAGCTGGCGATAGGCGTCGGCGGCCTGCCCGCTCGGGTCGTACTTGATGATCGAGGAGCCCTGGACGGGCGCCTCGGCATAGCGGATCGTCTTGCGGATCCTCGTCTCGAAGACGAGGTCGCCGAAGTTCTCCTTCAGCATCTCCACGGCCTCGCGCGCGTGGAGCGTGCGCGCGTCGAACATCGTGGGCAGGATGCCGCGGATCTCGACGACCGGGTTCAGGTTCTCGCGGATCATCGTGAGCGTCCCCTCGAGCTGAACCAGGCCGCGCAGCGACAGGTACTCGCACTGGACGGGCACGATCACGCCGTCCGCGGCGGTCAAGGCGTTGATGGTGAGGAGGCCGAGCGAGGGCGGCGTGTCGATCAGGATGTAGTCGTACCTGGAGCGCACCGGGAGCAGCGCCTTCTGCAGGGCGCGCTCGCGTCCGATCATGCTCGACAGGGCGAGCTCCGCTCCGGCGAGGTCGATCGAGCTGACCGCGACGTCGATCTCCGCGTGCTGGATGACTTCCTCGATCGGGAGCGAGTGCACGAGCACGTCGAACATCGAGCGCTCGACCGTGTCCGGATCCATGCCCTGGGACATGGTCAGGTTCCCCTGCGGGTCGAGGTCGACGGTGAGCACGTTGAAGCCGAGCTCGTTCATCGCGGCCGCGAGGTTCACGGTCGTCGTCGTCTTTGCCACGCCGCCTTTTTGGTTCGCCAAGGCGATGACCTGTCCCAAAGATGCTCCTTGTGAGGATTGCGTTCGAGCAAGCGAACGCGTTTTAGAGAGGAGGCTCACAGGCCTTCCATTCGTTTGAAGGTAGCACAATCCTGCTGCGGTTCAGGGTAGCGCAAATAGCGGATATTTCCCCTATGGACATGCGTGGAGAAAGGGCTGGAAATCGCGCGGTTTTTTCGCTCGGCGGCTAGGCGGCGTCGTGCGGCGATTCCGGAGGATTTTTCGCTCCCGCGGGCTCGGCGTCGTCGCGCCGCGAGCGCGGCCTCGGCCTCCGCGAGCAGCTTGCGCACCTCGGCGATCAGGACGACGCGGTCGGTCTTGCCGCGCAGGCCGTCGATGCGGTGCTAGCTGCTCCTCCACGCGGGGGTCTTCCTCCACCCTGCGAACGGTAGGCGACGAAACCACGCGAAGGTGTGTCCGGGTGTGCCGGGTTTCAGACGGCATCGTGCGGAAGCTCCCTCGCCTCGCGGCAGGTCCTGCGGGCCATGTACACGGCCACGAGCGTGAGGCCGATCGAGACGGCGAGCGCAGGCCAGATGCGGCCGGCGGCGTTGAAGAGGCAGAGGATGATCCCGAGGAAGACGGCCACGCGAAACGCGAGGCAGCGGCGGCGAATCAGCTGCGCGCTCATCCCGCCGCGACGACACGGGCGGCGATCGGCCGCGAGCGCGGACGAAGGCCGAGCAGCATCTCGTCGAGCGCGGCGACGAGCCCGGGCCGTGAGTCGTGGAGCAGTGCCTCGACGAGCGCGCGGCGGACGGCCTCCTCGGCGCGGGCGCCGGGCCCGTCTCCGTCGAGGAGGGCGCGGAGGGCGATGAGCAGCTCGGTGCGCTCGCGTCCGTTCTCGCCGAGCAGCACGGAGGCCCGCATCGCGGCTGCCCAGGCACCCTCGTCGCCGCCGAGCAGCGATTCCAAGGCTTCGCGCAGCTCGTCGGCGCGGGCGGGGCCGGAGTGGAAGAGGGCGAGCTCCCAGCGGTCGAGCGCCTCGAGCGCCTCGGGATCCGCTCCGGCGGCCATGCGCTCGATCAGACCGGACACGAGCTGGGCGCGGAACGGGTCGAGCCGCGTCGGCTCTCCCGTCGGGATCTGCGCAGCGAGCGGCGGCGCGGGACGGATGTCGTAGGCGCGTCCGTCCAGGCGCTCGAAGACGACGGGGCCGGCGGCGATCGCGCCGGAGGTGGCGAGGCGAATGGCCGTGACGGCCCGGCCGAACTCGGCGGGCGTGTCGGGCACCTCGGCGGCGGTGCCGGGAAGGTCGAGCGAAAGCTCGAGGACGAGCGTGCGGTCGACCTCGCGGCCGAAGTCGCGCGGCACGAGCCGCTGCGCCTCGGGCCACACGGCGGTCAGCTCGCCGCCGAGCGCCGGGCGAACGCGCAGCCCGCGGCCGAGCTCGATCGTCCCTCCGGCGGAGAGGCCGACGAGCGGAGCGAGTCCCACGTACGCGCGCGTGGCGCCGAAGAGCGAGCGTTCGAGCTCGGCGTACGCCCGCTCGAAGCCTTCGTCGTCCCAGTCGAACCCGCCGCAGGCCTCGGCCGTGCGGATGAGGAGCGGGATGAGGACGATGCGGCGCAGGGCGTCGTCCTCCCCGATGCGCTCGCCGGCATGGGCGCGCGCGAAGATTCCTGCGGCCGGTTCGTCACGCAGGGCGACGAGCGCGTCGTGCGCGTCCTCGCGGTGCGAGATGCGGTCGGCCCGCTCCTCGACGAACTGCCCGACGAGCGGGCGGTACTCGTAGAGCGTCGGCCGGTTGGGCGCCGCGTGCTCGGCCAGTGAGACGGGAACGTCGGCCCCGGAGTCGATCTCGGCGCCGAGCTCGAAGAACGCGCCGAGGCAGAACGCACGCAGGGTGCGATGGAGTGACGGCGAGCGAGGGATCGGTGCGGCCACGAGGGGACCCGATACGCCTCGGCCGTGCGCCTTCCTGCTTGACGGGGCGCTCGGCGAGTGCTCGGATGGACTCATGCGCTACCTCGCGCTCCCAGCTCTCATCGCCGCCGCGCTGGCCGCGTTCATGCCCGGGGCGGTGCCGGCGGGGAGCGTCAAGTGCGCCACGCTGAACGCGACGATCGTCGGCACGAACGGCGCCGACCTCGATCGTCGGCACGCCGCACCTCGACGTGATCGCCGCCCTCGGCGGAAACGACTGAATCCAGCGGCAACGGCGGCGACGACATCATCTGCGCCGGGGACGGGAGCGACACGGTCTACGGCGGCAAGGGCTGGGACGGCGTCACCGGCGGGAAGGGAAACGACGTCCTCGTCGGCGCCGACGGCAGCGACTACCTGAACGGCAACGCCGGCAACGACCGGATCTCGGGCGGGAACGGACCACGACGCGGTCTTCGGCGGTCCCGGCAAGGACACGGTGCGCGGCGGCAACGGCCCCGACGACGTCCGCGGCGACGCCGGCGGCGATCAGCTCTACGGCGACGCCGGACGCGGACGCGCTCAAGGGCGGCGCCGGAACGGACTTCTGCAACGGCGGCGCCGACACGGACACCGGCGTCGGCTGCGAAGCGCTCGTCGGCGATTCCCTAGCCGCGGCCCGGCTGGCAGCTCGGACACCAGTAGGCGAGGCGCGCGTCGTCGCCCTGCGGCCACGACTCGACCTTCGTCCCGCAGCGCGGACACGGCCGGCCGGCTGCCGCGGTAGACCGTGCGCGGCTTCGGCCGCTGCATCGCCTCGCTCGTCTCGGCGAGGACGCGGCGAAGCGCCTCGTCCGTCGACGTCGCGCAGCCGCAGCCACGGTGAGAGGCGCGCCGAGAACAGCCCTTCGGCCTTCCACTTGTTCCCGATCCCCGCGACGAGCCGCTGGTCGAGGAGCGCGTCGCCGAGCTCGCGCGCCTGATCGGTCGCGCGGAAGCGGACGACCATCGCCGTCGAGGTCGGGCGGGTCGTGCATGACGTCGGGGCCGAGCCGGCTGACTCGGGCGCGCCCGCGGGTCAGCTCGAGCACCGGTCCGTGCCACAGCACCGCCTGGAGCTCGCGGCCGCGCAGGACGAGCCACGGCGCGCGCGAGGTCGGCCGCCCCGCCGGCTGCACGCCCCAGCGGCCCTTCATGCCGCAGGTGGCTGCGCAGGACGAGGTTCCCGTCGAAGGTCAGGAGCAGGTTCTTCCCCACCGCCTCGACGCGCTCGAGCCGGCGGCCGTCGATCTTCGCCGGCGACGCCCGAGGAGCTGCGCGCGCGGGTTGGGCGACTCGGCCGCGACGACGTCCCCGACGAGCGGCTGGAGCCGCTTCGCGGCGCGGTGGAGCGCGTCTCCCTCGGGCACGACTAGGCGCGAAGCACGGCGCGGCGGGGCCCGGCGACGAAGCCGGCCTCGAGGAGGAGCGCCATGACGGACGACTCGGCGACCGCCTCGCTGTCGAACCGCTCGACCGCGAGCCGCTTGACGCCGGTCTGGCGGGCGTGGGCGACGAGCGCGGCCAGAGCCGGTCGAAGCCACGCGTCCTCCGGTTCCCGGAGCGGAACGAGCGAACGTCCGCCGCGCTCGACGAACAGCGCCGCCTCGCCGCCCAGCGTGACGACCAGCGCCCCGGCCACGCGGGCGGCCCGGCCGTCGGCGCGCTTCGGCCACGGGATCGAGGCGCCGTACGGCTGCGCGGGATCGGCCGCGGCCAGGACGAGCGGCGCGTCCGGATCGGCCTCCTCGCGGAGCCGCTCGACCGCGCCGGGCAGCGCGAACTGCGCGCCGCCGAGTCCCTCGACGAAGTAGCCGCGGCGGCAGACGCCGAGCGTCTCCAGCTTGCGGAGCTCCTGGTAGACGCGGCTGTAGCCGCCGGGAACGCCCTCGGCGCGCACGCCGTCGCGGGTCACGATTCCCTGTCGCTCGAGGAGCAGCTCGGCGAGGGCGCGTGGATCGGGCTCGCCCGTGAAGAGCGGCGCCGTCGACGACCAGCGTCCCTGCGTCGCCGTGATCGCGTTCGCCCGGGAGCGGGAGAACCGGCGCGGCCGACGCTCCGGCCGCGGCGTCTCGAACCGGCGGCTCGCCCGCAGCGGCGTCCACGCGTCGTTCGAGACCTCCCCGGCCCAGACGAGATCCCACAGGGCGGGCAGCGCCGTCTCGGCCTCGAGGCCGGTCTCGGCGAGGAGGTCGTACCAGAAGAGCGCGCCGCGGCCCAGCGCCGCGCGGATCGCCTCGTGCGCGGCGTCCTCGGGCGGCGGCAGCGCGCCGGGCCGGCCCAGCGCGGGAGCGTCCTCGCGGAAGTAGAGCGCCACGCGCTCGAGCCCGGCGCCGACCCAGACGACCTCGCCCGACGCGCAGAGCTGGTCGAGCTGCGCGGCCTGGTAGTTCGGCACGCGGCGCGGCAGAACGTCGGATTCCCACAGCGACGCCGGCAGCGAGAGTCCCTGGAGCGGCACGAGCGCCTCGCGCAGCGTCGCGCGGCGGTCGAGCCCCTGCCACGCCGGGAGGAACCGCGCCAGCGCCTCGCGCCCGGCCGGCTCGACCTGGCGGCGCAGCCGCGCCAGCGAGGCGCGCCGAAGCCGCCGCAGAACGTCGGGGTCGCACCACTCGCGCTCGGTTCCGCCGGGCCGCAGCTCTCCGCGCACCAGCCGGTCCTCGGCCTCGAGCCGCGCCAGCCCCTCCTCCGCGGCGGGCCCGAACCGCGCCACCGCCTCGGCGGTCGTGAACGGCCCGCGGCCGCGCGCGAAGCGGACGAGCAGGAAGCCGAGCGGATCCTCCCCGCTTTCGAGGAACGCCTCGGGCAGGCCGGACGGCGGCATCGCGCCGACGGCGTCGCGGTAGCGGCCCGCGTCCTCGGCGGCGATCAGGCGCTCCTCCCCGGCCAGGCGCACGGACACGGCGCGGCGCTCGGCCAGCAGCGGCTCGGCCAGCGCCTCGTCGAACTCGCCGGGAAGCAGGTCGCCGCGCCGCAGCAGGTGATCGTGCAGCCCGTCCGGGCGTGCGCGGGTCGCCGCGCAGCTCCTCCTCGACCTGCGCCACCGCGTCGGCGTCGAGCAGGTCGCGCAGCTCCTCCTGGCCGAGCAGCTCGCGGATCAGGTCGCGGTCGAGCGCGAGCGCCTGCGCGCGGCGCTCGGCGAGCGGCGTGTCGTCCTCGTACATGTAGGTCGCGACGTAGTCGAAGAGGAGCGACGACGCGTAGGGCGAGGCGGTCGCCGTCTCGACCGAGACGAGATCGACCCGCCGCGCCTGGAGATCGCCGAGCAGCTTCCGCAGCGCCGGCAGGTCGAAGACGTCCTGGAGACATTCGCGCACGGTCTCGAGCACGACCGGGAAGTCCGGGTAGCGGCGCGCGACCTGCAGGAGCGCCTGCGCCTTCAGCCGCTGCTGCCAGAGCGGCGTCCGCTCGCCGGGGCGGCGGCGCGGGATGAGCAGCGCCCGGCCGGCGTTCTCGCGGAAGCGCGCGCCGAAGAGCGCGGTCTGGCCGAGCTCGGCGAGCACGAGCTCCTCGAGCTCGCGCGGCTCGATCACGAGATCCTCGATCGGCGGCGGGCTGTCCGCGTCGGGCAGGTGGAGCGCGATCCCGTCGTCCGACCAGATCGAGCCGACCTCGAGCCCGAGCGACTCGCGCAGCCGCGCCGCGAGCGCGAGCGACCACGGCGCGTGCACGCGCGCTCCGAACGGCGTCAGCACGCACAGCCGCCAGTCGCCGATCTCGTCGCGGAAGCGCTCGACCACGATCGACCGGTCCGAGGGGACGACGCCGGTCGCGGCCTCCTGCTCGCGCAGGTACGTCACCAGGTTCCGCGCCGCCAGCTCGTCGAGCGAGTGGTCGGCGCGCAGCCGCTCGGTCGCGCTGCTCGTCGTCGAGCGCCACCAGCTCGCGGGCGGTGCGGCCGATCGCCTCGCCCAGCTCGTACGGCCGCCCCACGCCCTCGCCCTTCCAGAACGGCACCGATCCGGGAATCCCGGGGGCCGGGGAGACGAGCACGCGGTCGCGCGTGATCTCCTCGATCCGCCACGACGACGCGCCGAGCAGGAACACCTGGCCCTCGCGCGCCTCGTAGACCATCTCCTCGTCGAGCTCGCCGACGCGCCCGCCGCCCTCCACGAGGAAGACGCCGTAGAGCCCGCGGTCGGGGATCGTGCCCGCGTTCGTCACCGCCAGGCGCCGCGCGCCCTCGCGGCCGCGGACGAGCCCGGCGGTGCGATCCCACGTGATGCGCGGCCGCAGCTCGGCGAACTCCTCCGACGGATACCGGCCCGCGAGCATGTCGAGCACGTTCTCCAGTTGCGACGCGGGAGAGATCGCGGAACGGGTAGGCGCCGCGCACGAGGTCGTGCAGGTCGTCGACCGAGATCTCCTCCTGCGCCGAGATGGCGACGATCTGCTGCGCGAGCACGTCGAGCGGATTCCTGGGGATGCGCGTCTCCTCGATCGCGCCCTCGCGCATGCGGCCGACGACGACGGCGCACTCGAGCAGGTCGGCGCGGAACTTGGGGAAGATGCGGCCCTTCGAGGGCTCGTCCAGCCGATGTCCTGAGCGGCCGACGCGCTGGAGCCCGGCCGCGACCGACTTCGGCGACTCGACCTGGATGACGAGGTCGACCGCGCCCATGTCGATCCCGAGCTCCAGGGACGAGGTCGCGACGAGGCACGGAATCGAGCCGCGCTTCAGGAGCTCCTCGACCTCGAGTCGCTGCTCGCGCGCGAGCGAGCCGTGGTGGGCTCGCGCGACTTCGCGTTCAGCGAGCTCGTTCAGCCGCAGCGCGAGCCGTTCCGCGAGCCGGCGGCTGTTCACGAACACGATCGTCGAGCGGTGCGCCTCGACCAGCTCCAGCAGGCGCGGATAGATCGACGGCCAGATGGAGCGCCCGACGCCCCCGTCGATCGGCTCGGCGTTGCCGGGCTCGCGCATGTCCTCGAGCGGCACGACGACCTCGAGATCGAGCTCCTTGGACGAGCCCGCGTCGACGAGCTCGATGTCGCGCCCGCCCGAGACGAACCGGCCGATCTCCTCCAGCGGCCGCTGCGTCGCCGAGAGCCCGATCCGCTGGAACGGCCGGTCGATGAGGCGCGCGAGCCGTTCGAGCGAGAGCGCCAGGTGCGCGCCGCGCTTCGTTCCGGCGACCGCGTGCACCTCGTCCAGGATCACCGTGTCGACCGTCGTGAGCATCGACTTCGCCTGCGAGGTGAGGATGAGGTAGAGCGACTCGGGCGTCGTGATGAGGATGTCGGGCGGGTTGCGCTGCATCCGCGCCCGCTCGGACTGCGGCGTGTCGCCCGTGCGCACCGCGACCGAGAGCTTGGAGCCGATCCCGGCGAGCGGCCCGCGCAGGTTGCGCTCGACGTCGTAGTTGAGCGCCTTCAGCGGGCTCACGTAGAGGACCTGCGTCCCCTTCCCCGGCTTGGCGCGGTCGAGCGCGAAGAGGAACGCGGCGAGCGTCTTCCCCGAGCCGGTCGGCGCCTGGATCAGCGTGTGCGAGCCCGAGGCGATCGCGGGCCAGCCGCGTTCCTGCGCAGGCGTCGGTGCGTCGAACGTCCCGGCGAACCACTCGCGAACGGCCGGACTGAACGAGGCGAGCGGATCCATCTGGTCAGCGTATCGAGCGGTAGCATCGCTGCCGCATGCCCGACGCCCTCCACTTCACCGGCGACCCCGAGGCCGACGCGTTCCTCGCCGAGGATCCGCTGGCGCTGCTCGTCGGGTTCGCGCTCGACCAGCAGGTGACCGTGCAGAAGGCGTTCTCCGGGCCGCTCGAGATCAAGCGCCGGCTCGGCTCGTTCGACGCGGGGAAGATCGCCGCGACCGATCCGGCGAAGCTCGAGGAGGTCTTCCGCGAGAAGCCCGCGATCCACCGCTTCCCGGGCGCGATGGCCAAGCGGGTGCAGGATCTCTGCGCCGCGATCGTGGCCGACTACGACGGCCGGGCCGAGCGCGTCTGGACGGAGGCGGCCGACGGCGCCGACCTGAAGAAGCGGCTGCTCGCCCTCCCGAGCATCGGCGAGATGAAGGCGAAGACCCTGATCGCCGTCATCGGCAAGCGGCTCGACGCGGCGCCGCCCGGCTGGGAGAAGGTCGCGCCCGAGCACATGACGCTCGGCGACGTCGACTCGGACGAGGCGCTCGCCGACTACCAGGCGAAGAAGCGAGCCCACAAGGCCGCGATGCGCGCGGCCAAGCGTAGCGCTCCGCGCCTGGGGACGAACCGGCACGAAATCGGCACGGTTCCGCGCGTAAGTCCGTGCGCACGGCCGCGGTACGCTCGAAGCGGAGGTGGTGAGCGCACTCCCCACCCTGGGTGGGCGCGCGCGCGTGTGTAACCCGTAGCGCTCGCCGGTAGCCGCGAGCCGGCCGGCCGGCCGCGCGAGACCTCCGCCCGCACCCGCGCCACGCGACAGGAAACGGGGCGGCCCCTCCGAAGAGGAGCCGCCCCGCGGTTCAGTCGCTTACTTGAACTGGATCGTGAGCGTGTTCACGGACCCGTCGTCGAGGGTCAGCGTGAACTTGCGGCACGTGTTCTTCCAGCTCGAGACGCGTCTTCCAGTTGTACGTGTACGTCCCGCCCGAGTAGCTGAGCGAGCCCGTGGTCGCCGACTGGGAGCCGATCGCCGCGCCGCTCGAGCAGTTGACCTGCCCGGAGGTCGGCGAGCCGGTGGCCAGCACGTCGAGTCCGCGGTTCCCGCCGAGCTTGAACTTGATCGCCAAGTCCTTGCCGGCGTCGCCCTTGGACGGAGGCGAGCTCCACGAGAAGGGCCAGACGACGTTGTAGCGTCGCCGGTCAGGCTGCTCGTGTTGCCCGCGTTGTCGGCCGCGTTCACCGTGTAGGTGTGCGGGCCGATCGTGCTCGTGTCGACGGTCGCCGGGCCCGTGCAGCTCGCGACGCCCGACGCGATGTCGGTGCACGAGTAGCTGGGCGTGACCGAGGCGCCGAGCGTGTACGTGCCGCCCGACACCGGTGAGCCGATCGAGATGTTCGGGCCCGCGCCGTCGATCGTGAAGCTCTTCGCCTTCACGGACTCGACGTTGCCGGCGTTGTCGGTCGCGTGGAACTGCACCGTGTGCGAGCCGTTGCCCGAGACCGGGAACGGGCCGCTGTAGGTCGTCCACGAGCCGCCGTCGAGCAGGTACTCGATCGACGCCACGCCCGATCCGCCGACGTTGTCGGTGGCGGAGAGGGACACGGTCGTCGGGTTCGAGTAGAAGCCGGTGATCGTGGACGGCGCCAGCGTCGCCTTCGAGGACGGAGCGATTCCGTCGCTCGTGAAGGACAGCGTCTTCGTCGTCTCGATCAGCCCGGTCAGGTCGACCGCGCGGTAGGTGATCGTGTGCGGCCCGCTGGTGGCGATCTGGAACGGCCCCGTGTAGGAGCGCGTGCCCGAACCGTCCACCGTGTACTGGATCGCGATCGCTCCCGAGCCGAGGCCGTCGGCGGCCGTGAGCGTCACGGTCGTCGGCGCCCGGTGGAACCCGCCCACTGCGGGCGGCGCGAGCGATGCGGTCGTCGTCGGCGCGTTGCCGTCCACGTCGAACGCAAGCGACTTGATCGCCTCGACGTGGCCGAGGTTGTCGGTCGCCCGGTACTCGAGGAGCCTCGAGCCGTCACCGGTCACGACGAAGGCCGCGCCGTAGACGATCCACGGGCCGCCGTCGAGCCGGTACTCGATCTTCTGGATGCCGGAGCCGCCGCTGTCCGTGGCCGTGATGGTCACGGTCGGGTTGCGCCACCAGCCGAGGTTGAACGTGCCGGAGAGCACCGCGTTCGAGGTCGGTGCGGTCGTGTCGACGACGAACGTCGCCGTCGACGTGGCCTCCTCGTTCCCCGCGCGATCCGTCGCCCGTGCCGACAGCGTGTAGCTGCCGTCGCCCGGGAAGTTGGAGAACGCGAAGTCGTCCGACCAGCTCGCTGCGCCGTCGGCGGAGATGAACACCTGGGACGCGCTCGAGAAGCTGGAGCCGTTCCAGTACAGCCCCGTCGAGGCCCGGCGGAGGCTCCACCGGACGGAGGCCGGACCCGAGCCGCCCGCGTCGGCCGCGGTGCCGCAGATGTCGTCGGCGCCGGTGCCGCAGCCGGCCGCCCACGTGCCGGCGTTGTAGAAGCCGCCGTTCGCGGGGAAGCCGACCGTGGAGGTCGGGTTGACGTTGTCGATCGTGAACGTGGTCGAGCTCTGCACGATCTGCTCGTTGCCGGCCGTGTCGACCGCCTTCGTGCGGACGAGGTAGTCGCCGTCCGCCGGGAAGGCCGAGGCCGGGAACGACCAGCGCCAGGAGGTCGTCCCCAGTGCCGCGCCGTAGGCCGGCGATCGCGCTGGTGAACGACACGCCGTCCCACCACAGGCCGGTCGAGACCTGCTGGAGGGAGACCTGGACGCTGGCGAGTGGCGCCGGGCTCGAGCCCGCGGACGCCGTCCCGCACATGTCGCCGTCGATCGGCGTTCCGCAGCCGGCGGTGTAGCCGCCGTTCGAGTACGCCCCGCCCGCGGACGGGAAGTCGACCGACGAGGTCAGCTCGTCGGTCAGGTTCGACCACAGGGCCGCCTGGCCGATGAGCGTCCACTCACGCTCGGCGTCCTGCCGCGAGAACGGGTTGGCCGAGTAGCCGACGTAGCGGCTGTTCGCCGTCGTGTTCCCGTGGACGACCACCGCGGCGCCGTTCGAGGTCGCCGCGCGGTTGCGCCACAGGCCCGCGATGAAGCCGGGCGACGGGCCGTTCGGCGCCGTCCCGACCATGTTCGCGTTGTTGCGGCCGTCGATGACCGCGCCTGCCGGTGTCGCCGTGAAGTAAGTGACGTTCGACGGCATGAACAGGTAGTCCGTCGCCGGGTAGCCGCCCGTGATCGGGCTGCCCGCCCCGCCGACGTTGTCCCACGTCGTGATGCCGCCGCCCGCGCCCGAGCTCGTCAACGTGAACGGGCTCGTGACGAGTGCGGGAACCGCACCGGAGAGGAACGTGAAGTTCGTCCCCGACACGGCGGTGCCGACGTAGCCGCCGCCACGGGCGAAGAACGCGTTCAGCCTGGCCCGCGTCTGCGTCGCCACGGTGCCGCCGCCGGAGGCCGCGAGGCCCGCCGTCGGGTTCGTGTAGGTGAACGTCGTGTTCGTGGGAACGGTCGCCACGACCCACGTGCCGTTGTAGTCGGCCACGCCGACGCCGGCGATCGTCACGGTCGCGCCGGGCTGGAGGTTGTGGTTCGCGGTCGTCGTGATCGTGACCGTGTTCCCGACCTCGTTCGCGCCCGTCGCCGTGATGGTGTTCCCCGTGCCCGGGAACGCCTGGCCGGTGTTGTAGATGACGTCGATCCCGGCGAGCGGATCGTTCGCCGCGTTCTGGATCGAGTTCGCCCCGGCCAGCATGGAGACGAACACCGCGTCGGATCCGAAGATCGCGCGCAGCGACTGCGACGTGTCCGAGTTGGCCGGGTTGGCGCTGTTCACGACGATCGCGACCTTCGGCGCCTCCTTCATCTGCGTCGTCGCCGGCTTCGTGACGCCGACGTTCCGCTCGAACCACATCCCGTTCGCCTGGCCGGCGGCGTCGAGCGCCGACTTCGTGGCCGGGTCGTTCGGGAAGATGAGCGTGCCGGCGGGCATGAGTCCGCCGGTCGTCGAGGTGAAGCTCGCCTCGGCGATCTCGCCGGTGACGCCGCTGCGCAGGAGCGCGAGCGCCGCCCGGACCTCGGTCGGGCCCTGGAGGGTGACCGAGTAGAAGTCCGACGAGGCCCCCATCCCGTCGCGCAGGCCGCCGTTCAGCGAGTTCGGCGCGCTGATCGACGTCGTGGCCGGGGTGAAGGTCGCGTCGCCGCGCGGGATCTCGACGACGTCGGCGCCCCACATGAGGCCGTGGCTCCAGGCGCCCGGGGGCGCGTAGAGCTGGGTGATCCTGGCGGAGATGTCCTGCCCCGCTGCGAGCGTCGTGTAGCGCGAGGCCGCGGAGCGCCTGGTTCATGTACACGACGTACGAGCCCGCCGGGTACGTGGTCGAGCCGTAGGTGAAGTGCAGACGTCATGCGCTGCACGAGGATCCCGTTGTCGAGGAGCCACTGCGCCATCCGGTTCGCCTCGGCGTCGGAGCGCTGCCCGTCGCCGTTGAACGGGATCACGAAGGCCTTCGGATACGGAACCATCCAGTTGTGCTGATCCTCGTTGAACCCGCGGGCGATGAGCAGCGGGTCGAAGCAGCACTGCGCCCGGTCGGCGTCGGCGACGCCGCGGCGGAACATCTCGATCTGGTCCTTCATCATCGCCGAGCGGTTGTCGAGCCAGAAGTCCGCCGACGAGTAGAAGCCGATGTACTGCGCCCGCTTCGAGCCGAAGCGGCCGTTACAGCCGGCGCCCGACGAGCACATCTCGAGCGTCGAGGAGTCCGGGCCGTAGAAGGCCATGTACGTCTGGGTGTAGAACGGTCCCCAGTCGTCCCAGCCCTCGGCGTTGGCCGGGGACGGGAGCGGGGCCGCCGTGCCGCCGCCCGAGGCCGGGAGGTCGGACTGCGTCGGGTGGATGTACGTGAACGACGTCGTCGTCGGGGCGCTGGCGATCCTGAACGTGCCGTTGTACGCCGCGTTCGCGACGCCGCTGATCGTCACCTGGGCGCCGACCGCGAGGTCGATCGAGAGCGCTGCGGTCGTCGTGATCGTGACCGTGTTGCCGACCTGGGTCGCGCCACCCGGCGCCGCCGCAATCGTGCGCTGAGTCGAAGCTCCGCAGCTGCTCCCGGCGGTGACGGCCGAGGCGGCCGAGCAGTAGCCCGTGTACCCGGTCACACCGGCTGGGGCGACGGGCCGCGTGATCCCCATCCCGACCGCGGCGAGCGCGGCCTGGTTCGCATCGACTCGCAGCTGGTTCCAGTACGCGAAGATGTCGTACTCGAGACCCGGGTTGTGCGGCTTCGTAAGACCGTCGATCAGCGTCGGGTTCACGTAGCCGTGCATCGCGAGTCCGGCGGTCGCGAGGAACTCCTGCTGGAGCCGGATCGAGTTGCGGGTCTCCGACTGCGACTGCACGAGGAAGTCGCGGTTCATGTCGAAGTTGTTGGCGTTCGCCCGCTGGCCGATGAAGCGGCCGTCCGGGTTCTGGTTCGGGATCACGACCAGGATCGCGTGATCGAGGAGCTTGTCCACGGACGGGTTCACGCCGTACGGCGTGGTCACGAGGTCGCGGAGCACCTGCATGATCGCGTCGGCGCCCTCCTCCTCGTCGCCGTGGATGTTGGCCTCGATGAAGACCGGCATCTTCACGTCGGGGCCCCACGCGTCGAGAAGAATCGCGGCCGCCGTGGGGTCGGTCAGCTCGATCGAGCGGAGCTGCTGCCAGCGCTGGTAGTCGCGGATCTGGTTCGGCGTCTCGAGCGCGTTGACGACGACCCGGTACATGTTCCGGCCGCCGGCCGACTGGCCGAGGATCGAGAAGTCCATGCGGTGCGGAAGCGACGCCGCGGTCGCCTCGTCCTGGAACTTCTGCAGCGTGCAGGCGAACGCCTCGTACGGGATGATCGCGAGCGGCGCGCCCTGCTGGTTCGCGATGCTCGATCCCGGCGCGGCGTTCGCGCACCACGGATCGCCGAATGTCGGGCCGAGTCCGGCCGACACGGTGGTGCCGTCGAACGGCGCGACAGCGAACGCGGGCGCCGGCAAGAAGGCCGCCGCAGCCGCGAAAACAGTTGCCAGCGCGAGCACCAGTCGGCGCGTGCGCACGTGTCCCCCACGGGTCCCCTTGGTCATCGAGCTCTCCGTTCTCTCTCCGGTTGGCGACGCGCGGAATTTCGGCGACGTCCGGGCGAGCATACGACGCAGAGGCCGAAGAAAAAAATAGCCTTGTGCGGATTCGTGCTTACGCCACGCCTGCGAAGAGCGAAGAACGCGCCTCGCGCACCATCTCGCGGGCGATCACGAGGCGCTGGACCTCGTTCGTGCCCTCGTAGATCTGCGTGATCTTCGCATCGCGCATCATGCGCTCGACCGGGTACTCCTTGACGTACCCGTAGCCGCCGAGGATCTGCACCGCCTCGGTCGTCACCCACATCGCCGTGTCGGAGCAGAAGAGCTTCGCCTGCGCGGACACCTTGGTGAGCTCGGGTCCGTCCACGCCGTCGTCGGCCATGCGGGCGAACCGGTGGAGGAGCCCACGCGCGGCCTCGCACGCGGTGTCCATGTCGGCGAGCTTCGCGGCGATGAGCTGGTGGGAGGAGATCGGCTTGCCCATCGTCTCGCGCGCCTTCGCGTAGTCGAGCGCGTAGTCGGTCGCGCCCTGCGCGATCCCGAGCGCCTGCGCCGCGATCCCCGGCCGGGAACGGTCGAGGACGCGCATCGCGATCGGAAAGCCCTCGCCCTCGGACCCGACCAGGTTCGCCGCCGGGATGCGGCATTCGTCGAAGAACACCTCGCCGGTGGTCGAGCCCTTGATCCCGAGCTTCGGCTCGATCCGGCCGACCGAGAAGCCCGGCGCGTCGGCCTCGACCATGAAGCAGGAGATTCCCTTGTGCCCCGCCTCGGGATCGGTCTTGGCGAACACGGTGTAGAGCCCGGCCACACCTGCGTTCGTGATGAAGCGCTTGCCGCCGTCGAGGACGTACTCGTCGCCGTCGCGCTTCGCGGTCGCCCGCATGGCCGCCGAGTCGGAGCCCGAGCCCGGCTCGGTCAGCGCGTAGGCCGCGAGCCACTCCCCGCTGGCCAGGCGTGGGAGCCACCGCTGCTTCTGCTCCTCTGTGCCGGCGAGCTTGAGCGCGAGCGCGCCCAGCTCCTGCACGGCGAGGATGAGCCCGGTCGTCGCGCACGCCTTGGAGATCTCCTCGATCGCGACCATGAGCGTGAGCGTCCCGGTGCCCGTGCCGCCGTAGGCCTCGTCGAACGGCAGCGCGAGGATGTCGTTCTCGCGGAAGAGCTCGACCATGTCCTGCGGGAACTCGGCGGTCGCGTCGATCTCGGCCGCCCGCGGCGCGATCCGCTCGCGGGTGATCTGCCGGACGAGCTCGCGGATCTCCCGCTGGTCGTCGCTCAGGTCGTCCCAGGGCATCGGGCGGAGCTTAAAGCTCGATCAGCGTCTCGGGCGCCGTCGTCAGCGCCTCGCCGCCGTTCTCCGTGACGAGGTAGGAGTTCTCGATCCCGATCGCGGCCTCGCCGGGGAACACGAACTTCGGCTCGAGGGCGAAGACCATCCCCGCCTCGAACGTCTCGGTCCAGCCGCGGGCCAGGAGCGGCAGCTCGTCGATCTCGAGCCCGATTCCGTGGCCGACGAAGGTGACGCGCTCGTCGCCCCAGCCCATGAAGCCCTCGTGCCCGCCCGCCAGCTCCTGCGCCAGGTCGTACAGCGCGGCGCCGGTGACGCCGGGCTTGGCCGCGGCCGCGACTCCGTGGAGGATCTCGACGGCGAGATCGTGCGTCTCCGCGTAGCGCGCCTCGACGGGGCCGAGCGAGAACATCCGGGTCTGGTCCGAGAGGTAGCCGTCGTGCGCGCCCGCGAGGTCGACGAGGATCGGCTCGCCGCGCCCGATCGGCCGGTGATGACGCGCCCTTCGACACGGCCAGGTTCGGCCCCGGTCCCGACGATCGGAGTCTCGCTCGCGCCGGGCACGGCGCCGCTCGGCCCGGCCAGTACCGAGCCGTAGAAGAGCTCGTTGTTGAAGGAACGGAAGCGGATCACGCCCTGGTGCCCGGCGAGCCGCAGCTCGCGCTCGATCTCGGCGGCGAGCTGGAGCTCGGTCATCCCCTCGCGCACGTGGCGCTCCATCCACTCGGGCAGCTGCGCGACCTGCTCGCACGCGACGCGGATGCGCTCGAGCTCGTAGGCGGACTTGATCGACCGCACCCGCCGCAGCACGCCGGAGCAGTCGGCCGGCTCGAAGCCGTCGAGGCGCTTCACGTAGCGCAGGTAGCTCGCAGCGGGCAGCACGTCGAGCTCGAGCCCGAGCCTGCCGCCGTCGAGGCCGACGCCGGCCAGCGCCCCGGGCAGGTCGCGCAGGGAGCGCAGCGGCTCGACCCGCTCGAGGGGGCTCTCCTCGCGGGCGCGCGCGAGGGTCTTGCGCACGAGCAGCGCCGGCTCGCCCTGCGCGGGCACGATCAGGTGCGCGCTCTGGGCCGTTCCGGTCAGGTAGTAGAGGTCGGTCTCCTGGACGACGAGCGCGCCGTCGAGCCCGGCCGCGCGCAGCCCGTCCTGGAAGCGGGCGATGCGCGCCTGGATCTCTGCGGCGGGAACCATCGGATTAGAGTCTTTCGGACCGTGATCCTCTCCAACGGCGTCATCCGCACGATGGACCCTTCGCTGCCCACTTCGGCGGCGCTCGCGATCGCGGGCGACAAGGTCGCGGGAGGGGTCGGCACGCACGAGACGGCGCTCGCGAGCCCCGAGACGATCGACCTCGGCGGGCTCACCGTCGTCCCCGGCTTCACGGACTCCCACGTGCACTTCGCGCAGTGGTCTTTGGCCCAGCGGCAGGTCAGGCTGGAAGGAACCAGGTCGCTCGACGAGGCGGTTGCACGAGTGGCCGCGGCGGCGAAGGACGCCCCGGCCGACCGCTGGCTGCGCGGCATCGGCTGGCGCAGCGGCATGTGGGATCCGCAGGTCGAGCCGACGCGCCAGGCGCTCGACGCGGTCACCGGCGACATCCCCGTGGCGCTGATGGCCAAGGACGGGCACTCGCTCTGGCTCAACTCGACCGCGCTCGCCCGCGGGGACGGCAACCTGCTCGTCCCCGGCGGCGTCGTCGAGACCGACGACCACGGCGAGCCGACCGGCGTCCTGCGCGAGGAGTCGGCCTGGCATTTCCGCGAGACGTACGTCTACGGCCAGACGCCCGCGTCGGAGTGGGTCGACGCGATGCGCGACGGCGTGAAGCTCGCCAACTCGCGCGGCGTCACCGCCGTCCACGACAAGGACGGCTGGGTCGGGATCCTCCCCTGGTGGCAGGCGCTCCGCGCGCGAGGGCGGGCTGACGCTCCGCGTCTGGCAGTCGCTCCCGCACGAGCAGCTCGACGCGATCGAGGCGCTCGGGATGCACGCCGGGCTCGGCGACGACCTGCTGCGCGTCGGCTACATCAAGGTCTTCATGGACGGCACGCTCGGCTCGAAGACGGCGCGCATGCTGGACGGAACCGGCGTCGAGATCACGAGCCGCGACGAGTTCGAGGCGATCGTGCGCCGCGCCGCCCGCGCCGGCTTCGCGGTCTCCGTCCACGCGATCGGCGACCAGGCGAACCGCGACGCGCTCGACGGCTTCGAGGCCGCCGCCGAGGAGTGGCGCCCGCGCGGCCTGCGCCCCCGGATCGAGCACGCGCAGCTCCTCTCCGCCGAGGACTTCCCGCGCTTCGCCGAGATCGGCGTCGCCGCCTCGGTGCAGTTCTCCCACGCACCGTCGGACCGCGACCTCGCCGACGACACCTGGGCGGGGATGACCGACCGCGCGTACGCCTGGCGCTCGCTCCTCGACGCCGGAACGCTGCGTCGCGAACGGCTCCGACGCGCCGGTCGAGGAGCTCGACCCGCTCATGGGCATCCGCGCCGGCGTCCCGCTCGCTCGACGAAAGCGCCCGCGTGGCATCCCGAGCAGACCGTCACCGCGCAGGAGGCGCTGCACGCGACCACGGTCGCCCCGGCCTGGCTCACGCACGACGAGCACCGCCGCGGCAAGCTCGTCCCCGGCTACCTCGCCGACCTCGTCGTGCTCGACCGCGATCCGGTCGCGATCCCCCGAAGAACTCGCCGAGGTGCAGGTGGTCGCCACGATGCTCGGCGGGCGCTGGGTCTTCGGCGGTCCACCCTTCCAGCTAGCGTACGCCGACCGGCTTGTGTGTCTACAATAGTAAGCAGAGCCGGGCGCTTTGGACGAGGAGGGTGTGCCGCAGCCCCTTCCGGTCTTGCCCGGCTCTTTCATGGTCCGGCGAACGCGTACAATGAGGTCATGCGCACGATGCGGCCCGTTCACGACGAGGAGTGCGCGGTCGCCTGCACGGCCGACATCATCGGCGCCAAGTGGACCGCGGTGCTCGTCCACGATCTCTCGGAGGGGTCGCGCCGGTTCTCAGACCTCGAACGGGCGCTGCCGGGGATCAGCCCGCGGACGCTCTCCGAGCGCCTGCGCGCCCTCGAGCACGAGGGAATCCTCGAGCGGCACAGCTACTCCGAGTCGCCGCCGCGCGTCGAGTACGAGCTGACGCCGAAGGGCCAGGCGCTCCTCCCGATCATCGAGGCGATGCGGCAGTTCGGCCACGACTGGCTCGTCCCCGAGCACGACCACTCGGGCGCCGCAACCGTCGCCGGCTAGAGCCTGGCGAGCTCGCGGAACAGTCTCCCGCGCGGTCTCGACGCCGAGCGGGATGTAGCGCAGCAGCATGCCCTCGTTCGGCGCGTGCACGTTGCCGTCCGGGAGGTCGAAGCCGCTCACGATCGTGGGGATGCCCCGGTCGGCGAGCGCGGGGACGATCGGCAGCGTGCCGCCCGAGCGGAGCAGCAGCGGCCGGCGGCCGAGCACGCGCTCGAAGGCGTCCTGCGCGAGCTTCACGGCGGGCGCGTCGGGAGCGACGAGGCCGGCGGGCGCCGACGACCAGCGCTCGATCTCGACCTGGGCGCCCGAGCGGCGCGGCGTCGCGCATGAGCCGCTCCATCGCGAGCGCGATCTCCTCCACGTCCTGCACCGGCGCCAGGCGGATGGAGACGTTCGCCTCGGCCTCGACCGGGATGACCGTCTTCTGGAGCAGCGGCGATCCGCCGGCGAGACCGTGGACGTCCACCGCGGAGCCCGCCAGCGTCCGCTCGTAGAACTCCTCGGCGGCGCGGCCGTCGCGCGGCGTCGCGCCCTGCTCGTCGAGCGTGGCCTGTCCCGAGATCGTCGCGGCCCAGCTCGCCCGTTCCTCATCGGACGGCGCGACGATCCCGCTGCGCAGCTCGTCCGGCTCGGCCACGACGGGCGCGAGCGTCTGCATGAGCGCGTGCATCGCGTTCAGCGCGGCGCCGCCGAAGACGCCCGAGTGGAGGTCGCGGTCGCCGGTGCGCACCTTGACGTGGAAGTAGACGAGCCCGCGCGTCCCGATGTAGAAGGCCGGGACGTCCGGCCTCCGGCATCCCGGCGTCGAAGATGATGCAGGCGTCCGCGCCGCGCTCGTCGGCCTCGACCCACTCGACGATCGAGTGCCCGCCGGTCTCCTCCTCCCCGTCGCAGGCGACGCGCACGTTCACGGGCAAGCGCGCCCTCGGCGGCGAGCGCCGCGGCCGCCTTCGAGCAGGAGGTAGAGGTTGCCCTTGTCGTCGGCGATGCCGCGCGCGTAGAGCCGGTCGCCGCGGATCGTCGGCTCGAACGGCGGCGAGTCCCACTGCTCGAGCGGGTCGGGCGGCTGGACGTCGAAGTGGCCGTAGACGAGCACCGTCGGCGCGTTCGGGCCCGGTCGACGCGGGGATCTCGCCGACCACGAGCGGCGCAGGCTCCGGACGTCGGCACGAGCTCGGCCTCGCCGCCGGCCGCGCGGACGAAATCGCGCACCCATTCGCCGGCGCGGACGACGTCGGCGGCGTGCGCCGGGTCCGCGCTCACGCTGGGGATGCGGAGGAACTCGGACAGCTCGTCGAGCCAGGCCTGCGGCGTCTCCTCGGGCATCGCGGCAGTCTACGCGTGCGTACGCTTAGTCGATGCGCGCCGCCGCCCTGGCCTTTCGGCCGTCGTCGCGCTCGCCGGGTGCGGCGCATCCGGGGCCGCTCGCACGCGACCCAGCGGCAGATCGACCCCGCCGACCAGAAGTGGGCCGAGTCGATGCTGCTGACCGCGACGGAGCTCCCGTCGGCTGGTCGGTCGATCCCGACGACTCGCCGAACCCTCCCGACGACTGCGAGCAGATCGACTTCTCCGACCTCGTGATCACGGGCGAGGCGGACGTCTCGTTCGACAGGGCGAGACGACCGTGCTCCAGAACGGCATCGAGACCTACGAGTCGAACGACGACGCGCACGAGTCGCTGAAGCGCGGCAACGCGACCGACCTCGAGCGCTGCTCTCCTCGAGGTCGTCCCGCGAGGAGCGGCGCGTCCGACAGCGACGTCTCGATCCGGAACCTGCACGTCACCGAGCTCGAGCCCGCTGGACGTCGGCGAGGAGTCGCGTGTCCTCGACGTGACCTGGGACTACGTGCGCAGCAACGACGAGCGGACTGACGTCCTTCGTCGCGGTGGGACGCGAGGCCCAGGCCGCGGAGCGCGCGCCCTTCGCGATGCGGCTGATCGCGTTCCGCCACGGGCGTTCGATCGGCGTGGTGAGCGCCGGCGAGCTGTTCGGGCCGGCTCCCGCCGACATCGTCGAGCCGCTCGCCCGCAAGCTCGACGCCAAGATGACCAAGAAGCCGCCGCCGAGGGCTAGGCGCGCCGCGCGCTTCGGCCGCGCGACGAGCTCGCCGCCGCAGTTCGGGCAGACGTGCTCCATCGCCTCGGCGCAAGCCGGGCAGAACGTGCACTCGAACGAGCAAATCGTCGCGTCGGCGTCCAGCGACAGCGCGGCCCCGCAGCGCTCGCAGGTGGTTCTCATCTCCAAGCCAACTCGAGCCTAACGCCGCCGCGACCGGCATGACGGGCGCGGCTAGCCACCGCTCTATCCGCGTCACGAGGCCGCGGACGACGCACTTTAGGCGGCGACTTCGCGGAGCTTCTGCGACTCGGCCATCGCCTGAAGCTTCTTCAGGCACTGGTTCTCGATCTGACGAACCCGCTCGCGCGTGACGTTGAAGGTCTTGCCGACCTCGTCGAGCGTGCGCGGCTGCTCGCCGCCGAGCCCGTAGCGAAGCTCGAGGATCCGGCGCTCGCGGTAGGAGAGCACGCTGAGGATCCGGGCGAGCGTCTCCTGGCGGATGACCTCGTCGGCGGCCTCGTCGGGCGCCTTCGCGTTGTCGTCCGCGATGAAGTGGCCGAGCTCGGAGTCGTCCTCTTCGCCCACCGGCTTCTCGAGCGACACCGGCGCCTGGGCGCTGCGGCGAACCGCCTCGACCTCTTCCGGCGTGATCTCGAGCACGGCGGCGATCTCCTCGATCGACGGGTCGCGGCCGAGCTCGCTGACGAGCTTGCGCTCGGTGCGGCCGATCTTGTTCAGCTTCTCGACCACGTGGACGGGCATCCGGATCGTGCGCGCCTTGTCGGCGAGCGCCCGGGCGACGGCCTGGCGAATCCACCAGGTCGCGTACGTCGAGAACTTGAAGCCCTTGCGGTAGTCGAACTTCTCCGCCGCGCGCACGAGGCCGATCGTCCCCTCCTGGATCAGGTCGAGGAACGGGAGCCCCTGGTTGCGGTAGTTCTTCGCGATCGAGACGACCAGGCGGAGATTCGACTCGACCATCTTCCGCTTCGCCGACATGTCGCCGCGCTCGATGCGCTTGGCGAGCTCGACCTCCTGTGCCGCCGTCAGAAGCGGCACGCGACCGATGTCCTTGAGGAAGAGCTGGAGCGCGTCGGTCGAGACCTCGCGCTGGTCGACCGTCAGATCGACCGCCACCTCCTCGGGCGCCGCGGGAACGACTTCCACATGCAGGTCCTCGAGGGCCTGCAGAAACTCATCTGCCTGGGCCGGTTCCGCACCCAGTTCGTCGAGGAGCGCCGTCACCTGCTCGTGCGTGATCGAGCCGTGCTCTTGGCCGAGCGCGACGAGCGCCCGCGTCTCCTCGTGATCAAGCAATGTCAATCCAGACCCCGCAGCTGTGTCCTCGACCCCCATGCAGCCCCTCCTCCAAGGTAGACCCCCGCCGCTGCTCCGTCAATGTTTCCAATTGTCTTTGGAAACCTGGACGAGAACGCCTGGCGACTGTGCCCGGACCCCCCACCTGTGTCATGGGCCGAATGGCCCATATTGCAGGTGAGTTGGTCCTATTCGATCTGTGCCAATCTCGCAAGTACACGGGCTGCCTGCTGGCCGTAGAACCCTTCCTGGTCGGAGCTTTGCGCCCGTTCGAGCTGGTCGCGGGCCTCGTCCAGGTCAGGGAGCCACAGCAGCATCAGTCCGAGGTGGAAACGGATGAGAGACGAGTTTGGGTTCGCGGCGGCGAGCGGACCGAGCTTCGAGAAGGCCGTCTTCGGGTCGTCCTTGTCGAAGCTCGAGACGATCGCGGCGACCTGCGCCTCGAGGCTTTCGGGATCCGCGTCGACCGCATTTGCGTAGGCGCGGCGCGCAGACTCGCGGTGGCCCATCGTCTCGAGCGCGCTGCCGTAGAGGATCCAGTCGCGCACCGTTCCCTGCTTCTCGGCGTTGCGCCGGACGGTGGCGAGGCGCTTCTCGAGCGGCAGCTTGGCGATCGCGGTGGGCACGTCCTCGACGACGAACTGCGGCCGGCCGGGCGGCGAATGCGGGTTCAGCAAGTCCTCGGCGCTCAGGGCCGCCGGCGTGTCGGGCTCGCGCTGCTCCGCCTCGGCCCATTGCATCCTGGCCGCGTCGGGATCGCCGTTCGCGAGAAGGGCCAGGCCGAAGGTTGAGCCGCGCGACCGCGCTGTCGGGGTAGGCGTCCACGATCGCCTGGAGCTTCTCGTCGGTCTTTTCCGGCCACGAGGTGACCGCGTCGCCGATCTGCGCCTCGATCGAGTCGGGGTTCGTCTGGAGGATCTCCTGGAACGCGCTGCGGGCACCGAGCTGGTCGTCCTCCTCGTAGCGCCGCTCGGCGTCGCGCAGGCCGCGGGCGAGCTTGTCGTCGCGATCGAGCACCGCGAGCTCGAGCGCGGGCGCCTCCGGAACGAACGCGACGGTGGACGGGCCCGCTTCGTCCGTCTGGAGCGCGGCGGCGGCGACGACCACGCCGGCGGCGAGGACGGAGGCCCCGGAGACGAGGACGATCACGCGCGTACGAGGCGACACAAGGGATCGAGAGTAGCTGCGGCGGCGAGAAGACCCTCGCTATACTCATTGAAGCAATGGCTTCGTACCGTGACCTCCTCGCCCAGGTTCGCGCCGAGATCGATGAGACCGACGCGGTCGCCGCGCGCGAGCGCCTGGACGCCGGAGACGCGCTCTTCGTGGATGTCCGCGAGCGCGCCGAGTGGGACGAGGGCCACATCCCGGGCGCGCTGCACATCCCCCGCGGCTCGCTCGAGTCCCGCGCGGAAGGACTCCTTCCCGACCGCGGGCAGCCGCTCGTCGTCTACTGCGCGGTGGGCAGCCGCTCCGCGTTCGCGGCCAAGACGCTCGAGGACCTCGGCTACGTCAGCGTCGTCTCGCTGAGCGGCGGCTTCACGGACTGGAAGCGCAACGGCCTCCCCGTCGAGATCCCGCAGAGCCTCGACGCGCAGCAGCGCCGCCGCTACAGCCGCCACCTGCTCATCCCGGAGGTCGGCGAGGCCGGCCAGGAGAAGCTCGAACGCACGCGTGCTCCTCATCGGCGCGGGCGGGCTCGGCTCGCCGGCGTCGCTGTATCTCGCCGCGGCCGGTGTGGGAACGCTCGGGATCGTCGACGACGACGTCGTGGACGAGTCGAACCTCCAGCGCCAGATCGTCCACTCGACCGAGCGCCTCGGCGACTCGAAGGCCGAATCGGCCAAGCAGACGATCGCGGCGCTCAATCCGGACGTCACCGTCGAGGTCTTCGCCGAGCGCCTGACG
>CAVRUF010000008.1:0-140963 GCA_963724315.1 uncultured Actinomycetes bacterium | reverse complement strand
AGTCGCGCCGCGCTCCGATGCGACCACGTTCGCCGTCTTGCGCCCGACGCCCGGCAGGCGAACGAGCTCGTCGACCCGCGTCGGCACAACGCCGCCGTACTCCTCGAGGAGCATCCGCATCGCCGCCGGAGGTTCCGCGCCTTCAGCCGGAAGGTGCCGGTCGGGCGGATGTCGGCCTCGAGCTCGGCGAGCGGCACGCCCAGGTAGTCCTCGGGCCGGCGGTACTTCCGGAAGAGCGTCTCCGTCACGCGGTTCACGGTCACGTCGGTCGTCTGCGCGGAGAGCATCACCGAGACGAGGAGCTCGACGTCGTTGCGAAACCGCAGCGCGATCATCGCGTCGGGATGCTCGGCGGTGAGCCGGTCGAGCACCGGGCGGATGCGGTCGCGCTTGGGCCCGACGCGGCGGCGCGCCTCGGCGACGTAGCTACGCGGCACGGGTGCCGATGTAGAGGCCGCGGCCCATGAGCCCCTCGGGATCGAGCTCGACCTTGAGCCCCGCCGCCTCGAACGCCTCGCGGTAGTCCTCGTCGGTGAACATCCCCGCCTCGTGGCGCTCGGTGAAGTGGTCGATCCCCTCGGGCGTCGCGACGAGGTACTCGAATTCGAGCACGATCGAGTCGTCGAGCGGCGCGCCGCGGTTCATGCGCGCGATCTTCAGGTCGGGCTCGTCCACGAACAGCGCATGGACGTGATCTGGAAGCCAGGCGTCCGGAAGGATCCACGGCTCGAGCACGAGAAGGCCGCCCGGCGCGACGTGCCGCGCCATCGCCGCGAGGGCCTGCCGCAGGCGCTCCCGCGTGACGACGTACGCGATGCTCGAGAAGAGGCACGTGACGAGGTCGAACTCGCGTCCGAGGTCGAGCGTTGTCATGTCCGCCTCGTGGAGCGGCACGCCCGGCAGCCGCTCGGCGGCGACCGCGAGCATCGTCGGGTCGAGATCCGCGCCCTCGACCTCGTACCAGTCCCGCAGGAGCGCGAGGTGGAGCCCCGTTCCGCAGGCGACGTCGAGAAGCGTCCGCGCGTCGGGAACCCGCGCCTCGAAGAGCGCGAGCAGCCGCTCGGTCTCGGCCGGGTAGTCCTTCCAGGAGTAGAGCGCGTCGTAGAAGCGGGCCGAGTGGCGGAACATGTCCGGAGGCTACGCGACGAGCCCGGTTCGTGGATCTCCCCCGGGGACCCCGGTTAGAGGCACCCCTGCCTACGAGCATATCGCCGGAATTCGCGCATGGAGGTCACGAATGCGCCGGAAGGCGCGCGGATCTGCGCCGAGACCGTTACTGCACGGACTGGAGCCGCGGCCCGGCGCACACGACGTCCAGGGCCGGGCAGCCGGCGCACGCCCACTCGCTCGGCGTCGGGCGGAAGTCGCCCTCCTGGATCGCGCGGATCGCCGCGGAGAGCTCGGCCTGCAGCCCGGGGACGTCGGCGCGCGTGAAGCGCGCGAACACCGGCTCCGCCGGGCGCTCGAGGAACGTGTAGACGACCTCGACCTCGAGCGCTCCCGTGCCGAACGCGGCCAGGGCGTACACGAGCCGCTGCAGGTTGTACTCCGACTCGACGATGTCGGCGGGATCGCGTTCCTCCAGGCGGTTCGTCTTGTAGTCGACGACGAGCGCGCGCTCGCCCTCGCGCCGGAACACGTCGAAGCGGCCGCGAACGAGGACGCCGTCGTGCGCGAACGAGAAGCGCGAGCTCGGGTCGCGTGTCCTCCGCCTCCGCCAGGCGCCGCCCGAGCTCCGAGTCTCGCCAGGCGGCGAGGAGCGACTCGACGCGCTCCAGGTTCTCCTCGGTCGCCTCGGGATAGCGCTGGAGCACGTGGTCGCGCACCTCCTCGTCGGGAGTCTCGACCTCGAGGAGCACGTGCACGGCGTCGCCGATCTCGGTCGCGAGGAGGCCCTCGACCTCCTCCCCGGTCTGGACGACGACCGGGCGCGGCGGCAGGCCGACGATGCGCTGCGCGTAGAAGCGGTACGAGCACTGGTCGTAGAGCGAGAGCGCGCTGTAGGAGAGGCTGCGGAGCACGAACGGCGGCGGCTCGGGGAGCGGCGGCAGCGCGGGCAGCTCCGGGGCGGGCCGCAGCGCGTCGCCGTCCTCCACCGGCGCGAAGAGCTGAAGCTGCGGCACCGCGGCGGGCTCGGGCTTGTCGCTCGGCGGCGCCGGCCGGTCGATGCGCAGCGAGAGTCGCGCCTCGCCGCGCTCGAGCTCCACCGGGCCGTCGTCCTCGCCCACCTCGATCTCGAGCCGCTTGAGGATCCAGTGGAGCGGCGCGTTCGCGTCGCGGCGGCTGGTCGGGTCGATCGCCCCCGAGACGATCAGGCGGTCGATCGCGCGTGTCATCGCCACGTAGAGGAGCCGCCGGTTCTCGGCCTGGTCGGCGGTCTGCTCGGCCTCGCGCACGTCGTCCCAGCCGAACGCGCCCTCCCGCTTGCCGGTCGCGGGGTTGACGACGCGGAACCCGAAGCGCCCGTCGGGGAGGCACAGGATCTCGTCCGCGGCCGGCGAGGGCGGGATGCGCCCTGCGTCGGCGAGCACGACCACCTTGAACTCGAGCCCCTTGGCGGCGTGCACCGTGAGGAGGCGGACCGAGTCGCCGCCCTCCTCCTCCGCGGCCGCCTCGACCTCGCGGGCCCCGGCCGCCTCCTGGTCGCGGAGGAAGCCGACGAAGCCCTCGATGTCGGGCCCGCGGAGCGATTCATACGCACGGGCCAAACGCCCGAGCTTGCGCAGGTTGGCGTAGCGGCGGCGCCCGTCCCACTGGGCCAGGACGGCGAGGTCGTAGTCGTGCTCGACGACGATCTGCTCGCACAGCCGCTCGAGCCCCGCGCGCTCGGCGGTGCGGACGAGCCGGTCGTAGCGCTGCTTGAACGCCTCGAACAGGCGGGCGTCGCGCTGCGGAGACCCCGGCGGGAAGCTCCCGTTCGAGACCGGCGAAGAGCGGCCGCCGCCCCGCGGAGCGGCGCAGCAGGACGAGCCCGTCGTTCGAGATGCCGACGAACGGCGAGGCGAGCACGGTGACGAGCGCCTCGTCGTCGTAGCGGTTCTGGAGCAGGCGCAGGTACGCGATCAGGTCGGCGACCTGCTGCTGGCCGAAGTAGCCGCGCCCGGCCGCGCGGTACGTCGGCAGCCCTTCGGCGCGCAACGCCTCCTCGTAGCGCTCCGCGTCCGTGCCCGCGGCGAAGAGGAGGACGACCTCGCCGGGCGTCGCCTCGCCCGTGTCCACGAGCTCCTTCACCCGGCGCGCGACGTGCTTCGCCTCGGCCTCGCGCCAGTGCACCGAGCCGCCGCGGTAGGCGTCCTTGTCGGTCACGAGCAGCTCGACGCCGGGCCCGAAGAGCGGCTCGGGGAAGCGCCCGGCGGCCACGAGCGGCTCGTAGTCGCCGCCGAACTCGGTGCCGAACAGCTGGTTGACGACGCCGAGGATCTCCGGGCGCGAGCGGTAGTTCTGCGTCAGCGCGAGCACGCCGCGCGCTCTGGGCGCGGCGCTCGCGGAAGACCTCGACGTCCGCGTGGCGGAAGCGGTAGATCGACTGGAACTCGTCGCCGACGAAGAAGAGCTCCTCGGCGTCGAGCGCGTCCACCAGCTCGCACTGGAGCCGGTTCGTGTCCTGGAACTCGTCCACGAGCACGGAGCGGAAGCGCCACCGGGCCCGCTCGCGCACCTCCTCGCTCGAGCGGAGCAGGTCGCGGGCGTAGAGCTGGAGGTCCTCGAAGTCGACGCCGGACTCGCGCGCCTTCGCCTCGCGGTAGGCGGCGTCGAATCCGCGCAGCAGCTCCTCGAGCAGCTCGCGGTCGCGCGAGGCCATCTCGTCGAGCGCGGCGCTCTCGACCGTGTCGAGCGCCTCCTTCAGCCCGGCGAACGCCTCGATCTTCTCCGTCGGGCGCAGGTCGCCGAGGTCGAGCAGCTCGTCGGCGCGCGGCGTCGGGCCGGTGGCGAGCGCCAGCGCCCGTTCGGCCTGCGGGTTCCCCGGGAGCGCCTTGGCGCACTCGGCCAGCGCGGCCAGCGCCTCGGCGACGCTCGACTCGTCCGCGACGCCGAGCTCGAGCTCGCGCCCGGCCGAGCGGAGCCGCTCGTAGACGCCGCCGAGCATGACCGAGAGCCGCCGCGAGCCGTAGGTCGCGAGCAGCTCGAGCCGGTCGGGCTCGCGTTTGGCGCAGAAGCGCGCGAGCGCGTCGGTGAACGCCTCCGACCGCAAGCACGCGCGACTGGCTTTCGTCGAGGACGCGGAACCCGGGATCGAGCCCCGCCTCGAACGGATGCGACTTGAGGAGGCGGTTGCAGAAGCCGTGGATGGTCGAGATCCAGGCGCGCTCGATGTCGCGCGCCAGGTCGACGCCGGTCGAGCTCGACGAGCCGCTCGCGGATCCGGGCGCGCAGCTCGCCGGCCGCGCGCTCCGTGTAGGTGATGACGAGGACGCTCTCGAGCCCCAGCCCGCGTTCGGCGACCGCGCGGACGAAGCGCTCGACGAGCACGGTGGTCTTCCCGGTTCCGGCGCCGGCCGAGACGAAGACGACGCCCGCCTCGTCGATCGCGGCCTGCTGCTCCGGGTTGGGGGCGCGGACGCTCATGCGCGCTTCACCCGGCACATCGGCCAGCGGTCGCACCACGTCGGGCACGTTCCGCCGCGCGGATCGTGCTCCACGTCGCCCGCGCGGATGCGGGCGACCGCGGCCTGCGCGCGCTCGACGGCCCGGTCGACGTGCGCCCAGAACTCGGTGTCGTCCAGGTGATCCTGCTCCTTCGTCCCCGGGACGAGCTCCTGTGCGGATTCGAGCACGAGCCCGCGCGCCTCCCGCGCCCCGGCGAGCGCCCGGTAGAGCCCGCCCAGCGGCTCGATCCCGACCAGGTCGCGCAGCGCGAGGATGTAGAGCGGCACCTGGAGCTTCGCGTCGGTCTCGATCTGCCGCGCCGAGTGGGCGCCCGCGCCGGACTTGTAGTCCTGGACGATCCCGCTCGCGCTCATCGGGTCCTGGTCGATCCGGTCGATCTTCCCGGAGACGGTGAAGCCGCCCAGGTCGAGGCCCCGCTGCAGCTCGACCGGCGCGCCCTGCGTCCCGAACGAGACCTCGAAGCGGCGCGGGACGAGCGGAGAGCCGATCTCGACCTCCTGGCGGACGAAGCGCTCGAGGTCGCGGCCGAGCGTGCCTTCGAGCTCGAGGCGGTCGAGCTCGGAGAGGTCGAGCCGCACCTGGCCCTCGATCGCGCCGGCCAGGCACTCGCGCATGAACTCGACCGCCTCCTCCACGCGGGCGGCGTCGACCTGATCCACGCCGAAGCGCTTGGGGAGCCCGGAGTAGAAGCGGTAGAGCGCCTGGTGCGCGACGCTGCCGCGAATGCGCGCGTCGAGCTCGGCGTCGATCGCGCGCGGGTCGATCACACGGTCGACGAGCCACATGGAGGAGCAGGTCGCGAACGTCTCGAGCTCGGTGACGGAGAAGCGGCCCTGCTCCATGAGCGGCGCGAGGGCGGCGCCGGTCAGCTCGGTCGGCCGTTCGAGCGCCGCGAGCGCGCGGTCGATGCGCCGCTCCCAGCCGTTCGCGATCGCGAGCGCGCGGGCGTCGGCGGGCTCGGTCGCGCCGAGGGCGGCCGTGGCGCGGAGCCGCTCCCGCTCGTTGGGCGCGCGCTCGAGCTCCCAGGTCAGCTCGGAGATCTTGCGTCCGCGGGTGAACCGGGCGACGTCCTCGGGAGCAAAGCACGCGCGCACCTCGTCCCAGAACGGGCTCGCCTCGCGCGGGCGGCCGTCGTCGGAGGCCGCCTCGCGGATGAGCGAGAGCCGCCGCTGCGGCCGGGTGCAGGCCGTGTAGAAGAGGTAGCGGTCGCGCTCCAGCTGGTCGGGCAGGGCGAGGCGGCGCTCCCGGCCCGCATCGTCGAGGCGGCGGCGCTCCTCGTCCGGGAGGAAGGGCGTCTCCAGGCTGCGGCGCGGGAAGACGCCCTCCTCGAGCCCGAGGACGATGACCGCCTCGAAGCGCCGCGTCCGCGCCCGCTGGAGGTCGACCACGGCGACGCGGCCGCTCTCGGCGGCGCGGTCGACGCGCACCGTCGCCTGCTCGAGCGCGGCGACGACCTGCTCGCGGCCGACGCCCTCCCAGTCCTCGAGATCGCGCGCGACGCGGAGCACCGCCTCGTGCGCGCGCAGGTCGAGCCCGGCGTCGGCGCCGGTCGGCGGCCGTTCGAGCCCGTAGGACGCCTGGAGCATCGCGCCCGCGGCCGAGCGAACGGCCTCGATCGGCGTCCCGGCGTCGCGAACGCGGTCGAGCGCGACGAGCGGATGGCCGAGGAGCTTCACGGCCTCCTCCTCGACGCGGGCCGGATCGGTCACCGCCCGCCCGCGCAGGCGTCCCTCGACGAAGTCGGTGCGGACGCGGGGCAGCCCCGAGAAGCCCGAGCGCAGGAAGCCGAAGAGGTGGCGTCGCGTCCCGCCGAGCCAGGCGAAGCGGAGCAGGCCGAGGAGCGCGCGGCCGAACGGCGTCCGGTCGAGCGTGACGCTGCCCTCGATCGCGTACGGAATGCCGAGCGCGCCGAACACGGTCTCGAGCGGAGCCCGGTAGCGCTCGACGCTCGGGCAGACGATCGCGATCGAGTGCGGAGCCGTTCCCAGGCGGAGCAGATCGAGGATCTCCTCGGCGGCGAGCTCGAGCACGCCCCGCGATCCGGCGGCCTCGAGGAAGCGGATCGCCCCGTCGAGCGGCGGCATGACCGATCCGGGAGCGCCCGCGCCGAAGAGCTCCCGCTCCAGGTGCGCGAGCGCCGGCGCCTGGCCCCACAGGACGGGCGGCAGCTCGACGATCGAGCCGCTCGCCAGGCGGCTCAGGTCGGTGACGGTGCGCGCGAGCGAGGCGAACGCGGGGCGCCCGGGCTCGTACGGCAGCGAGACGGTCACCTCCGCGCGGCCGGAGAGCGCCTCGACGAGCATCCACTCGGCGCCGGTGAAGTCCTCGAACCCGTAGAGGAGAACCGGGCGGCCGTCCCACGCGTCGAGCTCGTTCGCGACCCGCGTCGCGGCGTGGCGGCGGCGCAGCGGGCGATCCCAGCGGCCCAGCCGGTCGAGCTCCTCCAGGTAGCGCGCGTAGAGCGCGCCGAGCGGTCCTTCGAGGTCGGCGGGATCGAGGAGCCCTTCGGACGCGTCCTCGATCGCCTTGCCGAGCGCGTCCGCGAAGCCCGGGAAGCGCGCGGATGCCGAAAGCCCGTTCAGCGAGGCCGACGAGACGACCTCCGCCACGAGCAGCCGCCGCTGGGCGGGCGCGATGGCGGGCCGGGTGTCCCCGCCCGCGAAGGCGATCGAGTCGAAGAGATCGTCGAACGTCCCGATCGAGCCGCCGAAGAGCGCGGGCACGCGCCCGAGCAGCTCCCGCTCGATGCGCTCGGCCTCCGCGCGGTTGGGGACGACGAGCACCGGGTCGCGCTCTGCGAGCGCGCAATACCGGTCGAGCAGGAAGGCTACCTTCCCGGCGTTCGCCGGGCCTACGACGAGGGAGAGCCCCATCCCCCGTAAGTCTAGGCCCGGCCGCAAGTCCGCGACCGGGCCTGGAAGGATGTCGCTACGCGGCGCTCTTCGGGCGCCGGCCGCGGCGGGCGACCTGGCGGCCGCCGAGCTTCTCGGCCTCGGCATCCGTCACGTCGAGCTCGCGGACGCCTTTGCGCGCGTCGTGGAACGTGATGCGAATCGTCGCGCCTTTACCGTCCGGAATTTCCTGCCCCGACATGTCGGAGATCAGAACCGTCTTCCTCGCCACGCGTACCTCCGTTTTTCGCCTCGTTTTCCGATGTGGAACGCGGGCGCTACTTTACCGAACCGAAACGCAAGGCAAACGGGACCGTCAAGCAGCTGTTCCCGTTGTCAACACACCGGCGTAGATTCCGTCGCCGGTATCGCAATCGAAGAAGTGAAGCGCGCCGGTATCGACGCACATCTCGACGCGATCGCCTTTTCTCGCGCGCGAGTGCGGACCGAAGCGCGCGACGACCACCGTTTCCGCCGCGTCCTCGGTCTCGACCGTGTCGCCGACGTCCTCGGCCAGCTCGCGCACCTCTTCGGTGAGCGCCGGGCGCGCACCGATCCGCACGTGTGCGACGAGCTCGGAGCCGAGCGCCTCGGTCAGCTCGACCCGTCCGCGCAGGCGACGCTCGGCCGGAACATCCGGCGCGAGCGCGGCGTCCTCGAGGCTCTCGGGGCGGATGCCGAGCACGATCGTCTTTCCGAGATAGCCTCGGAGCGCCGGGCGCGACGCCACGAGCTCGTCGCCGAGGGGCAGCCGCTGATCGCCGAGCGCGACCACGAGCCGGCCGTCGGACTCCTCGAGCGTCGCCTCGACCATGTTCATCGCCGGGCTCCCGATGAAGCCGCCGACGAAGAGGTTGACGGGATGGTCGTAGAGCTCCTGCGGCGACGCGACCTGCTGCAGCTCGCCCTTGCGCATGACCGCCACGCGGTCGCCCATCGTCATCGCCTCGACCTGGTCGTGCGTGACGTAGATCGTGGTGACGCCGAGCTCGTGCTGGAGCCGGCTGATCTCGGTGCGCGTCTGCACGCGGAGCTTCGCGTCGAGGTTCGAGAGCGGCTCGTCCATGAGGAACGCGCGCGGCTCACGCACGATCGCGCGGCCCATCGCGACGCGCTGGCGCTGGCCGCCCGAAAGCGCGCGCGGCTTCTTCGCCAGGAGGTCGTCGAGCCCGAGGATCCGCGCCGCCTCGCGCACGCGGCGCTCGATCTCCGCCTTCGGCGTCTTGCGCACGCGCAGGCCGAACGCGATGTTGTCGTACACGTTGAGGTGCGGATAGAGCGCGTAGCTTTGGAAGACCATGGCGATGTCGCGGTCCTTCGCCGGGACGTGGTTCACGACGCGGTCGCCGATGCGGACGGTTCCCGCGGAGATCTCCTCGAGGCCGGCGACCATGCGCAGCGCGGTCGACTTCCCGCAGCCCGACGGGCCGACGAGCACCATGAACTCGCCGTCCGCGATCTCGAGCGACATGTCGGTGACGGCCCGCGTTCCGTCCCCGTAGATCTTGCTGACTCCGTCGAAGTCGACCTCGGCCACCTCGCCCCTCCCGGCTCGTTTGCACTCCCGCCGCCTTGGTTTTACACCGCGAGAGGCGCCAGGTCACGCAATTGGCGTCGCTAGACTCGCCGCTCGTGCAGACCTCCACCATCGTCGTCCTCGAGGGAGACGAGACCGGCCAGGAGCTTCTCGAAGAGGCGCTTCGGGTTCTCGCTCCCGACGTGCTCGGCTTCGCGCTCGAGCTGCCGCGCTTCGACCTGTCGCTGGCTTCGAGGCGCGAGACCGAGAACAAGGTCGTGTACGAGGCGGCCGCTGCGATCCGCGAGGCCGGCCTCGGGTTGAAGGCGGCGACGGTCACCCCCGAGACGGCCGGCGACGTCGGCAGCCCGAACCGGATCCTCCGCGAGGAGATCGGCGGGCACGTGATCGTCCGCACCGGGCGGCGGATTCCCGGAGTGGTTCCGATCGCGGGGGCGCACCATCCGATCTCGGTCGTCCGCATGGCGGTCGGGGATGCCTACGGCGCGAAGGAATGGCGCGAGGGCGAGGGCGAGGACGAGGTCGCATTCCGCACGGAGAAGATCGAGCGGCGCATCTGCCACGCGGTCGCGGAGTTCTCGTTCCGCCATGCCGAACGGACGAAGGCGAAGGTCTTCGGCGGCCCGAAGTACACGGTCTCCCCGATCTACGAGGGGATGCTGAAGGAGGAGATGGACGCGGCCGCGGAACGGCACCCCGACGTGGTCTACGAGCCGCAGCTCATCGACGCGACGTTCGCCCTCTTGATCGCCTCGGGCGGCGATCCGCTCGTCATTCCCGCCCTGAATCGCGACGGCGACATCCTGAGCGATCTCGTGCTCCCGCTGTTCGGCTCGATCGCCGGGTCCGAGTCGATGCTCGTCGCGTTCAACCCGGACTACACGCCGAAGGCGCTCATGGCCGAGGCGGCTCATGGGACGGCTCCCTCGCTCGCGGGGAAGAACGTCGCAAACCCGCTCGCGATGATCCTCGCCGGCGCGGCGCTTCTCGTCGCACATCGACGATGAGGGGCCGCGCGAGGCCGGTCGCGCGATCCGCGAGGCGGCGCTCGAGGCGGTCGCGTCCGGCGTGCGCACCGCCGACCTGGGCGGCCACGCGACGAGCTCCGAGTTCACGGACGAGGTGATCGGGCGCACGAAGGCGAAGCTCGAGATCTGGGCCACGCTCGGCTCGTAGCATCCCGCGGATGCTCGCGCCTACGTCCGGAGCCTCGCCCCGGGGCTGCCCCGCTCCGTCTGGATCATGGAGGCCGGCGGCCTCGTGAACGCGGTCGGAAACGGGATGACCTTCCCGTTCCTCGTCATCTACCTGCACAACGTGCGCGGGTTCTCGCTCGCGACCGCCGGGTTCGTGATCGCCGCCGGGAACGCGATCGGCCTCATCGCCGGACCGGTCTCCGGGCCGGTCGTCGACCGGATCGGCGGCCGCCTGACGCTCGCGATCGGGCTCATCCTGATGGCGGTCGGCTTCGCCGCGTATCCGTTCGTCCACGAGCCGTGGCAGGCCTACGCGGCCGCGCTCGTCGCGGGCATCGGCAACGGCGTCTTCTGGACGAGCCAGTCCACGCTCCTCACGGGCCTGACCCCGCCCGATCGGCGCCACTCGGCCTTCGCGGTGCAGCGCGTGACACGGAACCTCGGGATCGGAATCGGCGGCCTCGCCGGCGGGCTGATCGCGACCACGACGAACCCGACCAGCTTCACAGTCCTCTTCCTCATCGACGCCGTCACGTTCCTCGCGTTCGTCGCCGTCCTCTACTTCGTCCCGGAGCCGGTGCAGCTCCGTGAGCGGTCGACCGAGACCGCCGGATACCGCGACGTCATGCGCCACGGCGTCTTCGTCGCGTTCGTAGGGCTGAACGTGGTGTTCGTCGCCGCCGGCTACGCGCAGCTCGAACTGCTCCCCGTGTTCGCGAAGAACGAAGCGGGTGTGACGGAGACCGCGATCGGGCTCGTCTTCCTCGTGAACACGCTCGTCATCGTCATTGCCCAGCTCCCGATCTCGCGTCTCCTCGAGGGACGCCGGAGGATGAAGGCGCTCGCGGTCATGACGGTGATCTGGGCCGCCGCGTGGCTGCTCGTCTTCGTGACCGGCGCGTACGCGGAGGCGGCCGCCGCCGCGGTGCTGTTCGCGGTGGCCGCGGCCGTGTTCGCGCTCGGCGAGTGCCTCCAGGGGCCGACGCAGGGAGCGCTCGTCGCCGACCTCGCACCGGAGCGGCTCCGCGGCCGCTACATGGCCATGTCGACCACGTCCTGGCAGGTCGGGTTCGTGATCGGCCCGGCGCTGGGAGGACTCGTGCTCGGTCTCGCGCCGCTCGCGCTCTGGCCGCTCGCCGCCGCGGTATGCCTGCTCGCGGGCGCGGGCTCGCTCGTGCTGGAGCGCTCGCTCCCGCGCGAGCTGCGCCTGACTCCGGCCTAGGAGGGACGACTAGCGCTCGTCGAGCGGGGGGTTCTGGACGTTGTTCTCGGTCGCGTACGTCTCGGTGAGCTCGTTCACGACCTCCATCCCGTCCGAGTACGCGTAGTTGATCTTCACGAACGGATCCCACTTCTCCGGAAGCGCGTCCTCGGGGAAGATCGCCTCGACCGGGCACTCCGGCTCGCACGCACCGCAGTCGATGCACTCCTCCGGATCGATCACGAGGATGCGGTCGGCCTCGTGGATGCAGTCCACCGGACAGACGTCCACGCAGGACAGGTCTTTGATGTCGATGCAGGGCTCGCCGATGATGTAGGTCATCGGTTTCGAGTCTAGTTGACGAGCTCGTCGACGATCTGGGGTGCCCGCTCGACTAGTGCGGAGCGCACAATCACCTGGTCGAATCCCGCTTCGTGAGCCGCGCGAAGGCCCGCCGTGTCGGTGTGATTCGTGAACCCGAGGATGGGGATGTCGGGGTAGGAGTCGGCCACCTCCATCGGCTCGATGCGGGCGATGTCGACGATGACGAGGTCGGGCGGCTCGACGCTGTCCGTCGTGATGAGCTTGTGCTTGGCGCCGAGCAGCGCGTCGAGCTTCCCTCGGAAGAAGAGATCGACCCCTGCGACCAGGATCGTCGCCACAGCGCGCGGAGCCTAGCAGCGCTAGTCGAGCCCGACCGTCTCCAGCGCGCGGTTGATCACGGCGCTCAGCCACCACCAGCGGTCGAAGAAGAGGAGCAGTCCCGCACAGACGAGGATCGCGCCGCTCACGATGCGGATGACCTCGAAGTGGTCGCGCAGCCAGCGAAAGGCGCCCATCGCATGGGCGAAGCCGATGCCCACCAGGAGGAACGGCACCGCGAGGCCGAGCGAATAGACGAACAGGAGCGCCGAGCCCTGGAGCACCGTGCCCGTGTCGCCTGCGAGCGCCAGGATCCCCGCCAGCACCGGGCCCACGCAGGGCGCGGCGCACACGCCGAAGGCCGCGCCGAGCAGCGCCGAGGAGCCGCGGCGCTGGGCACCCGCGACCAACTCGGGCGCGACGAGCCGGTCGAGCCACGGCGCCGGCAGGAGCCCCATGAACGCGAACCCGAACGCGACGAGCACGATGCCCGCGACCTGCGGGACGAAGCGGCGGTAGTCCTCGATGAACCCGCCCGCCAACGCTGCCGCGGCGCCGAGGAGAACGAACACGGCGGTGAAGCCGGCGATGAACGGGATGCTCGCGGCGACCACCCGGCGACCGCTGACCCCCGGCGCCGCTCCCGACACGGCCGAGAGGTAGCCGGGGACGAGCGGGAGCACGCACGGCGTCGCGAAGGAGACGAGCCCCGCGAGGAACGCGAGCGCGACCTTGCCTTCCACTCAGTCCTCGTAGCGGGCGAGCTCGTCGTCGACGCGCTTCTCGAGCTCGGGGTCGAGCGGCGGCCCGGCGGCGGCCGGCTCGGGGCGCGCGCGGACGTAGCGGCGCGCGAGCAAGGTCACGGCCACGATCGCCGCCGCGAGGCCGGCGAGCGGAAGCAGCCAGGCGAGCAGGTTGAAGCCGCTCTTCGGCGGCGCGGCGAGGACGCCCTGGCCGAACTCGTCCACGAGCTGCGCCTTGATCTCCTCCTTGGAGTCCCCGGCGGCGATGCGCTCGCGGATGAACGTCCGCATCTGGGTCGCGATCGGCGAGTTCGAGAGCTCGAGCGTCGTCTGGCACGTCGGGCAGATCACCTCGTCCTCGAGATCGGCGAGCGTGGGCGGATCGGCGGCCGCCGCGGGAGCCGCAAGGACCAGGAACGCAAACACGCAGGCGAGCAGCCTCATGAGTCGAGCGCAAGCGCGATGTTCTCGTCGAGCTGCTCCTGCGTGAACGGCCCGCTGGAGTAGGCGACGAGCCGCCCGTCGCGGTCGATCCACCAGGTCTCCGGGAACCCGGTCAGGCCCCAGCGGTCCCGCGTCTTCCCGGCCCCGTCCCGTGCGTTGGGATACGTGATGCCGTACTTCTCGACGAAGTCGCGGGCGAACGAGCGGAAGTCCTGCGCGTTCACTCCGAGAACGACCACGTCGCCATCCTGGTTGTCCTGCCAGGCCTGCTCGAGCATGGGCGCCTCGTCCTTGCACGGCTCGCACCACGACGCCCAGAAGTTGAGGACGACCGCCTTGCCGCGGTAGTCGGTGAGCGAGATCTCGCCCTCGCCGTCGAGATCGGGCAACGTCAGCGTGGGCGCGGCGGGCTTCTCCCCGCGCTCGACCGCGTCGGCGAGCCCGGCGCCCGCTTCCTTCGTCGCGAGCTGCCAGGCGAGGAGGCCGATCATCGAGGCGACCACCGCGACTGCGAGGACCTGCAGAAAGAGTCTCGTCCGGCCGGCCATGGGCCGTTCGAGTGTAGTCAGCGCACGGAGCCTCGGCTCCGCCCCCACTAGGCAACAACCGTCACATCCCGTACCTTGCCAGTCGGCTGCAACGTGGCTGACCCGCTCTTCATCGATGAGCAGTTCGACTGGTGGGACGAGGAGCTCACGCCGGAGGAGGCCGCGCCGGCGCCCGAGGCACGGCCGCGTCGCCGGGCGCCGCCGAGGACGTTCGCCGGCGATCTCTCCCGCCTTCGCGCCAGAGCGGCCCGCAACCCGCGCCGGAGTCTCGCGCTCCTTGCGCTCGCGCTCACCGTCCTCTTCGCGGTCGCCGTCCGCCCGTTCTCCGGCGATGACCGGCCGGCCGCCCCGGCCTCGGCCGCGCCGGCGAACAAACCGGCCGCAGTCGCGTCCGACTCCTCGGCGCCGTCCGCGCTCAGGGAAGGCGACCGCGGCGCCAGAGTCCGCGACCTCCAGGTCGCTCTCACCGCGCTCGGCGCCCAGGGATCCCTGCCCGACGGCTCCTTCGGCGAATCCACGACGGCGGCCGTCCAGGCGTTCCAGGGGACTCGAGGCCTCCTGGTCGACGGCATCGCCGGGGAGAACACCAGGGCCGCGCTTCGGCAGGCGATCGCCGAGCGCGCGCAGGAGGACGAGCAGGTGATCAGCGCGGGGCTCACGGCAGCGGTCGAGGACGGCCGGCTCGACGAGCAGGCGGCGGCGGACGCGCGCGCGATCCTGGCGGAGGCGATGGCCGCGATCGGCGCTCTACGGCCGGGCCGGGCGGCGGTACTGGGGCTCGTCATCGACGACGTCGCCGCTGTCGCCGACGGGTATGGGTCCTCTCGGACCCCGGAGCTCTTCGCCCAGCTCCGTGCGAACACCAAGAGCCTCGGCGAAAGAGCGCCCGAGATCGCCGAAACGGCCGTCTCAGACGCCAACGGCGTCGTCTACCGCTTCTTCCCCGAGCACGGCTACCGGTTCCACCCCCTGGCCAGCTTCGCCAAGCTGAACACCCTCGCGGGCGCAAAGGACGAAGAGGCCGCCGCCAGGCTGGCAAACGCGCTCGTCGCACGCGGCGTTCGCAAGGGGAGGGCGCTTACGTGGCCGTACCGCTTCTCCTCCGGCGGGCCGGACGTGTGGGAGTCGGGCTTCGCGCAGGCGGTCGGGGCCCAGGCGCTTGCCCGGACGAGCGACCTCGCCGGCGACCGCTCCCTCCTCGACGCCGCCGGAGCCTCGTTTCGCGCGATCCCGCGGGGCCTCACGCTCCGCGTCGGGGGCGGGACCTGGATCCAGGAGTACGGCTTCTCCCCGATGGCCGTGCTGAACGCCCAGCTCCAGACGATCGTCTCGCTCTCGGAGTACGCGAAGCTCACGGGAGACGAGGAAGCGGAGGCCTATGTGGCGGGTCTCAGCAAGACGACGCAGAAGCTCATGGGCCACTTCGACACCGGCTGCTGGTCGCGCTACTCCCTCGATGGGAACCCGGCGACCACCGGATACCACACCTACCACGTCAAGCTCCTGGAGCGGCTCGCGCGCTCGACGGGCGACCCGTTCTGGCAGGAGACCGGCCGGCGCTGGCGCGGCTACCTCGACGCGAGCGGCTCCCAGGCCTGCCTGAAGGCCTGACGATCGGCGGATCTCGCTACGCCGAGACGATGAAGACCGGCGTGCCGACCTTCACACGCGGGAACAGCCACTCGACCTCGGGGATCCGCATCCGGATGCAGCCGTGCGACGCGGCCGTGCCGACCGTCCACGGCTGCGGGGTTCCGTGGATCCCGATCGCCGGCGCCGACGTGCCGATCCAGCGCGTGCCGAGCGGGTTCCCGGGGCCGGGCGGGATCGGGCCGAGGCCCTCCGCCCACGGGCTCGACGGCGGATCCCACTGCGGGTTTCGCTCCTTGACGATCACCCGGTAGCGCCCGAGGGGCGTCGCGTGCCCGGGCATGCCGACCGCGATGTCGAAGATCCGGACGAGCTTCGTCTTGTTGTAGAGGTAGAGCTTCCGCGAGCCGCGGCGGATCACGATCGAGGCGCCGACGTCGGCCTTCGTGAACTTCGGCTTGCGGTAGAGCGACGATCGAGCCGGAATCTCGTTGCGCTGGTTCAGCTTGAGCGCGCGGGATGATCGCGTTCGCCATGCGCACCGGGCGAACGTCGACGCCGATCTGCTCGGCGAACGATCCGCGGCTTCAGGTTCTTGAGCACCAGCTGCGCGTCCTTCGCATCCTTCGAGAAGATCCGCTCGAGGTACTTCGCGTACTTCGCGATCCGCTTCCGGCTTGACGGTGACGGAGAGCTTGACCTGCCTGCCCCGCCGGAGCGCCGAGGGCGACCGCGACCGCGGCTGTCGATCGCCGCCGACGATTCGAGCGTCGTCGGCTTGATGTGCCAGCGCTTGCCCTTGAAGACGAACGGGACCGGCTTCGTGAACGCCGCCTCGACCGCGTCGTGCGCCTCGACGGCGGTCATCCCGCCCACGTGCGTCCCGGCGATCGTCACGCCTGCGGCGATGACCGGGTCCGGAGGCGGCGCCTGAGCCAGGCGCGGGCGCGCTGGCGGCGAGGGCTGCGATGAAGACGAGGAGGAGCGTTACGCGCCGCACGAGGGCGCAATCGTAGCGCGCTCGAACACCCCGGGATCGTCGGTAACGACCCCGTCCACGCCCAGGGCGGTCATGCGCTCGAGCTCGGCGGGATCGTTGACCGTCCAGGCGATCACCGCAAAACCTCGCGCGTGGCAGCGCTCGACGGTGCGCCGCGAGAGGACGAGGTGGTGGAGCGTCGCCGCGTCCGCCCAGGCGCGCCCGAGCTTGCGTTCGATCCGGTACGGAAGCGCCGTGCGCAGGGTGGCCACGGTCGCGCCGAGCACCGGACCGGGCAGCCCGCGCTTGCTGACGCCGAACCGGTCGGCCGGATACGAGAGCGAGGTGGGCAGCGAGGGCTCGAGCCGCCGCACGGTGCGCAGCCACTCCGCCTCGAGCGCGCACACGACGCTTCGCTCCCGGCCGCGCAGCGCGTCGACGACCGCGGCCTCGATCCTCGCCTGCTTCAGATCGACGAGGACGATCGCGTCGCCGGCGAGCGCCAGCGCCTCGTCCAGCGTCGGCGCGCCGGGCTCGAGCTCCTTCGGGGAATGCGCCAGCACGAGCCGCCCGCCGGCGGAGATCACGTCGAGCTCGAGCCCGTCGAGCCCGGCGGCGAGCGCGGCCTCGATCCCGGCGAGCGAGTTCGCCCGGTGGACGAGCCGAAGCAGCCCCCCGTCGGGTCGGAGCGGAATCACTTCGGCTGGGTCGGAAGGTGGTCTTCGTCGAGCTCGCCGCCGTGGGAGACGAAGTCCACGATCATCCGGTCGGTGAGCCACTCGACCGGCGCGTGGTCGTCGGTGAGCACGTCGCCGTGCGGCTCCACCTGCTCGAGCTCGGACTGGACGAGCGGCACGAGCGACGCAACCTCCTCGGGGGCCGAACCCGCCCGCTCGACGAGCGTCTCCCGGTCGGTCGGCTCGTCGACCGCGAAGATGAGCTCGTTGAACCGAAGCGCGGGCCAGCTCCACGCCTGCGGGAACGCGGCGAGGACGGTCGTCCCGATCGCCTCCGGCAGCCGTTCGTCGCCGGGAACCCGGGCCACGTTGAGCGCCATGATCCCGCCCGGTTCGAGCCGGCTGCGCACGAGCTGGAAGAACTCCTTCGTGGCGAGGTAGAACGGGATGTAGGGCTGGTGGTAGGCGTCCACGATCACGATGTCGTAGCGCTCGTCGGTCTGCTGCAGGAAGGGCCGCCCGTCGGCCGCGTGGGTCGTGAGCCGCGGGTTGTCGCCGAGGCCCAGGTACTTGCGCCCCGCCTCGGTCACCTCGGGATCGATCTCGACCCCGTCGATCTCGACGTCCGGGTAGAGCTCGCCGTAGGCCCGCGCGACCGTGCCGCCCGCGTTGCCGATGATGAGCATCCGCTTCGGCGGCCGGTCGAGCAGCGGAGGGACCATGAGGAAGGTGTCCCACACGCCGCCCGTGAGCACCGTGTCCTCGTGCCAGACGGAATGCACGGCGACGCCCTCGTTCAGCTTGAGCGCCCGCGAGCCGTCGGTGCGCTCGACGACCTGGATGTACTGGTACGTCGACTCCGTCTCGAAGATGAGGCCGTCGCTCGCCTTGATCGTCCCCGGCGGGACGAGGACGAGCGCGGCCAGGACGACGGTGAGGATCTGCCAGCGCCGGCCGAGGAGGAGCGCCGCGGCGAGCGCGAGCAGCACGGCACTGGCGAGCATCGTCCGCTGCGTCCCGATCAGCGGGATGAGGATGATCGCCGACAGGAACGTGCCGACGATGCGACCCCACCGTCGAGAGCGCGTAGAGCCGCCCCGCGACCGCGCCGGCCTGCCGGATGTCCACGAGCGCGAGCCGGATCGCGAACGGCGAGACCATCCCGAGCAGCGTCACCGGCACGGCGAAGAGAAGGAGCGCGCCGAAGAACGAGCCGACGACCGCGCCGACGTCGACCGCGTCGAGAGCGTCCAGGCCGACGTCCAGGACGGGCCGCGCCACGAACGGCGTCAGCGCGACGAAGACGGCGGCGATCCCGACGATCGTCCCGAGCACGCGCGGGTCGGGGCGGCGGTCGGCGATCTTCCCTCCCAGCCAGTAGCCGATCGAGAGGTAGATCAGGATCAGGCCGATGATGTTCGCCCAGACGATCGTGGACGAGCCGAAGTAGGGCGCGAGCAGGCGCGAGGCGGCGATCTCGGTCGCGAGCGTGGCCGCGCCGGCGACGAAGACGACGACGGAGAGACGGCGCAGATCGACGGGCGAGGACTCGGGCACCGGTTCTAGCCTACGGACCGGCGCAGGCACATCACGGCGCAATCGTCGTCGAGCTCGCCGCCGCCGAACGCGCGGCAATCCTCGAGCAGCGCGTCGGCGAGCGCCTGCGGCTCGAGGCCCGCGTTCGCGGCCAGGAACGCGTCGAGGCGCGCCTCCCCGTACAGCTCGCCGTCGCGACGGCACTCGGTCAGCCCGTCGGTGAAGAGGACGACGCTCGAGCCCGGCTCGAGCGTCGCGCGCGCCTCCGGGTAGGCCTGGCCCGGCTCGACCCCGAGGGCGAGCCCCGACGAGCCGAGCGCAGTGACCTCCCCGCGCGGCGAGACGAGCCGCGGCGGCGGATGGCCCGCGCTGGCGCAGGCGATCTCGCCCGCCTCGGGATCGACGAGCGCGTAGACCATCGTCACGAACTTGCCCGGCGCGATCTCCTCGACGACGACCTCGTTCATGTGCGCGAGGAACTCCCCCGGCTCGGGCCGGCTGCGCGCGAGCGCCCGGAAGGCGAACTTCGTCATGGCCATGTCCGCCACCGCCTGGATGCCCTTGCCGGCCACGTCACCCAGGCAGACCGCGAGGCGTCCGTCCTCGAGGCGCAGCACGTCGTACACGTCTCCGCCGACGTCCACGCGGGCCGACGACTCGTACACGTGGCCGATCTCGATCCCGCCCGCCGCCGGAGGATCGACCGGGAGCAGCGAGCGCTGCATCGTCTCGGCGAAGTCCTTCTGCTGCTGGTAGAGCCGGGCGTTGTCGAGCGCGAGCGCGGCCTGCGCGGTGACGACGCGGGCGGCCTCGATCGTCTCGGCGTCGAGCGGGCGCGCGGGGTCGAGCCGCAGGAGCGTCAGCGTGCCGAGCACCTCCACGGGCGTCGCCAGGGGCAGCTCGAGGAACGTGGCCCCCTGCGCGAGGAACGGCGCGAGGAGCGCCGGGTCGCCGCGCTCGAGGATCGCGCGCACCGGGCCTTCGAGCGCCGGCTCGGCGATGTGGAACGCCCGCAGCTCGTCGCCTTCTCCCCGGGGGCCGGGCATGTGGATCGCCGCCGCGGAGAGCTCGAACACCTCGGCCATCGACCGCGTGACCGCCTCGAGCGTCGCGTCGAAGGAGAGGCTCCGCGCGAACGCGTCCGAGATCTCGAACAGGCCGCGCAGCCGGCGCGCGGTCGCGCGTTCCGAGTCGAGCAGGCGCTTGCGCTCGGCGCCGAGCTCCTTCGTCTGCTCGTGCAGCTGCGCGTTTTGCACCGCGACGGCGAGCTGCGCCGACAGCGCGATCGGCAGCGTCTCCTCCCCCGGCGCGTGCGGGCGGGCGTCCGGTTCGTAGACGGCGAGCGCGCCGATCACGTCGTCCCCCGCGACGAGCGGAACGACGAGGGCCCGGCCCACGCCGCAGTCGGCCAGCTCGCGTTCGAGCCCGGCGAGCCGCGCGTCGCTGCGCAGATCCGAGGCGACGAGGAAGCCGCGCGTGCGCTGCGGCCCGAGCGCCAGCTCGAGGAGCCGCTCGGTGATCGCCGCGTGCGGGCCGCCGAGTCCCTGCGACGCCGCGGCCTCGAGGCCCTCGCCGGTGCGGAGGTAGACGCCGACGCGGTCGCTGCCCGACAGCTCGGAGATCCGCTCGACGGCGGTGTCGAGCGTGTGCGAGAGGGAGAGGCGCGCGATCGCCTCGCTCAGCACCTCGACGATCGTCTCGGAGCGTTCCAGCTCCTGCTCGGCGACGGCGGCGCGGCGGGCTCGGCGCAGCGCGACGGCTGCCCGCGCGGCCAGCGGCGCGAGCGCGTCCACCGAGGCGGGGTCCGCGAGGACGAGCTCGAGCTCGGCGACCGGCGGCTCGCCCAAGGGAAGCACCACCGTTCGGCCCGCGGCGCCGTTCGTCGCTCCCCCCGCGGCGAGCAGCGTCGGGGCGGCGCCCGGCTCGAGCCTCCAGAGGACGCACCGGGCCGCGCCGGTCGCCGCCAGGGCGAGCCGGACGACGTGGTCGGCCAGCTCGTGCTCGTCGGAAGCCGCGGCGAGGGCGTCGCCGGCGACCTCGAGCGCGTCGGTGTCCTGCGCGGCCCGCGTGGACTCGAGCGCCGCGGCGACATGCTCGGCGGCGAGCAGCGCCGCCGCCCGCGCCGCCTCGTCGAACGGAGCGGCTCGGTACAGCTCGATCGTCCCCGCGACGCCCGCCGGGGCGATCAGGATCGCGCCCGCGCCCACCCGCTCGGCCGCCTTGCGCACGACGTCCGGCGCATCCCCGGGAACAAGCTCGCGGAGGCCCGCCCCGGCGTCGCCGGCGAGCCGTGTCCCCTCGAGCTCGGCGGCCACGACGGCCGAGCGCGCCCAGACGGCGGCGGCGACGAGCTCGGACCCGTCCGGGACCGCAGCACGGACGATCGCGAGCTCGGCGCTCGACGCGAGGCCCGCCGCCCGTGCGGCGGCCGCGAGCGCCCCGTCGGGCTGGGAGGCCCGCCCAGCCACGCGATCCACTGATGCGGGCGATCGCATTCGTCGATTATGGCCCGGTCCCGCTTGCGGAAGGGGCGGGTAGAGGCAAGAATCCGTGCGTCGTGGCGGCCCCAGCACCTCGTCATCAGCGGGAACGCGCGCTCCCTCAGCAGACGACCCGGCTCGAACGAGCCGTCGTCAAGGAGCGTGCGAAGCGGCGCGCCAAGACCTACCACGATCTCGAGCGCAAGCGCGCCGGCCGCCGCTTCCTCGCGCTCATGCTGACGCTCGTCTTCGTCGCGATCGTCCTCGGCCTCACGATCTGGGATCAGATTCAAGCCTTGTTCGGCCTATGACCGAACGTGGGCACGGGCCGCACGCGAGCTTTTGGACTCCCGGGGAGGGCCTCGCCTGGGTGGCGGCGCTCATCTTCACGCTCAGCACGTTCATGGGCTGGTACTCGGGGACGATCGACGGGCTCAAGGTCTCGGCCCTCGGCTGGGACGCGGGCGTGCCCGGGAAGCTCGTGCTGGTCGTCGGGCTCGCGACGCTCGCGCTTCTGACCCTCCGCGCGACGGGTGTGTCCCTGCCGCCGTCGCTTCCCGTCGGCATGGTCATCGCGGTGCTCGGCGCGATCGGGACGACCGTCGTCCTGATCCGCCTGATCGTGATCCCGGACGACTACATCGGGTTCGGCCGGAGCGTCGGCATCTGGATCAGCCTTGTCTCGGCGGTGCTGCTGATCGTGGCGGGGCTTCTGAAGTCGGCCGAAGAAGCCTGACCCCGCCGAGGATCACCCCGGCGACGGCGAGGCCGACCGCGAGGCCGGCCAGCACGTCGAGCGGGTAGTGAACGCCGACGTAGACGCGCGAGAACGCGATCGCGCCCGCGAGCGCGGCGAGATACGGCGCGGCGCGGGGCGCGATGAGCGCGAGCGCGAACGCGCCCGCCGCGCTCGTGGCCGCGTGCCCTGACGGGAACGACGAGCCGACGCTGCCCATGAGCGGATCGGCCTCGGAAATGCTCTCGAACGGCCGCTCGCGGCCGACGGCGAGCTTCACGAGCGATGCGGTGAGATCGCTCGCCCAGACGCACCCGGTGACGAGCAGCACCGCCCGCAGGATCGGATAGCCGGCGCGCCACGCCACGAAGGGCGCGAGCGCGATCCACACCAGTCCCGCGTAGCCGATCCAGCTCAGCCAGACGAAGACGGGATCGAGCGGCCCGACGCGGTGCTCTGCGACCCAGACGAAGAGGTCGTGGTCGACGCCGCTCAGGTGCGCAGGAGCTGCCGCGTCGAGGCGAGCAGCTGCTCGGGGTCGAACGGCTTGCCGACGAAGGCCTGGGCGCCGCGCTCCTCGGCCTCCGACACGGAGCCGGCGTTCACCTTGCCGCTGTACATGACCACCGGGATCGACTCCACGCCGTGCCGCTCGCGAACCAGTCGCAGCATCTCCCACCCGTCCACCTGCGGCATCTCCACGTCGAGGAGGATCAGGTCGGGCGGCTCCTCGCCGAGCGCCGCCAGGCCTTCGTCCGCGCTCGCCGCCTCGCGGACGGTGCAGCCGTCGGCCTCGAGGCTGACGCGGAGCAGCTCGCGCAGGCCCGCGTCGTCGTCGACCACGAGGACGAGCCGCCGGCCCGCCGGCCGCGAGTTGCCGAGGAACGCGTCGAGGTCGCCGCGGCGGAAGCGCCGGTGGCCGCCCGGCGTGTAGAAGGCCGGGAGCCTCCCGCCGTCGGACCACTTGCGCACCGTGCTCTGGGCAACGCCGAGGTAGGTCGCGGCCTGGCCGAGCGTGAGCCAGTCGGCTGTTCCTGGTCGTGCTTGCTCTGTCATCGAACCCCCCACCGTGTTGCTCCTACCCGATCCGTCACGGCGTAGTCGTCACCGTGACCGTGCGGGTTACCGGCGGAAGGGTACCCGGCGCCAGGGTCCGCACGATCGTCTGCGACCCGCCCGGCTTCGGCGCGTCCTCGAAGGCCCGGCCCAGGGAGAGACCGACGAGGAAAAGGAGCGCTCCGGCGACGAGCGCGAGCACGACCCGGAGGGCGCGCCGCCGCCGCGCGCGCCGCACGTCCCGGCGCGGCCGGCGCTCGGGCCGGGGAGCCGGCTCGGTCACGGCCGGTAGTCCTGCGCCGCTCGGGAGTACGCGAAGAAGGCCGCGTCCTGGACAAGCGCGGTGTCGCGTATCCCGGCCTCGGCCTTGGGAGGCGTGCGCGCGACGACGACGTCCCGGACCCAGTCCTCCGATCCCGCGTACGCGTCGGCGAGATCGGCGAGCGTGAAGGTCTGGCCGACGCGCCGGCGCAGCTCGTCCAGCACGGCGTCGACCAGCGCGTGGAGCTGGCGGTAGCGGCGCGAGTTTCGGTCGGTCGCCTCGAGCCGCCGCGCGCCGTCGTCCCACTGGTGCCGCGCGACCGCGAGCGTCACGCGGGCTGCTCCAGAGCGGCGCAGCGCGCGTCGGGGCACCAGCGCTCGCCCGCCTCCGCGAGGATGCGCTCGCCCAGCTCGTAGCCTGGCCGCGCGAGCGCGAAGGCCGCGTGAGCGTGGAGGCACTTGAGCGCCTCCGGATGCTGCGTTCCGCCGATGCCGAGGTCGAACTCGGGGCGGATCTCCCGCTGCTCGGCGTCCGCGCGCGCGAGGCTCGCCTGGAGGTCGGGATCCTCGGCGGCCGCGCGGCTCCACCGCTCCACGCCGCCGTCCGCCTCGACCCGCGCGATCGCCGCGACGAGCCAGGGGCAGGTCAGGTAGTACGTCGTCGGGAAGGGCTCGCCGGAGTCCGTATAGGGCGGCTGCTCCGTGACCGCCGGAAAGCCGTGCGCGCAGCGAACCGCGACACGGCGAAACGGGCGCGCAGGGCGGCCAAGCTGCCCGGAAACGACTCTGGAGTCATCCATCGGATCATCGTATCCGCCTCATCCTTCGCGACCGTTCACGATGAACAGCCGCTCTCCGGGCCGGACGAGACCGAGCTTCCGCGCCTCGCGCTCGACGAACGTGTTCGTGCGCGCGACCGCGATGCGGGCCTCGAGCTCCGAGTGCTGGCGCTCGAGCGCGGCGACGTCGGCCCGGCGCGCGTCGACTTCGTTTCGCGCCGAGAAGTACGCCCGCAGGGGATGGACGTACGCGAAGGCCACGACCGCGAGCACGACGATGCCGAGCCAGCGGAGGGCGATGGAAGAACGCGAGGGTCGACGTCGGCGGGAGGACACGGACCGTCGGGTTTCGCAAGCCCTGCGCGTGCTCCTTCCCACGCATCCGCGTTCAGACTGACGCGAGAATTGCGCATCTGGGAACTGCGAAGCAACGCGCCGCGCAGCCTGCGTCGCTCGGCTCTACGCGGTCTCGACCTTGATCAGGTTCGTCGTGCCGGGCATGTTCACGGCCGTGCCCGCGGTGATGACGACGCGGTCGCCGGGCTCGACGATTCCGAGCCGGCGCGCCGCCTCGACCGTGCGGGCCCAGAGCTCCTGCACGTCGCGGCACTCCTCGATCACCGCCGGGACGACTCCCCACTCGAGGGCGAGCTGCTGCGCGGCGTGGCGCTTGTGCGTGACGGCCACAACAGGCCGCCGCGGGCGATGGCGCGCGACCGCCGAGGCCGTCCGGCCCGAGTACGTCGGAACGAGGAGCGCGGCCGCGTCGAGCGCCTCCGCGATGTCGCAGGCCGCGTTCGACATCGCCTCGCCCACCGAGGAGTACGGCTCGTCCGGGTTCCGCTCGAGCTCGTGCCGGTAGCCGAGGCTCGGCTCGACGGCGCGCGCGATCTTGTCCATCGTCTGCACGCTCTCGATCGGGAACGCGCCCACCGCCGTCTCGCCGGAGAGCATCACCGACGACGTTCCGTCGAGGATCGCGTTCGCGACGTCGCTCGCCTCGGCGCGCGTCGGCTCGGGATGGCTGATCATCGACTCGAGCATCTGCGTCGCCGTGATCGCGGGCTTCCCTCGTTCGAGGGCCGCCAGCAGGATCCGCTTCTGTACGAGCGGCACCTCCGCCGGGCCGATCTCGACGCCGAGATCGCCGCGGGCCACCATCACCGAGTCGGAGAGCCTGATGATCCCCGCGAGGTCGTCGAGCGCCTCGGCCTTCTCGATCTTCGCGATGATCTGCGCCGCGGAGCCCGCCTCGTGCAGCAGCTCGCGCAGGTGGCGCACGTCGTTCGCCGAGCGGACGAACGAGAGCGCGACGTAGTCCACCTCGAGGCCGAGCGCGAACGCGAGATCCTCCTTGTCCTTGTCGGTCACCGAGGGAATCGGCAGCGGGACGCCCGGAGCGTTCACGCCCTTGCCCGTATCGACGACTCCGCCCGCGAGCACGGTCGCGCGCACGCGGCCGGTCTCGACCGCGTCGACGCGCAGCCGCACGAGCCCGTCGTCGATCAGCACCTGGTGACCCGACTGGAGCACGCTCGGGAGCACCGGCGGGCTGACGGGGAGATGCGTCTCGTCGCCGTCCTGCTCCGCGACCAGCACGACCTCGTCGCCGGTCTGCGAGGGTGCGGGCCGCCTCGAGGCGGCCGAGCCGGAGCTTCGGCCCTTGCAGGTCGGCGATCAGCGCCAGCGGGCGCTCGGCGCTCTTCTGGCTCTCGCGAACGAGCGCGGCGCGCTCGGCGTGTTCGGCATGCGTGCCGTGCGAGAAGTTGAGCCGGGCGCCGTCCATGCCCGCCTCGACCAGCCGGTCGACCATCTCCTGCGAGGACGTGGCGGGGCCGATCGTGCAGACGATCTTGGTTCGCCGGGTCTGCTTGGCGGGCGCCACGGCGTCACGGTAGCCGTGCGTCAGGAGGTCGTGCGTGGAAACGCAGACCAGCCCGGGAAGACGGCTCGGTCGCCGAGCTCCTCCTCGATGCGCAGCAGCTGGTTGTACTTCGCGACGCGGTCCGAGCGCGACGGCGCGCCGGTCTTGATCTGGCCCGCGCCGGTCGCCACGGCCAAGTCCGCGATGAACGTGTCCTCCGTCTCGCCCGAACGGTGCGACATGACCGTCCCGTAGCCGGCCGACCGGGCCAGGGCGATCGCGTCGAGGGTCTCCGTCAGCGTCCCGATCTGGTTCACCTTCAAGAGGATCGCGTTCGCGACGCCGCCCTCGATGCCCTGCCGGAAGCGATCCACATTGGTCACGAACAGGTCGTCGCCGACGAGCTGCACGCGGTCGCCGATCCGCTCGGTCAGCGCGCGCCAGCCGTCCCATTCGTCCTCGGCGAGCGGATCCTCGAGCGAGACGATCGGGTAGCGCTCGACGAGCGAGGCCCAGAAATCGATCATGCCGCCGGTGTCGAGCTCCTTGCCCTCGCCGGGGAGCTTGTAGAGCCCGTCCTCCCACACCTCGGTCGCGGCCGGGTCGAGCGCGACCACGACCTTGCCCGAGTGGCCGGCGCGGTCGATCGCCTCGAGGATCGCCTCGATCGCGGCCTCGCTGGACGGGAGGTCGGGCGCGAACCCGCCCTCGTCGCCGACCGCGGTCGCCAGCCCCTGCTCGTGCAGGAGACGCCTTGAGCGCGTGGAAGACCTCGCTGCCCATGCGCAGGCACTCGGCGAAGGTCTCCGCGCCCGCCGGGACGATCATGAACTCCTGGAGGTCGATCGAGTTCTGCGCGTGGACGCCGCCGTTGACCACGTTCATCATCGGCACCGGGAGCGTCGCCGCCTCCTCCCCGCCGAGCCAGCGAAAGAGGGACACGCCGGCGTCGGCCGCGCCGGCGCGCGCAGCGGCGAGCGAGCAGCCGAGGATCGCGTTCGCGCCCAGCCGCCCCTTGTTCGGGGTTCCGTCGAGGGCGATGAGCGTCTCGTCGAGCGCGCGCTGGTCGGCCGGATCGAGCCCGGCGTCAGCGTGGCGGCGATCTCGCCGTTCACGTTCGCAACCGCCCGGAGGACGCCCTTGCCGCCGTACTCGGAGCCGCCGTCGCGCAGCTCGACCGCCTCGTGCGCGCCGGTCGAGGCACCCGAAGGAACCGCGGCCCGGCCGAGCGCGCCCGACTCGAGCGTGACGTCGACCTCGACCGTCGGGTTCCCGCGCGAGTCGAGGATCTGGCGGGCGTGGACGGATGCGATCGCGCTCATCGGCCGCTCTCCGGCCGATGAGCGTGGGGAGGGGGGTTTCCTGGGGGAACCGGGAGGTTCCCCCGCCTGACCAGAAGAAGGGGGCTGCGCGGGGGAAACATGGTTTCCCCTGCGGGAGTGAGCTGAAAGCGAACGACGCTCATTGGGTCTCCTTCTCCTTGGCCAGGTCGTAGAAGCGGTCCTGCTCGGCGAGCGACAGGTCGGCGAACACGAGTCCCTCCGCCGCGGCGAGCCGCTCCGCGGTTTCTACACGAGCTCGGAAGCGCGCCGCGGCCGCACGAAGGGCCAGCTCGGGATCGACGTTCAGCCGGCGGGCGACGTTGACCGACGCGAAGAGCACGTCCCCGACCTCGGCGGCGTGGCGCGGGTCCGGCCTGCGTCTCCGGGCGCGGATCCTCGGCGGGCAGCTCGCGCCGCAGCTCCTCGACCTCGTCCGCGAGATCGCCGAACGCCCCGGTTGCGTCCGGGTACTCGAACCCGATCGTCGCGGCGCGCCGCTGGACCTTCTTGGCCAGGAGCAGCGCCGGGAGCGCCTCGGGCACGTCGTGGAAGATCCCCTCGCGGCCCTCCTGCGTCGTCTTCAGCTCCTCCCAGCGCGCCTTCACCTCGCCGGGCGAGTCGACCTCGCCCTCGGGCGCGAACACGTGCGGGTGGCGCCGAACGAGCTTGTCGTGGATCCCGTCCGCGACCGCGGTGAGATCGCCGGCGCCGCGCTCGTCGAGGAGCAGGGCGAGGAAGACCGTCTGGAAGAGCAGGTCGCCGAGCTCGTCGAGGAGCTTCGCGTCGTCGCCGGCCAAGGCGGCGTCCGCGACCTCGTACGCCTCCTCGACCGTGTGCGGCACGATCGTCGCAGCCGTCTGCTCGCGATCCCAGGGGCAGTCGCGGCGAAGCCGCTCGGCTAGGACTTGAAGATCGACGAGCGCGCGGGCCAGGGCATCCGCGTCGGCCACTTACCCGGTGGTCGTGGTCTCGCCGGTGGTGGCCGGGGCGGGCGGCTCGAAGCCGACGGCGTAGACGACCGGGTACGTCTTCTTCAGCTCTTCGAGCCAGGCGTTGATCGCCTTCTGCTGCTGCTCCTGGGCGAGCTGCTGCTCGATCGAGTCCTTGATGTCGGCGAGGGGCGTGGTCGTCGCCGGCTTCACGTCGTCGATCGCGTAGATCATGTGCCAGCCGAACTCGGTCTTGACCGGCTTCGAGTACTCGCCGGTCTCGAGCGCGAACGCGTCCTTGTCGAACTCCGCGACGGTGCTGCCCTTGCTGATCGGAAGCTTGCCGCCGTCCTTCTTCGTGCCGGGATCGGTCGAGTACTTCTTCGCAAGCTTGGCGAAGTCCCCGCCGTCCTCGAGCATCTGGTAGATCTCGTTCGCCTTGGCCTCGTTCTTCACGAGGATGTGCCGGACGTTGCGGCTCTCCGGCTGTGAGAACCGGTCCTTGTTCTCGTCGTAGTACTTCTCGATCTCGGCCTCGGTCGGCTTCACGTCCGCCGTGACCTTCTCGTAGAGCTTCTCCTGGAGGATCTGGTCGTGGAACGCCTGGCTGCGCCTCGCTCGAGCGTGAGGCCCTCGTCCTTGAGCGCCTGCTCGAACTTCGCGTCGTCGTCTCCGAAATTGTCCTTCTTGATCTGCGCGAGCCGCTCTTCGACGTCCTCGTCCGAGACCTTGATGTCCGCCGCCTCGGCGGCCATCGCGAACTGCTTCTGCTGGACGAGGAACTCGACCGCGCGCTTGCGCAGGTCGTCGTACTCGGCCGTTCCGGTCTTCGGGAACTCCTGGTCGCGCGCCTCGAAGCTCTTCTGGGCGCGCTCGAGCAGCGCGTCGAACTCGGCCTTCTTGACCGCCGTGTCCGCGACGAGCGCGATCGCGTCGTCGGGCACGTCCTCCGACGACTTCGCGTCGCTGCCCCCGCACGCGGCGGCGGCAAGCGCGAGCACGCATACGAGAAGGAGGGTGGGGATGGCTCGAAGAGGCATCTTGGGAAGAAAGGGCCGCGCTATGCGGCCAACCGAACGTCGAGGATAGCATCGACCAGCGCGACGGCGGGACCTAACCCGTCACTCCTTTGGGACACCTCTTTCTTGGCCGAGGAGTACACGGCGATCTCCGCTGATTTCCTCAGATCGCGCAGCTCGTCGGAGCCGAGCACGAGCGCCCCGACCGTCGCCTTGCCGCCCCGGAGCACGAGGTAGTCCGCGCCGAGCCGGGCGAGCTTCAGCTTCGCCTCCTGGATCGAGAAGAGATTCTCGACCGGCTCCGGGCGCCGGGCCGTAGCGGTCCTCGATCGCGGCGTGCAGCTCGCGCAGCTCGTCCTCCGACTCGGCCAGGGCGACCCGGCGGTGCAGGTCGATCTTCTGCGCCTCGGCGGCGACGTACGCGGCCGGGACGAACGCATCGACCTGCGCCTCGACGCGGATCGGCCGCGCGACGGGCCTGCCGGGTTCCGGCCAGCTCGGCGACCGCCTCGGCGAGCAGCTCGAGGTAGAGCTCGAAGCCGACCGCCGCGACGTGCCCGGACTGTTCGGCGCCGAGCAGGTTTCCCGCCCCGCGGATCTCGAGGTCGCGCATGGCGATCTGGAAGCCGGCGCCGAGCTCGGTGTGGTCGGCGAGCGCGGCCAGGCGCGCCCTCGCCTCGGCCGTCAGCTCCTCCCCGTCGGGGTAGAAAAGGTACGCGTGTGCAGGGACATCGCTGCGTCCCACCCGTCCGCGGATCTGGTAGAGCTGGGCCAGGCCGAGCGCGTCGGCGCGCTCCACGACCAGCGTGTTCGCCTGCGGGATGTCGAGGCCCGACTCGATGATCGTGGTCGAGACGAGCACGTCCGCGTCGCCGGCGAGGAACGCGAGCATCCGCTCCTCCAGCTGGCGTTCGGGGAGCTGGCCGTGGACGACGAGGAAGCGCAGCTTCGGGCAGAGCTGCTGGAGCTTCTCGGCCGCCTCCTCGATCGACTCGACGCGGTTGTGGAGGTAGAACGCCTGGCCGCCCCGCGCCGCCTCGCGCTCGAGCGCGACCTGAACGAGCTCCTCGTCGTACTCGCCGACATGCGTGCGGATCGGGCGGCGCCCCTCCGGCGCGGTCTCGATCACGCTGATGTCGCGCAGGCCGGCGAGCGACATGTGCAGCGTGCGCGGGATCGGCGTCGCGGTGAGCGCGAGCACGTCCACCTCGAGCCGCAGCTGGCGGAGCAGCTCCTTCTGGGCGACGCCGAAGCGCTGCTCCTCGTCGAGCACGACCAGGCCGAGATCCTTCGCGGCGACGTCGCGCGAGAGCACCCGGTGCGTGCCGATCAGGATGTCCACCTTGCCCGCGGAGTAGTCGGCGAGGATCCGCTTCACATCCGCGGGCCTGCGGAAGCGCGAGACCATCTCGACCGTGACCGGAAGGTCGCGCAGCCGCTCGCGGAACGTGTTCCAGTGCTGCTGGGCCAGGATCGTCGTCGGCGCGAGCACGAGCGCCTGCTTGCCCGCGGCCACCACGGCGAACGCGGCCCGCACCGCGACCTCGGTCTTGCCGAAGCCGACGTCGCCGCAGACGAGGCGGTCCATCGGGCGCGGCGTCTCGAGATCGTCCTTCACCGCCTCGATCGCCCGGCGCTGGTCGGGCGTCTCGACGTAGGGGAACGCCGCCTCGAGCTGCTCGACCAGCTCGCCGTCCACGTCGTAGGCGATCCCCGGCGCCTGCTGGCGGGTGGCGTAGAGCGCGATCAGCTCGCCGGCCAGCTCCCGCGCGCCCGCGAGCGCGCGGGACTTGACGAGCTGCCACGCCTTGCCGCCGAGCTTCGAGAGCGCCGGGCTCGCGCCGTCGGCGCCGACGTAGCGCGAGACGCGCCCGATCTGCTCGTGCGGGACGTAGAGCCGGTCGTCGCCCTTGAACTCGAGGAACAGGTAGTCGCGGGTTACGGCCGCCACTGTCTTGGTCTCGAAGCCGAGCAGCCGCCCGACGCCGTGATCCTCGTGGACGACGTAGTCGCCGGTGCGCAGGTCGGCGAAGCTCTGGAGCGCCTTCCCCACGCGCGCGTCCTGGCGCGGAGGGCGCTTGCGGAAGACCTGCGTGTCCGGGAGGCAGCACGATCCCGAGCTCGCGCGACACGAACCCGCGGCGCGCCGGCGAGACCGCGAAGCGCAGCGCGCCGTCGCGCGGCAGCGTGTCCCCCGGCTCGAGCGGCTCGGCGTCGACCTTGCGCAGCAGCGCCTTCGTCCGCAGGGCCTCGCCGCGGTGCGCGAACGTGACGACCACGCGGTTCCCGGCCTTGACGAACGAGCCGAGGTCGCGTTCGGCCTCGGCCAGGCCGCGCGCGGCGATCGCCGGCCGCTGCGCCTCGAACGAGTGCTGCTGGCCCTGCGGGAGCTGGTCGAGCTCGACCACGCCGGGCAGCGGGATCTCGCCGCCGAGCTCCTCGCGCCACAGCTCGCGGACGTCCGAGTGCTGCCACACCAGGTCGGCGCCGGCGAGCGGTGCGACCAGCTCCTCCTCGGGATCGGCGTCGAGCCGCTGCTCGGCCGCGGGCTGGATCAGCGCGTCGTCGAGCGGATGCAGCGCGCGCTGCGTGAAGACCGAGAACGCGCGCAGCGACTCGATCTCGTCCCCGAAGAACTCGACGCGGACCGGCTCGCGGCCGGTCGACGGGAAGACGTCGACGATCCCGCCGCGCACGGCGATCTGGCCGCGCTCCTCGACGCGGTCGACGCGGGCGTAGCCGGAGAACACGAGCTGCTCGGCGAGCTCCTCCACCCCCGGCTCGTCGCCGACTGCGAGCCGGATCGTCTCGGGGCGCGACTCGACCGGCGGCAGCCCGTCCGCGAAGCCGAGCGCCGACGCGCAGACGAGACCGCCTGCGGCGTGGACCTCGAGCGCGCGGAACCGCTCGCCCACGAGATGCGCGGGCGGCTCGAGATCGGTCTCTCGCGCGGACGCCGCGCGACGCGAGCAGCCCGACGTTCTCGTCCCCGAGGAACCAGCCGGCCGCCTCGGCGGCGTCCCGGGCGTCGGCGTCGTCGGCGAAGAGGCAGACGAGCGGGCCTCTCGCCGGGCGATCCAGGTCGCGGCCAAGACGAGCGGGAGCAGCGGCTCGGAGACCCGCGCCGACGCCGGACGCTCGACGAACGCGCGGAGCCGCTCGCTCTCGGCGAGCTCGGCGGCCAGCAGGTGGAGAACGGGTTGGTCCATGACGACAGGCGAAACCGAGGGTTCCGCCGGTTCGAATCCTAGGCGCGCTAGTTGAAGTCGCGCTGGGTCTGATCGAGCCCGTCGCGGACGAGCGTCTCGACCGCGTCCGCGGAGCGGGCGACGAGCGCGCCGACGTCGATCTCGGGCGTGAACGGGGAGAGCACGAAGTCGGCAACCGGCCTCGGATCGCCCCGCTCGGGCCGGCCGACGCCGATGCGCAGCCGCGCGAACTCCGGCGTCCCGAGCGACCCGGCGACGGAGCGCAGGCCGTTGTGCCCGGCGAGGCCGCCGCCCAGGCGCGCCTGCAGCCGTCCCGGCTCGAGATCGACCTCGTCGTGGACGACGAGCAGCGACTCCGGCTCGACCTTGAAGAACTTCACCGCGGACTGGACCGAGCGGCCCGACTCGTTCATGTAGGTCTGCGGCTTCAGCAGCGCGACGCGATGCCCGTCGATGCGAAGCTCGGACAGGTCGCCGGAGAACTTGGAGCGAAACGTCCCGCCGTGCCGCCGCGCCAGCTCGTCCACGACCAGGAAGCCGACGTTGTGGCGGGTGTCGCGTACTCGCGGCCCGGGTTGCCGAGCCCCGCGACGAGCAGATCGAGCGTCGAGGCGTGACCGCCCCGGCGCAGAAAGCGCATTAGCCCTCGGAGGAGGACTCGTCGCCGGCGTCGCCCTGCGGCTCGCCGGCGCTCCTCGCCGCCCTCGGCCTCGCCCTCCACGCCCTCTTCGCCCTCGATCTCCTCGCCCTCGACCGGCTCCGGCTCTTCCTCGACGCGCGGCTGGATGACGCTCGCGAGCACCTCGTCCGGATCGGCGAGCACCGTGACGTCGGCGGGCACCTTGAGGTCGCTCACCCGAAGGCTGTCGCCGATCTCGAGCGCGCTGATGTCGAGCTCGATCCGGTCGGGCACGTTCATCGGCAGCGCCTCGACGATCACCTCGCGCGTCACCTGCGTGAGCACGCCGCCGAACTTGACGCCCTCGGACTCGCCGACGAGCTCGATCGGCACGGACGACTGGATCGCCTGGTCGAGCCGGACTTCCTGGAGGTCGATGTGCAGCAGGCGCTTGCGGATCGGATGGAGCTGGTAGTCCTTGAGCACCGCGTGATGCGGCTTGCCGTCGTCGCCGATCATCACGTCGAGGATCGCGTTCGTGCCGTGCTCCCCGGTCAGGACCTCCCGCAGGGCGCGCTCGTGGACCGTGAAGGCCTGAGCCGGCTTGCCCGAGCCGTAGAGGACGCCGGGGACGTAGCCGTCGGCACGCAGCCGCCGAGCATCGGCGCTGCCGCCACGCTCTCGGGCCTGCACTTCCAGCTTGACGCGATCTCCAGCCATTTCCGGTCGGCCAGTGTACCGGAGCGGCCTGGGCCGCCCGCGGCTATCCGAACAGGAGGAACCGAAGGAGGAACACGGCGGGGAGCCATGCCGCGAGCGCGAACATGAGGGAGGTGAAGAACGCCGTCGCGAGGACGAACGCATGAGTGTTGGGGTCTAGGTTCACCGCAGTAGCCGCTTTCGGGACGACGACGCCTGTCATCCGCCCCTACACCTTCGGTACCGGCCACGCAATGCGCAACCGCTCGTGCGAGGGATACGCGGAGTGGCCGTGAGCGTCGATTCACATCCCCGAGGAGCCGCACCTCATGCCTGACGCCGCAGACAAACCAAAGGGCAGGGCCCCGAAGCCCGCCACCCCCCGCACTCTCGAAGCAGACGCCTTCGGAGCCTCCCGTCGTGCGGCTCGAGATCTACGCGTCGCACGCTCCTGCGAAGAGGACGCGCACGACCACCCGCAAGACCGGCTCGACTCGCGCGAATGCAAAGCCGGCGAACGACGGCGTGCAGTCGATCGACATCACGGAGCAGATCGCCGAGGTGGCCGCGAACGCGACGGCCGAGCGCGAGGCCGAGCTGGACGCGCAGGCCGCGGCGCTCGAGGAGCAGGCCGCAGCGCTCGAAGCGCGGGCGGCCGAGTTCGAGGCGCGAAGCGCAGCGCTCGAAGCGCGCGCAGCAGGAATTCGAGACGCAGGCCGCAGCGCTCGAGGCGCGGGCGGCCGAGATCGAGGCGCAGGCCGTGCCGCTCGAGGGGAACGTCGCCGCGCTGGACACGCGCGCGGCCGATCTCGACGAGAAGGCCGGAGCATTGGACGAGTGGGCGGCAGCGCTCACGACGCGCGAGCTCGAGGTCGCCGAGCGCGAGGACCGGCTGGCGGAAGTCCAGGAGCGAGCCGGCGCGTCGAGCGCCGTCACCGCCGAGCGCGAGCGGGAGCTGGCCGAGCACGAGCTGCGTGTCGCCGAGCGCGAGCGCGCGATCGCCGAGCGGGAGGAATCCCACGGGCCGCGCAGCGCCGAGATCGAGGCGCGGGCCGCCGAACTGGAGGCGCGGGCCGCCGAGCTCGAAGCGCAGGCCGCCGAGATGGCCGAGCGCGAGGCCGGCTTCGCCGAGCGCGAGCGCGTCCTCGCCGAGCGGGAGCGCGAGCGCGCCGAGCAGGCGCTGAGCCGCGCGGGCGACCACAGCTTCGCCGCCGAGCGCCTGGAGCTCGAGCGGCGCCAGAAGCAGATGCTCGAGCTCGAGGAGTCGCTGCGCGACCGCGCGCGGCGGCAGGACGAGCGCGAGTCCGACGCACAGCTCGAGCGCGTCTCGTTCGAGAGCGAGAAGGATTTCCGCGAGGAGCAGCTCGATCGTCGCGAGCACGACCTCGACGACCTGGAGCGCAAGCTGAACGAGAAGGAAAGCGAGCTGGCCGCCTACGTCGCCCAGCTGCAGGGCGACATCCACCGCCGCGAGCGCCACGCGTTCGACCCGGCGTAGACGCGTTCCACCCTTAGCAGCGAGCAGCGATCCGCGTGATTCCGGACGCGGATGCGTGGCCGCGCCCTGCGGCGATCGTTAGGACCGACGAGACTCGCTCCCCGGGGGACCCCGGCTAGAGCACCCCTCACGGACGATCGTAACGCGGAAACGCGCGCGTGTCTGGCGCGAAACCGTGCCGGATTCTGTGCCGACCGTCTGACCGGGCCGGCCGTCCGAACAGCGGGCTCTAGGAGTTCGTCGGCTCTTCGCCGTACAGCCAGGAGTCGGGCGAGCGGTCGTTTCGCTCGTCCTCGAGGCGGCGGAGGTAGACGCCGAGGCCGATCAGCGGGCCGCCCGGGAAGACCATCAGGATGACGATGGTCGTCCAGAGGCTCGAGTCGATTCCGGCTGCGGCGACGGCGAGCAGCACGGGCACGACCGCGAGTCCGATCGCCTCCCAGCGGCCGATCTCGAAGCCGGCCCACACCTGAACGGCGGCGCCCATGAGCAAGAGCACGAACACGACGAGCGCGGGCAGGCTGCGATCCGCGGCTGCGAAGCCGTAGATCCACGCGGCCATGGCGATCACATAGAGGGTGGGAACCTTGCGGGGGTCGATCCTCGGCATGCGCCTCCAAGGTGTTCTAGGCGCGCCACCCCGCCTGGGTTGCTCCCGTCCCCATCGGCAAGAGGCCCGAAATCCAGCATCCCTCGTGCCGGGGACTTGCACTACCTTGGTTTTCGATGCGCGCCGCCCTCTTGCTGCTCGTGCTTCTCCTCCTGGCCGGTTGCGGCGGCGACGGGGCCGCCGGGCCCGACAAGACCTTCGAGGGCGACGGCTACTCGTTCACGTATCCCGGCGACTGGGAGGAACGCGAGACGAGCTCCGACCCGGGCAGCGCGGACGTGGTCATCGCTCCCGATCCGGGCGTGACCGGGATCGCCGTCGGAGTGCTCGAGTCCCCCCAGGAGGTCACCGCGGCCAATATCGGCGACCTCATGGACGAGATTCGCAGCGGCGCGGAGCAGTTCTTCGCGACCAGCGTCGCGGGAACGAAGCTCGAGGGCGATCTCGCGCAGGTGACGATCGCCGGCCTCCCGGCAGTCACCTTCGAGGGGTCGACCAGCGCGGGCGAGGGCATCCACACGCGGGAGGCGTGGATCTTCGACGGAACGGCCTTCTACGCGGTCAACTGCACGTCGGCGACGGGCAACGAGGACTCGGTCGACGCCGCCTGCGACCATCGGTGCTCGACAGCGGATCGGGTCGACCGAGGTCGCCGCACGCGCGTCCAGCCGACCAAGAGCTGGTTCTCGCCGGCGAAGATCTCGGAGACCGACTCGCCCGAGAACACGTTCTGGATCGTGTCGGCGAGGAGGCCCGCGACCGGGAGGATCTGCACGTTGGCGGGGCGCGTCGTCGGGTCGACCATGACCGTGTCGGTGACGACGATCTCGGTCAGCTCGCTGTTCGCGATCTTGTCCAGCGCGAACGTCGGGATGAGCCCATGGGTGGCGCACGCGTAGACGGCGGTCGCCCCCGCCTCGAGCAGCGCGTTCGCCCCGGAGATGAGCGTCGAGCCGGTCACGATCAGGTCGTCGCACAGGATCGCCGCCTTGCCCTTCACGCGCTCGCGGCCGACGACCTCCGTGACCTCGGCGACGTCGTGCTCGGGCCGCGTCTTCGACATGTAGGCCACGTCGGCCTCGAGGAACTGGGCGAAGCGGGTCGTCATCTTGCCGCGGCCCGGATCGGGCGCGACCGCCACGACGCCGTCGCCCCACATGCCCTTGTCGCGGTAGTACTTGGCGAAGAGCGGCAGCGCGGTCATGTGGTCGACCGGGATCGAGAAGAAGCCCTGGATCTGGCCCGCGTGGAGATCCATCGTCAGCACGCGGTCGGCGCCGGCGACCTCCAGGCAGCTCGCGAGGAGCTTCGCGGTGATCGGCTCGCGCGGCGCGGACTTCTTGTCCTGGCGCGAGTAGGGGAACCACGGCATGACGGCCGTGATCCGGTTCGCGGAGGCGAGCTTGGCCGCGTCGATCAGCGTCAGGAGCTCCCAGAGGTAGTCGTTCGTGTTCGGGCCCGCGCACGACTGGACGATGAACACGTCGGCGCCGCGGATCGACTCCATGAAGCGGCTGTAGACCTCGCCGTTCGCGAACGTCTTCACGTGGACGTCGCCGAGCTCGATCCCGAGCTGCTGGGCGATCTGCTCCGCGAGGTCGGGGTTCGAGCGGCCCGAGAAGAGCATGAGCCGCCCCTCGGGGCCGCGGCGGATCCAGTGCCCGCGCTCCGAGCTCGCCTGCGTCGAATCGCCTCCTCCTGCGAGACCCGGCAGAGCCACGTCATTCATCAGACTTGTCACCTCTGTAGTCCTCTTTGTTGACCTGCTTGGCTCGCGCGATCGCAAGGGCTCCCGGCGGGACGTCCTCCGTGATGGTCGATCCCGCTCCGACCCAGGCATTGTCCCCGATCTCCACGGGCGCGACAAATACGTTGTCGCTTCCGGTGTGGACGTTGCGGCCGATCTTGGTGCGTTCCTTGGCGCCGCCGCGCTCGGGCCGGTAGTTCGCGGTGATCGCGCCGGCGCCGATGTTCGTGTCCTCGCCGATCTCCGCGTCGCCGATGTAGGAGAGGTGCGGGACCTTGGCGCGCTCGCCGATCTCCGAGTTCTTGATCTCGACGAACGTGCCGACCTTGGCACCGGCGGCCAGCCTCGCGCCGGGCCGCAGATAGGCGAACGGGCCGACGGTTGCGCCCGGGCCGATCTCCGCGTCGACGGCGACGACATGCGGGCCGACCTCGGCGCCGCGGCGCACGACCGTCGAGCCGCGAAGAACGGTGAACGGCTGGACGACCGTGTCGGGCTCGAGCTCGACGTCCGCCTCGATCCACGTCGTGGACGGATCCGTGACGGTCACCCCGGCGAGCATGTGCGCGTGGACGATGCGGTCGCGCAGGAGCGCGGCGACGGCGGCCAGATCGGCGCGCGTGTTGACGCCGAGCGCCTCGTTCGGATCCGCGGCCGCGACGGTGGCGACCGGACGGCCCGCGGCGACGAGATGCCCGACGGCGTCGGTGAGGTAGAGCTCGCCCTGCGCGTTCGAGGTCTCGAGCCGGTCGAGCCCGGCGCGCAGATCGGCGGCGGCGAAGACGTAGACGGACGAGTTCAGCTCCTGGATCGCCCGCTCCTCGTCGGTGGCGTCGCGCTCCTCGACGATGCGCGAGACCGCGCCCGAGCCGTCCCGGACGATGCGGCCGTACGGCAGCGGCTCGTCGGTCTCGACCGTGAGCAGGGTCACCGCGGCGCCCTCGGCGCGATGCGCCTCGACGAGGCGCTCCAGCGTGGACGCGGTCAACAGGGCGCCGTCCCCGGGGAGGACGAGCACGTCGCCGTCGAAGTCGCCGAGCGCGGCGAGGCCGGTCGCGGCCGCGTCGCCCGTGCCGCGCGCCTCGGGCTGCACGGCGGTCTCCCAGTCGCCGCGCGAGCTCGTCCTCGGTTCCCGGAGAGATGACGAGCACGAGCCGGTCGGGGCCGGCCTCGCGCGCCGCCTCGACGGGCCAGTCCACGAGCCGCCGGCCGAGCAGCGGATGGAGCTGTTTCGGGCGCTCGGACACCATCCTCGTTCCGAGGCCGGCTGCCATGACGAGTGCTGCGAGCGGAGGAGTCACCGTAGGAATGGCTGGGGCGGGAGGATTCGAACCTCCGGTCACGGGACCAAAACCCGCTGCCTTACCGCTTGGCTACGCCCCATCGGGAGATGCCTCAGCGTATCCGAGGTCACCGGCGGCCGAAGACGATGTAGGCCAGCGCGAAGAAGACGGCCGCGACGACACCGAGCACGATGAGCGCGCCGACCGCCAGGGCTGCGAACGGGACGACGACCGGCAGCGCCTGCGACACGGCGAGCGACCACGACAGCTGGCGCAGCCACGGCCGGCGCGATCTCCGCCCGACGAGGAAGTAGAAGCCGATGATCACCGCCGCGACTCCGACGGCGACGTACCAGCCGATCACGTCGCCGACCACGAGGGCCGTCTCGACGAGGGCGACGAGGATCGCGAGCCGCAGCCGGTTCTCGCGGAGCCATCTCGAGGAGCGCCCCTCGCCGTGCTCGATCACGGGCAGGGCGGACACGGTTTCGACGCTACCAGACCGGCTGCGCAAGCCAGACCTGCGCCTGCGGCTCGAGCGCGACCGCGGCGATCTCGGCCTGCTCACGGGCGGAGAAGAGCCCGTACACCGCGGGGCCCGCGCCGGTGAGATCCGCCCGGAACGCGCCCGACTCGCGCAGCTCGGCCGCCAGCGGCGCGGCGCCGGCGGCGCGGGCGAGGTCGTTCGGCGGCAGCCCTGCGAGGTCGCCTGCGGCGAGCGCCGCGGCGAGCGCGGCGCGCCGTTCCGCGAAGCCGGCAGGACCGTCGAGCGCGTCGAAGCGGCGGAAGACCTCGCCCGTGGATGCCTTCGCCTCCTCGTGCGGCAGCGCCAGGACGACCGTGTAGTCCTGCGGAAGCTCGACGGCCGTGAGCCGCTCGCCCGCGCCCTCGACGAGCTTCGGGCCGGGCCCCAGGAAGAACGGGACGTCCGAGCCGACCTCGGCCGCCAGCTCGACCAGGCGGTCCGGGAGCGAGCGGCTCGGCCAGCGCGTCGTTCGCGGCGAGCAGGGCGGCCGCTGCGTCGGAGCTGCCGCCGCCCAGGCCGGCCGCGACCGGGATCCGCTTGCCGATGCGGACGTGCCAGTTCGGCTCGACGCCCACCTCCTTTGCGAGGCGCTGCAGCGCCCGGCGGACGAGCGTGTCGTCGAAGCCTTCGACCGAGAGCCCGGGCGCCTCGGCGAGCTCGAGGTCGTCCGCGAGGTCGATCCGCTGCATGACGGAGGCCAGCTCGTGCAGCCCGTCGGGGCGCGCGCCGCCGACGACGAGCGCCAGGTTGATCTTGGCGTGCGCGGCGATCACGCGAGCGCTCCGGCGAGATCGACGAACGTCTCGGGCTCGAGCGCCTCGGCGCGAACGCCGGGGTCGATCCCGGCCGGCGCCAGCGCCGCGTCGACGGCCGCACGCTCGAACCCGCCGAGGACGAGCGAGTTCACGAGCGTCTTGCGCCGGTGCCCGAACCCGGCCTGGACGACGCGCTTCAACCCGGCGAACTCCTCGCCCCAGACGCGGCGGCGCCGGAACGCGACGAGCGCCGAGTCCACGTTCGGCGGCGGCCGGAACACCGAGCGCGAGACCGGATGGAAGCCCGTCCGCTCGGCGGTCAGCCGCACGAGCACCGAGACCGCGCCGTACGCCTTCGTCCCCGGCTCGGCGAAGAGCCGGTCGGCGACCTCGCGCTGCACCATCACGCACCAGAGCTCGACCGCGGGCAGGCCGTCGAGGCTCTCCGCGATGAGCGGCGTGGCGACGTTGTAGGGCAGGTTGGCGACGAGCTTCGTGGGCGTCGGCTCGAGCCCGGCGAGCGGAAGGGCGAGCGCGTCGCCGATCAGGAGATCCACGTTCGGGCGCTCGGCGATCTCGCGGAGCGGCGCCTCGAGCGAGCGGTCGAGCTCGACCGTGTGGACGTGCGCCACGCGATCCGCCAGGTAGGTCGTGAGCACGCCGAGGCCCGCGCCGATCTCGAGGACGACGTCCTCGGGCTCGAGCTCGGCGAGACGGCCGATGACCCCGAGGATGTTCGGGTCGACGAGGAAGTGCTGGCCGAGCTGCTTCTTCGGCGTGACGCTCACGAAAGGCCGAACACCCGGTCGGCGTTCGCCTCGATCTGCGCCTCGAGCTCGGCCGGCTCGACGCCGCGCGTCTCGGCCAGCGCGGCCAGCGTGTGCATCACGTGCGCGGGCTCGTTCGGCTTGCCGCGCACGGCCTGGGGCGAGAGGTACGGCGAGTCGGTCTCGGCCAGGATCCGCTCGGCGGGCACGCGCTCGGCCGCCCAGCGCAGCTCGCCCGCCTTCGGGTAGGTCACGTTGCCGGCGAACGAGACGTACCAGCCGTCGCTCGAGCGCAGGCTCGAGCAGCACCGACGACGAGAAGCAGTGCAGGACGACGGGCGTCTCGACGCCGTGCAGCACCGCGAGCGTGTCCTCGTCCGCCGCGCGCGTGTGGATGACGAGCGGCTTGCCCAGCTCCGCCGCGAGCGCGACCTGAGCGCGAAACAGCGCCTCCTGGGCGTCGCGGGCGGCGTAGTCGCGGAACCAGTCGAGCCCCGTCTCCCCCACGGCCACGGCCTTCGGATGCGCGAGCAGCTCCCGCAGCGCGTCGAGGTCGGCCGGCTCGTCGGCCTGATGCGGATGGAACCCGAGCGCCGCGTAGACGCCCTCCTCCCGCTCGGCGATCGCCGAGCGTCGCACGGCACGAATCGAGCCCGCAGCCGACGGCGACGACGCGCGAGACCCCGGCGGCCCGGGCCCGCTCGAGCCACCCGGCGGCGTCCGCACCGTCGAGATGCGCGTGCGTGTCGATCAAGCGGCTTCGGGAACTTCGATGCGAGGGAAGAGCGGCTCCGCCGGCCCGACCCCGTCCGTGGCGACCGTGAGCCCGTACGCGAAGTTCGACCACGCGACGTCCTCGGGCTGGCCGAGCGCGGCGAGGATCTTCGGCGCCGTGTCCGGCAGGAACGGCGCGAGGCCGACCGCAACCGCCCGCAGCCCGTCGGCCAGCGTGAAGAGCACCGTGTCGAGCTCGCCGGCGTTCGCTTCGTCCTTCGCCAGCTCCCACGGCTTCTGCGCGGTGACGTAGCCGTTCAGGTCGCGGACGTAGGCCCAGAGATCCTCGAGGGCGCCGGTCAGGTCGAAGCGGTCGAGCTTGATCGCCACGCCCGCGCTCAGCGACGCCAGCCGCTCGCCCCCGCCGGGCACCGCCGCGAGCGGAATCCGCCCGTCGCGGTACTTGGCGATCATCGCCGTCGTCCGCGAGAGCAGGTTGCCGAGGTCGTTCGCGAGCTCGCGGTCGTAGCGCTCGCGCACGCCGTCGAGCGACGCGCTCCCGTCCTGCCCGAACGGCACCGCGCGCAGCACGTAGAAGCGCAGCGGGGTCGACCCCGTAGACGTCGATCAGGTCGAGCGGGTCGATCACGTTCCCCACCGACTTGGAGATCTTCTTGTCGTCGAGGAGCAGGAAGCCGTGGACGAAGAGCTGCTTCGGCGGCTCGTAGCCGGCGGCGAGGAGCAGCGCCGGCCAGAAGACGCAGTGGAAGCGGAGGATGTCCTTGCCGAGCAGGTGGTGGACGCGTCGGCCAGAGCGCGTCGCGCAGATCCTCGCCCTCGCGCGCGTAGGTGAGCGCGCTCAGGTAGTTGATGAGCGCGTCGACCCAGACGTACGTGACCTGGCTCTCGTCCCAGGGGATCGGCACGCCCCACGGCTGGCCCGCGCGGCTGACGCTGAAGTCCTCGAGCCCGCCGGCGATGAACGACCGCGCCTCGTTCGAGCGGTTCGGCGGGAGGACGAAGTCGGGCCGGGAGTCGTAGAGCGCGAGCAGCTTGTCCTGGTAGGCCGAGAGGCGGAAGAAGTAGTTCTTCTCCTCGATCCACTCGGGCGCCGTACCGTGGATCGGGCAGAGGCCGTCGACCAGCTCGTCCTCGTTCTTGAACGCCTCGCACCCGACGCAGTAGAGGCCCGCGTAGATGTCCTCGTAGATGTCGCCGTTGTCGTAGATGCGCTGGAGGAAGTCCTGCACGAACGCCTTGTGCCCCTCGTCGGTCGTGCGGATGAAGAAGTCGTGCGTCGCGTTCAGCCGCTCGGGCAGCGCGCGCCAGTGCTCGACGATGCGGTCGGCGTACTCCTTCGGCTCGAGCCCCTCCTCGGCGGCGACCCGCGCGACCTTCGACGCGTGCTCGTCCGTCCCGGTCAGGAAGAACGTCGTCTCGCCGCGCTGGCGGTGATGGCGCGCGAGGACGTCGGCCGCGATCGTCGTGTACGCGTGGCCGATGTGGGGCGTCGAGTTGACGTAGTAGATGGGGGTCGTGATGTAGAAGGTCACTCGCAATCAATGATACGGACGGGCGTTTCGGGTTCCGCGAATCGCGAAAGGGTGGGTTGATGGCTCGACCTTCCAACACCCGGAAGAGCCACCTCGGGCGTCGTCCGCCGCGTCGATCCGCTCGGCCGGATCGTGATTCCGAGCGAGATCCGCAAGCGCTTCGGCATCGCCGAGCGCGACCCGCTGGAGATCTCGATGGCGGACGATTCGATCGTGCTCTCGCGGCCCAGCACGGCCTGCGTGTTCTGCTCCCGCAACGAGCCGCTGGCGGAGTACCGCGGTCGGCCCGTCTGCGTGCGCTGCGTCGCCGAGATCGCCGCGCTCTAGAGCGACGACTTGTACAGCCGGTTCCGCGGCACGCCGGTGAGGCGCGCGACGAGCGCCGGCGGCGTCCTTGCGGGAGAAGCCCGCGGCGACCAGCTCCGCGACCGCGGCGATCGCCTCGTCCTCGTCCGGCTCCTGCGCGGACGCGGCGCCGATCACGAGCGTGATCTCGCCCTTCGGCGGCTCGGCGAAGCCGGACGGCGACCTCGGAGGCCGGGCCGCGGACGACCTCCTCGAACTTCTTCGTCAGCTCGCGGCAGACGGCGACGCGGGCGCTCGGGATCGAACGCGGCCAGCGAGGCCAGGGTCGCGGGCAGGCGCTTCGGCGACTCGAACGCGACCGCGGGCCACGTCCACGCGGCCAGCTCCTCCCACAGCCGGTCGAGCGCCGCGGCGCCGCGCGGCAGGTAGCCGACGAAGGCGTAGCGCTCGCCGACGAGGCCGCTCGCGACGAGCGCCGTCTCGACCGCCGACGGGCCGGGGAGCACCGTGACCGGGATCCCGTGCTCGATCGCGACCGCGACGAGGCGGGCGCCGGGATCGTTCACGCCCGGCAGGCCCGCGTCGCTGACGAGCGCCATCCGCTCGCCGGCCTCGAGGCGCGGGAGCAGCTCGGCGGTGCGCGCCGCCTCGTTCAGGCGGTGGTAGCTGATGAGCGACTTCGGGCGAATCTCGTGCCGCGCCAGGAGCACGCGGGTATGGCGCGTGTCCTCGCAGAGCACCGCGTCGCACTCGGCCAGCTCGCGGAGGACCCGCAGCGTCACGTCCTCGAGGTTCCCGATCGGCGTGGGACAGACGACGAGCACTCAGACCGAGGTCGAAGCCGACCGAGCCCGGCGCCGATGAGCCCCGCCTCGGGGCCGAGCTCCGCCTCGACGATGCGCACCGAGTCGCGGACGGTCGGGAAGACGCGCTCGGCGACCGTGCGCCGCGCCGGGCCGAGCAGCAGCTCGCCGGCCTCGCCGAAGCCCCGCCGCGACGACGATCTCGGGGTTGACGATGTTCACGTAGCTCTCGATTCCCGGGAAGACGCGCTCGGCGACGCCGCCGCGCGCCGAGCAGCAGCTCGCCGGCCTCGCCGAAGCCCCCGCCGACGACCACGATCTCGGGATTGAAGATGTTCACGTAGCTCTCGATGCCGATGCCGAGATCGAAGCCGATCGCCTCGAGGAGCTCCAGGGCGTCCGGCTCGCCCGCCCGGCCCAGCTCGACGAGCAGCGCGCCGTTCAGCTCCTTGCCTTGCGCGCGCGCACGCGCGAGAGAACCGTCCGGCTGCGCGTCGGCCGTCTCGCCCGCCCGGCGTGCCGCCGCCCGCCCGCCCGCGAGCCCTTCGAGGTGTCCGTGGCCGGGACAGAAGAGGCCGTCGCAGGGAAGGTCGCTGCGGATGTCGACGGTGATGTGCCCGAGCTCGGCGGCCGCGCCGATCGCGCCGCGGTAGAGCGCCCCGTTCAGGATCAGGCCGCCTCCGACCCCGGTGCCGAGCGTGAGCATGACCATGTGGTCGCACCCCCGCCCCGCGCCCAGCCGGTGCTCGGCGACCGCGGCGGAGTTGGCGTCGTTCTCGAGCGCGACCGGAAGCCCGAAGCGCTCCTCGAGCAGGTCGCGCAGGTCGATCCCGGCGAGCGGAACGTTCACGGAGGCGCCGACCCGCCCCGCCTTCTGGTCGATCAGCGACGGAATCCCGATGCCGAGCGCGACCACGGACGGCCCGTGGAGGGCGGCGATCGCGTCCTCGAGCTGGCGGACGAGCACATCCTGGTCGGCCTGCTCGGTCGCGCGCTCGAGCCGCGACTCGACCGTCCCGTCCTCGCCCACGAGGCCTCCCGCGAGCTTCGTCCCGCCGAGGTCGATCGCGATGACATGGCGGTCGGGCATGAGGCCGCGGCTACCATAGCCGCTCGTCGTGGCCGGGAAAGACAAGCCGTACAAGGTCTATCGCGGCGGGCGGACCCGGGGTCCGGCCAAGCCGATCAGAAGCCGCGAGGACGGCGGCTCTGCCGACGGCGAGCCCAAACAGCCGAAGACGAAGCGGGGAGGCTGGAGGAGCTGGCGCCGCTGGCGGCGCATCGCCCTCTCGGTCCTCGGGATCTTCGTGCTGGTCACGCTCGTGTGGGCCGTGCTCGGGTATCTCGCGGTGAACCGAGGCGTGAAGGAAGCGAACGCGCGGCTCGACAAGGCCGCCTACGCGGCGCTCTCGCCCGATTCGGGCTCGCTCCTCACGACGCCGTCGAACGTCCTCGTCCTCGGCGCCGACGTGGGCGCGAACCGCAAGGACCGAAGCGGACGCGGGCGCTCCGACTCGATCATGCTCCTGCGCACGAACCCGGACGACCACCGGCTCTCGTTCGTGTCGATCCCGCGCGACCTGCGCGTCGACATCCCCGGCCACGGGCCGGACAAGATCAACGCCGCCTACGCCTTCGGCGGCCCGGCGCTCGCCATCGAGACCGTGGAGCAGCTCACCGGCCTGCCGGTCAACCACGTGATCGTCGTCGACTTCGGCACCTTCAACGAGGTCGTGGACGCGCTCGGCGGGATCACGATCCAAAACCCGAAGCCGATCCTGTCGAATCCGTTCGACTGTCCGCTGAAGCCCGACCAGTGCGCGACCTGGGAGGGCTGGCGCTTCAACAAGGGCGAGATCGAACTCGACGGGAAGCGCGCGCTCGTCTACGCGCGGATTCGCGAGAACCAGCTCGACCCGGGCGAGAGCGACATCACCCGCGGCGAGCGCCAGCAGCGCGTCGTCCAGGCGATCATGGACAAGATCACCGGCCTCTCCGGCTTCCTGCGGATGCCGTTCATCGGCGACGACGTGGTCACGCCGCTCGCGACCGACCTCTCCACGAACGAGCTGCTCGAGGTGACGTGGGTGCGAAAGCGCGCCGCCGACTCGAAGACGTTGCGCTGCCGCCTCGGGGGCGATCCGGAGACGATCGACGGCGCCTCGGTGATCGTCTCGTCCGAGGACAACGCGAGCGTCATCCTCCAGATCACCGGGCAGAGCGCGCCGCAGCGCCCGCCCAAGGGCCAGCCGTACGCGCCCGGCTGCTTCGTCGGCCGCGCGGGCGGCTAGGCTCGCCGACTTCTTGTCGGTGGCCGGCTTGTCGGTCTTCTGCACGGCCGGCTTCGAGTCCGAGGAGTCCGAGGACGACGCCGAGGCGCCGTCGGTCTCCTTGACCTTCTTGCGCCCGCCGCGGCCGTAGTCGGTCGAGTAGAACCCCGAGCCCTTGAAGTGGATCGCGGCCGGGTAGAGCACCTTCTCGACCGGCGCGGCCCCGCAGATCTCGCAGACCTTGGGCGGCGCGTCGCTCATCCGCTGGAGCAGATCGAAGGTGTGCCCCTTGGGGCATCTGTACTCGTAGATAGGCATGAATAAAGGACGCGCGTCCTGGAACAAACCTACCGCGCGCCGGGCTCCTCGCGTTCTCGCTCGCGGTCGACGAGCTCCTGGTAGCACGGCGCCTCCTCGAACGCGGCGAGGCCCGCCGGGGTCGTGCGCTTCGGCGGCTCCTTCATCCGCATGCGGCCCGCGGCGACGAGGCCCGCGATCGAGCCGACCACGCCGCCGATGAGGAAGGTCCCGAGCCGTCCTCCGCGTTCACCGTCCACACCTCTCAGTCTAGGGTGCGGGTCGTGATCTGCACGCTCGGCGATCTGCTCCTCGACGTGGTCGTGCGGCTCGACGGCCCGATCGCGGGGGACACGGACACCTACGGCCGCACGCGCGTCGGCCCTGGCGGGCAGGCGGCGAACGTGGCCGCGTGGGTGGCCGAGCTGGGCGGCGAGGCGCAGTTCGTCGGGAAGCGCGCGGCGGATCCGGCCGGGCGGATGCTGCTCGACGAGCTGACCCGGCGCGGGGTCGACGTGGCCGGGCCCGAGGTCGAGTCCGGCACCGGAACGGTGGTGTCGCTCGCAGCCCCCGACGGGACGCGGACGATGCTGAGCGACCGCGGCGTCTCGCCCGACTTCACGCCGGAGGAGCTCGATCCGCTCTGGGTCGAGGGGTGCGAGTGGCTGCACCTGCCCGCCTACACGCTCGTCCGCCCGCCGATCGCCGCCACGGCGTTTCGGGCCGCGCAGATCGCGCGCACGACCGGGGCGCAGGTCAGCCTCGACCTCTCCTCGGTGAGCGCGATCCGCGCGCTCGGCGTCGAGGCGTTCCGCGAGCGGGTCGCAGGGCTCGCCCCGGAGCTGATCTTCGGGAACAGCGAGGAGGTCGCGCTCGTCTCGCCCAAGGCGTTCACGGTGGTCGAGAAGCGCGGCGCCGAGGGCTGCGTCGTCCGCACGGCCGGCACCGAGACCGCGTACCCCGCCGAGCCGGCCGAGGTGGTCGACACGACGGGCGCCGGCGACGCGCTCGCGGCCGGGTTCCTGCTCGACGGCGTCGAGCTCGGGCTCAAGGCGGCCGCGCGCTGCGTCGGCCGCATGGGAGCATTCCCCGGATGAGAGTCGCGCCCGAGATCGCCGAGGCGCTGGCCGCGAACGGCCCGGTCGTCGCGCTCGAGACGACGATCGTCGCGCACGGATTTCCGACGGGCGAAGGGCTGGCGGTCGGCGAGGCGTGCGAGGCCGCCGTTCGAGCCGCGGGAGCGATTCCGGCGACGATCGGCGTGCTCGACGGCGAGATCCGCGTCGGGCTCTCGACCGAGGAGCTGGCCCGCTTCGACGAGTCGCCGGACGCCCGCAAGGCCGGGCCGCGCGACCTCGCCGCCTGCGCCGCGCAGGGTGCGATCGGGGCGACCACCGTCGGCGGCACGCTGGCCGTCGCCCGCGCCGCCGGGATCCGGACGATGGGAACGGGCGGCATCGGCGGCGTCCACCGCGGCTGGGCGCAGAGCCTCGACATCTCGGCCGACATCAACGCGATCGCGAGCACGCAGGCCGTCGTGGTCGCGGCCGGCGCGAAGTCGATCCTCGACGTCCCGGCGACCGCCGAGCTGCTCGAGACCTTCGGCGTGCCCGTGCTCGGCTACCGCACGGACGAGCTGCCGCTCTTCTACCGCGCCGGGGGCGGGCCGGCGGTCTCGGCGCGGGTGGAGTCGGCCGGCGAAGCTGCGGCGATCGCGCTCGGCCACTGGGCGCTCGGCGGCTGCGGCCTCCTCCTCGCCCGCCCGCCGGACGAGAGCCTCGACGTCGAGCCGCTCATCGAGGCCGGCCTCGCCGAGGCCGACCGGCAGGGCGTCCACGGCCAGGCGGTGACGCCGTTCGTCCTCGCGTTCCTCCACGAGCAAAGCGGCGGCGCGACGGTCGAGGCGAACAAGAAGCTCGTGGTCGCGAACGCGGGCCTGGCGGCCGAGGTCGCCGTGGCGCTCGCCGCTAGTTGATCCGCCGGTCTTCTTGACCGGCGAGGCGTCGTTGTTCCCGGCGGCGTCGATCGCGCGCACCCGGAACGTGTGCTTGCCCTTCTTCAGCTTCCTGTAGGTCTTCGGCGACCTGCAGCGCTTGAACGCGCCGCGGTCGAGCTTGCACTCGAACCTCGAGCCGGCCTCCGTGGACTTGAACGCGAACCGCACCTGACGGGAGGCCGTCCGGGCGCGCGGCCCCTTGGTCAGGCGGGTGTTGGGCGGCGTTATGTCCAGGCGGTCGAGCGTTTCGCAGTCGAGGTTCGGCGTGTCGGCGCCGTAATCGAAGAGCCGAGCGCTCAGCCGTTGAGCAGGTCGATCAGCTCGTCGACCTCGATCGCCTCGTAGCTCTCGAGCTCGGCCGAGCCTCGGGCGGAGATCGCGAGCGACACGCGCGCGATCGTCTTGGCGTCGGGCGCCTCGACGATGTTCACGAAGTCGTGCGGCCCGAGGACGAACCACTGGTGGAGAACCTTGGCGCCGAGCTCCTCGACGTCGCGGTTGACCTCCTTGAGGCGCTCGGGGTTGGCGCGGAGCGTCTGGAGACCCTGCTCGGAAAGCTTCGACAGCATGATGTAGGTCGGCATCAGGGCGAGCTTATCGCGCGGGAGCGCTGCTCGAAGAAGAGCACGCTCAGGCCGAGGAAGAGAAACGGGAGCAGAAACCCCTGGGCGATGAGGAAGGCGGCGATGTATCCGTTGTCGCCGAAGCTGCGCAGCGCGTCCAGGAGGATGTTGCCGAAGAGGCCGAAGACGATCACGAACGCCGCCACGACGCCGACCGCATGGAGGTACGAGGCCTTGCTGATCTCGTACGAGCGCCGCAGCGCGTAGGCGACGCGGGACGCGAAGCCCCCCTCGGCGTCCTCCACGACCGCAACCGGGATCGAGAAGGACACGAGCCCGAGCCAGAACGCACGCGACGAGCCCGATGAGCGGGTCGAAGACGCCGACCGCGAGCGGGAGGGTGACGACCAGGCCGAGCACGAGCAGCACCGGCGACCGGGCTCCGACCCGGCGGACGGCCTCCCCGACCGTGTCGCCCTCGATGTAGCGGACGGCGAGCGCGAACAGCGCGGCGAACATCCAGGTGAAGAGCGCCAGCTTGCCGATCAGGTTGTCGACGACCGCCGCGAGCGAGATCCCCGCGGCGACCCCGGCCCCGAGCCCGAACGCGAACCAGATGCGCGCGCCGTAGGCGCGGATCGTCTCCGCAAAGACCTCGCCGAGCATGAGCGGACGTTCGACGGGCCGAAGCGGGGGCTTGACGGCTTCCTCGGTCACGCGCGCAACCTACCTCGGCGGACCTGCTATCACCCTTGGATGCGCGCGTCCTCGTCGGGCTCGCGATCGTCGCGCTGGCGTTTCCCGCCGCGGGCGCCGCGGCACCGGTCTTCCACGGCGAGGTCAAGCCGATCGGCCCGAAGATCCGCGAGAAGATGACCGGACGCTCGTGGCACGCGGGCTGCCCGGTCGGGTTCAAGAACCTGCGCCTGCTCGAGTTCGACCACTGGGGCTTCGACGACAAGGTGCGCCGCGGCCGGCTGATCATCCACAAGAGCGAGGCCGGGGACGTGCTCGGGGTCATGCGCAAGCTCTTCGACAAGCACTTCCGCCTGCGGAAGGTCTGGCTCGTGGACGCCTACGGCGCGAGCGACGACCGCTCGATGGAGGCCGACAACACCTCGGCGTTCAACTGCCGCTACGTGGCCGGGACGACCCGGTGGTCCGAGCACGCCTACGGGAAGGCGATCGACATCAACCCGGTCGAGAACCCGTACGTCGACGGCTCGCACGTCTCTCCGGAGAAGGGGCGGCCGTACGCCGACCGCTCGAAGCGGGCGCGCGGGATGATCCACGCGAACGACAAGGTCGTGAAGGCGTTCAAGGCGATCGGCTGGAGCTGGGGCGGCTCGTGGAGCGGGCCGAAGGACTACCAGCACTTCTCGGCCTCGGGAAACTAGACTCGCGCCCGATGGCCTACAACGTCGTCCGCCCCGGCGACCTCTCGTGGGAGGAACGTCCGCGCGAGGAGGACGAGGCGCCGCGCCACGTCGCCCCGCTGACCGACCTCGCCGGCTTCGAGCACACCCGCGCCAACCTGTGGCGCTACGAGCCCGGCTCGAAGGGCAAGCGGCACAAGGACATGCTCCAGGAGGAGACGTTCGTCGTCCTCCGAGGCACGCTGACGATGTACCTCGGCGAGCCGCCCGTGCGCGAGGAGACTCCGGCCGGAGGCCTGGTGCACGTCGCCGCCGGCACACCGCTCCAGATCGCGAACGAAGGCACGGAGGACCTGCTCCTCTACGCCTACGGCGCCCCGCCCGAGCGCGGGCACGCCGAGTTCCTCGAGTCGACCGTCTAGCCGCACCGGTTCTTAACCAACGCGTAACCCATCCGTCCGCGGATGCGTTGGAGAATCACAAGAACCTGGAAAGGGCACCTCCGAGGAACAGCCCGCCTCCCGTGCTTGGCAGGCTGTTCCGATTTCCAGGGAAGGGGGTTCGAGGCGACGGTTCCAAGCCGTCGCCTCGTTCGTTTCTGGACGTCAGCGCGAGAAGATCCGGCGGAGCAGACCGCGCTCACGGCGCTCGCGGCGCTCCTGCATGCGGGCTTCGACGCGGTCGATAATCGCCTGCATGTTCTCGCGGGCCGCCTTGCCCGCGCGCGCGCAATTCCTCTCGCTCTCGCCTGCGGTCGTCAGGAGCTCGGCATCGTCGTCGTTCTCTTCTTTGAGCATCGCGTCGATCGATTCAAGGGTAGCGCTGATCATCCATCAGCGTTATCCCGATTCCGCCGAGTAGCTCGACCACGTCATCGAGCGTCGCGGCGTTCGGAGCTCCGTCTCCACACAGGTCAATCGTGGCGACCGCACAAGCAGCGGACAAGGCGGCCGTTCAGCGGCTAGACCACTCGCCGCCTCGGCCACCTCGGCCTTGCGGAAGACGAGCTCGTCGCCGTCCACGTCCACCTCGACCGTGTCGCCCTCGTGGAACTCGCCCTCGAGGAGCCGCAGCGCCAGCGGGTTCTCGACCAGACGCTGGAGCGCCCGCTTGAGCGGCCTGGCGCCGTAGGCCGGATCCCAGCCCGCCTCGGCCACGAGCTCCTTGGCCGCGTCGGTGAGCCGCAGCCCGATCGCGCGCTCGCCGAGCCGCTCGCGCAGCCGGGTCAGCTGGAGCTCCACGATCTCTCCGAGCTGCTCGCGGGACAGAGGCTGGAACTCGACGATCTCGTCGATCCGGTTGAGAAACTCAGGGCGAAACACGTCCCTCAAGGCTTCGGCCGAGCGGACGTTCGAGGTCATGATGATCACGGTGTTGCGGAAGTCGACCGTGCGGCCCTGGCCGTCGGTGAGGCGGCCGTCGTCGAGGATCTGGAGCAGCACGTCGAAGACCTCGGTGTGCGCCTTCTCGATCTCGTCGAGGAGGACGACCGAGTAGGGCCGGCGCCGCACGGCCTCGGTCAGCTGCCCGCCTTCCTCGTAGCCGACGTAGCCGGGCGGAGCGCCCACGAGCCGCGCGACCGTGTGCCGCTCCTGGTACTCGGACATGTCGAGGCGGATCATGGCCCGCTCGTCGTCGAACATGAACTCGGCGAGCGCGCGGGCGAGCTCGGTCTTCCCCACGCCGGTCGGCCCGAGGAACACGAACGAGCCGATCGGCCGGTTCGGATCCTGGAGCCCTGACCGCGCGCGACGGAGCGCGTTCGCCACCGCCGTGACCGCCTCGTCCTGGCCGATCACGCGCTCGTGCAGGCGCTCCTCCATGTGGATCAGCTTCTCGACCTCGCCCTCGAGGAGACGCGACACCGGGATGCCCGTCCACCGGGCGACGACCTCGGCGATGTCGTCCTCGTCGACCTCCTCCTTGACCATGCGCGTGGCCTCGTTCTTCTCGCGTTCGTCCAGTTCCTTCTCGAGCTCCGGCAGCTCGCCGTAGCGGATCTCGGCGACGCGCTGGAGGTCGCCCTGCCGCTCGGCGCGGTCGGCCTCCATCCGCAGCTCGTCGATCTTCTTCGTGATCTCCGCGACGCGTCCGAGCGCCTCCTTCTCCTCGGCCCAGCGCGCGGCCAGCTCGTTGCGGCGCTCCTGTGCCTCGGCCAGCTCGCGCTCGAGCGGCTCGCGCACCTCCGGCTTCTCCTTGCCCATCGCGGCGAGCTCGATCTCGAGCTGGCGCACGCGCCGGTCGGCCTCGTCGAGCTCGAGCGGCGAGGAGTCGATCTCGATCCGAAGGCGCGACGCCGACTCGTCCACGAGGTCGATCGCCTTGTCGGGGAGGAACCGGTCGGAGATGTAGCGGTCGGAGAGCACCGCGGCGGCGACGAGCGCGGCGTCGCGGATCTGCACGCCGTGGTGCGCCTCGTAGCGCTCCTTCAGGCCGCGCAGGATCGCGATCGTGTCCGAGACGGACGGCTCGCCGACGAAGATCGGCTGGAAGCGCCGCTCGAGCGCCGCGTCCTTCTCGATGTGCTTTCTGTACTCGTCGAGCGTGGTCGCGCCGATCGCGCGCAGCTCGCCGCGCGCGAGCATCGGCTTGAGCAGGTTCGCCGCGTCGACGGCGCCCTCCGCGGCGCCCGCGCCGACGATCGTGTGCAGCTCGTCGATGAAGAGGATGATCTCGCCGGCCGCGGCCTCGATCTCGCCGAGCACGGCCTTGAGCCGCTCCTCGAACTCGCCGCGGTACTTGGCGCCCGCGAGGAGCGAGCCGAGGTCGAGCGCCCACACGCGCTTGCCCTTCAGCCCTTCGGGAACGTCGCCGGCGACGATGCGCTGCGCGAGGCCTTCGACGATCGCCGTCTTGCCGGTGCCCGGCTCGCCGATCAGCACCGGGTTGTTCTTGGTGCGGCGCGAGAGCACCTGCATCACGCGGCGGATCTCCTCGTCGCGGCCGATGACCGGGTCGAGCTTCCCCTGCTCGGCCGCCTCGGTCAGGTCGCGGCCGAACTTCTCGAGCGCCTGGTAGGCGCCCTCCGGATTCTGCGACGTGACGCGCTGCGCGCCGCGCACCTCGCGCAGCGCCGCCTCGAGCGGCCTCCCGCGGGACGACGTCGAGCGCGAGCAGCAGATGCTCGGTCGAGATGAACTCGTCCTCGAGCCGGCGCATCTCCTGCTCGGCCTTGTCCAGCACCTTGGAGAACGCGGTCGAGACGCCGGGCTGCTGGTTTCCGCCCTGGACCGCAGGGCGCTTGGCCAGCGCGGCCTCGGCCTGCGCGCGCAGCTCCTCCGCGGACGAGCCCGCGCGCTCGACGAGCGTGCGCGGCAGCTCCTGGTCGAGGAGCGCCAGCGTCAGGTGCTCCGGGAAGATCTCGGGATTGCCCGTCCGGCGCGCAAGCTCCTGCGCGGCCGCGACGCTTCCTGCGATTTCACGGTCAGCTTGTTGAAGTCCATCGCTTCTCCGGTCTCGGGTCGGTTTCTCGGTAGAGGACGAGGTCGCGCCGGTACTGCTTGTGCACCTGCTGCACCTCGGCGCGGAACTCGCGTTCGATCCGCTCCATCCGCGCCTGCAGCCGCTGCATCTCGTCCTGGAGGCGGAGCACGGTCTCGACGCCGGCCAGGTTCAGGCCCAGCTCAGTGGTCAGCCGGTTGATGAGCCGCAGCCGCTCGAGGTCGGCCTCGGAATAGAGCCGCGTGTTCCCGGGCGTGCGCCTCGGGCGGACGAGCCCCTTGGTCTCGTACATCCGCAGCGTCTGCGGGTGCATCCCGACGATCTCGGCGGCGACCGAGATCATGAAGCGCGGGTGGGTGCGCTCGTCAGTCGTCATCGCCGTTCTCCGTTCCGCGCTCCCCGATCACGATCGCTGCGAGCGTGGCGACGACGAGGGCGATCAGACCCCACTTGCCGAATCCGCCGACATGACCGAGCACCTCCAGCACGGCCCACGTCGCAGCGGCGACCACGCCGACGGCCGCGGCCCAGCGGCGTCTCGGCAACAGCCGTTCGAACCGCTCCTCGGCGGTCTCCGGCTCGGGTGCCGTGCGCGGCTCCTGCGACGCGAGCTCCTCGTTCAGGGTCCGCGGGCTCACGAGAACGCCTTCTCCCGCGGGTTGTCGCGCTCGACCTTCTGGAGCGCCTCGATCGCCTCGCGCTCGGCCTTCGTGAGCTTCTTCGGGACGTTGACCTTCACACGCGCGAGCAGGTCGCCCTTGCCGCCGCCGTTCAGCTTCGGCGCGCCCTGGCCGCGGATGCGGAGCGTGCGGCCGTCCTGCGATCCGGCGGGAACCTTCAACGAGACGCGTCCGTCGGGCGTCGGCACCTCGACCTCGGCGCCGAGCGCGGCCTCGGCGTACGTGACGGGAACGTCGATCGCGAGATCCGCGCCCCGGCGCGAGAAGATCGGCGACGGCGTCACCCGGGTCACGACATGGAGATCGCCGGGCGGCCCCCCGCCCACGCCGGGCTCGCCCTTCCCCTTCAGCTTGATCCGCGTGCCGTCCTTGACGCCCGCGGGGATCTTGACCGTGTAGCGCTTCGTCCGCCGTACGCGGCCGGTGCCGTGGCACGTGTGGCACGGCGTCTCGACGACGGTGCCATTGCCTCCGCAGCGCGGGCAGGGCTGGGACAGGGCGAACAGGCCCTGGCTCTCGCTCACGACCCCGCGGCCGTGGCACAGGGGACACACGACCGGGGACGTCCCCGGCTCGGCGCCGGAGCCGTGGCACGTCGCGCACACGGTCTCGAGCTCGACCGGGATGCGGACCGTCGCGCCCTTGAGCGAATCCTCGAACGAGACGTTGACCTCGACCTCGACGTCGCGCCCCGGCCGGCCGCGGCTCTGGGAGCGGCCCCGGTTGAAGATGCCGCCGAACAGGTCGGAGAGGTCGCCGAGATCGCCGACGTTCCCGCTCCACTGGAACCCGCCCGGCCCGGCTCCGCCGCCGCCGAAGAACTGCTGCGGCCCGCGGTCGTACTCGGCCCGCTTCTCGGCGTCGCCGAGGACGTCGTAGGCGGTCTGGATCTCCTTGAAGCGCTCCTCGGCGGCGGTGTCGCCGGGGTTCTTGTCCGGGTGGAACTGCCGCGCGAGCTTGCGGTAGGCCTTCTTGATCTCGTCCTGCGGACGCGGACTTGGCCACCCCGAGGGTCTCGTACAGATCGCCCGCCATCAGACGCTCTTTTCGGGCGGTGATGGCCCCCTCATGACCCCTGGGACACGACTACACGAGCAGGCCGCAGCACGTGGTCGCCGAGCCGGTAGCCCTTCTGGAGCACCTCGATGACGTCGCCCTCCTCCGCGTCGGACGGCTGCGTCAACAGCGCCTCGTGGACGTGGGGATCGAACTTGCCGTCGGTCGCGATCTCCTCGAGGCCCTCGCGCTTGAGCGCCGGAGCGCAGCTCGCGGGCGACCAGCTCGAACGCCCTCGTCGAGCTTCGCCTCCTCGTGCTCGCCGGCGGCGACGAGCGCCCGCTCGAGATCGTCGACGACCGGGAGCATCGCCTTCATCAGCCGCTCGTGGGCGCGCGCGACCAGGTTCTCCTGGTCACGCGCGGCCCGCTTGCGGTAGTTGTCGAACTCGGCCGCGACCCGCTTCAGCTGGTCGAGGTACTCGTCGCGCTCGGCCTCGACGGCGGCAAGCCGCTCCTCCACCTCGGGCTGGATGGGCTGCTGCTCCGCCATTACTGCTTGGCCTCCTCGTCGATCACCTCGTAGTCGGCCTCCTCGACGACCTCGTCCTCGGACTCGGAGGTCGAGCCGTTCGAGGCTGCCGGCTGCTCGGCCTGGGCCTGCTCGTAGATCTTCTGGGCAAGCGCGTGCGCGGACTCCATGAGCGCGTCGGACTTGGCGCGGATCTCGGCCGCGTCCGTGCTGTCGAGCACGCCCTTCAGCTCCTCGAGCCGCGACTCGATCGTCTGCACCGTCTCCGCGTCGAGCGACTCGCGGTGCTCGCCGAGCGTCTTCTCGGTGGAGTACGCGAGCGTCTCGGCCTGGTTTCGCGCCTCGGCCAGATCCTTCAGCGCGTGCGCCTCGCCCGCGTGGGCCTCGGCGTCGGCGACCATCTTCGCGACCTCGTCCTCGGAGAGTCCGGAGCCGCCGGTGATCTGGATCTGCTGCTGGTTGCCCGTGCCCTTGTCGGTCGCGGACACGTTGATGATCCCGTTCGCGTCGATGTCGAACGCGACCTCGACCTGCGGCATCCCACGCGGCGCCGGCGGGATGCCGACGAGCTGGAACTTGCCGAGCGTCTTGTTGAACGAGGCCATCTCCGACTCGCCCTGGAGCACGTGCACCTCGACCGACGGCTGGTTGTCCTCCGCGGTCGTGAACGTCTCGGACTTCTTCGTCGGGATGGTCGTGTTGCGGTCGATCAGCTTCGTGAACACGCCGCCCTTCGTCTCGATGCCGAGCGAGAGCGGAGTGACGTCGAGGAGCAGGATGTCCTTGACCTCGCCCTTGAGCACGCCGCCCTGGATGGCCGCGCCGACGGCGACGACCTCGTCCGGGTTGACGCCCTTGTGCGGCTCCTTGCCGACGAGCCCCTTTACCTTGTCCTGCACCGCGGGCATGCGGGTCATGCCGCCGACGAGGACGACGTGGTCGATGTCCTTCTTCTCGAGACCGGCGTCGGCGAGCGCCTGCTTGGTCGGGGCGACCGTGCGCTCGAGCAGGTCGTGGGTCAGCTCGGTCAGCTTCGAGCGCGCTGAGCTGGAGGTCAAGGTGCTTCGGCCCCTCCTGCGTCGCGGTGACGAACGGCAGGTTGATCTGCGTCGACTGCGTCGAGGAGAGCTCGATCTTGGCCTTCTCCGCGGCCTCGTAGAGCCGCTGGAGCGCCATCTTGTCCTGGGAGAGATCGATGCCCTGCTCGCGCTTGAACTCGGCGACCATCCAGTCGACGATCGCCTTGTCGAAGTTGTCGCCGCCGAGGTGGTTGTCGCCGCTCGTGGCGTGCACCTCGAGGGTCGCGGTCTCGGCGTCGAACTCGAGCACCGACACGTCGAACGTGCCGCCGCCGAGGTCGAACACGAGGATCTTCTGGTCGGCGTCCTTCTCCAGGTTGTAGGCGAGGGCGGCCGCGGTCGGCTCGTTGATGATGCGGAGAACGTTGAGCCCCGCGATCTTGCCGGCGTCCTTGGTCGCCTCGCGCTGCGCGTTGTTGAAGTAGGCCGGGACGGTGACGACGGCGTCCGTGACCGGCTCGCCGAGGTAGGCCTCCGCGTCGGCCTTCAGCTTCTGGAGGATCATCGCCGAGAGCTCCGGCGGCGCGTACTCGGTGTCGCCGACCTTGACGCGAACGTCCTCGTTCGGGCCCTTGACGACCTTGTACGGGATCATCGTCATCTCGTCGGTGACCTCGCTGAACTTGCGCCCCATGAAGCGCTTGATCGAGAAGATCGTGCTCTCGGGGTTCGTGACGGACTGCCGCTTCGCCGGCGCGCCGACGAGCCGCTGGCCGTCCTTCGTGAACGCGACGACGGACGGCGTCGTGCGCCCGCCCTCGGCGTTCGGGATCACGGTCGGCTCGCCGCCCTCGAGGACTGCCATACACGAGTTCGTCGTACCGAGATCGATTCCGATTGTCTTTGCCATACGTGGTTCTCCTCTTCGGTGTAAGGAAATCTAAGTCTTATCGTAGCAAGGTTTCCCAGGCGCGCAGGCTCGGCGCGAAATCGCCCCGTTTCCGGCACTTTCGTGACTGACACGTAGGCCTTTCGGCGGTACGCTTCAAAGCGAGGGGTGCTGCACTGGGGTCCCCGGGGAAGGCAGTTAGAGCGCGACGCGATCGCCCGCGGTCCTCCGCTTACCGGCCGCGCGGACTGAGCGGCACGACCTCCTCGGCGATCGTCGTGCGGCGGAGCACGCCGCGCCCGAACGCCTTCCGCGGGGCCGGCGCGCTGACGATCAGCACGACCGCGGCGATGATCGCGCCGCCGGCGAGGATGATCATCGGCGAGAACGTCTCGGAGAGGAACGCCCAGCCGATCAGCATCGCGATCACCGGGTTCACGTACGCGTAGGTGGCGACGAGCGAGATCGGCGCGTTCTTCAGCAGCCAGACGTAGGCGGTCAGGCCGACGAACGAGCCCATGACGATCAGGTAGATCTCGCCGAACCACGACTCGCCGGACACCTGGGACGGATGGAAGCTCGTCGCCTCGCCGCTCACGAGGGCGGCGACGGCGAGCAGCAATCCTCCGGCCAGCGAGGCGAGGCCGGCCGAGACGAGCGGGCCCTTCGGCAGCGGCGCGTCCCGCGAGTACAGCGACCCCGCCGCCCACGAGCCGGCGGCGAGGACGGCGACGATCGCGCCGAGCGTGTCGATCGTCCCGCCGCCGGTCGGATCGACGAGCAGGGCGACGCCGCCGAAGCCGACCGCGAGCCCCACGATCGCGCGCGTCGAAAGGCGCTTGCCGAAGACGAACCGGTCGAGCACCGCGACCCAGAGCGGAATCGAGGCGATGAGGAGCGCGGCGACGCCGGAGGGGATCCGCTGCTGCGCCCAGGCGAGCCCGCCGTGCCCGCCGAGGAAGAGCGCGCCGCCGAAGATGACCGCGGCGACGAGCTGCGGGCGCCCGATCCGCTCACGCGGCCCGCGCGCGAGACCCCAGGCGAGGAGTACCGCGCCGGCGAAGAGATGGCGCATGGACATGGCCAGCGAGGGCGGAATCGTCCGCACCGCGAGCTCGATCGCGGCGAACGTCGAGCCCCAGACCACGTAGACGACGGCGAGCGCGCCCCAGACCTTCATGCAGCGTGCAACGTCCGCGGCGCCTTGGTCCTTCCACGCCTCGGCGCTAAGCTTGGTTGCCTATGCAGCCGCTCGTCGATTCCTGGGGCCGCGAGATCAAGAGCGTGCGCGTGTCCGTCACGGACAAGTGCAACTTCCGCTGCACCTACTGCATGCCCGCCGAGGGGCTCGAGTGGCTGCCGCGGAGCGAGGTGCTGAGCTTCGAGGAGATCCAGCGGCTCGTCGCGATCCTCGCGTCGATGGGCGTGGACGAGGTGCGGCTGACCGGCGGCGAGCCGCTCGTGCGCCGCGACCTGCCCGTTCTCGTCGCGATGCTGGCCGAAACGCCCGGCGTGAACGATCTCTCGCTCACGACGAACGGCGTCCTGCTGGAACGCCTGGCGGAGCCGCTCGTGGCCGCGGGCCTGCGCCGGCTGAACGTCTCGCTCGACTCGCTCTCGCACGTGCGCTTCGCCGAGATCACGCGGCGCGACGCGCTCGACGCGGTGCTGAAGGGGCTCGAGACGGCCGAGCGGTTCGAGGAGCTCCGGCCGATCAAGGTCAACTGCGTCGCGGTCAAGGGGTTCACCGAGGAGGAGGTTCCCGCCCTCGCCGAGCTGGCGCGGCGCAAGCCGTACGTCGTCCGCTTCATCGAGTTCATGCCGCTCGACGCCGACGAGGCGTGGCGCGCCGACAAGGTGCTCACGGGCGAGGAGATCCGTTCGCTCATCGAGGCGCACTGGCCGCTCGTCGAGATCCCCGCCAAGCCGTCGTCGACCGCCCGCCGGTTCCGCTTCGCGGACGGGAAGGGCGAGATCGGCTTCGTGAATCCCGTGTCCGAGCCCTTCTGCTCGAGCTGCGACCGCATCCGGCTCACCGCCGACGGGCAGCTGCGCACCTGCCTCTTCTCTCGCCGTGACTGGGATCTGAAGACGCCGCTGCGCGACGGCGCGACCGACGCCGACCTCGAGGCGCTCCTGCGCAACGCGGTCGCCCACAAGGAGCTGAAGCACCGCATCAACGAGCCCGGCTTCGTGCGCGCGAGCCGCAGCATGAGCCAAGTCGGCGGATAAGCCCTCACTACAATCCCGCGATGCGCCAACGCATCGTCGGCATCTTTCCGCGCGGTCCGCTCGACTTTCTGCTCCAGCTTGCGATCTGGATCGGATTCGTCGCTCGCGTACCAGGTCGCGCGCGGAATCGCCGACCGCGAGCAGGTGTCGCAGGCGTTCGCGAACGGCCGCGCGATCCTCGACGCCGAGCGCTGGATGCACGGCCTCATCGAGCTCGACCTCCAGGACTGGGCGCTGCGCAGCGACACGCTCATGACCGCGCTCAACTGGACGTACTGGCTCTCGCAGTTCGCCGTCGTCAGCATCGTCGCTCCTCTGGATCTACTTCCGCCGCAACGACGCGTTCCGAGGCGTTCGCGACTGGCTGATCGCCGCCAACCTGATCGGCCTCGTCGGCTACGTGCTCGTGCCGACCGCGCCGCCGCGGATGTTCCCGGAGTGGGGCTTCGTCGACTCGCTGGCCGACTCGGCCGCGCTGAACCACGGGAGCGGCGTTCATCCAGCTCGCCGCGAATCCGTACGCGGCGATGCCGAGCCTGCACGGCGCCGACGCCCTGATCATCGGGATCTCGCATGGCCGGGCTCGTGAAGTCGCGCTGGGCGAAGACGCTCTGGCTCCTCTGGCCGGCGTGGGTCTGGTTCGCGGTCATGGCGACGGCCAACCACTTCTGGCTCGACATCGCGGCGGGCGTCGCGATCGCCGGCGTCGCCTACGTCGTCCTCGCCTGGTGGGAGAGCCGCAGGACGCCGAAGCTCGCACCGGCACCGAACGAACGCTGTTAGCGTCCTCCGGGTGTCGAGCTTCAAAGGGCTGCAATCGAACTACACGACCGGCGTTCGCCGAGCCGCTGCGGCGGCCATGTCGAAGCTCGGCGCAACGCGGCTCACCCCTGACGCGCTGACCGCGGCGGGCGTCGCGCTCTGCATCGCCGGCTCGGTCTCCGTCTACTTCGAGTACAAGGGCTGGGGCTTCTTCTGGCTCGGCGCGGCGCTCTTCGTGCTCGGCTCGATCCTGGACATCCTCGACGGCGCCCTCGCCCGCAGCCAGAACCTCGGCTCGCCGTTCGGCGCGTTCATCGACTCGACCGTCGACCGGATCGGCGAGGGCTTCATGCTCGGCGCGATCGCACTGGTCTTCGTGAACGAAGGCCGCGAAGTGGGGCGTGGCCCTGGCGTTCGCCGCGCTGGCCGGGTCGTTCCTCGTCTCGTACACGCGGGCCCGCGCCGAGGCGCTCGGGCTCAAGGGCGACGTCGGCTTCGGCAGCCGCGCCGAGCGGGTCGTCGTGATCACGACCGGTCTCGTGCTCGCTCCGCTCAGCGAGTACGTCCTGCTCGCCACGGTTGCGGTGCTCGTCGCGACGACGTGGATCACCGTCCTGCAGCGGGCGCTGTCGGTTCGGGCTCAGCTCCAGCAGAGATAGCAGTTTTGTGCTATCAATGGTCGTGTTATGGCACGGGAGCGAACCGACGTGCTCGTCCGGATGCCGGTCGAGCTCAAGCGCCGCCTCGCCGAAGAGGTGGCGGCACGCGACTCGAACCTGAACGACGTCGCGGTCGAGATCCTGGCCGCGCGCTTCGGGGTTCCCTTCGAGCCGACCGGCCGCAAGGGCAGCCCGCGCGGTAGCGGGCGCGAGGTGCTGTTGCGCATGCCGAAGCAGCTCAAGGAGCGGCTCCGCGAGCGCGCGACCGACCGTCATCGCACCACGAACGAGCTGATCGTCGACACCCTCGGCGACGGGCTCGGGCTCACCACGAACGGAAAGGACACCATGGCTCAGGCCAACGGAAACCGAAACGGCAAGCGGCGCTCGGACGGCAAGGTCCGCGTCGCGATCATCGGAGTTGGCAACTGCGCCAACTCGCTTCTCCAGGGCGTCGAGTACTACAAGGACGCCGTCCGAGGACCAGTTCGTCCCCGGTCTCATGCACGTGAACCTGGGCGGCTACCACATCAACGACATCGAGTTCACGGCGGCGTTCGACGTCGTCAAGGGCAAGGTCGGCGCCGATCTCTCCGAGGCGATCTGGGCGCACCCGAACGACACGTACAAGTTCGCCGACGTGCCGAAGACCGGCGTCACGGTGTCGCGCGGGATGACGCACGACGGGCTCGGCAAGTACATCTCCGAGGTCGTCGAGAAGGCGCCCGGCGACACCGCCGACATCGTCGAGATCCTCAAGGAGACGCAGACCGACGTGGTCGTCAACTACCTCCCGGTCGGCTCCGAGGAGGCGACCAAGTGGTACACGGAGCAGGTGCTCAAGGCCGGCTGCGGGATGGTCAACTGCATCCCGGTGTTCATCGCCAAGGGCGGCTACTTCGGCAAGCAGTTCGAGCAGGCCGGGCTGCCGATCATCGGCGACGACATCAAGTCCCAGGTCGGCGCGACGATCACGCACCGGGTGCTCACGAGCCTCTTCCGCGAGCGCGGCGTGCATCTCGACAAGACGATGCAGCTGAACGTCGGCGGCAACTCCGACTTCCTGAACATGCTGGAGCGGGAGCGCCTCGAGTCGAAGAAGATCTCGAAGACGAACGCGGTCACCTCGATGCTCGACTACGACCTCGGCGCGGGGAACGTGCACGTCGGCCCGTCCGACTACGTGCCCTGGCTGACCGACCGCAAGTGGGCCTACATCCGCATGGAGGGCACCTCGTTCGGCGACGTGCCCCTCAATCTCGAGATGAAGCTCGAGGTGTGGGACTCGCCGAACTCGGCCGGCATCGTGATCGACGCGGTTCGCCTGGCGAAGCTCGCCCTCGACAACGGCGTCTCGGGCGCCCTCGAGGGGCCGAGCGCCTACCTCATGAAGTCGCCGCCGAAGCAGCTCCACGACGCCGAGGCGCACGAGGCGACCGAGGCGTTCATCAAGAAGTACGCGCGCAAGACCGCGGCAGCGCCCGCGAAGGCCTAGGGAATCGAGGCGCGGCGCGGGGACGACCTCGCGCCGCGCTTGACCCCGGCCCTGCGAGCAGGAGCATCGGCCCGACTTCAAAGCTTTCTGGAGGAGAGTCTATGACCACCAAGATCTCTGCGGCGATCTTCGCCTGCGCTCTGATGTTCGTTCTGGCGCCGACCGCTCTCGCCGTCACCGAGGTTCCGGGCGACGCCGGCTTCGTCATCGCCGGCAGCCGAACCGCGACCGGGCTCGGCATCGTCCAGATCCGCGCGGACGAAAACAACGACGGCGCCAACTACGAGCACGTCGTCGGCACGTTCTTCCCGTACGGGACCGCGAAGGTCGGCGAGGGCGTCCGCGTGGCGACGGGCGATTTCAACGGCGACGGCAACGACGAGCTTGTGGTCTCGACGAGCAACGGACTGCCGGTCAAGATCTACGCCCTGAACACCGACGGCACGATCGGCGATCTCGTCGACTCGAAGTCGGTGTTCGGCAAGCGCGGTGCGTATGTCGCAGCCGGTGACGTGAACTTCGACGGCCGCGACGATCTGATCGTGGGCGCCGGGACCGGCAAGCCGGGCCTCGTTCGGATCTTCTCGGACGTCGACCTTGACGGGAAGGTTTTCGACAACCAGACGGACTCGTTCACCGCCTTCACCTCCGGATTCAAGGGAGGCGTGACCGTCGCCGCCGGAAATTCGAACAACACCGGGGGCGCCGAGGTCGTTACGGGAATGGCGTCCAAGGGGCAGCAGGTCCGGATCCGGACCGACGCCGACGCCGACCGCGCAGTCTCGGACGCGGCTCCGCTCGAGACGTTCTCGAACTACCCCACCTCGTACAAGAACGGCGTCAACGTGACGGCAGGCGCCATCGAGAGCACGGGAGGAGGCGGCGACGAGGTGATGGTTGCCCCCGCCTCCGGCAAGCGCAAGGTCGTCATCCGCAGCGACACCAACGGGAACGGCACGGTCTCGGACACCCCCGCGTCCGAGTCCTTCTATGCCTTCGGCTCGAAATGGGCGAAGGGAGTTCGGATCGCCGCCGGCGACACCGACCACAGCGGCTTCTTCGTCGAGCTCGTGACCGCACCCGGCGGATCGTCGAACAAGCAGAAGACGAAGATCCGAGACGACATCCCCGACCTTCCGGGGGGAGACGTGGGCTTCAAGATCGCCGACAACGCTCCCAAGGCTGAGTTCAAGATGATGCCGAGCTCCGTGAAGACGCCCGGCACGTGGATCGCGTTCGGCGTCGTGCGGACGGCCGCGTACGTGTTCCCGGGCTTCCCGCAGACGATCGTGGACCCCTCGACCCTGAACTCCGAGTTCTGGGTGCCGCCGTCGGCCGGGAGGATCCGTGACCTGGACGTCGCCTTGAACATCGCCCACACGTTCGACGGAGACCTCGACGTCACGCTCACCCATGTGTCGAGCGGCGTTTCGGTCATCCTCTTCACGGATGTCGGAGGCACGTCAGACGGGTTCATCGTCCGGCTGGGCGACGAGTTCGGTACCGATATCGGCACGGTCGCCAGCGTCGATCTCCAGGCGGTCACGGGCTCATTCAACCTGGAGGGAGCGGCGCTCCTGAGCGCCTTCGACGGGATCGACGCGTCCGGCCTCTGGCGGCTGTCGATTACCGACGACGCCGCTCCCGACTCGGGAACGCTCATGTCCTGGAGCCTCTACGTCACCAACTGACGCTCCACGGGGGGCCGGCGCGACGCCGGCCCCCCGCCTCTAGACTCGTTCGCAGATGGATCGCAGCCTCCGTGTGTGCATGGTCACGCCGTTCGCGTGGTCGAAGCCGCACCCCGTGAACGAGCACGTGGCGGGCGCCGCCGACGCGCTTCGCGCCCGCGGGCACGAGGTGGTCGTCCTCGCCCCGTCGGCCCGCGCGGCCGACCTCTCCGCCGGACGGAAGGCGCTCAAGCGGCTGGCCAAGGACGGGACGCCGCTGCCGCCGTTCGTCGCGCTCGCGCCGGCGATCCAGGTGACGCGGAGAAGCCAGGTCTCGATCCCGATGACCGCGCGCGCCAACCTCGCGCTCGCGCTCTCGGCCGAGAACTTCGACGTGGTGCACGTGCACGAGCCGGGGATCCCGAGCCTCAGCTACCTGGCGCTGCGCACCGCCGAGACGCTCACGGTCGCGACCTTCCACTCGACCGAGCGCCTCGCCTACCCGCCCGGCAAGCGGCAGCGCGAGAAGCTCCTCGCGCGCGTCGACGCGCTCACGGCCACGAACGACGCGGTGCTCGAGGCCGCGCAGCTGCGCTGGCCCGGGGATTTCCGCCGGATTCCGCTCGGCGTCGACACCGATCTCTTCAAGCCCGGCAAGCCGCGGAAGCGGTTCGCGCTCGAATGGCGCCCCGAGGAGGAGGCCCGGGCCGCGGCGGCGATCGGCGCGCTCGCGGGGCTGCCCGGCTGGGAGCTCGTCGTCCTGCGCACGCGCCCGCTGACCGGACGCCCGCACGTCCCGCGCAGGCTGCGGAGCCGAGTGCGCATCGCCCGCGCGATCGACGCCGCCTCCCGGGCGCGGGAGATCGCCGGCGCCGCAGGATTCGCCGCGGCGCTCGGAGGGTCGGGCCGGCCGCGCCTCGAGGCCGCCGCCGCGGGCGTCCCGACGATCGATCCGCCGGGTGTGGCCGCGCAGCCCGAGCTGGTCGCGGCGGCGATGGCGAGACTCGCCGAGGACGAGACCTGGCGCGAGAAGCAGTCCGTCGCCGCCCGCCGCCAGGCGGAGCGCGAGTCGTTCACGGCCCTCGCCGAGACGCTCGAGCGCCAGGTGTACCGCGGCGTGGTCGCGCGCCGCCGGGGCCGGCCGGCGCCGGCCGAGCCGCTCGCCGACCGGCCGCTGATCATCTGCGACCTCCACATGCACACCGATCACTCGCACGACTGCTCGATCCCGGCCGCCGACCTCATCGACCACGCCGAGGAGATCGGCCTCGGCGGCATCGCGATCACCGACCACAACGTCTTCTCGGGCGCGCAGGAGGCGGTCGAGCTGGCCCGCGGCCGGGACCTGATCGTCATCCCGGGCGAGGAGGTCATGACCCCGTCGGGCGAGGTGATCGGCCTGTTCCTGAAGGAGGAGATCCCGCGCGACATGCCCATGGACGTGACCGTCCAGGCGATCCGCGAGCAGGGCGGGATCGTCTACATGCCGCACCCGTTCGACCGGCTGCACTCGATCCCCGACCCGCGGACGCTGCACCGGCTGCTCGAGAACGTGGACGTGTTCGAGGTCTACAACGCGCGCCTGCTCCTCGACTCCTACAACGACGAGGCGCTGCGCTTCGCGCGCAAGTACAACCTCCTCATGGGCGCCGGCTCGGACGCGCACGTGCTCCAGGGGCTCGGCACCGGCGCCCTGCGGATGCGCGCGTTCGACGGGCCCGAGGAGTTCCTCATCTCGCTGCGCTCGGCCGAGGTGCTGCGCCGGCCCAAGTCGCTGGCCTACCTCCAGGGGCTCAAGTGGATGGCGCAGGCGCGCGAGAAGCGCACGAAATCGGCGGCGGCTGCGAGGCGCGGGTAGGAACCGGGCGAGCGGACCGCGAAGTACCCCCACGAGGCCTGTGCCCGCGTCCACAAACGACATCTCGGAGCGCTATCTGAAGAAGGCCGTGGCCGAGATGAACGAGCTTGGCCACGAGATCGCGGAGGCCGCGGGCCCGGAGCGCGCGCCGGTGCTCGGATCGGGCCATCCGCTCGCCGACATCCTCCTCCTGAAGCACCAGCCGCAGACGTCCGAGATCCACGAGGGCGTCGCGTTCTTCGGCCGCACCGGCCAGGCGGTGCTGAAGTCGATCCAGCGGCTGCGCGTCGATCCGATGGCGATCTACGGGACGAACTGCTTCAAGTACGAGGGCGAGGAGGAGGACGAGGCGGACCGGTTCCTGACGCGCGAGCTGCACATCGTCCAGCCCAAGCTTGTCGTGGTCATGGGGCAAGATGCGCTCGCATGCCTGACCCGACTGAACTTCCCGCTGGCGACGGCAGCTCGAGGAGACGCAGGGGACGATCCAGCAGCTGACGCCGACGGTGGAGGCGCTGCTCGTTCCGGACATCGACACCGCCCTCGACGAGCAGGCGGGGAAGAAGGCATTTTGGGCCGCCTTCAAGGCAATCGGACCCTGGTGGTCCGAGCTGCCGCCGTACTAGCGCTCGCCGCCGCCCTCGTCATCTGGTCGGAGATCGCCCCGCACCTGGGCTACGCCGGCGACTGGGGCAGCGTGGCGGTCGTCACGTTCCTGGTCGCCCCCGCGATGTTCGCGATGGTCTGGCTCGCGCTGCCCGCGCGCGAAGGGCTCGGCCCGGTGAAGCTCGGCTGGGTCGCGGCGGCGCTCGTCCTGGCGGCGATCCTCTTCGAGGCGACCGACCTCCTCTACGCGTCCAACTTCACCAAGTTCGCGGCGGCCACAGTGCTCGGCTGGTGGTTCCTGACCTTCTTCGAGGCGCCGTGGTGGGTGCTGCTCGTGGCCGTGATCATCATTCCCGTCGATCTCTACTCGGTCGCCCAGGGACCGACGAAGGAGATCACCGAGAACCGGCCCGAGGTGTTCGACTCGCTCTCGGTGTTCATGCGGATCCCGGGGACGAACGACGCGGGCGCCCCGCTCGCGCCGCAGCTCGGGCTGCCCGACGTCCTCTTCTTCGCTCTCTTCCTCGGGGCGTGCGCGCAGTTCGCGCTGCGCGTGGGGCCGACCTGGTTCGCGATGGTGCTCTCGTTCGGCGCGACCATCTCGGCCGCCGTCCTCTTCGAGCAGAACGGCGTCGCCGCGCTGCCGCTCCTCTCGCTCGCGTTCGTGCTCGTGAACGCGGATCTCCTGTGGCGCTCGATCCGACCCCGGGCCGCGGGGCGACCTCGCCCAGCCTCCCGACCCGGAGCGCGGCGGGGGATAACCCGGCACATCCTCGGCGCACTTCCGTGACAGACACGCGCGCAGCGACCGGATAGCGTTCGTGTTGGGATCGCCGCGTCCCCCATTGGGGGTCCGCGCGCCGCAGGCGCGCCGGCACGCGTTGGCGCTTCGAACGGCCTCGCGTTCGACGCCCTAGCCGCGGGTGAAGAGCGCGACCGACTCGATGTGCGGCGTGTGCGGGAACATGTCCACGGGGCGGACGCGGTCGAGCCGGTAGCCGAACTCGTTGACGAGCTCCTTCGCGTTGCCGGCCAGCGTGGTCGGGTTGCACGACACGTAGACGATCCGTTGCGCCTCCGAGCTCGCCGACCCGCCGCAGCGCCTTGCCGGAGAGTCCGGCGCGCGGCGGGTCGAGGACGACCACATCGGGCTGCCCGGAACGCTCGCGCAGCTCCTCGAGCGAGTCGGCCGTGTCGCCGGCGAAGAACGCGGAGTTCGTGACCCCGTTCAGCTCGGCGTTCTCGAGCGCGCAGGCGACCGATTCCTCCGAGGTCTCGACTCCCCACACCGTCAGCGCGTCGGCGGCGAGCGAGATGCCGATCGTCCCGATCCCGCAGTAGAGGTCGTACACGGTCTCGCCGCCGGTCAGTCCGGCGTACTCGCGCGCCAGGCCGTACAGCGTCTCGCACATCGCCGTGTTCGTCTGGAGAAACGCGTTCGGCCGCACGCGGAACCGCTTGCCGAGGATCTCCTCCTCGATCCACGGCTCCCCCCACAGCAGCTCGGTCGGGAGGTTCGTCACCTCGGCGGGCCGGTCGTTCACGGCCCAGTGGATCGAGCGCACCTCGGGGAAGCGGCGCAGCGCCGACACGAACCGGTCGCGCGACTCGAGCTCTCCCGGCGCGGTCACGAGCGAGACGAGCGCCTGCCCCGTGTTGCGTCCCTCGCGGACGACCAGGTGGCGCAGGTAGCCGCGCTGCGTCTCCTGGTCGAACGGCTGGAGCCCTTCGGCACGGGCCCAGGCCCGCGCGGCGTCTCGGATCGCGTTGCCGAGGTCGGTCGTGAGCCAGCACTTCTCGATGTCGAGGACCTCGTCCCAGCGTCCCGCGCGGTGGAAGCCGAGCCCCGCGCCGCCCGGCGTCGACGTGAACGAGTACTCGAGCTTGTTGCGGTAGTGGAAGATCGATTCCGCGGGGACGGCGGGCTCGAGCTCGAGGTCGCGCATCCCGCCGATCCGCGCCAGCGCGTCGGCGACCTGGCTCGCCTTCGCCTCGAGCTGCGTCTCGTAGGCGAGATCCTGGTAGCGGCAGCCGCCGCACGCGGGGAAATGCAGGCAGGGCGCCTCGACGCGCGGCGCGCCGGGCTCGACCACCTCGAACGCCTCCGCCTCGGCGTGGCTGCGCTTCACCTTCGTCACGCGGGCGCGGACGAGATCGCCCGGCAGGCCGCGCTTCACGAAGACGACGAAGCCGTCCAGGCGCGCGACGCCGTTCCCGCCGTAGGCGAGGGAGTCGATCCGGAGCTCGAGCTCCTCGCCGGTGGAGACGGGTGCGCCCACGAAATCGATCCTAGCCGTGTTCGCCGGCGCTCCCGGCATGTGCGAGGCTTCGCGGCCGTGGCCGCCGTCGTCCTTGCGCTCTGCGCCAGCCTCTCGTTCGGCGTCGCCGACTTCCTCGGCGGGCTCGCGACGAGGCGGCTGCGCGTCGTCGTCGTCATGGTCGTGTCGCAGGCGGCCGGGCTCGCCGGGATCGCGATTCTCGTGGCGATTCGCGGTGATGCGCCGCCCGACGCCGTCTTCGTGCCGTACGCGCTCGTGTCGTCGGCGCTCGGCGTGTTCGGTCTCATGGCGCTCTACCGCGGGCTCGCGATCGGGATGATGAGCGTCGTCGCTCCCATCGCGGCCACCGCGGCGGTCGTGCCCGTGCTCACGGGCGCGGTGACCGGCGAGCGCCCGGCGGCGCTGCAGAACCTCGGGATCGCGGTCGCGCTCGGCGGCGTCGTCCTCGTCTCGCTCGCCCCGAGCGGCGGCAGCGCCCGCACCGGCCTCGCGGCGGGCGCCGGGCTCGGCCTCACGGCCGCGGCCTGCTTCGGGCTCTTCCTCGTCCTCTTCGACCGCGCCGCGGAGGACGACCCCTACTGGGCGACCCTCGTCCTGCGCATCGGCTCGGTCTCGCTCATGCTCTTGGCGCTCCTCGTCATCCGGCCGTCGAAGCCGTTCGCGTTCGGCGCGGCGACGCTCGCGTTGCTCATGGCGATCGGCCTCCTCGACGTGGCCGGCAACGCGTTCTTCGCCGTCGCGAGCACGAAGGGCCTGGTCGGCGTGGTGGCCGTGCTCTCGTCGCTCTACCCGGTCGGCACGGTCGCGCTCGCGCGGATCGTGCTCGGGGAACGGCTGACGACGCTCCAGGCGACAGGCGTGCTCTGCGCCTTCGCGGGAGTCGCGCTGATCGCCGCGGGCTAGCCGAGCGGCGCAACGAGCACGCGGCGGGTGCGCGGCCCGTCGAACTCGCAGAAGAAGATCCCCTGCCAGGTTCCGAGCGCGAGCCCGCCGTTCGCGACCGGGATCACGATCGAGGTCGCGGTCAGTGCAGCCCGCACGTGGGAGGACGGGTTCTCGTCGCCTTCCTCGATGTGCTCCCAGTCCCAGTCGTCCGAGACGATCTTGGGGAGGGCGCGCTCGAAGTCGCGGCCGACCGCCGGGTCGGCGTGCTCCTGGACGATGATCCCCGCGGTCGTGTGCGGAACCCACACGACGACCGCCGCCGCGTCGCCGAGGTCGCCGAGCGTCTCGCGCACCTGGTCGGTGATCTCGACGACCTGCGTCTTGCGTTCCGTACGCAGCTCGAAGTCCCGCAGCATGGCGGGCTATCCTACGCGACCGATGACCACGGCCTCCTGGGAAAGCGGCGCCGTCGACCGGTACCGCGACGAGGCCGACCGGTTCCTCGCGGCCATCGACGAGGAGTACTACCTCCACTTCGCCGGGCTGAAGGACGAGCTCGCGCTCGAGGCGATCTACGAACGTCACGGCGACCTGACGACGCTCGACGCGTGCCGCGCCCTCGAGGCCTCGGTGGCCGCGGGAACCGCAACCACCGAGCTTTGGCGCTTCGCCTGCGAGGGCTACCTCGGGAAACTGACGCGAGAGGACACCGAGACGCTTGCCGAGCTCGAGGCCACGCTCGAGGTCGAGGTCGACGGCGAGACGATCGGCTTCCGCCTGCTGCGCTCCGAGGTTGCAAACGAGCCGGACCGCGAGCGGCGGCTGCGCCTGGAGGCCGCGCGCGCCGAGGCGGTCGAGGAGCGGATGAACCCGATCCTCCGCCGGGCGCTCGGCACGATCGGCGAGGGCGTCGCCGCGCTGGGCGCGCCGAGCTACCGCGAGCTGTACGAGCGCTTCGGCTTCCGCCTGGCCGAGCTCGGCGACTCGTGTGCCGGCCTTCTCGAGATGACCGAGGAGCTGTACGTGCGGTCGTTCGACAAGCTCTTCCGCGAGCGGCTCGGGCTGACGCTCGACGACGCGACGCGCCCCGACCTGCTCCGCCTGCTGCGCGGAACCGACTGGGACGCGGGCTTCCCCGCCGCGTCGATGCTTCCCGCGCTGACCGGCTCGCTCCTCGACCTCGGAATCGACCTCGCCGCGCAGCCGAACGTCGAGCTCGACGTCGAGCCGCGGCCCCAGAAGAGCCCGCGCGCGTTCTGCTCGCCGATCGAGGTTCCGGGCCGGGTCGTGCTCGTGATCCAGCCGATGGGCGGCCCCGACGACTGGCACGCGCTCTTCCACGAGGCCGGGCACACCGAGCACTTCGCGCACACCTCCGCCGACCTGCCGCTCGAGGCGCGCCGGCTCGGGGACAACTCGGTCACGGAGGGCTGGGCGGCGCTCCTCGAGCGCCTCGTGGACGATCCTGCGTGGCTCGAGCGGCGGCTCGACTTCGGCCGGCCGCACGAGTTCGCGGCCGAGAACGCGGCCATCCGGCTCTACGCCCTGCGCCGCTACGCCGCCAAGGTGCTCTACGAGCTGGAGCTGCACGCGAGCGCGGATCCGGCGGGGATGGCCGGCCGCTACGTCGAGCTGCTCGGCGACGCGACCAAGATCCACCCCTCTCCGGCCGACTACCTCGCCGACGTGGACGCCGGCTTCTACGCCTCCTGCTACGTCCGCTCGTGGGCGTTCGAGGCGCAGATCCAGCTCTTCCTCCGCGAGCAGTTCGGCAACGCGTGGTTCTCGCGCCGCGAGGCCGGGTCGCTGCTCCGTGAGCTTTGGCACGAGGGCCAGCGCCTGACCGCCGACGAGCTGCTGCGCGACGTGACAGGATCCGCCCTCGATTTGGAGTCCATCGTCGAACGAGCAAAGGAGCCTCTGCGGGCATGAGACGCGTCGTGATCGCCGGTGCAGCCGGCCGTGACTTCCACAACTTCAACGTGGCCTTCCGCGGAAACGACGACGTGCGCGTCGTCGCCTTCACCGCCACGCAGATCCCCGACATCGACGGGCGCGTCTACCCGCCCGAGCTGGCCGGGCCCGGCTACGAGAACGGGATTCCGATCGTCGCCGAGGAGGAGCTCGAGGATGTCATCGCGCGCGAGGAGGCCGACGAGGTCGTGTTCGCCTACTCGGACGTCTCGCACGAGCACGTCATGCACATCGGCTCGCGCGTCCTGGCCGCGGGCGCGGACTTCCGCCTCATGGGCCCGCGCGCGACCGAGCTGCGCGCGACGAAGCCGGTCGTCGCCATCTGCGCCGTCCGCACGGGCTCGGGGAAGAGCCAGACGACGCGCCACACGGCCGCGGTGCTCCGCAACGCCGGCATGCGCGTCGCGGTGCTGCGCCATCCGATGCCGTACGGCGACCTCGTCCGCCAGGCGGTGCAGCGGTTCGAGAAATACGAGGATCTGGACGCGAACGACTGCACGATCGAGGAGCGCGAGGAGTACGAGCCCCATCTGGCCGCCGGGCAACCTCGTCTTCGCCGGGATCGACTACGGCGCCATCCTCGACCGGGCCCAGGAGGAGGCTGACGTGATCCTCTGGGACGGCGGCAACAACGACACGCCGTTCATCCACCCCGACCTGCACATCGTCGTCGTCGACCCGCACCGGCCCGGGCACGAGCGCCGCTACCACCCGGGCGAGACGAACCTGCGGATGGCCGACGTCTGCGTGATCAACAAGCTCGACTCGGCGCCGCCCGAGGGCGTCGAGGCCGTGCTCGCGTCGATCGCCGAGCTGAATCCGACCGCCGAGATCGTGCGGGCCAACTCGCCCTTCTCGGTCGAGGGCGACGGCGGCGCGATCGCCGGCAAGCGCGTCCTCGCCGTCGAGGACGGCCCCACCCTGACCCACGGGGACATGGCCTACGGCGCCGCCGTCCTGGCCGCGCGCGCGAACGGCGCCGCCTCGCTGGTCGACCCGCGCCCGTTCGCGGTCGGCTCGATCAAGGACACGTTCGCGAAGTACCCGCACATGACGGAGCTCCTCCCGGCGATGGGCTACGGCGACAAGCAGACGGCCGAGCTCGCCGAGACGATCAACAGCTCCGACGCGGACGTCGTCCTGATCGGCACCCCGATCGACCTGCGGCGGATCATCGAGATCTCGAAGCCGGCGATGCGGGTCACGTACCGCCTGGACGAGATCGGCGAGCCGACGATCGAGAGCATCCTCAAGGCAGCGCGGGATCATCGCGGGCTAGCCGGAAGGAAGCGCATTCCGGCTCCGGAATCTGTCCGGATGACGAAACCCGGCCCCGGTCTGACGGTGGTCGCGCTCGGCGGGAACGCGCTCCTGCGCAAGGGCGAGCGCGGCACCGCGGCCGAGCAGCGCGCCAACCTCGCCGACACGTTCGCGGCCCTCGAGCCGATCCTGCGGGCCGGGCCCGTCGTGATCACGCACGGAAACGGGCCGCAGGTCGGAAACGAGCTGTTGCGCCAGGAGCTCGCCGCGAAGGAGGCGCCGCAGCTGCCGCTCTACGTCGCGGTCGCGCAGACCCAGGCCGAGATCGGCGCGCTCGTCGCGTCCGAGCTGCCGCAGATCGCCGACCGTCCCGTCGCCGTCCTCCTCACCCGCGTCCGCGTGGCCGAGGACGATCCCGCCTTCAAGAACCCGACCAAGCCCGTCGGGCCGTTCTACGACGAGCAGCAGGCGCAGCAGCTCGAAAAGCACCGCGGCTGGGTGCTGAAGGAGGACGCGGGCCGCGGCTGGCGCCGGGTCGTCGCCTCGCCGAAGCCGCTCGAGATCCTCGAGCTCGAGAGCATCCACGCCCTCGTCGCCACCGGCGCGTCGGTCTGCGCGGTCGGCGGCGGCGGCATCCCGGTCGTCGCCAGGGAGAACCGCCATGACGGCGTGGACGCGGTGATCGACAAGGATCTCGCCTCGGCACTCTTGGCCGCGGGGCTCGACGCGGCGAAGCTCCTCATCGTCACCCAGGTGGACGGGGTCTACCGCGGCTTCGGCACCGACGCCGCCGAGCGGATCGACGAGCTCCACCCCGAACGCGACGGCGCGATCCTCGACGACCTCCCCGCCGGCTCGATGCGGCCGAAGGTCGAGGCGGCCTTCGAGCTTCGTCCGGGCGACCGGCGGCGAGGTCGAGATCACGAGCGCCGAGGCCCTGGCGGAAGGCCGAACGGGCACGCGGATCGTTCCGTAAGATCGTGCCGTCGTGATCTCCGTCCAGCTCAAAGGCCGCGACTTCCTGCGCGTGAACGACTGGGCGACCGACGAGATCGTCACCGTCCTCGACCTCGCCGACCGGCTGAAGGCGCGCCTGAAGCAGGGGATCTACGACACGCATCTGGAAAACCGGACGCTCGGGATGATCTTCACGAAGCCGTCCACGCGGACGCGCGTCAGCTTCGAGACCGGCGTCTCGCAGCTCGGCGGCACCGGGCTCTACCTGAGCGCGACCGACCTCCAGCTCGGGCGCGGCGAGACGATCAAGGACACGGCGGTCGTCCTCTCCCGCTACCTCGACGCGATCATGATCCGCACGTTCAAGCAGTCGGACGTGGACGAGCTGGCCGAGCACGCGTCGATCCCGGTCATCAACGGGCTGACGGACGACTTCCACCCGTGCCAGGCCCTCGCCGACGTGATGACGATCCGCGAGCGCTTCGGCGAGCTTTCCGGCGTACGGGTCGCCTACCTCGGCGACGGCAACAACGTCTGCCATTCGCTGATGGTCGCCTGCGCGAAGCTCGGCGCCGACTTCGTCGCCGCGGTTCCCGAGGGCTACGAGCCGAGCGAGGAGGTCGTCGGCTGGGCCCGCGCGGCCGCCGAGCCGTGGAACTCGACGGTCGAGATCGTCCACGACGCGGTCGAGGGCGCCGCCGGGGCCGACGTCCTCTACACGGACGTCTGGACGAGCATGGGCCAGGACGAGGAGCGCGAGCGCCGCCTCAGGGATCTGGCCAACTTCCGCATCGACACGCGGATCCTCGGCCGCGCGTCGCAGCGCGCGATCGTCATGCACTGCCTCCCCGCCCACTACGGCGAAGAGGTCACCGAGGACGTCCTGCACGGCGAGCGCTCGGCGGCGTGGGACCAGGCCGAGAACCGCCTGCACGCGCAGAAGGCGCTCATGGCGCTCGTCATCCAGTAGCGTCGCCCGCGGGTGCTCCCGCTCAAGGACAACATCCCGACGAGCCGGTTCCCGGTCGTCACGGTCGTGCTGATCGCGATCAACGTCGCCGTCTGGATCTTCGTCCAGGACGCCGGTACCGAGCCCGGCCTTTCTCAGTCGGTGAACGATCTTGCCTTTCGGCCGTGCGAGCCTCAGGGCGTCTGCACGGCGACCGGCGAGCCGTGGATCGTGACCGCTCTCACGTCCATGTTCCTGCACGGGAGCTGGATGCACCTGCTGTTCAACATGCTCTTCCTCTGGATCTTCGGGAACAACGTGGAGGACGCGATGGGCCGGTTCCGCTTCCCGCTGTTCTACGTCCTCGGCGGCCTGACGGCGACGGCGCTTCAGACGATCGTCACGCTCCAGTTGGGGAGCGCCGAGGCGGCGACGATCTCGACCGTCGGCGCAAGCGGCGCGATCGCGGCGGTGCTCGGCGCCTACATCGTTCTCTACCCGCGGGGCCAGGTTCTGACCTGGGTCGCGCCGATCTTCGTGTTTCCGCTGCCGGCGATGCTCTATCTCGGCATCTGGTTCGCCCTCCAGCTCCTCGCCGGGAGCGCCTCGTTCACCGCGCCGCAGGAGGGCGGTGGGGTCGCGTACTTCGCCCACATCGGCGGCTTCGCGTTCGGCGTCCTCGCGGTCCGGGTCGCGGCGCCCCGCGGCCGCATGTCAGGCTTGTAGCCATGGCCGACTTCGAGGAGCACGTCCGCCGCGCGATCGACTCCCTCCCGGACGACCTGCGCGAGGCCATGTCGAACGTCGCGATCCTGGTCGAGGAGGAAAACCCCGAGGATCCCGACCTGTACGGCCTCTACACCGGGATCGCGCTGACCGAGCGCACGTCGGCCTACAGCGGCCTGCCCGACACGATCGCGATCTACCGCCGGCCGCTCGTCGAGGACTTCGGCGACGACCCGGACGAGCTCGAGCACGAGATCCGCGTGACCGTCCTGCACGAGATCGGGCACCACTTCGGCATCGGCGAAGACCGCCTGGACGAGCTGGGCTGGGCGTGACTTCCTGACTCTCGCCGTTCTAGGGCGTCTTGACGCCCTTGACCGCCCACTTGTACTCGGCCGGGGTCGGATCGCGGTTTCCGGCGGCATCGACGGCGCGGACGCGGAAGACGTGCTCGCCCTCCTTCAGGCCGAAGTAGGTCGTCGGCGACGCGCAGGCGGCGAACTCGGCGGCGTCGAGGGAGCACTCGAAGCTCGCGTCCTTGTCGGTCGCGACGAACTCGAACGTCGATCCCTTCTCGCCCGTGTCTCCCTGCGGAGGCGCCGTGACGATCTTCGTGTCCGGCGCGGTCGTGTCGACCGTGAAGTCCCGGGTCGCAGGGCTCGGATCCGTGTTCCCCGCTTCGTCCGTCGCGCGGACGGCGAAGGTGTGTCCGCCCTCGTCGAGCTTCGTGTACGTCTGCGGGGAGGAGCATTTCTGCCAGGGCCCTACGTCGAGCCGGCAGCTGAAGGTCGAGTGCGGCTCGCTCGAGGCGAACTCGAACGACGCGTCGACGGAGGCGACGAAGGCCCGACGGCCCGGACGTGATCGTGGTCTCCGGCGCACGCCGGTCGACGACCGTCCACGAGCGCGACGCCGGCGAGGAGTCCCGCATTCCGGCCGCGTCCCGCGCCACCACCTGGAACGTGTGCGAGCCGAGCCCGAGCCCGCGGTACGTCCGCGGTGAAGCGCACGGCCGGAAGGCGCCGCCGTCGAGCCGGCAGAAAAGAGTCGAGCCGCGCTCGCTCGCGGTGAACCTGAACGTGGCCTCGCTCGATCCCACCGAGCCGGACGGCCCCGAGGTGATCGTCGTCTCGGGCGGAACCGTGTCCACGCGCCAGGCGTGCACCACGGGGCGCCCGGTGTTCCCCGTGCTGTCGGTCGCGCGGACGGCGAACGTGTGCGGCCCCTGCCCCAGCCCTCCGTAGGAGATGGGCGACGCGCACGGGACGTAGGCGCCGCCGTCGAGGCGGCACTCGAACGTCGCGCCTGCCTCACCCGCACCGAAGCGGAACGTCGCCTGGAGCGCGGTCGTCGGCGCCGCCTCCGCGAAGATCAGCGCCGCCGGCGGCTCGAGATCGACCGCCCAGACCCTCCGGGCCGGCGTCGGATCGGCCTGGCCCGCCTCGTTGCGGGCGCGGGCGCGGAACCGGTGCCGCCCCGGCGCGAGCCCCGAGAGCTCGACCGGCGACTCGCACGCCTTGAACCTGCCTCCGTCCAGGCTGCACTCGAACGTCGCTCCGGCCGCACCGGACGACAGCGTGAACGAGGCGGACGAGGTGGCGACCCGGCCCGAGGGCCCGCCCTCGAGCGACGTGTCCGGCGGCGGCTCGACGACGAACGGCCCCAGGTGGACCGTGCTCGTCCAGAGCCCGTTTCGGTCGCGCGTCCGGAGGTTGAACCACCAGGCGCCCGGGCCGACCACGCGGTCGGCGCCCCCCGCGGTCGCGGGAAGATCCACGACGGCGTCGGGAAGCGCGCTCGCGCCGCGGCTCCACTGGATCGAATAGCCGGTCGCGTCGCTGCGCGGCGTCCAGACGACGACGATCCTTCCCGGGCTCGCCGCCTCGCCGACCCCGTGGCTCGTCGAATGGACATCCGCCGGATCCTCGACCGCGACGACCGCCGCGCCGCCTCCTCCTTCGGCTGCGCCGTCCCCTCCGCCGCCGCGTGTGAGCGCGACGCCCGCGATCCCTGCGGCGCCCACGGCGACGGCCAGCACCGCGGCCGCGGCGACCTTGAGCCCGAGCGCCGCCGTGCGCGGCGACGGCCCCGGCCGCGGCGCCGCCGGACGCGGACGATCCCTCCGGCCGGGCGAAGGTGTTCCCCGACACCCCGAGCCAGATCGAGTCCTTGAGCGCCAGCGGCGCGGGAACGAGCGCGAGGCCGGCGAGGATCGCCGCCGGCGAGGCCGCTCTCTTCTTCTGCTCGCGGCACGTCGCGCACTCGTCGAGGTGGCGCGCGACGAGCGCGCGGGTCTCGCGCGTCGGCGAGGTCGCACCGTGAGCGACGAGCAGCGCGTCGAGGTCCTCGCATTCGCGCCGGCCGCGCCGCATGAGGAGCGTCGTCGTGACGGCCTCCTCGAGCGAGTCGCGCAGGCGCGAGAGCCGCGTGTACACGGCGCCGCGCTCGAGCCCGAGCGCATCGGCGAGCTCCGGCGCCTCGAAACCCTGCCGCAGATGCAGGTCGAGGAGCCCGTACTCCTGCGGATTGAGCGCGGCCGCGGAGCTCCACACGAGCTCGACCAGCTCGCGGTCGCCCGCGACGGCCTCGGGGTTGGCGAGCCGGCTCGAATCGACCTGCGCGAAGACGAGCGCTTCCGCCTCCTCGCCGGAGGCGAGCCGCGAGCGCCGGCGCAGCTCGTCCATCGCGCCGTTGTACGCAACGGTGTAGAGCCAGGCTTTCACGGTGCTCACGCGCCCATCCCGCAGCGCCTCCCATGCGTTGACGAAGGTGGCCTGCACGACATCGGCCGCAGCCTCGCGATCCCGGACGAGCCGGAGCACGAAGTCGTAGATCCCCTGGAAGTGGCGCTCGTACAGCTCCGCGAACGCGTCTTCGTCTCCGGCGGCCGTTCGTTCGGCCAGGCGCTCGTCCGCGAGTCGCGGATCCTCGGTGGTGAGCTGCATGTCCCTCCCGGTGGCGGGGCCGAATTGTACGGCGATACCGGCTTGAATTCGAGCCTCAGAGGATCATCACCGCCAGGCGAGGCGGGCACCCGTTCTCGATGAGCTTCCGGGCGTCTTCGAGATCGATGCACCGGTCGCGCGCAATGTGAACGGCCTCACGCTCGTCGTAGCCCATTGCGCTGAGCTGCTTGAACCGCCAGAGACGCACCTCCATCTCCTCGGGTCCCGGGCGGCCGCCACGCGCAAGCTGCCCTCGGATCGAAAGCCCTCCCTCGTTTGCGTGAATCTTCATGTGCTTCTCCTCCCCCATTGCTTGCCTGGGTCTGAGACGGAGAAGCGGGAAATTCCTTACACCGCATGTCACGGGCCGGCGCCGGGTACGGTGCGCGCGTGCCCGCCGCCTACAGCTTTCTGACCACGTGGGTGCTCGACGCGCCGCGCGACCCGGTCTGGGACGCGATCCACGACATCGAGCGCTGGCCCGAGTGGTGGCGCGGCGTCGAGTGCGTCGCCGAGGAGCGCAACGGCGACCCGAACGGGATCGGCGCCGTCTACAGCCACCGCTGGCGCTCGATCCTCCCCTACACCGTCCGCTTCGTCGTCACGACCACCCGCATCGAGCGCCCCGACGTCATCGAGGGCGTCGCCGTCGGCGAGCTCGAGGGGACCGGCCGGTGGACGTTCTCCGGCGACGGCGTGACTACCGTGAACTACGAGTGGGAAGTCCGAACGACGAAGCCGTGGATGAACGCCGTCGCTCCCATCGCCCGTCCGGTCTTCGGCTGGAGCCACAACACGATCATGCGCTGGGGCGGCGAGTGTCTCGCAGAGCTGCTCGGCGTCCGGCTGCTCAGCCGAAGCTGAGTTTCGCCGATATAGGGGGTGTGCTCGCCCTCGTTGCGCTCGCCCTCCTCGCCTTCGGCCCGGCCTCGCCGGAGCCCGCCGTCGCGCGCGCCGACACGCACGAGGTCACCGTCGTGGCCGCGGGGGACATCGCCTCCTGCGCGAGCAACGGCGACGAGCAGACCGCTGCGCTCGTGCGGCGAAACGCGCCCGACGCGGTACTCACGCTCGGCGACAACGCCTATCCCGAGGGCGGCGCCGCGGACTTCGCCAATTGCTACGACCCGTCCTGGGGCGCCTTCAAGGACATCACCTATCCCGCCCCCGGAAACCACGAGTACCTGACCGACGGCGGCGCCGGGTTCTACTCCTACTTCGGCGACCGTGCGCCCGGCGGCGTATCGCAGCTTCGATCTGGGCGCCTGGCACATCGTGGCGCTCAACTCCGAGCTTCCGAGCAAGCCGGGATCGCCGCAGGAGCGCTGGCTGCGCCGCGACCTCGCCCGCGACACCCATCGCTGCGAGCTCCTCTACTGGCACAAGCCGCGCTGGTCGGGCGGCCACCACGGCTCCGATCCCGGGGTGCAAGGCCTCTGGCAGGCGGCGTACGACAACGGCGTCGATCTGGTCCTGACGGGACACGACCACGCCTACCAGCGCTTCTACCGGCTGGACGGAGCCGGCCGGCGCGACCCGCGCTTCGGCGTCCGCGAGCTGGTCGTCGGCACGGGCGGCGCGAGCCACTACGAGGTGCATCCGGTGAAGAACCTGGCCGCCGCGGACGGATCGACCTTCGGCGTCTTGAAGCTCCGGCTACGGCCGCGCGACTACGACCTGACGTTCGTCCCGGTCGACGGCGGCACGTTCCGCGACGCGCTGCGCGGCCAGCCCTGTCACGTCGCTGCGGGGTAGGCCGCAGCCAGCTCGCCGGTGCAGCTCGAGCGGCCGCGCTTCTCCAGATACTGCTGGTGGTAGTCCTCGGCCTCCCAAAACGGCGGCGCGGGCTCGACCTCGGTGACGATCGGCTTGCCCCAGCGCCCGGCGGCCTCGTAGCGGGAGATCGACCTGCGCGCGGCCTCCTCCTGCTCGGGTGAGTGGAAGAAGATCGCCGAGCGGTACTGCGAGCCGACGTCCGGGCCCTGCCGGTTTCGCGTGGTCGGATTGTGGTTCGCCCAGAAGACCTCGAGCAGCTCGTCGTAGGAGACGCGCTCCGGGTCGTACGTGACCTCGACGACCTCGGCATGGCCGGTGCGGTCGGTGCAGACCTGCTCGTAGGTCGGGTTCTCGACCGAGCCGCCGGCGTAGCCGACCTTGGTCTGCGTCACGCCGGGAATCTGCCGGTACGCCGCCTCGACGCCCCAAAAGCAGCCCGCCCCGAAAGTCGCCTTCTCCATTTGCTCCTCCTCGTCGGATTTTCCGGAGCGTAGCGGCCGGGCCTCGGGCCGCGCGCTTGAAATCGCCGCCCCGGCTCGATAGCGTCCACATTCCGAAGGAGGCTCGCCTTGCGTCGCGCACTTCTCGTTTTTCTACTCGTCGCCGCGCTCGCAGTCGTTCCGGTCGCGTACGCGCTCCTCACCTCGACCCCGGTCGTGAAGACGACCCGCAACGAGTACCTGCCTTCGTCCGCATTCCACTCGAGCGGCGACGAGCTGATCACGTTCGCCCAGAGCCGCAGCGGGAAGCCGTTCGTCTATGACGCCTACCTGCGCCGGATCTCGACGTCCGGGACGACGACGGTGAAGCTCAACACGTCCGGACGGGGCTTCGCGGGCGGGATCGACGGCTCGACCGTCGTCTACCAGGTGGTGGACGGGTTCGCGTCCGACATCAGGCTCTACGACGTGGACACCGCCGTGCGCTCGGCCCCGCCGGCCGGTGTCAACACGAACGAGTGGGAGTTCCAGCCGCGGATCTCGGGCGACTGGCTCCTCTTCGGCCGCCAGTTCAACTCGGGGCCGGAGCGCGTCGTGCTCTTCAACCTCATGACGAGCGAGCAGCGCATCCTCGCGAAGGTGACGCGGAGGAAGGACGATCTCTTCGTCGGCCAGCTTGACGGGAACTGGGCCGTCTACACGCGCTGCACCTCGACCTGCAACGTCTTCCGCCACAACATCGGCGCGAATACGACCGCGAAGGTCCCGAAGGCCACGGGAAAGAAGTCGGTCCACCAGTACGCCGCCTCGGTCACGCCGGCGGGCGTCGTCTACCTCGTCCGCAGCGGGAACGGCTGCGCGGTCTCGGTCCGGATCGTGCGCTTCTTCGGCCCGTCGGACCCGGCCAAGGGGACCGTGATCGCCGCCTTCCCGAAGGGGCTGGACGGTTACACGTCGTGGGCCCGGCCGAACACCGACGGGAGCACGTCAGTCTTCTACGACCGCCGCCGCTGCAAGGCGAACCCGAACTTCGACGTCTACAAGCTCACCGACCCCGCGCCGTAGCGCGACTCGGGCGTGACGTAAGCCGCGGTCAGGCCGCCGTCTACGAGGAACGTGGCGCCGTTCAGGTTCGGCGTGGTCGGGTTGTAGTTCGACCAAAAGATCTCGAGCAGGTCGTCGTAGGAGACGCGCTCCCGGTCGTAGGTGACCTCGACCCTCGGCATGGCCGGTGCGGCCGGTGCAGACCTGCTCGTAGGTCGCAGGCTCGACCGAGCCGCCGGCGTAGCCGACTCTGGTCCATGTCACGCCGGGGATCTGCCGGTACGCCGCCTCGACGCCCCAAAAACAGCCCGCCCCGAAAGTCGCCTTCTCCATTTGCTCCTCCTCGTCGCTTCTCGGAGAGCGTAGCGAGGGGCGCGGGGCCGCGAGCTACTTGCGGCGCTTCACGGTCAGGACCGCGTACATCCCCTTCGCCTTGTGGTCGGCGATCGCGCACCACACGTGGTAGCGGCCGGGGATGAGCTTGAACGTCCGCGTCGCCCGCTCGCCCGACTCGGTCTTCGGAATCGAGAACACCTGCTTGCGGCCGAAGCGGCGGAGCTTCACGTCGTGCGGGTCCTCGCCGTAGTTCACGAACTCGATCTTGACCTTGCCGGTCGGAACCTTGAGGCGCGAGAGCGTGACCCAGTACTCGTCCCCGGAGATCTGCATTCGGGTCGGGTACGTGGTCGCGGCCTCCACGCGGCCGAACGCGGGCAGCGCGACCAGCGCGGCGAGCGCGAAGCCGATGCACGCGAACCGGCGCATTACTTGAGCAGCGCCGGGCGGGCGAAGCCGGACGCATTCGGGATGATCTGCGCGGCGTCGGTCGCGAACCACTGCTCGAGCAGCGAGCAGTAGAGCGAGCGGTAGTCGAACGTGGCCTTCAGGTTTCCCTCGTTGTCGAGACCGGTCGTGAGGCCCGGGAACCCGCCGAGCATCTGGCCCTTGACGCGCGAGCCGATCAGGAAGCCCATGCCGGCGGCGCCGTGGTCGGTGCCGTTCGAGCCGTTCTCCTCGCCGCGGCGGCCGAACTCGCTCCAGACCTGGACGAGCACGCGGTCGGCGATGCCCCGCGCCTCGAGGTCGCGCTGGAACGCGTTCAGCGAGGCGGCGGTCAGCGCGAGCGAGTTGGAGAGCTCGGTCGGCTGGTCGGCGTGCGTGTCGTACATGCCGGGCGCGCTCACCGAGACGCAGCGAAGCGGCAGCCCCGCATGGATCAGCGCGGCGAGGCCGGCGAGGCGCTCCGGGAACGGGTCGTTGCCGGCCGGATACGTGACCGTGGTGCCGAACTGGCCGTCCTCGAACGGACGGAGCTGGTTGCGAAGCTGCGCGGCCTGCCGGGTGACCTTGGCCACCTTCGCCGCGGCCGGATCCTTGCCGACCTTGAACGTGCCGAGCGCGTCGAGCATCCGTCCCTCGACGTCGCCCCAGACGCCGCCGGCCCAGTAGTCGTATTCGTCGACCTTGGACACGGCCGCGATCGGCACCTTGGCCGACGCGAGCGCGGGCTGGAGCGAGTACGAGAGCGCGAGGCCCTGAAGCGGGTTGTCCATCGACCCGGCGACATCGAGGTAGCGGCCCATCCAGCCGGTGCGCAGGCCCACGTTGGTGGCGCCGACCTCCCAGTAGTGGCGGGAGGTGAAGTGCGACTGGTCGGCGTTCGTGTAGCCGATCGCCGGCATGACGGTGACCTTGCCCTCCCCGTGCAGCTCGGCGAGCGGCGCGAGCGAGGGATGCCAGTGCAGGCTCGTGTCCTCGGAGAAGACCTGGCCCTGGTTGTCCGGCAGCGCGAGCTGCGGGCGGAGCTGGTGGTAGGTGGCGTTCCCGGCCGGGAAGAGCATCGAGAGCGAGTCGGCGCCGCCCTCGAGGAAGACGGAGACGAGGATCGGGTTCGTCGCCGTCTGCGCGTTCGCGATCCCTTCCTCGAAGAGCCCGAGCGGGAGCTTGCCGGCGCCGTAGACGGCGAAGGCGAGCCCGGCGGCGCGCAGGAGGAAGCTGGCGCGGTCGAGTCCGGACCCGGCCGGAAGCGGCATGCCCGGCTCGATCGTGGGCAGCCCGTTCCCCGCCGTCGCGACCGACTTCCGCACGAAGGCGGAGCGGGAGAATTCGTTGCAGGAACAGGACATCAGGCGGTCTGGTAGTCGGGGGAGACGGCGATGAGCATCCGCAGCGCGTTCACGATCAGCACGGGGTAGGTCTCTTCCTTCCAGTTCTGGTCGGCGTCCGACATCGCGTTCTTGACGAAGCCCTTGAGCGCGCTGCGGCCGGCCGTGCTCATCGTCGGGTTGCCCCAGAACGTGAGCGCGCGGTTCAGGAGCTTCTCCGGATCGGTCGGGAGCTTGCCGCTCCACTTGTCCGTGTCGAGCACGTACGGGTAGGCCGCGTAGTTCGCGGCCGTCCAGCGGCCGCGAAGCGTCGAGGTGTCGAGCCAGCGGTCGTCCTCCCAGCCCGCCACGTTGGGCGGGAAGAAGAGGCGCTGGCCGTCGAGGTCGGCGATCCAGGCCCAGGACTCGGTGTCGACCCCGCGCCGAAGCGCACGATGCATGCCGGCGACCTGCACGACCGGCGGCTTCATCATGCGCGGCCCCTTGTAGAAGGTCGGGTGCTTCAAGATCGCGGCCACGACGGGCCGCACCTTGTAGCCGGAGCGCTTGTAGAGCCCGGTCAGCTGGGAGACGGTCGTCTTCGACGGCGTCGTCGGGATGAAGTAGCTCCAGAGCTTCGTGACGAAGAACGACGCGTGCTTGGGGTTGTGGATGCAGAGCTTGCAGGCGTCCTGCCAGTCGTAGTTGCCCGTCTTGCCGAAGATGTGCTTCGGGTCGGTGTCGTGGCGGTTCGGGTCGTAGCGGAAGTTGACGTCGCCTTCGCCTTCCACCCAGTCGTTGCGCCAGCCGGTCAGCGCGCGCGCCTGCTCACGGACGTCGTCCTCGGTGTAGCCGCGCCCGGCGCCGAGGGTGAAGAGCTCCATCACCTCGCGCGCGTAGTTCTCGTTCGGGTGCCACTTCGAGTTGTCGCGCCCGTTCAGCCAGATGAGCATCGCCGGGTCCTTGGTCACGTTCAGGAGCAGCGTCTGGAACGACCCGAGCGCATTCCGGCGGAAGAGCGAGTTCTGGTTCAGCATCCACTTCTGCGAGCCGACGCCGGAGTTGGACGTCGCGAACCAGTCGTGCCAGACGAGCGTCATCCGCTCGACGAGCTGCTGGTTCGAGCGCACCATCCGGTCGAGCCACCAGAGGTGGTCGTGGCCCCAGGCGTCCGTGGGCGCGAGCGGCGCCCCGTCCTCGTCCCGCGGCGTCGGACCGACGAGCCGCGCCTTCGGCGGGTAGATGAGGTCGTGGACGGCGCGCGTCAGGCCTTTCTTGGCGACCTTCGCGGCCTCGCCGGGCTTCGGTCCGAAGCCGGCGCGCCAAAGCAGTCGCTCAGCCTGGGCCTTCTTGAAAGGGCCCGAGTAGACGGGGATGCGGCTTCCCACGGTCATATTCAGCCTGAACGGGACGCCGGACGCATCCCCTTTTTCGGGATGATTACTGAGTTGCGGTAGCGGGCTCGCCGTGCGGTTCGGGCTCGGCGTGATGCTCTTGCAGCGCCATCGACGGGACGCAGGAGGAATGCCCCGATCGCAGCCGCGGCAAACGCGAAGATCGCCCCGACGAGGAACGCCGCGTGGTAGCCGCCGGTGAGCGCGGCGAGGGCGCCGTCGCCCGACGCCGCGAGCGTCTCCGTCCGCGAGGCGGCGAGGCTGGCCAGCACGGCCAGGCCGAGCGCCCCTCCCATCAGGAACGACGTGTTCACGAGCCCCGAGGCGAGACCCGCGTCGCCCGGCTCGACGTCGCCCATCGCGGCGAGCAGCACCGGGTTGAACGCGAGCCCGGCGCCGAAGCCGAGCAGGATCATGCTGGGGAGCACGTCCTGGACGTAGCTCCCGTCGACGGGCGCGCGCGCGAAGAGCAGCAGGCCGATCCCGGCGAGCGTGAGCCCGATCCCGAGCGGCCGCCGGATCCCGTAGCGCATGACGATCTTCGCCGAGAGACCGACGGAGAACGCGCCCATGATCAGGTTCCCCGGGAGGAACCCGAGGCCGACCTGGAGCGGGCTGTAGCCGAGCACGAGCTGCAGGTAGAGCGCCGAGAGGAAGAACCAGGCGAACATCGCGGCCGCCCAGAGGACGCCGACGATGTTCGAGATCGTGAGGTTGCGCAGCTTGAAGAGCCAGAGCGGCACGAGCGGGTGCGCGACGCGCGACTCGACGAGGACGAAGATCCCCAGAGCGCCGCGGAGATCCCGAGCAGCCCGAGGGTCTGAGACCGTGCCGCCAGCCGACCTCGTTCCCGTTCACGATCGCGTAGACGGCGAGCATGAGCGCGACCGTGATCAGCACCGCGCCGGTCACGTCCAGGCGCCGGTCGGCCGCGAGGCCCTTCGCCGCCGGCAGCAGGCGGAACGAGAGTGCGACAACGGCCACACCGATCGGCACGTTGACGAGGAAGATCCAGTGCCAGTCGAGCAGGTCGGTGAGGACGCCGCCCAGGACGACGCCGATCGAGCCGCCTCCGGCCGCGATGAACCCGATCACGCCCATCGCCTTGGCGCGGTCGGCCGGCTCGGTGAAGAGCGTCATGGTCAGCGAGAGCGCGACGGCGGAGACGATCGCGCCGCCGAGCCCCTGAATCGCGCGAGCGCCGACGAGGAACCCCTGCGACGTCGCGAGCCCGCACGCGAGCGACGCGGCGGTGAAGAGCGTGATCCCGATGACGAAGAGCTTGCGGTGCCCGTAGAGGTCGCCGAGCCGCCCGCCGAGGAGCAGGAAGCCCCCGAACGTGAGCAGGTAGGCGTTGACGACCCACGCGAGCGAGCTCTCGGTGAATCCGAGGTCCTCGCGGATCGACGGCAGCGCGACGTTCACGATCGTCGTGTCGAGGACGATCATCAGGTTTCCCGCGCAGAGGACGAAGAGGGCAAACCAGCGCGTGCGGCCGTCGAGGGTCATTCAGAGTCCTTTCTCACGTTGGGCAAGCGGGCCATGGTACGGGAACCGAGCTACTCGGCTCCGTCGTTAATTTCGACAATTTCGGCGAGCGACAGGCCCTGGAGACCGACCGGATCGCCGTCCAGCAGGCGGCGCCATGAAGCCGAGGCACATGTCCCAGCCGCTCAGGTATTCGGCGGCAGTTCCGACCTTGTCCGGCGCGACCGTGTGGCTGACGCGGAGCCGCGTGCCGTCGCCGTCGGGAGAGAGCTCCCAGAGGACGATCGTCTCGGCGCTCCCGTCGAGCGTGTGCTCGAGAACGTGCGGCGGCTCGATGCGGAGGATCGTGTCCTCGGTGACGAGCGGCTCGTCGGCCGAGCGGGCCGTGACCTCGTCGGCGACCTCGGGCAGCCAGCGGATGACGTAGCTGCCGCCTTCGCGGAGGTCGATCGCCGACCTCGACCATCCCGCACCACCACTCGACGATCTGCGCGGGATTCGTGATCGCGTCTCCAGACGCGCTCGACCGGGTGGTCGAAGCGGCGCTCCAGGCGAACGACGGTGCGGCCTTCGACCTGTTCGAGGATGTCGGGCGTCATTTCTCCTCCTTGGCGGCGATGTCGTCGAGATGGCGTTCGAGCGCGTCGAGCCGCGCCTCCCAGAGTTTCCGGAAAGGCGAAATCCATGCGTCGATCTCGGCGAGCGGCTCGGGCCGAACCCGGTAGAGCCGCCGCTGGGCGTCCTGGCGAACGTCGACGAGCCCTGCCTCGCGAAGCACCCGAAGGTGCTTGGAAACACCGGGCTGGCTGAGATGCAGCCGCTCGACGAGCTCCCCGACCGAGCGCTCGCGGTCGCGAACGTCGTCGAGAATCCTGCGTCGGGTCGGCTCTGCGAGGACTTCGAACGTGGTGGACACGACGCCAACATACATTGTCAGTTATATACCTGTCAAGTTATGTCTTGACCTCCCGTGGCTGACGCTTGGCCGCCCCTCGCCGCGCGGCGACCACGTCGTAACTCATGCACCCGCGTGCCGCTGGAACACTCGCGGCGCTCCCCTGGGGAACGAGTGAGTCCACTGCCGTAATCCCGCTTCAACCCGGTGGTCCGTAGACTCACGAACGCGAACGACAATGGAAAAGCGGCACCTGATCGGACTCCTGCTCGCGGTCGAGGAGAGCTGGCCGACGACGTTCGATGCCGTTCTTCGCAAGCTCGGGCCGATCCGCTGGGACGGCGAGACGCACGAGTTCGCGACCGAGCGGGTGATGAACGAGGCCTTCGACCTCCGCTCCCGGCCGGCGTACGCGCTCGTCATCGACCGCCTTTCCTGGTGGTACGTCGTCCCGCGCGAGTGGCTGAAGAAGATGGCGCTCATGGATGACGTGTACCTCCTGAACAACCCGTTCACGTTCCAGGCGATGGAGAAGCACGCGGCCTACTGCGCGATGATCCGCCTCGGGCTCAAGGTTCCGGAGACGTGGCTGATCCCGAACAAGCTGCCGCCCGACACCCCTCGCTTCGCGCCGATGGCGGCGCGCTACTACCGCGAGTTCGACCTGGACGCGATCGCCGACAAGGTCGGGTACCCGCTCTACATGAAGCCGTTCGACGGCGGCGCCTGGGTCGGTGTCACGCGGATCTCCTCGCCGGAGGAGCTCCACGCCTCCTACGAGCGGTCGGGCGTGAGGCTCATGCACCTTCAGGGGTCGGTCGAGGACTACGACGTCTTCACGAGGAGCCTCTCGATCGGGCCCCAGACCGCCGTCTCCGAGTACGAGCCCGGGCGGGAGTACTTCGAGCGCTATGCGCCGGACCCCGACCTCTCCCCCGAGCTCTTGCGCGAGGTCGAGACGATCAGCCGGCTCGTGAACGCCTTCTTCCGCTGGGAGCTGAACTCGTGCGAGGTGATCGTGAAGGGCGGGCAGGCCTATCCGATCGACTACGCGAACGCGTCGCCGGACCTCTCCCTCGTCAGCCTGAACTACCTCTTCCCCTGGGCGATCAGGTCGCTGATCGCGTGGTGCGCGTTCTGCTGCCTGACCGGCCGCGGAATGCGGATCAACCAGAACCTCCGGGACTACGTCGCGATCGCCGACGCCGAAGACCTTTCCTACGAAGAGAAGCTCGAGCGGTACCGCGTGCTCGCCGACGAGTACTTCGACCTCGAGCGCTTCGAGGAGTTCGTGGCGACGGCGCTCCCGTCAATCGACGAGCACGTGGTCGACTACGTCGAGAGCGCACCCTTCGACGAGATGCTGGTCCGCGTCGTGAAGGAGGGCGAACCCCCTGAGCTGCACGAGCGGCTAATCGACCGCTGCCGAGAGCGGGTAGCCGCGTGGGCCGCGGATCGGCGAGCCGTCGGGTAGCTGGTACGGAAGCGACTCGAGAGCGGGCTCAGGGCATCAAATGTCACAAAGTCGACACGACGTGCCCACGCATTGATGCAAGACCTGACACCGCTGGCCCCGATGGCGTGCGCCGCCCGGACGCGCAGAAGCTCTACGCGCGTGGAGGCGGTGCCGACTTCCTCGACGGAGGAGCCGGCGTGGACAGCGGCACATGGGATTCGCTCGACCGCGTGCTGCGGGTCGAGCACCGGCTGACCCAGGGCAGTGCCCCTGGCAGGGCTAGAGGATTTGCCACCTTCTGGTCGCGACGCTCGAATCGATGTTCCCGGCGGTATCGATCGCCCGGACCCGGAAGATGTGCCGCCCGGTGGCGACGCTTCGAAGCGTCTTCGATGACGAGCACGCGCGCCAGGGACGACTGTCGAGCTTGCATTGGAAATGTGAGCCCGGCTCGCTGGAGCTGAATCCGAATCTCGCGGTGTGAGAGCGGGTTCTACTCGCCGGACCGCGGGTGATGGTGGTGTTGGGGCGAGTCGCATCGATCGTCCACGTGCGGCTCGTGACGGGGCCTGGATCGTTGTCGCTGTCCTCGGCGAAAACCTGGAACGTGTGCCCACCCTCCGGCAGCGACGCATAAGCCTTCGGCGAGGGGCACAGCGCAAACGGCTCGGCGTCCAGCCTGCACTTGAAGTGGTGCGCCGAGGCCGAGCCTGTGAACGAGAAGCTTGCGTTTCGGCTCTTCACCAGGCCCTTGGGGCCGGTCAGTCCCATGATGGTGGGGCACGCTGCGGTCGCGACCGAAAGGGTGCTTCGGCTCGAGTGGTTCGGCGCCCCGTCGAATGCCTCGACGCCGGCGGTCCCGGTCATGTCGCAATGGAGGCCTGTGAACGTGTAGGTCAAGCCGCTCGTGTCGTCGATCTTCGTCCCGTTCAGGTAGAGGTCGTAGCCGACCGTCCCCTGATCGTCGGTCGCCGCGGCCCAGGAGATGGAGACCGTGGTTCCTGTGGAGCCCGTCTGCTGGAGACCGCCCGGCGCGCTCGGAGGGGTGATGTCCGGCGGGAGGATGGTCTCGCAGTCGCCTGCCGCGACGTCGGCGAGGTCCACGCGCGCGAAGTCCCCCGTCCCGGCGCCGCACGCAATCGAGCTTTCGTTCTCGCTGTCGCGGGTCTCGATCGTGTCGTCGCCGCCGCCCGCATCGAATGAGTCGATACCCGCGCCGCCTGTGAGCTTGTCGTTGCCGCTTCCCCCGAGCAAGGTGTCGGCACCGCCCGCGCCGTTCAGCTCGGCGCTTCCGGTGAACGAGGTTGCGGTGAGCGTGTTCGTCGCGTTCCCGCCCGTGAGCTTCGCCCTTTCGATCGTGGCCAGCGTGTCAGAGCCGACACCGGTCAAGGTCGTGTCGGTGAGGGTCAGGTTCACGTCTGCGGTCTCGGCCACCTGGTCCGTGCCGTCGCCACCCGTGAGTGTGTCGTTGCCGGTCCCGCCCGTGAGGACGTCGTCTCCGGCTTCCCCGTTCAGGACATCGGCGCCGGTGCCGCCCTTCAAGGTGTCGTTCGCCCCTCCGCCGTCCAGCAATGCGACGCCCGTGTACGCGGACGTATCGAACGTGTTCGCACTCGCCCCGCCGACCAGGTGCACCCTGCGGACGCAGCGGAGCGTGTCGTTTCCGACTCCGACCAGGGTCGCGCTCTGTGCGTTGCCGCTCGCCGTGAAGTCGACGTTGCCGGTCTCGATCACCGTGTCGAGAGCCGGGGTCGGGCAGATTGGAGTCTCGGGTGCGTCGCACGAGCTCCCGACCATGAGGTCGTCGCCGGCTCCTCCGGTCATCGTGTTTCCGCCGCCGCCCGGGCCGCAGTTGAAGTCCCCACCCGGAGAGCTGGACACGAGCACGTCGTTGAAGGCGCCTCCGATCAGCGTGTCGGCGCCCTCGTAGCCCTCGAGCCGTACGGGGCCGCCGAACGCCGAGGCGTCGATCGTGTCGGCTCCGGCTCCGCCGGAGAGCTTCGCCGACTCGATGCCGCTCAGAGTGTCGCTCCCCAGGCCGCTCAAGGCGGTGTTGGTCAGCGTCAAGTTGGTGCCGACCTCGACGAGCTTGTCGTCGCCGTCCCCGCCGCCCAGGGAATCGTTCCCCGCGCCTCCCGTCAGCGTGTCGTTGCCCGTGTCGGGCCAGAGGGTGTCGTTGCCGTTGCCGCCGTCGAGCTTGTCGTTTCCGGCTCCCGCCGCGAGGCTGTCGTCATTGTCGCCTCCGCTGAGCTGATCGTTCCCCGTGCCTGCTGTGAGGAAGTCGTTCCCGGCACCGCCGTCGAGAACGCCCCCGTCGTTGTTGCCCTGGAGAACGTCGCTCGCCTCAGCTCCGTAGAAGAACGCCGGGCGAACGGGGTTACATGCTCCCCCGCCGCACTGGGTGGCGGTCATCCTGTCCGGGCCCAACGTGCCGATCACCTTCTCGACCGTCGGCTGCACGTTGTCGAGCAGGGTGCCTACGCCGTCGGCGTTGAGGGTGTCGTGCAGCGCGTTGCCGTCGTTTGCGACCCCGTCGAGGGTGACGTTGACGCCTTGCAGGATGAAAATCGGGCCGGGGCCCAAGAAGGCCCAGTCGCCGGTGTAGTCGACGGTGTCGAAACCGTCGCCGCCGTCGTAGACGTCGGCAGCGGAGCCGGCGGGATTCAGCATCACGTCGTCGCCATCGCCGGCATCGATCGTGTCGGGCCCCGGTCCTCCGACGATCGAGTCCCTGGTGCTGCTTCCGGTGATGTGGTCCTGGCCCGCCCCTCCGTCGAGCGACCCGACGAACAATCCCTCTCCCGCACCGCCGTTGAGGATGTCGTCGCCGTCGCCCCCCGCGATGGTGTCGTCGCCCCCGCCGCCCAGGAGCGTGTCTGTGTCCGCCCCGCCGCTGATGTTGTCCCCCCGCCCTGAGCCCGTGATGGCGTCGTTTCCCGGCCCACCCTGAGCCGAGACGAGGTTTAGGTCTCCTGGAGCTGTGAGGATGTCGTTGCCGTCGCCGAGATCGACTTCGGCACCCGTCAGGAAGTACTGATTCGGGAACGTGGGGAGGTCGCAGTACGCGTTGTGTGCGTCGCCGAGGAGGTGGCAACCCGCGCCCACCGTGATCGTCGCCCCCGAATCCTTGATGTCCGCGAAGCTGAAATCCGAGGGCACTCTCACGATGTTGGTCTCGCCGGCGGCCGCGGTGTAGACGATGTGGCAGTACTCGAACCCATCGCACGACAGGCTCAGTGTGCTGGCCTGAGCGCGCCCGGCGTGCGCAAGCAGTGCCGCAGCGACGATCAGTAAGAGAACAGTGATCTTGTTTCGACTCAATCCTGGCCTCCCGGCCAGGGTACGTCCTTGTGACTAGCGGTTCAAGAGTCGCTAACGGCGAGGTGCGCCTAGAGCTGCCCTCGCGCGCGAAACAGAAAAGCCCGCCAGTGCGGGCCCTTCTCAGTGGAGCGTACCGGGATCGAACCGGTGACCTCCGGCTTGCAAAGCCGGCGCTCTCCCAGCTGAGCTAACGCCCCTTCGCAGCCAAGGTTAGCCGCCCTGCGAGGGCTTTCCTGCCGTTCGAGTGACCCCGATCGAGGAAGGAGGCCGGGGCGCTCACTCGAACGGGAGCTTGAGGAATCGGCACTGCGGGCCGAAATGAGAAGCAGAGCCCCCCGCCCGAAACGAGGAACCATGCGCCCCATCATTGCCGCCGCAATCGTTTTTGCAGCCGCTCTCGCCTTGGCGGGCACGGCTGCCGCTGAGGTCATGCCGGAGACGGGCTACCTCGTGTTCAAGGAGACGCGAGGCTCGTCCGTCACGGAAGTCCATGCGAAGGGAACAGGCAATCTCGTCTACAGCGGAATGTCCCTGAAGAAGCACTGGCGCAAGCATCTCGCGCCGGAGTGCACGGACGACTCCTTCGTCCTCGCGGGCCCGCGCTGGGAGCGCGACCCCAAGTACTACGTGAACGCCTGGACCACCCCGCGCTACCTGAGCGACTGGAAGGCGTTCTGGGACGTCGTCACGGCCGGGGACGCGTGGGACAGCCCGTTCCGCACCGACTGCCGCTCGCCCAGGGGCCACAACAAGTTCGAGATCCGCTCCGGCGGGCTCACGGGCCGGCATGCCACGCTCGTGACCGAGCTCGAGTCGGACGGGAAGAACGTCGTCTCGTTCGAGGATCTCACCGACACCTGGTGCGACGGCGCCGTGGCCTGCACGATCATCGACTACGACGAGGAAGGGATCCTCGAGGCCGACATCGCCTTCGAGACCGACCTGAAGCGCGTGACCGGGTTCGACGACTTCTGGACGACGAGCGACCACACGTTCTTCGGCGAGACGAGCGGACGCCTGGCCGTGTCCGACGTCGCCACGCACGAGTTCGGCCACTTCGCAGGGCTCGACCACACGATGGACTCGCCGGCGCTCACGATGTACCCGTGGATGCACGACGGGGACGACACGCTCGGCCTCGGCGACATGCTCGGGATGATCGAGCTCTACTAGCCCGGCCTACACCTCTGGAGACGTCGCAACGGGCGCCGGGTAACCGGCGCCCGTTTTGTTCTCAGTCTCCCCAGTCGAAGTCGCGGGAGCGGCCCCAGAAGCTGTCCTCGCTGGACTCCTCAGCTGCGGTGTCCTCGGACTGCACGGGCCAGGCAAGCACGGTCTCCGCCTGGAGATCGGGCTGGCTCCCGTCGAGCGTCTCTTCGATGCGGGCTTGTTCTTCGGTCTTGAACAGCGGGTGATTTTCGAACGGATCGTTTACCTGGTAGCGGCTCAACGGCATGTTGGCGTCGAGACCGGAATTTCTTCGTTTCAACTCCAGGTGATCCTCGATCACTCGGGCGAACGCGGTGTCCACTCACGTACCTCCGTGGTCGGGGGTTGGCCTAGGAAGCAGGAGATTCTAGACGACTCGGGTAGACGGCGCGAACGGGAACCGGCTCAAAACTGCGTATGCGTGCGGGTCGGGGTCTCGCCGGCGCCCGCCACGGAGACGCGGTTCTTGCCTGCCGCCTTGGCGCGGTAGAGCGCCTGGTCGGCGGCCGCGAAGAGCTCCTCCTCCGTCGCCGACTCGGGGTAGGCGGCGACGCCGAAGGAGGACGTGACGGTCAGGAGCGCGCCGGGGAACGTCTCGATCGCGAACTCGGCCATGCGGACGCGGATCCGCTCGGCGACGAGCTCGGCGCCGTCCAGATCCGTGCCGGGAAGGAGCAGCGCGAACTCCTCGCCGCCGTAGCGGGCGGCGGTATCGATGTCGCGCACGGTCTCCTGGAGCACCTTGGCGAACGCGCGCAGGACGTCGTCGCCCGCAAGGTGCCCGTGGCGGTCGTTGACGCTCTTGAAGTCGTCGAGGTCGGCGACCACGACCGCGAGCGGGCCGCCGTAGCGCTGCACGCGCGACAGCTCCTCCGAGAGGCGGTCCTGGAACTGGCGGCGGTTCGGCAGCTCGGTGAGCCCGTCGGTCGCGGCCTCGAGCTCGAGCCGCGAATGGGCGCTCGCGTGATCGAGTGCCGTGCGGGCCTGCGCGGCGAGCCAGTAGGCGAGCTCGCGCGCCTCGTCCGAGAAGTCCGAGCCCACCGGCGTGAGCAGCAGCACACGCGACTCGTCGCCCTCGCTCGTCAGCGGAATCTCGAGCGCCTCGCCGCCCTTGCCGGGGTCGCCGGTGTGCGCGATCTCGGTGTCGCCCTCCATGAGGACGCCGCCGGCGGCGCCGGTCGCCTCGACGATCGACTCGAGGATGAACGGCCCGAGGAAGTACGGGTTCGTGGTCGCGGCGAGCGCCTCGCCGAAGCGGGCGATCGCGTCGCGCGTCCGCCCGCGTTCCCAGGCGAGCTCCTCGAGGCGCGACTCGAGGTGCGCGGCCATCTCGTTGAAGGCGACGCCGAGGCTCGAGAACTCGTCGCGGCCGCGCACCGGCACGCGATGGCTGAAGTTGCCCTCGGCGATGTCGCCGGCGGCGTCGTTCAGCTCCTTCAGGGAGCGGACGATCGTGCGGCCGAGGATGTAGGCGAGGCTGCCGGCGATCAGCAGCGCGGCGGCGGCGAGCAGCAGCATGCGGCGGCGGAGCGTGTCCGCCTGCGCCTCGATGTCGTCCTTGGGCGTGAAGACGGCGAGCACCGTGTCGGGGCTGCCCTGGACGAGCTTGGTCGAGACGGTCCGGTACTTCGTCCCGGCGAGCTCGATGTCGCCCGAGCCGTCGAGCGGGGCGATGGCGTCCCCGAAGCCGCTGGGGCCGACGACGGTGCGGCCGCCCACGATCAGCGCCAGCCCGTCGTTCACGCCGAAGGCCGGGTTCGTGCGCAGCTCGTTCAGGAGCTCGTCGCCGAGCGGGATGGCGATGACGACGCGGCCGAGCGTCTTTCCGTTCTCGTCGACGACGGTGGCGAAGCGGCGGACGCTCAGCAACGGCGCCGGCGACCCGGCGACCACCTGGCCGTTGACGACGAACGACGCGCCCGGGACCTCGCGGTAGAGGCGGGCGAGTGCGGCGCGGTTGTGCACCTTGAGCGCCTCCTGGAATCCGGTCGCGCGCGCGAGGGACTCGGCGGTCTGGCCGGCGCGCTCGACCCGGTTCGAGAAGTCCCCGACGGCGATGCGCAGCGAGCCGTTCAGACGCGCGTCGGCGCGTCCCGTCTCACCGCTCGTCGCGACCTCGGAAAACGCCCAGACGGCGCCGAGCATCGGGAGCAGCGAGAGCAGCAAAAAGTAGGCAGCAAGCCGAAACTTGAAGCTGCCGAACCGCTTATCGAGCCATGCCGCCAAGAACCCCATAGCTTTCGCTTCTATCGACTTCCGGGCAACCCCCCTTTAGAGGGATACCTCGTCCGAGCGGCGCCGTAATCGAGCCTTAAAAGATCGGCCGGTCGGTGACGACCGCCAGGATCATCCCGAAGAGCCAGCAGAGCGTGATCAAGAACACCGCGATGCCGACGAATCGCCGCTGCGCGCCGCTCAACGCGGCGGCGATGAGCGCGACCAGCATCGCGACCGGGCCGACCCGGCCCGGGTACCAGACGATCGAGATCACCCCGGCCGCCAGCGCGATTGCCGCCAGGAACCCGGCGACGGTGTCGGCGGTCGTCTCCCCTGCGCGGCTGCGCCGCTCGTCGGCGGCCATCTAGCGCACCTCCCCGGTCCGCGCCGGCGCTGTTCGCGCGGAGCGCCGGGCGGGCCTGCGGTCCGGACCGCGATGCGGACGCGTCGAGGGGCGCCGCGGAGGCAGTCCGTTGCCGCCGTCCGTTCCAGGCTCGCCGGACGCGTCGGCCCGGCCGTCGGGCGGGTCCTTGACGGCCCACCAGATGACCCACGCGAGGTAGAGGACGGGAATCTTCAGGATCACGAGGAACCAGACCGTTAACCAAACCACCGGCAAAGTGTATCCCGCCCTGTGGCGGGGCTACCGCGCGGACGGCGGGCGCAGCACTGCGAACTGGTCGGTCACCTCGAGCGTGCGGCTGCGGAAGCGGAAGACGGAGGCGGGACGGCCGCCGGCCCTCCCGGGGACGCGCTGCTCGCCCGTCGGCTCGAGCAGCCGGCGGCGCACGAGCACGCGCTGGAGGTTCGTCGCCGAGACGTCGTGCCCGAGCGCGGCGCGGTAGAGGTTGCGCAGCTCCGAGATCGTGAAGGTCGGCGGCGCGAGCGCGAACCCGACGTTCGTGTACGAGAGCTTCGCCCGCAGCCGCTCGCGGCCGGCCAGCGCGATCGAGCCGTGGTCGAAGGCCGCGTCGGGGATCGCCGCGACCGGATGCCAGGCGGTGTCCTCCGGGATCTCGGGATCGACGTGCGCCGGGACGAGCCCGAGGAACGCGGTCGCGACGACCCAGTCCTCCGGATGGCGGTCGGGCTCGCTGCGCGTCTCGAGCTGCTCCAGGTGCGAGAGCTCCTGCACGTCCACCTTGGCGGCGAGGTGCCGGCGGATCGAGTCCTCGAGCGTCTCGCCGGGATCGAGGTAGCCGCCGGGGAGCGACCAGGCGCCGCGGAACGGCTCGCGCGCCCGCTGCCAGAGCAGCACCTGGAGCACGTCGTCACGCACCTGGAGCACGACGGCGAGCGCCTCCTGGCTCGGACGATCGTGTGTGGTAGACTTCGCCATAGGTTTTCGCTCGACAGTCGTAAACTTACCATGGAGGATCAGATTCATGAAGGCGCTCATCATCGTCGACATGCTCAACGACTTCGTCGACGGCAAGCTCGCCAACCCGCGGGCGCAGGGAGATCGTCGAGCCGCTGGCCCGGCTGCTCGACCACGCGCGCGAGGACGGCTGGGTCGTCGTCTTCTCCAACGACGCCCACTCCCCGGACGACCCGGAGATCAAGATCTGGGGCGAGCACGGCATGGCGGGAACGCCGGGCGCGCAGGTCATCCCGCAGCTCGCGCCGCGCGAGGGCGAGATCATCTCGGACAAGCACCACTACGGCGCGTTCGACGAGACCGGCCTCACCGAGCAGCTCCGCGAGCGCGGCGTGGACGAGGTCGTCATCACCGGCCAGCACACGCACATCTGCGTGCGCCACTCGTCCTACGGCGCGCTGCGCAACGGCTTCGAGATCACGGTTCCGAGCGACGCGGTCTGCGCCTTCGAGGGCGTGGACGAGGACGACGCGCTCGAGTACCTGAAGATGGCCTACGGCGCGAACGTCACGACCGTCGACGAGCTCGTCGGCGCCGCGGTCGCCGCGTAACACCACTCTCCGGGGCCGAGGGCCGCACTCCCTATCCTGGGGGAGTGCGGCGCCTCGTCCCAGTTCTCGTCCTCCTCGCCCTCGCGGGCTGCTCGGACGGCTCGTCCACGACGTCCACCGTTGCGGACGACTCCGCTCGCACCGCGTACATCGCCGAGGCCGACGCGCTCTGCGCCCGCATTGCCGAGGAGCATCCCGAGGTCGCCGAGAGCGCGGAGAAGCTCCAGCAGATCGAGCGGGACGACCCGAAGCTGCTCGAGAAGGCGGCCAAGCATTTCGCTCTCGTCCTCCGCGTCGCGCAGTCGGCCCAGAAGGAGTTCGAGACCGTGGCGCCTCCCGTGGACGACGCTCCCAGGATCGCGGCGCTGAACGACATGAACGCCCAGGCGATCTCCTCCCTCGAAAATGCGGTGGCGAAGCTTCGCGACGGCCGCCCGGGAACGCAGGCGCTCACGACCTACGCCGCCCGGATCGCGGCGGCGGACGAGCTGGCCAAGGCGTACGGCTTCGAGGTTTGCTCCCGGCTCACGACGGGCTCGTGAACCGGCTCGCGGACGAGACCAGCCCGTACCTCCTTCAGCACGCCGCGAACCCGGTCGACTGGTTCCCCTGGGGCGACGAGGCCTTCGCGCGCGCGCGCGAGAACGACCTGCCGGTCCTCCTCTCCGTCGGCTACGCGGCCTGCCACTGGTGCCACGTCATGGAGCACGAGTCCTTCGAGGACGCCGAGACCGCGGCGCTCATGAACGAGCGCTTCGTCTGCGTGAAGGTCGACCGCGAGGAGCGGCCCGACGTCGACGGGCTCTACATGGAGGCCGTCCTCGCGCTCGCCGGCCACGGCGGCTGGCCGATGACCGTGTTCCTCGACCCCGAGGGCCGCCCGTTCTTCGGCGGCACCTACTTCCCGCCCGAGCCGCGGCACGGGATGCCGGCGTTTCGCCAGGTGCTGCTCGCCGTCTCGGACGCCTTCCGAAACCGGCGGGCGGATCTCGACCGGCAGGCGCAGCTGCTCACCGAGGCGATCCAGGAGGCCGCGCGGCAGGCGCCTTCGGCCGAGCCGCTCACCGCGTCGCTCCTCACCGGGGCGGTCCGCTCGCTCGAGCAGGCGTTCGATTCCGAGAACGGCGGGTTCGGGCACGCGCCCAAGTTCCCGCCGGCCTCGACGCTCGAGTTCCTGTTTCGGCGAGGGCTCGGAGGAGGCGCTCGGCATGGCGCGGGCCACGCTCGACGGGATGGCCGCGGGCGGCATGTACGACCTCGTCGGCGGCGGCTTCCACCGCTACTCCGTGGACGCCTTCTGGCTCGTCCCGCACTTCGAGAAGATGCTCTACGACAACGCGCTGCTCGCCTCGGCCTACCTCCACTCCTGGGCGCTCACCGGGGAGGAGCGCGACCGGCGGATCGCCGAGGAGACGCTCGACTACATGGTGCGCGAGCTGCGCCTGCCCGACGGCGGCTTCGCCTCGGCGCAGGACGCGGACACCGACGGCGTCGAGGGCACGACCTACACGTGGACGGAGGCCGAGCTCGAGGCGGTGCTCGGCGAGCCGCACGCCGACTGGCTCCTCCCCTTCGAGCACGGGCGCTCGGTGCTGCGCGGCTCGATCCCGGCCGAGGCCCGCGCCGCGCTGCTCGCGGCCCGGGACACGCGCCCGCAGCCGGCCCGCGACGACAAGGTGCTCGCCGCCTGGAACGGGCTCGCGCTGGCGGCGTTCGCCGAGGCAGCCCGGCGGCTCGACCGCGCGGACTACCTCGACGTCGCGAACGCGCTCGCCGACTTCCTGCTCGGCCCGCTGAGCCGCGACGGGCGCCTGCTGCGCTCCTGGCGCGACGGCGTGGCGAAGATCGACGGCTACCTCGAGGACTACGCCTGCGTCGCCAACGGACTGCTCGAGCTGTACACGGCCACCGGCGAGCTGCGCCGGCTCGAGGAGGCGCGACGGCTTGCGCTCCTCGCGGTCGAGCTCTTCGAGGATCCGCTGCACGGCGGCTTCTTCGTCGCGCCCGGACGACACGCGCCTGGTCGCCCGGCGCAAGGAGCTCGACGACAACCCGACCCCCTCCGGGAACTCGATGCTCGCAACCGTCCTCCTCCGCCTCGCGCGGCTCTACGGGGACGACGACCTGGAGCGCAAGGCGGTCGGCGTGCTGCGGCTCGCGCACCCGCTGCTCGAGCGCGCGCCCGCGGCGGTGGGGCAGCTCCTCTGCGTGCTCGACTTCCACCTGGCGCCGCCGCGTGAGATCGCGCTCGTCGGCGAGAGCGCGGAGCTGCGCGCGGCCGTGCTCGCCGGGTTCGAGCCGAACACGCGTGTTCGCGTTCGCGGCCGGACCGGACGACCCGGCGCTGGACGCAGTTCCGCTGCTGACCGGGAAAGGCCTCGTGGACGGAAAGCCGGCCGTGTACGTCTGCGAGCGCTTCGCGTGCCGCGCTCCTGTAACAGATGCGTCAAGCTTGCGCAGCTTGACTTCAGTATCTCAAGTCAGCTATATAGCGAGTGTGCGATCAAACCAGGAGACCTCGTGTCTGACCTGATCGATCGACCCAACTCCCGGGTGGCCCCGATGCGACACGGCCTCCAGAACGGACACTGCGCGCACCACGCCAGGAGGCGAAAGTACGCGCCACGCATGTATCGAATTCGCGTCCGCGTTGCCATTCTCGCGCTTGACCGGTCAGCTATATAGCGCGTATGCGATCAAACCAGGGACCTCGTGTCTGACCTGACCGATCGAATCAACTCCCTCGAAGCGAGGCTTCGCGCGCTCGAGAGCGAACTCGCCGCGTTGCGGCTCGAGGCGAGCTCCACTCCTGCGGCTCCTCCGGTGACACCTCCCCCCGTCGCGGCCCCACCTCCCCTCCTCCGCCCGCCGCAGAGCCCGCCGCCCCCGTGTACGCGACCGCGTCAGCGACGCCCCCGGCTCCCCTCCCGGCGCCAAGCCCAAGCCGCCCTCAAGACGCCGCACTTCAAGATGCCCGACACCGAGCTCTCCGAGCTCGTCGGTCCGCGGGTGCTCGCCTGGGTCGGGGGCGCCGTCACGCTGCTCGGGATCGTCTTCTTCTTCGTGCTCGCCGTGAACCGCGGCTGGGTGAGCGACGAGCTGCGCGTCGGGCTCGGCGCGGTTGCCTCGGCCTGCCTCTACGGCGCCGGCTGGTGGATCCACCGCCGCATGGGGAACCTCCACGGCGCGCTTGCCGCCGCCGGGGCCGGGATCGCCGGCGCCTATGTGACGCTCTTCGCGGCGGCCGGGATGTACGACCTCATCCCGGAGTCCTCCGCGCTCGTCGCGGGCGCGGCCGTCGCAGTCGTGGGCGTCGCGACCGCGCTCGCTTGGAACGGCGAGATCACGGCGCTGCTCGGCCTCGCGGGAGCGATGCTCGGGCCGGTCATCCTGGAAAGCGGCGATCCGTCGACCGTCGGCGCCCTCTACGTGGCGGCCGGGTTCGCGGCGGCGATCACGGTCGCGAACCGCCGCGGCTGGCTCGCCACGCTCGCGGCGGCCGGAGCGATCGGGCTGTGGGAGGTCGGAGGACTCTGGAACTCGCACGATCCCGGCACCTCGACGCTCGCTGCGGTCCTCGCCGGAATCTTCGTCCTCCTGTACCTCGCCGGCGCGCTCGCGGCCCCGGGCAAGGACGAGTTCGCGCTCGTGCTGCGCGTCGCGTTCCTCGTCGTCGGTGCGGGGACGGCACTCTGGGTCGTCTCCACCTTCGAGGGCGAGAACCCGCCGTGGGGGAGCATCGCCGTCGCCGCCGTGATCTGGCTCGCATACTTCGCCGCCGGTGTCGGCCTCCAGCTTCACGGACGCGCGGCGAAGCTCGGGCGCATCGCGACGGCGCTCGTTCTCGCGAGCGTTTCCCTCGCCTTCATCGCCTCGTTCGCCATCTGGGACGGAAACGACACGGACATCGGCGTCGCGCTGCTCGTCGTCGCAGCCGTCACCGCCGCGCCGCTGCTGCTCGCACTGCGCATCCGCGGGCAGCGAGACCTGTGGACGCTCCTGTGGGCCGCATCCCTGGCCGTGCTCGCCGTCGCGGTCGGGCACCTCCTGGGCGGAGAAGGTCTTGTTCTCGCGTGGGCCGCGCAGGGCGCCCTCGCCGCCTGGGTCGCCGTGATCGCCCGGGAGGAGCGGCTCCAGCTCGCCTCGGCCGGCTACCTGGCGCTCGCGGCCGGCCACACCCTGATCTACGAGGCGCGGCCCGACACGCTGTTCGAGCGCACGTTCGCGCCCGAGAACGGCATCCCGGCCATCCTCTTCGTCGCAGCAGGTGCGGCCGTCGCCGCGGTTGCGCTGTACCGGGGCCGGTTGCGCCCGTCCTGGGGATATCTCGCCGCCGGCGTGCTGAGCGGCGTCGGGGTGCTCTACGCGGCCTCGTTCGGGCTCCTCGCGGTCATGTCGTTCGAGAGCGCAGAGGCCGCGATCACGACGCTGTGGGCCGCCGCCGGGCTTGCCGTTCTCCTCGGGGCACTCGTCCGGCGCTCGGAACCGCTCCACTGGATCGGGATTGCGCTCTTCGCCGCGTCCGCCGCGAAGCTCTGGTTCTTCGACCTCGAGACCCTGAGCGCCCACATGAGCGGCTGGTCGCTGCTCGGCTTCGGGCTCATCGCGCTCGCCGCCGGCTACGCGGAGGGCCGCAGCTCGACGGTCATTTCGAGCGCGGCAGGCAACCTACGCCTGAACCCGTGGGCCGCGGTCTTCCTCCCCGTGAGCGCGGTCTCGGCCGGGGTGGGAATAGAGCAGCTGCTCCACGGCGGAATCTGGGGGATCAACAAGCAGGGCGTCGCGCTCCTCGCGCTCGGCGCCGTGTACGGACTGTTGGCCGCAACGGTGTTCGGCAAGCCCGGCAAGCGCGATCTCACGACCATCCTCTGGGCGCTCGGCGCCACGCTGGCCGCGATCGGCTTCGCGGACGACCTCCTCGACGGGCAATGGCTCGTCCTCGCGTGGGCCGCCCTCGGCGCCGCGCTGGCGGTGCTGGGCCGGCGAACCCGCGAGGAGCGGTTCCTGATCGGATCGCTCGCGCTCGTCGGCGCGGCGCTCCTCTACGCCGTCGGCGTGGAGGCGCCTCCCGACACGCTCTTCCGCGAGAGCGCCACGCCCGCGAGCGGTGTCGCCTCGCTCCTCTTCGCCGCGCTCGGGATCGCGGCGCTGGCCGCCTGCCTGCCTGCAGGGCGCTACCGGCGCCTGGGCGTCTGGGTCGCGGGAGCGGTCGCACTCTTCGCCGGCTCGCTCGCGATCCTCGGGCTCTTCCAGTGGCCTGCGTCGGAGACGCCGAACGCGATCGACACGGCGTTCCAGCGCGGCCACACGGCCGTCAGCGCGGCCTGGGTCCTGGTCGGGCTCGCGCTGCTCGCGGTCGGACTCGTCCGCGGGCGGCGCTCACTGCGGCTCGGCGGCCTCGCGCTCTTCGGCCTCGCGCTCGTGAAGATCTTCGTCTACGACCTCGCGAACCTGAGCTCTCTCGCCCGTGCGTTCTCGTTCCTCGCGGTCGGCGGCGTGCTCCTCGTCGCCGCCCTGCTCTATCAGCGGCTGACCGAGACTAGTTCGACAGGTACTGCTCGGCCGGAATGAGCGCGGCGCGGGCCGTGTCGGCGGCTGTGACGACCGCCGAGACGTCATTCGGACCGATGTCGTCGTACCGGCGGTATCCCGCCTCGGTCTTCATCGACTCCACGGTGATGTAGAGCGTCTCGATCGCGTTGTCGATGTCCGTCGCCAGGCTCTTGTCGCTTGCGGCGACCAGCGGCCGCAGCGCGGCCCAGGCCGCCTTCGCGGTCTTCGTGTTGCCGGACGCCGCGGCGAGGTTCTGGAGCGAGTACGCCTCCTCCTCGGCAGCCATGTTCGTCCCGGCGCGCGCAAGCGCGACGTTCAGGTCGGTCAGGATCCATGCGGGGTCGATGTCGAGCGAGTCGATGCTCTGCTGGATCTGCGCCGCGTCGGTCGCGAGCTGCCCGCCCGGCGCCGCGGTCCCGTCGGTCATTCCCGTCTCGAAGATCGTCTTCTCGATTCGGTGGAAGCCCAGCCAGTCGGACGCCGGCACGGCGCCTTCGCGGGCGTTCATGTCCGCCTCGAGACCGAGCCGCACCGCGATCGGCTGGAGCCGCTCGTACGCCGCCCGCACGTCCGGATACGTCTTGACCGCGGTCTCGGGATCGCCCCGGCGCAGCGCCGCCACGAACTTGGCGGTCTCGGTGTTCAGCACGGCCGCGCGCTTCTTCAGGTAGGCGCGGTACTTCGCGGCCGCCACCTCGCCGCTCGGCCCGACCGGCTGCGACGGAATCTCCTCGAGCGTCGTGACCGGAGGCGGCGCGACCGGCGTCGTCGACGTCGAGGTCGACCCGGTTTCGCCGGTCGTCGCCTGCGTCGTCGGGGCGCTCGACTTCTCCTTGTCCCCGCAGGCGGCGAGTCCGAAGAGGAGCAGCACGCAGACCAGGGCCGCAGGAACTCTCATCGCGAGGAAGGTAGCGAAGTGGCTCAGGCGCCGTAGAGGGAACCGAACAGCTCCCCGGCGAAGTAGCCGACCAAGAGCACGAAGGCGACGAAGATCGTGAGGACCACCGCAAGGACGCCGATCAGAATCGCCGGCGTCGTGTCCGCCTCGCCCTCGGCCGCCTCGTGCTCGAGGCGCTCGATCTCCTGGATCGGATGCCGCACGAGCCGCTTGGCCTCGTGGCCGATCTCCGTGTGGAGCGCGTAGTCCTGATCGGACTCGTCGGGCATGAGTCGGGTATTCCCGTCGCGCGGCCCGGGGAAACGGCTAGAGGAGCGTGTCGCCCACGTAGCCGCCCTCGCGGACGCCGGGCGGGCAGGCGAAGACGGCGCTGCCGGTGTGCTTGATGTACTCGTTCAGCGCGTCGTTTTCGCCCAGTCGCTGCTGGAGCGGGACGAACTGCGTCAGCGGGTCGCGCTGGAACGCGATGAAGAAGAGGCCCGCGTCGAGCTGGCCCAGGCGCTCGTCCATCCCGTCGGTGAACGAGTAGCCGCGCCGCAGGATGTGGATCCCGGTCTGCGAGGCGCTCGAGCGGCGCACGTGCGCGTCGACCGGGATGATCGGCTCGCCGTCGGAGCCGCGGGCGTCGAGCGGCACCGGGATCGAACTCGTTCCGCTCGCCGAGCGGCGCGCCGCTCTCCTTCGCCCGGCCGATCGTCGCCTCCTGGTCGGCCAGGGTGGCGCGGTCCCACACCTCGATCAGCATCCGGATGCGCCGTGCGACCAGGTACGAGCCCCCGCGCATCCATTCCGGCTCGTCGGCGGGCGCGACCCAGAGGTGCTCGCGGAGCAGATCCTCGTCCTCGAGCTTCAGGTTGTTCGTCCCGTCCTTGAAGCCCATGAGGTTGCGCGGGGTGAGCTGCGCGCGGCTCGTGGACGACGTGCGCCCGAAGCCGAGCTGCGACCAGCGCATGACGACGAGGCCGCGGCCGATCCGCGCCAGGTTGCGCACCGCGTGGAAGACGACCTGCGGGTCGTCGGCGCAGGCCTGCACGCAGATGTCGCCGCCCGACTTGTCCGGGTCGAGCGCGTCGTTCGGGAACACCGGCAGCTCCGGAGGTTGCGTGGGCGACTGCCCTCGAGGCCGAGCTTGTCGAAGAACGTCGGGCCCGAAGCCGAACGTGACCGTGAGCCGCGCCGGGCGCAGGTCGAGCGCCTCGCCCGTGTCCTCGGGCGGCACGTCCTGGTTCTCGTTCGTCGTCGCCGACCACCTTGCCCTCGCACATGAGGGCGCTCGCCGCCGTCCACTCCTTCAGGAGCTCGCGGATCTCGTTCGGATCCTCGGTGCGCAGGTCGAACGCGGCGAAATGGAGCTTGTCCTGCGCCGGCGTCGTGATGCCGGACTGGCTGCTCGCCGTAGAACGGGTACGTCGCGTCGCCGGCGCGAGCCGCTCGGCGCTCAGGCGCTCGATGCCGATGCCCGGCCGCGGCCAGCCCGGCCGCGGCGCCTCCGGCGATGAGCAGCGAGCGCCGTGAGAAGCGGCGCCCGTCGCCCTCGCTCACTGCCCCGCGACGACGAGTCCGGCCACCTGTGACAGCGGCTCGGCCAGCGCGTCGATCGCCTGGCTCAGCGCGCGCGTGTCGCTCTCCTCCAGGTCGGTGTACGGCACGAACCCATCGCCCTCGCGGTAGTCGTCGAGCGCGGCCATCACCGCGTCGAACTCGGTCTCGATCTCGGTCACGAGCTCGTCCTCGCCGGCGAGGAGCGGCTTGACCGCGTCGAATGCGGCCTGCGCACCCTCGACGTTCGCCTCGAAGTCGACCAGGTCGATGTGCGAGTAGCGCTCCTCCTCGCCCGTGATCTTCGAGGCGGACACCTCGCCGAGCAGCTCCACGGCGCCGTTCGCGATCTGCGCAGGCTCGAGCTCGATCGTCTCCGACCTGGTCTGAAGCGCCTTCACGTCGTCGAGCAGCTTGGCCGCGAGGTCGCTCGGTTCCCGCGGTCGTCCCGTCGATCCAGAGGAGCTTCTCGATCGGATGGAACCCCGTCCATTCGCTTGCCGGCACGTCGCCCTCGCGCGCGTCGATCGCGGGGTCGAGGTCGCCGAAGCTCTCGGCGATCGGCTCGATCCGCTCGTACGGGATGCGCGCCGGGACGTACGCCGCCTTCGCCGCCTCGAGGTCGCCGGTCGCGAGCGCGGCCACGAAGGCCTCGGTCGCGTCCACCTGGAGCTGCGTCTGCTCGGCGACGTAGTCGAGGTAGGTCTGCACCGCCGCCTCGGCCTCGGCGCTCGACGGCCGCCGGTGCTCGCGCCCCTTCGACGATGAGCACGCCGCGCTCGGACGTGTCGCCGCCCGGGCAGTAGGTCGTGTACTCGCCCTCGTCGAGCGTCAGCGAGAACTTGCCGGAGAGACCCGGCGCGATGTTCTCGGCCTCGCCGAGGATCTGCTCCCCGTCGAGAACCTCGAACTCGGTCACGTCGTCCGCGCCGTCGTTCGTCACGCTGAACGTGGTGGGGCCGGCGGCGATGGTCAGCTCGGCCGGCTCGCAGCCGGCGTCCGTGATCTTCACGTCGACGATCTTCGCGCCCGACGCGCCTTCGTCCTCGCCGCAGCCGGCGGCGCCGAGCGCAAGGAGCGCCAGGGCGGCCGCGCCGCCCGCCACGCGGATGCGGGAGCTCATGAGACGCTCTCGGCGGTCGGAATCGCGAGCGGCTGCGCAGACGACTGGACAGCCAGCCCGGCGGGGTGAGGACGTAGATCGAGCATGGGAACCGCGTAGAGCAGATAGACGACGGTCTCTCCCTGCGTCGGGCGCGGCTGGAGGCCGAGCATCCCGGTCAGAAGCGCGGCGTGGACCGAGCCCGGGTCGACGAGCCAGGTGAAGTCGAACGCCTGCTCCATCCCGGAGTTCCACCAGCCGGCCTCGTGCGCGGTGTGCACCGAGGTGGCGAGCAGTCCCGCGGCGATCAGCACGAGGAAGACGCCCGTGATCTTGAAGAACTTCGCGAGATTCAGATGGACGCCGCCGGTGTAGATCCCGTAGCCGATCGCGATCGCGACGGCGATCCCGAGGACGGCGCCGCCGCCCGCGAGAAGCGGGATTGGTCGACGCGTCGAAGGCGGCGAGCAGGAAGACGGCGGTCTCGAAGCCCTCGCGGATGACGGCGAAGAAGGCCATCGCGACGAGCGCGATCGCACGAGCCGCGCACGCAGGGCGTTCTTCGCGTTCCCCTCGAGGTGCCCGCGCAGGTGCGCGCGCGTTGCGGCGCATCCACACGATCATGAACGTGACGAAGCCGACGGCGACGAGGCCGACGATCGTCTCGAGCCCCTCCTGCTGCTTGTACGGAAGCTGGCGGCTCAGAACCTCGAGGGCGATGCCGACGCCGAGGCAGATCGCGATCGCGAGGGCGACGCCGCCCCACATCCAGCGGAGCGCGTCGCCGCGGCCCTGCTTGACGAGGAACGCGGCGACGATGCCGACGATCAGCGCGGCTTCTACGCCCTCCCGCAGGCCGATTACGAAGGTCGGCAACATCTACGAACGAGTGTAAGGGAAGCCTTACAGCGAACGCAAGCGCAACCTTACTCGGCGCGGCCGTCCTTCATTCGCACGATCCGGTCTGCGCGCGACGCGATCTTCTCGTCGTGCGTGACGATGACGACCGTCGTCCCGCGGTCGGCCGAGATCGTCCGCAGAAGGTCGACGATCTCCTCGCCCGTTTTCGAGTCGAGGTTCCCCGTCGGCTCGTCGGCCAGGAGTAGCGTCGGGGTCGTTCGCGAGCGCACGGGCGATCGCGACCCGCTGCTGCTCTCCGCCGGAGAGCTGCGCCGGCAGGTGATCGGCCCGTGCCGCGAGCCCGACGGATTCGAGGAGCTCGGCGGCCCGCTTGCGGCGCGCCCAGCCGCGCAGCCGCCGCGGTGCGAGCGCGACCTCGACGTTCTGCGCCGCGGTCAGCGTCGGGATGAGGTTGAACTGCTGGAACACGAACCCGACCGTCTGGAGGCGGATCTTCGCCAGCTCCCCGTCGCCGAGGCGGGCGAGGTCGCGCCCCTCGAGGAAGACGGCGCCCTCGGTCGGGCGGTCCATCGCGCCGAGCAACTGGAGCAGCGTCGTCTTGCCGGAGCCGCTCGGCCCGACGATCGCGAGCAGCTCGCCCTGCTCGACGGTGAGGTCGACGTCGTGGACGGCGTGGATCTGCGTTGCCGTTCGATCCGTAGGTGCGCGAAGCGCCGCGGAGCTCTGTCAGCGTGGTCATCGGTTCCTCCTCAGCCGAGCGTTCGAAGGGCATCTGCGGGACGGAGACGGGCCGCGCGGAGACCGCCGACGGCGCCGGCGAGCAGGCCGCCGACGAGCGCGAGCGCGACCGCGAGCAGCGACGAGGCCGAAGCTGACCGGGCGCTGTCGAGATCGACGCTCGACGTGAGCGGCTCGACCGCGCCCTGGCCGAACGCGCCTCCGCCGGGCGGACCGCCGCCCGGCGCCGACGAACTGCGGGCCGGCGTCTCGGCGGCGGCGACCGTCGCGTGGAGCGGCGGCGCGAGGCTCGCGATCGCGTACGCGGCCGCGATGCCGAGCGCGGCGCCGAGCAGTCCTCCGAGCAGCGCCCTGGACGAGCGACTCGCCGGCCACCTGGCGCACGACGAGCCGCTGCGACCAGCCGACCGCCTTGAGCGTCCCCAGCTCGCGGGTGCGCTTGGCGACCGAGGCGAGCGTGAGGAGGATCGCGATCAGCACGGCGCCGACGAGCCCGACGAGCCCGAGCGCGGCGCCGAGCTTGCGGGCGAGGTTCCGGGCGTCGAGGAGCGAGCCCGAGACGCGCTCGGCGAGGTCGGACGCAGTCGTGACCGTGGCGCCGTCGAACGTGTCCTCGATCTCGTCCGAGACGGCGGCGACCGCGTCGCTGGAGGCCGCGCGCGCGTAGACGGTGTTGACGCGGCCCTGCCGGTCGGAGAGCCGCTGGAGCTTCGTGAGCTTCACGAAGACGTCCGAGGACTGGCCGCTGAGCGACGGGCTCGCGAGCCCGATCACGGCGAACGTCTCGCCGCCGAGGTCGATCGTGTCCCCGACCTTGAGCCCTGGGTCTTCGCGTAGGAGAGGTTGAGGATCGCCTCGTTCGCGGAGCCGGACTCGGAGAAGTACTCGCCGTCGTCGACCTGGCCCGACGTGATCGCGCCGATCTCCGGGTAGTGCTGGTCGACGCCCGCAACCGACATGGCGCCGGCATCGATGTTCGCCTCGGAACCCGTCGCCACCGCCGCCCGGCGGGCCGAAGCCCTGGCCGTCCTGCTGGGTCTGCTCGGGAACCGTTCCCTCGAGGTGAATGACGCTCAGCGTCAGTCCGCCGGCGGCCTCCGTCACGTCGTCGAGGCCGCGGATCGCCTTCACCGCGCTCTGCGGGAACGAGAGCTGCGCCATCGACGTGAACCGGTCGACCGAGAACTTGTCGCCCGGGATCGCCGAGATCCTGGAGCCCGAGCGGGCCTGGCCCGCCGTTCTCCTCCTCGAGCTGCTCGCGCTCCTCGTCGGAGAGACCGCCGATCCCGCCCTGGCCCGCGCTCGAGAAGTCGATCGGCCTGCGTGACCGAGATGTCCGTGCCGACGCCGGTCAGCGGATCGAGCACCTCCGCCTGCGCGCGGTCGAGGCCGGTCGAAAGGGCGCTGACGGCGACGACGAGGCCGACGCCGACGCCGAGGCCGAGCGCGGTCAGGATCGTTCGTCCGCCGCGCCGGCGCAGCTCGCTCAGAACGTAGGTGACGTAGAACACGGGCCGCTCCTTCGGTCGCTTCCGGGGGGAGACCGAAGCGAACCAGGCCCGCGTGAGCGGCTCCTAAGACGCGGCTAAGAAGTTCCTAAGAGGCTGAGCCGGACGAGCGTGCCACCGCCGTCCGCGGGCTCCGCGGTGACGCTGCCGCCGTTCGACTCGGCGACGCGCCGGACGATCGCGAGGCCGAGCCCCGAGCCGGGCATCCCGCGGGCCGCCGGGCGCGCGGTAGAAGTTGTCGAAGACGTGCGGGAGGTCCTCGTCCGCGATGCCGGGCCCGTGGTCGCGCACCGTGACCTGCCCGTCGCGCACCTCGACCTGGACCGGCTCGCCGTCGGGGCTCCACTTGGCCGCGTTGTCGAGCAGGTTCGAGATGGCGCGCTCGATCTGGCCGGGGACGCCGTGGACGAGCGTCTCCTCGGCGTCCAGCTCGAACGTGACCGCCGGGCCGGTTGCGCCGCGCGCGCTCGACCGCCTCGGCGGCGACGAGATCGAGCCGGACGTCCTCGCCCTCCGGCGCCTCCTGTTCCCCGCGCGCGAGCTCCACGAGCTCGGTGATGAGGACGCTCATCTCCTCGAACTGGTCGACCACGTCGCCGAGCAGGCGCTCACGTTCCTCGGGCGCCATCGACTCGTCGCGCGCGAGCACCTCGATGTTCGTGCGCAGGCTCGTCAGCGGCGTGCGCAGCTCGTGCGAGGCGTCGGCGACGAACTGGCGCTGCGAGCGCGCCGACTCCTCGAGAGCGGCGAGCATCGTGTTGAAGCTGGCCGCGAGCCGGTTCAGCTCGTCGCGGCCGCGGACGTCGATCCGCTGGGTCAGGTCGCGCGTGCGCGTGACGTCCTCGGTGGTGACCGTGAGCCGGCGCAGCGGCGCGACCGCAGCTCTCGCAACCGCGAATCCCAGCACCACCGCCATGAGGATCCCGCTCAGCGAGACGAGGAAGAGAATCGTCCGCGTCTGGTCGAGAGTCTCGTCCACCTCGGTGAGAGGCCGGGCGATCTGGAGCGCGACGCCCTCCGCGAAGGGAACGGTGAGCACGCGCAGATGCGTGCCGGCGACGTCCTCGTCCTGGAAGTAGGAGGGCGCGCCGGCGGCCACCTCCTTCGTGCGGTCGCTGATCGGGATCGCCACGCTCTCCTCCTCCCCGCGGAAGCTCTGGCCGTCGGCGCTGACGAGCTGGATGTAGCCGCCCGCGGCGCCGAACTCGGGGTCCGGGATGCGCGGGAAGAACCGGCCCGGCCCGTCGGGCAGCCGGGTGAGAACGTCGGCGCGGGTGGTCAGCGAGTCGTCCACCTGGGAGCGCAGCTCGCTCTTCACGACCGCGTAGGCGATGCCCGACGCGAGCGCGACGGCGGCGGCGACGGCCAGGGCGGCCGCGAGGATGATGCGGGCGCGGAAGCTCACTGCTCGCGCAGCGCGTAGCCGACGCCGCGAATGGTCTGGATGAGGCGCGTCTGGCCGCCGGCCTCGGTCTTGCGCCGCAGGTAGCCGACGTACACGTCGAGCGAGTTCGAGCCGAAGCCGAAGTCGTAGCCCCACACGCGCTCGTAGATGACCGAGCGCGTCAGCACCTGGCGCGGGTTGCGCAGGAAGAGCTCGAGGAGCTGGAACTCGGTGCGCGTCAGCTCGATCGCCTCGCCGTCGCGGACGACCTCGCGCGTGCGCGTGTCCAGCTCGAGATCGCCGAAGACGAGCTTCTCGTCCTCCTCGGGCGCGTTGCGGCGCAGGAGCGCCCGCAGCCGCGCGAACAGCTCGTCGAGCGCGAACGGCTTCACGAGGTAGTCGTCGGCCCCGGCGTCGAGCCCGGCCACGCGGTCGTCCACGGCGCCCCGGGCGGTGAGCATGAGGATCGGCACCTTGTTCCCGCCCGCGCGCACGCGCCGGCAGACCTCGATCCCGTCCGGCGCGGGCATCATCACGTCGAGCACGATCGCGCCGGGCTCCTCGCCGTTGTCGATCCGGTCGAGCGCCTCCGTCCCGTCGGCGGCCAGCTCGACCTCGTAGCCCTCGAACGCGAGGGCACGGCGGAGCGACTCGCGCACGGCGGGATCGTCGTCTACAACGAGAACCTTGGAGGTCATTGCGGGCCATTGTGGCTGTCAATGTTGAGAGGACGCTAAGAAACGTCCTGCTCTTACGGTCTTCTTACGACTCTCTAAGTATCTTCTTAGACGTCGCTGGTGGCATGGGCTCGTCACCTCCTCGAAAGGAACTCTGAAATGACTCGCCCCAGCCGCCGCACTCTTACTGCGATCGTCGCCGTTTCAGCGGCCGCCCTCCTCGGCGGCGGCATCGGCGCTGCGACCGTCCTCGGTCTCGACTCCGAGTCCGCGACCGCGACCGTGACGACGACCGTCGAGAAGACCTCGACCTCGGCGCCGGTCGCCGACGAGACCACCTCCCTTCCCATCTCCGAGATCGCGAAGCTCGCGCTCCCGAGCGTCGTCGAGATCACCGTCTCGGGCGACGTCGGCGAGAACGCCCAGGGCCAGCCCGCGCAGCAGGCGCAGGGCTCCGGCTGGGTCTACGACGACCAGGGCCACGTGATCACGAACCACCACGTCGTCGAGGGCGCGACCACCGTGCGCGTGATGCTCTCGGACGGCTCCTCCTACCCGGCGACCGTCGTCGGCTCCGACGCCTCGACCGACCTCGCGGTCATCAAGGTCGACGCTCCCGCGGACAAGCTCGTCGCGCTCCAGACCGGCGACTCGGACGCGATGGAGGTCGGTGACGGCGTGGTCGCGATCGGCAGCCCGTTCGGGCTCGAAGGCTCCGTGACGCAGGGCATCGTCAGCGCGCTGCACCGCGACATGACCTCGCCGAACGGCTGGTCGATCAACGACTCGATCCAGACCGACGCCGCCATCAACCACGGCAACTCCGGCGGCCCGCTCCTCAACCTCGAGGGCGAGGTCATCGGCGTGAACGCCCAGATCGAAAGCGACGGCGGCGGCAGCGACGGCGTCGGCTTCGCCATCCCCTCGAACACGGTGCGCACGATCGCCGCGCAGCTCATCGAGAGCGGCTCGGTCGAGCACGCCTACCTCGGCGTCCAGCTCCAGGCCATTCCGGCCGACGTCGCCGAGCAGATCGACGGAACCGCAGGACTGGCGCTCGCCGAGGTTCGCCCCGGCACGCCCGCCGAGAAGGCCGGCCTCAAGGCGGCGACCGGCGAGCAGACGGTCAACGGGATCCCGTATCCCACCGGCGGCGACGTCATCACGGCGGTCGACGGCGAGACGGTCACGACCGCGGACGATCTCCAGAAGGCGATCGACGCGAAGAAGCCCGGCGACACGATCGAGCTCACCGTCGTGAACGGCGGCCAGACCCGCACGGTCACGGTCACGCTCGGCACCCGCCCCGCTTCTTAGAAACTTCTTAGGTCCTTCTTAGGTCACGGTGCTTCTCTCTGAGGAGCACCGTGACCGTTCCCAAGCCATCCAGACGTGCCATCGCCGCCCTCGGGGCGGTCCTCCTCCTCGGCGTCGCCGGCGTGGCCGTCGCCCAGACGCAGCGCGACGACCACGCCGCCGAGCGCCAAGCGTTCCTCGACGACGTCGCGAAGCGGCTCGGCGTCACGTCCGAACAGCTCGAGCAGGCGTTCAAGGACGCCCGCCTGGCCCAGGTCGACAAGGCGCTCGCCGACGGGAAGATCACCGAGGAAGAGGCCCAGCGGATGAAGGAAGGGATCGAGTCGGGCGAGGGTCCGATGTTCGGCCCCGGGCCCGGCTTCGCGGCACCACCGCGGCGGCTTCGGCCCGGGCGGCGAGATGCACCACGGCCCGCCCGCGTTCTTCGACGCCGCGGCCGACTACCTCGGGGTCACCGAAGCCGAGCTCCGCCAGGCCTTCATCGACGGCAAGTCGCTCGCCGATCTCGCCGAGGAGAAGGGCAAGTCGGTCGAGGGCCTCGAGAACGCGATCGTCGCCTCCGTCTCGAAGAGCCTCGACGAGGCCGTGGCGGCCGGGCGGATCACCGAGGAGCAGAAGACGGACATGCTCGACCGGCTCAGCGAGCACGTCTCGGATCTCGTGCAGGGCACGGGCCGCGGCTGGCACCACGAGAAGCCGGACGACGGCGCGAAGCTCGACTCCGACGGCGCCTAGCGGCGCGCGTCGAGCCGGATCGTCCACGGGTCGACCGAGTCGACCACGAGATGCGTCTCGCTCCAGTTGTCGCGCGCGAGCGTGGCGCGGACGGCGTCCTCGGACTCGGCCTCGACGACGTGCGCCACCCGGTACTCGTCGGCAAGCGGCCCGCCCAGGACGACGAAGCCGACGTCGACGAGCCCGTCCATGAACTCGGCGTGCTCCTCCCAGCCGGACTGCTCCTCGAGCGGCTTCGACGGATCCCACTCGGGGCCGGAGCGGTGCACCATGACGAGGAAGGTCGCCACGCCGCCGTTCTAGCACACGCGGAAACCGACCCGTCCGACGCGGCGGTTGTACTTGCCGCATGCCGGTCCACACCTTCCAGGATCTCCTCAGCGGCGAGACGCAGGCCGAGGGCGAGCGACGCACGAGCTACCTCGAGCTCTTCTTCGACCTCGTGTTCGTCTTCGCGATCACGCAGGTCACGGCGCTCATCCTCCACGACCTGAGCGCCGGCGGAATCGCGCGCGGCGCCCTCGTGCTCGGCCTGGTCTGGTGGGCCTGGGGCGGCTACGCGTGGATGACGAACGCGGTCGACATCGAGTCGGCGGGCGTCCGCGTCCTCTTCCTCGTCTGCGCGCTCGCGAGCTTCTTCGTCGCGCTCGCGGTGCCGCGCGCCTTCGAGACGGACGGGCTCTGGTTCGCCCTCCCCTACCTCGTGCTGCGCGTGCTGCACCTCGGCCTCTACAGCTGGGGCCTGCGCTCCGACCGCGAGCATCAGCACGCGATCGTCCGCCTCGCGCCGTTCTTCCTCGTCGGGCCGCTGGTCGTGCTCGCCGGCGGGTTCGTCGAGGACGAGAACGTCCGCACCGCGATCTGGGTGGTCGGCCTCGCGATCGACACGCTCGGGGCGCTGACCGCATCCGGCTTCAAGGTCTCGGCCTCGCACTTCGCCGAGCGCTACGCCCTGTTCGTGATCATCGCCCTCGGCGAGTCGATCGTCGCGATCGGCGTCGGCGCGGGCTCGCTCGAGCACGACGTCACCTTCGCGGCCACGGTGACGATCGCGTTCGCCGGCGTCGCCGCGCTGTGGTGGGCCTACTTCGACATCATCGCCCTCGCCGCCGAGCGCTCCCTCCGCCTGGCCGACGAGATCACGCGGCCCGCGCTCGCGCGCGACGTGTTCTCCTACTTCCACTACCCGGCGATCCTCGGGATCATCCTGTACGCCGTCGCCGCGGAGACAGACGGTCGCGCACCCGGAGGATCCGCTCTCCACGCCTGCCCGCGCCGCGCTCGGGCTCGGCTTCGCGTTCTTCCTCCTCTCGGCGACGCTCGGTCGCTATCGCGTGCTGCGCAAGATCGCCTGGGAGCGCGTCGCGGGCGCGATCGTGGTCGCTCGTCGTCGCCCTCGCCGCGAGCGGGATCGAGGCGATGTGGCTGCGTCGGGATCGAGGTCGCGATCCTCGTCGGCGTGGTCACCGCCGAGGCGGCGCGGCTGAGCGAGTTTCGCGCCAGCCTGCACGGTCGCTAGCGCTGCACTGGCCGAACGGGTGGCGAGGCGCCTATCCGTTTTCACGGAACGGGCGAACGGGTATCTCTACAGGGCTATAGTTGCCCCTTTCCACGGTCTCCTTGAAGGAGTGAAACCTGGTGAAGGCGCTTTTCCGGCTGCCGAGCGCGGCCGCCGTTCACGACAATCCGTCCGCCGCCGAGCTCCAGGAGCGCGCGGCGACGATGCCGAACGCCCGCTGGACGAAGTACGGGAACCTGAACGTCCAGACGAAGGTGCTCGCCCGCTCGTCCGCGTCCACGATGGTCATCACCGACGATCCGGACCCGGGCATCCCGCGCACGATCTCGACCGAGGACGCCGCCGAGTGGATCGACCGCCAGGACGCCTACATCGCCGAGCGCGACATGATCGTGATCGACGGCTACCTGGGCGCGCAGCCCGACCTGCGCACGCCCGTCCGCCTCTTCATGGAGGCCGCGAACGCGAACATCGCCGGCATGCAGCAGGAGCTGCTCTTCCCCGTCGAGGATCCCGAGACGTTCGAGCCCGAGCTCGTCGTCATCTACACGCCGAACCTCGACGCGCCGGGCATGCCGGACGACCGCCTGATCCTCGTCGACCTCGAGCAGGGCGTCACGCGCGTCCTCAACTCCGACTACTTCGGCGAGTCGAAGAAGGGCTTCCTCCGCATGTGGAACCGCATGGTTCACGAGCGCGGCGGCCTGCCGCTCCACGCCGGCTGCAAGATCATCCCGACCGACCGCGGCGAGCGCGTCGGCCTGATCGTCGGCCTTTCGGGAACCGGCAAGACGACCACGACGTTCACGCGCCAGAACGGCTCGCTCCCGGTGCAGGACGATTTCGTCGCGTGGCTCGCGGACGGGCGCATCTCGGTCACCGAGAACGGCTGCTTCGCGAAGACGTTCGGCCTCAATCCGGAGGACGAGCCGGCGGTCTACAGCGCCGTCACGCAGCCGAACTCGTACCTCGAGAACGTGTCGCAGACCGGCGACGAGGTCGATTTCTACGACACGTCGCACACGAAGAACGGCCGCGCGACGTTCGCGTTCGACGTGATCGAGTCGGCCGCCCACAAGCCGATCGACGAGGCGCATTTCCTGCTCATCCTGAACCGCAACGAGAACATCATCCCCGCAGTCGCGAAGCTCGACGGGCCGCAAGCAGCGGCCTTTTTCATGCTCGGGGAGACGACCGGAACGAGCGCGGGCGGCAAGGCCGAGGAGGGCAAGTTCCTCCGCGTGCCGGGCACGAACCCGTTCTTCCCGATGCCGCACGACCTGCAGGGGAACCGCTTCCTCGAGCTCGTCGCCGAGCATCCGCTCGAGGTCTTCCTCATGAACACCGGCTCGGTGGGCGGCAAGGCCGACGACGAGCAGGCGAAGAAGGTGCGGATCAAGCACTCGTCCGCGATCGTCAAGGGCATCGCCGAGGGCACGATCACGTGGGAGACCGACCCCGACTTCGGCTACCAGGTCGCGTCGTCGGTCCCCGGGATCGGGCCGGAGGATCTCGACGTGCTCCAGCCGCGCCGCCTGTACGAGGCGCAGGGCCGCCTGGACGAGTACGAGGCGCTGGTCAAGCGCTTCAAGGCCGAGCGCGTCGAGTTCCTGAGCGAGTTCCCGAGCCTGTCGGCCGAGATCGTCGCCGCCGTCGGCTGCATGCTATACCCCCTGAGGGTATGATGAGATGGTGGCCTCCGGATCCACCGTCGAGCTGACCGTCGAGGGAATGCACTGCGCCGCGCTGCGCGGTCACGGTCGAGAAGTCGCTGAACGCGCTCGACGGCGTCGAGGCTTCGGTGAACCTCGCGACCGAGCGCGCGTCGGTCGCGTATCCGCCGGAGCTGGACGTCGACGATCTCGTCCGGGCGGTCGAGAGCACCGGCTACGGCGCGCACGTCGCGGTCGCCGACGAGCCCGAGGCGCCCTCCCCGCTTCGGCTTCGCCTGATCGTGGCCGTCGCGCTGACCGCGCCGCTCGTCGCTATCTCGATGATTCCGGCGCTTCACTTCCCCGGCTGGGAGTGGGTCGCGCTCGCGCTCGCGACTCCCGTGGTCTTCTGGTGCGGCTCGGGGTTCCACCGGGCGGCGCTCGCCTCGCTGCGTCACCGCGCGGCGACGATGGACACGCTCGTCTCGCTCGGGACGCTGGCGGCCTGGTCGTGGTCGGTGGTCGTGCTCGTGGCCGTCGATTCGGCGGACACCTACTTCGAGGTCGCCGGCGTCGTGACGACGCTGATCCTGCTCGGCCGGTACCTGGAGGCGCGGGCGAAGCGCCGCTCCGGCGCCGCCTTGCGCGCGCTCGCCCGGCTCGGCGCGAAGCAGGCGCGCGTGCTTCGGGACGGCGTCGAGGTGGAGATCCCGGCCGAGGAGTTGGTGGTCGGCGACCGGTTCGTCGTGCGTCCCGGCGAGAAGCTCGCAGCGGACGGCGTCGTCGTGGAAGGCGTCTCGGCGCTCGACCAGTCGATGCTGACCGGCGAGCCCGTTCCCGTGGAGGTCGGGCCCGGCGCGAAGGTGGCCGGCGGGACGATGAACACGTCGGGGCGGCTCGTCGTGCTCGCAACCCGCGTCGGCGCGGACACGGCGGTCGCGCAGATCGCGCGGCTCGTGACCGAGGCCCAGTCGGGGAAGGCGCCCGTGCAGCGGCTCGCCGACCGGATCTCGGGCGTGTTCGTACCCGTCGTCGTCGCGCTCTCGCTGGCGACGCTCGCCGGCTGGCTCCTCGCGACCGGCGATGCGAGCGAGGCGTTCACGGCCGCCGTCGTCCGTGCTGATCATCGCGTGCCCGTGCGCGCTCGGCCTCGCGACGCCGACCGCGCTGCTCGTCGGCACCGGCCGCGGCGCGCAGCTCGGCGTCCTGATCCGCGGGCCGGAGGTCCTCGAGCGCACCCGCCGGGCGACGACCGTCGTCCTGGACAAGACCGGCACCGTCACCGAAGGCCGCATGCGACTCGTCGACGTCGTGCCGCTCGACGGCGCGTCGCGCGAGGACGTCCTGCGCCTGGCCGGCGCGGCGGAGGACGGGAGCGAGCACCCGATCGCGCGCGCGATCGCCGACGCCGCCCGGGCGGAGCTCGGGTCGCTGCCCGCCGCCTCGGACTTCGTCGCCAGCGCCGGTATCGGCGTGACGGCGCAGGTCGAGGGGCGCGAGATCACGGTCGGCCGTCCGGCGTCGCCGCACGAAGGCACGGTCGCGGTCGTCTCGTGGGACGGCGCCGAGCGCGGGCTGCTCGTCCTCTCGGACCGGGTGAAGCCGACGAGCGCCGAGGCCGTCGCCGGGCTGCGCGCGCTCGGGCTCGAGCCGATCCTCCTCACCGGCGACGACGAAGCGGCGGCGCGCGCGGTCGGGGACGAGGTCGGCATCGAGCGCGTGATCGCAGGCGTCCTTCCGGGCGGGAAGGTCGCCGAGGTGAGGCGCCTCCAAGACGAAGGTGAGGTCGTGGCGGTCGTCGGCGACGGCGTGAACGACGCGCCTGCGCTGGCCCAGGCCGACCTCGGGCTCGCGCTCGGCACGGGCGCGGACGTGGCCCTCGAGGCGTCCGACCTGACGCTCGTGTCCGGCGACCTGCGCGCGGCGGTCGACGCGATCCGGCTCTCTCGGCGGACGCTCGGCACGATCAAGGGGAACCTCTTCTGGGCGTTCGCCTACAACGTCGCCGCGATCCCGCTCGCCGTCGCCGGCCTGCTGAACCCGATGGTGGCGGCCGGCGCAATGGCGTTCTCGAGCCTCTTCGTGGTCACCAACTCGCTGCGGCTACGCCGCTTCCGCAGCGTCCGAACGGAAGGAGCGACATGACCGAGACCGGCTATTCGGCCGACAAGCAGGCCCTGATCGCGCGGCTGCACCGCATCGAGGGCCAGGTGCGCGGCATCGAGCGGATGATCGAGGACGACCGCTACTGCATCGACGTCCTCACCCAGATCTCGGCGGCGACGACGGCGCTCGACACGGTCGCGCTGAAGGTGCTGGACGACCACGTCTCGCACTGCGTAGCGGGCGCGCTGGCGTCGGGCGACCCGGCCGTCGCGGACGAGAAGAGCAAGGAGCTCCTCGAGGCCGTGCAGCGGTTCGCGAACACGCGCTAAGGCGCTTGGAACCTGGGGAAAGTCCGGCACACATTCGTCACGGTTCGTGACAGACACGTGCGCTTTTCGCCGATAGCATCAAGAGCGAAGGGGTGATCCAAAGGGAGTCACCCGGGGTGAGTGTCGCGTCTGACGAGTTAAGCGACGCGCCAGGTGTCCCCGGCATGGAGCAGCGACTCGAGATCGCCCGGGCCCTGCGCCTCGACCGCGCCCGCGAGCTGGCCCGCCAGGAGATCGTCGTACGTCGGCCGCTCGACGGCGCGGAACACGCCGATCGGCTGCGGGCCGGGAACCGGATAGCCGAGCCGGCCGAGCGCGAACGCATGCGTCGGTTGCTCGGCGGCGACGTCGTGCACCATCAGCGCGTCCTCGCCGACCTCCGCGACATCGACCAGCTCCGCGGTGCCGTCGGAACCGAGCCGAACCCCCCGCTCCCCCTCGGCGCCGAACCGGATCGGCGCGCCGTGCTCGAGGAGGATCCGGTTCTCCTTCTCGTCGCGCACGTGGTCGAACGCGCCGTCGTTGTAGACGTTGCAGTTCTGGAGGATCTCCACGAACGCCGTCCCCTTGTGCTTGCTCGCGGCGCGCAGCGTCTCGGTCAGGTGCGCGCGGTCGGTGTCGATCGAGCGGGCCACGAACGTCGCCTCGGCGCCGAGCGCGACCGAGATCGGATTCAGCGGCCAGTCGATCGACCCCATCGGCGTCGGCCCGGTCACCTGGCCCACGGGCGACGTCGGCGAGTACTGCCCCTTCGTCAGCCCGTACACCTGGTTGTTGAAGAGCAGGATCCGGATGTTCACGTTGCGCCGCAGCGCGTGCAGCAGGTGGTTGCCGCCGATCGAGAGCGCGTCGCCGTCGCCGCTCACGACCCACACGGACAGGTCCGGCCGCGACACGGCCAGCCCGCTCGCGATCGGCGCGGCGCGCCCGTGGATCGAGTGCATCCCGTACGCGTTCACGTAGTAGGGGAAGCGCGCCGCGCAGCCGATCCCCGACACGAACACGAGGTTCTCGCGCGGGACGCCGAGCTCCGGGAGGAAGCTCTGCACCGCGGCGAGGATCGCGTAGTCGCCGCAGCCCGGGCACCAGCGGACCTCCTGGTCGGACTTGAAGTCCTTCGCGTTCAGCACGGGCAGGTCTTTCACAGCAGCGCCTCGATCGCGTCGGCGAGCTCGGCGGACGTGAAGGGCACGCCGCGCACGCGGTTGTAGCCGTGGGCGTCCACGAGGAACTCGGCCCGGACGAGCTTCACGAGCTGGCCCAGGTTCAGCTCCGGCACGAGCACGCGATCGTATGCGCGGAGCACGTCGCCGAGGTTGCGCGGGAACGGGTTCAGGTAGTGCAGGTGCGCCTGCGCGACCGCTCCCCCGCCCTTGCGCACGCGGCGGACCGCCGCGGCGATCGAGCCGTACGTGCCGCCCCAGCCGAGCACGAGCAGCCGCGCGCCCTCCTGGTGGTCGACCTCGAGCTCGGGGATCGAGTCCTCGATCCCCGCCACCTTCGCCGCGCGGATGCGGACCATCAGGTCGTGGTTGTCCGGGTCGTACGAGACGTTGCCGGTGCGCTCCTCCTTCTCGAGGCCGCCGACGCGATGCTCGAGGCCGGGCGTGCCGGGGATCGCCCACTGGCGCGCGAGCTTCTCGTCGCGCACGTACGGGAGGAACTTGTCGCCCTCGTTCGGCTCGGTCGCGAACACGACCGGGATCTCCGGGATGGACGCCGCGTCGGGCACGAGCCACGGCTCGGAGCCGTTCGCGAGGTAGGCGTCCGACAGCAGGTAGACCGGCGTGCGGTAGCTGAGCGCGATCCGCGCCGCCTCGAGCGCCATGTCGAAGCAGTTCCCCGGCGTCGACGCGGCCAGCACCGGAACCGGCGACTCGGCGTTGCGGCCGAACAGCACCATGAGGAGATCCGCCTGCTCCGGCTTCGTCGGCATTCCGGTCGACGGCCCGGCGCGCTGGATGTCGAGGACGAGCAGCGGCAGCTCGAGCGTCACCGCGAGCCCGACCGCCTCGGCCTTCAGGACGACGCCGGGGCCGCTCGACGTGCACACGCCGAGCGCGCCGCCGAACGACGCGCCGAGCGCGGCGCCGACCGCGGCGATCTCGTCCTCGGCCTGGAACGTGCGCACGCCGAAGCGCTTGTAGCGGGCCAGCTCCTCCAGGATCCCGGACGCCGGCGTGATCGGGTACGCGCCGAGGAACAGCGGCAGCCCGCTCTTCTCGCCCGCGGCGACGAGGCCCATCGCGAGCGCCTGGTTCCCGGTGACGTTGCGGTACGTCCCGGGCGGGAGCGCGGCCGGCTTCACCTCGTACTGGACGGCGAACTCCTCGGTCGTCTCGCCGAACGCGTAGCCGGCGCGGAACGCCTTCACGTTCGCCGCCGCCAGCTCGGGCCGCTTCGCGAACTTCTTCTCCAGGAACGCGACCGTGCCCTCGGTGGGGCGGCTGTAGAGCCAGGACATGAGCCCGAGCGCGAACATGTTCTTCGAGCGCTCGCCCTCGCGGCGCGTGAGGTCGAACTCCTTGAGCGCCTCGAGCGTGAGCGACGTCAGCGGCACCGGCTGCACCTGGAACTCGGCGAGCGTGTCGTCCTCGAGCGGATTGGCCGGATAGCCCGCCTTCTGGAGGTTGCGGTCGTTGAAGGCGTCCGTGTCCACGATCACGGTCGCGCCCTTGGGCAGGTTGCGCAGGTTCGTCTTCAGCGCCGCGGGATTCATCGCCACGAGCACGTCGGGCGCGTCGCCGGGCGTGAGGATGTCGTGGTCGGAGAAGTGGATCTGGAACCCCGAGACGCCGGGCAGCGACCCGGCCGGCGCCCGGATCTCGGCCGGAAAGTCGGGCAGCGTCGAGAGGTCGTTCCCGAAGAGGGCCGTCTCGCTCGCGAAGCGCCCGCCGGTCAGCTGCATCCCGTCTCCGGAGTCGCCGGCGAAGCGGATGACGACCCGTTCCTTCTGCTCGACCGGTTTGGCCACGTCTGCGAGGTATAGCGCAGTGACCGGGCGAATTGAACGCCTAGGCGCGCTGGACGCCGAGCGTGACCGCGCCTGTGTACCCGTCGTCGGTGGGCGTGACCGCGACGATCGTCGTGCCGCCGCTCTGCCCGAAGATCTGGTCGTCCGCGTTCAGCTGGTCCGGGCCGGGCCGCTCCGAGTACGGCGCCTGCTCGTACACGGCGGCCGTCACCTCGTCCTCGAAGAAGAGCTGGCCCGTGTGCACCTCGCTCGTCCCGATGTGGACCTTCACGTGCATGTGCACGGCGCGGCCCATGTACCAGCCCGGATAGATCGTGCCGAACTCGGCGAGCCCGGACGCGTCGGTCACCTGGATTCCGCGCAGGAACGTGCCCTCGCCGCCCTCGACGCCGGAGTACGCGCCCTCGGCGTCGCAGTGCCAGACGTCCACGGCCGCGTCCTTGAGCGGCTCGCAGCTCGACGCGTCGACGACGTTCACGCGCAGGTCGAGCGGCGCGCCCGTCCGGTCCTCGGTGATGTCCGAGCGGACGATGTCGAGGTCGAGGTAGTACGGCCCCTCGGTCAGCTCGGGCATGAGGACGCAGCTCGGCGCGCCGGCCGCGGTCGTGGCCGTCGGGCCCGCTGCGACGGCGGTCGTCGCCTTCGAGCCGCCGCCGCAGCCGGGAATGAACGCGACGATCCCCAGCCCGCCGAGCCAGGCGAGCGCGCCGCGCCGTGAGATTCGGTGTCCGTGCTCGTTCATGCCGGACAGTGTTCCCGATGCGATTTAAGAGCCGGGTAAGAGTTCGATCGCCTCGTCGCAGAACTGTCACAGAGCTGCGCCGACTCCGTGCCAATCGATCCAAGTTGCAGACTGCAACTTGCCGAAGCCCGCATGGTCTCTGGGCCCATGGGTGCAAGTTGCAGTCTGCAACTTGGCCGGAGCGGCGCGGCTGGCCGACGCCGCCGGGCTCGACGTGGGTTCCCGCGGCTCAGGGTGTCGGGTGGCCGCGCGCGTAGCGATCGGTGAACGGCGCGGCGCTCGCGCCATGGACGAACACGCTGATCAGCACCGTCACGAGGACCGTGACGACGATCGTCTTCTCCCCGGGCAGGGCGGGCTCGTCGATGACGAGGATCAGCGCCAGCAGGATCGACGCGAGCCCGCGCGGCCCGAACCAGCCGAGGTACGCGACGGTGGAACGGTCGAGCCCCGTCCCGCGCAGCGCGAACGCGACCGGAAGCATGCGGAGCACCGTCAGCGCCAGGGCGGCGAAGGCGAACGTCTCCCACGTCGCCGCCCCGAGCGCGTCGGCGGCGGCCGTGCCGAGCGCGAAGAAGACGAGCAGGCTGAGCAGCTGGCCGATGTCCTCGGCGAGCTTGATCGTGTCGCCCGCGAGCCCTCGCAAGGCGAGGCCGAGCGCGAGCCCGGCCGTGAACGCCGCGATCAGGCCGCTGCCGCCGATCTCCTCGGCGAGCCACCAGGGGATCAGCGCGAGCATCCCGACCGTGAGCTGCTGGAACACGCCGGTCATCCAGCCGGCGGCGGAGGCCCGCCGCACGAGCACGCCGCCGACCGCCCCGACCGCCACGACCCACGGCGAGCCCGTAGCCGAGCTTCTCGAACGCGACGTTGAGGAAGCGCGTCTCGTTGAACGCCGCGTCGGCGGCGAGCGCCGCGAAGACCGTGAAGAACGGGACGGCGAGCCCGTCGTTCAACCCGGCCTCGACGTTCAGCGCCTGGCGCAGGCGCAGCGGCAGCTTCGGGCTCTCGACCACGACCGCCCCGAGCGCCGCGTCGGTCGGCGAGAGGATCGCCGCGACGAGAAACGCCTCCCAGAGCTCGAGCTCGCCGCTGAAGAGGCCGAGCGCCACGAGCCCGCCCAGCGTGATCGTGATCGGCAGGCCGATCGCGAGCAGCCGCAACGGCAGGCTGCTGCTGCTGCGGAGCACCCCGAAGTCGATCCGCGCGGCGTCCGTGAAGAGGAGCAGAACGAGGGCCAGCTCCGCCACGCGTCGCGGCACCTCGGCCAGGTGGACGAAGTCCTGGCCCCCGACCTCGATGAGGTCGGCACCGAACGCGGCGGAGAGAACGCCGGCGCCGACGAACACCATCGGCGCGGTCAGGGGCGTTCCCTCGAGCCGTTTGGAGACGAGCCCGTACAGGACGACGACGACGCCGAAGACCGCGAGCCCTTCCACCAGGCCGCCGAGTCTGATCGGCGGGTCGGCGGGCCGCAACACCGAGCCGCCCGGGCAGAGCGCGTAAGCTGGAACCGTGGCCGTTCGATACGAGGTCGTGACGTCGAGCCGCGCGGGCAAGGAGCGCGTGCATACGTACTCGTCCGACGGGCAGATCGAGCCGGGCGACGTGCTCCGGGTCGCGGGCCGCGACTGGCTCGTCTCAGGGGTCGAGACCGGCGAGCCGCCGCGCGCCGTCGCGAGGCCGGCGCGCTACCGCCTGCGGATGCGCCATCCGGACGGCCGCGAGGAGCTCGGCGCCTTCCGCCGCTACCGCCCCGACGCGCCGACGGTGGGCCACGGGTTCACGACGATCGAGGAAGGCGCTCCGGTGAGCTGGCAGGTCGCCGAGGAGGTTCTGGCGAGCGACGACGAGAACGAGCCGTACCTCGAGCTCATCGCCGAGCGCGACTACGGCGAGTTCGACGGGCTTCCGGATCACGAGCTGGAGCACGCCCTCGCGCCGCAGGAGCCGGGCGCGTCCGCGGCCGCCGAGGCAATGGCCCGCGCCGAGGAGGCCGGCCTGGCGGTCGAGCTGGTCGCGCTCGAGGCGGGCGAGGAGGCCGACTGGGACGCGGCCGCGTCCTACATCGACGCGCTGATCCTCGAGGAGATCGAGGACGACCTGCTCGAGCTGTGCGGCGTCAACCCGAACGCCGACGACCGGGACACGTGGCTCACGACCGTGAATGAGCGCCTCCGCCAAGACCTGGCGCGCTTCCGCGCCGACGTCGAGGGCGACCACGCCGAGATCCAGGTCTGGGAGTTCCGCGACGGACGCGTCTTCGCGTCGGTCGGCGCGATGGAGGACGAGGCCGACCCGCTCAGCGGTCACGGCTGGATGTGCCGCCTGCTCGACGCGAGCGCCCTGGGCGCCGCGGGCTTCGAGCGGGTCCGCAAGGCCGAGCTCTAAGGCACGGAGCGGTCCCGGGCGCCGCTCGCCCCGTCCCTGGGCGATGCAGGCGCAGCCGCGCTCGACAAGAATGGCGCTGACCCCGAACAAGGTGGCAGCCGTGGCCCTGAAGCACCCCAAGATCCCGCACATCGTACAAGGACGATCTGGCCGTCGCGCCGATCTTCTCGCTCGAGAGCCAGACCATCCCGCGACACCGGATCGCCGACGGCGAGCTCCCGCCGGACGTCGCCTACCAGATCATCCACGACGACCTGATGCTCGACGGCAACGCGCGCCTCAACCTGGCCACGTTCGTCACCACCTGGATGGAGCCGCAGGCCGAGAAGCTCATGGCCGAGTGCTTCGACAAGAACATGATCGACAAGGACGAGTACCCGCAGACCGCGGACCTCGAGATGCGCTGCGTGAACATCCTCAGCCGCCTATGGCACGCGCCCGACGCCGACGAGGCGACCGGCTGCTCCACGACCGGCTCGAGCGAGGCGGCCATGCTCGGCGGCCTCGCCCTCAAGCGCCGCTGGCAGAAGGCCCAGGTGGCCGCGGGGAAGCCGGCGGACAAGCCGAACATCGTGATGGGCATCAACGTCCAGATCTGCTGGGAGAAGTTCGCCAACTACTGGGACGTCGAGATGCGGCTCGTCCCGATGGAGGGCGACCGCTTCACCCTCTCGGCCGAGGAGGCCGTGAAGCTCTGCGACGAGAACACGATCGGCGTCGTCGCGATCCTCGGCTCGACGTTCGACGGCTCCTACGAGCCGGTCGAGGAGATCTGCGCCGCGCTCGACAAGTTCCAGGAGGAGACTGGCCTCGACATTCCCGTCCATGTCGACGGGGCGTCGGGCGGCTTCGTCGCGCCGTTCATCGACCCAGACCTGCCGTGGGACTTCCGCCAGGCGCGCGTCGCCTCGATCAACGCGTCCGGTCACAAGTACGGGCTCGTCTATCCCGGCGTCGGCTGGATCGTCTGGCGCGACGCCTCGAAGCTTCCCGAGGACCTCATCTTCTGGGTCAACTACCTGGGCGACAACATGCCGACCTTCGCCCTCAACTTCTCCCGGCCCGGCGCGCAGGTCGTGGCGCAGTACTACACGTTCCTCCGCCTGGGCTTCTCGGGGTTCGCCCGCGTCCAGGGCTACGCGCGCGACGTGGCGACGAAGCTGTCGGCGCAGATCGCGGAGCTGGGCCCGTTCGAGCTCCTGACGAAGGGCGACGAGCTGCCGGTCTTCGCGTTCAAGGTGAAGGACGAGATCACGAACTTCACCGCCTTCGACGTGTCGGGCGCCCTGCGCGAGCGCGGCTGGCAGGTTCCGGCGTACACGTTCCCGGCGAACCGAACCGACCTGGCGGCGCTGCGGGTGGTCGTGAAGCGCGGCTTCAGCCACGACATGGCCGACCTGCTGATCTCGGACTTCAAGCGCCAGCTCCCGAAGCTCGAGAAGCTGCCCGCCCCCGTGGAGAACCAAGGAGACCGGGTCGAGCTTCAGTCACTAGTCGGCTCGTCGACCCGTGACCACGACGGTCATGCGCACGTGATCGCCGGTGGCGTCCCACGCTTCCACGACGTGGCGCCCCGCGGACAACCTCCCGAGACGGAACCAATGCTGCCCGGCGCACGCGCCGTGGCCCGCGAGGCACTGGGCGGCCCGTAGGTTCCTGAACGTCTCCGGCGCGTAGACCGAGTCAAAAGGCTGCGACGGGATGAGATCGGTCGACAAGATGATGACGCCGTCGACCGCGATGCGGTACGGAGCAAGGTCGTTGTAGAGGCGCGGGAACACCGCGAACCAGCCGATGAAGCTCTGGGGATCCTCGATCCTGGCGCGAACCTCGCCGCGAACCAGCCGCACCTTCTTGATCACCGGGGCAGCCGTGTCGTCGTACGGCTTGAGGATTCCCTCGGGCCGGAGTGGGTTGACCTTGCGCCAGAAGCGATCGAACTCGGTGATGTGCACGTGCCATAGGTTCCGACAGGTCAGGGCGATCCACGTACCGGCTTGCACCTCCTGTCCGAGAGACACGCGCGGCCGGCCCACGTGGCCATAGGTGACGTGACCGATCTTGATGCGGCCGCACGGGTGTCCCGGGCTGATCGTGGACAGGGTGACCGTGCCGGACACCATCACGAACACCTTGCGGACATAGCGCTCGGGGGCTCCCGGCGCGAGGGCTTCGCGCACGGCGACGTCGATCCCCCCGTGGTAGACCCACTGCTTCTTGTGACCGACCCAGCGTGGGTCGATGAAGCCACCGCGAACGGGATGCTGCCCGTCGGTCGGCCCAACCGGCCAAGCAGCATGAGCGGGTGAAAGGGCCACAAGTGCGAGGGCGACTAGGACCGCGGCCACTGCGAGCACACGTCCAGTCAGGAGTACGCCCGAACCTCGCCGAGCCGACCGAGAACCCGCCACCCGTCGACACTACTGCTGGCCTCGCTAGTAGTCAATGCCACAAACCTTGGCGGCGGGCATTCGAACGGTGTCGGTCGTGCCCGAGCGCATCAATCACTGGCCGAGAGGAGCAGCACCGACCCAACCAGGAAGCAGAGCCCGCCGAGCGACGTGAAGCCGTTCGCCCAGATGAGGTCGATCTCGCTCCCCGTCGACGGGACGACGAACGACGCGACCGCGGCGATGCCGAACGCCACGCAGCCGGCGAAGTTGATCGCCGCGATCCACCAGTCGAGCGAGCCGCGCAGGTTGCGCACGACCTGCAGGGCGAGGAAGCCGGAGACGAGGAAGCAGATCGACCCGTAGGCGTCCGGGGCCCAGACGAGCTTGTCGTAGGCGTCCGCGTCGAGCCCGACCTGCATGCCGCGGAACGTCGTCACGTTGAAGAAGAGCGTCCCGACGAACTGGATCGCGCTCGCCCACCAGTCCTTGCCGCGCGAGCGGCCGCGAACGGCCAGCGCCGACGTCCGCAGCTGGAGCGCGGCCGCGCTCGTGAAGAAGATCGAGCCGACGAAGAACGTGATCCCGGTGATCGCCGGAGCCGACCGCCGCCTCGAACCCGGGCAGCGGCGCGACGAGGAAGCACGTCGAGCCGATCGCGAACAGGACTCCCGTCCACCAGACCGCGCGCCGCGGCGCCCACCACACGCTCACAGGAGCCGACGGGGACGAACGGATGCAGCTCGTCCTGACCCTCCTGGACGACGCCGTAGTGCGACTCGGGCACCTCGACCCACGCGCCGGGCAGGTCGCCGAGCGGCTCCGACACGATCAGGCGCGTCTCGTCGCTCAGCTCGTGGAACCGCGGGTTGTCCGGATAGAGGTCGCGCAGCGTGGAGACGAGCGTGCTGTAGAAGAGCGTGCGCGAGTCGTGCTCGCTCGAGTAGCGGAAGCCCCAGACCTTCTTCCCGTCGGTCGTCGCGACGGTCATCTGGATCGGCTGCTCGACGCCGTGCTTGCGCCCCGTCTCCTCGATGAAGCCGACCGCCTGGGCGACCGCGCGCCGGCGGATCGTCCTCGAGCCCGAACGTGAGCGCGAGGTAGAAGAACGTCTCGGTGTCGGTCGAACCCTCGATGTCCGCGAAGAGCGACGGATCGACGGCGAGCTGGAGGTCCCGCTTCACCGTGTGGAACTCGCGGATCGCGCCGTTGTGCTGCCAAAGCCAGGACCCGTGCCGGAAGGGATGACAGTTCGTCTGCTGAACCGCCGTCCCGGTCGCCGCGCGGATGTGGGCGAAGACGAGCCCGGAGACCGTGTGCGCCGCGATCTGCTTCAGGTTCCGCTCGTTCCAGGCGGGCTCGACGCTGTGGTAGACGGCGGGCGTGTCGCCGACGCCGTACCAGCCCGACGCCGAAGCCGTCGCCGTTCGTCGTGGTCGCGCCCATGGTCGAATGGAGGCTCTGGTCGATCAGCGAGTGGCCGGGCTGGAAGAGCAGCTCATCCATCAGGATCGGCGTTCCGGAGTAGGCAAGCCATCTGCACATGTCGGTCTCCCTTCGGTTGGAACCGATTATCGGGCCGCGCAGGTCAGAATGCGCGAATGCCCGAAGGACTTTCCCCCACCGAGGTCGGCAAGGAGATCGGCGATCACGCGAAGCACGGCCGCCACACCGGCGGCCACGACCGGCTGATCTCGATCGGCGAGGCGCTGCTCCTGTCGATGGTCACGATCGCCGCTGCCTGGTCGGGCTTCTCGGCAGCGAGATGGGGAACGGAGTCGTCGCTCCACCTGGCGAAGGCCTCGGCGATGCGGACGGAGGCGAACCGCGCGTTCCAGGAGTCGCTCGAGTTCCGGGTCGGCGACGCGACCACGTTCAACGCCTGGTTCGACGCGTACCTCGCCGAGGACGACGAGGCGGTGGCCGTCGCCGAGCGGCGCTTCCGGCCCGAGTTCAAGGTCGCGTTCGACGCTTGGATGGCGACCGAGCCGTTCACGAACCCGGACGCGCCGGCGGGGCCGCAGGCGATGCCCGAGTACAAGCCGACGGGCCTCGCCGCGTCCCGCGTCCTCGACGAGAAGGCCGACAAGGAGTTCGAGGAGGGCCAGAGGGCAGCGGAGACGAGCGACGACTACGTGCGGACGACGGTCATCCTCGCGAGCGTGCTCTTCCTCGTCGGGATCTCGACCCAGTTCCCGCTGCGCGGAGTTCGCTACGGCCTGATCGCCGTCGGCGGCGGCGCTGTTCGTCTTCGCGGTCGTGCTGATCCTGTCGCTGCCCGCGCTGCCGTAGCCGGTCAGACGGGGGCCTCCCGCGCTCCCTCCCGCGCGGAGGAGATGACGACGGCGCCGAAGAGCGCCAAGGCAAGCCCGCCGATCCCGACCACCGCGTGCCACGGCGGCGTCCGGTCGAGGCGCTCCTGGAGGATGAGAGCGCCGAGGAGGACGCTGACGACGGGGTTCGCCACCGAGACGGTCGCCACCGAGGGCACGAGGCGTCCTGTCGCAAGCGAGAGCTGCTGGAACACGAAGCCGACGAGGCCGGCCGTCGCCATCACCCAGAACTCCCAGCTCGACAGCATCCCGGCAAGCCCGTCCACATGCAGGTTCTCGACCACCGGCTTCATGAGCGTGGCCGACAGGCCGTAGAGCATCCCGGCGATCGTCCCGAGCACGGCGGCCTTCATCGTCAGGCTCCCCCGGTTCGCGAACAGGAGCAGCGCCGAGCAGGCCAGGCCGATGACGAGGATCGAGGCGACCCAGTCCGACCCGGGCGCGTTGTCGACGCCGCCGGCCGGATCGGCGAACCAGGCGAACAGCGCAAGACCGGCGACGATGATGGCGGCGCCGAGCACCTCGCGTCGCCCGACCGCCTGGTTCGTCAGGAAATAGCCGAGCGGGAGCGCCCAGATCACGGTCGTCACGAGCAGCGGCTGGACGATCGAGACGCGCCCCCGGTCGAGCGCGGCCGCCTGGAGCACGACCCCGACCGACTGCGCGACGAGGCCGAGCAGCCATACCCACTGCCCGACCAGCACGAGGAACGTCTTCGGATGCCGAGCGGAGACGCCCTCGAGGTCGAGGGCGGCCTTCTGCCACAGCGTCGCCGCCAGGGCGAACGAAAACGCCGCGAGAAGGGCGAAGAGGGCCGCGCTGCTCTCCACGTCGCGGCAACGATACGACGAACCGCCCAGGCAGGCCAGGCCGATCAACCAGTACCGAATATGTCCACAGAAGCCGGTTGTCGATGTTGCTGGATTGGGACCAGTGGAGATGCAGGTTGTGATGATGGTGGAGGACCTCGCGAATCGCTTGTTGAGTCGAACAGGGGATGGACTCAACAGGAAACGTTAGCAGGCTGTTCAGGATCGAAGATGACTTGTTGATGAGTTGGAAGCATGGACCCGGATTCATCTGCTGTTGCCTTCCCAAGGTGATAACCACTGCCGCAGGAGGATGCGGAGGTTTCGACGAAGGCGAGATGGCTTCTTCGAGGTCGAGGGCGGCTTTTGCATAGAACGGTGAGTTAGTGAGGGCGAGTGGAGAAAAATGCTGCGAGAAGCGAGATGGTTGCTTTGCCATGTTGGGAGCGGAGACGAGGGCGGGTGCCCTTGCCCATTTGCGTCGAGCATTAGAGCGCTCGCGCAGGCCCTTCGCTTTGTGTCATCATATTGTTTTTGGTGAGCTGCGCCAGAGTTGCTTTCTCTGGTTTTGGTACACTTAAGAAGACGTAGTGTGTGCGCCAATGACACTGGACTATCTGGTGGTCAGCTCGCCATTGTTTCTGGCGAACGAGATGTTGCAGATGGATGTGGTTATTGTTTGTATGCAATTGGCGGTCATGCTCTTGCTGAGGAAGATCTTGACTTGCTTGGGGCGGTCTGGCTCCTCCGCCAGTGGACGACGATCGCGATGCAGGTTGGGAGGAGTGAAAGAGATTGAATGAGGTGTGATGAGTGTTTGTTGCTAGTTGTGGTCAGTGGACGGTGACTGTAGTCGTCGGCCAAGTGGCAGGCTGCTGATGGATGTCAATTAGCTGTTATTGTGATGTCGCATAATGGTTGTCCAGAAGCAGGAACATGTCGCAAGGAGTAGAGCAGAACAGGAGGCGACACCAGGGAGGCTTAAGGTGTCAAGGCCGCGAGGAAGCTCGCCCAATGGTGCACCATGAGGATTGGTGAATTATCGACGACGTTTCAGGCGCCAAAGTGATTTTTAGAGAAGAGTTGCGCACAATGGATGTCAGCTGTCAAGAATTATTGGGAGGTCAGAGCTATGGGTGTGCAGGCTGGCCCACGTGGAGAATTGCAGTCGCTCTGGCTTCGGAGCAGTGATTTTGGTGGCGGAGCAGCGACGTCACGGCGGTGTGCTTTGGCCGGAACAGGCGAGTCGAGATTGAGTTATGAACCACGAGTCAACGAGAGAAGACGGGCGGCGATGTTTATTACGCATTGTTGCTGGGCCCTTGTTCAATGTGGCGCTGGCACGAAGATAGGATCGCCACCACGATGGGCAGTCATGAAGCTTGCAAGTGACCGACGAGCCATCAGCACCAGCCTCACCAAATTCTTTTAGAAGGCCCGTTGCGCGATGCCGTCGAAGGCGGATGCTGCTCAGGCGCACCAACCACGTGGACCAGCGTGCGCCCGACGCATCACAACCGCTGCAGGATCAGTGTGACGAAGGGGTTGGTTAGCGCTCGAGATGGCGGTTGAAGATGTGAAGATGTATGGGTTGATGGAGGAGGAGCGCAGAGTAAGGCTGGTGGAGGAACAGCGACAATGTTGCATCGGCAGCAGCACCAAGGAGCTTGTGGCTGGTGGTAGCGGTGCCACCGTGCGAGGCAGGAGTACTGTCACCAGGTGGTGAGGCGAGCTGGAGAATGACTGGCGACGAACGATGGTCGGAGGAGTTGAACTCCTCCATCGTCAGCAGTGGCCAGGTTGACCGAGGTGTCCAGAGGTTTGGATTGTGTGTTAGCAGGACTGGTTATTAGTTCAGCTGGTTTGGGAATCCTCTGCTTTTGGAGACTGTTGTGGTGATTGAGTTGTAGAGGATGCTCCTGATGTGTCGGGCTGGCGTGGCTTTGCTTGCCGAAGGCGCCGCCTTGTTGTTGTCGAGTCGGCGGTCAGTGGACGTGTCCCTTGGGTATGTTCAATTTGCTTGGTGAGGATATCTGGCGTACCGATGTTGTCGGAGTTAATATCCAGAGGTGTGCCGGATGTGTGCCAATCTTGGCCATCGGATCGGGACGGTACCTGGCCAGTGGAGGAGGTGCCAGCGGCGGTTGGATCGACGATCGATGCGGCGCGAGTGTGCCTTGGTGCGAACAGGTGCCCTTTGTCGAGTCCTTGCTGCTTCATGTGGCGAGGCGTTGATCAGCGAGTGGACTTGTTCAGGCGCCTCAACATCGTCTTCTTGGAGGCAGCACCAGGGCAGCCACCTGCCCTGGTCTGGTGATTGCCAGTCGCATCAGCTTGACGGCGTGTTGTCGAAACGCGTCGACGAGAGCTTTGCTGAGATCGATTTGGCGGAAACCGGATTGATCAAAGCGGATGCATCAGCAATATGTCGGATCGAACGGAGACGTCGCACTCCTCTTGCTGGCGGGCGAGGGAGAGGAGTTCCTCCGCAGTCCGAGTCCTTGGTGTCTGACGTAGACTCGGGCGACGCGAAGGTGTACCAAGTCGGAGTTGGCGCCAAATCGTCGTCGTCATGCGGCGGAGCTAGCGCTGTTGTAGTGGCGCTTGCCCTGGAGCGGGGCAGGTGGTTGCTGGGCGCCTCTTGCTGGCGCGGCGCTGCAATGGCGTCAGGTCGGCTGGATGACGTGGCGTCGTGGCAGCGTCGTGGCGCACCAAGATTGTGCTCCTTTTAGAGGAGTTGGTGTGCCGAGGTCCGAGGGTTGCTGTCATCAGGTGCGGTGGCGAGCTATTGTGGTGAATTTGGCGTGCGGCGGAGCTACGGGCGATGAGGTTGGTCAAGGCCGTCAAGTGACTGGCGGAGGCGGAGCCGGTCATGTTGTCAGGCTGGACGCGGCGGGTGTCGTTGTGGAGCGCCGGAGCTGGAGGACATCGCACTGCCCGAGGCGTCGTCAGTAGTCAGCGGCATTCAGAGTCTTACGTGCGATCAGTGGAAGTCGAGTGCCTGATGTAGTCTTAGGTGCACGGAGTCCGCCACCTTCACCCGACCTTGGCCACGGCGGAGCTAGGTGCAGGGTGTGCGACCAAATCGATTGTTGGACGGGTGGAGGACCTCGTGGCCGGTGGCTGGCTGAGACGTCGGGGGCGAATAGGGATTCTAGATACCGGAGGTTGACGCTGCCACGGTGACGTTGTTTGTTTGTTTGGAGGAACCATGTTGCCGAAGAAGTGGCGAAGACTCTCAGGCTGTTCGTGATAGTGAGTCAGCGTCGCCTCACCAAGTTGTCCAGGTGCGGTGGTTGGGAGCCCTCAGGGCGTCAGGCCTTGAAGACGCCTTTCCAGTGGGCTCGAGCGCCTTGCTGGTGACGTCATTGCTGCGGTGTCGTCGTCGTGCTGGCTTCGGGCGATGGTTCGCTGCGCTCTCCCGCACCACCGACGAAGGTGAGCAATCACGTTGGTGCAGGTCGCCTCACCCATTGTTTGTTGTTGACGTCCCACTCGCATTGGTGTCAGAAGTGATGACGTCGGGGTGGTGCAATCTGGCGGTCATCCACGTGGCGTCGCATCGACATTTTGGGTGCGGGCGAATCGCATTGAGCTCGAGTCGGTGAGTTGTGCCACTGCGTGCTAGGTGAAGACGGAGGAAACGCTTGATCAGGTGCCTTGTGGTTGTAGACTCGGCCAGGTTGTCGAACAGCCAGGCGCCAGCGGCGATGCTGATCTCGAACTCCTGACCGGGTCGACGAACAGCACAACCGCGACGATCTTTGTGTTGCTGTCGGCGTCGCTCAGAACTTTTCGCCAGCACGGCCGGAACACGGCCAGCGGGTCACTGACGTCGAGGTCGACCACCAGGCGCCGGAACACGATCACGCAACGTCGTCCGCCGCCACTCCCGGAGCAACGACATCGTGTTGCTGCGGCGAACGCCGTCGTTGTCGTCCTCGTCCGTTGTGGATCGAGATAGGACGAAACGAACACGAGAAAACGCATTCGGCTGAGCTCCGTCGCGGTCGCGAAGCCCCGCTCGATCGACGCGAGCGCTCGTTCAGGTGGAGCTGGAGCGTGGCGACCACCGCGTCATGAGCCGGAGAGCTGCGTCGATGTCCCGGACGATCGCCGTCAGCTCCCCATCGCAGCTACCCGACCTCCCGGCTCATGCCGAGCGTCGTGCCTTGAGGATCGTGAACATGCCGCTCACGATCGGCCCGCCGATCGGCCCCGAAGGCTTCGACGAGCTCCAAAGACACGGGACCTTCTTCTCCGGCATGATGCCAGACACGGAGGACAACTCATCCGCCAGCTCCACATAGCCGAGCCGCTCGGCGGTGAAGAGGATCAGGCTTTCCGCGAGCCCGGCCCGAAGATTCGATCCGGCAATGGCGAGAGCAGCGGCGAGCTTCCCAGCTGGAAGTCTCGACTGCCACGGCGTCCCCGGTGTGCTCCACTAGACGTCGACCCCGAGGAGGCTCGCCACGCGCTCTCGGTTGATCGGAAGCCCGTCCCGGCGAGCGCGGCCCCGCCAAGCGGGACCGGTTGACCCGCCCATAGGCCGCTTCCGACCGGTCGACGTCGCGACTCGAGCGCGTCGTGGTGTCCTAGCACGAAATGCCCGTACGTCACGGGCTGTGCCTGCTGCGAGTGATCGGTATAGCCGGCAAGAACTGTGCCGGCATGCGCGCGCCCCTGCGTCAGGAGCGTCGCCTGAAGCTCGGCCACGATCTGCTCGATCACGCGGTTGATCCTGTCCCGTGCCACCATTCGCGCGATCGCCATGAAACCAGATCGTTCGTCGAGCGGCCGTATGAAGGCGTCCGCCGACCTCCTCCCCCGAGAGTCGCGACGGAGGTGCGCTTCGATGCACGTGAAGAGGTCGTCGAGCTCGGGCCGCAAGGGAGCGCGTCCACGCCCCCCGCCTCGACATCGCCCAGCACCCGGAGGAGCGCCTCCCCATCCGCACGGGACACGATGTGCCCTCCAGAGCATCACGACATGGGCGCGGTCTGTCGCGAGATGGTAGGGGAAGTTGATGGCGTCGGCGGCCAGGTGCGGTGCCCCATAGACCGTCCTGCATAAGGGGCTGGGGGCTTCGTGAGCCGCTGTCCGGGCCGAGCAGGCCGCTACGGCGTGACGCGTCCGACAATGCGACGAAGACCACGGCGTCCTCGCCGGGAAAGATGGGGGCGCCGAACCGGATCCAGAGGACGGAGGCCGTCCCGGGAGCCCGGAGCACTTCGAGAGATCCCCCAGTCGTTCACGATGGTTGCGAGCCTGACCTCTTTTCTTCACAGGCTGGCCCGCCGCGCCGCGCACGGAAAAGCCGGCACAGCTCGACTGCGTAAGCGTCCCCTTCGATCTTTGTACTCGCGGCACGTCTCCGGTTCCCCGTCAGCAGCTTCAAACCGCGCATGACGTTGCGCAGGCCCTTCATGTGCAAGGTGACGGTCTCCTCCTCTATCCCGCCGCCTTTCCGATCTCGACCGTGACAGCCGGCTGCCGGCCTGGAGTGTGCTTCCCGTGCGGGCGGTCCCACCCCACGCCCCGCCCTTCCAGATGAGCTCGTGGCCCACCCTGGGGCCGAGTGGCATCGCCAGTGCTCATAGCCGCCCTGCACCGATCGTGCACGGCGCGATCACTCCGGCAGCGCCGCCCATGAGGAGATCGACGGAAGGATCGACGTTCGGAATACACCTCGCGGACGAAGATAGCCGCCCACCGCATCGAGAGGCTGCCGCTCGGTCGCCGGGAGCACGCTAGTGAGATTCAGGTCGTCCACCGGGTTCGTGCGGCTCCCCGCTTGAAAGGCCGGCGAACGCGGTGCACGGCAGGCACTGAACGGCCCCGCGGAACGTGCGGGATCGGCCTCCTGCAGCCGACGTCGACGGCCTCCATGCTCTGTATTCATCGCCATCGATCCCCGCGCCGACGAGAGCCGAGGCCCCGGACGCGCCCCGTTGACCAGCAGCACCAGGAGACCCCATCGGGCTGCCATCGGGGCTGGCCGCCACTTCGACCAATCCGATCCCGCCGATACCCCGGCGGGCACGAAACCTGTGCCTATCCGCAGAACATCATCGGGTCATGCCTCGTCCTCGTCGGCCATGGACCGTGGGCTCGGTACACCCGGGTTGCCGAGACGATCATAACCGAGTGTTGATTCAAACGGTGTCGCGGGTCCGGCCTTGGCGAACTGCGGCCGGCGAGGTCGAGAACTGTTGTCGCCTCATGGGCTAAGCCCGCTATATTCTCGGGAGCCGAGGCTTCCAGTCTCCCCGGCGGAAGTGATGGCGCGCCTGCGTCAGGGGGTCTTCGCCCTGACGCCGAGCTCCACGTCGCGATCGAGTACCGGCAGGAGCCGGAGGAGCTGGTCGACCGACATCCGGTAGTTCGTCTGATCGAGCAAGCGGTAGAGGTGGGCGGGGAGGTGCCGAGCCGGCGGATGATCTCGCGGCGGGAGAGCGCGGTCGCCGCGATTGCCCGCTGAGCTTCGAACGTGAGGCGGTAGAGGAGGAGATCGCGCAGGTAGTCCGGATCCTGGTTGCGCGGCTGGCCCACTCCCCTGGGCGTCACCATCGATACCATGGAGAAGGCGTTCACCCCGCAAGGAGAGCCGGTGGACGAGGAGCTCGGGGTCCAGCTCCATGCGGTCGCGGAGGAGATGCTGGCCTTCATCGAGCGCTAGGGCCTTGAGCCACGGGATGATCGGCCGGTGGGCTGATCGTTCCCACGACGCATGTTGCTGACTGAAAATCCCTGGCCGAAAGGCCAGTGTGCACGTTGGGTGTAGCTGATATCATCTCGACGTCGTTTCGCCCTTGACCGGTATCCGCTAAGTAGCTAATCTGCAAGGGCGGGGTCGTGGTGGAGCCTGGTTACCACACTGGCCTGTCAAGCAGGCGGGCAGATCGAAGCCCCTCGGTAAGTCGCGGACTTGCCGAGGGGTTTTTCTTTGGGTGCTTGGCTGGCGGGGGGTGATTTAGGGCCTCGCGAGGGCGGTCGCGGGCATAGTTTCGGGCATAGCGAAATCGGCCGTCCAGACTCGCTCGCGAGACGTTCGCGCTACTGATTCAGCAGTCGGCGGAACTCTCCGGGATCCACTCTCCCAGTCCCGCATCAGGTGTACGGCAGACTCGCCGGCGCCTTGGTCGTCCTCACAACTCGGCCCTGAGCGCTGCCGCGGCCTCGACGATCGCTCGCAGCTTGGCTTCCACGACAATGGGGTAGGCGACCGGGTTGTCCGCGAAGGTGGCGAATCCACAGTCGGGGGTGAGCACGACGCGCTCGGGCCTGACGAGGTCGATCGCCCGTCGGGCCCGCTCGAGGATTTCCGGGACGGCCTCGATGCGTTCCTCCTTTTGGTTGACCACGCCCACGCCAAGCCGCACCGAGGAGGGCAGGGTCTTCAAGATTCCGACATCGCCCGCCCGTGGGGTACAGAGCTCGAGGAGCAGTCGTGGATGGCCGCGAGCATCCAGCGTGGCCGGGGCCAACTGCCGATGCCCATGACCGCGAGAGGAGGAATCGACGCGGCGGGCGCGGGGACGGCAAGGCGGAGGTCTCTGCACGGGAACCACCGGGCGTCCGGGGAACCGGGTGCGGTACACTCCGGCGATGATGGTTGCGATAAAGGGTCATCCCGAGCCGGCCACCCCTCTCGGGCCGCGGGCGCGTGGTCGAGCGCGCCCAGGTGGGGTTCGACTCCGGCGCGCCGCGTCGATCGCTGACCCCGATCTTGACCGTCCTCGCTGCCGGTGACCGCGGCGAGACGGATGCGAAGACCTGGCTGCATCCTGGGCCGTCGGAGGACGACATGAGTATCTATGAGGAGCTCGGCGTCCGCACGATCATCAACGCGAAGGGGCCGTCCACCCGGCTGTCGGGCGGGTTTCTCGACGACGAGGTCGCCCGGCGATGGTCGAGGCCTCCCGGCACTGTGTGGACATCGCCGAGCTTGAGGCCGCCGCGAGCCGGGTCATCGCGGAGATCACGGGCTCCGAGGCCGGCTACGTCACCTCCGGGGCGGCGGCCGGCCTGCTCCTGGGCGCCGCCGCCTGCGTGACCGGCCTGGATCCCGGCAAGATGAACCGGCTGCCGGACACCACCGGCATGAAGGACGAGATCGTGATGGTCCGCAGCCAGCGGAACTTCGACGATCACGCCGTCCGCGGCGCGGGCGTGCGCATCATGGAGGTCGGGCTCCCGGACCGCTTCGCCGGGGCCGGGGTCCGGGACGCCGAGGGATGGGAGATCGATCAGGCCATCGGCGAGCGCACGGCCGCGGTGTTCTACGTGGCCTCGGCGAGCGCGCGACCGCCGCTGGCCGAGGTCGTCAAGATCGCGCATGCGCGGGGCGTACCCGTCCTCGTCGACGCGGCGGGGCAGCTGCCCCCGGCCGACAACCTGCGCCGCTTCGTGGCCCTCGGAGCCGATCTCGTCGCGTTCAGCGGTGGGAAGGCCATCGGCGGGCCGCAGGCGTCCGGCTTCCTGGCCGGGCGCCGGGACCTCATCGCCGCCGCCGCCCTCCAGCACCTGGATCTCGACTTCCCGTGGGAGCTGTGGTGTCCGCCGTCCGACCTCATCGACAAGAGCCTGCTGCCGGGAGCCCCACACCACGGCATCGGCCGGCCGTGCAAGGTCGGCAAGGAAGAGATCGTGGGTCTCGTGGTCGCGCTGCGCCGGTTCGCCGCCGCGGACCCAGGAGCGGCGCGGCCGCT
>CAVRUF010000007.1:0-340175 GCA_963724315.1 uncultured Actinomycetes bacterium | reverse complement strand
GGTCGAGCAGCCCGAGCCCGGGAACGCGCAGGACGGTCATCTGGGCGCCCGCGGCAAGACGTCCGGCGCCGAAGCCGAAGGCCATCGCACCTGCCGCCGCCCCGACGAGCGTGACCAGCGGCAGCCAGTCGGCATTCGCGTCCGGAAGGAAATGCGGCGCGAGCCACGCGCCGATGAAGAGACCCGCCGCGACGCCGAGGAGCGAGATCACCTGCGCCGTGAACCCGCGCATGTAGCCGGCGACCGCGAAGAGCGCGACGACGGCGAGGACGAGGAGGTCGAAGCTCACGCTGCGCGCCTTCGCCCGGTCCGGGGACGGTGGGCGCCGTGGACTCCGCGGCCGCGAGGCATCGACTCATCGTAGGGACGGCGGCGAACGGGACGGGAGCGGCCACGGCCGCTGCCCGCGGCCCTCCGGCGTTCTCGCGCACGCGCGCATCTCGCGGGGGGATCCCCCCAATTTCAGCGTAGCCGGGAAATGCGCACGGCTTGCGCGCGAAATCGCGCCGACTTCGTTCCGGTTCGTCCACAGCCGGACGCGCGGTCGCGACGCATCGCCGGAACGCGGCGTACGCCCGCCGCGAACCGATCCCGCCCGCGCCGCGGACGCCTAGACGACGAGGTTCACGAGCTTGCCGGGCACGACGATCGCCTTGCGAAGCTCCTTCCCGTCCACCAGCTGCTGCACCCGCGGCAGTTCGCGCGCGGCCGCGACGAGCTCGTCCTCCGTCAGCCCGGCGCCGACCTCGACCCGGCCGCGCACCTTGCCGTTCACCTGGACGACCAACTCGAACGTGTCGTGCTCGAGGAATGCCGGATCGGCCTTGGGCCACGGCTCCTCCCAGAGCCGCTCGTGCCCCAGCTCGACCCACAGCTCCTCGGCGATGTGCGACGCGTACGGCTGGATCAGCGACACGGCCGTCTCGGCCGCGAAGCGCCCCGCCGGGTCGCCGGGCGTCTTCGTGATCTCGTTCACGAGCTCCATCACGGCCGCGATCGGCGTGTTCAGCGCGAAGCGCCGGCCGATGTCGTCGGTGACCTTCGCGATCGTCTCGTGCGCCTTGCGCGCCAGCGCCGTGTCCGGAACCGGGCCCGTCGACGGCGGGCTTCGCGCACTGCTCCATGACCGCGCGCCAGAGCCGGTGCAGGAAGCGCACGATCCCCTCGAAGCCCGAGTCCTGCCATTCCGCGTCCTGCTCGACCGGCCCGATGAACAGCAGGTACATGCGCACCGCGTCGGCGCCGTAGCGATCGACGTACTCGTCGGGGACGATCACGTTCCCCTTCGACTTGGACATCTTCGCGCCGTGCCGGTGCAGCATCCCCTGGGTGAAGAGCCGCGCGAACGGCTCGCGGAAGCCGACCAGGCCGAGCTCCTCCATCACCTTCGTGAAGAAGCGCGCGTACATCAGGTGGAGGATCGCGTGCTCGATCCCGCCGATGTACTGGTTGACCGGGAGCCAGAAGTCGGCGATCGCGCGGTCGAACGGAGCGTTCGCGTTCTTGGAGTCCGTGTAGCGGATGAAGTACCAGGACGAGTCGACGAACGTGTCCATCGTGTCGGTCTCGCGCTTCGCCGCGCCGCCGCACTTCGGGCACGTCGTGTTGACCCAGTCCTCCGCCGCAGCCAGCGGTGAGCGGCCCTTCGGCAGGTACTCGTCCACCTCGGGGAGCACGACCGGCAGCTGGTCGTCGGGCACCGCGACGATGCCGCACTCAGGGCAGTGGACGACCGGGATCGGGCAGCCCCAGTAGCGCTGGCGGGACAGGAGCCAGTCGCGCAGGCGGTAGCCGACCTTGGCCTGGCCGCGGCCTTGCGACTCGAGCCAGCGCACGATCTGCTCCTTGCCCTCCACGGCCGAGAGGCCGGTGAAGTCGCCCGAGTTGACGAGGATCTCGTCGTCCGAGTGCTCGACGAATGCGCCTTCCTGCGCGACCGGGCCCTCGGTCCCGTCGGCCGGCGCGACGACGGTGCGCACGGGGATGTCGTAGCGCTCCGCGAACGCGAAATCGCGCTCGTCGTGCGCGGGGACGCCCATGATCGCTCCCGAGCCGTACTCCATGAGCACGTAGTCGGCGACCCAGACCGGCATCCGCTCGCCGGTCGCGGGATTCACGACGTAGCGGCCGGTGAAGACGCCGTCCTTCTCCTTCTCCTCGCGCTCGACCGCTGTACGGCCGGCGGCGTGGCGCGCGTAGTCGAGCACCTCACGCTCGTGCTCCGTGCCGGCGACGAGCGCGGGAACGAGCGGGTGCTCGGGCGCGAGCACGAAGAACGTCGCGCCGAAGATCGTGTCCGGGCGCGTGGTGAAGACGGGGATGTCCTCGTCGGCGTCCTCGGAGTGGAAGAGCAGCTCGGCGCCCTCGGAGCGGCCGATCCAGTTGCGCTGCATCGTGAGCACGCGCTCGGGCCAGGACTCGAGCAGCGACATCTCGTCGAGGAGGACGTCGGCGTAGTCGGTGATCCGGAAGAACCACTGCTCCAGGTTCTTCGCCTCGACCTCGTGCCCGCAGCGCTCGCAGCGGCCGTCGATCACCTGCTCGTTCGCGAGGACGGTCTGGTCGTTCGGGCACCACTTGACCGGCGCCTCCTTGCGGTAGGCGAGGCCGCGCTCGAAGAAGCGGAGGAAGAGCCACTGCGTCCAGCGGTAGTACTCGGGCTCGTGGGTGGAGAGGACGCGGTCCCAGTCGATCGCCCAGCCCATGCGCTCCATCTGCGCGCGGATCGACGCGATGTTGCGCTCGGTCACGTCGCGCGGGTGGCCGCCTTCCTTGATCGCGGCGTTCTCGGCGGGCAGGCCGAACGCGTCGAAGCCCATCGGGCGCAGCACGGCGGCCCCGTTGCGGCGCCGGAACTGCGCGACGATCTCGCCGAGCATGTAGTTGCGCACGTGCCCCATGTGGAGCTCGCCGGACGGGTACGGGAGCATCTCGAGCACGTAGGTCTTGGCGCCCATGTCGGGCGCGCCGGGCTCGCCGGGGTTCGGGACGTTGAAGGCGCGCTCGCGCCGCCAGATCTCCTGCCACTTGGGCTCGATCGTCTTCGGGTCGTAGCGCTTCATGTCCATCTCCGTATTCGTCTCCAGATACGAAAAAGCCTCTCGTGCGAGAGGCTCAGGGATGACTGGGCGACCGGCTGCTGCCGCTCGCTAGGTTCCCCTGACGCTTGTAAGGGCGAGGCTCGTCATCTGGTTCGAGTGTAGCGAAGCGCGATTTCGTTGTCCCCCGCGTCCGGGCCCCGGCTAGGGCACCCCTCGCGCTCGAGCGTAACGCGGAAGTCTGCGCGTGTGGTGCGCGAAAGCCGTGCCGACTCATGTGTGGCCAGGTCTCGTCACCGACCGAGGTCTGACGCCGGTCGGGGACGTTGCGAGGCCGCGGCGCGCGGAGACCTGCCGAGCGCGGGTCGGCGAGGAGTCGCTCGTCGATCCGCCGACGCCGGAAGCGCAGAAGGAACCAGGCCACGACGCCGAGCACGATCAGCGGCGACGCGACGATGAGGACGAGCAGCGCGACCACGCCGGCCGCCGCGAGAAGATCGATGCCGGTACGAACGGCGCCCATCGCGCCGCCCTCGTCGTCGTCCGAAGCCGCCGCGGCGCCCTCGCGCGTGTGGATCGTCAGCGCCACGTCGGCCATCGAGGCCCGCTCGAGGACGGCCGCGCGGTCGCGGCGCGCATCCCGCAGCCGGTCGCGCGTGCGGGCGAGGCGCAGCTCGACCGCGAGCTCCTCCTCGGCCGTCAGCGTGCCGCTCGCGAGCCGCAACCGGTCGGCCTTGATCGTGCGCCGCAGCGACTCGATCCGCGCCGTGAACAGATCCACGTCCCCCTGGAGATCCACGGTCGCCATCTGCTGCTTCGTGATCGTCCCGAGCGCCGAGAGCCCGACGACCGCGTCCTCGAGCCGCGCGACCGGAATCCGCAGCTGGAGCTTGGCCGTGCCCTCCTTGCCCTGCGTGATCCACGTTGGACGAGCGGACGAAGCCGCCCAGATCCTTGGTCAGCGCCAGCGCGTCGTTCGTCGCCTGCGAGAGCGCGTCCGCGTCGGCGGTGCGGATCGCCATCGTCAGGTCGATGTCCTGGGCTCGGGAGCTGTCGAGCGCGCCGGCGCGCGCGCCGTGGCGGGCGCAAGCTCGAAGTTGCTCTTCTGCGTGTCGAGCTCCTCCGTCGGCGACGGCGGCGCGACGTCTGCGGACCCCGAGATCGACGCGATCGCCTCCGGCTGCCTCCGGGACCGCAGCGGTGTCCTCGCCGCCGAACTCGACCGTGGACGCGTAGATCCCGCCGGCCATCGCGACGAGCGCCGCGACGAGCACGACCGCCAGCCGCCGCCGGGTCACGACGGGCCGCCGCGGCGAGGTCGGCTCGCAGATCATCCGGACGCGCTCCCTCAGCACGAGCGGAGCCTCGGCCATCCCGCCGCGCAGCTCGCGGACGAGCCCCTGGAGGATCGCCTCCTGCGCCGTCTCGGGCGCGAAGCCGGCGAGCAGACGCTCGAGCCGTGCGGGTTCGATCTCAGGCGAGCGCATGGGATTCCATCCTTTCTCCGAGCTTGCCGAGCGCCCGCGAAAGGCGCATCGAGCAGGCGGTACGTCCGATTCCGAGCACCCGCGCGGCCGTGTCGGCGTCCATCTCGAGGACGATCCGAAGCACGATCACCTCGCGCTCGCCGGCGCTCAACGTTTCGAGCGCGGCGGACAACTCGGGCGAGAAGCCGACCGGCTCGAGATCCTCGACCTGGCGCTCCTCCGCCGCGTAGCGCTGCTCGCGCCCGCGCCGCCGGGATTCCGAGCGAAAGTGGTCGAGCGCCACCCGCCGCGCGATCGCGCAGAGCCAGGGCAGCTCGGGTCCGCGCCGGGGGTCGTAGCGCTTCCACCGGCGCAATGCGCGCTCGAACGTCTCGGCCGTGAGGTCGTCCGCGACGCGCGGCGTCGCCGGTGAAGAAGACGAGGAAGCGCCGCACGTCGTCCAGGTGCTCCTCGGCGACCTCGGCGAACGGCCGACGGGTCGATCGCGTCCCCGACCCACGGCGTTGCGAACGCGTTCATGCCCGTACTACGCCACAGAGCCGCGCCCGCGTCACTTCTGCACGGGCTGGAGCGCCGACGTGACCACGACCACGCCGGGCCCGTAGCGCTCGTCGAATGTCGCCTGGGCGGCGCCGTCTCTGTCGAGGACGACGCCGATGTCGACCTGGCCCGACCCAGATCCGAGATCCGACCACACGATGCTCAGGCCCATGCCGCTCGAGGTCGCGTTCGACCTCGGAATGGATCCGGCCCCGCTCGCGCTCGCTCGGGACGTCCTGGGCGACCACGCATAACGGCCCGCTCCAAAGCTCACGGATCTCGGCCTCGTGGCGGTCCGCGTCGCCGGTGAAGACGGCATTGAAGATGTACGGGCCCGGGATCCTCGATCTCCTCGGTCGGCTTCTTCAGGTACGTGATCCACGAACGGACGTAGTCGGGCTGCGCCTGGACGTACTCGTTCACGGCCTCGGTGTTGTCCGACCACGCGGTGACCTCCCAGCCCTCCGGCGGCGGCTCGCAGAGGCTGTCGAACTCCGACTCGTCGTAAGGAGTCGACCGGCGGCTCGGGCGGCCCGACCTCGGTGACCGTGAACGTCTCGCCGTCGAAGGTGCCGACCACGTGGAACTCGCCCCAGGTCGTTCCGGCTCGCGTCTCCTCCCGCTCGACGGCGGCCCAGTCCCAGTTCGCGATCGGAACGCCGCCGCACTGCGGCGGGGTCCGAGGTCGCGACGCCGCCGAGGCAGAGCTCCGGGCCGTGCGCCGGACTCCGCCATTCCCTCGCCCTGCTCGAGCACGGTCGTATTCGCCTCGTAGAACCGCAGCTCGGCCGGGCCGGTGCTCCGCTCGGCGACCGTGGCCTCCGCCGGCGCCGCAGGCCGAGGTCGCGAGCACGACCGCGACCGCGAGCATCAGGCCTGTCTGCATGGTGTTGATACGGCGCTGTGGAAGTCGCACGTCACTGCCTCAGACCGGTTCGCACGCCGATTTGTTTCGACGAATGGAGCCAGCGGGATTCGAACCCGCGACCTTCTGGCTGCCAGCCAGACGCTCTCCCAGCTGAGCTATGGCCCCGCGGCTGAAAGGTTAGCGCGCCGCAGCGAGCTCAACCGAAGGCACGTCGCCCCAGAGCTCCTCGAGCCGGTAGAAGTCGCGCGCCTCCTGCGTGAACACGTGCAGGACGACGTCGAGGTAGTCGGCGAGGATCCACGACCCCGGCGTGACGCCCGCGACGTTGCGCGGGATCAGCTTCTCCTCCGCCTTCAGGCGGTAGTGCACCTCGTCGTAGATCGACTTCGTCTGCCGCGCGTTCGCGCCGGTGCAGATGACGAAGTAGTCCGTGTAGGAGCACACGGGCCGCATATCGAGGATCGTCGTATCGGTCGCCAGCTTTTCCTGGGCGATCCCGGCGATCCGCTGGGCGTAGTCGAGCGGCGTCAGAAGGCCGCTGGCTTCGAAGGGAACATCCTCTAGAGAGTAGCTCGATAGAGGCCGAGCTCGTCAATCAGCTGCGCGACCGGCTCGGGGACGAGCTCGCCGACGGCCTCGCCGCGGGCCACGCGCTCGCGCACCTCGCGCGAGGCGATCGGCACCGGGTCGAGCTCGAACTCGACGATCCGGTCGGGGCGGGCGAGGCGAGTCTTCGGCGGCGTCGACGCGCGCGCGGTCGGTTCCCGGCCTGGTGGCAACCGCGAGACGCACCGCGTCGAGGATCGCGTGCGGCTCCCGCCAGTCGGGGAAGTCGGCGAACTCGTCCGCGCCGACGACGAAGAGAACGTCGCCGTAGCGCTCGGCGGCCCAGCGCGCGGTGTCGACCGTGTAGGACGGGCCCTCGCGGTCGAGCTCGTGGCGCGACAGCTCGACGTCCGGGATGTCCGCGAACGCGGCCTCGGCCAGGCGGAAGCGCGTCTCCGCGTCGGTCTCGACCGGCTTGTGCGGCGCCTCGCCGACGACGACCACGATCAGCTGCTCGAGGCCGAGCGCCTCGATCGCCCGCCGCGCGAGCGCAACGTGCCCGAGATGCGGCGGGTCGAACGTGCCGCCGAGGAGCCCTACAGCCATGGCCGTTCCGGACATGTCCGTCGCGGCCCTACATCGGTGCTCCCCCGGGGGACCCCCCTGTGCAGCACCCCCAGCTTCGAGCGTAACTCGGAAATGCGCGCGTGTGGTTCACGAGCGTGTGCCGCATCTGTGCCACATCAGTACGTGAACGTCTCCTCGCCGACCATGACCGCCTCGCCGGGCTTCGCGCCCGCCAGGCGCAGCGCCTCGCGCAGCGCGTCCGGGTCGAGATCCGCCCGCCTCCGGGCCCGTGACCTTGTAGCCGCGGTCGGTGCGGAAGATGCGGTACGGGCGCCGGCGCGGCGGCTTCGGGCGGTACACGAGGTAGTCGGCGAGCTCCTCGTCCAACTGATCCGGCGCTTCGAGCGTCGGCGCCTCCTTCGGGATGAGCTCGAACAGCGCCCGCCGCAGCTCGTCGATCCCGGCGCCCGTCACCGCGGACACCGCCACCACCTCGCGCACGCGCTCGTCCTCGACCGGGAACTCCGGCACCTCGGGCACGAGGTCGATCTTGTTCAGCACGACGATCTGCGGCCGGCCGGCGAGCCCGGCGCCGTACGCGGCCAGCTCGCGGTCGATCGCGTGGAACCGCTCGGCGACGTCCTCGGTCACGTCGATCACGTGGAGGAAGAGCCGTGCGCGCTCGAGGTGCGCGAGGAACTCGTGGCCGAGGCCGATCCCCTCGCTCGCGCCCTCGACGAGCCCGGGCACGTCGGCCACGGTCAGCTGACGCCCGTCGCCCGCCTCGACGGTGCCGAGCACCGGCGCGAGCGTCGTGAACGGGTACTCGGCGACCTTGGGCTTCGCGTTCGAGATCCGGCGCAGGAGCGACGACTTGCCGGCGTTGGGGAAGCCGAGCATGGCCGCGTCGGCGAGGAGCTTGAGCCGCAGCTCGTACGTCCCCTCCTCCGCGGCCTGGCCGACCTCGGCGAGCCGCGGCGCCTGCTCGGTCGGGGTCGCGAAGCGCTTGTTGCCGTGCCCGCCGAGCCCGCCGCGGGCCAGCAGCGCCCGCGCGCCCGGGTGCGCGAGGTCGACGATCAGCCGTCCCTCCTCGTCGAACACCTGCGTCCCGACGGGAACGTGCAGCTCGATCGACTCGCCCTCGGCGCCGCGCTTGTTCGCGCCCTCGCCGTGCCGGCCGCGCTTGGCCTCGAAGTGGTGCTTGCGGGAGAAGAAGCTGAGGTCGCGCCGGTCCGGGTCCGCGAGCAGGACGACGTCGCCGCCCTTCCCTCCGTCGCCGCCGTCCGGGCCGCCCTTGGGGACGTACTTCTCCCGGCGGAAGCTCAGGCAGCCGTCGCCGCCGCGCCCGCCCTGGACATGGATGCGCGCGCGATCGTGGAACACGGTAGCGCCGTGCTCCCGTCCGGCTAGACGACCGAGACGGTGCGGCCCGAGGCCGACGTGCGGAACGAGACGCGCCCGTCGCGGGTCGCAAAGATCGTGTGGTCGCGGCCGAGGCCGGTGCCGTCGCCGGCGCGGAACCTCGTGCCGCGCTGCCGGACGATGATCATCCCGCCCTGGATCTCCTGGCCGTCGAACATCTTGACGCCGAGCCGCTTGGACTCGGAGTCGCGCCCGTTCTTGGAGGAACCGAGTCCCTTCTTGTGCGCCATTACTCGCCTTTCTCTTCCGTCGGCTTCTTCGCGGCCGGCTTGCGGGCCGGCGCCTTCGGCTTCGCGGGGGCCTTCGGCTTCGCAGCCGCCCTCGGCTTCGCAGGAGCCTTCGGCTTCGCGGCCGCCCTCGGCTTCGCCGCGGCCTTCGGCTTCTCCTCCGCGGTCTCGGCCTTCGTCGCCGGCGCGCGCTTGGGCGCAGCTGCGCCGATCGACGTGATCTCGATCTTGGAGAGCCGGCTGCGGTGCCCGTTGCGACGCCGGTAGCCGGTGCGCTGGCGGTGCTTGCCCACCACGACCTTCTTGCCGAGGAGGTGCTCGACCACGATCGCCTGCACGGCGACCTTCGCGTCGGCGCCGAGCTTCACGTCGCCGTCGCCTCCGACCAGGAGCACGTCGGGCGAGAACGTCGCGCCCTCGTCGTGCGGAACCCGGTCCACGAGCAGCCATTCGCCCTCGCGGACGCGGTGCTGCTTGCCTGAGAGTGCGATCACTGCGTAGGTCATGGTCTGCTCCGTAGAACGAGCGGGCTTTCGCCCGCTCAAGTGGAAAAGTCTAGCCGGGCTCCTCATCGACGGCAACAGGAGCGAGCGGCTCGGCCGCGGGTGGCTCGGCGGGCGCGTCCCTCCGTCGACCGAACCGGCCGGCTTCTTCTTGCGGTTGCGCCCTCCGCGCGAGCCTCGGCGGGTCTTCTTGCGCGGCTTCGCCTCGGGATCGGCGCCGTTCGTCTCGGCGGCCGCCGCGGCTTCGGCGACAGGCTCCGCCGGAGCCTCGGCCGTGGGCTCGGCGCCGTTCGTCGACTCCGCGGTCACCACTGCCGGCTTCTTCTTGCGGTTGCGGCCGCCGCGCGAGCCGCGCCGCGTCTTCTTCTTCGGCTTGGGCGTCTCCTCGGAGGACTCGCCCTCGGCCGGCTTCTCCTCCGCCGCCTGAGGCTCGCCGGCCTTCGGCTTGGGGGCGCGCGTGCGCTTCGGCTTCGCAGGCTCCACTGCCGCCTTCGACTCGGCTTCGGCCTCGGCGGGCTTCTTGCCGCGTCCCCGGCCGCCGCGCGAGCCGCGGCTTCGCTTCGGCGTCATCGCGAGCCCGGCGTCCTCGCGGTCGAGCTCGGTGCCGGCCTCGATCGGCGCCTCGCCGGCCGCGTCGACGCCCGCGAGCGTCGCGTAGGCGACCGTGCGCGTGGCGCGCTCGATCTTCACCTTGACCGTCTTGCCGATCCGGTCCTTCGCGCCGGCGACGGCGATGACGTACCCGTTCACGCGGGCGATCGCGTCGCCGTCGGAGGAGAGATGCACGTCCTCGAGCTTCACGTCGAGCTCCTGGCCCTTCGTGACCGGAAGCGCCTTCCCCTCGAGCCTCGAGACCGGGCCGCGGTCGAGCACGGCGAAGTGGGACGCGGGCAGGTCGTCGCGGGTCTCGAAGAACAAGCGGCGGCCGGTCTCGCGCTCCAGCTCGTCGAGCCTGCGACGCGCCGGGGCCGATCAGGATGCCGGCGACCCGCGAGGGCAGCTCGATCGTGAACGCCTGGTGGCGCGACTCGTGCACGAGCGTGCCGGATGCGCCGCTCGGCCTCGACCGCGTAGGTCTCCTCGGAGACGACGATGCCGTCGCCCGAGCAGACCGGGCACTTGTGCGTGAGGATCTCGCGCGGGCCGTCGGTGACGTTCTGGCGCGTCATCTCGACCAGGCCGAGCGGCGAGATCTCGACGACGTAGGTCTTCGTCCGGTCCTTCTCGAGCTCGTTCTTCAGCGCATCCTCGACCTGGGCGCGGTTCTTCGGGTTCGCCATGTCGATGAAGTCGATGACGATGATCCCGCCGATGTCGCGCAGCCGCAGCTGGCGCACGACCTCGAAGACGGCCTCGAGGTTGTTCTTCGTGATCGTGTCCTCGAGCCGGGCGCCGCTCGACTTGCCGCGAGCGCCGACGAAGCGGCCGGTGTTGACGTCCACGACCGTGAACGCCTCCGCGTAGTCGAAGATCAGGTAGCCGCCGGAGGGAAGGTCGACGCGGCGGCGCAGCGTGGACTTCACGGCCTCGTCGACGCCGCACGCCTCGAGGAGCCGGTCCTTGCCGTCGTAGAGCTCGACGCGGTCGGCGAGGTCGCGCGACGTGCGCTTCAGGTAGCCGACGATGCGCCGGTAGGTGCGCTCGTGGTCGACGACCACGCGCTCGAAATCGCGGATGAAGAGGTCGCGCACGATGCGCAGCGGCAGCTCGGCCTCCTGGTACACGAGCGCCGGCGCCTCGGTGCGGGCCGCACGGCCCTTGAGCGTCGACCAGAGCTTGACGAGCAGCGCGAGGTCGCCCTCGAGCTCGTCCTTCGTCGCGCCCTCGGCGGCGGTGCGGATGATGATCCCGCCCTCGGGCAGCTCGAGCTCTCGCGAGATCGCCTTCAGGCGCTCGCGCTCTGCGTCCTCGAGGCGGCGTGAGATGCCGATCCCCTCGCCGAACGGCGTGTAGACGAGGAAGCGTCCGGGCAGCGAGATCTCCGTGGTCAGCCTGGCGCCCTTCGTCCCCATCGGGTCCTTGACCGCCTGGACGAGCACCTCCTGGCCGCGCTGCACGAGCTCCTGGATGCGCCGGCCGTGGCGCTTGCCCTCGAGCTCCGGGACGACGATCTCGTCCACGTAGAGGAACCCGTTGCGGCCGATGCCGATGTCGACGAACGAGGCCTCCATGCCGGGAAGCACGTTGTCGACGACGCCCTTGTAGACGTTGCCCGCGATCGAGCGCCGGCCGGGCCGCTCGAGGTAGACCTCGGCGGGGACGCCGTCCTCGACGACGGCGACGGTCTGCTCCATCACCTCGACCGAGACGAAGATCTCCTTCTTGACGTTCGCGAGCGCGGCCCGCGAGCCGGTCGAGGACGTGCGCCGCGTCTGGCTGCGCCGGCGCTGCGGCTTCTTCTCCTCCGCCTTGCCCCGCTCGGGCTTCGTCTTCTCGGCGACGGCTACCGCGGCCGAGGACTCGCCGGGACGCTTGCGCCCACGGCCGCCTCGGTTGCCGCGACGGCGCTTGGGGCGGCCGTCGGCTTCTAGCTTCGCCGGGTCAGTCTGACCGGCTGGTTGTTCGGGTGCCGGTACGGGAGGTGCTGCCTGCGAGGGCGCCCCGTCCGCGGACCCCGGCTTCTTGCGAAACCACTGGAGCACGGTGTTCTCCTTTCAGGCGCACGCGTGTCGCCGCACCTGTCGAGCAGGCGCGCGTCACGGCGTGTCAGCCTCAAACTTCATTGATGTCTGGTGAACGTCGGGATTCCCGCTCGCCCGATCCGGGCTCGGTGCTCCCTGCGACGTTCTTTCCACAGGGTAGCAGCGCCGATCTACGCCGCCGCCGGGCGCAGCCTGCCGCGCTCGACCTCCACGATCCCAAGCCTCTGGTTCAGCCTCGCCCAGGCCCACGGCTCGACCTCGTCGTAGCGTTCGCTCGCCGAGTGGGAACGGATCGCCTCGAGATATTCGAACCAGGCATCGGCCTCTTCGATCGCGAGCGCCTCGTCCGCTTCGAGGATGTTCTCGAACGTCATGGCCCGGAACGCTAGGACCTGGACCGGACGGACCGGTGCGGCGTCTGGAGTCACCGGCGGGTGGGGCCTCCCGATTAAGGCCGGCCGTCGAGCTTGCCGCGCACGTGGATCGCCTGCAGGAGGCCGATCATCGCGAGCGTCGCGATCATCGAGCTCCCGCCGTAGCTCACGAAGGGGAGCGGAATCCCGGTGATGGGCGCGATCCCGATCGTCATGCCGACGTTCACGAACACCTGCATCGTGAACGCGAGGACGATCCCGGCGGCCACCACCGCGGTGAAGAGGCTCGGCGCGATCGAGATCGTCCTGAGGCCGCGCCAGACGACCAGTCCGTAGAGGACGAGGAGGAGCGCGCCGCCGACGAAGCCGCGCTGCTCGGCGAGCGACGAGAAGATGAAGTCGGTCGAGTGCTCCGGCAGGTAGTTCAGGTTGGTCTGGGTCGCGTTCGCAACGCCGCGGCCGGTCACGCCGCCCGCGCCGACCGCGGTCTCCGACTGGACGATGTTGTAGGTCGCGCTGTCGGGCGCGCTGTCCGGGTTCAAGAAGCCGGTGAGGCGCTCGACCTGGTACGGCTGGAGCACGTCGACGCCCATCGACGGCAAGAACCAGACGATCGACCCGAGGGCGATCAGGCCGACGGCGGCCAGCATGGCGAGCTGTGACCAGCGCGTCCCGGCGATGAAGAGCGCCGCCGCGAGGATGGCGCCGTAGACGAGCGCGGTTCCGAAGTCCGGCTCCATGAAGACGAGCACGGCCGGAACGGCGGTGAGGGCGACGGCGCCGAACGTCGTCCGCCAGTCGGAGATGTGCCGGGCGCGCTCGGAGAGGAATCCGGCGATCACGAGGATCATCAGCACCTTGCCGAGCTCGGACGGCTGGAACTGGAAGAAGCCGATGTCGATCCAGCGGCGCGTTCCCCGCGTCGTGTCCGCGACGACGAGCACGGCGACGAGGGTGACGATGAGGAACCCGTAGAACGGCCGCCGCAGCCGCTTGAACCGCTCCGGATCCATGAAGGTGAGCACGATGAGCGCGATCAGCCCGAGCGCGACGTTCACGTACTGGCGCACGACGTAGTAGTCCGGATCGCCCGGGACGTCGTTTCGCGACACCGACCCGAGCACCGAGAGCCCGTACAGGACCAGGCCGGCCACGGCCGCCAGAAGGACGAAGTCGAGGTGCCGGATCATGCGCGCGACCTCCGCGCTCCAGGGCGCGCCGCTTCGGGACCGTTCGACTCGGACGGCCATCAGGTGCCACCTAGTCGCTCTCCACGACGCCGGACTCGTAGGAGCCGGGCGGGATCTGGAAGTACTGCTCGAAGACCTTGAGCGCCGCGGGCGCCGCTGCGGTGCCGCCGTGGCCGCCGTTTTCGATCAGCGAGCAGACGACGAGCTTGGCCCGCTCGGACGGGCCCCAGCCGCACCACCACGACTGGTCGCGCAGCCCCTGGAAGCCCGGGCAGCTGCACGTACTTCTCCGCCGTGCCGGTCTTGCCCGAGATCGAGACCGGGAAGTCGGCGAACACGTTCGTGGACGTTCCGTACGACGCGTGCGTCGCGTCGTAGAGCCCCGCCTGGACAACCTCGATCGCGGCCGGATCGAGGCCGATGTCGAGCGGCTTCGGCGCGGTGAACGGACGGACGACGAGAGGCGTCGCGCCCTCGGTGTTGTTCTGCTCGATCTGCTTGACGACGCGCGGCTCGACGAGCTTGCCGCCGTTTGCGATGAGCGCGTAGAGACGCGTCATCTGGAGCGGCGTGACGAGCAGGTCGCCCTGGCCGATGCCGAGCTGCACCGAATCGCCGTTCGTCCAGACCTTCTCCCGCGGATCCTTGAAATGGCGCCGGCGCCAGTCCGGGCGTGGGCACGAGCCCGTCCGACTCGGGGCCGAGGTCGATGCCCGAGGAGACGCCGAAGCCCATGCGCCGCGCCCATTTCTGGATCGGCGAGTCGGGCCGCTCGTACGCCCGCAGCGCCACGTTGTAGAAGTAGGTGTCGCACGAGTTGGCGAGCGCCGTCGTCAGCTCCATCGGCTCGTTCTTCGTCGGGTCCCAGTTCATGAACTTCTGCTTGTCCTTGCCGACCGTCAGCGACCCGGTGCACTGGATCTGCTCGACCGGGCTGAGCAGGCCCTCCTGCATCGCCGCCAGCGCCGTGACGGGCTTGAACGTGGAGCCCGGCGGATAGAGGCCGGCGACGGCGCGGTTCAACGTGGGGTAGTTCGCGGTCGGGTCCGCGAACGCCTTGAGCTCCTTGGGCGCGACGCGGCCCAGGTAGACGGACGGGTCGAACGTGGGGTTGGACGCGAGCGCGAGCACCTCGCCCGTGTTCGGATCCATGGCGACGATCGCGCCGCCGTTCGCGGCCCACTCGCCGTCCTCGTGCGCCAGGCGCAGCCCGTACTGGAGCGCGTCCTCGGCCGCCCGCTGGAGGCCCGCGTCGATCGTCAGCTTCACCGAGTAGCCGGCCTCGGGAGCGCGGCTGAACTGGCGATCGCTCGTCACCTGCCCGAGCGCGTCCACGCGGACCTGGCTCAGCCCGGGCGTCCCGCGGAGGTTCGCGTCGTACGCTCTTTCGATGCCGGTCTGCCCGATCCGGTCGCCGGCCGCGTAGCCCTCCTTCTCGAGCTGCTTCAGCTGCTCGGGGGAGATCTCGGAGACGTAGCCGAGGAGCTGCGCGGCGAGGCCTGCCCTTGTCGTAGCGGCGAAGCTCCGTCTGGGCGAGCTCGACGCCCGGGAAGTCCGCCTGGTGCTCGAGCAGGTAGAGCACCTTCGCGTTTCGGACGGCGGTCTTGATCGTCACGGGCGTGAGCGGGTCGTCGCGGTGCTTCCGCATCGCCCTCTGGATCTCGGCCACCTTGAGACCGAGCAGCGTCCCGAGCTCCCGGAACATCTCGAGCCGCCGCTCCACGGGAAGCTCGCGGATCGCCGCGGGCCAAAGCTGCACCGAGGTCGCCGCCTGGTTCGAGACGAGCAGCACGCCGTTTCGGTCGGTGATCGTCCCCCGGCGCGCCTCGACCCGCGCGGTTCGCACCTGGTTGTTCTGCGCCTCGAGGAGGTAGCGCTCGCCGGAGATGACCTGGAGCGCCCAAAGGCGCAGGAAGAGCGCCGCGAAGAGGGCGATCGCGATCGCGCCGAGGATCGCGATGCGAAGCGCGGTCTGCGGCGTCAGGCGGTACGGCTCCTCGACGCGGGGGTCGCGCGGGAGAAATCCGGGGAGCTGCGAGCTAGACAATCGCCGGCTCCCGGCGATCGCGCGAATCGGCGCGGAAGAGCCGCGCGACGAGCTTGTAGACCGGGTAGGCGATCAGCACGTTCAGCGCCAGCGTCGGCAGCAGGACGTGCCCGAAGAGCTCCCCGGCCGGGACGCTTTGGCCGAGCATGAAGTTGAAGAGCGCCGAGCCGACCGCGGCCCACACGGTGGCGAGCGCGGCGGCGATGAGCGGCGGGTGCGGCGAGCTGCGGGTCGTCGCCTCGCCGAACCGGCCCGTCCAGTAGCCGGCAAGCGTGAGCACGAGCGAGCTCAGCCCGAGCGGCTGCATGGCGCCGATGTCGAGCACGAACCCGGCCCAAAATCCGGCCACGGCGCCCAGCATGGGACCGCGCAAGAGCGCGAGCGAGACGAGCACGACGAGCAGAAGGTCGGCGTGCCCGCCGGCAATCGAGACCGGCGTGACGAAGCTGATCTGAACGAGCGCCGCCACGAGCATGAGCACCACGGTCTTGAGTAGGTCCTTGACGCTCATGTCCGGTCCTTCGGGACGAGCACGATCACCTCGTGCAGCGACGAGAAGTCGACGAGCGGCGTGCACTGGATGCTCTTGAACGTGTCGATGTCGCGCTGGCTCACGCTCGCGACCCGGCAGATCGGGATCCCGCGCGGGTAGAGCGACTCGAACCGCCCGATGTTCGACCCGGCCGTGACGACGATGTCGCCCTCGTTGACCTCCTCGTCCTTCAGCACCCGGTCGAGGATCAGCGACCCCGAGCTCATGCCTCGCAAGACGACGCCGTTCGCGCCCGTCTCCAGCACGTAGGCCGAGGCGGCGCTGCGCTGGTCGATGAGCAGGCGCACCTTCGACTCGCTCGGGGCAACCTCGGTCACCGTGCCGACAAGGCCCTGCGGGAGCACGACCGGATCGTCGACCTCGATGCCGTCGTTCGAGCCGGCGGCGACCAGCACGTCCTGGCGGAAGACCGTCTGCGGCTCCACGAACACGCGCGTCGCGACGCCGCGGTAGTCCTTCGGGAACCGCCGACCGTCGCGGAACTTGAGCAGGGCGCGGAAGGTCTCGTTCTCCTCGGCCGCGGCCGCGTTGATGATCACCTGCTGGCGCAGGTCACGCACCTCTTTCTCGAGCTTTTCGTTCTCCTCCTTGGCCGAGAGCACGTCGGCCGTCCAGCCGTACGCGTCCTGGAACGGCTGCGCCACGCGCTCCCCCGCGATCTCGAACGGAGCGAGGACGCTGATCCCGATCCGCTGGGCGCCGTGGAGCGCGCCGTCGGAGGACTCGCGGAAGTAGACGGTGACGAGCGCGAGCGAGACGAGAACGAGCGCGAACGCCACGAGGCGCGCGCGGGCCGGTTTCCGGTCACGGCTACGCGCCCGCTCGGTGCGAGAAGCCGACGAACGAACGAGAGGGATCCGTGCGGTACGAGGCCGGGGCACGGGAACTACATCCTAGCCGCGTACGCGGAGAGGCCGACGGTCAACAAGGGCGCTACCTCCGGCGGCCGTTGCGCTGCCGGGCCTTCGCCGAGCGGTGAATCGCCTCGAACTCCTCGAGGCTCTTCCCGGAGCCGACCGCGACGCAGGTGAGCGGGGACTCGGCGAGGTGGACCGGCATCAGCGTCTCCTCCCGCAGGCGCACGTCGAGGCCCGAGAGAAGCGCCCCGCCGCCGGCGAGCACGATGCCGCGGTCCATGATGTCGGCCGCCAGCTCGGGCGGAGTCTTGTCGAGCGTCGACTTGATCGCGTCGAGGATCTGGTTGACCGGGTCGTCGAGCGCCCGCCGCAACTCCTCCGACGTGATCACGATCGTCTTCGGCAGGCCGGTGAGCATGTCGCGCCCGCGCACCTCGGCGCGGACCTCCTCGCGCAGCTCCCAGGCGGAGCCGATCTCGAGCTTCAGCTCCTCGGCCGTCTGCTGGCCGATCAGGAGCTTGTACTCCTTCTTGATGTGAGCCATGATCGCCTCGTCCATCTCGTCGCCCCCGACGCGGATCGACTGGCTGACGACGATCCCTCCCAGTGAGATCACGGCCACCTCGGTCGTCCCGCCGCCGATGTCCACGATCATGTTCCCGGTCGGCTCGGAGACGGGGAGCCCGGCCCCGATCGCCGCGGCCATCGGCTCCTCGATCAGGTAGGCCTGGCGCGCGCCGGCGGACAGGGTCGCCTCCTCCACGGCGCGCTTCTCCACGCCGGTGACGCCGCTCGGGACGCAGACGATCACGCGCGGGTGCGCGAAGCGGTTGTGGTTCACCTTCTGGATGAAGTGGCGGAGCATCTGCTCGGTCACGTCGAAGTCGGCGATGACGCCGTCCTTCAGCGGGCGGATCGCGGAGATCGTGCCCGGGGTTCGGCCCAGCATCCGCTTCGCCTCGACGCCGACCGCGTGCACCTCGCCTGTGCGCTGGTCGATCGCGACCACCGACGGCTCCGAGAGAACGATGCCGCGGCCCCGCACGTAGACGAGAGTGTTGGCCGTGCCGAGGTCAACAGCGATCTCCCGGCCGCCGAGACCGCTCATGTACCTCCAGATGCCCATTCAGGCGCGGAAGTCTAGCTGTTGCAGGGCTTTCGCTCTACGGATGGGCGAATACGTCCCTTCGGGCGCCTAGCCGAGTGTGAGCACGCCGCCGGGGAAGCGCCGCTCGAGGACGCCGAGGAGTGCGGCCGCCGGGAGCCCGACCACGTTCAGGTAGTCCCCGTCGATCCGCTCGACGAGCGCGGCGCCGCGCCCCTGGATCGCGTACGCGCCGGCCCTCCCCTCCCACTCGCCGCTCGCGACGTACGCGGCGAGCGTGCCGGCCGCAACCGGCCGAAAGGTCACGAGCGTCGTCGCCTCCACGGCCTCCTCCCACCCGGGCCCGACCAGGCAGAGCCCGGAGACGACCGCGTGCGTCCGCCCCGCGAGCCGCCCGAGCATCGCCAGCGCCTCGGCCGCGTCCGCAGGCTTTCCGAGCGTCTCGCCGTCGAGCACCACGGTCGTGTCCACCCCGAGCACGAGCTCGCCCCGCAACCGACCGCGCCTTCCCCCGGGCGTGCTCGAGCGGAGAAGCCCCGGGCCGCGCGAGCTCGTCGTACGCCGGCGCCACCACCTCGAACGGGATCCCGAGCTGCTCCAGGATCGTCCGCCGCTGGGGCGACGTCGACGCGAGCGAGATCACGCCGCCTTGCGCGCCTTCCAGATCTCCTCCGACGGCCACTGCCGCGCCCACTCGAGCGTGACGAAGTCCCACTGCCCGGGGTCGCCATCCTCGGGCGCCTGGAGCTCGAGCAGCTCCTCGACTGCGAACCCGCCCCCCACGAGGAGCCGGATCATCTCGCCGTGCGACACGACGTACTCGACGCCGTCCTCGTCCGGCCATTCGATCCGGCCGAGCCCGCCGAACTGCGGCGTCTGCAACTCGGTTCGCGCCTTCTCGGTTCCGTTCGGCGGCGAGCAGAGCACGAGGAGCGGCGCGGTCCGCAGGAACACGAGCCGCCCGCCCGGCCGCAGGAGGCGCGCCGCCTCCGGGATCCAGAGCGACGGATCGGCCCAGAGGCTCGCGCCGTACTCCGACAGGGCGAGGTCGAACGACGCGTCCGGCAGCGGCACCGACTCGGCGCCGGCCTGAACGAGGGGAAAGGAGACCCCGAACTCCTCCTGAAACCGCCGCGCGGACGCGAGCTGCTCGGTCGACGGATCGACCCCGACCGGCCGGCCGCCGCGCCGCGCGACCCACGACGAGACGTACCCCGTGCCGCACCCGAGCTCGACCACGTCCTTGCCGGACACGTCCCCGAGGAACCCGACCTCCGCCTCGGGGATCTTCCAGATCCCCCAGCTCGGCTCGTTCGACTCCCAGTTGCGCCGGCCGGCCGCGCGAGGTACTGGCGCTGCCCAGTCGTCCCAGGCCGCGGCGTTTTGCGCTCGATCGTCCCGAATCAGCCAAGATCGGGGAACCACAGCGCGATCTCGCGCGCGGCCGACTCGGGCGAGTCGGATCCGTGGACGAGGTTGTCCGGCATCGCGAGCGCGAGGTCGCCGCGGATCGTGCCGGGCGCCGCGTCGACCGGGTTCGTGGCGCCCATCGTCGTGCGGACGACCGGAATCGCCGACTCGCCTTCGAGCACCAGCGCAAGCGTCGGCGCCGAGGTGATGAAGTCGACGAGCTCGCCGAAGAACGGCTTCTCGCGTGCTCGGCGTAGTGCGTCTCGGCCAGCTCGCGGTCGACCGTGAGGAGCTTCGCCGCGCGGATCGTGAGGCCGCGGTCCTCCATCCGGCCGAGAATCTCGCCGGTGAGCTTGCGCTGCACGGCGTCGGGCTTGATCAGGAAGAGGGTGCGTTCCATCGGTTCGCGGCCTCCAACCGCGCAGTGTCTTCGCGCTTCTTCGCGCGCCAGAAGATCCAGCAGACGATCCCGAGCGCGATCCAGCCGAGCGCGAGCACGACCGCGAACACGATCGAGAGCGCCGTCGCTCTGCTCGGCAGCTACGAGGGCGAGCGACCATGCCGGCAGGCTAGAGCGTTTCGACGACGCGCGGCGACTCGACCGGCGTCTCGCAGTACGGGCAGATCTGCCAGAGCGGCTCGAGCGGCGCCGAGCAGCGGCGGCACGCCTGCTTCAGCTTCGTCGTGCAGACGGGACAGACGAGGAAGCTCGAGTCGATGTCCGCGCGGCACACGGGGCAGCGCTCGCCGCCCAGGCCGTCCTCCATCGCCTTGATCTCGAGCTCGCGCTCGCGGACGTCCTCGATGTACTCGGGCGGGCGGAAGAGCATGTAGACGAGCGGGCCGAGGAACGGCGGGAAGAGCCCGAGCGCGACGGCCATCGCGAGCAGCCACGGATCCTCGATGCGGCGCTTCGCGTCCTTGTAGACCCAGAAGGCGGTCGCGAGCCAGAAGACGACGACGAAGAAGAGCGTGACGTTGCGTGCGAGGAGCCAGACCTCGGAGTCGAAGAAGTCGCTGACAGACCCGAACGCGTCTTCGTCGGTCGTGGTCTGGAGGAAGAGAATCGAATACGCGCTCACAGGATCATCTTTCCGACGAGCCAGCCTGCGCCGAACGCGAGCGCCACGATCGCGGTGAGCACGATCGCCGCGAGCACGAAGACGCTGACTCGCTCCCCTACGTGACCCATCGTACGTACGCCGGTCGGACAGCGGCAAGACGAGCGATCAGGGTCAGAGAGCCCGTGACGAGGACGGCGCCGTCGGGCCCCGCGAGCGTGCGCGCCCGCGCGACCGCCTCGGCCGGATCGGCGACGGTCTCGACCTCCGAGAAGTGCTTCGCGGCGATGCGGGCAAGCGCCTCGGCCGGGATCGCGCGCGCGTGGCCCGAGGAGGTGACGACGGCGCGGCGACCGAGCGTCGCAAGGGCGGCGAGCATCGAATCGGCGTCCTTGTCGGCGAGGATCGAGACGACCACAACGCATCCGCGTTCGAACTGACGGGGGAGACGCGCGAGAACGTAGCCCACGCCCGCGACGTTGTGGGCGCCGTCCCAGAGCTCGAGCGGCGCGTCGCCGACCTGCTCGAGCCGCCCGGGCAGCGCGACCTCGCGCGCCGCGGCCGGGTCGACCGGACGCCCCAGGAGCGCCGAGGCGGCCAGCACCGCGAGCTCCTCGTTCGACTCGCCGTGCAGGCCCTCGCCCCATTCGGGCTCGCCGAGGACGAGCGTCGCACCGGGCGCCGACGACCGCGAGCTTCTCGGCCGCGATCTCCTCGCGCGTCTCCCCGAGATGCTCGGTGTGCTCGAGGGCGACGTTGGTGAGGACGACGACCGGCGCGTCGAGGACGTTCGTCGCGTCGAGCCGCCCGCCCAGGCCGGCCTCGACCACCGCGACGTCGACTCCGCGCGCAGCGAACTCCGCGAACGCGGCCGCGGCCAGCACCTCGAACTGCGTCGCGCCGACCTCCTCGGCGTCGGGCCGCACGCGGGCCAGCGCCGCGTCGAGATCGGCTTCCTCCCCGTCCACGTGGATGCGCTCGGCCCAGGTGGTCACGTGCGGCGAGGTGAAGGCGCCGACCGAGAGGCCCTCGGCCAGGAGCAGCGCCTCGGTCATCCGCGTGACGCTCGTCTTCCCGTTCGTGCCGACCACATGGACGGAGCGGAACGCGCGCTCCGGGTTGCCGAGCCGCGCGAGCAGCGCCCGCATGCGGTCGAGCCCGAGCTGCATCCCGAAGAGCTCGAGGCTCTCCAGCCAGTCACGATCGGAGCGCATCGAGCTCGCGCCGGTAGCGGTCGAGCTTCTCCCGCTCGCCCTCGACCACCTCCGGGTCGGCGTTGGCGACGAAGCGGTCGTTCGCGAGCATCTTCTCGCCGCGGGCGACCTCGCCCTCGAGGCGCGTGATCTCGGCGGCCGCGTTGCCGTCGGTCTCGGCGGGGGCGCGCCGCTCGACCGCCTCGAAGATCCGGCGCTCGTCGTCGGAGAGCGCGACGCGCACGCCGCTGCGACGCACGATCGCGACGGCGTCCTGAACCCGTTGGAGCGCGTTTGCGTCGGCGTCGTACTCGCCGCTCGGCTCGGGCCACGGCGCGACGATCAGCCGCGTCTCGCGCGCGGGGAGGCTCGTCCAGATCTCCTCGGTGACGTGCGGCATGATCGGATGGAGGAGGGCGAGGAGCCGCTCGAGCGCGACCAGCGCGGTGGCCGCCGCGGCCGCGTCCTTCTCGTACAGCCGCGGCTTGATCGCCTCCGCGTACCAGTCGCAGAAGTCGTCGAAGGTGAGCCGGTAGACCGCGTTCACGGCGCGGGAGAACTCGAACGCCTCGACGGCCTCGGCGACCTCGCGCACCGTCGCGTCGATCCGCGCCAGGATCCAGCGCTCCTCGACCTCGGCCGGCTTGAGCGCGGGCGCGACGCCCTCGGCGTTCCCCAGGATGAGCCGGCTCACGTTCCAGAGCTTGTTCGCGAGCTTGCGCCCCTCCTCGACCGCGCCGTACGAGAAGCGCACGTCCTGCGTCGAGGACATCTTCAGGAGCCCGTAGCGCACGGCGTCGGCGCCGTGGTCGGCGATCACGTCGAGCGGGTCGATCCCGGTGCCGAGGCTCTTCGACATGCGCCGCCCGTCCGGGGCGAGCACGGTCGAGTGGATGATCACGTCCTCGAACGGGATCTCGCCCACGAGCTCGAGGCCCATGAAGATCATCCGGTTCTCCCAGAGACGGATGATCCCGCGATCGGTCGTCTGGAGGTGGCCGGGATAGAACGCCTGGAGGTCGGGCGTCGCGTCCGGCCAGCCGAGCGTCGCGAACGGCCACAGCGCCGACGAGAACCAGGTGTCGAGCACGTCGTCGGAGCGCGTCAGCTCGGCCGAGCCGCACTCGCCGCAGGCGCCGGGGTCGTCCTCGCGCACCGTCAGATGGCCGCTCGGGCACTCCCAGATCGGCAGGCGATGTCCCCACCAGAGCTGGCGCGAGATGCACCAGTCGGGCGCGCCTTCGAGCGAGTCGATCGCGAAGCGGTGCTGCGACTCGGGGTGGTAGCGCACGACCCGCCCCTCGAGCGCGCGCAGCGCCGGCTTCTTCAGCTCGTCCATCGCGCACCACCACTGGAGCGAGATCAGCGGCTCGATACGGCTCTCGCAGCGCTCGCACAGGGCGACGGTGTGCCGGTAGGACTCGCGCTTCTCGAGCAGGCCGTGCTCCTTGCACCACGCGAGGATCTTCTCCGCGGCCTCCTCCTGGGTGAGGCCCGCGAGCTCGGGAACGTGGTCGTTCATGCGGCCGTCCGGACCGATGCACATCGGCTCGGGCAGCGCGTGGTCGCGCCCGATCTCGAAGTCCTGCGGTCGTGGCCGGGCGTCACCTTGAGCGCGCCCGTGCCGAACTCGGGGTCGACCCGCTCGTCGGCGATCACGAGCACCGGGCGCTCGACGAACGGGACGATCACCTCCTTGCCGATCGCGTCCTTGTAGCGCGGGTCCTCGGGATGAACGGCCACGGCCACGTCCGCAGGGATCGTCGCCGGCCGCGCGGTCGCGATCGCGACGTGGCCCGAGCCGTCCGCGAACGGGTAGCGGATCGTCGTCAGCGCGTCGTCGCGCTCGACGTGGATGAGCTCGAGATCCGACAGCGACGTCTGGTGGAACGGGCACCAGTTGATGATCCGGTTCGCCCGGTAGATCCAGCCCTTCTCGTACAGGTGGACGAACGCCCGCATGACCGCGCGGACGTAGCCGTCGTCCATCGTGAACCGCTCACGCCGGTAGTCGAGCGAGGCGCCCATGCGGCGGAACTGGGTCATGATCTTGCCGCCGTACTCGCGCAGCCACTCCCAGACGCGGGCCTCGAACGCCTCGCGGCCGAGATCCTGGCGCGTCTTCCCCTCGGTGCGCAGGTGCTTCTCGACCGCGTTCTGGGTCGAGATGCCGGCGTGGTCGTAGCCGGGCTGGAAGAGGACGTTGTAGCCCTGCATGCGCTTGAGCCGGCAGAGCGCGTCGCCGAGCGCCAGCTGGAGGGCGTGGCCCATGTGCAGCTCGCCCGTCACGTTGGGCGGCGGATGCGCGTCGACGAACGTCGGCCTGGACGGATCGGGGTCGGCGTTGTAGAGGCCTTCCTCCTCCCACGTCCGCTGCCAGCGCTCCTCGACGCCGTCTGGGCGGTACAGCGTGTCCACGCATGGATTCTACGGACGTACACTTTCCGCGAGGCCCATGAGCCAAGTCGCCGACGATCCCCTGACCGCAGGCCGCGAGGCCGCCGCCCGCGGCGCCTGGCGCGAGGCCTACGACAAGCTCAAGCCGGTTCAGTCCGACCTCAGCGGAGACGACCTCGAGGTGCTGGCCGAGGCCTCGTGGTGGCTCGGCAACCTGGACGAGGCGATCGGCCTGCGCGAGCGCGCGCACGCGCGGTTCCTGAAGGACGGCGAGAAGCATGCGCGCCGCCCAGCTCGCGCTCGTCCTCTCCGGCGACTTCTTCGGCAAGGCCGACCTCGCGGTGTCGGCCGGCTGGCTGGCCAAGGCCGAGCGGCTGCTCGAAGGCGAAGAGGAGTCGGTCGGGCACGGCTACCTCGCGCTGTTCAAGGCGCTGAACTCGCTCGGCAGCGATCTCCAGGTCGCCGTGGCGATGGCGGAGACCGCGCTCGAGATCGGCACCCGCTTCGAGAGCCCCGACCTCCAGGCGCTGGCGATCATGGCCAAGGGCCGCGCGCTCGTGCTGCGCGGCGAGGCGATGGAGGGGCTCGCGCTGCTCGACGAAGCGACCGCCGCCGCGGTGAGCGGCGAGCTGCGGCCGTTCTCCACCGGAGTCGTCTACTGCGTGACGATCACATCCTGCAACGGACTCGGCGACTACCGCCGCGCGGCCGAGTGGACGAAGGCCGCGAACCGCTGGTGCGCGGGAATGGACGTGACCGGCTTCCCCGGCGCGTGCCGCGTGCACCAGGCGACGATCAAGCGGCTCCAGGGCGACTGGCCGGGGGCCGAGGAGCAGGCGATGCAGGCGTGCGAGGAGCTCCAGGGCTTCGACGCCTGGACGACCGCGGCAGGGTTCTACGAGATCGGCGAGATCCGCCGGCGGCGCGGTGACTTCGCGGCCGCCGAGGAGTCCTACCGCGAGGCGAAGGAATGGGGCCGCGACCCGCAGCCGGGGCTCGCGCTCCTGCGGCTGGCGCAGGGGAAGGTGGACGCAGCGGTGTCGGCGATCACGCGCGCCATCGAGGCCGGCGGCGATCCGATCAGCCGGGTCAAGCGGCTCCCCGCCCAGGTCGAGATCGCGCTCGCGGCCGGCGACCTCAAGACGGCCCGCGAGGCCGCGACCGAGCTGGAGGAGCTGGTCGACCTGCTCAAGGTCGGCGAGGAGCGCACGCCCGCCTTCCAGGCGAGCCTTTGCCTCGCCTGGGGCGAGATCCGCCTGGCCGAGGACGACCCGGCGAGCGCGGTGAAGGAGCTCGAGCGCTCCGTCGAGATCTGGCGCGACATCGGGATCCCGTACGAGACCGCCGAGGCGCAGAAGCACCTGGGGCTGGCGCTTCGCAAGCTCGGCGACGAGGACGCGGCGATCGAGGAGCTGACGGCGGCGCGCTCGACGTTCGACCGGCTCGGGGCGGTGCTCGACGCCCAGCGCGTGGCCGAGCTGCTCGGCGAGGTTCCCGTCACGCGAACGTTCATGTTCACGGACATCGTCGACTCGACGAAGCTCGCCGAGGCGCTCGGCGAGGCGAAGTGGGAGAAGCTCCTCGCCTGGCACGACCGGACGCTCCGCGAGCTCCTCCAGGCCGAGGGCGGCGACGTGATCAAGCAGACCGGCGACGGGTTCTTCGCGGCGTTCGACTCGCCGGCGGCGGCGGTCGAGGCTGCGGTGGCCGTGCAGAAGGCGCTGGACGGATACGAGGGCATCGCGCCGGACGTGCGCATCGGCCTGCATGCCGGCGGCGCGTTCGCGAAGGACGAGGGCGACTACGGCGGGCAGGGCGTGCACGCAGCGGCCCGGATCGGCGCGCTCGCCGGGGCGGGCGAGATCGTCGTCAGCGCCGACACGCTCGCCGACACGGCGATCCGCTATCCGGTGAAGAACACGCGCACGGAGGAGCTGAAGGGCCTCTCCGAGCCGGTCGAGATCACCGAGATCGACTGGCGCTGACGCGGCCCTCGCGGCGGCGGGCCTCCCTCGGCCACGTCCGCCGTCGGCCACTGGCCGCGGGCTCACTCGCGCGCTCGGGACAGGCTCCGCCGCCTGAAGGCGACAGCGCCCGCCGCGGAAGCGCGGAGCCGCGGCTACGCGGACTCTTCGGCCAGCTCTTCGGCGTCTTCGTCGAGCGGCCGCCCTCGGTGACGAGGGTCGGGCGCAGGTGCTTCTCGATCGTCTCCTTCGTGATCACGCACTTGTAGACGTCGGTGCGCGACGGAAGCTCGAACATGACGTCGAGGAGCGCGTGCTCGATGATCGAGCGCAGGCCGCGGGCGCCGGTCTCGCGCTCGAGGGCCTTGTCGGCGATCTCCCAGAGCGCGTCCTCGGTGAAGATCAGCTCGATCGAGTCGTAGTTGAAGAACCGCTGGTACTGCTTGACGAGCGCGTTCTTCGGCTCGAGGAGGATCGTCACGAGATCTTCCTTCGTGAGCTGGTGCACGGCCGAGACGACGGGCAGCCGGCCGATGAACTCGGGGATGAGCCCGTAGCCGAGCAGATCCTCCGGCATCACCTTGGCGTGCAGCTCCTCGCTGTCGGCGTCCTTGCGGGACTTGATGTCCGCGCCGAAGCCGACCGCGTTCTTGCCGATCCGCTTGCCGATGATCTTCTCGAGCCCGGCGAAGGCGCCGCCGCAGATGAACAGGATGTTCGTCGTGTCGATCGAGAGGAACTCCTGGTGCGGATGCTTGCGCCCGCCCTGCGGCGGCACGCTCGCGACCGTCCCCTCGAGGATCTTCAGGAGCGCCTGCTGGACGCCCTCGCCCGACACGTCGCGCGTGATCGACGGGTTGTCCGCCTTGCGCGCGATCTTGTCCACCTCGTCGATGTAGATGATCCCGGTCTCGGCCTTCTTCACGTCGAAGTCGGCCGCCTGGATCAGCTTGAGGAGGATGTTCTCGACGTCCTCGCCGACGTAGCCGGCCTCGGTGAGCGCGGTCGCGTCGGCGATCGCGAACGGCACGTTCAGGATCCGCGCGAGCGTCTGCGCCAGGAGCGTCTTGCCGCAGCCGGTCGGGCCGAGCAGGAGGATGTTCGACTTCGCGAGCTCGACGTCGCCCTCGCCGACGGCCATCTGGACGCGCTTGTAGTGGTTGTAGACCGCGACCGAGAGGGTGCGCTTCGCCTCCTCCTGGCCGACCACGTAGTCGTTCAGGACGTCGTAGATCTCCTTCGGGCGCGGCAGGTTGTCGAGATCGAGCTGCGCGGGAGCGGTGAGCTCCTCGTCGATGATCTCGTTGCAGAGATCGATGCACTCGTCGCAGATGTAGACGCCGGGACCGGCGATCAGCTTCTTGACCTGCCGCTGGCTCTTGCCGCAGAAGCTGCAGAGGAGCTGTTCGTTTCCGTCGGTCGCTCGGGCCATGTCTGCTTAACCTTGTAGCGCGTCTTTCCGGTTACGCCTAGGGGGATCAGGCGGCTGCGGCGACTCCGGCGCCGCGCTGGGTCTGGACGGTGTCGATGATTCCGTAGTCCTTCGCCTCCTGCGCGGTCATGAAGTAGTCGCGCTCCATGTCCTTGGAGACCTTCTCGATCTCCTGCTCGGTGTGCTCGGCGAGGATCTCCTCCAGGCGGCGCTTGATGTTGATGACCTCGCGCGCCTGGATCTCGATGTCGGTCGCCTGGCCCTGGAAGCCGCTCGAGACCTGGTGGATCAGGATCTTCGAGTTGGGCAGCGCCATCCGCTTGCCCTTGGCGCCGCCGGCCAGCAGCACCGCGCCCATCGACATCGCCATGCCGACGCACACGGTCTGGACCTGGGGCTTGATGTACTGCATCGTGTCGTAGACGGCGAGACCGGCGTACACCGAGCCGCCCGGCGAGTTGATGTAGATCGAGATGTCCTTGTCGGGATCCTCCGATTCGAGATGGATCAGCTGCGCGATGATGAGATTCGCGATCTGATCGTCGATCGGGGTCCCGAGGAAGATGATTCGCTCGTTCAGAAGGCGCGAGTAGATGTCGAACGCGCGCTCGCCGCGCGATGTCTGCTCCACCACCATCGGGATCAGGGGACTCATGTCGTACGTTCCTCCTCGCTGCCTGGGGTCCAAATGTTCAGCCCGGACGTGCTCTTCTCCTTCTCCGGGGTCCAGAGTTTCTCGCGGGCCTGGGCCAGCTCCACCGGAATGGGCTTCACGCCGGCCGCGATCTCGTCGAGTGCTTTTCTCATTCTCAGGTCGGTTCGCAGGGCCTCGAGGGCGCCGCGCTCACGAAGGGTTTCCAAGGTCGTGTCGGGGTCGTCGCCCGCCGCTTCGGACTGCTCGCGGACGAACGCCTCGAGCTCGGAGTCTGTGACCTCCAGCCCGAGCTTATCCGCAGCCGCGTCGAGGACGAGCTCACGACGGATCGCCCGCTCGGCCTGCGCGCGCAGGCGCATGGCCACGTCCTCCTGCGACTGGTTCGTCGTGGCCAGGTAGGTCTCGACGCTGATGCCGCGCTGCGCGAGCGAGCGCGCGAGGCCGGTGAAGAGCTCGGATGCGCGCCGGTCGACGAGCGCGCCGGGGACGTCGAAGGTGGTGGCGTCGACGAGCGCGTCGACCGCGGACTCGCGAAACGCCGCCTCGGCCTCGTCGGCGATCGCCTCGCGCAGCCGCTCCTCGATGTCGGCGCGCAGGTCGGCGAGCGTGTCGAACTCGCTCGCAGACTTGGCCAGCTCGTCGTCCAGCTCGGGGAGGACGGGCTCCTTGATCTCCTTCAGGGTCATGAGGACGTCGGTGGTCGCCTCGTCGGGCAGCGCCAGCACGACGGTCTTCGACTCCCCGGCGGCCATGCCGGGAAGCGCGTCGTCCAGCTCGTCGATCAGCCGGCCGCTCCCCACCTCGGTCACGTAGTCGCGCTGCGTCCCGACCTGCTCGCCCTCGAGGTCGACGACGACCGTGTCGCCCTCCTGCGCGGGCCGCTCGACCGGGACGAGCTCGGCGACGGTGCGGCGGAGCTCCTCGAGCTCGGCGTCCACGATCTCGGCGGGAACCTCGGGCTCCGCCTTCGGGACCTCGAGCCCCGACCAGTCGCCGATCTCGGGCTTCGTGAGCACGTCGACGGTGGCCGAGAAGAGGAACGGCTCGCCCTCGCCGGGCACGTCGCCCAGCTCGACCTCGGGCGCGCCGACCGCCTGGATGCCCGCCTCGTCGGCCGCGTTCCAAAACCAGCCGTCGAGATGGCCGCGCACGGCCTCGTCCCACACGGCGTCGCGCCCGATCCGCGCGGTGACCACGGCCAACGGTGCGTGGCCGGGCCGGAACCCCGGGATCCGCGTGTTCGCGGCGAGGTCGGTGGCGGCGTGCTCGAAGGCGTGCGCGACGTCGTGCTCGGGAACCTCGACCGCCAGGCGGACGCGGTTCTCGGGGAGCTCTTCGACGGTCGTCTTCACGGCCCGGCCCATTCTGCCAGCGCCGCGCCGCGCCGCGGGGGGAAGTGTCGGATCGAGTGCGGGCGAGAGGACTCGAACCTCTAAGAGCTTGCGCCCAACGGGACCTAAACCCGCCGCGTCTACCAGTTCCGCCACGCCCGCTTGCTCCGGGAAGGGTATTCGGTAGCTTGCCTCGCGATGCGGGGGTTCATGGAACGCAAGTGGCCCGCGATCCTCGCCCGCGCCGTCCGCGGCGCCCTGGACGACGGCGCGACCGACGTCGCCGCGGCGCTCGCCTACTACGCGTTCCTGGCCGTGCCGGCCGTCGGGCTCGTGACGCTCGGGCTCTTCACCGTCCTCGCGGGCGAGGACACCGTGAACGGCCTCGTCGACCGGCTCGACGGCGTCGTCCCCGACGAGGCGACCGTGCTGCTCCAAGACTCGCTCACGCGCGCGCTCGACAACCAGACCGGCGGGATCGCGCTGATCGTCGTCGGCGTCGTCGCTCGCCGTCTGGACGGCCACGAGCGCGATGGGCGCGCTCATGCGCGGGCTGAACCGGATCCACGGGCTGACCGAGAACCGGTCGTACGTGCGCCGCCGGCTGCTCGCGCTCCTCATGCTCGGCTGGGTGCTGCTCGCGCTCGCGCTCGTGCTGGCGCTGCTCGTGCTCGGGCCGCAGCTCTCCGATTGGCTCGGCGAGGCGCTCGACGCCGAGAGCACCGTGAGCTGGATCTGGTGGAGCGTGCAGTGGCCGATCCTCCTCGCCGCGCTCTTCGCGACGTTCGGCGCCGTTCTCTACCTCGGCCCGAACACGGAGCCGCGGCGGCTGCGACTCGTCACGCCGGGCGCGGTGGTCGCGATCGTGATCTGGCTGGTCGCGTCCGGCGGGTTCGCGCTCTACGTCGACCGGTTCGGCTCGTACAACAAGGCGTGGGGCTCGCTCGCGGGCGTGATCATCGTCCTCACCTGGCTGTGGCTCTCGAGCCTCGCGCTCGTCCTCGGCGCCGAGGTGAACAAGGAGGCCGAGCGCGCGCGCTGAGCGAAAGGCCATGTCCGGGGTCAGACCCCGGCCGTGGCCGAAAGGGACAGGGAAGGCCCGGGACTACACTGGATTTGCCCGGCCCCGTAGCTCAGTGGATAGAGCGGCAGGCTTCGAACCTGCGCGCGGAGGTTCGATTCCTCCCGGGGCCACTCAGCCGGCGTGGCGCGCCAGGTCGGCCTTGACCGCCTCGGCGATCTGCCAGCGCAAACCCTCGGCTCGTGCGTCGTGCTCCTCGACGCTGCGGCGCAACTCGCGAAGGAGCCGCTCCACCTCGGCCTGCCCCCTCCGCCGGACCGCGGCGGAGGGGGCTTCGGACGGGGAGAGGAGAGCGGTGCTCATGCGATGAGGTAAGGAGACCAGGCGAACGTGAAACGTTGATGAGACTGGGCTAAGCGGTTCCTAAGACTGTTCGGGCACACTTCGCGGGCGATGGCGACCTATGACGTGCTCCGCGACCTACCCGTCGAGATCGACTCGTACACGCTCGAGGGTCTCGTCCTCGACGTCTCGAGCAACTTCACGCGGCACACGACCGTGGTCCGCCTGGCCGGGGGCGGCCACGAGGGCCTCGGCGAGGACGTCACCTACGACGGCGACGACCAGCTCCGCCACCAGGAGGCGGGCGCGTTCCTCCCGCTCGCCGGCTCGCACACGATCGACTCGTTCTCCGAGCTCGTCGGCGGGCTCGACACCTTTCCGCAGGCGCCCGACCGCGACGTGTACCGCATCTACCGTCGCTGGGCCTTCGAGAGCGCGGCGCTCGACCTCGCGCTCCGCCAGGCCGGAGTTCCGCTGACCGAGGTGCTCGGCCGGGAGGCGCGACCGCTCAACTTCGTCGTCTCCATGCGCCTCGGCGAGGAGCCGACGAGCGCGCCCGTGCGCGCGATCCTCGAGAATTACCCGGACATGAAGTTCAAGCTCGACGCGACGAGCGAGTGGACGGACGAGCTGATCGACGGAGCTGCGCGACCTCGGCGTCGTCGACTCGATCGACCTCAAGGGCCAGTACAAGGGCACGGTCGTCGACCAGGCGCCCGACGTCGACCTCTACCGGCGCGTGATCGAGGCGTTCCCGGAGGCGTGGATCGAGGACCCGGACGTGACGCCCGAGACGAAGCCGGTGCTCGAGCCCGCCCGCGACCGGGTCACCTGGGACGCGATCATCCACTCGGTCGCAGACATCGAGGCGCTCGAGTGGCCGCCGAAGACCGTGAACGTGAAGCCGTCGCGGTTCGGGAGCCTGAGCGCGCTCTGCGAGGCGTACGACTACTGCGAGGCTCACTGGATCGGCGCCTACGGCGGCGGCCAGTTCGAGCTCGGGCCCGGCCGCGGGCAGATCCAGTACCTCGCGTCCGTCTTCCACCCGGACACGCCGAACGACGTCGCGCCGGGCGGGTTCAACCTGACCAACCCCGGGCCGGGGTTGCCGACCAGCCCGATGGCGCCGGCGCTCGAGCCGGTCGGGTTCCGCTGGCGGACCGGCGGGTAGGAGCCGGCCGTGTGGAAGCTCATCTTCGTGGTGCACCGGGGCTGGCGCATGCTCCCGAACCGTCACAAGCGACGCGCCCTCTTCGTCGCCGCCGCGGTCGCGAAGCAGCACGGCCCGAAGGCCGTGGAACTGGCGCGCCGGGTGCGGGCGCAGAAGAAATCGCCCTAGCCCGATGCGCGACAGCCTGACGCTCGGCCGGTTCTTCGGCATCCAGGTCGGAGTGAACTGGAGCTGGGTCGTCATCTTCGCCCTGATCGTCTGGACGCTTTGGGGCGGGATCTTCCCGCAGACGAACCCCGGGCTCTCGGACGCCGCGTACGCCGTGATGGCGATCGTTGCCGCGGTCCTCTTCTTCACCTCGCTCCTCCTGCACGAGTTCGGCCACGCGCTGGTCGCGCGCCGCGAGGGCATGGAGATCGACGGGATCACGCTGTGGCTGTTCGGAGGCGTCGCGCGCTTCAAGGGCATGTTTCCGAGCGCGGGCGCGGAGTTTCGGATCGCCATCGCCGGCCCCCTCGTCTCGCTCGCCCTCGGCCTGTTCTTCATCTTCGTCGCGTGGCAGGGCGGGCTGCCCGGCACCGCGGACGGAGTCGCGGCCTGGCTCGGCTACATCAACATCGCGCTGCTCCTGTTCAACCTGCTCCCCGCCCTGCCCCTCGACGGAGGACGTGTGCTGCGGTCGGTGCTCTGGCAGGTTCGCGGGGACTTCGCGGCAGCCACGCGGCTGGCGGCGCTGATCGGACGGGCGTTCGGCTACGGGTTCATCGTGGGCGGGCTCGCGCTCCTCATCTTCGAAGGAGCGTTCAGCGGCGCGTGGCTTGCGTTCATCGGCTGGTTCCTGCTCCAGGCGGCGGCCGCGGAGGATCGCTATCTCCTGGCCCGCCAGACGCTCGGCGGGCTGCGCGTCGCCGACATGATGACCCGCGACCCGGTTTCGATCGGCCCCGGCGCGACGCTCGGGGAGTTCATGGACCGGGTCGTCCACACGCGGCACCACACCACCTACCCCGTGGCCGAGAACGGGCGCGCCGTCGGCCTCCTTCCCTTCCGCCGGGTCGCGCAGGTGCCGCGCTCGGAGTGGGATTCCCGGACCGTGGGCGAGTGCATGGTCGGGCTTGACCGCGTCCTCGTCGTCGATCCCGCGGAGGAGCTCGTGAACGCAGCGGAAGAGCTCTCCGAGAGCGAGCTGCGACGCGGGCTCGTCCTCGACGGCGACCGGCTGGTCGGGCTGATCTCGATGTCCGACGTCGCGCGGGCGTTCGAGCTGCGCGGCCGCCCGCGAGGCTAGCCGACGGCTCGTTCGCCCTGGCGCCCCGGGCACGGCCCGAGAGGACGGCTAGCCCGGGTCGCGCGGCATCTCGGCGGCGAGGTCGCGGGAGAAGCCCTCGACCACCTCGAGGAGCTCCGCGTGCTGCTCCGGCTCCCAGCCGTCGAGGAGCTCCGCGATCCGCCGCTCTCGCGCCGCCACCAGCCGGTCGTGCGCCTCGCGGCCCGCATCCGTCAACCGCGCGCCGCTGACCACGAAGCCGCGCCCGCGCAGCTCGAGGAGCGGCGCAGCCAGCCGCTCCGGCGCAACGGCGGGCGTGTCCCCGTCGCCGAGCCGAATCAAGAGCCACGCCGCCGACGGCCCGACCTCCACCCCGGCCCGCTCGGCCAGCCCGGCGTAGGCGCGCCAGCGGTTCTCCCGCTCCGTGAGCACCGAGAGCGAGCGCACGAGCTCCTCGAACGAGTCCGTCGAGCGCGGCGACGCGAAGCTCTCGCCGATTCCCTCGGCCTCGACCGTGCGCCGCAGAGGACGCTCCTCGAGGAACCAGGTGAGGACGAACCCGACGGCGGAGATGAACGCCGCAGCCAGGAACACGGGCCGGATCGAGGTCGCGAACGCCTCCACGTAGGCGGCGTGCACGGCCCGTGGCAGGGCCGCGATCGTGGCCGGATCGGTCGCATCCGGAACCGTTGCGCCCGGAGGGATCCGGGACGCGAGATTCGTCGCGAGCTGGTTCGCGAAGATCGCGCCGAAGAGCGCAACCCCGATCGAGCCGCCGATCGAGCGGAAGAGCGTCGCCCCCGAGGTCGCGACGCCGAGGTTCGTGTAGTCGACCGCGTTTTGGACGGCGAGCACGAGCACCTGCATGACGAGGCCGAGCCCCAGCCCGAGCAGGAGCATGTACGACGTCGACGGTGACGAGGCTCGTGTCCTCCGTGATCCGCGACAGCAACGCGAGGGCCACGGTCATGAGCGCGGTCCCGACGATCGGGAACACCCGGTAGCGGCCGATCCGCGAGATCAGCTGCCCGCTGCCGATCGACGCGACAAGCAGGCCGGCCATGAGCGGCAGGAGCTGGAGCCCCGAGTCGGTCGGGCTCTGGCCCTTCGCGATCTGGAGGTAGAGCGGCAGGTACGTGACCGAGCCGAACAGCGCGAGCCCGACGATGAAGCCGATCGCGCTCGCAACCGAGAAGACCCGGTTGCGGAAGAGCCCGAGCGGCAGGATCGGCTCGGCCGCCCGGCGCTCGACGGCGACGAACGCGGCGAGCAGGCCGGCGCCGAGGATCGCGAGCACGATGATCGTCGGCGAGCTCCAGTCGCAGCGTCGTCCCGCCGAGGCTCGTGAAGAGGACGATCGAGGTGAGCGACACCGGCGAGCAGCGCGGCGCCCAGGTAGTCGATCGTGTGCTGGCGGCGCTCGGACGGCGCCTGGAGGACGATGGCGACGACGGCGAACGCGACCGCGCCGATCGGGATGTTCACGTAGAAGATCCAGCGCCAGGAGAGGTGCTCGACGATGAACCCGCCCGCGAGCGGCCCGATGATCGTCGCGATGCCGAAGACCGCGCCGAACATCCCCTGGTAGCGGCCGCGGTCGCGCGGCGGGACGATGTCGCCCACACTGGCGATCGCGGTGACCATGAGCCCGCCGCCGCCGACTCCCTGGATGGCGCGGAACGCGATCAGCTGCGGCATGTCCTGCGCGAGCCCGCAGAGCGCCGAGCCGAGCAGGAAGATCAGGATCGCCGACTGCAGCATCCGCTTGCGGCCGTACAGGTCGCCGAGCTTTCCGTAGAGCGGCGTCACCACGGTCGAGCCGAGCAGGTAGGCGGTCACGACCCAGGAGAGGTGCTGCGACGCCGCCGAGCTCGCCCACGATCGTGGGCAGGGCCGTCGAGACGATCGTCTGGTCGAGCGCCGCAAGGAGGACGACGAGGAGGAGGGCCCCGAAGACGACCCGGACGCGCGGCTGCGCGGCGGTCGGCTCCGCCGTGCTCATTCGCCGTCGAGCTCGCGCTCGGCCGAGCGGAGCCGGGCCAGGGCGAGATCGAACGAACGGGCCAGGTGCGCCTCGATCCGGCCGAGCCGCTCGCGGGCGATGCGAACGCTCTCGAGCGCGGCGTCGAGCTCGTCGAGCGCCTCGCTCATCAGCTCGAACCGCTCGCCGGCGGGAAGCACGTCGCCCCAGCGGGCGCGAAGGTCCTCGAGGTGCTGCTGCGCCGAGACGAGCAGCTCGGGAAGCGGCGGGTCGAGCCGCAGCTCCTCCCCGAAGACGACGATCCGCTCGGTCAGCTCGTCGGCCATGTCCGAAACGCTACCGGCGCGCGCCGGTTGGAAAACCCCGAGCGGCCACGACCGTTCGAGCCACGACCGGGGTCTGACCCCGGGCGTGGCCGCCGAGGACGCGCTAGCCGAACGCGCCGGCGTAGCCGTTCAGCGCCGGCTGGCCGCCGAGATGGGCGTAGAGGACCCGCGAGCCGGGCGCGATCCGGCCGTCGCGCACGAGGTCGATGAGCGCCGCCATCGACTTGCCCTCGTAGACCGGGTCGGTGATCACGCCCTCGAGCCGCGCGCACAGGCGGATCGCCTCGATCGTCTTCTCGTCCGGGATCCCGTAGGTCCCCGCGTGCCACTCGTCGAGGAGGACGATCTCCTCGTCGGCCAGCTCGCGCCCGAGGCCGATCGCCTCCGCGGTGAACCGGGCGATGCGCGCGACCTGCTCCCACGTCTGCTGCACCGTCGCCGAGCCGTCGATGCCGAGCACGTCGCGCTCGGCCTCCTGCAACGCGAACCCGGCCACCATCCCCGCCTGCGTCGAGCCGGTCACCGCGCAGACGACGATCGTGTCGAAGAAGACGCCGAGCTCCGCCTCCTGCTCCGCGACCTCGTCGGCCCAGCGGGCGAAGCCGAGCCCGCCGAGCGGATGATCCGACGCGCCGGCGGGGATCGGGTACGGCTTGCCGCCGCGCTCGCGCACCGAGTCGAGCGCCTCCTCCCAGCTCGGCCGGATCCCGATGTCGAAGCCGGCCGAATCGAGCCGCACGTCCGCGCCCATGATCCGCGACAGGAGGATGTTTCCGACCTTGTCGTAGACGGGGTCGTCCCAGTCCACCCAGTGCTCCTGGACGAGCACGCAGCCGAGGCCGAGGTGTGCGGCGACGGCGGCGACCTGGCGCGTGTGGTTCGACTGGACGCCGCCGATCGAGACGAGCGTGTCGCACCCCTGCGCCAGCGCCTCGGCCGCGAGGTACTCGAGCTTGCGCACCTTGTTCCCGCCGTAGGCGAGCCCCGAGCTCACATCCTCCCGCTTCGCCCAGATCTCGACCTCGCCGCCCAGGTGCTCGCTCAGCCGCTCGAGGCGGTGGACCGGGGACGGCCCGAACATGAGCGGCACGCGGTCGAAGTCGGCGAGCGCCATGCCGCGATTCTCGCACGGCCGGGTTGCTTCGCAATGCAACCCGCGCGCCGCTCACACACCCTTTCCAAGAAGCCGGCTCGAATCCTTACGGGAACTGCCGGAATCCCTCACTTTCCGAGGCGGATAGTCGCGACAACTCGAAAGGAGGGGTCATGAAGCGTTTCATCGTCGTACTCGCCACCGCGCTGGCGGCCTGCGTGGCCGCGCTCGCTGCGGCCCCCTACGCCGGCGCCACGTCGGAGGGGTGCACGTACACGAAGTTCCCGACGCACTACGTGTGCTTCCGCATCGAGGGCTCCGGGTTGCACGTGGACAAGTTCCAGGTCAAGCGCGGCAAGCTCGACGCTGACAACTCGATCTGCAACCACCGCGCGCGCGTGGTCGTGCGCCACGACGGCAAGGTCGTCTATCGCAAGTGGACGAAGCGGCGAGCCGGTTGCGATCTGTTCCGCGTCGTCCGGACGATCAAGGTGAACCGCAACTTCCCGGACGGGTCCGAGGCCTGCGGATCGTTCTTCGAGAACGGTGTGCTTCAGGACACGGCCTGCAACGAGATCAAGCGTTAGGGGACCCGAGGCGAGGTCGGCGCGTAGGCTGGACTGCATGACCGACGACGGCTTCCGCTCCGACCTCGCCCGCGAGACGGCCCCCGGCGCGCTCGAGCGGTTCATGCGCTACGCCCGCATCGACACCCAGGCCGACCCGACCTCCGACACCGTCCCCTCGACGGCGAAGCAGCTCGACCTCTCCCGGCTGCTCGTGGAGGAGCTGCACGAGCTCGGGCTCGACGACGCCTTTCTCGACGACCAGGGCTACGTCCTCGCGACCGTGCCGGCCACCGTCGAGCGGGAGATCCCGACGATCGCGTTCCTCGCGCACGTCGACGTCGCCCCGGACGCGCCGGCCGCGAACGTCCGGCCGCAGGTGATCCGCTACGACGGGAGCCGCGTGCCGCTGCCGGGCGATCCCGCGATCGCGCTCGACCCCGAGGTGAGCCCGAAGCTCCTCGACCACGTCGGGCATGAGCTCGTCACAAGTGATGGCACGACGCTCCTCGGGGCCGACGACAAGGCCGGCGTGGCGGCGATCATGGCCGCCGCCGAGTACCTCCTCGCCCACCCCGAGCTCGAGCACGGGCCGATCCGGATCTGCTTCACGCGCGACGAGGAGATCGGGACCGGCACCGACGGGCTCGAGCTGGAGAGCCTCGGCGCCGACGGCCGCCTACACGCTCGACGGCTCGACCGCCGGCGAGATCGAGAACGAGACCTGGACCGCCCGCGAGGCGACGGTCACGTTCACCGGCGTCGCCGTCCATCCGGGCTCCGCGAAGGACCGGCTCGTGAACGCGCTCAAGGCCGCCGCCCGGTTCGTCGGGAGCCTTCCTCAGGAGATCGCGCCGGAGACGACCGAGGGCCGCGACGGGTTCATCCACCCCTGGCGGGCATCCGGGAACAGCGAGGTCTACACGCAGGTCGTCATCCTCCGCGCCTTCGACGACGACTCGCTCGACGAGCAGGAGCGCCTCGTGCGCCGGCTCGCCGACGAGGCGGTCGCGGCCTATCCCGGCTCCTCGGTCGAGATCGAGGTGGTCGAGCAGTACCGGAACATGAAGGAGTACCTCGACGACCATCCCGACGTGCTCGAGAAGGCGATGGAGGCGGTGCGGCGCACCGGTATCGACCCCACGCTGCACGAGATCCGCGGCGGCACCGACGGCTCGAAGCTCTCCGAGCGCGGCCTCCCCACGCCGAACCTGCCCACCGGCGGACACGACTTCCACAGCCGCGCCGAGTGGCTCTGCGTCGCCGACCTTGGAGCTGCCGTCGCGACGATCGTCCACCTGGCTCAGATCTGGGCGGAGTGAGGGTGGCGGATGGGACTCGAACCCACGACAACCGGGACCACAACCCGGGGCTCTACCAACTGAGCTACCGCCACCGCGCAAGGCTCATCCTAGCGTTGCCGCTGCTACCGTCGCCCCGCGGGCGCCTGTAGCTCAGTGGACAGAGCGGCGGACTTCTAATCCGCGGGTCGGAGGTTCGAATCCTCCCAGGCGCATCGGCACGGGGGAAACCGGGTTTCCCCCGTGAGCCCCCTTCTTAAACGCAGTCTCCGAGAGCCGTTGGGAGCCGCGCCCGCCATGTCGGTCGCGGCGGCGTCTCGCCTGCGCCGCCCTCCCACCGTTGACGCGCGCGCCGGGGCTACCTAAAGACGAAGCCGTCGAGGCCGACGAGCCCGGACTGGCGTGCGATGACGATCGTGTGGGACCCAGGAGCCAGGCCGGAGCGCGAGAACACGTTCCTGCGCGGGCCCGCCACCGGGGCGAGGTTGAGCAGGGCGGGAGTTGCCCCGTCGATCGTGACGGTCGCGATTCCGCCGGAGACGGCGGAGGGCGTCCCCAACGCGATCACGGCGACGTACGTGCCGGTGAACGTGTACGAGAACGTTCCGCCGGTGTCGAGGACGTGGACTCCGCCCCGGAAGTAGGTCGTGAATGGGATTCCCAAAGATCCGTCAGATGCTGTATAGAAGCTGCCGCCGTAAGCGGACGCAAAGATGGCGTTGTCGTCGTCCCAGGGGACCGAGACGAGTTTCAGAGGACTCATGCGCATGTTCCCCAACCGATCCGTCGCGCGAACGCGGAATTCATACGTTCTTCCCTCCTCACCCGTGATGGTCTGGAACGGACCACCAACGACGTGGTAGGGGCCGTGGCCCTGTGCGACCGTCGCCCAGTTCACCGCGCCGGCAAGACGTTGGAGGAGCTGCCACGAGAAGCCTGACGGGTCTTGAACCCTTGCCGAGACATCGAAGAGAAGGCTTGGCGATTGGTTCGTGGACGGACTCGGGAAGTCAAGCCGGGTGATCTCAGGACCGCCGATGTCGTGGAAGATCGTCTTCACGCCATTCGGAGCGGTGTCGAAACCGGGCCCGCCGGCGAAGCTCCCGACCATCCAGCGATATCCGTAGTCCTGCTTGATGAGGCGCATAGGAATCTTCACGCGCAACGTCCGCGCATTCGGCCGCGAGACACTCGCCGTCCCGATGTCATGCGTCTTGTTCGCGACGAACGCTCGAAGCTTGCCGCCGCTCCAGCTGACGAAGACGTACCGCTCGAAGGTAGTCGACCTGCCGCTCGTATCGAACTGGAACGTGATGCTTTTCCCCCCTTGCAGGAAGGAGGACGAGAACGGCTCGTACATCGACACCGTGTGGATGAGGAATTTCTTGCCCGCGTGACCGTGCGACGCGCTCTTGATGTCGAGCGGCCCTGAGACGTCGTTCCCGTCCGTCACGACCTTGGTGTCCGCCCACGCCGGCCCGGACGCGAGCAAGAACACGGCTCCCGCGGCCACAGCGACCAGGAAGTTCCCGACCCCGCGTCGCTTCATCGAGTCCCCATGTGACGAAAGCATCGCACTTCTGGCTGAAGAGTCAACAGTCAACGTCACCGATCGGGGGACGCAGATCGAGGGATGGCCGAAGTTCGTCCGCCATGCCGATTTCTCCCTTGCACAACTGACTGCGGCGCACGAAGGGAATCGTCATGCGACTTCGCGTACTGCTCTCGGGGCTCGGCTTCTTCATCACCGCACTCGTGATCGCCTGGGGGCCGGTTGCCGCCAGCGCGCACGGAGCCGTGCCGAAGTGCACGATCGTCGGGACGAACGGGCCCGACTTCCTGCTCGGCACCTCGCGCAAGGACGTGATCTGCGGGCTGCGGCGGAAACGACATCATCGCCGGCCTCAGCGGAAACGACATCCTCAAGGGCGGCACGGGCGAACGACCGGATCCAGGGCGACGCCGGCAGCGACCGCCTGTTCGGCGGACCCGGCAACGACTTCGCTCTACGGCTACGACGGCGCGCGCGACTGGCTCGACGGCGGCACGGGCTACGACCGGGGCTACCGCGACCGGACGCTCGACTCGATCAAGAACGTCGAGCGCTACCCCGGGCTCTAGGACGACGCCGCGGCGCGGCGCTCGCGCTGGTACGCGAGCACCTCGCGGAGGACCGCCAGGATCGACCCGGCCGTCGGGATCGCGACGAGCGCCCCGAGGATCCCCGCCAGCTCGGCGCCGATCAGCACCGAGATCAGCACGAGGAGCGGCGAGAGCTGCACCGTCCGCCCGTACACGAGCGGCTGGAGCACGTGGTTTTCGAGCTGCTGGTAGCAGATGAAGAAGACCGCGACGATCACCGCCTGGACCCAGCCGAGCTCCACGACCACCACCGCCGTCACGATGATCGCGGCGAGGGTGGCGCCGGCAAGCGGAATCAGGTCGAGCACGGCGACGACCACGCCCAGCGCGACCGCGTACTTCGAGTCCACGGCGAGCGAGCACGATCGTCGCGGCGATCCCGGCGATCAGGCTGATCGCCAGGTTCCCGGTGACGTAGCCGCCGATCGTCTTGTAGATCTCGCCGCCGACGCGCTCCCACCGGGCCGCCATCGACTTCGGGAGGAGCCCCAGGAACCGCTCGATCGTGTTCGGACCCTCGAGCAGCATGAAGAACGTGAGGAAGGCGATCGTGACCGTGCCGACGACGGCCGTGACGACGCTCTTCGCCACGGCGACCGCCGGTTCGGTGACACCGAGGACGCCGCCGAGTCCGCGCTCCTCGATCGCGTCGCGGACGCGCTCGACGATCTGGTAGTCGCGCTCGAGGAAGCCGAGCGGGCCTCGTCCCTTCGTCAGGTCGTCGATCAGGTCGGGCACGGCGTCGATGAAGTCGCGGATCTGCGAGACGAGCGGCGGAATGACGAGGAAGCCGAGCCCGACCAACGCGAGCAGAGCGCCGCGACGAACACGATGGCCGCGGCCATCCCCCGCCGGATCCCGCGCCGGATCAGGAACTCCACGGCCGGGTTGAGCGCCGCGGCGAGGAAGAGCGCGATCAGGATCCACGTGATGACGTGCCACGCGAGGTAGACGAGCACGATGCCGAGGCCCACGAGCAGCGTGATCCCGAGGACGAGCAGCACCGTCCGCGGCCTGACGACCACCACGCGAGTCGCTTCCTCGGGCATGAACACAAGTCTCCCAGCGGGGCCAGACAGCCCCATAAGGGGGTCAAGGCGCCCCTTGCTCAGGGCGACATTCAGTTGTGGTGCCCAAACACGCGCTGCGGCTTGGCCTGACGCTTTCCGGGGTCTTTCTTCTCGCCATCGGTGCGGGAGGCTCCAGCGCGGCCGAGACCGAGGTCCCGACGCGCCTTCCGGCGCCCGCGAGCGTCGGCCGGGCCATCGTCGGCGGAGAGCTCGCGACCGACCAGGTCATCGTCCGCTTCAAGGCGGGCACGACGGCGGCGGAGCGCAGCGACGCGCTCGGCGAGGTCGACGCCACGGTCGACGAGACGCTGCTCCCGCGGATGCAGGTCGTGGACCTCCCCGCCGACGTCGGCGTGGGCGAGGCGGTCGCGACCTTCGAGGCGAATCCCGACGTCGCCTACGCGGAGCCGAACTTCACGCGCGAGGCGCTCGCGATCCCGAACGACCCGGAATACGGGGAGCTCTGGGCGCTGCCGAAGATGAGCATGCCCGCGGCCTGGGATCTGACGACCGGCAGCTCGAGCGTGATCGTCGCCGTGATCGACACCGGCATCGCCTACGACCACCCGGACCTGGCGGCGAACATCTGGACGAACGACGACCCGGCGGGCGGCGGCGACTCCGACGGCAACGGCTTCGTCGACGACACGCACGGCTGGGACTTCGTCCAGGAGGACGCCGTCCCGCTCGACTTCCACTACCACGGCACGCACGTCGCCGGGACGATCGGCGCCAAGGGCAACAACAACCTCGGCCTGCCCGGCGTCAGCTGGGACGTCTCGCTCATGCCGGTGCGCGCCGGAAACTTCTACGGCTCGTTCGCGAGCTCGGACACGATCGCCGCCTACACCTACGCCTGCCAGAACGGCGCGCGGGTCGTGAACGGCAGCTTCGGCGGCCCCGGGTTCTCCCAGGCCGAGCTCGACGCGATCAACTCGCCCGCGTGCGCGAACACCCTCTTCGTCTTCGCGGCCGGAAACGACGGTCTCAACATGGACACGGTCGGGCCGCTCCAGTACCCGTGCGCCTACGGCAGCGCCCGGATCATCTGCGTGGCGGCGAGCAACGAGACCGACGGCCGGCCCGCGTACTCGAACTACGGCGCGACGAGCGTGGACATCGCCGCGCCCGGCAACGACATCTTCAGCGCGAGCCCCGTCTGGGACTTCGTCGGCCAGCTCGAGAGCTTCGAGGATCCCGGCTTCGGCGCGCGCTGGGCCCTTCCGAGCGCGACGAACGGCGGGCCGCTCTGGAACCGCACGGCCGAGTTCAAGTCGGCGGCGACGTTCAGCCTGGCCGACTCGCCCTCCGTCACGTTCGGGACTCCGGTCATGTACGGGAACAACACGATCAACCAGGTCGCGAACGACCTGCCGCTGGCCGACCTGACCGGCAAGCGCGGCTGCTTCCTCCAGTACGACCTGAGGCACGACATCGAGGCGGGCGACTTCCTGCGGATCTTCGGAGGGACGACCAACGTGCCCGCGGCGATCACCACCCCGATCGCCTCGCTCTGGAGCACCACGCCGAGCACGGAGTTCGTCCTCGTCCAGGACGACCTCTCGATGTTCGACGGCGTGCCCTCCGTCTACCTGAAGTTCCAGCTCGAATCGAACAACGACGGGGTCGTCCGCGACGGCGCCTTCCTCGACGCGGTCGGCGCGGTGTGCCTCGACCCCGGCGTCGAGAACTACCAGCGCCTCGACGGGACCTCCATGGCCGCGCCGCAGGTCTCGGGCGTCGCCGCGCTGATGCTCGCGCGAAACCCGGCGCTCACGGTCGCGCAGACGCGCAACATCATCCTGGGAACCGCCGACCCGGTGCCTGCGTTCTCGACCCTCGTCGCGACCGGCGGACGGGTGAACGCGCTCGACGCCGTCGAGCACGCCGTGCTGCCGCCCGCGCCGACGATCAACGCTCGGCCCGTCCGGCTCGGTCTCCTCGACCGCGGCCACGTTCGGCTTCACGGGCGAGGGCGACGGCCTCGAGTGCCGTCTGGACGGGGCCCCGTTCGCTCCCTGCACCTCTCCGGTCGGCTACACGGGCCTCTCGCAGGGCTCCCACACCTTCGACGTGCGCGCGACGGGCCCGGCCGGGCCGTCGGACACGACCTCGCGCACGTGGACCGTGGACACGATCGCCCCGGCGGCGCCGACGATCGACTCGGGCCCGACCGGCGCCGTCTCCTCCACGACCGCGACCTTCACCTTCTCGAACGTCGAGGGCGGGCTCACGTTCGAGTGCAGCCTCGACGCGCGGCTCGTTCACGACCTGCACGTCGCCCGCGACCTACAACGGCCTGACCGAGGCCGCGCACACGGTCGACGTCCGCGCGAAGGACGCGGCCGGAAACACGTCCGGAGCCACGTCGCGCGGCTGGATCGTCTCGCTCGTGGACACGCCGACGATCGACTCCGGCCCGACCGGCGCCGTCTCCGTCCACGAGCGCGACGTTCACCTTCACGGACGTCGAGGGCGGCACCACGCTCGAGTGCAGCCTCGACGGGGCGCCCTTCGCCGTCTGCACCTCCCCGCGCAACTACACGAGCCTCGCGCAGGGCCCGCACACGTTCGAGGTGCACGCGAAGAACGGGCTCGGAAGCGTCTCCGACCCCGCGACCCGCACCTGGACGGTGGACACGGTCGACCCGGTCGCGCCGACGATCGACTCCGGCCCGACCGGCCTCGTCGCCTCGACCGCCGCCACGTTCGCCTTCTCGAACGTCGAGAGCGGGCTCGCCTTCGAGTGCAAGCTCGACGCCGGCTCCTTCGCTCCGTGCGTCTCGCCGGTCGACCTCACGAGCCTCGGCCAGGGCGCGCACACGTTCCAGATCCGGCGAAGGACGCCGCCGGGAACACCTCGCCGGCGGCCTCGCGCAGCTGGACGGTCGACACGATCGCCCCGCCCACGCCGACGATCGACGCCGGCCCGAGCGGAACCGTCGCCTCGACGACGCGCGACGCTTCGGGTTCACCGGCACGAGATCGTCGAGTGCCGGCTCGACGGCGCCGCGTACGCCGCCTGCGCCTCGCCGGCCGACTACACGAGCCTCGCCCAGGGCTCCCACACCTTCGACGTGCGCGCCAAGGACGCTCGCCGGAAACACCTCCGCCACCGCCTCGCGCACGTGGACCGTGGACACCGTCGCCCCGCCCGACCCGACGATCGACTCCGGGCCCTCGGGCTTCGTGTCCTCGACGGCTGCGACCGTTCGCGTTCTCCGACAGCGAGGGCGGCGCCGTTCTCGAGTGCCGCCTCGACACCGATCCGTTCGCCGTCTGCGTCACCCCCGTCGACTACACGGGCCTGAGCCAGGGCGCCCACACCTTCCAGGTCCGCGCCAAGGACGCCGTCGGCGAACACCTCGGGCACGACCTCGCGCACCTGGACGGTCGACACGGTCGCCCCGCCGATCCCGACGATCGACTCCGGCCCGAGCGGGACCGTCGCCTCGACCGCGGCCACGTTCACGTTCTCCGACACCGAGGGCGGCGTCACGCTCGAGTGCAGGCTCGACGCGGCGGCGTTCGCCGCCTGCACCTCGCCGGCTCGACCTGCACGAGCCTCGCCCAGGGCGCGCACACGTTCGAGGTGCAGGCGAAGGACGCGGCCGGGAACACGACCGTCCGCCTCGCGCGCCTGGTCGGTCGACACGGTCGCCCCGCCCGTGCCGACGATCGACTCGGGCCCGACGGGCGCCGTCTCGTCGACGAGCGCGAGCTTCGGCTTCTCCGACACCGAGGGCGGCGTCACGTTCGAGTGCCGGCTCGACGGCGCGGCGTTCGGCGTCTGCACTTCCCCGGTCGGCCACTCGGGCCTCGCCGAGGGCGCGCACACCTTCGATGTCCGCGCCAAGGACGCGCTCGGGAACACGTCCGCCGCCGCCACGCGCACGTGGACGGTCGACACGGTCGTTCCGGCGGCGCCCACGATCGACACCGGTCCCGACCGGCACCGTCGCGACCTCGGGCGCGACCTTCACCTTCTCGCGACGCCGAGGGCGCGGGCGTCACGTTCGAGTGCAAGCTCGACGCCGGCGCCTTCGCCGCGTGCACCACGCCCAGGGCCCTCTCCGGGCTCGCCGAGGGCGCGCACTCGTTCGAGGTGCAGGCGCAAGCGACGCGGCCGGCAACGTCTCCGACCTCCACCGCCTCGCAGGCCTGGAGCGTCGACACGGTCGCGCCGCCCACGCCGACGATCTCGTCCGGCCCGGCCGGAACGCTCGCGTCCACCGCGGCGACCTTCGCGTTCACTGACTCGGAGGGCGGCGTCACCTTCGAGTGCCGCCGTCGACGGCGCACCGTACGCGCCCTGCACGTCGCCGGTCTCCCTGACCGCTCTCGGCCAGGGCGCCGCACACATTCGACATCCGCGCGAAGGACGATGTCGGCAACGCCTCGTCCGCCGCGTCACGCACCTGGACGGTCGACACGCTCGCGCCGAACACGACGATCACGTCCGGCCCGAAGACAGGCACGGCGACGACCGCGACGCTCAAGTTCACGGCCACCGAGGCCGGCTCGACCTTCAAGTGCAAGCTCGACAAGGGCGCCTGGGCGACGTGCAAGACCGGCAAGGTCTACAAGAAGCTGAAGAAGGGCTCGCACACCTTCCAGGTCGCGGCCACCGACAAGGCCGGCAATCTCGACAAGACGCCTGCGAAGAAGACCTGGAAGGTCCTGTAGACGTTCGGGGGGTTGTAGGGGCCCGCACAAGTTGCGAAAATCGGGCGGTGTCCAGAACGGCCCGGCGGCTGACTGCACTTCTCACACTCGTCGCGACCTCGGCGCTCATCCTCGCCGTGTCGGGCTCGAGCGCGCCCGCGCCGGGAGGCGGTCCCGCGCTCGTCCACGACAACGGCGGCGAGTACGTCCCCGGCCAGGTGATCGTCGGCTACGCGGCCGGGACGACGCGCTCCGAGCGGCGCAGCGCGTTGCGAGCGCACGGAGCGTCGGCCATCCAGTCGCTCGGATCGCCGCGGACACAGCTCGTCGACCTCCCCGCGGGCACGTCCGTGGAGGAGGCCGTCGCGGCGCTCGAGGACGACCCCGGGGTCGAGTTCGCCCAGCCGAATTTCCTCTACCACACGAGCGCGATTCCGAACGACACGAACTTCGCGCAGCTCGTGGGCCTCAACAACGTGGGCGACCACGACATCGACGCGCCCGAGGCGTGGGACATCACGAAGGGCAGCGCGGGCATCGTCGTCGCCGTGATCGACTCCGGCGTCGCCTTCGACCACCCGGATCTGGCGCCGAACATGTGGGTGAACCCGGGCGATCCGGCCGGCGGCGGCGACCAGGACGGGAACGGCCTGGTCGACGACATCCACGGCTGGGACTTCGTGCAGAACGACAACGCGCCGCTCGACGCGAACGGCCACGGCACGCACGTGGCCGGGACGATCGGCGCGCAGGGCAACAACGCCCTGGGCGTCACGGGGGTCAACTGGGACGTCTCGATCATGGCGCTGCGCGCCGGCAACGCCCTCGGAAGCCTCACCGTCGAGCGCGATCATCAGCTCGATCCACTACGCCTGCGCCAAGAAGGCCCGCGTCGTCAACGGCAGCTTCGGCGGCGGTCCGTTCGACCAGGCAACGCTCGACGCGATCAACGCGCCCGCGTGCTCGAACACGCTCTTCGTCTTCGCCGCGGGGAACGGCGGCTCCGACGGCATCGGCGACAACAACGACTCCACGCCGGTGTTCCCGTGCAACTACAACACGGCCGCGGATCATCTGCGTCGCCGCGACCGACCAGAACGACGCGCTCGCGGCCTTCTCCAACTTCGGCGTCGCGAACGTCGACCTCGCCGCGCCGGGTGTCGGGATCTTCAGCGCGAAGCCGAGCTTCTCGAGCGTCATGACGGACGGCTTCGAGAACACGCCGACCACGTTCGCGAGCCGCTGGACGACGACCGGCGCCTGGGCGCAGGACGGCCTTCACCTCAACGGCAACTACTCGGCGAGCGACACGCCGGTCGGCAACTACACGCTCGAGCAGCGACACCAATCTCCGTTCGGTCGCCGCGACGAGCCTCGCGGTCGAACCGGCTGCGTCCTCGACTACTTCTTCAACCTCGACACCCGAGATCTTCCACGACTTCTTCAAGGTCGAGGCGTCGACGAGCACGGTCGGGCCGTGGACGGACCTGGCGGCGGCGGCTGGTCCGGCTCGACCGGCCCGGTCTTCATGTTCGACACCGTCGACATGGGTGCCTTCGAGGGCCTCTCGCCGTTCCTGCGGCTTCGCCTCACCTCCGATGCGGACGGCAACGTCGGCGACGGCGTCCACGTCGAGGATCTCGACCTGCGCTGCCTCACCGCTCCGCCGCCGCTCGGCGAGTACCAGAACCTGAACGGGACGTCGATGGCGACCCCGCACGTCGCCGGCGTGGCCGCGCTGCTCCTCGCGCGCAACCCGCACATGTCGCCCGCCCAGGTCAAGTCGCTCATCCTGAGCAACGTCGATCCGATCGGCGGCCTCGCCGGAAAGGTGGCCACCGGCGGCCGCCTGAACGCGCGCAGCGCGCTCGACGACGTCGACGTGACGAAGCCGAACACGACGATCACCTCCGGTCCGAAGGCGCAGACGACGAGCAAGACCGCCAAGTTCAAGTTCAAGTCCACGGAGGCCGGCTCGACGTTCAAGTGCAAGCTCGACAAGGGCGCCTTCAAGGCCTGCGCGTCCGGCAAGACCTACAAGAACCTGAAGAAGGGCAAGCACACGTTCCAGGTGATCGCCGTCGGACTCGTTCGGCAACGCCGACGCGACGGCCGCCAAGAAGACCTGGAAAGTCACGAAGTAGGACGCACATGGCAGTGCAGGGGCGACGACTCGCCGCTCTACTCGCGCTGACGGCGACCTCCGCACTTACCCTGACCGCGTCAGGGGGTGGCGCTCCGGCCGTCGGCGACACCGCGCCCGCCCTCGTTCACGGCGCCCTGTTCAACGGCGCCGAGATCGTCCCGAACCAGGTGATCGTCCGCTTCGCGGCCGGAACGACGCGGGCCGAGCGCAGCAGCGCCGTGCGGGCCCAGGGAGCGACGGTTGCGGAATCGCTCGCGCTGCCGCGCACCCAGCTCGTCGAGCTCCCCGAAGGCACCTCCGTCGAGGAGGCGATCACCGCGTTCGAGGACGACCCCGACGTCGCCTACGCGGAGCCGAACTACGTCTACGAGATCTCGGCCATTCCCGAACGACACGAACTTCGCGCAGCTCTGGGGCCTGAACCAGGTGAGCGACAAGGACATCGACGCGCCCGAGGCCTGGGATCTCACCACCGGCAGCTCGAGCGTCGTCGTCGCGGTGATCGACACGGGAGTCGCCTACGACCATCCCGACCTCGCGGCGAACATCTGGACGAACGACGACCCGGCCGGCGGCGGCGACGACGACGGAAACGGCTTCGTGGACGACACGCACGGCTGGGACTTCATCTCGAACGACAACGTGCCGCTCGACGCCAACGAGCACGGGACGCACGTCGCCGGGACGATCGGCGCGCGCGGCAACAACGCGCTCGGGGTCACCGGAGTCAACTGGCAGGTGTCGATCATGCCGGTTCGCGCGGGCAACGCCGGCGGCGGCCTCCCCAACAGCGCGATCATCGGCGCGATCCAGTACGCGTGCGCGAACGGCGCCCGCGTCGTGAACGGGAGCTTCGGCGGCGGCGGCGTTCTCGCAGGCGATGCTCGACGCGATCGACTCGTCGTCGTGCGCGAACACGCTGTTCGTGTTCGCGGCGGGGAACGGGGGCATCGACGCCGTCGGCGACGACAACGACACGATGCCGCAGTACCCCTGCAACTACGACGACGACGAGGATCGTCTGCGTCGCCGCGACGGACCAGAACGACGTGAAGGCGAGCTTCTCGAACTTCGGCCCGTCGAGCGTCGATCTCGGCGCGCCGGGCGTCGGCGATCCTCAGCTCGATACCGACGTTCGCGAACGTCGCGACCGACGGCTTCGAGGACACGCCGACGCTCTTCAGCACGCGCTGGGGCGTCCAGGTGGCCCCGACCGGCCACCCGCTGTGGGGCCAGCAGAGCCCCGGCGCCTTTGGAACGTTCAGCCTGAGCGACTCGCCCGCGGGCAACTACTCGGCGAACACCGACTCGCAGATTCGCTCGATCTCCGGTACCAACCTCACGGGCCGGGCAGGCTGCTCGCTCGGCTATTTCATGCATCTCGAGACGCAGCCCGGCGACGTCTTCAGCATCTACGCGTCGACCGCGTTCGGAGGCCCGTACACGAACCAGGCCGGCTGGACCGGCTCGACCGAACCCGGCTTCTTCTACTTCCGTACGGAGCTCGGAGCCTTCGACGGACAGCCGAACGTCTTCGTGCTCTTCCGTCTCACGAGCAACGGCAGCGGCCAGGACGACGGAGTCCAGCTCGACGACCTCGCGTTCACATGCGCGACGACGCCGCCCTCCCCCGGCGACTACCAGCAGCTTCAGCGGCACGTCGATGGCCGCGCCGCACGTCGCCGGCGCCGCGGCGCTCGTCCTCGCCCGAAACCCCGCGCTCACGACGGCGCAGGTGCGAAGCATCCTGCTGGCCACGGTCGATCCGATCGCGGGTCTCAACGTGGCGAGCGGCGGGCGCCTGAACGTCGGCGCCGCCGTGGCGGCCGTGGACGTCACGGCCCCCGAGACGACGATCGACTCGGGGCCGTCCGGGCCGACGAACGACACCACGCCGACCTTCACGTTCTCGGCGCAGCGAGTCCGTCGACCTTCCAGTGCCGGGTCGACGCCGCCGCCTTCGCCGCCTGCAGCTCGCCCCACACCACGGCCGACGCTGGCCGAGGGATCGCACACCCTCGAGGTCCGCGCGACCGACCTGTTCGCCAACACCGACCCGACCCCGGCGAGCCGGACGTTCACCGTGGACACCCAGGCGCCGCAGACGACGCTCGACACGGGGCCGACCGGGCTCACCACCGATGCGACGCCGACGTTCACGTTCTCGGCGAACGAGACCTCGACCTTCCAGTGCCGGGTCGACGCGGCCGCCTTCGCCGCCTGCAGCTCCCCGCACACCACGCGCGGCGCTGGCCGACGGCGCCCACACCTTCGAGGTGCGCGCGACCGACCAGGCCGGCAACACCGACCCGACCCCGGCCAGCCGCACGTTCACGGTCGACACGACGCGCCCCGCAGACGCAGATCGACACCGGCCCGTCCGGCCCGACGAACGACACGACGCCGACCTTCACCTTCTCGGCGAACGAGACCTCGACCTTCCAGTGCCGCGTCGACGCGGCACGCCTTCGCCGCCTGCAGCTCCCCGCTCACCACGGCCGCGCTGGCCGACGGCGCCCACACCCTCGAGGTGCGCGCCACCGACCAGGCCGGCAACACCGACCCGACCCCGGCCAGCCGGTCGTTCACCGTCGACACCAGCGCCCCGCAGACGCAGATCGACACCGGCCCGTCCGGCCTGACCAACGACTCCACGCCGACCTTCACCTTCTCGAGCGAAGCGAGACCGCGACCTTCCAGTGCCGCGATCGACGCCGCCGCCTTCGCCGCCTGCAGCTCGCCCCACACCACCGCGGCGCAAGCCGACGGGCCGCACACGCTTCGAGGTGCGCGCGACCGACCAGGCCGGCAACACCGACGCCACCCCGGCGAGCCGCACGTTCACCGTCGACACGGCCGCGCCGCAGACGACGATCGACTCGGGCCCGAGAGCCCGGCCAACGACACGACGCCGACCTTCGCGTTCTCGAGCGAGCGAGACCGTCGACCTTCCAATGCCGCCTCGACGCCGCCGCGTTCGCGGCCTGCAGCTCGCCGCTCACCACCGCCGGCGCTGGCCGACGGCGCCCACACCTTCGAGGTCCGCGCGACCGACCAGGCCGGCAACACGGACGCGAGCCCTGCGAGCCACGCGTTCACCGTGGACACGACCCCGCCGCCGCTCCCGGCGATCGACTCCGGCCCCGCCGGCACGGTCGCCGCCACGGGCGCGACGTTTCACGTTCTCGAGCGAGGCCGGCGTCGCCTTCACGTGCAGCCTCGACGGAGCGGCGTTCGCACAGTGCACCTCTCCGGCCGTCTTCGCCGGGCTCGGCCAGGGCGCGCACACGTTCCAGGTGCAGGCGACCGACCTCGCCGGCAACGCCTCGGGCGCGACGACGCGCGCCTGGATGGTCGACACGAAGGCGCCGAACGCGACGATCGGCAAGGGCCCGGCGAAGTCCACGAAGTCGAAGCAGGCGACGTTCAGGTTCTCCTCCACCGAGTCCGGCTCGACCTTCAAGTGCAAGCTCGACAAGGGCGCGTGGCGAAGCTGCAAGTCCCCGAAGACCTACCGCAGCCTGAAGAAGGGCTCGCACACGTTCCAGGTCGCGGCGACCGACAAGGCCGGCAATGCCGACAAGACACCGGCGAAGAGGAGGTGGAAGGTCACGTAGACCCTTTGGGGGGTAGTCGGGCGCACCACTCGCGGTGAAACTCTGAGTGTCGAGAATGGCCCGCCGCCGCACCGCACTTCTCACACTCGTAACGACCTCCGCGCTTATTGTCGCCGTGGCCGGCTCGAGCGCGCGGGCGCTGGCGAGCGCATCAGCGGCTCCCGCCCTAAGCAGTAGCGCACCGGCTCTCGTTCACGGCGCCTTGTTCAACGGCGCCGAGATCGTCCCGAACCAGGTGATCGTCCGCTTCGCGGCCGGAACTTCCTCGGCCGGCCGGCGTGCGGCCGTGCGAGCCGAAGGAGCCGCGATCGCAGAACCGCTGAGCCTTCCACGTACCGAGCTCGTCGAGCTCGCGGACGGCACGTCCGTCGAGGACGCGATCGCCGCGTTCGAGGAGAACCCCGACGTTACGTACGCGGAGCCGAACTACGTCTCCCAGCTGAGCGCGATTCCGAACGACACGAACTTCGCGCAGCTCTGGGGCCTGAATCAGGTGAGCGACAAGGACATCGACGCGCCCGAGGCCTGGGATCTCACCACGGGCAACTCGAGCATCATCGTCGCGGTGATCGACTCGGGCGTCGCGTACGACCACCCCGACCTCGCGGCCAACATCTGGACGAACGACGACCCGGCGGGCGGCGGTGACCAGGACGGAAACGGCTTCGTCGATGACACAAACGGCTGGGACTTCGTCTCCAACGACAACGCGCCCCTCGACGCCAACGAGCACGGCACGCACGTCGCGGGGACGATCGGCGCGCGCGGCAACAACGCGCTCGGCGTCACGGGAGTCAACTGGCAGGCGTCGATCATGCCGCTCCGCGCAGGCAACGCCTCCGGGAGCCTGACGGACGCCGCCATCATCGACGCGATCGTGTACGCGTGCGCGAACGGCGCTCGCGTGGTGAACGGGAGCTTCGGCGGCGGCGGGTTTTCCCAGGCAACGCTCAACGCGATCGACTCGGTGGCCTGCGCGAACACGCTGTTCGTATTCGCCGCGGGGAACGGCGGCAGCGACGGCATCGGCGACAACAACGACACAACACCGGAGTACCCCTGCAACTACAACACGACCAGGATTGTCTGCGTCGCCGCGACGGATCAGAACGACGCGAGGGCGTTCTTCTCGAACTTCGGCGCGACGAACGTCGATCTCGCGGCCCCGGGCGTCGGGATCTTCAGCTCGATGCCGACGTTCGTGAACGTCCTGAGCGACGGCTTCGAGGACACGCCGACGCTCTTCAACACGCGCTGGGGCGGCCAGACCGCGCCCGCCGGCCATCCGCTTTGGGGGCCGCAGAACTTCGTCTACGCCGGCGGTGGCGCGTTCAGCCTGAGCGACTCGCCGGCGGGCAACTATTCGGCGAACACGGACACGCACATCCGCTCGCTCACCGGAAGCAACCTCTCCGGCCGGGCCGGCTGCTCGCTCGGCTACAACATGCACCTCGCCACCGAGCCGCTCCTCGACGGGGTCACGATCGAGGCCTCGACCGCGTTCGCGGGCACCTACACCGACGTGAGCCAGGGCGGCTGGAGCGGTACGACCGGACCCTTCTTCTTCGGGTTCCAGGAGGACCTCGGGGCCTTCGACGGGCAGGCGAGCGTCTTCCTGCGCTTCCGGCTGAGAAGCAACGGCACCAATCAGTTCGACGGAGCGCACATCGACGACATCTCCCTCAACTGCGTGACCACGCCGTCGGCCCCCGGCAACTACCAGAACCTGACCGGCACGTCGATGGCCGCGCCGCACGTGGCGGGCGCCGCGGCACTCGTCCTCGCCCGCAACCCGGCTCTAACCACTGCTCAGGTGAGAACAATCCTGCTGAGCACGGTCGACCCGATCGCCGGCCTCAGCGTGGCCAGCGGCGGCCGGTTGAACGTCGGCAGCGCGGTGGCAGCCGTGGACGTCGTTGCACCGCAGACCACGATCGACACCGGCCCGTCAGGCCCGACGAACGACTCCACGCCGACGTTCACCTTCTCCAGCAGCGAGCCCGGAACCTTCCAGTGCCGCGTCGACGCCAGCGTTTTCGCGGCCTGTACGTCGCCGCACACGACCGCGGTGCTGGCCGACGGCGCCCACACCTTCGAGGTGCGCGCGACCGACCTGGCCGCCAACACCGACCCGACCCCCGCGAGCAGGACGTTCACGGTGGACACCGCCGTCCAGACGCAGATCGACTCCGGCCCCTCCGGCCTGACCAACGACTCGACGCCGACCTTCGCGCTTCTCGAGCGAGCCCGGAGCGACCTTCGAGTGCCGCGTGGATACCGGAAGCTTCGCCGCCTGCACCTCGCCGCACACCACCTCGGAACTGCGTGGACGATCCGCACACCTTCGACGTCCGCGCAACCGACCTGGACGGCAACACCGACCCGACCCCTGCGACCCGGACGTTCACGGTCGACACCACGCCCGCGCAAACGCAGATCGACTCGGGCCCCTCCGGCCCCACCAACGACTCCACGCCGACCTTCACGTTCTCGAGCGAGGCCGGAGCGACCTTCCAATGCCGCAGCGACGCGCGAGCCCTTCGCCGCCTGCACCTCACCGCACACCACCTCGATCCTGGGCGAAGGAGCCGCACACCTTCGACGTCCGCGCGACCGACCAGGCCGCCAACACCGACCCGACCCCCGCGAACCGGTCGTTCACGGTCGACACCGTCGTCCAAACGCAGATCGACTCGGGCCCCTCCGGCCTGACCAACGACTCCACGCCGACCTTCACCTTCTCCAGCGAGGCCGGGGCGACCTTCCAATGCCGCACCGACGCCGACCCCTTCGCCGCCTGCAGCTCGCCACACACCACCTCGATCCTGGCCGAAGGAGCCCGCACCTTCGAGGTGCGCGCGACCGACCCGGCCGGCAACACCGACCCCACCCCGGCGAGCCGGTCGGTCACGGTGGACACGACGCCGCCCCCGATCCCAGCGATCGTCGGCCCCGGCGGCACGGTCGCCACGACGAACGCCACCTTCGCGTTCTCCAGCGAAGCAGGCGCGTCCTTCGAGTGCCGCCTCGACGGGACGGCCTTCGCCGCGTGCGCGTCCCCGGACGGCTTCACGGGGCTCGCCCAGGGCGCGCACTCGTTCCAGGTGCGGGCTACGGATACGGCCGGCAACACCTCGGCCGCCGCCTCCCGCGCGTGGAGCGTGGACACGACGGCGCCGAACACGACGATCACGGGTGGACCGCCGGCAAGGACGACGAACAAGACCGCGACGCTCACGTTCAAGTCCACTGAGGCCAACTCGACCTTCAAGTGCAAGCTCGACAAGGGCGCCTGGACGGCCTGCAAATCGCCGAAGACCTACCGCAACCTGAAGAAGGGCTCGCACACGTTCCAGGTCGCCGCGACCGACAAGGCCGGCAACGCCGACAAGACGCCGGCCAAGAGGACCTGGACGATTACTTAGCCGAACGTGAAGGCGTAGGCCTCGACGCCCGGGGAGAAGCGCAGCTCGAGCAGGTGCTCGCCGGCCTCCGGGAGATCGGTCAGGCGGTACAGGTCGTCCTCCTTCACGGTGACCGTCCTCACCGGTTTGCCGTCGAGGAGCACCTGCACCGTGCCCGGCTTGCCGTCGGTGCCGAGCACGAGGTTCGCGTTCGCCGCCCAGTAGCGCAGCCGCAGCCGCGCGTCGGCGCCGGCGACGATGCGCTCGCCCTCGCACCGTCCACGCGCCCGCGTACGAGACGCCGTTCTCCGGGATCGTCTCGGCGAACTGGTAGTCGGTCAGCCGGTTCGCGGTGATCGGACTGCCGTAGTAGCCCTGGAGCCGCTCCGCGCCGAGGTAGGTCTCGGGCGTCTGCACGTCGCCCGGGCGCCTCCGCGTCGACGTCGTTGGAGACGAGCGCGGGCAGATCGTCCTCGTCGAGCAGCGTGCGGATCGCCTCCTCCGTCTTTGCGTACTCGCCCTCGCCGAAGTGCGCGAAGCGGATGCGGCCCGAGCGGTCGATCAGGTACTTCGCCGGCCAGTAGCGATTCGACCACGCCTCCCAGGTGCCGAAGTCGGGATCGAGCGCGACCGGGTACTTCAAGCCGAGCCGCCGCACCGCGCTCTCCACGTTCGACCGGTCGTGCTCGAACGCGAACTCGGGCGTGTGGACGCCGACGATCGACGAGCCCCTTGTCGCGGTAGGTCTCATCCCATTTCTTGATGTACGGCAGCGTGCGCAGGCAGTTGATGCACGAGTACGTCCAGAAGTCGACGAGGACGACCTTGCCGCGCAGCTGCGCCATCGTCAGCGGGTCGGAGTTGATCCAGCCCTCGATCCCGGCGAACTCGGGCGCCGGGCCGCCGTCGCCGAGCTCGTCGCCTCTCCGCGACCACCTCGCCGCGGCCCGGGGACGAGATCGTCGAGGCGCGTCTTCACGTCGTCCGAGTTCTCGAGCTTCTGGAGCGCCGTGGTGTACTCGGGCAGCTTCGTCTGCAGGTCCTTGTCGTAGCCGAGGGCCATGAAGAGCGCGACGACCAGAACCGCGCCGCCCAGCGCGCGGCGGATCATCGGCGCCGCGGACTTGAGCTGCGGCATGGCGAGCCCGCGGCGGCCGGCGATCGCGATCCCGAGCAGGACGAGCCCGGCGCCGAGCGCGTAGGCGAGAGTCACCAGCACCGCGTCGAACGAGAGACTTCTCCGTCGCGGCCACCGTCGCGACCGCGGCGATCACCGGCCCCGCGCACGGCGTGAACACGAGCCCGAGGCAGATGCCGAGCAGGAAGCCGCCGCCGACATTGCGCGAGTCGACCCGGGAAAACCGCGCGAACGGCCGCTCGAACGCCTGGCCGAGCCGCGGCCAGAGCAGCGAGAGCCCGACGAGCGCGACCACGACGATCGCGATGTTCCGCAGCAGGTCGTCCGGCAGGTGGAGCGCCGAGAGCAGCGCGGTCGCCGTCAGCGTGAAGACGGTGAAGCTGACGACGAGCCCGGCGACGATCGCGTAGGGCTGCCGCTCGTTTCCGGTCGTCCCTCCGGCGAGGATGACCGGGAGCACCGGCAAGACGCACGGCGAGAGCGCCGTGACGATCCCGGCGACGAACGCGACGAGGAGAAGGACGAGCACCTAGTACTTCAGTAGCGGCTTCGGCGCCGATCTGGCCCAGACAAGGCGCGCAGTCGCCGAACTCGTCCGCGTAGCCGCCGGTGAAGCCGATGACGGGCGGCGGCTCGTCCTTGTCCACGACCTGGAACCAGCCCATGAGACCCTTGTCGGCGAGGTGCGACTGGTGCGCGTGGAACATGAACAGGCCCCGATCCTCGAACTCGATCTCGACGATGGCCCGCTCGCCCTGGCCGAGCGTGACCGTGTCCGTGTATTCAAACGTGTCCCCGGTCCCGGTTCGGAAGAGCTTGAAGAAGGCGCTGTGCAGATGGAACGAGACGACGGGCTCGTACTCGGTCACGTTCACGAGGTAGATCCGCAAGGGCAGCTCGCGGCGCACCTGGATCGGCCGGCGCTCGTACTGGAACGGGCGTCCGTTGTAGCCGTAGAGATCGTTCTGGCCGTCCCCGTCCGTGTCGAAGCCGCTCATCATGAGGACGAGCTCCTGGGCCTTCGTCCGAGGCTTGGGCGGGTCGACGATCAGCGCGCCGTAGAGCCCCTTGGCGATGTGCGCGGCGAGCGGCTGCGTGTGGCAGTGGTAGAGGTGGAGCCCCCACGGCCGCGCGGGCAGGTCGTAGAAGAACGTGGAGCCCGGCGAGACCGGCTTGAGCGAGCCGTCCATCTTCGGCCGGTGCGTCCCGTGGAAGTGGATCGAGTGGGCATGCGGCGTCTCGTTCGTGAACGTGACGCTCAGGAGGTCGTCGTGCCCCGCCCGCAGGATCGGGCCCGGGACGTTCCCGTTGTACGTCCACGCGTCGAAGGTCGTGTTCTCGAGCAGCTGGATCTTCTGCTCGCTCGCGACGATCTCGATCTCGCGGACCCGCCCCGGCTTGTGCTCGGTCGGCTTGGGCGGGACGAGGAGGTGCAGCTCCTCCTCGGTCGCGGCGATCGCGCCGCCGACGTCGTGCGAGTGCGGGTTGTCCTAGGGCGGCTGGCGCTCCATCGCCCCCGAGTGCTTTCCGAGCATCTGCTGCGCAAGCGGAATCGAGGCAGCGGCAGGCACCGCGCCCGCGAGGAACCGCTTGCGGCTGATCTCACCCATGCCGTCCTAGGGTAAAGACGACGAACGGACGTGGGAGTTGCGCAACGCGCGCCGAGCCGGGAAAGCGGGCGACGGGATTCGAACCCGCGACCCTCAGCTTGGAAGGCTGATGCTCTACCAACTGAGCTACACCCGCGTTCTTCGATCGTAGCGTTACGGTTGCCGCAATGGCGCCTTCGCCGTGGAGTTGGCACTTCGCCCTGGCGGAGCTCGTCATCGTCGGCGCGCTCGCCTGCGGATACGTCTGGGCCTGGGTCGCGTATCCCGTCTCACGCGCACGCAGGGCGGTCGGGCTCACGGGACTCGTGCTCGTCGCCGCGGTGCTGCTCAGCCCGCTCTCGACCATCTCGCTCCACTACCTGCTCTCGGCGCACCTGGCTCAGAACGTCGTGCTCGCGGAATGGGCGCCCGCGCTGCTCGTCGGCGGGCTCGCTCCCCGCGCTGGCGGAACGGCTGACCGCGAACCCGGCGCTGCGGACGCTCACCCACCCGCTCGTCGCGCTGCCGCTCTGGCTCGCGACCTACGCGGTCTGGCACGTCCCGGGGGTCTACGACGCGGCGCTTCGCCACCACGGCCTCCTCGCGCTCGAGCACGTCTCCTACCTCGCCGCCGGCGGGCTCTTCTGGTGGTGCGTCGTGCAGGAGGCGCCGCACGCGCTCGACTGGGGCAAGCGCGCCGCGTACGTCTTCGCCGCCTTCCTCCTCGCGAGCCCGATCTCGCTGCTCCTCACGCTTCTGCCCGATCCGGTCTACGGCTTCTACGAGGCCGCGCCGCGCCTGTGGGGACTGACGCCGCTCGAAGACCAGCAGATCGCGGGCGTGATCATGTCCGGGTCGGAGGCGATCGTCTTCTTCGTCGCGTTCGCCTACTGCATGTTGCGTTTCCTTGAAGACGAGGCGTAGGACCGACGCGGCGTGGAAAGCCGAGCCAAACTACGTGACGGCGTGCGCATCCACCGTCCCCAGCAGGTCGCGATCCGCGGCCTCCATCTGCTCGTGCTCTCGGCGTTCGCCGTGGCGCAGCCGCTCTTCGACCTCCTCGGGGACACGCCCGAGTTCTTCGTCGTGCGCGGCTCGACGACCTGGGACATCGTCGCGTTCGCGCCTCGGGCTCCTGCTCATCCCGCCCGCGCTCCTGCTCGGGATCGAGGCGCTCGGCGGGCTCTTCCACCCGAAGATCCAGACCGGGCTCCACCTCGTCTTCTGCGCCGGGCTCGCCGGGCTCGTCGCGCTCCAGGCGCTGAAGCGCGTCGCCGACCTCTCGCCCTGGCTCTCGTTCCTCGTCGCCGCCGCGGCGGGAGCGGGACTTGCGGTCGCGTATGCGCGCCGGAAGGGCGTCCAGACCTTCCTGACCGTGCTCGCCCCCGCGCCGCTCGCCTTTCTCGTCCTCTTCCTCGTCAACTCGCCGCTCGAGAAGCTCTCCCTCGAGTCCGAGGCCCACGCGAGCGCGGTCACGAACATCACCGCGACGGCGCCGGTCGTCCTCATCGTCTTCGACGAGCTGCCCGCGAGCTCCCTCATGGACGACCACGCCGAGATCGACGCGGTGCGCTACCCGAACTTCGCCTCGCTCGCCGCCGACGGAACCTGGTTTCGCAACGCGACCACGGTGCACGAGCACACGACCGAGGCCGTCCCGGCGATCCTGACGGGCAGGAACCCGCAGCACGGCCGGCTGCCGCTCTACTCCGACCATCCGGACAACGTCTTCACGTTCCTGGGCGGAGGCGGCGCGTACGCGATGCACGTCTTCGAGCCGGTCACGCAGCTCTGCCCCAGCGACCTGTGCCCGCGCACGCGCGACTCGTTCTCGGCGCGGATGAGCTCGCTGAGCGAGGACCTCGCGGTCGTCTACGGCCACGTCGTCCTGCCGGACGGGATCTCGAACCGGCTCCCCTCGGTCACCGAGACGTGGCAGGGCTTCGGCAAGTCGCACGAGGAGGCCGAGCTGGCCGCGAAGCCGCTCGCCGTGCGCAACGACGCGGACATCGACCAGGCCGTCGGCCGCCAGCTCTGGCAGGACCAGCGCTTCCAGATGGAGCAGTTCGTCGAGTCGGTCGGCCCCGTGAAGGACCCGACCCTCTTCTTCGTGCACTCGATGCTGCCGCACTCGCCGTGGCGCTTCCTCCCGTCCGGGCGCCAGTACGGCGACGCGCTCGGGATCGACGGGCTCGCCGACGACCAGTGGGGCGGCAACGACTTCCTCGTCCAGCAGGGCTGGCAGCGCCACCTGCTCCAGACCGGGCTCGTCGACCGCCTGCTCGGGGAGCTGCTCGACCGCCTCAAGGAGTCGGATCTCTACGAGCGCTCGCTGATCGTCGTCACCGCCGACCACGGGGTCAGCTTCAAGCCGAACGACCGGCGCCGCGGCGTCACGCCGACGAACATCGGGGACATCGCGAACGTCCCGCTCTTCGTGAAGCGCCCCGGCGAGCAGAACGGGACGATCGTCGACCGGGGCGTGCGGACGACGGACATCCTCCCGACGATCGCGGCCGCGCTCGGCGAGCCGCTGCCCTTCGAGGTGGACGGCGAGTCGATGTTCGACCGGTCGAACGACCGCTCGGTGGTCGAGGTCCACCAGCGCACCGGCGACCCGGTCACCGCGTCCGCGGACGACGTGATCGCGATGCGCAACGAGACGATCATCCGCAAGCTGCATCTCTTCGGCGCGCGCAACCAGGACGGGCTCTACGCGTTCGGGCCCGACGCGGCGCTCGTCGGCGCGGCGCCCGACACGCTTCCCTCGGTGGACGCGACCGACCTCAAGGCGACGATCGACGGCGAGCCGCTGCTGCGCACGGTCGATCTCGCCTCGGCGCTCGTTCCGGCGCACATCTCCGGAGGACTCTCCGGCGAGGGTGCGGGCGAGGGGATCCGCCTCGTCGTCGCGGTGAACGGGACGATCGCGGGCGTCGGCCAGAGCTTCGAGTCGAACGGGTCGATCGTCTACTCCTCCTACGTGCCCGAGGAGGCCTTCCAGGAAGGGCCGAACGACGTGCAGATCTACGCGGTCACGGAGAAGGACGGCGCGCCGGCGCTCCAGCCGCTCGGCGGGACCGGCGCGCAGCCCGAGTTCACGCTCGCCGGCTCCGAGATCGAGGTGTCCGGGGGCGAGCCGATTCCGATCGAGCCCGGAACCGAGGGCCTGGTCGAGGACTGGTTCTTCGAGCGCGACGCGGTGCGCTTCGGCGGCTGGGCCGGCGACGTGGAGACGAAGACGCCCGCCGACCGGGTGCTCGTCTTCGCCGACGGCGAGCTCGTCCACTCCGGGACGCCCGGGGTCGGACGCGCCGACCTCGCCAGGCGCTACCCGGGCCTCGGCCGCTCCGGCTTCGTGTTCGACCTGCCGCTCGGCCTGACCGGCGACGGCGGGGACGTCCAGCTGCGCTTCTTCGCGATCCGCGACTGGGACCGCCACCGAGCTCGACGTACGCGAACGGGTTCCCCTGGCGATGAGACGGCACGCGCTGGCCGCGCAGGTCGCCGTGTCGGTCGTCGCGCTCGGCGCGGTCATCTGGTGGGCGCTGCAGCAGGAGCCGCCGCAGCTGCCCCGCACCCGCAACGACGCGCTCGCGCTCATCGCCGCGCTCGGGCTCTACTGCCTCGCCACGCTCGCCCGCGCCGAGCGCTGGCACCGGATCGTGCGCCGCGCCGAGATCGACGCCGGCCGCGGCGACACGTACCGGCTGACCACGGTCGGCTACATGGGGAACAACGTGCTCCCGGCGCGAAGCGGCGACGTACTCCGCGCCTTCCTGCTCGCGCCCATCGCCGCGACGCGCAAGCGCAACGTGCTCGGGACGGTCGTCGCCGAGCGGCTGCTCGACGCGCTCGCGCTCGCGCTCGTCCTCGTCCTGGTGGTGCTCGTCTTCGTCCGCGACGCCGAGATCCCGGAGGGACGCATCGTCCTCGTCGGGGCTGTCGCCGCGGGCGCGATCGCGATCCTGCTCGTCTCCACGTGGATCTGGGCGCGGCGCACGGGCGCGCTCGGGCGCGCGCAGGAGATCCTGCGGCCGCTCGCCGAGCCGTCGAGGAACCTGGCCAGCTTCCACGGCGGCGGGCTGCTGGCGCTCTCGATCCTCGTCTGGCTCCTCGAGGCCACGGTGTACCTCGCCGTCGCCCGGGCCGTGAACCTCGACTTCAACCTGGGCGACGCGCTCTACGTCATGGCGCTCACGAACCTGTTCGCGCTCATCCCGGCCGCGCCCGGCTACGTCGGGACCTTCGACGCCGCGGTCATCTTCGCGTGCGGGTCGCTCGACGCCTCAGGCTCCGACGCGCTCGCCTACCTCGTCATGCTCCGCTTCGTGCTCTTCGTCCCCATCACCGTCGTGGGCCTCGGCTTCCTGGTCTCGCGCTACGGCGGCTGGTCGCGCTTCAGGGCCGCCCGGCTGAGCGGCTCCTCGGCGTGAGGCGCTCGACGATCCTCGGCGCCGTCGGCCTGGCGGCGCTCGTCGGCGTGTCGCTCTTCCTGCGCACGCGCGATCTCCACGGTCCCTTCTGGATCGACGAGGGCCTGTCGGTCGGGATCGCGTCGTTTCCGCTCACGGAGATCCCGGGCGAGCTCATCAAGGACGGATCGCCGCCGCTCTACTACATGCTCCTCCACGTCTGGATCGCCGTCTTCGGCTCGAGCGTGGCCGACGACGCACGCGTTCTCGATCCTCTTCGCGCTCGCCGCCATCCCCGCCGCGCTGTGGGCCGGCTGGAGCCTCTTCGGCCGTCGCGCCGGCTGGGCCGCCGCCGCGCTCGCCACGTTCAACCCGTACCTGACGATCTACGCGCAGGAGACGCGGATGTACGCATTCCTGAGCTTCCTCTCGATCCTCACGGCGGCCGCGTTCCTGCATGCGTTCGCGTTCCGCCGGCGCGGCTACCTGCCCGTGTTCGCCGCGCTCCTCGTGGTCGATGCTCTACACGCACAACTGGGCGCTCTTCTTCACGGCCGGCGCGCTCCTCGCGTTCGCGCTCATCCTGAAGATGTCGAGCGACCGGCGCGCGCTCCTCAAGGACGGCGCGCTCGCCTTCGGCGCGGCCGGCCTCGCGTACCTCCCCTGGGTTCCGACGCTGCTCGAGCAGACGCGCCACACGGGCGCTCCGTGGTCGCGCGCGCCCGGGCTCGAGGAGCTCGCCAGGGGGTTCCTCGTCGTGCTGAGCGGGCAGGGCGCCGTGATCGCGATCGTCCTTGCCGGAGGAGTCGGACTCGTGGCGCTCGCCGCGACGCTCGAAGCCCTCGCCGCAGCGCACGGCGATCCTGGCCTCGTTCACGCTCGCCGCGGGGACGCTCACGATCGCGTGGCTCTCGTCCCAGATTTCGCCGGCCTGGGCGAACCGCTACCTCGGCGTGCTCGTCGGCCCGGTGCTCCTGATCGCCGCGGGACTCGTCCCCCGCGCGGGGAAGCTCGGCCTGGTGGCGCTCGCGGTCATGCTCGTCTTCTGGGCGTCGCTGCAGCCCAGCGGCGTCAAGTCGAACGCGGAGACGCTCGGCGAGCTCTACGCCGACCAGATGCGGCCCGGCGACCTGATCGTCTCGACCCAGCCGGAGCAGGTGCCGGTGCTCGCCTACTACTTCGGCCGCGACCACGAGTACGCGACGACGCTGGGCCCGTTCGCCGACACGCGGATCATGGACTGGCGCGACGTGCTGGACCACCTCGAGGCCGCGACGGCCGAGAACACCCTCGAGCCGATGCTCGACGAGCTGCCCGTCGGAAGCCGCGTCTTCATGATCCGCCCGCGCGTGCGCGACCCGCGCCCGTGGAGCGCCCCGTGGACGAGCCTCGTCGCCAGGCGCTCGAGCCAGTGGTACGTCGCGATGGCCGCGGACGACCGCTTTGAGCGGACGGAGCAATACGTTCCCCCGTACACTGGCCCTGTCCGCCGGCCGCTCATCCTCGAGATCTTCGAAAAGACCGAGGACGGGTAGGCAAGCACGCACGCCATGACCTCGTCCGTCACCGAGAAACCCGACCAGGCGCCGCCGACCTCCTCGTCGAGGCCGACGCTCGTCCTCGGCGGCGGGCCCGGCCGGCCTGACCGCCGGCTACCTGCTCGCCAAGCGCGGGCTGCCCGTGATCGTGCTCGAGGCCGAGGACCAGGTCGGCGGGCTCGCCAAGACGGTCGAGCGCGACGGCTACCGCTTCGACCTCGGCGGCCACCGCTTCTTCACGAAGGTCGCAGGAGGTCGAGCGACCTCTGGCACGAGGTGCATGCAGGACGAGTTCCTCCGCCGCCCGCGCATGTCGCGGATCTACTGGAACGGCGCAAGTTCCTCGACTACCCGCTGCGCGGCCCCGACGTGATCAACAAGCTCGGCCCGGTCGAGCTGACGCGCGTGCTGGCGCTCGTACGTCGTGGGCGGCAGATCCAGCCGAAGGGCACGAGGAGAGCCTCGAGGAGTGGGTCTCGAACCGCTTCGGCCGCCGGCTCTTCGACCTCTTCTTCCGCTCCTACACCGAGAAGGTCTGGGGCGTGCCGACCTCCGAGATCCGCGCCGAATGGGCGGCGCAGCGCATCAAGGGCCTGTCGTTCTTCGAGCGCGCGCGAAGGCGGCGTTCTTCGGCAACCGAGGGCAACAAGGTCAAGAGCCTGATCTCGGAGTTCCACTACCCGCGCTACGGCCCCGGCCAGATGTGGGAGGCGATGACCGACGACATCGAGCAGCTCGGCGGCGAGGTGCTGCTCGAGACCGCCGGTGGAGCGCGATCGTTCATCGAGCGACGGCCGCGTCGCGGAGATCGTCGCCGGGCGGCCAGACGCTTCGAGCCCGCGGCACGTGATCTCGTCGCTGCCGCTGCGCGAACGACCGTCGAGCATGGCCGAGCCCGCCGCCGCCGGCCGAGGTGCGCGACGCCGCCGCGCGGCCTGCGCTACCGCGACTTCCTCACGGTCGCGCTCGTCCTCGACGGCGAGGACCTCTTCCCGGACAACTGGATCTACATCCACGAGCCCGGACGTGCAGCGTCGGCCGCATCCAGAACTACCGCTCCTGGAGCCCCTGGATGGTTCCCGACCCGACCAAGGCCTGCGTGGGCCTCGAGTACTTCTGCTTCGACGGCGACGAGCTGTGGGACGATGGACGACGACGACCTCGTCGCAGCTCGCGCACGCGCGAGCTCGGAGCAGCTCGGCCTCGCCGACGCGCGAAGGTCGAGCGCGGCTTCGTGGTGCGGGTGCCCAAGGCCTACCCGATGTACGACGCCGACTACTCCGAGCGCGTGGACGCGATCCGCGAGCTGGCTCGACGGCATCGACAACCTTCAGCCAGGTCGGCCGCAACGGGCTGCACCGCTACAACAACTCGGACCACTCGATGCTCACCGCCATGCGCGCGGTGGAGAACGCTCGTGACGGGCACGGAGCACGACATCTGGGCCGTGAACGCCGAGAGCGCCTACCACGAGGAAGACGTGCCGGACGAGCAGCCCGTACCGCGAGGCGCCCGAGACGCCCGAGATGCAGGCGCAGCGGGTCGGCTCGGAGATCTAGCCGACGGGACGTACTGGCGCGACTCGTCGCCAGCCGCGCACGGCTCGAGTCGGGACGGCGAGATTCGAACTCGCGGCCTCCGCGTCCCAAACGCGCTGTCGCCGACGGAATCCGGCCGCCGCTTCGCGGCAGCCGACAATTTCCGTCGGAGTCGAGCCCGTGAGTCGCGGCGCGGGTCGGCCGCGACGGCGACCCTCTCTACGACTGATCCAGCTACGGGACGTAGCTCAGCCTGGTTAGAGCACCGCGTTTGGGACGCGGAGGCCGCGAGTTCGAATCTCGCCGTCCCGACTGGCCGCTAGGCGATCAGCGACTGCCGCAGCGCCGTCGCCACGGCCTGCGTGCGGGTGTCCGCGTCCAGCTTGGCCATCGTCTTTCGCACGTGCGTGCGAACGGTTTCCGGGGAGATGAACAGCCGCTTGCCGATCTCCTCGTTCGAATGGCCGTCCGCGAGGAGCCGGAGGACCTCGCGCTCGCGTTGCGTCAGCGCCGGGATCTCCGCGGTTGCGCTCGCAGTCGTCAGAGCGCCCGCCAGCACCGGATCGACGTACGTTCCGCCCTCGGCGACGAGGCGCACGGCGCGGACGAGATCGGCGAGCGGCGCCTCCTTGAGGATGAAGCCCCGCGCGCCGGCGTCGATCGCCTCGGTGAGGAGCGCGCTGTCGCCGTAGGCGGTGTAGAGCAGAACCGCCGTGTCCGGCGAGACCTTCGCGGCGAGGCGCGTGGTCTCGATTCCCGACACGCGAGGCATGCGGAGATCGATGACGGCCACGTCGGGCTTGCGGACCTCGATCTTGGCCAGCGCCTCCTCTCCGTCCACGGCACGGCCGACGATTTCGATCCCGTCGCCGGTGAGCACGTCGCAAATCGCCTCGACCATCGCCGGGTGATCGTCCGCGACCAGACAGCTGATCGAACGAGCCTCGGTCTGCGCGACGGACGACACGGCATCCCCCAAACGAGGTACGGAGATCGCGCTCCAATGGGGATCGAAGAAGCGCCTGAATGTGCCGTAACCCTACAGTGATGACCCGTCAAATCGCGGCCCGCGTCCTGGCCGTTGACGAGGGGCAGGACGTCGTCGACGGCGCTGAGACGCCGAGCCTGGAATCGGGCTCGGCGCTGGACGCCGTGCTCCAGTGGGTGGGCGACGGAGTCTGGATCGAGCTCGACGGGGCGAACCGCGTCAACCTGACCGGCCGCCGGCTTCTGGCGCTCGGACCCGAGCACGACCCCAACGACGGACAGGGCATCTCGCTCATGGCCGATCTCGAGGGAAATCCCACTGGCTCCCGCGTCCTATCCGTCCTTCCAGGCGAAGACACTCGTCCGGCCGGTTCCCTACCGGGTGCGGGTCACGCGCCGTGACGGCGCCGAGCGCGTGTTCGAGGGCACCGCGGCGCCGATCGTCCATCTCGGCAAGACGCACGGAACGGTCACGACCTTCCGCGACGTCACGGACGAGCACAACCGCAGGCTGCTCACCGAGCGGCTCCTCGAGCAGCTCTTCGAGGCGCTCCCGACCGCGGTGCTCGTGGCCCATCCGGCCACCGGCGAGATCCTCTCGGCCAACCGCGCCTTCGGCGAGCTCATCGGCCGCGCGCCGGAGGAGCTCCTCGGCACCACGGCGCCGTACCCCTGGGAGGCCGACGTCCCCGAGTTCGGGTTCGAGCTGGCCGACCCGCCCGTAGTCGAAGGGCTCTTCCGCCGCAAGGACGGACGGCTCGTGCCGGTCGAGATCACGCCGCTCGTCGTGCGCGAGGACTGCGGCGCGCCGGTCGCCACCGTTCGGCTGATCGGCGACCTGAGCGAGCGCCGCCGCCTCGAGCAGCAGATCGTCCAGAGCGGCAAGCTCGCGGCCATCGGCGAGCTCGCGGCCGGCGTCGCGCACGAGATCAACAACCCGCTGTTCGCGATCCTCGGCCTCGTCGAGTTCCTCCTGAAGGAAGCCGAGCCGGGCACGAAGCAGTTCGAGCGCCTCGAGCTGATCCAGCAGACGGGGCTCGAGATCAAGGACGTCGTTCGCGCGCTCCTCGACTTCGCGCGCGAGCGCTCCGACGAGTTCGAGCGCGTCGCGCTGAGCGACGTGCTGGCCCAGACGCTCGACCTGCTGCGGCGCACGACCCTCCGCAAGGAGATCGAGCTCGTCGAGCGCTACACCGAGGAGCCGCTCTTCGTAGATGCGAGCTCCGGCCAGCTGAAGCAGATCTTCCTCAATCTCGTGACGAACGCCCAGCAGGCGATTCGCGACTCGGGCTCGATCACCCTGGAGCTCGAACGCGACGACGGCTACGCGCTCGTCCGCGTCGCCGACACGGGCGCGGGGATCGCCGACGACGTGATCGACCGGATCTTCGACCCCTTCTTCACCACCAAGCGGGAGCTCGGGGGAACGGGGCTCGGGCTGGCGCTCAGCCAGAGCATCGCCGTCTCGCACGGCGGCAGCCTCGTCGCCGCCTCGCTTCCCGGCGGCGGCGCCGAGTTCACGCTGCGCCTGCCGCTCATCGAGGAGAGCGCATGAGCGAGCGCGTCCTGGTCGTCGAGGACGAGGAGATCGTCCGCAGCCTGATCGTCGAGGTGCTCGAGGACGCTGGCTACGAGGTCGCGCAGGCCGACCGCGCCGAGGCCGGCCTCGAGCAGATCGCGGCCGACACCCCCGACGTCGTCATCAGCGACATCGTCATGCCGGGGCTCTCGGGGCTCGAGCTGCTCGAATCGGTGCGCGGGTCGCATCCGAGCCTGCCCGTCGTGCTCGTCACCGGCGCCGGCACCTACGGGAACCTCACGCAGGCGCTCGCCTTCGGCGCGAGCGGCGTGGTCGTGAAGCCGTTCGCCCACGCGGATCTCATCGCCGCCGTCCAGGTGGCGCTCGCGCGCGCGAAGGCGACCGAGGACGAGGTGCACGTGAAGCTCGTCACCCCCGCCGTCGCGGCGGCGCTCGCCAACGCGATCGAGGCCCGCGACGTCGGCGTCCACGGACACTGCGAGCGGCTCGCCGGGCTGGCGATGCGGATCGCGTCGTCGCTCGGGCTCGCGCCGGCCGACGTCGAGACGGTGCGCCTGGGCGCGCTCCTCCACGACGTGGGGAAGATCGGGATCCCGGACAGCGTCCTCCTGAAGCCCGGCCCGCTCACGCCCGAGGAGCTGGCGCTCATCCAGACGCATTCGCTGATCGGGGACAGCCTGCTCGAGGCATTCGCGCCGCTCGCCGAGGTGCGCGGCGTCGTCCGCCACCATCACGAGCGCTGGGACGGCGCGGGCTATCCGGACGGGCTCTCCGGCGAGGACATCCCGCTCGCCGCCCGGATCGTCGCTCTTGCCGACTCGATCGAGGCCATGTCCGCCGCGCGGCCGTACCGCGACCCGCTGACGAGCGAGAAGATCACGCCGAGCTGCGCCGGGGCCGCTCCGCCCAGTGGGATCCCGCGGCGGTCGACGCCGTCTTCGCGCTCGCCGACGCGGGCGAGCTCTCCTTCGGCGCGGACGGGCTCCGGCTCGCCGTTCCCGAGCGCGAACGGGACGAACGGCCACCGGCGCTCGGTACTCCTCGTCGAGGACGACGACGATCTCGCCGGACTCGTCGGCGAGACGATCCGCCGGGCCGCCGACGACGTGCGCGTCATCCACGCGCCCGACATGGCGAGCGCCGAGAAGCTCATCGCCGAGTCGTCCTGGTCGCTCGCCGTGCTCGACCACAAGCTCCCCGACGGGGACGGACTCGACCTGCTCGAGCGGCTGCTCGACGCGAACCCGCAGATGCCGGTGCTGATGATGACCGGCGCGGGCTCGGAGCGGGTCGCCGTCGAGGCCTTCCGCCGCGGCGCCTCCGACTACGTCGTCAAGGGCGAGGGAACCCTCGCCGAGCTCGGAACGCGCGTGCGTGCGCTCTTGGCGGCCGCATGACGATGCGCTGCCTCGTCGCGGACGACCACCCCGGCCTCGTCGCCGCGGTCACCGACTTCCTCGAGAGCAACGCCGTCGAGGTCGTCGGCGTCGCCTCCCAGGGCGAGGAGGCCGTGCAGCGCGCCGCCGAGACGAAGCCCGACGTGGCGCTCGTCGACTTCCGCATGCCGAAGCTCTCGGGCACCGATCTCGTCGAGCGCATCCGCAAGGCCTCGCCCGCGACCGAGGTGATCGTCTACACGGCCGAGGCGGGCGACGGGCTGGCCGCGGACGTGATTCGCGCCGGCGCCGCCGGGATCGTCCTCAAGGAGGCGCCCCTCGACGACATCCTGCGCGCCCTCGAGGCCGCGGCGGCCGGGCGCAAGTACGTGGACGCCACGCTGGCCGCGCGCGCCCTGATGCAGCCGCGCCGGGCGAACTCGGCGCTCACCGGCCGGGAGCAGGACGTCCTGCGCCTCCTGGCCGAGGGGCTCAGAAACGACGCGATCGGCCACAGGCTCGGAATCAGCGGCGAGACCGTCCGCACCCATGTCCAGAAGGCCTGCGAGCGTCTCGGCGCCTCGACGCGCACGCAGGCCGTCGCCACCGCTCTCCGTGACGGACTGATCCGATGACCGCCGTCATAGACGAACGCTTCCGCGTCCGGCCGTTCCCGCGCGCCTTCTTCGTCGGGTCGTTCGTCATCGCCGCGCTCACGGCGTCCGCGCTGCACGTCCTCGCCCCGTTCGCCTCTCCCGAGGTCGAGGCGGTGCTCGTCGGGAGCGCCTGGCTCGTCGCCTCCGGCATCGCTCTCGCGACCGCCGTCGCGGTCGCCGTCTGGACGCACGACCGGAGCCTGCGCCGCGCCTGGCTCTTCTGGGCGCTCGCATGCGCCGTCTGGTTCGCCGGGGCGCTGGCACGGCTCCTTGCGGTGAGCGGGGACCTGCCCAACCTCGAAGGATTCGGCGACATCGCCTGGTTCATCGTCCCCGTGATCGCGATCACGTCGATCGCCTACGACGCGCCGAAGGGGCTCTCGTTCGGCCTGTTCCTGCTGGACGCGATCCCGGTCGTCCTGCTCGTCGCGGTGGTCGCCCGCTTCCTCAGCCCGCACACGCTCGACGAGTACCAAACCCACGAGGTGCTGCTGCTCGGCTACCCGATGCTCTACCTGCTGCTCGCGCTCGTGGGGCTCCAGATGCTCGATCTCGAGCGGCCGCGCCTTCCCTCGCCGAACCTCTGGGGGTTCGGGGTCGCGCAGCCCTACCTGGCGCTCGCGGCGGCCACCTACCCCGCCTACACGGCGCAGTCGCTCGTCGTCGCCGCGCCGCCCTGGGACGCCTTCTGGACCGTCGGCTTCCTCGCCGCCGGCTGGGCCGCCCTCTGCCGTGCCAAGGCGATCGACGTCGCCCCGCGGCTCGTCAGATTCGACGACAGCGGCCCGCGCGTGCTCGCGCCCGCGATCGGAACGCTCGGGCTGGTCGTGGTCAGCCTCGCCGCGCCCGACGGCTACGACCACATCCCCGCCGCCTTCGCCGTCGTCGCCGTCGTCTGCTTCATCTTCCGCGCCCAGGTCGTGCGGCGCGAGAGCCTCCGCGCCCAGGCCGGCCTCGTCGAGAGCGAGCGCAAGCTGCGGACGCTCGTCTCGAACGTCCCCGGCGCCGTGTACCGCTGCGAGTACGGCAGCGGCTGGATGATCGACTTCGTGAGCGAGGAGATCGAGGCGATCACGGGCTACCCCGTCTCGGACTTCACCCGGACGCACCGGCAGAGCTTCGCGACGATCGAGCATCCGGACGACGAGGCCGAGTTCAACGCCCACATCACGCAGAAGATCGAGTCGCGCGAGCCGTTCGAGTACGAGTACCGGATCCTCCACGCCGACGGCGGCGTGCGCTGGGTGCTCGACAAGGGCCAGGCGGCGTACGGCCGCCACGGGGCGGTGCTCTGGATCGACGGCGTGCTCGTCGACATCACCGAGCGCAAGCGCGCCGAGGCCGAGGTCGAGGTGCAGACCGGCCTCCTGAAGGTGCTCCAGTCGGTCGCGGTCGCCGCGAACGAGGCGCATGAGCTGAACGACGCGCTGCGGGCCTGCGTCGACGAGGTCTGCGCGCAGTCGGCCTTCACGATCGGCCATGCCTTCGCCCGCGAGGGCGACGGGCTCGTGTCGACCGGCATCTGGCACGCGGACGACTCCGAGGCGGGCCGGGCCTTCCGGGCCGCCACCGGCCGGCACATGTTCCGCGACGACACCGGCTACATCGGCCGCATGCTCGCCTCGCGCCAGCCCGTGTGGCTCGTCGACCCGGCCGGCCGAGGATCTGCCCATCCGCAGCGAGGTGGCGGCGCAGTTCGGCCTGCGCAGCGCGCTCGCGTTCCCGGTCATCGTCGGGGGAGAGGTCGTCGCCGCGCTCGAGTTCTACTCCCCCCACCCCACGCCTCCGGACAGCAGGGTGCTCGGCGCCATGACGAACGTCGGCGCCGTCCTCGGCCGCGTGGTCGAGCGCCGCCGCGCCGAGGAGGCGCTCGAGCGGCAGAACGAGCACCTCCGCCAGATCGACGCGCTGAAGGACGAGTTCGTCGGACTGGTCTCCCACGAGCTGCGCACGCCGCTCACCTCGATCCGCGGCTACCTCGAGCTCGTGCTCGACGACCGCGACGTGCTGAGCGACGACCACCAGAAGTACCTGGAGGTCGTGCAGCGCAACTCGCAGCGGCTGCTCCAGCTCGTCAGCGACCTGCTCTTCGTCGCCCAGGTGGACGCCGGGCGTCTGTCCGTGGAGCGCGAGGACGTCGATCTCTCCGCGATCGCCGCCGAGAGCGTCCAGGGGGCGCAGCCGCACGCGAACGCGCAAGAGGTGCGCCTCGAGCTCGACGCCGAGCCCGCGCACCTCTCCGGCGACCCCGCGCGGCTCGCGCAGCTCGTCGACAACCTGGTCTCGAACGCGATCAAGTTCACGAACTCCGGCGGCTCCGTCGTCGTGCGGACGCAGACGACGCCGCGGGGCGTCATGCTCGAGGTCGCCGACTCGGGCATCGGCATCCCCGCCGAGGAGCAGGCGCACCTGTTCGAGCGCTTCTTCCGGACGTCGAACGCGCGCAGGGCCGCGATCCAGGGCACCGGCCTCGGCCTCGTGATCGTCCAGGCGATCTCCGAGGCGCACGGCGGCTCGGTCTCGCTCGAGAGCGAGGAAGGCGTCGGCACCACGTTCCGCGTCGAGCTGCCCGCGTCGGGCGCCGTCGAGCTGCGGGAAGTGGCGTGAGCGCCCTGACGCAGGTTCTCGTCGCCGACGACGACGAGGATGTCCTCGGCCTGGTCTCGATGACCCTCGAGCGCGCCGGCTACTCGGTCGCGCGGGCCCGCGACGGCGCCGAGGCCCTCCGGCTCGTCGAGGAAACACGACCGGTCCTCTGCGTCCTCGACGTGATGATGCCCAAGCTCGACGGCCTCGAGGTAGTCCGCCGCCTGCGCGCGGCCGACGCGAGCGAGCCCAAGATCCTGCTGCTCACGGCGAGCGTCCAGGACCAGCGCCGCGTCGAGGGACTCAAGGTCGGCGCCGACGATTTCGTCCGCAAGCCGTTCAGCCCGCGCGAGCTCGTCGCGCGCATCGAGAAGCTGCTCGCTAGGGCTTGATCGTCCAGCGGTACGTCGCCGGGGTCTTGTCCTTGCCCGCCGCGTCGTAGGCGCGCACCCGGAACACGTGCTTGCCCGGCTTCAGGCCGCGATACGTCTTGCCGGGGAAGCACTTCTTCCACGGCTTCGAGTCGAGCCGGCACTGGTACCTCACCCTCGCGCGATTGGCTCCCCAGTGGAAGAACGCGGTCCGTGCGCTGGTCGTCCGGACCGTCCGGGTCCGGCCGCACTGGGAGAACCTCCCGACGACGCACAGGTGGAAGACCGTGTTCGGCGGCTTGGCCGCGACGCACTTGCCGGTCTTCTTCGTCACCTGGTTGCTCGCCGTCTCGTTGGTGGAGTCGAACGCGCGGACCTCCCAGGTGTAATTGGTCTGGCAGAAGATCTTGTCCTTGAACGTGACGGCGGTCGCCGCGGGGCCGACGCGGCTGAAGAGGACGTCGTTGCGATAGATCTCGTAGCCGACGAGCCAGTCGTCGGTCGACGCCGTCCAGCTGAGCTGCACCTCGTTGGCCTTGACGACCGGCACCGTCAGCGTCGGCGCGGACGGCGGGTTCGTGTCGGCAGTGGTGTCGAAGGTCGCCGTCACGGTCTTCGGCGCGTCCATCACGATCGAGCAGACGGTGCGGTTCACCGTCGTCTTCGGAGAGGGCGCGCAATTCGACGACCAGCCCAGGAAGTACGAGGGTGGGGCTGGGGCTGCGGTCGGGGTGGCCGTCACGAGCGCCGTCGCCGGGATCGGCGAGCCGACCGTGAGCGGCAGGTACGTATGCCAGTGGAGGCAGTGGAACTGAGCGTTTTGGGCGCAGAACTTCTTCACGTCCCACGTCGTCCCCGGGCTCAGCGGCACGGCGCACTCCGGGTCGCCCTTGAAGTCGTAGGGAGCCGGGTCGTACGCGTTTCTCGCGGTTGCGGCGAAGGTCCCTGCGCCGAGGGGGGCGCTCTCAGCCGTCAGCAGCGACGACGGCTCCTCGCAGACCGGCCGGCACTGCGTCTTGTCCGGCGGGAGGAGGTTCTCGGTGCCGGACGGGCACACCACCGCGGCATGCGACTCGGCGGGCCGGGCGAGCAGCAAGACCGCGAAGAAGGACACCGCCAGGATGATCCAGGCGAGGCGCTTCAACCCATCATGGCCTCGTACCGCTTCGCTATTGCGCATACGCATCCCTAAACCGCGTCGTAGCACAGGTTCAGGCCCAATGTACCACCCGGTTTGCGCCGCAAGAACGGCCTTGCGAATTCATTACCGGCCTCGTACGCGGCCAGTAATCTGCGCGGTCGCCCGTGGATGCTCCCTACCAGCCCATCCCGCCCGAGCCCGCGCGCGAGACCAGGCCGCTGCTCGGCTTCACGCTGGTCACGTCGGCCGTCTTGCTCTGGTCGCTAAACGCGCCCGTCTCGAAGGTCGTCCTCAACTCGGCGGATGTCTCGGCGTTCCGGCTCGCCGAGGTGCGGGCGACCGGCTCGGCGCTCCTTCTCATGGTCGCCGTCCTCATCTTCGCGCCCCGGTCGCTGAAGACCACGCGGCGGGAGCTCGCGTTCCTCGTCGTCTTCGGCGCGACGCTCGCGCTCGTCCAGTTCTGCTACTTCGTCGCCATCGAGCGGCTCGCGATCGGGATCGCGCTCGTCATCAACGCGCTCGCCCCCGTGCTCGTCGCGCTCTGGGCCCGCTACGCCGGGCATGAGGACGTGCGGCGGCGGATCTGGGTCTCGATCGGGCTCTGCCTGACGGGGCTCACGCTCGTCGCCAGCGTCTGGAGCGGCCTGTCCCTGGACGGCGTCGGACTCATCGCGGGCCTGGGGAGCGCGGCCACGTACGCCGCCTACGTCCTGATGGCCGAGCACAGCCTGAAGGAGGGCCGCGACGCGTTCTCGCTCCTCGCCTGGGGCTTCACGTTCGCGGCGGTCTTCTGGGCGATCGCCCAGCCGTGGTGGTCGTTTCCCTTCCACCGCGTGGACGGCGCCGCGTCGCTGCTCGGACGGCTGGGCGACTACGACGCGCCGGTCGGCGGGCTGCTCGCGTACGTCGTCATCCTCGGGACCGTCGTCCCGTTCGTCCTCCTCGTGACGGCGCTCCACTACATCCCGGCGACCCGCGTGACGATCTTCGGGATGCTCGAGCCCGTGCTGGCCGCGGTCGTCGCCTACGCCTGGCTCGGCGAGGAGCTGACCGGCGTGCAGGTGCTCGGCGCGCTGCTCGTGCTCGGCGGCGTCGCGATCGCGCAGACCGCCCGCGCTTCGAGTCCGGCTTAGACGGACCTCGAAGAGGTCGCGCAGCTCGGCGACGCGCTCGGCCCGCAGATCTTCGCGCTCGCCGCGCGCGACCGCATCCACGACCGTGCCGACGACGCTCGCGAGCTCCAGCGGGTTGAACGGCTTCGTCACGTAGTCGACGCCGCCGAGATCGATCCCACGCGCCTGGTCGCGCACGTCGGCGCGCGCCGTGAGGAAGACGATCGGAATGGCCCGGGTCGCCTCGTCGGCGAGCAGCTCCTCGGCGACCGTCCAGCCGTCGAGGCCGGGCATCATCACGTCGAGGAGGATCAGATCCGGGCTCGCGGCGCGCGCGGCCGCCAGCCCGGCCCGGCCGTCGGCCGCCTCGACGACCTCGAAGCCCTCCGCCTCGAGGTTCGCCCGGCAGAGGAGCCGAAGCGGGGCCTCGTCGTCGACAACCAGAACCTTCGTCGCCACTAGCTCCGCTTACCCGCCCCGGCCTCGTTCGAAGCGGGCAGCTCGAAGACGAAGCGCGAGCCGCGCCCCTCCTCCGACTCGACCCAGAGGCGGCCCCGCATCGCGGCGACGAGGCCGCGTGCGAGGAAGAGGCCGACGCCCGTGCCGCTGCCGGGCTCGGGCCCCGCGTCCCCGCCGTGGAAGAACTTGGTGAAGATCCGCTTGCGGTCGGCCGGGGCGATGCCCTCGCCCTCGTCGACGACGCGCAGCTCGACCATGTCGGCCCGCTGACGGCCGGCGATCGTGATCGTCCCTCCTTCCGGCGAGAACTTGACGGCGTTCGAGACGAGGTGGTGCACGACCTCGCCGAGCCGGGCCGGATCGGCCACGGCCGTGAGCCCGGCCGGGAGATCGACGACGAAGCGGTGCCCGCCCTTCGGCTCGCGCTTCACCGCCGCCCCGACCACCTCGGCGACGTCCACCGGGCCGAGATCGAGCCCGAGCGCGCCCGCCTCGAGCCGCGCGACGTTCAAGAGGTCGTCGACGATGCGGATGAGCCGTTCCGACTCGGACGCGATGTAGCCGAGGAACGTCGCGCGGTCGGACTCGGCGAACTGGACGTCCTTGCGCAGGAGCGTCTCCGCGAAGCCGTAGATCGAGGTCAGCGGCGTGCGCAGCTCATGGGAGACGGCGGCGACGAACTCGGACTTCATCGTCTCGACGGCCCGCTCGGCCGACACGTCGCGGAAGGCAAACACCCGCCCCACCACGGCGCCCGTGTCGTCGTGCATGACGGCTTCCGTGAGGGCGACCCAGATCTCCGTGTTGCCGCGCAGGATCGCGACCTCGCGCTCGCCGGCCGGCGTGGCCTCGCCGCTCGCCAGCTCACGCTGCAGCGTCTCGGCGACGCGGCGCCCGACCGCCTCGCTCGCCGGAACGCCGGTGATCTGCGCCGCCGTGGCGTTCCAGAGGACGATCGTGCCGTCGCGGTCGACGGCGACGATGCCGTCGGCGATGTTCCCGAGGATGGCCTCGCTCCGCTCCTTCTCCTCGGCGACGCTGCGGTAGAGCTCCGCGTTGGAGAGGGCGGCCGCCGCCATCGCGGCCAGCGCGGCCAGCGCCTGCGTCTCGTCGGCCCGCCACGTGCGGGGCGTCGCGGAGTAGACGCTCAGCATCCCGCCGAGCCCGCCGCCCTGGGCGGACATCGGCGCCACGGCCGAGGCGGCCATCCCGTTCGCGAGCAGCGAGTCCTCAGAGGCCAGGCGGGGAGAGGCGAGGACGTCCTCGAGCTGGCCGGGACGGCGCGACTGCGCCACGTCGCCGAGCAGGCCGGCGCCGGAGCTCGACCGGGTGCCGAGCGCGTCCGCGACCCGCTCACCGGAGGTGGCCACGACGACGAGCTCGTCGCCTTCGAGCACCCGCACGACCGCCGCGTCGGCCTCGAGCAGCTCCTTCGCGGCGTTCGCGATCTCCTCGGTGACGTGCTCGGGCGAAAGCCCGGTGACGAGCCGCGCGCCGACCGTGGCGAGATGCTCCGAGAGCCTGCGCCCGCGCCGCTCCGACTCGTACAGCTCGCTGCGCTCGAGCGCGCCCTGCGCCGCGCCGCTGAGGTGGACGGCGACGGCCAGGTCGTCGTCCGTGAACTCGCGCTCGGCCTTGAAGAGGACGACGACGGTCGCGAAGTCGTTCTCGCCGCGGGCGACCGGCGCCGCGCAGAGCGACGCGAAGCCGCTCTTCGTGAAGAGCGTCCGCGCGGCCGGCTCGAACCGGTCGTCGTCGCGCAGCGAGCTGACGACCATGCGTCCCTTGCGGCCGGCGTCGGCGAGCGGGGTCTGCGCGGCGGGGATCCCGTCCGCCAGCCGCGCGGCGAGCCTCGGCGGCAGCTCGTAGGAGCCGGCGAGCCGAAGCGCGGCGCCGGCCGGCTCGAGCACGAACGCCGCGTCGGCGCCGAGCGCCTCCGCGGCCGCCCGTGCGAGGGCGTCGAGCGTCTGGCCGAGCGAGAGGGGCGACCCGAGCACCTCGGCGACCCGGAAGAACCCGAGCTGGATACGCGCCTGGCGCTCGTCGTCGCTGAGCAGCCGGGCGACGTGGATCGCGACCCCGACCTCCCCGGCGACGGCCTCCGCGACCGCGATGTCGCTCGCCGACCAGGCGCCCGTCTGCGTCCGGTGGAGCGCGAACACGCCGACGAGCTCGTCGAAGACCACGATCGGCGTCGCCAGCACGGCCTTGGACCCGAGCGCGATGAGGCGCTCCCGGCCTCCGAGCGTGTCGTCGTCGAGCTCGGGCGAGTCCTCGATGTCGCCGATCGCCACCGTGCGGCCTTCCCGCAGCGCGAGATTCGAGACGGGCAGCCGGTCGGGCTCGATCCCGATCGGCGCGACGTCGGGCGCGGTCCATTCGGCCCGCACCGGCATCGGCTCGCCCGCAGGGCCCAGCCGGATGAAGCAGCGCGAGACGCCGAGCGCACGCCCGGTCTCGGTCACGGCCACGTTGAGGACGTCGTCGAGGTCGAGCTCGGAGCGGACCCTGCGCGCGATCTCGCCGACGAGATGCTCGCGCTCGAGCGCCCGGCGCAGCGCGTCGGCCGAGCGCATCCGCCGCAGCACCGGCGCGACCTCGTCCGCGAGCCGCTGGACCGCGTCGACCAGCGCGGGAGCGAAATGGCGCCGTTCCGCGCACGAGGCGATCACGAGCACGCCGACCAGCCGCTCGTCCGCGGCCAGCGGAATGAACGCCGCGCTCTTTGCACCGATCGTCGCCGCGAGCCGGCGGTTCACGTGCGCCGCGGTGCTCGTGTCGTAGACCGTGAAGGCGGCCCGCTCGCGCGCGGCCGTTGCGATCCCACCCACGTCGTGCGCGAGGTCGATCGAGACGCTGCGCCACCAGACCTCGTCGCCGCCGCGGATCGCGTACCCGGACGCCCGCTCGGCCTCCTCGTCGGCGAGCGCGAGCGCCAGCACGTCGGTCTCGGCGATCGCGGCGACGGCGTCGAGGAAGAGGTCGACCGCCTCCCGGGGCTCCTCCGCGCGGGCCAGCGCGAGGGCGATGGTGGGCGCTGCAACGTCCTGACGAGCGAAGCGAATCTCCGTCATTGCACCCGATGATAGAGCCGAGCCGAAGATAGGCCGTTCGGCCTATTGGCAGCGATTGGCGCGCTGGTTACCGTTGCGCCACTGGGCGATGCAAGCCGCGGCAGGCGTCCTGGCTGGATAGGCCGCGGTGAGCGATGCGGAGGGCCCGCTGCTACACCCCCCAGTGGCGGGCCTTCCGCTCTATTCACCGAGGAGCCGAACCGCGCGGATACCATTGGATCCATGGTGAAGCGGATCCTCCTCGCATCGCCGCGCGGCTATTGCGCCGGCGTCGAGCGCGCCGTCGACACGGTCGAGCGGGCGCTCGACATGTGGGGCGCGCCCGTCTACGTGCGCAAGCAGATCGTCCACAACCTCCACGTCGTCCGCGACCTCGAGGAGCGCGGCGCGATCTTCGTCGAGAACGAGACCGACGTGCCCGAGGGCGCGACCGTCGTCTTCTCCGCCCACGGCGTGGCGCCGTCCGTCTACGCCAACTCGGAGGCGCGCGGCCTGAAGACCGTCGACGCGACCTGCCCGCTCGTCACGAAGGTGCACGCGGAGGCGCGGCACTACGCAAAGCGCGGCTACACCGTCGTCCTGATCGGCCACGAGGGCCACGAGGAGGTCGAGGGGACGATGGGCGAGGCGCCCGAGGCGATCGTCCTCGTCGAGTCGCCCCAGGACGCGGAAGACGGTCGACCTCGCTCACGCCGAGAAGCTCTCCTACATCACGCAGACCACCCTGTCGGTGGACGAGACCAACGAGGTGATCGACGTGCTCCGCCGTCGCTTCCCGTGGATCGAGGCGCCGAAGAAGGAAGACATCTGTTACGCGACGACGAACCGCCAGCGCGCCGTGAAGGCGATGCTGAAGGAGATCCAGCTGCTCCTCGTGATCGGCTCGCGGAACAGCTCGAACTCGAACCGGCTCGTGGAGGTGGCGGAGGCCGCCGGCGTGCCGGCGTACCTGATCGACGACGAGACCGAGATCGACGAGGCGTGGCTCGAGGGAGTCGAGACGCTCGGCGTGACGTCGGGCGCGTCGGCCCCGGAGCGGCTGGTCGACCGCGTGATCGGCTGGTTTCGCGAGCGCGGCGTCACCGACGTGGAGCCGTTCACGGACGAGATCGAGGACGTCACCTTCAAGCTCCCGGTCGAGATCCGGCGCTCGGCCGCCGCGGCTTCCTAGCTTCGTCCCTTCCAGCGAGGTCACGCTGTCGGGGCGGGGGCGCTTCGCTGCGCTTGTTTTCCGCCGAGCGTTAACGCACTACGACCCCACCCGGGAGGGGGAGCACCGCCCTCGATCCCGCCTTCAGCGTAACGCCGAAACCGCTACGTGTCTGTGACGATTCGCGCCGAGTTTGTGCCGGTGTGTGCCGGAACTCCGCGCGGCGGCGCTACGCCTTCGCCACGGCGAGCTCGGCGCCCGGCTCGAGCCGCTCGGCCAGCGTCTCCGCCTTGATCCAGTCGGCGTGGCGGAGGAGGTCGTCGTCCGCCGGAACCGTGAGCACGATCCGGTCGGTCACCTCGAGCCCCGCCTCCTTGCGCATCAGGTTCACGGCGTGGATCAGGTCGAGCACGCGCCCTTCGAGCCGCAGCTCGTCGTCGAGCGCCGTGTCGACCGCGACCGTGACGCCGTCCTGCGACTCGACCGCCCAGCCCTCGCGGCCGACGCGCTCGACCAGCACGTCGTCGCGGCCCGAGCTCGTGCCCGGCCGCGCGGAAGCCGCCGCCGTCCAGCTCCTCGAACTCGCCCGCCTCGAGCGCGGCGCGCACCGCGCCGAGCTCCTTGCCGAGCCGCGGGCCGAGCACCGGCAGATTCGGCTTCACGCGCAGCTCGGTCGCGTCCACCTCGCCGAACTCGAGCTCCTTCACGCGCAGCTCGTCGCGGATCGTGTCCGCATGCGCCTCGGCCCGCGCCGAGCCCTGAACCACCGCCCGCCCGAGCGGCTGGCGCAGCTTCAGCCCCGCCGCATCCCGGGCGCGCCGGCCCAGCTCCGCGACGACGCGCGCCTCCTGCATGCCGGCGAGCAGATCCGCGTCCGCCGCCCGCGCCTCGGGCCACCCGGCCAGGTGGACGCTCTCGGGCGCGTCCGAGCACCGCTCCGCGACGAGCGCCCGCCAGAGATGCTCGGAGAGGAACGGCATGATCGGCGCGACCACGCGAAGCGACTGGACGATCGCGGTCCAGAGCGTCCGGAACGCCGCGTCGTCGTAGGCGTAGAACCGGCGGCGCGAGCGGCGGATGTACCAGTTCGAGAGGTCGTCGACGAACGCCTCGAACGCCTCGACCACGCGGTGCGTCAGCTGCGCCTCGTAGGCGGAGGTCGACTCGGCGACGAGCGCGTCGGTGCGCGCGAGCAGCCAGCGGTCGAGCAGCGTCAGCTCCGCGTCCGCGACGCCCGACGAGAGATCGGAGTAGCGCGGCTCGAAGCCCTCGATGTTCCCGTAGTCGCACAGGAACCGCACCGAGTTCCACAGCGTGAGCAGCCGCCGCTTGATCTCGTGCGCCGGCCCGTAGCCGAACAGGAGGTTGCGGTCGGGCGGCTGCGTGCAGAACTGCCAGCGCATGACGTCCGCGCCCATGCGCGCGAACGCATCCTCGGCCGGAATCAGGTTCCCCCAGGAGCCGTGCATCTCGCGGCCGTGCTCGTCGAGCATCTTCTCGTAGCCGAGCGCCGAGCGGAACGGCGCCTCGCCGACCAGCGCCACCGACATGAAGAGCTGCGAGTAGAACCACAGGCGGATCTGCTCGCGCATCTCGGTCACCCAGTCGGCCGGGAACCACGTCTCCCAGTACTCGTGGTCGGGGAGGTCGGCGGTCGAGAGCCCCTTCGAGGCGCCCGTCGCGTAGCCGCCCTCGATCGCCACCGGGTTCAGCCAGCCGAGCGTCGAGAACGGGACGATCCCGGCGTCGAGCCAGACGTCGCCGACCTCGACCACGCGGCGCACGCCCTCGGCGCCGCAGCCGTCGCAGCGGATCGTCACCTCGTCCACCCACGGGCGGTGGAGCTCCTCGAGCTGCTCCAGGCCCGCCGTGGCCTTGTCGGACAACTCCCCGCGCGAGCCGACGACGGTCAGGTGGCCGCACTCGCCGCAGGGATAGAACGGCAGCGGCAGGCCGAAGAAGCGGCGCCGCGAGATGTTCCAGTCGCCGAGGTTGCGGAGCCAGTCGTCCATCCGCTTGCCGAAGTACTCGGGCGTCCAGTCGATCGTCGAATTGGCCTCGATCAGCTTCGGGCGCAGGTCCTCGACGGCGATGAACCAGTCGTCGGAGATCCGGAAGATGAGCGGCGTGTGGCAGCGCCAGCAGTACGGGAAGCGGTGCTCGATCGTGCCGGCGTCGATCAGGCGCCCGCGCTCGGCGAGGTCGGCGACGAGCTGATCGGCCGCCTCGGTCGTCCCCAGTCCGTGCAGCCAGCCGTAGTCGGGGTAGAAGCGCCCGGACTCGTCCACCGGCGTCAGCACCGGCAGATCGTGGACCCGCGACAGCTCGAAGTCCTCCGAGCCCGCGCCGGGCGCGATGTGGACGAGGCCCGTGCCCTCGTCCATCGAGACCTCGTCCCACGGGATGACCCGATGCTCGACGCCGGCGGCCGCGGGCAGATGGTCGAACGGGCCCTCGTAGCGCCAGCCGACGAGCTCGGCCCCGTGGCGGCGGTCCTCGAGCTCGTCCTCGGGATGGCGGCGCACCGCGACCCACTCGCCGTTCTCGCGCCGGCCGTACTCCTCGGCGGGGTTCACCGCCACGGCCACGTTGGCGGGCAGGGTCCACGGGGTGGTCGTCCAGACGGCGAGCGCCTCGCCCGGGCGGTCGGTCAAGGGAAGCCGGACGAAGAGCGACGGGTCGATGCGGTCCTCGTAGCTTCCGACCAGCTCGTGCGCGGAGATCGACGTGCCGCAGCGCGGGCACCACTCGGTCGAGCGGTGGCCGAGGTAGAGGAAGCCCTGCTCGTGCATCCGCTTGAGGAAGCCCCAGATGTACTCGATGTTCGTGTCCGAGAAGGTGAAGTAGTCGTTGCCCCAGTCCATCCACTGGCCCAGGCGGATGCAGCCGCGGGTCAGCTCGCTCGGCCGACCAGACGACCTTCTCGCGGCAGCGGCGGGAGAACTCGGCGAGGCCGTACTCCTCGATCTCGTGCTTCGAGTTCAAGCCCAGCTCGCGCTCGACGCCGACCTCGATCCAAAGGCCCTGGCAGTCGAAGCCGTTCTGGTAGCGCTGGTGGAAGCCGCGCAGGGCCTTGTAGCGCTGGAAGACGTCCTTGAGCGTGCGGCCCCAGGCGGTGTGGACGCCGAGCGTCTTGTTCGCGGTCACCGGGCCGTCGACGAAGCTCCAGACCGGGCCGTCGGCGTTTTGCCCGCGCAGCCGGTCGAACGTCTGCCGCTCCTCCCACCAGGCGAGGATCTCCTCCTCGAGGGCGGGATGATCGGGGACGGGCGGAAGCGGCTTGAACATGGGGAAACGGAGTCTAGACGCGGGACTTTTCCTCGCGGCCGGGTCGTTTCAGCAGGTGACACTCAACAGGAGGAACACAGTGGCGACACAGGCAGTGGAAGCGACCGAGACGACATTCGAAACCGAGGTGCTGGGCAGCGAGAAGCCCGTGATCGTGGATTTCTGGGCTGAGTGGTGCGGCCCGTGCCACATGGTCGCTCCCGCCCTCGACCAGATCGCGGAGGAGCGCACCGACGAGCTGCGGCTCGTGAAGGTGAACATCGACGAGCAGCCCGCGCTGGCGCAGCGCTACGGGATCATGAGCATCCCGACGATCGTCCTCTTCAAGGACGGCGAGCCCGTCGCCGGCGCCCTCGGGGCGCAGCCGAAGAGCTCGCTCGAGCGCGCGCTCGGCCTCGTCGAGGCGTAGACAACCTGTCTTGAACGGCCGTGGCCGGGGTCTGACCCCGGCTACGGCCGTTCTGGACGTAGGATCGGCGGCGTGAGGCACCAGTCCGCGACCGCGCACGAGCTCGCCCAGGTCGGGCTCCTCGCCGGGCTGCCCGGAGAGGTGCTTGCGAAGCTCGGCGAGCGGATGGAGCGGCGCGACCGTCGCACCGGGCGAGCGGATCGTCTCGCAGGGCGAGGACGGCGACCGCTTCTACGTCGTCCTCGGCGGGCTGCTGCGGGCGGTGCAGGACGAGCTCGGCGAGCGGACGGTCCTGAAGCCGGGCGCCTACTTCGGCGAGGTCGCGCTCCTCATGGACATGACCCGAACGGCCACCGTAGAGGCGGTCACGCCGGCGACGGTCGCGAGCTGCGACCGCGCGACGTTCGACGAGTTCCTGCGGCCGCTCTTCACCGAGTAACCCGGCACGAAGTCGGCGCATTTCGCGCGCCACCTGCGCGGAAATCGGCGATAGCCTCTGGGTGGGGCGGGGGGAGTCCCGGCAACACGCGCGACTGGCCTTAAGAGGCCGACGCGCTCCCGAACGCCTCGAGCACAGAGTCGGAGAGCACGGGCCAGGCCTCCGCGGCCCACCCGCCGAACTCGCGGTCGGTGAGGCACGCGCAGGCGAGCCCCGCCTCGGGGTCGACCCAGAGGAACGTCCCGGCGCGGCCGAAGTGGCCGAACGTCCGCGGCGAGTTCCGCGTCCCGGTCCAGTGCGGGGCCTTGCCGTCGCGCAGCTCGAACCCGAGCCCCCAGTCGTTCGGCTCCTGGCGTCCGTACCCGGGCAGGATCCCCGCGAGCCCGGGGAACGCCACCTCCGTCGCCTCCGCGAGCGTCTCCTCGGCGAGGAACCGCGGCGCCAGGAGCTCGCGTCCGTACGCAAGCAGGTCCGCGAGCGACCCCGACACGGCCGACGCAGGCGATCCGTCCAGCCGCGCGGTCATCCCGACCGGCTCGAGCACCGCGCCGGCCAGGTACTCGGCGAACGGCATCTCCGCCCGCTCCGAAACGAGCGCCGCGGCCAGCTCGATGCCCGTGTTCGAGTAGATGCGGCGCGTCCCCGGCGCGGTGAGCGGGCGCTCGCCGTCGAGGGGAAGCCCTGACGCATGGGAGAGCAGGTGCCGCAACGTCGCGCCCGGCGGCCCCGCGGGCTCGTCCAGCTCGACGATCCCCTCCTCGGCCGCGACCAGTACCGCGCCCGCCGTGACGAGCTTCGTCACCGACGCCCACGGGAACACGCGCTCCTCGGCCCCGCGCCGGGCGAGCACGCCTTCGGCCGAGACGACGCCGACGGCGGCGTTTGCCACCGGCCAGGAATCGATGAGCGCGAGCGCCTCCACGGCGGGCGATACTACGCGCAGCATGGAGCGCCGCCTCGTTTCATCGGGTTCGCCGTACGAGCCGATCGCCGGCTACTCGCGGGCCGTCCGCGTCGGGGATCGCGTGCTCGTCTCGGGAACGGTGGCGACGATGCCCGAAAACGCCGACCCCCCGCCGGACGCCTACGGCCAGGCGCGCCGCTGTTTCGAGATCATCGGCGCCGCGCTCGCCGAGGCCGGCGCCTCGTTCTCCGACGTCGTGCGGACGCGGATGTACCTCGCCGACGCGGCCGACTTCGACGCGGCCCTGCGCGCGCACGGCGAGATCTTCGGCGAGATCCGCCCCGCCTCCACCGGCGTCGTGGTGGTCGCATTCGTCGATCCGCGCTACCTGATCGAGATCGAAGCCGAGGCGGTCGTCGGGCCCGCGTAGGGGAGCGAATGCCCGAACCGGGGTAAATTGGGCCGATGAAGCAGCTGTACCCCCCATCGATCACGGGCGAGAGCTTTGCCGAAGGGGGCAGCGTGCATCGAGCACAAGTTCGGGGTGGGCGACCCGTTCACGCTCGGCGTCGAGGAGGAGTACATGCTCCTCGACCCCGAGACGTTCGACCTCGTGCAGCACATCGACACGGTGCTCTCCCGCGTGCACGAGGAGGAGTTCGTCGCGCGCGTCTCGGCCGAGCTCATGCAGTCGGTGATCGAGATCTCGACGCCGGTCTGCCACACGGCCGGCGACATCGACGCGGAGCTGCGGCGGCTGCGCGGCTACGTGACGAAGCTCGGCCGCAAGGAGGGCCTGCGCGTCGGCTCGGCCGGGCACGCACCCGTTCAGCCTGTTCGAGCGCCAGCGGATCACGGCCCGCGACCGCTACCGGGCGCTCGTCGACCAGCTCCAGTACGTCGCGCGCCGCGAGCTGATCTTCGGGATGCACGTCCACGTCGCCGTCGACGGCCCGGACAAGTGCATCGCCGTCCTCAGCGCGATGCTGAACCACCTCGGCGAGCTGCTCGCGCTGTCCGCGTCCTCCCCGTTTTGGCGCGGCGAGCTGACCGGGCTCGAATCGACGCGGCAGATGGTGTTCGCGGCGTTCCCGCGCTCCGGCGTGCCGCCGCGCTTCGCCGACTACGAGGAGTACGCGCGCGTCGTCGGCCAGCTCGAGAAGACCGGGTGCATCGCCGACTACACGCACATCTGGTGGGACATCCGCCCGCATCCCAAGTGGGGCACGATCGAGATCCGCGTGATGGACGCGGTCACGCGCGTCGAGGACGCCGTCGCGATCGCCGCGTTCATCCAGGCGCTCGTGAAGCGCTACTGCGACCACTACGACGCCGGCCAGGAGCTCCCGACGTTCCACCGGATGCTCGTGACCGAGAACAAGTGGCTCGCCGGCCGCTACGGCCTCGAGGCGCCCGTCATGGACCTCGTCACCGGCCGGCGGAACCGGGTGCCCGTGGCGCAGCTGATCCGCCGGACGCTGCGCGAGATCGAGCCGCACGCGGTCGAGCTGGGCTCCGACCGGGAGCTCACCGGCATCGCGGAAATACTCGCGCGCGGAAACAGCGCCGACCGGCAGCGCCGCGTCTACAACGCGAACCGCGACATCGCCGAGGTCGTCCGCGAGATCGCCGACACGACCGAGGACGTCGGGCTCGAGCCGGTGGCCGCGTGATCGCCGCCGGAGAGCGCGCGCCGAATCCGACGCTGCTCGCCGCGCCGGGCGAGGCGGTCCGGCTGCACGAGCTGACGCCGCCCGGCGAAGGGATCCTCCTGCTCTTCTACCTCTTCGACTGGTCCGCGACGTGCACGGACGAGCTGCTGCTCCTGCGCGGACGGCGCGAGGACCTCGAGGCGGCGGGCTTCTCGCCCTTCGGCGTCTCGCGCGACAGCCCCTGGTCGCACGTCGCCTGGCGCGAGGCGCTCGACCTCGAGATTCCGCTGCTCTGCGACTGGGAGGCCGAGGCGATCCACGCCTTCGACATCGCGCACGAGTTCCGCGGGCTCTCCGACGTCGCGCAGCGCTCGTGCTTCCTCGTGGACGGCGGCCGCACCGTGCGCTGGACGCGGCTCTACGCCCCCGGCGAGGTGCCCGACATGGACGAGATGGTCGCCGCCGCGCGGGAGCACGGCTCGTGAACGCCGCCGCGGCGGGCCTCGCCGCGCTGCTCCTCGGCCTCGGCGGCTGCGGCACGCAGGAGTCGGGCTCCGGAACGGGCTCCGTGACCGACGCCGGCGCCGAGCGGCGCCGCGACCTCGCTCACGGTCGAGGTCGCGCAGACCGGCTTCGACAGCGGCGTCTCGGTCACGACCACGCTCGAGTGCGATCCGGTCGGCGGCACCAACCCGCTTTCGGCCGAGTCCTGCGCCGCGCTCGCCGCCCACCCCGGGTCCCTCGAGCCGGTTCCGCCGGACACCGCCTGCACGATGATCTACGGCGGGCCCGAGGAGGCGCACGTGTACGGCACGTTCCAGGGCGAAGAGGTGGACGCGACGTTCAACCGCGGGAACGGCTGCGAGATCGAGCGCTGGGACTCGCTCGCGCCGCTCTTCAAGGTCGTCGTCGATTAGCCGCAGCGCCCGTCGCGCCAGCTACGGTCGCGCGATGGACGGCCCCGACAACCCGCTGCGCAACCCGGCGTTCCTCGTGCGGGCGGGCCTCGTGCTCATCCTGCTCGTGCTGCTCTTCGGCCCGTACTGGCTGCGCGCGACCGTGCCGGTCTGGATCCCGTTCCTGATCCTCGCCGGGCTCGAGCTGAACTTCTTCGTCGGCGCGATCCGTGCGGCGCCGCCGGGCCCGCCGAACCGCGGGCCGCAGCCGATCGACCAGGATCTGTACGGCTACCAGGGGTTCGACGACGAGGACGAGCTCTGGTCCGACGACGAGCCGAACGAGATCGAGCCGGCGCCGTTCGCGCCGCGCCGCCGCCCCTGGCGCCGTCTCGTCGCCGGAGCGGCGGTGCTCGCCGCGCTCGCGTTCGCGTTCTGGATCACCGACAGCCGCACGGGCTGGGACGGCCTGGACGAGGCCACGCAGGCGGAGGGCGACCGACCGTTTCGCCGTCGAGGCATCCGCGATCGCGGGGAAGCCGGTCACGGTCGACTGCGACGAGTCGGGCGAGCATGTCGGCCTCGTCCAGCACGCGGACGGGGCGGCGCTCGTGGGCGGCGACGTCGCGTACCTGACGCCGGAGCGCTGCTACGACCTCTACCGGCTTGCGTTCAAGGGCGAGGTGGTGTCGAGCCAGACGGCCCGCGCCGTCGCCGTCCTCGCGCACGAGGCCTGGCACCTGCGCGGCATCGCGAACGAGGGTGAGACCGAGTGCTACGCGCTGCAATCCGGCGTCGTCCTCGGCCGGCGGCTCGGACTCTCCGAGGAGCGGGCGAGCCAGATGATGCGGCAGCAGCTCGCCGAGAACGCCCTGCGCAGCGGCGCCGGCGTCGAGTACGTCGTCCCGCCGGAGTGCCGCGACGGCGGCCGGCTCGACCTCGGGCTGACGAGCTCCGGCTTCCCCTAGGCCGCCGGCGGTCAGGGACGACGACGAGCTTCGTGCCGGCGCCCGTCCGCCTGGCGGCGCCACGCGTCCCCGACCGCGTCGAGCGGCACGCGTTCCACGTCGATCCGGATCTCGCCGGCGACCGCGTGGCCCACCAGCCGCCGGTACTGCTCGGCGAGCTCGTCGGGCGGGACGGCGAAGTTCGTGTGGCCGAGGATCGAGAGGCTCTTGAACCGCACCGCCGCCGACGCGAGCTCGGCCGTCGCGCCCGCCGACTGGCCGAGGTTCACGATCGTCGCGTGCGGGGCGGCCGCCTCGATCGCCGCCGCGGCCGGCTCGCCCCAGAGCGGGTCGAAGACGTAGCTCGGGCCCTCTCCGCCGAAGGCGTCCTTGATCGCCGCGACGAGGTCTCCGGTCGCGTCGAGCCGAAGCGTCGCGTCCGCGCCGTGCTCGGCCGCGCGCTCGAGCCCGGCGTCGCTCCGTCCGGCCGCGACGACCCGGGCCGCGCCGAGGAGCTTCGCCGCCTGCACGGCGACGAGGCCGACCGAGCCGGTGGCGCCGAGCACGAGCACGTTCTCGCCGCCGCGGAGCGGTGCGCGCCAGGCGAACGGGAGCCAGCCGGCGAGCCCGGCGATTCCGAGCGCGGCGGCGAGCGCTGGGTCGGCGCCGTCGGGCACCTCGATCGCGTGCGCGTCCCCGATCGGCGCGCGTTCGGCCATCGCGCCCTGCGACGTCCGCCCGAGCGAGCCGCCGAAGATCCAGACCGTGCGGCCGTCGGCGGTGCGACCCACGGCCTCGCAGCCGGGAACGTAGGGCAGCTCGGGATGGCCGGTCGCGAGGACCCCGCGCGACACGGCGAGGTCGATCGGGTTGATCGGCGCCGCGAGGACCTCGATCGTCTCGCCCTGGCGGCTCGGCGGCCTCGCCCAGCTCGGCCGGCGCGCCGACCTCGCGTACGAGCGCCGCCCTCACTCCACCTCGAAGATCGCCTCGATCTCGACCGTGATGCCGAACGGCAGGCTGCCCATGCCGACCGCCGAGCGGGCGTGCCGCTCGCCGAACACCTCGACGAAGAGGTCGGAGCAGCCGTTGATGACGTAGGACTGCTCCGGAAGTCGGGCACCGCGTTCACCATCCCGAGCAGCTTCACGACCCGCCGACGCGATCGAGGTCGCCGACCTCCTGCCTCACCACCGCGAGCAGGTTGAGCCCGATCGGCCGGGCGTGCGCCGCCGCCTCCTCGGTCGTGACGTCCGCGCCCACCTTCCCCGTCGGGATCTCGCCGTCGGGCGTCGTCGGCACCGTCCCGGAGCAGAAGACGAGGTTCCCGGTGCGGACGCAGTTCGCGAAGTTCGCCGCGGGCTCGGGCACCGGCGGAAGCTCGATGCCCAACTCCCGGAGCCGCGCCTCGGCGGACACCTACATCCCCATCGCGTGGTAGCCGGAGTCGACGTAGAGCGTCGTCCCGGTCACGTTGCGGGCGTCCTCCGACAGGAGGTACGCGGCCGCGGCGCCGACGTCGTCGGCCTCGATCGGGCGGTGCAGCGGTGAGCGCTCCTCGACGATCGCCTCCATCGTCGGGAACCCCGCGATCGAGCGCGCGGCCAGCGTGCGCACCGGGCCCGGCCGAGACGGCGTTCACGCGGATCGACTTCCGGCCGAGATCCCAGGCGAGGTACTTGCACGGACGAGTCGAGCGTCGCCTTGGCCACGCCCATGACGTTGTAGTGCGGCACGGCCCGCTCGCCGCCGAGGTAGGTCATCGTCATGATCGAGCCGCCGCCGGCCGTCTCCATGAGCGGCTCGGCCGCTCGGGCGCACGCGACGAGCGAGTAGGCGGACACGTCGACGGCGAGCCAGAAGCGGTCGCGCGGCGTGTCGGTGAAGCGTCCCTCGAGATCGCGCGCGTCGGCGAAGGCGACCGAGTGGACGAGCAGGTCGAGCTCCCCGCCGAACGTCTCGGAGACCTGCGCGAACAGGTTGTCGATGCTCTCGTCGGAGCGCACGTCGCACTCCGTGATCAGCGGGCTCGAGACCGACTCGGCCAGCTCGCGGACGCCCTTCTCGATGCGTTCGCCCTGGTAGGTGAAGGCGAGGCTGGCGCCGCCCTCGGCAAGCCGCTGCGCGATCGCCCAGGCGATCGAGCGCCGGTTGGCGACGCCGAGGACGAGCCCGCGCTTTCCCTGGAAGTCAGGCACAGCGCGGAGGAGTCTACTCGGGGCTAGGCTCCTGGTCATGCGGGTCGCGGTCATCACCGGAGGGTCGAGCGGAATCGGCGCGGCCACCGCGCGGGCGCTCGCCCGCCGCGGCTGGCGCTGCGTGCTCATCGCGCGCGGGCAGGAGCGGCTCGAGGCCGTCGCGGCGGAGATCGGCGGCGAGGCCGAGGTCTGCGACGTCTCCGACCGGGCCTCGGTGGACGCCGCCGCGGCGCGCGTGGCCGAGCGGCACCCGGCAATCGGGCTCCTCGTGCTGAACGCGGGCATCCCGGGCGGCGGCGGGTTCCTCGAGCTGCCGCCCGAGCGGATCGAGCTCGTCACGGGCGTGAACTTCTTCGGGAGCGTGTGGGGGCTGCGCGCATTCCTTCCCTTGCTGGAGGCCGGCGCGCCCTCCGACGTCGTGGTCGTCGCGTCGGTCGCGGGGACGACGGTGCCGCTCGCGTCGGGGCCCTACACGGCCTCGAAGCACGCGCAGCTCGCGTTCGCGCGCAGCGCCGCCGACGAGCTCGCGCCGCGGGGGATCCGCATGCACGCGGTCAATCCCGGCCCGGTTCCGACGGAGGGGTTCCCGCAGGACAAGGCGCTCGCGAGCCGCTTGGGGCGGCACTTCGTCGTCGATCCCGACGCGGTCGCGGACACGATCCTGCGAGCGATCGACAAGAACCGCCGGGAGGTCGTCGTTCCGCGCGTCTTCCGCCTCGCGGGCGCGGCGCAGGGGATCGCGCCGGCGACCCTCGGCCGCTACACCGCGCGCCTCCGCGAACGGTGGCGCGGCTAGCTAGCATCGCGGCATGGCGCAGATCTCCCTCGGCGACGCGGCTCCGGCTTCACGCTCCCCGGCGTCGACGGCGTGGAGCACTCGCTCGCCGACTACGAGGGCACGCCGGTCGCGGTCGTCTTCTCGTGCTGCCACTGCCCGTACGTGGTCGCCTGGGACGGCCGGCTGAACGCGATCGCGCAGGCCTACAAGGGCCGCGCCGGGCTCGTCGCCGTGAACTCGAACCACCACGCGGGCGACACGTTCGACGCCATGGTCGTGCGGGCCGCGCAGGAGGGCTTCGTGTTCCCGTTCCTGCGGGACGAGAGCCAGGAGGTCGCGGCGGCCTACGGCGCCTCGCGGACGCCCGAGGTGTTCCTCTTCGACGCGGAGCACCGGCTCGTCTACCACGGCGCGCCCGACTCGGACTACACCGATCCCGAGGGCGCCGATCCGTGGCTGCGGGACGCGCTCGACGCGGTGCTGGCCGGCCGAGCTCCCGCGCCGGCGGAGACCCCGCCGGTGGGCTGCACGGTCAAGTGGGCGCCGAGCTAACCGGCACAGCTTTCGGCACACTTCCGCGCACCACGTGTGCGCCTTTCCGTAATAGGCTCGACGCGGGGCGTCTGCACAGGGGGGTCCCCCGGGGGAGCACCTTAAGCGGAGCGCGAAAGACCTGCTCAGGCGCTAGTTTTTGCGCCTGGCGCACGAGTTCCAGCGCCTCTTCCCGCGTCGAGATCGTTCCCGCGGCCCGCTCCTCCTCGACGAGATCCAGGAGCCGCCCGATGTCCGGGCCCGGGGCGAGGCCGAGCTCGTCGCCGCGCAGGAGCGGCTCGGCCGGATCGGCGGCCCGCGCCGCCCGAACCGCATCCGCGTACGAGCCCGCCCGCAGGTACGCGAGCGCCTCGAGCGCCCACGGCTCGGTCGCGCGGCGGAAGCGGTAGATCGCCCGCGGCGAGTCGTCCGCGGGCGGCTCGGCACGCAGCAGCACCGATGCGAACCGCTTCGTCTCGTTCGACGCCGGCAGCCCGCGCACCGCGTCGCCGAGCACGACCACCAGCGCATACGACGGATGCTCCGCCGGAATCCACGCCGTCGAGCCGCGACGCATCGCCGCCCAAAGGACGCAGCAGCCCGAGCTCGTCCAGCCGCCGGAACCCGTCCGGCGACAGGCGTTCCAGCTCGCCGAGCACGCGCTCGCCCGCCGGCTCGGCAACGAGGCCCGCGTCGCGCCGCACCAGCGCCTCGGTCTCCTCGTCCAGCCGGAAGCCGAGCTCGTCCTCGAGCCTCACCGCACGGAGCAACCGCAGGGGATCCGCACGAAACACGCCCTCGGTGACGGCCCGAAGCCGCCGCGCGCCGAGATCGGCGACGCCGCCGAGCGGATCGATCGCGTCCGTCGTCCCGAGCCGCCGCGCGATCGCGTTCACGGTGAAGTCGCGCGTGGCGAGGTCGTCGGCGATCGTCCCGCGCAGCGGCGTGAAGTCGACCGTGTGCCCGTCGCGGTAGGCGACGCGCCAGGCGCCGTGGCGCTCGGAGAGCGGAACGACCGCCCCGCCCTGCGCCGCCCCGTACGCACGCGCCGCCGCCTCGGGATCGGCGCACGCGACGTCCACGTCGAACACCGCGCGCCCGAGCAGCTGGTCGCGGATGACGCCGCCGACGAGATACGCGTCCTCCCCGGCCGCGGCCAGAAGGGGCGCGTCATCCATCGACGACCCTCCGCACCGCGCGCTCGGGCGGTGTGCGGATCCCGCACGTGACCTCGTAGTTGATCGTCCCGAGCACGCGCGCATGCTCCTCGGCGAGCACGCCGTCGCCGACGAGCGTCACCGGCGTTCCCTCGGGCTCGTCGCCCAGCTCGACCGCGAACGAATCCATGGACACGGTGCCGATCACCGCACGCCGCGTCCCCCCGACCGAGACCTCCGTGCCGGTCAGCCCCCGCCGGAAGCCGTCCGCGTACCCGACGGGGACGAGCCCGATGCGCGTCCGTTCCCCGGCGACGAACCGGCGGCCGTAGCCGGTGCTCTCGCCCGGCTCCAGCGTCTTCGCCTGGGCGACGTGGCTCCGCCAGCCGAGCACCGGCTCGAGCCCGTGCACGGCGGGGTCGTCGCCGAACGGGGACAGCCCGTAGAGCGCGACGCCGCAGCGCACCGCGTCGAACCGGGAGTCCGGGAACCGGAGCACCGCGGCGCTGTTCGCGATGTGCGCGGCCACGTCGAACTCGGCGGCCAGCGCCGCGAACGCCTCGATCTGGTGGCGCGCAAACACCTCGTCCTCGTCCGCGGTCGCGAGATGGCTCATCACCCCGACGACCTGGCCGCGCGGCGCGGCGAGCGCCTCGGCGGGCGTCATCCCGAAGCGGCCCATGCCCGTGTCCACCTTGAGATGGACGCGCAGGCCGTCCGGGATCTCCGGCCGGGAGACGGCGACCTCCAGATCGGCCTCGCGCGCAGGCGCCTCGTCACCGTCGAGCGGGCCCATGACGAGGATGCGCGCGTCCGCGAACTCGCGCCGCAGAGCGGCGCCCTCCCCCGCGGTCGCGACGCAGAGCGCGGCCGCGCCCTCCTCCAACGCGGCACGGGCGCAATCGACCGCGCCGTGGCCGTACGCGTCGGCCTTCACGACCGCCCAGAGCTCCGCCGGTTCCGCGGCGGCCCGCAGCACGCGCACGTTTCGCCGCAGCGCGCCGAGGTCGATCGTGACGACCGATCGGCTGCTCGTCATGGCGTCCATGCGCGGATTTTCCACTACGAACGGGCGCGGCCACCGATCGCGTCACGCTGGACGCGGACGCGTGCGACAGCACCGGGGACAGCGACTCGATCACGTCGCGGGCGACGAGCCCCGCCTCGCCGTGGAGGATCGCTGCGTCGCGAGCCGCCAGCCCGCACGCGGCGGAGGCGGCCGCCGCGGCGCGCTGCGCCTCCATCCCCTTGGCGAGAAACGCCGCGACGACGCCGGTGAGGACGTCTCCGGTCCCGGCGCTCGCCAGGCCGGGCGTACCGAGATCGCTGACGAGCACGCCGCGCCCCGGCGCCGCGACGAGCGAGTCGGCACCTTTGAGCAGGACGACCGCGCCCGCGTCGTCCGCCGCGCCGCCGGCCGCCTCGAGGCGGTGCGCGTCGACCCAGGACGGCGTCGCGGCCCAGCAGCCGGCCCAGCTCGCCTGCATGTGGCGTCAGCACGGTCGGGGCATCGCGCGTGAAGATCCATTCGAGGTGCCCGGTCACGGCCCACAGGGCGTCCCCGTCGAGAACGAGCGGACGCTCCACCCGGTCGAGCACGAGGCGCACGAGCTCGCGCGTCTCGTCGCTGCGCCCCAGGCCAGGCCCGATCGCGAGGGCGTCCGCGGACTCGGCGGCGGCGAGCACGACCTCGAGCGCGTCGGCGACCAAGAGCCCGTCCTCGTCGGGCGCCGGCGAGAGCGTCACCTCGACGAAGCGCTGGGCGAAGACGCCCTGGAGCGACTCCGGCACGACCGCCCGCACGTAGCCCGCCCCGGCGCGCATGGCGGCCTCGGAGCTGAGGTACGGCGCGCCGGTCAGCCCGGTGGAGCCGCCCACGACCACGACGTGGCCGGCGCTGTACTTGTGGTCGAGCGGCCCGCGGCGTGGCACCTCGGCGAGGATCTCCTTGGTCACGAGCCCGTTCTTCGTTCGCCCGGCCAGGAGTCCGATGTCGGCGACGACGACCTCGCCGCAGCGGTGGCGGCCCGGCCCCACGACGAGGCCGAGCTTGCGCCCGTGGAACGTGACGGTCAGATCGGCCTGAACCGCACCGCCGGGAACGACGCCGGTCGAGGCGTCGACGCCCGAGGGCACGTCCACGGAGACGACCGGGATCCCGAGCCGGTTGAGCTCGCCGATCCGTGCCGCGGCTTCCCGGCGGGGCGCGCCCGAAAGCCGGTGCCGAAGATCGCGTCCACGGCCACGTCCGGCGACGACGGCGCGTCCACGACGGGAATGCGCGCCTTGCGCGCCTGCGCCAGCATCTCCGCGGCATCTCCGGCGATCTTCTCCTCCTCGCCGACGAGCACGATCTCGGCCTCGCGGCCGGCCTTGGCGAGCTGGCGCGCGACGACGAACCCGTCGCCGCCGTTCGCGCCCGAGCCGCACCAGACCGTGAAGTGCGCGGCGCCCGGATGGCGCACGAGCACGAGCTCGGCCGTCGCCGTGCCGGCGCGCTCCATGAGCTCGAGCGTCGGCCCGGCGTAGGCCTCCTCGGCCTTCCGCATCTCGGCGGCGGTGTAGAGCGGCTCGACGCTCACGCGTCCGCCACGACGCAGATCGCGGCGGCCAGCTCCTTCGAATGCGTCATGGAGAGGTCGATCGTCCCGGCGCCGACGCGCTCGCTCCAGCTCTTCGTCCAGCCGGACAGGTTCACGCCCGGCTTCGGCCGGCCGGCGATCTCGATCTCGCGCCAGGTGAAGTGGACGCCGCAGCCGAGCGCCTTGCCGATCGCCTCCTTGGCCGCGAACCGGCCCGCGTAGTGCTGCGCCGGATTCGGGCGCGAATCGCAGTAGGTGCGCTCGGCCTCGGTGAAGACGCGCTCGCGAAAGCCCGGACGGGCCAGAGCGGCGCGGATACGCCCGATCTCGATCAGGTCGACGCCGACCCTCATGCGAAGAGCTCCGGCAGGTCGGCGATCGAGTCGATCACCGCGTCGGGCTTGGGATCGGCCGCGGCGAGCGTCTCCTCGCGGAACTTCCCCGTGCGAACGAGTACGCCGCGCAGTCCGAGCCGCTGCGCGGTGGAGAGATCCGCCTCGAGGTCGTCCCCGACCATCGTCGCCTCCTCGGGCTTCGCGCCGAGCGCGGCCAGGGCGGTCTCGAAGTACGCGGCGCTCGGCTTGCCGACCAGCTCGGCCTGGACGCCGGCGGCGTACTCGAGCCCCGCGACCACCGCGCCCGAGTCGAGGAGCGCGCCGTTCGCGGTCTGCCACCAGCGGTTTCGGTGCAGGCAGACGAGCCTGGCGCCGCGGTCGAGCTCGCCGAACGCGGCGTTCAGGCGGTTCCAGGCGAAGGTCTGCTCCGCCTCGTCCGTCTCGTCGGCGCCGCCCACGAGCACGACGTCGGCGTCTCTCTCCACCAGCTCGACGTGCTCGGCCAGGTCCGGATGGATCGCGCGCATCGTCAGCGGCAGCACGCGCGAGCCGGCGAGCAGCCGTGCGGCGGCGACGCCGGTGGTCGAGATCTCGTCCTCGGACACGGCGATTCCGAGCCCGTCGAGCATCGACGCGATCTCGGCGCGCGCCTGCACCGTGTTGTTCGTCACGAAGCGCAGCGGCTCGCCCGCGTCGCGCAATCGCCGCACGGCCTCGGCCGCCCCCGGAATCGCCTTGCCGGAGACGTGGAGAACCCCGTCGATGTCGAGCAGCACAGGCATGCGGCGAGTCTAGACCGCGTACCATGATGCGGGCCATGACCCGGCGTGGACTCGCATGGCTTTCGCCGCTTCCGCTCATCGCGGCGGGGAGCCTGGCCGCGCATGGTCTCGCCTACCGCCTCGCGGCGCCGGCCGGGCACGACCACGCTCAGCCGCTCCCGCACACGCCGATCGCCTGGTACGCGTGCGCCGCGCTCTGCGGAGCGATCGCGCTCGCCGCCCTCATCGGCATCGCGCTCGTGAGCGTCCACCGGGGCGTGCGGATGGGCCCGCCGTACTGGCTCGTCGTGCTCGTGCCGCCGCTCGGCTTTGCCGCGCAGGAGCAGATCGGCCGCGTGTTCCATACGGGTGCGCTGACGGCTCCGCCCGAGGCGTCGTTCGCGCTCGGCCTGCTCCTCCAGCTTCCGATCGCGATCATGGCCGCCGCCCTCGTCCGCCTGGTGTTCGCGACCGCGATCGTCGTCGTACACGCCCTGCGCGGCTCCGAACCGCGGCGGCCCACACTGCGAATCACCAGGCAGCGTCCCGCCTGGACGGTTCCGGTCCCCTCCCTGCCGGCGCTCGCGCTCGGCTACGGCGAACGGGGCCCACCGGCGCTTCTCCGACCCTGAGGACGCGCGCCCGAACGCGGGCGCGCCGAGCAGAAGGAGAGCAGAGCCCCACCTGTGCTGACGTCCACGCTTCGATCCCGAGGGATGCGCCGCTTCGCGGCGAGGCTCGCGGTCGCCCTGGCCGCGCTCGTCGCGGCCCCTGCGGCCATGGCCCATGCGACGGTCGTCTCGACGAGCCCGGAGAACAACGAGGTCGTCCCCACCTCGCCGGCCCAGGTGTCGATCGTCTACAGCGAGCCGGTCGAGACCGCCTTCGGCGCGCTGCGAGTCTTCAACGGGGACGGCGAGCGCGTGGACCAGGGCGCCCTCGAGCGGCCGGACGACAAGACGGTCGCGGTCGCGCTCAACCCCGACCTCGCGGACGGGACGTACACGGTCACCTGGCGCGTGGTCTCGGCGGATACGCACCCGATCCAGGGCGCATTCGTCTTCCACGTCGGCGCGGCCGGCGCCAACCCCGGCGGCATCGCCGGCGAGGTGCTCGGCGCCGGCACGCCCACATCGGTCTCGCGCTCCTACGACGTCATCCGCTTCCTCGGCTTCGTCGCGCTCTTCCTCTCGGTCGGCGGCGTCGTCGCGCTCCTGCTCTTCCTGCGGGACGCCCAGCAGCCCGTGCGGCGCAAGCTCTGGTACCTCGTCGCGGCCGCGTCCGGCTTCCTCGCGCTGCTCGGCCCCGTGACGATCGTCCTCCAGGGCGCGGCCGCGGAGGGCTTCGGCATCGGCCAGGCGCTGCACTGGAACATCGCGTCGGAGGTGCTGGGGACGCGCTTCGGGCACGTGATCGTCGCCCGGACCGTGCTCGCGGCGGCGCTCTGCGTGTTCGCCCTCTGTGCGCCGCGGATTCCGGCGAGGTACCGCACGTACGAGGAGGCGGCGCTCCTCCCGGCGGCCGGGCTCGTGATGATCCCGGCGCTCTCGGGCCATGCCTCGGTGAGCGGCAACGCGTCGTTCGTCCTCGACGTCGTGCACGTCACCGCAGCGTGCGTCTGGGTCGGCGGGCTCGCGTTCGTCGTCATGGCGCTTCTGCTCGCGACGGACGGGCGCTGGCCGCTCGCGATGCGCTGCGTGCCGCGCTTCTCCGCCGCCGCCGTCATCTCGGTCGCGGCGCTGATCGTCGCCGGGACGCTGAACGGCTACCTCCAGATCCGCACCTGGAACGCGCTCTTCACGACCACGTACGGCCAGCTCCTCCTGGCGAAGATCGCGCTCGTCACGCCGCTGCTCTTCATCGGGCTCTTCAACAACCGCTTCGTGCCCACCCTGAAGGCCGGGCAGTCGACCGCCGTGCAGCGGAAGCGGTTCCTGCGGATGACCGGCGCCGAGCTGACGATCATGGCGCTCATCGTCGGCGTGACCGCCGTGCTCGTCTCCGAGCCGCCGGCGAAGGCGCAGGCCGCGGCCGAAGCAGCCGAGGTGCCGAAGGGCACGGCGACGATCATCACCGGGCCGTACCACCTCGAGCTGAAGCTCGACCCGGGCACGGCCGGGCCGAACGACATCGTGATCGAGGTCGTCCACGGCGAGGATCCTCGCCGAGATCAAGGTGTCCGCGACGCTGCCCGACCAGCAGATCGGCCCGCTCGACTACACGGCCGAGAAGACGGGCCCGACCACGTACACGGTCAAGGCGGCCGACCTCTCGATCGCCGGAACCTGGACGCTCAAGGTGCAGGTGCGCCAGGGAGAGTTCGACGCCTTCGAAGGCGAGGCGCAGGTCGGCGTGAAGTAGTGGACGGCCTGCGCGTGACGCCGAGCGTCGTCGTCCCGCTCGGGGAGGTCGAGCTGCGCACGTCGCGCTCGAGCGGGCCGGGCGGCCAGCACGCGCAGAAGACCGAGACGCGGGTCGAGGCGGTGTTCGAGGTCGAGGCCTCGGCGACGCTCTCGGACGCGCAGAAGCGCCGGCTGGTAGCGAAGCTCGGCCCGGTCGTCCGCGCGGTCGCCCAGGACGAGCGCAGCCAGTCGCGCAACCGGGAGCTGGCGCTGGAACGCCTCGAGGCGCAGCTCCGCGAAGCGCTCAAGATCCGACGCAAGCGGCGACCGACGAAGCCGACGAAGGCCGCGAAGGAGCGCCGCCTCGACACGAAGAAGCAGCGCGCCACGACGAAGCGGCTGCGGCAGCCGCCGGCGGAGGAGTAGCTACTCGACGGTGACGGTCTTCGCCAGGTTGCGCGGCTGATCCACGTTCAGGCCGCGCAGGCGCGCGATGCGGTACGCGAGGAGCTGCAGCGGGATCACGGCCAGCGGCGCCTGGAGGAACGGGTGCGTGCGCGGGACGAAGATGACGTCGTCGGCGTAGTGCTGCACGTCTTCGTTCCCATCGGTGGCGATCGCGATCACCGACGCGCCGCGGGCACGGACTTCCTGGATGTTCGAGACGATCTTGTCGTAGACGTGCGAGTCGGTCGCGACGCAGACGACCGGCGTCGAGTCCTCGAGCAGCGCGATCGGGCCGTGCTTCATCTCGCCGGCCGAGTACGCCTCGGTCGGGATGTACGAGATCTCCTTCAGCTTGAGCGCGCCCTCGAGCGCCACCGGCAGCCCGACGTGGCGGCCGAGGTAGAGGAAGAAGTCGTCGTCGTAGTGGCGCTTCGCGATCTCCTCGATCGGATGGCGGCCGTCGAGGAAGTCCTCCATCTTCTGCGGCAGGCCCTGAAGCTCGGCGAGCAGGCTCCCGATCTCCTCGGCGGCGAGCGTCCCGCGTACCTCGGCGAGCCTGAGACCGAGCAGGAAGAGGACGATCACCTGCGTCGTGAAGGTCTTGGTCGCCGCGACGCCCATCTCCATCCCGGCGCGGGTGTAGAGGACGCTCGCGGTCTCGCGGGTCAGCTGCGTGCCCTGGAGGTTCGTGATCGCCACGGTGTGCGCGCCCAGCTCCTTCGCGAGCTGCACGGCCTGGACGGTGTCGCGCGTCTCGCCCGACTGGGAGATCCCGATCACGAGCGTGCCCTTCGGAACGACCGGGTTGCGGTAGATCCACTCGCTCGCGACGTCGAACTCGCACGGCATGCGCGCCCACTCCTCGATCGCGTAGCGCCCGACGACGCCCGCGTGGTAGGCGGTGCCGCAGGCGAGGATGAGCACGCGCTCGATCCCGGCCAGCTCGGAGTCCGAGAGCCCCAGGTCGAGCCTGACCTCGCCGTCGACCACGAAGTCCTCGAGCGTGCGCTCGACCGCGTACGGCTGCTCGTAGATCTCCTTGAGCATGAACGTCTCGTAGCCCTGGCGCTCGGCCGACTCGTCGTCCCATTCGATGATGAGCTCGTCGCGGTCGCGCTCCTCGTCGTCGGTGGAGATGAACCGCGCGCCGGTCGGCGTGATCTCGACGACCTCGCCGTCCTCGATCAGCTTCACCCGCGACGTCTCGCGCTGGAACGCGGCGATCGACGACGCGAGGAACATCTCCCCCTCGCCGACGCCGACGACGAGCGGGCACTGAAGCCGCGCGCCGACGAGCAGGTTCGGATGCTCCTTGTGGATGACGACGAACGCGAAGTGACCCTCGAGCTGCCGGTAGACGACACGGACGGCGTCGAGCAGGTCGCCGCCGTAGTGGCGCTCGATCAGGTGGACGACGACCTCGGCGTCCGTCTCGGACGAGAAGACGTGGCCCTCGAGCTCGAGGCTCTCCTTGAGCTCGCGGAAGTTCTCGACGATCCCGTTCAGCGCGACCGAGACCTCGCCCGAATTGCAGCCCGCGAGCGGGTGCGCGTTCTCCTCGGAGACCTTGCCGTGGGTCGCCCAGCGCGTGTGCCCGACGCCGGTGTGGGAGTGGGAGCCGTTCGGCTCGACCGCCTCCTTCAGGTTGTCGAGGTTGCCGACCGCGCGGACGTACTCGAGCCCGCCGTTCTCGAGCAGGCCGACGCCGGCCGAGTCATAGCCGCGGTACTCGAGGCGCTCGAGCCCGGCCAGGATCAGGGGCTTCGCCTCCCTGGAACCGACGTATCCGATGATCCCGCACATGTGGACAGCCTTTCTTCGGGATACCTCGTTCGAAACCTCGCCCGGCGCGGAAGCTGCGGCGATCGCTAGGCGAGGTCTTTGGCGACGAGGTCGGCGATGGTAGCACAGAGATCCTGAGCCGTTTTGGGGGTTTCTGACTCGGCCAAAACCCGTACTACCGGCTCGGTTCCCGACGGCCGCACGAGCACTCGGCCGCGTCTCCGAGCTCCTCGTTGAGCCGGGCTCGACCTCGGCCACGATCGCCGGGGTCAGCTCCTTGTTCTCACCGGCACGTCGCGCCGCGCCTGGGGGAAGCGGACGAGCGCCGAGGCCAGGTCGGCGAGGGTGCGGCCCGACTCGACCACGGCCCGCGCGAGGAGCACCGCGGCCACGAGCCCGTCCCCGGTCGTGTGCCCGTCGAGCCAGGCGATGTGGCCCGACTGCTCGCCGCCGAGCCTGCCGCCTTCGCGCTCGAGCGCCTCGAGCACGTAGCGGTCGCCCACGTCGGTCGTGACCGTGCGGATGCCGTTGTCGGCCATCAGCTTGTGGAAGCCGAGGTTCGTCATCGTCGTGACCGCGACGAGGTCGACGCCCAGGTGCACGGCCAACACGGCGAGGATGCCGTCGCCGTCCATCTCGTTTCCGTCGGCGTCGACCGCGACCACGCGGTCTCCGTCGCCGTCGAAGGCGACGCCGAGGTCGAAGTCGCCGGCGCGGACGAGCTCCGCCAGCACCTCGGGATGCGTCGCGCCGCAGCCGGTGTTGATGTTCGTCCCGTCGGGCGCGTCGCCGATCGAGGTCACGCTCGCGCCGAGCCGTTCGAGCACGCCCGGCGCGATCGCGCTGAACGCGCCGTTCGCGGAGTCGCAGGCGATGCGCAGGCCTTCGAGCGGAGCGCCGAAGCGCTCCACGACCAGGTCGGCGTAGCGCTCCCCCACGGTGTCGTCGCGCACGGGCTCGCTCCCGGCCCGTGGTTCGGCGAAGAGCCCCTCGATCTCGAGCTCCTCCGCGTCCGTGAGCTTGCGGCCCCCGCGCGCGAAGAGCTTCACGCCGTTGTACTCGGGCGGGTTGTGCGAGGCCGAGACGACCGCGCCGCAGCCCGCGGCCAAGAGTGCGACGGCCGGAGTCGGGAGCACCCCGCCGAGCGTGACCTTCGATCCGCCGCCGGCGAGCCCCTCGGCCAGCGCAGCCTCGAGCGCCGGCCCCGAGCCGCGCGTGTCGCGGCCGACGAGCACCGGTGCGCCGTCCGTCCAGCGCGCGAACGCGACGCCGAGCCGACGAACGAGATCCTCGGTCAGGCCGGCGCCGACGATCCCGCGCACGCCGTCGGTTCCGAAATACGTGCGGCTGCCGGGCATCCCGAGAACCTAGAGGATCGGCGCGGGCGGCCGGATCAGCGCTTGGAGTACTGCGGCGCCTTGCGGGCCTTGCGGAGCCCGGCCTTCTTGCGCTCGACGATGCGGGCGTCGCGCGTGAGGAAGCCCTCGCGCTTCGAGCGGGGTGCGCAGCTCGGGATCGGTCTCGACGAGCGCCCGGGCGAGACCGTGGCGCAGCGCGCCGGCCTGGCCGGACGTGCCGCCGCCGTGGATCCGCACGCGGACGTCGAAGCGGCCCTCGGCCTCGGCGACGCGGAGCGGAGCGGTCGCGACCATGCGCTGCGAGGCGCGCGGGAAGTACTCCTCGAGGCTGCGGCCGTTCACCCACCACGTTCCGTCGCCGGGACGGAGGATGACGCGGGCGACCGAGGTCTTCCGCTTGCCGGTGCCGCGGTACTGCGCTAGTTCGCTCATTCGGGAAGTGCCTCCGGGTTCTGTGCCTCGTGCGGGTGCTTGGGGCCTGCGTAGATCTTGAGCTTGACGATCTGGCGCCGCGCCAGCTTGTTGCGCGGGAGCATCCCCTTGACGGCGCTGCGGATGACCTCCGTCGGCTGCCGGTCGAGCTGCTCGCGCAGCGTGCGCTGCCTGAGTCCACCCGGGTAGCCCGAGTGGCGGTAGTAGATCTTGTCGTCGAGCTTCTTCCCTGTGACGGAGACCTTCTCGGCGTTGACGACGACGACGAAATCGCCGGAATCGACGTGGGGCGTGTACGTCGGCTTCTTCTTGCCGCGCAGCGTGTCCGCGATGCGCGTGGCGAGACGGCCCAGGGTCTCGCCCTCGGCGTCTACGACGTACCAGCGGGCCTCGAGCTCGCCCTTTTTCGCTGTCCAGGTTTTCATCACAAAAAAGCGGCGGAAAGGCATCCGCCGACCCGCAGGATGGTAGCAAGAGTCACGCGTTCGGCCTCACGCAAGGTCGAGGCGGACGATCTTCGGCTCGCCGTTCTTTTCCTGCCAGCGCGAGGCGACCGTGGCCTCGCTCTCGTCGCCCGGAATAGCGGATCTTGCAGACCATCGCGTCGCCGTCGGGCTCGACCGAGACGACCTCGGCGGCCGTGACGGGCCGCGGCATCTGCTTCATGACCGTTCCGGCGCTCTCCATCGCCTCGGGGCTCAGGTCGCTGCCCGCGCGCCCGAGGTCGCCGGCGACCATCGCCTGTGCATGCGCGTTTGCGCTCTCTCTGACCGTGGTCTCGTCCATGCGGCGATTCTATGCGGGCTCGGCCGCCGGGCGGCGCCAGGTCGATTTCGTCGCGATGACGAGGGCGGGCAGGAGCGCGATCGCCGCCGCGCCCGCTCCGAGCGCGAGCACGCCCTCCTCCTGGAGCGCCCAGCCGCCGATGCAGCGCGAGCGAGGCGCCGGTCAGGCCCGACGAGAAGGTCGCTGAACCCGACGAGCTTGCCGCGCTCGCTCGGCGCGGCGCGGTTCACGAGCGTCGTCGTGGCCGAGACGAACGCGAGATTCCAGCCGAGCCCGAGGCCGAAGAGCAGCAGCGCATGCGCGGCGACGCTCGAGGCCCAGATGAGACCGAGGCACGACACCGACTCGAGCGCGAGCCCCGCGACGAGCGTCGGCGATGGCCCCGACCCGGTCGACGATCCGGCCGACGACGAGAACGAGCGCAAACATCCCGAAGACGTGCGCGCCGATGATCGGGTAGACGTCGCGCTGCTCGTGATGGTGCTCGTGGACGACCGCGTACCCGGTCAGGTTCATGACCACGACCATCACGGCGAACGACGCGACGGCGGCGAGCAGCGCGGTCGGAACGCCCGGACGGCCGAGGATCGCGCGAAGCGGCGCCGCCGGGCCGGTCGGACCCGTGGTCGCGCCGATCATCTCCGCGATCCGCTTCGGGTCGGGCCGCACGAAGACGACGACCAGGAGCCCGATCAGCATGAGCAGGCCCGCGGTGAGCCACGGCGCGACGAGCGCCGACGGCTCGAGCCCCTTCCCGGCGAACAGCGGGCTGAACACGAACGGTCCGAAGACGGCGCCGACCACCGAGCCGCACAGCACGTACGAGATGCCGCGGGCGCGGCGCTCCGGCGGGTACATGTCTCCGCCCGCCGCGCGCGAGAGCGTCACGGTGCCGGTTGCGACTCCGATCAGGAAGAACCCGAAGACGACGCCGAGCGCCCGAGGAGGCGCCCGCGGAGACGGCCGTCACGAGACCGCCCACCGCGCCGACGACGAATCCTGTGGCGATCACCGGGACGCGCCCGAGCCGGTCCATCGCCCGTCCGGCGGGGAGAGCGGCACACGCCGCGCTCGCCAGGAAGATCGCAGGCCCGAGTCCCAGCAGCCCCTCGAACCCGGTCGCGCTCACGAAGGTCGTCGACGCGAGCGCGGCGACGAGCTGGAGCGCTCCCGAGGTTACGGCCATGGTCGCGGCGAGCAGGATCGTGTTGCGGCGAACGGTCCGTGTGAGGTCAGCCGTCATCGATGGGTAGCTTGCTGGAAGACTGTCGGGGAAGCGAACGAAGGAGGAAACGATGGTTGAGAACGCATTCGTCCAGGATCTTGCTGAGAGGATCGGCGCCCGCGTCGGCGCGCAGACCGTCTTCGGCGAGCCGGTGGAGCGCGACGGCGTGACGGTGATCCCGGTCGCGCGCGCCGCGTGGGGCTTCGGCGGCGGCAGCGGCCAGGGCGACGAGGGCGAGGGAGCAGGCGGAGGCGGCGGAGCGTCCGCGTCCGCGATCGGCTACGTCGAGATCAAGGACGGGCAGACGAGCTTCAAGCCGATCGTCGACACGCGCCCGTTCGTGGTCGCGGCCGCGTTCGGCCTCGCGGCCGGGCTCATCCTCGCCGCACGCCGCCGCTAGTTGATCGAGCTCCGCACGTACCGGCAGGGCGGCCAGACGGCCGCGGACGTCGCGGAGACGATCGCCGAGTACCTCTCCGGCGCCCGCCGGACGCTCGACCTCGCCCACTACGACTTCCACCTCGCGCCGGAGACGGCCGAGATCGTCGGCGGCGCGATCACGGCCGCGCACGAGCGCGGCGTCGAGGTGCGAATCGTCTACAACGTCGACCACCGCAATCCGATCCCAGTGCCGCCGCCGCCGGAGCCGGACGCGACGCTGATCCTCTCGCTCGGCGTCCCGCACAAGGCGATCTCGGGCGTCCCCGACCTGATGCACCACAAGTACGTCGTGCGGGACGGTGAGAGCGTCTGGACCGGTTCGCTGAACTGGACGGACGACTCGTTCACCGTGCAGGAAAACGCCGTCCTGGCCGTCGACAGCACCGAGGTGGCCGCGGCGTTCACGGAGGACTTCGACCAGCTCTGGACACGGGAGACCGTCGAGCAGACCGGGTTCGTCGAGCCGCGCACGATCGGACTCGACGGGACGCCGGCACGAGTGTGGTTCACGCCGGGATACGGCGGGGATCTCGCGAACCGCATCGCCCGCGCGATCTGCCGCGCGAAGCGGCGGGTCCGGATCGCCTCGCCCGTCGTGACCACGGCGCCCGTGCTGGGCGCGCTGGCCCAGGTCTCGTCGGAGGAGGAACTGGATCTCGCGGGGCTGGTGGATCAGACGCAGCTGCGCGGCGTCGTCCAGGAGTGGCACAACAACGGGAACATCTTCTGGAAGCTCCCGCTGCTCCAGCGCGCACTGGCCCGCGGCTTCACCGGGAAGCACTCCTCCCAGTGGCGCCCCGACGGCGGGATCCACGACTTCATGCACGCGAAGGTCACGGTCGCCGACGACACGGTCTTCATCGGGAGCTACAACCTGTCGCGCTCGGGGGAGCTGAACGCCGAGAACGTGGTCGAGCTGGAAAGCCCGGACCTGGCCGAGCGGCTGGCCGCGTACATCGACGAGATCCGGGTGCTCTATCCCGACGTCGAGCTGGAACCGTCCGAATAGGAGGAACGATGGGATTCGACCAGTACCACGAGCCGCCCGAGGAGCTCTCGCAGGAGACGCGCACCTTCGCGCGGATGTGCACGTCGCTGATCGAGGAGGCGGAGGCGATCGGCTGGTACGAGCAGCGCCTCTCCCTGGAGAAGGATCCGGAGGCGCACGCGATCATGGCGAACGCGCAGCAGGAGGAGTTCAAGCACTTCGCCATGGATCTCGAGTTCCTGATCCGCAAGAACGCCAAGTGGCACGCCGCGCTCGAGAAGGTGCTGTTCCGCGAGGGCGACATCGTCGAGCACGGCGAAGAGGCCGAAGAGGCAGCGGACGAGGCGTAGGCCGGCCCTTCGCTTCCGCCGCCCACCCGCGCGCGCTCCTAGGGTCCATATCCCCGCCCAGGGTGGGGATAAATTCCACCCGCCGCCCACTGACCAGCCTACGGCTAGTGCGCGTGCCCGGCATCGGCCGCGAGTGACGATTCGGCACTAGACGCGTGCCAATTCGGATCCGGCCGTTCGCCGCCGCGACCGACATGGCGGGCGCGGCACTGCGCGGGTTCAGGGTCAACCCATCCGACACAAGTCGTCACCGGCCGAAGGCCGGCAGACCTGTGTCGGCTCTTACTCCCACTCGATCGTCGCGGGCGGCTTCGAGCTCAGGTCGAGCGCCACGCGGTTCACGCCGGGGATCTCGTTGATGATGCGGTTCGAGATCGTCTCGAGCAGCTCGTAGGGCAGCCGCGCCCAGTCCGCCGTCATCGCATCCTCCGACGTGACCGCGCGGATCACGATCGGGTACGCGTACGTGCGCTCGTCGCCCTGCACGCCGACCGAGCGGATCGCCGGCAGCACCGCGAAGCTCTGCCACAGATCCCGGTAGAGGCCGGCGCGGCGGATCTCCTCCTGGAGCACCGCGTCCGCCTCGCGGAGCAGCTCGAGCCGCTCCTCGGTGACGTCGCCGATGATCCGGATCGCGAGCCCCGGCCCCGGGAACGGCTGGCGCCACACCATCGCCTCGGGCAGCCCCAGCTCCTCGCCGACGCGGCGCACCTCGTCCTTGAAGAGCATCCGCAGCGGCTCGACGAGGTCGAAGCTGATGTCCTCCGGAAGCCCGCCGACGTTGTGGTGCGACTTGATCTTCGCGGCCACCCCCTCGCTCGAGCCCGAGCCGCCCGACTCGATCACGTCCGAGTAAAGCGTCCCCTGGACGAGGAACTTGACCTCGCCCAGCTTGCCGGCCTCCTCCTCGAAGACGCGGATGAACTCCTCGCCGATGCGCCGGCGCTTCTCCTCGGGATCGGTCACGCCGGCGAGCCGCGCGAGGAAGCGCTCGCGCGCGTCCACATGGACGAGCGGCACCTGGAAATGCGAGCCGAACGTCTCGACGACCTGCTCGGCCTCGTTCTTGCGCAGCAGGCCGTGGTCGACGAAGACGCAGGTGAGCTGGTCGCCGACCGCCTTGTACGCGAGCAGCGCCGCCACCGCCGAATCGACGCCGCCGGAGAGCGCGCAGAGCAGCCGCTCGCCGCCGACCTGGTCGCGGATGCGGGTCGTCTCCTCCTCGATCACCGCCGCGGCCGTCCACGCGGGCGGCGCCTCGGCGACCGTGTAGAGGAAGTTCTTGAGGATGTCCTGCCCGTGCGGCGTGTGCGCGACCTCGGGGTGGAACTGCACGGCGTAGAGCCCGCGCTCGGGCGACTCGAAGGCCGAAATCGGCGCGTTCGGCGACCCGCCCACGACGCGCGCGCCGGTGGGCGGCGCGGACACGGAGTCACGGTGGCTCATCCAGCACGTCTGCTGCTCAGGAAGATCCGAGAAGAGCGCGCTGTCGCGCTCGGCCTCCAGCTCGGTACGGCCGAACTCGGCCCGGTCGGTCCGCTCGACGGCGCCGCCGAGGTCGAGCGCCATGAGCTGCATCCCGTAACAGATGCCGAGCACGGGGACGCCCAGTTCGTACAGGCCAGGGTCGATGCGCGGCGCGCCGTCGGCGTAGACCGACGCGGGGCCGCCGGAGAGGATCAGCGCGAGCGGTTTACGCGCGGCCGCCGCGGCGGGACTGATCGTGTACGGGACGAGCTCCGAGTAGACCCGTGCCTCGCGCACGCGGCGCGCGATCAGCTGCGAGTACTGCCCTCCCAGGTCGACGACCAGGACCGGGCGCTCTTCGATCTTCGGTTCGGGAAGCGGGACGACGTTCTCGGGGCTCGCCACGCCGGGAACTATCCCATGCCGATCTTCTGGGCCTGCTGGAGCGTCTTCCCTTCGGTCTTGATCGAAGGAGCGAGCGCGATCTCGGCCCGCTGGAACTCATGGATGTTCTCGTAGCCGCAGGTCGCCATCGACGTGCGCAGCGCACCCATCAGGTTCAGCGTCCCGTCGTTCTCGCGGGCGGGGCCGACGAGGATCTCGGTCAGCGTCCCGGCCGGCTCGACCTTCACGCGGGCCCCGCGGGGAAGCGTCGGATGGAACGTCGCCATGCCCCAGTGGTAGCCGCGGCCCGGCGCTCCTTCTGCGCGGGCGAGCGGAGAGCCGATCATGACCGCGTCCGCGCCACACGCCACCGCCTTCGAGATGTCCCCGCCGGTGCGCATGCCGCCGTCGGCGATCACGTTCACGTACCGGCTCGTGTCGAGAAGATGCTGGGCGCGCGCGGCCGAGGCGTCCGCGATCGCGGTCGCCTGGGGAACGCCGACGCCGAGCACGCCGCGCGTCGTGCACGCGGCCCCGGGGCCGACGCCGACGAGGACTCCCTCCGCCCCGGTTCGCATCAGGTGCAGCGCGCCGTGGTAGGAGGCGCAGCCGCCGACGATGACCGGGATGTCGAGGCTCGCGATGAACTCCTTCAGGTTGAGCGCGCCGCCGTTCGCCGACACGTGCTCGGCGGAGACGACCGTCCCCTGGATGACGAGGATGTCGAGCCCGGCCTCGCGTGCGATCGGGTAGTACTGCTCGACCCGCTGAGGGGTGAGCGCGCAGGCTGCGAGGACGCCGCCGTCCTTGATCTCGCGCACGCGCCGGGCCATGAGCTCGGGATCGATCGCCTTCGCGTAGATCTTCTGCATGCCGCGCGTGGCCTCGGACGGCGAGAACTTGGCGATCTTGTCGAGCTGCTCGTCGGCGTTCGCGTAGCGGCTGAAGATCCCCTCGAGGTTGAGGACGCCGAGCCCGCCGAGCTTGCCGACCTCCACGGCCGTCCGCGGAGACACGACCCCGTCCATCGCGGACGCCAGGAGCGGCAGCTCGAGCAGGTGGTCGCCGAGCTTCCAGCCGATGTCCACGTCGTCGGGGTCGCGCGTGCGCCGAGACGGGACGATGGCGATGTCGTCGAAGCCGTAGGCCTGACGCGCCTTCTTGCCGAGTCCGATCTCGACTTCCACGCTAGCCCTCGGCCCTTTGGATGCAAAAAACCCAGGCGGACCGTGCGTGCCTGGGCTCAGGGACGGGAGTATTCGCGAGAACTCTCATCCTCAGCGACTGTATCAACGCGGAGAGACGTCAGGCGTCCTGGGCAACGGGCGCGAGCTGCTCGACCGAGACGAGCGCCGTCAGCCGCGCGGCCTCGGCCGGATCGAACCGCCCCGCCCCCGGCTCGAGCACCGACGCCGCCCCCGCCGCGACGGCATCGCGCACCGAGTCTTCGACGGAGCGTCCGCTCACCCGTCCGGCCAGGAACCCCGCGAGCAGCGTGTCGCCGGCGCCGATCGTCGAGACCGCCTCGAGCCGCGGCGCGGAGCCGCGCACGCGGTGTGCCTCGCGGTCGTCGCGCACCAGCGCGTAGCAGCCGGTCTCCACCGAGATGAGCACGTTGCGCGCGCCCAGCTCGGAGATCTCGTCGAGCCCGGCGGTGAGATCGGTCTCGTCGTTGAACTCGTGGCCGACCAGCTCCTCCGCCTCGCGCACGTTCGGCGAGACGAGATGCGGCTCGGCCTCGACCCCCAGGCGCAGAGGCTCGCCCTCGGCGTCGAGCACCGTGAGGATCTGGCGCCGGTTCAGGTCGCGGATGAGCTCGGCGTAGAACGAGGGGTCGACGCCGCGCGGCAGCGAGCCTGCGAGGACGACGTACTCGGCTCCCTGCGTCAGGTAGGCGAGCTTCTCGCGCAGCGCTTCGAGCTCGGCCTCGGTCACCTCGGGGCCCCACTCGTTGATCTCCGTGTACTGGTCGGAGAGCGGGTCGAGCACCGAGATCGAGGTTCGCGAGTTGTCCTCGATGCGGACGAAGTCGTTCAGGATCCCCTCGCCGGTCAGGCCCTGGGCGATCTGCGTGCCGCTCTGGCCGCCGACGAGGCCGGTGCAGACGACGGGCACGCCGAGCCGGCGCAGCGCCCGGGCGACGTTCACGCCCTTGCCGCCGGCGCTGCCGAAGCCGTTGCTCGCGCGATGCCGGTGCCCGAGCTGGAAGCTCGGCACGAGCAGCGTGCGATCCATGGCTGCGTTCAGGGTGACGGTGACGATCAAAAGATGGATCCGAAAAGGTTGTCGATGGTGTCCCCGGCCTCGGAGAGAGCGTGGCCAGAGTACCACTCCGCCTTCGCCGCGAAACCCGGCTCGTCGACGTCCTCGGCCGCCACCAGGGCCCGGCGGGCGACGAGGCGTCCGTTGTCCATCGACGCGGACCTCCCCGAGCTTTTGGCCCTTGCGCACCGGCAGCTCGACCATCGCGGGCGCGACGACCGTCTCGACGAGGGGCCGGTCGAGCGGCAGCACCGCCGAGGCGCCCTTCGCGGGGACGAGCTCGAGCATGTCGTCCCCGAAGGGGATCTCGGCGCTCGCGTAGGTCCGCGCCGGGTCGATCACCTGCCGGCGCCCGTACTGGTCGAAGCCCCAGTCGAGGAGCTTCGTGAGATCGCGGTTTCGCTGCTTGCGCTGGGGGCTCCCCAGCACGACCGCGTAGATCACAGTCCCGTCGCGCTTCGCGACCGCGACCTCGCACCAGCCCGCGTCGTCGGTGTGGCCGGTCTTGACGCCGTACATGCCTTGATAACGCCCGAGCAGGTCGTTCCAGGTGTGCAGCGTCCGCCCGCCGGCGATGCCCTCGGTCCGCTTGCGCACGAGCTTGCGGATGAGGGGCTTCTCCATCGCCGCCTCGGCGAGCTTCACGACGTCGTCCGCGGAGGAGTAGTGCCCGGGCACGTCGAGGCCGTCCGGCCGGACGAAATGCGTGTCGTCGAGCCCGAGCTCCGCGGCCTTCGCGTTCATCATCTCCACGAACGCGGGAACGCTTCCGCCGACATGCGCCGCGAGCGCGAACGCCGAGTCGTTGGCGCTTTGGATGAGCGCCGCCGCGAGCAGGTCGCGCACGGTCAGCCGCTCGCCGGCCTGCAGGTGGATGCTCGACTCGCCGACCGAGGACGAGCGCGCGTTCACGCGCACCTCGTCGCCCGGCTTCGCGTGCTCGAGCACGACGAGCGCGGTCATGAGCTTCGTGATGCTCGCGATCTGGACCCGGTCGTCCTCGTTCGCGCCCGCGAGGATCTCGCCGGACTTCGCATTCGCCACGAGGTAGGCGTTCGCGTCGACCTTGGGCGGCGGGCCGGCGACCGAGGGGCTGCGGCGGCGGCGAGGGCGACGCACGCGGCAACGAAAAGCAGCAGTAGGCGTCGCACGAACCCGAACTGTACCGGCGCCTACACTTCGTCCATGGGCAAGGAGCTCGAGATTCCCAAGAGCGGCGAGCGCTCCCTCGAGCTGCAGCTCGGCGCGCTCGGCGGCTTCGACCTGCGGCCGACGCGGCTCTTCGTCTGGAAGGGCGAGGAGCGGGAGGCGCAGGCGCGGATCGTGTCGCTCGGCTTCCCGCCCGGCAACGCCGGCCGTGAAGTCACGCCGCGCGAGGTCGAGGCCGGCGCGGTCCGCGTCCGCACACGCGGGAACCCGCTGCTCACGGTCGCGCTCGCCGGGGTCTACGCCACGCGCCGCGCCATCGACGCGGCGAGGCGTCCGCCTACTGGATCCTGATCTTCGTTCCCGGCTCGAGCGCGTTCGCTTCGATGTTCGGGTTGAGCGTGATCAGGTCGTCGACGGTCGTGTCGAAGCGCAGGGCGATCGCCTCGAGCGTGTCGCCTTCCTTGATCTTGTAGGTCTTCCGCTTGCCGGGATTTCCGACCGTGGTCGTGCCGGTGCTGGTCGGAACGGTCGCGAAGCTGCCCGTGGTCGCGGCGGCCTCCGGCTTCGGCTTCGCGCTCAGCGAGCTCTGCACGAGCAGAGCGAGCACGGTCACCGCCGCGAAGAACGCAAGCGGCGCCAGGAGGCGCGGACCCCACGCCGTGCGATGCTCGGAATCGTCGCGGTCGTTCACCATCCGGATGCCGCCCAAACCTCTCGTTGAAGCCGCGCCGCCTCGGCCGCGGCGGCGGTGCGCCAATCGGCGCCGTCTACCTTGAACGCGTAGATGACGCTGCGGGAAACGGGTACGAGCGCGCTTGCCGGGCCGCTCGTGAACGCACGCGCCACGTCGGCCGGGGTCGCGCCCTGCGCGCCGATGCCCGGAAGGAGCAGGATCGCCTGCGGCATGAGGCGCCGGGCCTCGCCGACCGCGCGGGGATAGGTCGCGCCGACGACGGCGCCGACGCTCGACAGGCCGCGCTCGCCGTTCAGATCCTCGCCCCACTGCGCGACGAGCTCCGCGACGACGTGCCAGACGGGGCGCTTGTCCGAGAGGGTCAGCTCCTGCACGTCCGCGCTGCCCGAGTTCGACGTCTTGACGAGGCAGAAGATCCCGGTCCCGGACCGGCGGCAGGCGGTGAGGAACGGCTCGATCGAGTCGCCGCCCATGTACGGGTTGACCGTGAGCGCGTCGACGAGCGGATCGGCGCCGTCGGCGCCCTGGAGGTAGGCGTCGGCATACGCGCGGGCGGTCGAGCCGATGTCGCCGCGCTTGCCGTCCGCGATCACGAAGAGGCCGGCGTTCCGTGCGTACTCGCACGTGTCCTCGAACGCCTGGATCCCGTCGGCGCCGAGCGCCTCGAAGAACGCGAGCTGCACCTTCACGCCCACGACGTACGGCGCGGTCGCGTCGACGAGGCCGCGGGAGAAGCGCGCGCAGGCCTCGGCCGCGGCAGCCCGGCTCGCGTGGGCCCCGGCGCGCAGCTCGAGCGGCAGGAGATCGGCGCGTGGATCGATGCCGAGCACGATCTGGCTCCGCTTGCGCTCGACGGCCTCCGCCACGCGATCGCCGAACGTGACGACCGAGTTGCGCGGACCCGCGTCCACCTCTTGCTGCATGAACGGAGCTTAGCCCGCGCAGGCGGCGGCGATTCGCGCTGCGTCGAGCGGCAGGACGCGCAGCTCCGGCGGCGGGCGCCGGATGAAGCCCGCCAGGCAGAGGAGGTCGTCGGCGTCCTCGGGCGCGACGGAGGGGTTCGCCGCGGAGCGCAGCGCCTCGGCGACTCCTGCGGCCGCCTCGACGGCCGCGCCGCCGCCTCGGGCCGGCCGTCGCACCGAGGCGACCCGTCCGCCCGCGACGAACACGGCCGTGCGGAAGGCGTCGTCCAACCCTGGGACGAGCAGGCAGGCCTGGAGCGCGCGCAGCCGCTCGAGCTCCGCCAGGTCGGCGATCGCCGCCTCGAGCGCTCCGAGCCGGTCGCGCAGCCGCGCCGCGTCCTCGTAGCGCTGCGCGGCCGCGAGCCGTGCGAGGCGCGCGCGGACGCCGGGAAGAGGCGCTCCGGCGACGAGCCCATCCAGCTCGTGCGGCGTCGCCTGGGCAAGCGCCCGCACGGTGAGCTCGGCGCGGCGGCGGCTCTTGAGCGGGCCGAGCGCCGTCGGCTCCTTGGCGAGCCTGATCCCGTCGTCGCGCCGCTCGAGGTAGGCGTACCGGTCGAGCCGCAGCCCGCGCGCGTTCCCCGGAGGACGCAACTCTCGGATCAGCCGGAGCTCGTCGAGCGCGGCCTCGACCTCGGAGCCGGTGACGCGCCACTCGATCCGCTCGAGCGCGGCCAGCGCCGCCTCGACCGCCGGGCGCTGCCGCTCGCTGCCGAAGTAGGAGCGAAGCCGCCCGCGCAGGTTCCGGGCCCGGCCGACGTAGAGCACCTGGTCGCCGGCGCCGCGGAAGAGGTAGACGCCGGGCCGCGTTGGCGCGCCGAAGGCGAGCGAGCGCTTGTCGTGCGCCTGTCGCGCCCGGGGCGCGGCGAGCCGCTGGAGATCGGCCACCGTGCTCGCGCCGCGTTCCTGCGCCATCCCGATCAGCGCGACGAGGATCTCAGCCGTCGCCTGCGCGTCGGCGAGCGCCCGGTGGCACGGCTCGACCGAGGTCCCGAAGAAGCGCGAGAGCGAGGCGAGGCTCGTGCGCCCGGCCCGTCCGCCGAGGAGCGCCCGCGCGAGCGGAACCGTGTCGAGAACGGGCGCGGCGAGCCGGCGCGCCTCGAGCCGCTCGACGGCCCGGTCGAGGAACGACAGGTCGAAGCGGGCGTTGTGGGCGACGAGCACGCAGTCGCCGGCGAACGCGAGGAAACGGCGCATCGCGACGTCGACCGGCGGCGCGCCGCGCAGGTCGGCGTTGCGGATCCCCGTCAGCTGAGTGATGACCGGCGCGAGCGCCGCCCGAGGGCGCACGAACGTCTCGAACGTGCCGGCCGTCTCGAGCCCGCGCAGCCGCACCGCCCCGATCTCGCAGATCTCGGACGTGCGCGCCGAGAGCCCCGTCGTCTCGAGGTCGACGACGACGAACGTCGCCGCCTCGAGCGGAAGATCCTCAGCGGCCGCGCCGGCGAGCGCGACGTGCGCGCCCGTCCAGACGAGCCGCGCATCGGATTCGACGACCTCCCCGAGCAGCGTCCTGGCCAGCCCGGCCGGAGCGCTCGCGAGCGCGAACAGCGAGCGCGCGGCGTCTGCGGCGGGCACCGGCCCGCGCCGCTCCTCGACGAGCTCGACCAGGCGATCCGCGGCGTCCAGGCGCATCTGCACGCCGGCAGCATGACAGAACGTATGTTCGTATAGGCGTCGGATTCGTTAGCTCAACGACGGAGACCGCCTTGCGGCGGCCTCCGATAGATCGGTGGAAGAGGGGTGGGGACCGACTAGCTGGCCTTGAGAGCGGCCTTGAGCGCGCTGCCGGCCGAGAACTTCGGGACGGTCGCGGCGGCGATCATGACGCGCTCGCCCGTCCGCGGATTGACTCCCTGACGCGCGTTGCGGTGCTGCGGAGAGAACTTGCCGAAACCTGTGAACGTGACGGTCTCGCCACTTACGAGCGTCTCCGTGACCGACTCGAGAAACGCATCCACGGCCGCAGCCGCGTCACGCTTCGAAAGACCGGCCTTCGCCGCGACGCTATCGACGAACTCTGACTTGGTGACTGCCACTTCCCTCTCCTCCCATTTCGATTTCGTAGAACTGGCTCGGAACCGTAACAGTGGGGCTTACAAGCACGCAACCAAGCGGATTGGCGCGTTCACGTCCCGGTGATCTCGCTGGCGCGGAAGAGCGCCTCGAGCCGCACTGACTCTTCGACGAAGGCACCCTCCCCTCCTTCCTCTCGATCAACCACGCAAATTGCTGCGTTGCACACGAGCCCAGCTTCCCGCAGGGCTCGGACGGCAGAGATCGCCGCGCCGCCTGTGGTCACCACATCTTCGACCAGACAGACCCGCTGGCCGGGCTCGAAAACGCCCTCGATCCGGTTCTCGGTGCCGTAGCCCTTCGCGTCCTTGCGGACGATGAGGAACGGCAGGCCCGACGCAAGCGAGCCCGCGGCGGCGAGCGCCACGGCGCCCAGCTCGGGGCCTGCGAGGAGATCGGGGCGCTCCCCCTGCCCGAGCGCGCGCTCGGCGATTCGCTCGCCGAGGGCGCGCAGCAGGTCGGGGTGCGTCTCGAAGCGGTACTTGTCCAGGTAGTAGCGCGACCGCCGCCCGGAGCGCAGGACGAAATCTCCTTCGAGGTAGGCGCGCTCCTTGAGGAGCGCGGCGAGCTCGGCGTCGGTCACCTGGTCGTCCCGAGCACGGCGCGGGCGAGGAGGACGAGGCGCTCGCCCTCGGGAGAGCCCGCGGCGAGCGAGACCATCGAGCCGTCGTCGAAGTAGAGGTCGGCGCGCTCGCGCGAGCCTGCCCGCGAACGGCGCCGGAGCACGACCGCCGCTGCGCCGGCCGCGGCGACGAACACCCAGCGCGCCTTACGCATCGGCGGCCTTCCTGCGCGGCTTCCGCTTGTCGGTCGCGCGGAGCGTCGCGCGCAGGTCGTAGAGGACGAGGCCGACGGTCGGATCCGGACCCGTGGTCGCCGCGAGCGTCCTGCCGCCCTCGCGAACGAGGAACACCGCACCCCCTTCGGTGGACACGACGAGGTCGGTGAGCCCGGTACGGCCGCTCACCTCCTCGGCCGCCTCCGCGAGGGCGAGCGCCGCGGCGGCCGTCACATCTCCGTCGTCGAGGGTCGAGCCGAGCACCCCGCCGCGCGGACCGATCAGGACCGCGGCGCGCACCTGCGAGGAAACGGACCTGAGATCGGCGAGTGCGGCGTGTGCGTCCATGCGCGGAACCTAGCAGGGGTGCGCCCCCGGGAGAGATTGGTGGAACGTGCCTCGTTCACGGGGTGCGCTGGGCGCCGCCCGGGGACTCAGGCTCGTTTCGCCAGGCTCTCCTAAACTCGGCTGGTGGCCAGGCCGACTCCGGTGCTCGGAAAGTTCCTCGCCGACCGCGGGACGCACCTGGCCGCGATGATCGCCTACTTCGCGCTCCTCGCCTTCGTCCCCATCCTCTTCCTCGCGCTCTCGCTGATCGGGCTCGCGGGCTCGCCCGACGAGTCGAGCTACCTGATCGAGCAGCTGCAGCGCGCGTTCCCGGCGAGCTCGGTCGAGCGGCTCGTGAGCGTCGTCGAGAGCATTCAGGGAAGCGCGGCCGAGCTCGGGATCGTCGGCGGGATCACGCTCATCTGGGCGGCGCTCGGCTTCTTCAGCGTCGTCGAGTCGGCGCTCAACATCGTCTACGGCCTCCAGAATCGCCCGTTCGTCCACCAGAAGGCGCTCGTGCTCGTCCTCACGGCCGTCGGGCTCGCGCTCGTCTTCGTCGCGCTCGTGATCGGGACGATCGGCGTGAACCTGGCGCAGGACTCGGGCCGGTTCGGCGGCGAGCTCGCCTACCTCTGGGGAATCGCGATCTCGACCATCCTCGTGTTCTCGGTCGTCTGGGGGCTCTACACGCTCCTCCTGAACATCCGGATTCCCTGGCGGGAAACGCTCCCGGGCGCGATCTTCACCGCCGTCTTGCTCCAGGCGAGCTTCCAGCTGCTCCCGCTGTTCGTGCGGACGACCGGCGGGCTCGAGTCGCTCCAGGCGTTCGGAGGGCTCCTGCTCCTCCTGGTCTGGATCTACCTGATGGCGAACGTCGTCGTGCTCGGCGCGGAGGTCAACTGGTACCTCTCGCACGGACGCAAGCAGCTCGACGAGCCGCCGGAGGGCCTGGCCTAGAGCTCGTCGTCGGTCGTCGTCAGGGCGCGCTTGGCGAGCGCCTGGAGGATCTTCCGCTCGACGCCGGGCATCTGGTCGATCATGCCCCAGAACGACTGGCGCGAGAGGACGAAGAACCGCAGCGGCGTGGTGGCCGTCACGGTCGCCGTGCGCGGGATGTCCACGATCAGCGCGATCTCGCCGAAGAAGTCGCCGTCGCTCATCGTGCGCAGATGCTGGCCGTCCTTCGTTGCGTCGGCCTCGCCCTCGATGATCACGAAGAACTCGGAGCCGAGCTCGCCCTCGCGGCAGAGCACGCGGCCCGCCTCGACCTCGAGATCCTCGGTCGCCTTCGCCAGGTGGGCGAGCTCGTCCTTGGACAGATCGCTGAAGAGCGGTGCGCGGCTGAGCGACTCGACCTTGGTGTCGTGTGAGAACAGCACGGGAGCAATCTAACGCCCCGGCGCCTCCGCGCCTAATGCGACCGCCAGCGCCTGCGCCGCTCTGGCCCGGTGGCTGTGGCTCGACTTCCAGGCGTTGCCGAGCTCCGCGGCGGTTCGTGTCTCCCCGTCCGGGACGAACACCGGGTCGTAGCCGAAGCCTTCCTCCCCCCTTGGCTCGTGGGCGATCGAACCCGTGAGCGTGCCGTTCACGGCGATCTCGTCGCCGTCGGGGCTCAGCGCGACGAGCTCGCAGACGTAGCGCGCGCGGCGATCGGCGACGCCGTGGAGCGCCGCAAGCAGCTTGTCCACGTTCGCCGCGTCGGTCGCGTCCTCTCCGGCGTAACGGGCCGAGAAGATCCCCGGCGCACCGCCGAGCGCGGCGACCTCGAGCCCCGAGTCCTCGCCGGCCGTCCAGGCGCCGGGATCGCCTTCGGCCCGCCCGTGGAGCGCCTTGGCGCGCGCGTTCTCGCGGAAGGTCTCGCCGGTCTCGGGCGGAAGCGGCGGGCCCTGCCAGCGCTCCACCTCCCAGCCGGGCAGGGCGTCGCCGAGCTCGCGCGCCTTGTTCGCGTTCTCCGAGACGAGGACGAGCCTCACGACTCGGTGCGGACGGCGATGACGTCCTCGAGGCGGGAGAGGTCGTCGACGATCTGCGGCATCTCGACGTTCGCGGGGAGCTCGACCTCGATGCGGACCCGGCGCACCTCGCGCTCGCGCCCGAGCTCCGCGCGCCGGACCTTGGCCTTGCGCGCCTCGACCGCGTCGAGCACGGGCCCGACCGGCGCGCCCGGCTCCAGGTCGACCTGGAACATGAAGGTCTGGCGGCGCAGGCCGCGGATCATCGGCGCGCCCTCGATCCAGCGCACCGGGCCGAGCCCGAGCAGCACGATCGCGGTCGCGATCAGAGCGCGCGGCGAAGTAGCCCGCGCCGCACGCCATCCCGATTCCCGCGACCACCCAGAGGCCCGCCGCGGTCGTGACGCCGCGCACCGACAGCCCCTGGCGGATGATCACGCCGGCGCCGAGGAAGCCGATGCCGGCGACGACCTGGGCGGCGATCCGGGTCGGGTCGAACTGGACCGAGCCCTCGAAGGTGAAGTCCCTCCAGGCGTACGCGGAGACGATCGTGAAGAGCGCCGAGCCGACGCCGACGAGCATGTGCGTCCGCAGGCCCGCCGCCCGCTCGCGCAGCTCCCGCTCGAGGCCGACCGCGCCGCAGAGCGCCGCGGCGACGAGCAGCCGCACGGCGATGTCGACGTACGAGAGGTCAGGCATGCGCGACCGCGTCGAGTTGCGCCTTCGCCATCTGCTCGATCCCCGTGCGCGCGAGCGCGACGAGGTCGCCGAGCCGCTCGTTCGTGAACGGCTCGCGCTCGGCCGTCGCCTGGATGTCGATCAGGCGTCCGCTCCCGGTCATGACGACGTTCATGTCCACGTCCGCGGAGGAGTCCTCCCGGTAGTCGAGGTCGAGCAGCAGCTCGCCGTCCACGATCCCGAGCGACACGGCCGCGATCTGCTCCGGCGGCTCGGTGAAGCCCTTCTTGCGGGCGGCGAGGACGAGCGCGACCCAGGCGCCCGTGACCGCGGCGGTGCGCGTGCCGCCGTCCGCCTGGAGCACGTCGCAGTCGAGCCAGAGCGTCCGCTCGCCGAGGTTCTTCAGGTCGTAGCCGCCGCGGATCGCCCGGCCGATGAGCCGCTGGATCTCGACCGTGCGGCCCTTCTGGCGCCCGGCGCTCGCCTCGCGGCGCATCCGCTCGCCGGTGGACGCGGGGAGCATCCCGTACTCGGCCGTCAGCCAGCCCTCGCCCTTGCCCTCGAGCCAGCGCGGGATCCCGTCCTCGACCGTGGCCGTGCACAGCACGCGCGTCGAGCCGATCGAGATGAGCGCCGAGCCGTCGGCCTGCTCCAGGAAATTCGGGACGATGCGTCACCGGGCGGAGCTCGTCGGGCCTGCGTCCTTCTCTCATGCCGTACCGCCTTCAGCTCCGACGCATCGACCGGTCATTTCAGACGGCCGCCCGAGCAAAGCTCGCTCGGCCTGAAGGAGATTCCCCAAGTGGAATCTCATGCGACCTCCAGAGCGAGCTCGTCGAGGGAAACCGTGTGGACCGAGCGGACGGGAAGCTGGAGGAACCGCTCGCCGAGCGCGGCGAAGTCGTCCGGCTCGCCGGTGGTCAGGAAAGCCGTGTGGCCCTCGCGCGCAGGGTCGTTGCCGATCCCCTTGCGGGCGAGCGTCTCGGCCACCTCGCGGGCGGTCTCGTCGGCGGAGAACACGAGCGTCGTCGCGCGGCCGAAGATGCGCTCGAAGACGGGTCGCAGGAGCGGATAGTGCGTGCAGCCGAGGACGACCGTGTCGACGCCGGCCTCCTTGAGCGGCGCGGCGTACTCGCGCACGGCGGCGAGAAGCTCCTCGGTGTCGGCGTTCGCCTCGATGAGCGGCACGAGGCGCGGGCAGGCGATCTCCGTCACGGTCACACCGGCGTCGAGGGCGTGGATCACGTCGGCGTAGCGGCCGCTCGCGACGGTTCCCGCGGTGGCGAGAACGCCGATCCTGCGGTTGCGCGTCGCCTGGACGGCCGCATGGGCCTCCGGGGTGAGCACGCCGACGACGGGGACGGTGAGCTCCTCCTGGAGCAGCGGCAGCGCAACCGCCGTGGCCGTGTTGCAGGCGGCGGCGATGAGCTTCACACCCTGGCGCTCGAGGTACGTGGCGAGCTCGAGCGCGAACGTGCGCACCTCCTCCGCGGAGCGCGGACCGTACGGGCAGCGGGCGCCGTCGCCGAGGTAGAGGAAGTCCTCGCTCGGCAGCGTGACGAGGCACTCGTGAAGAACGGTGAGCCCGCCCGCGCCGGAGTCGAAGATCCCGATCGGCCGGTCGTCCATCGGCTCGATTCTACGAGCGCCCGCGGCGCGCAGCGGGCACGCCCGCTCGAACCGTGTCCGGGGTCTGACCCCGGACATGTCGGTTTCGCGACCACCCGCTCCCAGTGCTCATGCGGGTTTGCGGGCGATCGACATGGCCGCCGCGGCCATGACCGGGGTCAGACCCCGGTCATCGCCCCGTTTCGGACGCCCGCGAGGGCAGGCGAGAACGACTAGCGTTACGCCCGTGCTCGAGGTCTGGGACGCACGGGATCCGTTCGACGCGGTCGCGGAGTATCTGGAGGACGCCGGCTTCTACGGCGGCACGCGGCCGGCCGACGTCTACCTCGGCTACGCCATGTCCGACCGGCTGCGGCGCCTGAGCCTGCCCGCGCCGCCCGAGCCTTGTGCGCTGCCGCTCGCCGCGTGCCGCATCGGCCCAGCGGCAACCGCCCCGCAGGAGATCCAGATCGGCTCGTGGGAGCACACCTGGCGTCCGGAGGACTACGGCCAGGCGATCCGCGCCGTTCGCTCGGCGATCGAGCGCGGCGACGTCTACCAGGTCAACCTTGTCCAGCACCTCTCCGCTCCGTTCCGCGGCAACGCCGCCGGGCTCGCGCAGCGACTCGCCGGGCTCGACCCGCTCCACCCTGCGCCGTTCGAGGGAAACGGCTGGGCGGTCGTCTCCGCGTCGCCGGAGCTCTTCCTGCAGCGCCGCGGCGCACGCTCACGACGCGGCCGATCAAGGGGACGCGCCCGCTCGACGACGCCGCCGAGCTGCACGACTCCGAAAAGGACGCGGCCGAGCACACGATGATCGTCGATCTCGAACGCAACGACCTCGCGCGCGTGTGCGAGCCCGGCTCGGTGCGCTGGCCCGAGCTGATGGTCGAGGAGCAGCTGGCGGGCGTCGCGCATCTCGTCTCCACCGTGCAGGGGACGCTGCGCGACGGCGTGACCCTCCAGGAGATCCTCCGCGCCACCTTCCCCGGCGGCTCGATCACGGGCGCGCCGAAGATCGCCGCCGTCGACCTGATCGCGGCGCTCGAGCCGGTCGGCCGCGGCGCCTCGATGGGCGCGCTCGGCACGATCTGGCCCAACGGCGACTTCGACCTGGCGCTCACGATCCGCACCTTCGCGCTCGCCGCGGGCCGCATCCATCTCTGGGTCGGCGGCGGGATCGTCTGGGACTCGGATCCCGACGAGGAGATCGAGGAGTCCTGGGTGAAGGCGCGGCCGCTCCTGGCGCGCATCGGCAGCCGCACCGCGGTGCCCGCGTGACGCTGCTCGCGGTGGCCGTCCGCGGCCGCGGCGTCGTGGCGGCGGACGAGCCGGTTCTCCACGCCGACGACCAGGGCTTCCTCCGCGGACGGGCGGCGTTCGAGACCATGCGGGTCTACGCGGGGCGGCCGTTTCGGCTCGCGGATCACCTGGAGCGGCTCCAGGGCTCGGCCGAGCGGATCGGACTTCCTGCCGTGGACGGTCTCGCCGAGCTGGCCGCCGAGGCGCTCGCAGCCGCGCGCGAGGACGAGGCCGTGCTGCGCCTGTACTGGACGGCGGGCCGCGAGGACACGGACGAGCCGACCGGGCTCGCGCTCGTCTCGACGCTTCCGCCCGGACTCGACGAGCGCCGCGCGCGCGGGCTGAAGCTGGCTGCGCTGCCGCTGGCCCTCGAGGCGGCCCAGCGCACCGAGGCGCCCTGGCTCCTCGGCGGCGTCAAGTCGACGAGCTACGCGGTCAACATGGCGGCGGAGGCGGAGGCGAAACGGCGCGGCGCCGACGACGCGGTCTTCCTCGGCCGGGGGGACGTCGTCCTCGAGGGCCCGGTCACGAACATCTGGTGGCGGCGCGACCGCACGCTCTTCACGCCCGCGCTCGACCTGGGGATCCTCGCGGGCGTCACGCGCACGACGCTGCTCGAGGAGGCCGGCGGACTCGGCTACGACGTGCGCGAGGGCGCGTTTCCGCTGGCCGAGCTCGCGGGCGCGGACGAGGCCTTCACGTCGTCCTCAGTGCGCGAGGTGATGCCGGTCGTGGCGCTCGACGGAACGCCGGTCGGCGACGGCCGGCCCGGCCCCGCGGCGGCCGAACTCCAGTCCTCTTTGCGCGAACGCGCACTAAGCTAAGCCGCATGCGGATTCTCACGCTGATCCACGGAAAAGACGCGGGCCCGGGCGTGCTCGGCCAGGAGATCGTCGCCTCCGGCGCCGAGCACGAGGTCCGCAGCTACGCGCTCGGCGATCACCCGGCCCATCCGCTCGGAAGCTACGACGGCGCGCTCGTCATGGGCGGCTCGATGAACGTCCACGAGGTCGACGGGCACCCCTGGCTGCACGAGGAGCGCGACGCGATGTCGGAGCTCCTCGACGCGGGCGTCCCGCTCCTCGGCATCTGCCTGGGAAGCCAGCTCCTCGCAACGGTGAGCGGCGGCACGGTGACGCGCGCGCCCGAGCCGGAGATCGGCTGGTACGAGGTCGAGACGACCGAGGCGGCCGCGGACGATCCCGTCCTCGGCGGCCTGCCGTCGCCCCTCACTGCGTACCAGTGGCACAGCTACTGCTCGGATCTGCCGCCCGGCGCGGTTGCGCTCGCGACGAGCCCGGTCTGCCTCCAGGCCTACCGGCTCGGGGACAACGCCTGGGGCACGCAGTTCCACGCCGAGGTCACGTCGGAGATCTGCAACTCGTGGATCACGAACTACGACACCGACCCGGACGCGATCGCGCTCGGCTTCGACCAGGAGACCGCGCGGAACGAGGTCGCCCAGCGGATCGCGGGCTGGAACGAGATCGGCAGGGCGATGGCGCGGAACTTCCTGAGCTTCGTTTCGTCCGCGCGCGTCGCCGCGTAACGGCAGGAGGGCTTGACGCAACGTGCCTCGTTTCCGGGGTGCGATGGGTGGTGCGAGGCAAGGACGCAGGGCGCGCTCGTATTGGCAATACGGGCGCAACCGAGGACGCCGTCCTCGCGCCACGCAGCGCGGCCCGGGGACTCAGGCTCGTTCCGTCAAGCCCTCCTTGACCATTCGTGCCACGAGCCCGCGTAGTTCTCCGCGTCGATTCCGGCCGCGTTGAGCGCCGCCGAGGCGATGCCGGAGCGCGAGCCCGAGTGGCAGTAGAGGACGAGCGGCGTGTCCGCCCGGACGCCGCGGGTCTCGAGCAGCGGCCGCAGCTCGTCCCGCTCGGCGCCGAGTAGCTCTTCGAGCTCGATCCAGATCGCGCCCGGGATGTGGCCCTGCACGGGGTCGCACGGGTAGCCGGCGGTCCCGTCGTACTCCTCGCGGCCGCGAACGTCGACCACGTTCACGGCGCCCGCCGCGACGAGCGCGGCGAGCTCGTCCCCGGTCACTCGACCTCCCGAAGGAGCGCCAGCAGCTCGCCGGCCAGCTCGTCCGGACGTTCGAGCGGCGGCAGATGGCCCGAGCCGGGCAGGAGGACGAGCCGTGCGTTCGGCAGCGCCGCGGCCATGGCCTCCGACTCCGAGGGCGGAATGAGCGCGTCCGCCTCGCCGGCGACGACCAGTACCGGCACCTCGATCTCCTGGAGGAGCGCGGTCGAGTCCTCGCGGTCGCGGATCGCCTTCACGGCGTTCGCGACCCGCGCCTCGTCCTGCGCCGGCGCGATGCCGTCCACCGGCCCGGCCGTGAGCTTGGGCTCCATCTGCTCCCACAGCGCCGCGACGCCGCCCTCGGCGAGCAGCCGCAGCGTCGCCTCGCGCGCCTCGCGGGCCTCCGGCGAATCGGCGCCGGGCCGCGTGCCGACGAGACCGAGCCCGATGATTCGCTCGGGCGCCTCGCGCCACAGCTCGAACGCGAGGTAGCCGCCCATCGAGCTTCCGACCGGGACGAGCGGGCCGTCCGTTCCGGCGAGGATCGACGACGCCCACGCGGCCATCGTGTCGCCGTCGCCGAGCTCGGGCGCCTCGACCGTCCATCCTGCCGCCACGAGCGCCGAGCGGACGCCGTCCCACATCCGTGGGTCGAGCGGAAACGCGTGGAGCAGCAGGACGGTCGCCTTCATCGCGGCAGGTCGATCGCGCCGTCGGCCTCGCGCGCTTCGGGGTAGCCGTGCGTCGCGCCCGGCAGCGAGAAGAGCGTGGCGATCTCGGCGAGCAGCTCGGGCGCGGGCGGCAGCTCCTCGGGAGCCCGCGCCGTTCGGGCCGTCTCGCGCACGGCGTCGGGGTCGGCGCCGGTGAGGCGGGCCATGAGACGGGGATTGGCGCCGAAGGCGATCACGTCGCCGGGCGGCAGCGAGCCGTAGTACTCGGGGACGGACAGGTACTCGTCCACGACCCGGCCGCGCTCGAGCGCGACGTAGCGCACGACGGCGGTCTCCTCGGCGCCGATCGCGACGACGAACGCGCCCATCCGGTCCGAGAGCTCGCGGGCCAGGCGGCGGAGCATCTCGGGCTCGCGGTCGCAGAGCTCGTCGTAGACCGACGTCCAGCCCTCGCGCGGCGGGATGACGACGCTGCCCTTGGAGCCGCCGGGCAGGCGCGGCACGAACTGGCGCACGGCCCGCGTGACGGCATCGAGATCGTCGGACTGGACGTGGATCGAGCCGTACGACGGCTCGCGCTCGCCGCCCAGGTGGCTCTCGATCGCCTCGACGGGTGCGGTCAGGACGCGCGTGACCTCGCTGAACCCGGCGCGGATCCAGGCGTCGCCGGCGTCGTGGGACGTCTCGACGAGGATGTGCTCCTCCCCCGCGGCGCGCGCGGCCTCGACCAGCTCGCGCAGGCTGTCGTCGGTCGGCTGGTCGTCGATGCGTGCCTGGTACGGCATCGCGGGAACCCTACGGAAATCGGCACGTTGCAGCGCGCAGAGCCCCGCGGGATGATGCGGCGATCCACGAAGGAGGAGTCATGCGCAACCGCCTGCCGTCCCCTGCCCTCGTCGTCGCCGCGCTCGCGCTCGCGGTCGCCCTCGGCGGATCGAGCTACGCGGCGATCAAGCTCCCGCGCGGAAGCGTCGGAACGAGGCAGATCAAGGACCGGGCCGTCACGCCCAAGAAGCTGAGCAAGCTCGAGGCCTGGCATGTCGTCGGCGCTCCGGGCCAGCCGGCGTTCAGCGCCAACTGGTCGAGCTCCGCTCCGGCGGTCAAGGTCTCGTTCCGCAAGGATCGCGACGGGCTCGTCCATCTGCGCGGCACGGCCACGCGAGGAATGGACGTCGCCGGCGCCTCGATCTTCGTCCTGCCGCCCGGCTACCGGCCCGCGCAGTTCGCGGCGTTCCCGGTCGCGAGTACGAATGCCGCCGGCACGATGGCGCCCTCGGGAGGCGTCGTCGAGGTCCAGCCGACGGGGAACATCTTCGTGTACGTCGACACCGACGACAATTACGTCTCGCTCTCCGGGATCACGTTCTACGCGGGCGGCTGACGCTCGACCCGCGCGCCGACCAGGAGGTAGTGCGCGGCCAGGTTGCGGTAGCCGGCGAACCGGTCTCCGAAGCGGCGCACCTCGTCGATCGTGGTCGGGCGGTCGTCCCAGTAGAACCGCGACACGACTCTGCGCAGAGCGAGATCCCCGGCCGGCCAGGCGTCGGAGCGGCCGAGGTGGCGCGCGAGGAACCAGTCGGCCGTCCACTCGCCGATCCCCGGCAGGGAGACGAGCTCGCGCTTGACCTCCTCGTCCGGGAGAGCGGCGAGCGCGTGGAAGTCGACCTCGCTGCGGGCGACGCCGACCGTGTAGGCGGCCTTGCTGCGCGAGAAGCCGAGCGCGATCAGCTCGTCGGGTTCCGCTGCCGCGAGCCGTTCCCGGGTCGGGAACGCCCAGGCGCGGTCGTGCTCGACGCCGAGCGCCCGGATCAGCCGGCCGCGGATCGCCGCCGCCGCGCGCAGCGAGATCTGCTGCGAGGTGATCGCGGTGACGAGCGCCTCGACCGGATCGGGAACCTGCGCGGGACGGAGGCCGTGGAGTTCCTTCACCAGGCGCGCCAGGATCGGATCGTCGGTGTCGGCGAGCGGCGCAAGGTCGAAGCCGCCGCCGAGGAAGCGCTGCACCTCGGCGGCCGCGGGCGCGTCGATCTCCACCCCGCCCTCGGCGGGGCCGATCGCGACCTCACGCCCGCCGAGCACGCGCACGAGCCGCCCGTCGACCCAGCGGTTCGCGAGGTCGTCGCCGAACGCGCGGAAGCGCTCGGTCGTGAGCGCGAAGTCGAACGGCTCGGGCAGCGCGACGAACACAGGCGAAGGCTATGCGCGTTCCGTCACACCTTCGCCCGAGAGTCGGCGCAAACGTTGCACACACGTGCGTTTTTCGGCGATAGGCTTGAAGCGCAGGCGGGAGGGATAGGGAATCCCGAAGTGGACGCGCGCGCCTGGGGAACGGGTCACACGCGAGGCTTAGCGACGCTCGGCGGCGCGGACTCGAGCCAGGCGAGCGAGCGATCGATGTCCTCGGCCCGGGTGCGGTGGTTCAGGATGCACATCCGCATGGCGTAGCTCCCGTCGATCCGCGTCGACGAGATGAGCCCCTCGCCGCTCTCGGCGAAGCGGCGGACGAGATCCGTGTTCAGCGCCTCGAGCTCCGGCTCGTCGTCCGTCCCGGCCGGCCGGCGGCGGAAGCAGACGATCCCGAGCGTCGCCGGCGAGAGCAGCTCGAGCTCCTCCGAGGCCTCGATCCGCTCCTGCGCGTAGACGGCCAGGTCGAGCGAGCGGTCGATCGCCTCGCGGAACGCGTCCACGCCGAAGTACTGGAGCGAGAGCCAGAGCTTCAGAGCGCGCGCCGCGCGCGTGAGCTGGATGCCGCGGTCGGCGAAGTTGACCTCGACGCCCCCGACGGCCGTGTCCTGGAGGTAGTCCGGCATGATGTGGAAGGCCTGGGCGAGCAGCGGGCCGTCGCGGACGATCAGGCAGCCGCACTCGTACGGCTGGTAGAGCCACTTGTGCGGGTCGAGCGCGACCGAGTCCGCCTGGTCGATCCCCGCGAGCCACTCGCGCCCGCGGTCGGTGAGCATCGCGAACCCACCGTACGCGGCGTCCACGTGCAGCCAGACGTCGTGATCGGAGCAGACGGCCGAGAGCTCGGCGATCGGGTCGATCGCGCCCGTGTTCGTCGTCCCCGCCGTGGCGACGACCATGAACGGCTGCCGGCCGGCCTGGACGTCGGCCTCGATCGCCGCGGCCAGCGCGTCGGGCCGCATGCGCAGACTGCTCGTCGACGCCGATCGAGCGCACCTGCTCCGGCTTGATCCCGAGCACCTGGAAGCCGCGCGTGACCGACGAGTGCACCTGCGACGTGACGTAGACGACCGTGTTCTCGGCGCGGCCTCCCGCCTGGGTCTCGCGCGCGCAGGCGAACGCGGTCAGGTTCGCGAGCGACCCGCCCGGGAGCAGGATCCCCGAGGCCCCGCCGCCGTAGCCGAGCCACTGGCGGAACCAGTCGATGACGATCAGCTCGAGCGTGCTCGGCCCGGCCGACTGGAGCCACGTGCCCGCGAACACGTTGGCGCCGCTCGCGAGGAAGTCCCCGAGGATCCCGGGCCAGGTGGGGCAGCTCGGCGTGTAGCCGAAGAAGCGCGGGTGGTCGTGCTGGCCGGTGAACGGGAGCACGTCCGTCTCGAGCCGGCGGAACAGCTCGCCCGCATCGGTCGGCCCCGCCGGGGGCTCCTCGCGCAGGCGCGACTCCATCTCGGCCCGCGAGGCGCCGCGCCAGACCTTGCTCTCGTCGAGCCCCGCCGTGCGCTCGACGAGCAGGTCGACCATCCGGTAGCCGAGCGCGCGCATCGTCTCGAGGTCGACCTCGAGCGCGTCCGCGGTGCGCTGCTCCTTCTCGCTCACGGGAGCGCCCTCGCGATGTCGTGGAAATCGTCGAACGGCTCGTAGGAGACGCCCTTCGCGTCCAGGTAGCGCGCCAGGCCGGTGCGGGCGAAGACGTGGTCGGCGAGCTCGGCGGCGCAGCGGTCGGAGTAGCCGTCGCCGACGTAGACGACCGTGCCGCCGTTCGCGAGCGCCTGGACGGACGCGCGCTTGCACGCCTGGCCGCACACCGGGCAGATCTCGTCGTCGTGGAAGGTGATCTTCCAGCCCGACGGGTCGGGATCGGCCGAGCTCGCGACGAGCGCCAGGTCGCCGAGACCTTCGCGCTCGAGCACCGGCTCGATCAGCTCCTTGAAGCCCGAGGAGACGACCGTGACCTCGTACCCGCGCTCGCGCGCCTCGTGGACGAGCTCCGCAAAGCCGGGCCGGGTCTTCGCGTTCGCGAGCACCCAGTCGACGACCTCGCGAAGCGGCGCCTTGACCGGCGCGAACTCCCGGCGAATCACCTCGTGGAGCGGCAGTCCGCCGCCGAGGAGCCCGCCCTCGAGCTCGGCGAACACGTCCTCGTCGCCGAAGCGGGTCGCGATCGCGTCGAGCAGGTCCTGCTCGGTGATCGTGCCGTCGAAATCGAGGATCAGCGCGCCTCCGGCCATGCGTTCGAGCATAGATCAGTCGGGAGAAGCCACCGGCGGTCTCTGGCCGCGCGCCAGGAAGATCCCGCCGGCGATGACGACGCCGCCCACGATCTGGACCCAGGTCATCGTCTCGGAGAGGACGAGCAGCGCCCAGACCGCGCCGAGGAACGGCTGCAGGTTCGCGTAGAGGGACGAGCGCGCCGCGCCCACCCGGTCGATGGCCGTGAACCACATGATGTTCGTGAACACGAGACTGAGAAGAACAGGCTGTAGATGAAGCAGGCCCACGCGAGCGTGGTCAGCTCCGCCCAGTCCTGCGTCGCGATCTGGTGCGCCGAGGCGACGAGCAGCGGGATCGAGCCGACGATGAGCACGAACGCGCTGATCCGGTACGGCGAGTAGCGGCGCATGAGCGGGCCCATCGCGACCGAGTAGGCGGCCCAGGTGGCCGAGGCGATGAGCCCGAGCGTGACGCCCTTGAGGTTCCCGACGAAGCCCGTCGAGGCGCCGGCGGCGACGAGCCCGACGCCGAAGAAGGAGACGACCGCGGCCATCCAGTGGCGCAGGCCGAGCCGCTCGAGCCCGAATGCGCGGGAGACGAGCGCGACGAAGATCGGGAGCGTGCCGAAGAGGAGCGCGACCGTGGAGGCGGTCGTGAGGCGCACCGAGTACGCGAACGAGACCTGGTTCAGGAAGATCCCGAGCATCGCGGCGACGATCAGCAGGGTGAGGTCGCGGCGCTGGACGCGGAGCGTGTGCTCCCGCGCGAGCGTGAAGCTGGAGAAGATCGCCGCGCCGAGCGCGAAGCGCACCGACGAGTAGGTCAGCGGCTCCCATCCGTGCGTCAGCGCGTACTTGACGACCGTGAAGTTGAAGCTCCAGAAAAGGACCGTGACGAGGAGCAGGACGTCCGGGGGGATGCGGTTGCGCACGGCGCCCGGACATTAGCCGTGTCACTTCGCCCGGGCCGGAGTCGATCCTGACACGGCCCCTGCAGACACGTCCGCCCCCGGCGTGACCCGAGCTAGGGTCGGATCACCTCGCCACCCTCCTCCGGGTCGCCCGATGCGATCCCCGGTTCCCCGGCCGGGGACACGTCACCGCGATCGATCCCCTTCCCGGCATGGGACTCCGGCATCGTGGTCACCTCGCCACCCTCCTCCGGGTCGGCCGACTTGATCCCCGGGTCCCCGGACGGGGACACGTCGCCGTGATCGACCCCCTTCCCGGCATGGGACTCCGGCGTGGGCCTGAGCGGGTCGAACGCCCCGCCGGCCGATTCGGGCGTCGAGGAGCCCATGGGACCGAGAGTCTTCATGTCCACCTCGGGCCTGGGCTGCTTGCCTTTTGCCTTCCTCAACGCGTCGGAAAAGATGGAACGGAGCGACATGAAACGCCTCCTGTCTGTTTGCCGGCCTGCGCGGGCCGGGCCGCAGGAGTCTAGATCCACGCGGTAAAGTCGCGCCCATGGCCGAGCCGACCACCGACGACATCGACTACCTCGTCGGGCCGGCGACGCCGCACTTCGCCTACCAGATCCGCGCCCGGGTGAAGGCGCTCGTCCAAGACCTTCCCGAGGGACATCCGACCCGCGCCTACGCGGAGGAGAAGATCGCGCTCCTCGACCGTCTCGGCCACGCGTCGTCGAAGGCCGAGGAGGGCCCGCTCGAGCCCGCGACCCGCGCCGGGTGGGAGCAGCTTCCGAGCCACGCGCCCGCCTCGCCGGCGCCCCAGCACCCGTGAGCTTCCAGGGCGCGAACGTCCTCGTCACCGGCGGCTCCCGCGGGATCGGCCGCGCGATCGCGCTCCGCTTCGCGGCGCAGGGAGCGCGGCAGGTGGCGATCAGCTACCTGCGCAACGACAAGGCGGCCGAGGCGACGGCCGACGAGATCCGCGCCGCGGGCGCCGAGGCGCTCCTCCTGCGCGGCAACCTCGGGGATCCCGACAACGCGCGAGAGATCGTCGAGGCCGCCGGCCCGCTGAACGTCCTCGTCTCGAACGCGGCCACCGGCGTGATCAGGCCGATCGCCGAGCTGACCGAGAAGCACTGGGACTGGACGCTGAACGCGAACGCACGCGCGCTCTTCACCCTCGCCCGCCTCGCGGCGCCGTCGATGCCCGAGGGAGTCGCAATCGTCGCGATCTCGAGCCTCGGCTCGGACCGCGTGCTCGACGACTACTCGCTCGTCGGCACCTCGAAGGCGGCGATCGAGTCGCTCGTGCGCTACCTCGCCGTCGAGCTCGCCCCGGCCGACATCCGCGTCAACTGCGTGTCGGCGGGCCTCGTCGAGACCGGCGCGCTCGACCACTTCCCCGACCGCGAGGGGATGCTCTCGACCTTCCGCGAGCGCACGCCGGCCGGCCGCCTGGTCGACCCCGAGGACGTCGCCGACACGGTCGCGTTCCTCGCCTCGCCGCAGGCGGCGATGATCCGGGGACAGACGATCGTCCTCGACGGCGGCTACTCGATCGTCGCCTAGGGAATCAGGCGGCCGAGCGTGTCGCGCGCCACGTAGGTCGCGATGCGCGGGTTCTCCTGGAGCCGCCGCATCGAGTACTCGTACCACTGCCGCCCGTACGGGACGTAGATCCGCAGACGATGCCCGTCGGCGACCAGATCGTCCCCGAGGGCCTCTCGCACGCCGAGCAGCATCTGGAGCTCGTAGTCGTCGCGCCCCAGTCCGTGCCGGCCGACCAGCTCGAGCGTCTGTTCCACGAGCCGGTCGTCGTGGGTCGCCACCGCGACGTAGGCCCCGGCGTCGAGCAGCGCCTCGAGCGTGCGGACGAAGTTGGCGCGGATCTCCTCGAAGTCCGAGAACGCGATCTCCTCCGGCTCCAGGTAGATGCCCTTGCAGAGCCGGACGTTCGGCTCGAGGTCCGCGAGCCCCGCGACGTCGGCCAGCGTGCGCCGCAGCCGCGCCTGGAGGACGACGCCGACGCAGTCGAGCCCGTCGGCCCGCAGCGCCCGGTAGGCCGCCAGCGTGTCCGAGGTCGTCGAGGCGTCCTCCATGTCGATGCGGACGAAGCTGCCCTGCTCCCGCGCGAGGCGCACGATCCGCTCCAGGCGGCGGCGCGCAGGCTCCAAACCGAGCTTGAGCCCGAGCCCGGTCGGCTTGACGCTCACGTTCGCGTCGAGCCCGTCGTCGCGGATCGCGTCGAAGACGCGCTCGTACTCCGCCGCCATCGCATCGGCCTCCTCGCGCGTGTGCACCTCCTCGCCGAGCACGTCGATCGTCGCCATGCGGCCGCGCTCGTTCAGGTCGCGCACGCACGCGCGGGCGTCGTCGAGTGACGGCCCGGCGATGTACGGCGCGGAGAACCGCTTCACGAGCGTCCGCGGAACCGCGGGCAGGAGCCGGACGAGCGTGCGGTCGACGAGGCTCACGGAACTACTGGCGCTCGCGCATGAAGCCCTGCCGCGCGGCCGAGACGAGCGCCACCGACTCGGGGAACAGGATCCGCATCGCGTCGCGAAGCGCGATCGCCTGCTCGTCGGAGGAGCCCGTCACCTCCATCTGGCCGAGCGCCGCGGCGGTCAGCTCGACCGCGGTGTTCAGCGTCAGCGTCGCGAACTGCTCGCGCTGCGACTCCGCGACCGCCTCGCTCTGCTTCTCGGCGAACTCGCGCAGCGAGCGCATCAGATCGTCCGGGTCGCCCCCGAACGGGAATCCGAATCCACCCTCCATCACGTCTCCTTTCTCATGCGAGCGAGGCCTTGTAGCCGCGCTCGACCTCGTTGGAAAGCTCCTCGGCCGCGCCGATGCCGGCCTTCATAGCCTCGGCGAACGGCGAGCCGTTGTCTCCCAGTGCACGCTCCAAGCGTGCCGCCGCGGCGCCGATCGCGTCGAGGTAGGCGCCGCTCGCCACGCGCGGCTCGGGCTCGATTGCGTCCGCCAGGCCCGCCGCGGCCTCCTCGGCGTCCTCGATGCCGTCGGGGTTGTCGGCCAGGCGGATCTCCTCGAGGCGCGAGCGCAGCTGGGGCAGGTCGCCGCCGCCCGCGTTCTCCTCGGCCAGCTCGCACAGCGCGGCGATCGAGACGGCCTCGCGGAGCAGGCGGCGTTCCGTCACCGCGCCGCCGGCCGCATCGAGCGCCAGCCACCGCCGCTCCTCGCCCGCGTGGAACGCGCAGAGGTACACGCGCCGCCCCGGCGACGGCTCCGTGGGGACGATTCCAACCACCTCTTCGCCCTCGTCCGCGAACCCCGTGGCCGCAGCGCGCGCGGTTGAAATGTCCTCCGCGAGCCCCACGCAGCAACAATAGCCCGATGGCCTTTGCGCTCGTCCCCGAGCTGCCCGCCCATGTGAATCCTCCCGTGCTCGCCGCCCCGGCGGCGCGCGAGGCGTCGTTCGGGCGCATTTCCGGGACGGTGCAGCCCGGCACGTACCGCGTCGTCGTGCGCGTGAACGGCCGCGACCAGGGCTCGGGACGGGTCGACGGGAAGAAGTTCGACCTCCAGGTGAACCTGCCGCCACGCGACGCGACGATCGAGGTCGTCGCCGAGGACGCGCTCGGCAATTCGGCGACGACGCGCATCCAGAAGGTGCTCGGGCTCCCCGCGGCCGACGCCGAGGTCGCCGAGGGCACCCACGAGGATTCCGGCCTGGCCGCGGCCGTCGACGAGCTGGTCGACGGGTTCCCGGCCACCTCGGCCGTCTACGTCGAGAACCTTCAGACCGGGGCGGGCGCGGCCTGGAACGCAACCGCGCGGTTCCCCGCCGCGTCCACGGTGAAGCTCGCGATCGCGATCGAGACCCTGCGCGTCCTCTCCGACCGCCCGGAGGAGGGCTCGGCCCTCGACGTCCTCCTGCGCGACATGCTCGTGGACTCGGACAACGGGGCCGCCAATGCGCTGCTGCGCTGGATCGGCGCGACGGAGTCGGGCGGCGCCGAGCAGGTGAACCGCACGCTCGCAGCGCTCGACCTCGAGGACTCGCACCTCTACGGCGCGTTTCTGACCGCCTCGACCGGTCCGCCGATTCCGCTCGAGACCGAGTCGGAGCCGGAGTTCGCCGGCAAGTACACGTCCGCCTGGGATCTCGCGCAGCTCTTCCGCTTCGTGCACCTGGCTGCGCAGGGCGAGGGGCCGCTGCTCGGCCTCGAGGGCACGTTCGAGGCGAGCGACGCGCGCGCGATCCTCTGGTTCCTCGCGCACTCGTCCGATCACGGAAAGCTCGACCGGCTGCTCGGCAAGCGGACGATCGTCGCCCACAAGGCGGGCTGGGTGAGCGACGCGCGCCACGACGCGGGGCTCGTCTACACGCCGCGCGGCGCGTTCATCGCGGTCGTCATGACCTACACCGGCGGCGGCGCCGGCGAGTCGTCCGATCTGCTCGCCGCCCGCGTGGCCAAGGCGGTGCAGAAGCGGCTCGGGAAGGCGGTCGCCGAGCCCGCGCCCTCGGCTTCCTCCTCGTAACGCCGTACGATTCCCGGATGGAGACAGTCTTCGAAGCGGTCTTCGTCGCCGGATTCGCGGTCGTGGCCGTCTCGTTTGTCCTCGTGGCGCTGCGCCGGATCTCCGACCGCACGCTGCTCATCCTGACGGGAGCGCTCGGGGCAGCGGCGGCGATTGCGCTCGCGGCGCTCGGCGTGAACACGTTCGAGTCGTTCGCAGACCGCGGGCCCGTCGCGCTCGCCGCGGCCGGGCTGCTCGGCGCCACGATCGCCGAGGCCGGGCTCTACGCGCTCTCGCGCGGCCTGGCGGCGATCCGGACGCAGGAGCAGCTCGTAGAGGCCGGACAGCAGCACATCGAGGCGCTGATCGACGCGCACGCGCAAGAGCAGGCGGCGGCGTTCGACCGGACGCTCCAGCGCGAGCGCGCGAACGCCGGGCACGCGCTGAGCCAGCAGGAGCGCAAGCTGACGATCGAGCGGCGCGACATGGTCGCGCGCCAGGCCGACCGCGCCCGGGCCGAGCTCGCGAGCGCGATCGAGCAGATCCAGGAGCAGCTCGAGCAGCGCCTGACCGCCTGGGCCGCCGACCTCGACCGCGGCCAGCGCGGCCTCGAGACCCGGCTGAACGCGCTCGCCCAGCGCCAGGCCGAGGCGATCAAGGCGTACGAGGCCAGGCTGGCCGCCGACTCCGACTACCTCCGCACCGCGACCGAGGAGCAGCAGACCGCCCTGGCCCGGCTCCGCGCCGAGCTCGAGCAGGTCGGGCGCGAGTCCTTCGATGCGGGCCAGGCCGAGATCGAGGTCTACGCGGAGGAGAACCGGCGCCAGCTCACCGAGATCATGCAGAAGCTCCGCGAGCAGGAGCGCAACGTCCGCGAGCAGATCGAGCGCGAGGAGGCGGACGCGAACACGCGCATCCAGGCGTCCTTCGAGGACATCGAGCGGCGGCAGCGCCAGAGCCTCGAGCGGTCGCTCGAACGCGCCACGCAGCGGCTGGTCGAGGAGGCCGAGAAGCGCTTCGACACGCAGATCAAGGAGTCGCGCGAGAAGTCCGCGCAGCGGCTCTCGCACGAGCTGGAGAAGGCGATGCAGCAGTTCGCCCACCAGGCGGAGCGCCAGATCGCCGACCGGATCGACGAGGCCGCCAAGGCCGCCGCGTCACGGCTCGAGCGGCGCATCGGCGACATCACGCGCGCGGCCGACGCCCAGCAGGAGGTCGCGGCCGAGCGGCTGCGCCTGATGAGCGACCGCCTGGCCGAGTCACTGAACCAGGCCGAGGCGCGTTTGGAACAGCAGATGTCGGTCCGGCTCGAGCGGTTCGAGCGGACAATCCACGCGGACGGCTAACCATTTTGGGCAGGGATCGTCTCCGAGAGAACGAACCACCCGCGACATGGGAGACGAACCATCGATTGCGATGGACGACGTGATGGAGCAGACCAGCACAGTCGGGCGTGACCTGGACGAGCGATCCAAGGTGGAGAGCTGGCGCCTCCACGTGCTTGCCGAGGCCGGGTATCCGCTTCCCCTCGCGGAGCGCGTCGCCCGGTCGAGCGCCGACCTGCACGACGCGGTGACGCTCGTGGCCGAGCGGGGCTGCAGCCCCGAGCTCGCCGCCGAGATCCTGGTCTAGCAGCGTTACATTGCTCGGGTGACGCCCGAGCCGACCGTCCAGGAAGAACGCAAGGTCTACGCGGTGTCGGCGTTCAACCGCGGCGTCGCGCAGTGGCTCGAGCGGCTGCCCACGCTCTGGGTCGAGGGCGAGGTGACCGAGTTCCGCCGCCAGCCGGGCTGGCAGAGCGTCTTCTTCACGCTCAAGGATCCCGCGGACGGCTCGTGCCTGCCGGTCTCGATGCCGCGCGCCGGCTTCGACGCGCTGCGGATCGACCTCGCCGACGGCGCCTCGATCCAGGTGTTCGGCCGCCCGGAGCTCTACACCGCCCGCGGCACGTTCCGCCTGCGCGCGCTTTCGCTCGAGCCGGTCGGCCTCGGCGCGCTCGCGGCGCGGATCGAGCGGCTGCGCAGGACGCTCGCCGCGGAAGGGCTGTTCGCAGAGGAGCGCAAGCGTCCGCTGCCCTTGCTGCCGCGGCGAATCGGGCTTCTGACCGGCGCCGAGGCCGCGGCCAAGCGCGACTTCGTCACGGCCGTCGGCACGCGGTTCCCGGCCGCGCGGATCCTCGTCTCCGAGACCGCCGTTCAGGGCGCGCGTGCGCCGGGCCTCATCGCCGCGGCGCTCGAGGCGCTCGCCGCCGAGCCCGAGATCGACGTGATCGTGCTCGCGCGCGGGGGCGGGAGCTTCGAGGACCTCCTCCCCTTCAGCGCCGAGCAGGTCGTGCGGGCGGTGGCCGTCCTGCTCCGTCCCGGTGATCTCCGCCGTCGGGCACGAGCAGGACACGCCGCTTTGCGATCTCGCCGCCGACGCGCGCGCCTCGACGCCGACCGCGGCCGCGCGCCTCGTCGTGCCCGACGAGGGAGAGCTGCGCGCCGGGCTCGCCGCGCTGCGCTCGGCGCTCGGGCGGGAGACGACCCGCAAGCTCGGCACCGCGACCGAGCGGCTCGGCGTCCTCCACTCGTCGCTCGCCCGCGAGGGAACGCATGCCTTCGCCCGCGCCCGCGAGCGGCTGCTGGCCGACCGGAACCGCCTGCTGAAGGCGCCCGCCGTGCTCGTGGAACGCCGCCGCGAGGCGCTCGAGGCGGTTGCGGCCCGGCTCAGGAACCTCTCGCCGCAGGCGACCCTCGAGCGCGGCTACGCCATCGTCCGCCTCGACGACGCGATCGTCCGGCGAACGGCCACGCTGGCCACCGGCGCGCGGGTCGAGGTCGAGCTGGCCGACGGCGGCTTCGGCGCGCGCGTCGAGGAGATCCGATGAGCGAGCCGACCTTCGAGCAGGCCCGCGAGGAGCTGGAGAAGATCGTCGCCGAGCTGGAGAGCGGCAAGCCCGGCCTGGACGAGGCGATCGCGCTTTGGAAGCGCGGCGAGGAGCTCTACACGCTCTGCCTCGGCAAGCTCGACGCGGCGCAGGGCGCGGTCGAGGAACTCGCCAAGCGTGCCGAGTCCACGCGCCCGGACGCATGATCGGCTGGGCCTACGACTTCCTTTCCCGCGGCGCGGAACGGGGCGAGCTGGGCGCTCGAAGGCACGCGCTCCTCGCAGACGTCGAGGGCGACGTCCTCGAGATCGGCGCCGGCACGGGAGCGAACCTGCGCCACTACGCCGCAGCGACGCGGGTCGTCGCCCTCGAGCCCGATCCGAGCATGGCGAAACGGCTGCCCGCGAAGCTCGCCGAGGCGACCGTCCCCGTCGAGGTCGTCGCGGCGCGCGCCGAGGAGCTCCCCTTCCCGGACGCGAGCTTCGACGCCGTGGTCTCGACGTTCGTGCTCTGCTCGGTCGACGAGCCGGCCCGGGCGCTGGCGGAGATTCGCCGGGTGCTCAAGCCGGACGGGCGGCTCGTCCTGCTCGAGCACGTCCGGGGAACCGGGCGAACGGCCCGCTGGCAGGATCGCTTCGCCGGCATCCACCGCAAGCTCGCGGGGAACTGCCACCTGAACCGCGACACGCGCGCGGCCATCGCCGCCGCCGGGTTCGACACGACGAACGTCGAGGCGACCGGATCCCCGGCCACCATCCGCTCGTGCGGCCCGGCATTCAGGGAGTCGCGACCAAGACCTCTTCGTAGTACGCGCCGGCCCGTCGGCCCGTGCGGCGGTTCACCTCGCGGAGCACGCGCTCCTCGAGCCGCAGGCCGGCCGAGCGGAGGATTCCGTCGTAGAGCCCGCGAGAGTCGTTCACGACGATGACGACCCGGCCGTCCGGCCGCAGCGCGCGCTTGGCCCGGCGCAGCACGGCGGCGATGTCGTCGCAGTAGCCGGTCATGCCGCGCCCGATCTCCTCGGGGTCGCGCCGCTCGAGCCCGAGCAGCTCGAACGCGTAGGCGTGCTGCTCGTGGTAGTCGATGAGGCCCGGATAGGGCGGCGAGGTGAAGACGAGATCGACCGGCCCGGGAGGATCGACCTCGCGCGCATCCCCCTGGAGGACCGTGACCGCGTTGCCGGTGCGCACGTCGCCGAACTCCTGCACGCGCTGCGCCGAGTCGCGGGCGTAGCGGCGCAGGAACTTCCGCGCCTCGCCGACGGGACGGCAGACGCGCCGGTGCTTGTGGCAGAAGTACTCGCCCCGCACGGGCTCGCGCGGGAAGTCGAGATCGTCGTGCCGCGTCAGCCGCGCCGAGCGGGCGGCGCGCGAGAGCACGACGCTCCACAGCTCCGGGTACACGGTGCGGTCGATTCGCGCGCGAAACGCCTGAAGCTCGGCGAGCGCCTGCGGCGCGAACCACCGCTCGAGATAGCCGGAGTCCTCGGCTCCGACGTCGACCCCGTCCAATTCTTCCGAGACGACCACGAGATCGCCGAGCAGCTCGACCGGGTCGTAGGCGGCCGTCTTCACGCGGGTCAGGAGGCAGTTGAACGCGCTCAGGTCGCAGCCGGCGACGCGCAGGCCGAGCGCGTTTCCCTCGACGAGCGTCGTGCCCGAGCCCGCGAACGGATCCCACACGAGCTGGCCCGGTTTCGCGTAGCGGCGCAGGAACACCTCGGCCAGCTGGGGCACGAACTTGCCCAGGTACGGATGCAGCCGGTGGACGTGCTTCGTCCGCTCGCGCTCCGGCAGCTCGGCCTCCGTCCAGGAGATCGCCGGATCGACCTCGCCCGCGTACGCCGGATTCGCCCGCATCGGGCGTCATTTCGGCCCCGGCGGGACATTCCTCCCACGGTTTATGATCGGGCCATGTCACACGTACCCATAGACGAGCTCCGCAAGGTCTGGCTCTTCGCCGACCTGTCCGACGCCGAGCTCGAGAAGCTCGCCGACCGTTTCGTCGATCGCACGTTCGCCGAGGGCGACATCGTCGTCGAGGAGGGCGCGACCGGCACGAGCGTCTTCGTCATCCTCGAGGGAAACGTGAACGTCAGCGTGGGCGGCGAGCTCAAGGCGACGCTCGGCCCGGGCGACTACTTCGGCGAGATGGCGATCATGGACGACGGCCGGCGCTCGGCGTCGATCGTCGCTGCGACCGACCTGCGCGTCTGCTTCCTGACGCCGTGGGAGTTCCGCCCGTTCGTGGAGGAGCACCCGGAGATGGCCTGGAAGCTCCTATGCAGCCTGGCGCGCCAGCTGCGCGCCGCGCAGACGCCGACAGCCTACTAGGCGATCCGCTCGACGCGCTCGTCCACCTCGAGGTCGGTGACCTCGGGCATGCGGCGGAGCATCGCGAACGAGAAGCCCTCGCGGGCGAGGAAGATGAAGCCGAGCGCGACGCCGACCGAGACCTCGACGGCCTGCAGCCCGATCCCGTAGGCGAACCCGCGCTCGAAGGCGACGCCGTACGGGAGCAGCGAGACCGCGATCGCGGCCTGGACAAGGCCGACGTTCCCGGGCCAGAGCGGGAAGACCATCACGAGATTCATGATCACGAGGACGAGCGCGGCCATCGTGATCGTCCCGTCGATCTCGAAGGCGAAGAACATCGTCCACACCGCGAGCAGCTGCGTCGCCCAGCCGAGGAGCTGGAAGAACAGGGCGGCGAGCGCAGGCAGGGGACGCTTGAGCACGATCAGGCCGATGCGGGCGAGACGCAGCACGCGGCGGACCGGCCCGACGTCGTCCGCGCCGCCCTGGTCGTTCGTGCGCCTCGCGATCACGAGCGCCGCGATGAGCAGTCCGAACCCGACGCCGAGCGCGATCGCCAGGGCCGGCCGGGCCCACTGGGGGATCTTCGCCGCGTAGACGACGTAGACGACGAGGCCGGAGGCGGCGACGACGTCGAAGAGCCGGTGCGCGAAGACCGTCCCGGTCAGCGTCGCCCAAAGACCCGGCCGTCCGCGCATGCGGCGCGTGAGGACGACGATCCGGGCCACCTCGCCGACGCGCCCGGGCAGCGCGGCATTCCCGAGCAGCCCGACGCAGAACGCGGCGAAGACGTCGCGGCGGCGCGGGCACGGCGGCGCGACGGCCTGGTCGATCACGATCTCCCAGGCGATCGAGCGGAAGACGATCGAGGCCAGGTTGAGGAGGACCGCGACGACGACCCAGCGCCAGGTGACGAACTCGAAGGCGTGCCGAAGGACGTTGATGTCGAGGCGCCAGAGCACGAGCGCGATCGCGCCGGCGAGCACGCCGATCACGATGACGAGGCGCCAAAACCGCGTCCTCGGGATGTAGCGCCAACTCATGCGGCGACCGTCTCCTCGGCCGGGCGTCTCGGTGACCGCGGAGTAGATCTCCTCGAGCCGTCCCGCCACGCGCGCCCACGAGTAGCGCTCCTCGGCCTGCGCCCGGGCGGCGGCGCCGAGGCGCACGCGGCGCTCCTCGTCGGACGAGCAGCTCGATGAGCGCGGCGGCGAGGGCGTCGGGGTCGTCGGGCGGCACGAGCAGCCCGGTCTCGGCGTTCGCGACCTCGCGGTAGCCCTCGATGTCCGAGGCGACGACCGGGGTCGCGCACGCGAACGCGCGCGTGAGCACCATCCCGAAGCTCTCGCGTCCGATCGACGGAGCGACGAGCAGCTTCGCCTGCAGGAGCTCGTCCGTGAGCGGCTGCTCGGGGATCGAGCCGAGCAGGTCGATGTTGCGGCCGTCGAGTCCCTCGCGGCGCATGAGCCACTTCACGGAGAGCGGATCGGCCCCGACGACGCGGAGCCGCGCGCCGGTCGCCTCGGCCACGGCCGGCCAGGCGCGCAACAGCACCGCCAGGCCCTTCCGCGGCTCGTGCCGCCCGATGAACACGACGTGCGGCAGGCGTCCGGCCGGGTCGGCGGCCGGGGGGATGACGACGCCGTTCGGGATGACCTCGACCGGGTCGCCGAGAAATCGTCGTGCCGTCTCTGCCGCGCGCTCGGACACCGCGATCTTGTGGTCGATCCGATCCGTGAGGACGCCGAAGAACGCGTTCGCGACCGGGTACCAGCGCATCGCGTCGCCCGAGCTGTGCGAGGTGGTGACGAGCGGCGCGTCCGCGCGCGTGAGCGCGTACGCGGAGACGAGCGGCGCGAACGGCTCGTGGACGTGGATGACGTCGAAGCGCTCCCGGTCGAAGGCGCGCGCGATGCGGCGCATCGACTGCGGCGTGATGACGATGTTCGAGAGCGATCCGTTCGCCGGCACGATGACCGAGCGGCCGATGGGGATCACGTAGTCGGGCGGCCGCTCGTGGCGCCCCTCGCGGGGGTGCAGCATCCTCGTGAGGCGCCCGGGCGGATCGTGGCCGATGATGATCCGCGCGTCGTGCCCGAGGTCGTGCAGAGCGCGCGCCTGGTGCTCGGCGTGCTCGGGGACGCCGCCCCAAAAGGACCAGGAGAAGGGCACGACGATCCCGATCTTCACCAGCGGAACCCTATCCGGACTTCCGAAAGGCAACCGTCTCTTGCGAAGCTCGCGCGCGTGAAGCGCGCCCGGCGCCTGGCTCATGGCTTCCGCTCGCGGAAGTGCCGGATCGCGTGGCCGAAACAGCGCTTGCGGCCGCCGCGAAGGCCCGCCAGAGCCTCGCTGACAGCTCACCCATTAGGGTGCTTCCAAGTGGCATCGACTCGCCGACAATTGATGCATGGCGGCGATCTTCACCACCCAACGAGTCCTGACGCTGGCTCCACAGAAGCCGGCCGTACGCCCCTCAGCCACGGACGCGAGCATCACCGCAGCCATCGCGCGCCTCACAAGCGCGCAACGAGCCGCGTAACCGATCAGCGGCAGCCTCGCCGGAGGGCGCGAGGGGGGCTTGCAGGAGCCTCTCTCGCGTCCCTCAGCCTCGCGTAGACTCGGTTCCATGGCGATCGCCGAGCCCGCCGCGTACACGTCGGCCGTCGAAGCAATAGGCCGCCGCGGGCTCGCGGAGCTCCACACGCATCTGGGCGGCTCGGTCGACCCGGCGGTCATGTGGACGATGGCGCACGAGCAGGGCATCGCGCTTCCGGTCAAGGACTTCTGGGACTTCGTCGAGCTCGTCACCGTGGACCCGCGCGGCGTCGAAGGGCTGCCCCAGCTCGACGCGATCTACCAGTGGACGGAGCTCATCCAGTCGAGCCCGCTGGCGGTCGAGCGCTCGGTCCACGGCGCGATCGGAGGCGCCTACCGCAAGCAGAACATCACGACGCTCGAGGTGCGCTTCAACCCGATGAAGCGAAACCGCGGCGGCGAGCGCGACCTCGACCACATCATCATGGCCGCCGCCCGCGGACTCGACCTGGCGAGCCTCGAGTATCCGCAGGTTCGCGCCGGCCTGATCCTGATGATGGACCGGACGTTCACGCAGGACCAGAACGAGATCATCATCGAGAAGGCGATCCGCTACCGAAGCCGCGGCATCGTCGGAGTCGACATCGCAGGCCCCCGCCCGGCGCCGGGCCACTATCCGTACCGCGACCTCGCACCGCTCATCGAGACCGCCCGCGACGCCGGGCTCGGCGTCACGATCCACGTGGGCGAGGAGGGCGAGACCGGCGGCGCGGAGATCGACGAGGTGGTCGAGTACCTGCGGCCGGAACGGATCGGGCACGGAATCCTCGCAGCGCAGAACGAGGCGACGATGACCGCCTTGCGCGAGGCCGGCACGATCCTCGAGCTCTGCCCCAGCTCCAACCTGCTCACGCGCGCGCTGCCGGACGAGGAGGCGGTCCGCGACACGTTCCGGACGTTCGTCGACCGCGGCGTTCGCTTCACGGTCGCGACGGACGGGCCCGAGATGATGCGGACGCACCTCCGGGACGAGCTCAGCCTGCTCCTACGCGTCGGCGCGCTGACCGAGGACGAGGCGAGGGCCGCGAACGAGCTCGGCCACGAGTCCGCGTTCCAGCGTCTGCGCTAGAAGCTGGGCCGCGCCGGGACCGTGGTCGTCGAGAGCCGCGGCAGGCGAAGCTTCGGCTGCTCGTACTCGCCGACCGCGACGGCCTTCTTGAGCAGGTCCATCGCCTCGGTCGTCCTGCCCTGCTCCTCGAGCAGCTCCGCATGCCGGCGGTAGACGCGCACGAGATACCGGTTCGGGTTCGTCTCGAGCATCTCGGCGGCGAGCTCGTACAGCTCACCCGCGCGGGCGGTGTCGCCGATCTGCGCGAACAGGTCGGCGAGCAGCGTGTAGCTCCGCCCGGCGTCCTCGACGTTCGCGCCGGCGATCACGCCTGAGACCTCCATGGCGAGCGAGGCGGCCTCCTCGACCCGGCCGAGGCCGGCGAGCGCACGCGCCTCCTCGAGCCGGTACTGCGCCTTCTCGAGGTCGCTGAGCTCGTTCGTCAGCGGCTTGCCCCGCTCGATCACCTCGAGCGCCTCGGCGGGATGGTTGCTGTCGAGCTCGATGTGCGCGAGCAGCTGGTGCGCGCGGGCCGCGTAGGAGCGGTCCTCGGTCATCTCGACGATCGCGAGCGCCTTGCGGGCGTACCGGGCCGCGCGCTCCGAGTCGTCCTGCTCCGCGTGGAGCCGCGACTCGAGCCAGTAGAGGCGGGCGTGCAGGAGCGGATCGCGGAGGTCCTGGACGACTTCGAAGGTCTGGGCGAGCAGCGCCTCGGCGCGCTCGAAGTCGGCGGCGTCGATGAGCGCGTTTCCGAGCAGGACGCCGAACCGCAACGCCTCGATCCGGTCGCGCCGCCGCTGGGCGTCCGCCAGGCACTTGTCGAAGACCTGGATCGATCCGTTCAGGTCGCCGAGCATCGCGTACGAGCGGCCGAGCGTGTCGGCGAGCTTCGGATGGTCCACGACGTCGGACCCGTAGGCCTCGAGCGCCTGCTCGAGGTTGTCGGCCGCCGCGCGCGGGTCGCCCCGGCGGAACGCGAGCTCGCCGAGCCCCTCGAGCGCGCGCCCGCGCGAGCGCGGATTCGCGGCCTCCGCGAGCGCCTCGGTCAGGAACCCCTGGGCCTGGTCGAGATCGTCGAAGCGCATCGCGAACTCGGCCTGGGAGAGGAGATCCTCCTGGTAGGCCGATCCGGCCTGCCCGGTCGCGAGGAACTCGCCGCTCACGCCGAGCCGCTGGCCGAGCAGGTGCAGCACCTGGAGCGACGGCGTTCTCGTCCCTGCCTCGATGCGCGAGATGTAGGCCGAGGAGCAGCCGGGGAAGGCGAGCTGGCGCTGGCTCAGGCCGGCCGCTTCGCGGGCCTCCTTGAGACGAACCCCGACTGAGCGGGGATCGTCAACGTGCGTTGACTTTGTTCTCGGCAAATGACTTCTCCGGTTATATACTCAGGCCCGACTCCGGGCCCGGGATCGTCGAGTCCTCCGAAGTTCGACAAGAAAGGACGATCCCCATGAAGTTGCGGCTTGCTGTGTTGTGCGCCGCCCTCGGGTCTGTCGCCGCGTTCGTCGGCGGCACAGCCTGGGCGTAGCCCCTGAAGCGGTGGAAGGGGCGGGCGCGGCTCGCCCCTTCCGCACTACCGACTTGGGAGATGGTTTCGAAAGGCATGAGGGGTACTGAACGTATCGACCAAGCCGGAGTGACAACGGCCCACTCAATCGAGTGAGATCCTGCCTCGTGGCAGCAGGATGACACACCGCGACTCCCCCGGCCCAGGGATGTCGCCGGCCCCGCCCGCGTGCATAACCTAAGGGACGACGGGGGAAGAAGGAGACGGCGCGGGATGAGCGGGGATTCGGCGAGCAAGAGGACTATCGACCGGACCGAGCGCGCTTGGCTGCTCGACTGCGCCGGCATGCGAGTCGAGACCGCCGACGAGCTCGTCGGCGAGGTCCTGGCGCCCCTCTACGAGTTCAGCGCCCGCTGGGACCGGCCGTGGGGACTCTCGGTGCGCACCGAGTCGGGCGCCGCGATCGTCCGCATGGACGCGATCGAGTCGGTCGACGCCGACGCCGGCCGGATCCTCGTCCGCGAGGCCCCGTTCGTGGATCTCGCGAAGCGCCCTCGGTTTAGCCGCGAAGATACGTCCGGCGGCCAATAGCGGCCGGGTCCGGCCTCGGCGAGGATGGGCCGCATGCTGACAGTCGAGAAGGAGCGGTTCACGCTCCGCCAGCGCCAGGTCGTCCACCTCATCTCGCAAGGGTGCTCGAACCTGGAGATCGCGGACAGGCTCGGCATCTCGCCGCGAACGGCGAAGGCGCACTCGGACACGCTGCGGGTGAAGCTCCGCGTGTCCCGCCGGCGTCACATTCCGGCCGCCTTCAGGGAGGCGACGGGCGAGGATCCGCACGACTTGGACGTCCTCGGCACCGGCGCAACAGGCGCAGGCGACGACGGCACCGAGCTAGCCGCGAGGAGAGCAAACTCGCGCCCGTCCGTCGCGGCGACGGCGGGCGCGGGCTCCCTCCTAGGGACAATGGCGCGGTCGCTGCCGGCGCACTATGCTCGGCGCCCTGAGACCCGAAACCCTGGCCTGCCGACGCTCTTCGCGCGCCACGTGAAACGCCCGCGGCTGACGCGGGTGCTCGACGATACCGGCGCGCAGGTCATCCTGCTGAACGCTCCTGCCGGCTACGGCAAGACCGCGCTCGCCGCGGAATGGCTCCAGGAAGCCGAGCATGTGGCCTGGTACCGGGCGACGAACGCGTCCGCCGACGTAGCGGCCGCCTCGGTCGGGATCGCGGACGCGGTGAACCACTTCATGCCGAACGCAGGTGACCGGCTGCGAAGGCGAGTCCGGATGGGCGACGCTCCACAGAACATCGTGCCCGCCCTCGGCGAGCTGATGGCCGAAGACCTGGAGGAGTGGCCCGCAGGCGCGTGGCTCGTGATCGACGACTACCACCTTCTGATGCCGTCGAAGGCCGCCGAGGAGTTCGTCGACTGGCTGCTTGGCGCTCACCCCGATCCGCCTGCTGGTGACCACGCGCCAGCGCCCAACGTGGGCGACAACGCCGCCGGCTCCTGGCGGGCGACATCTTCGAACTGCACGAAGGACCAGCTGGCAATGACGAAGGCGGAGGCGAGCGAATTGCTGTCGGGCCGTCCGTCGCCGCGTCGATCCGAGCCCTGGTCGACGAAGGCCGCAGGGGTGGCCTGCTCTTCTCGGTCTCGCGACGCTCGCCCTCTCCGCAGAGCTTCCGGAGGCGTCGCTGTGCAATGTCATCTTCCGATATCTCGCCGAAGAGGTCCTTCTCAGCCAGCCCGAGGACGTTCAAATGTTCATGGTGGCCGCGGCCTTGCCCTCCGACGTTCGACGCCATCTTCGCGCGAGACGTGACCAGATCCAGCAGACGCCGCCGAGATGCTGTCAGCACCTCTCATCTCGCGGGTTGATCCGAGGAGCGCCGGAGGCTCTTGCCTTTCCATCCGCTTCTCCGAGAGTTCCTGCTGCTCCCGGGCGGACTCCGTGCTGATCAAGAGCCGAAATACGCGGACATTCAGCGGCGGACAGCTTGACTACACCATCCGCCGCGACGTTGGGATGATGCTCTTCGACTTGCGACGGCGGTCTCGGCCAGAACTGCTGGGCGACTTGCTTGAGCAAGCGGCTTCGATGTTCCTTCGAACCGGACGACTTGAGCTGCTCTCGTCGTGGCTAACCGAGCTCGGAACCGACAGTAGAACGTCGACCTGCCCCTCTCCTGGCAAAGGGAGCATGCTGACCAGGCTCGGTCGATTCCGCGAAGCGGCGCTAGTTGCGGATCATGTAGCCCGGCTGCCTGACAGAGTCGTTCAAGTCGGCTGCTCAGGTTCTCGCTGGCCAGGCCTACTACTTCGTAAGTGATCCTCGCCGCGCACTCGAGTCGCTCGAGATGGCGACGGCTTGACTCGTTGCCGACCGACGGAGAGGAAGGATGCGCTCTGGCGTCGTTTCTCGGCCGCTCGAGAACTCAATCTCCCCGAACTGTCCTGCGTATCTCGCGGACTTCGTCGCCTCGTCGGCCTCGAGCGTCGACGACCGGCTCCGCATTGCGTCGGGTCAGGCGTTGCTTGCCTTTCAGCGCGGGTCATACGCCGGCCTTTGGCAGACGCTTAGCCCACTCCTCCGAGAGCCCTGTGATGACGCTGATCCGCTGATCTCTAGCGGTGCCATGGTGAACTTCTGTTACGTGGCGATTGGGCGCGCCGACTACGCGACGGCCCACGCTCTAGTTGATCGTGTGCTTCTGACTTGCGACAAGCACCACCTCGAATTCGCAGAGGGATTCTGCACGGCGGTCAAGGCACACGCCGAACTCGGACTCGGGCGTTTCGCGCGGTGCCACGAACTAACGGAGGAGCTCTTCCGCAATTTCCACGCGGCACGAGGATCCCTACCTCGCCGTAGAAGCCCGGATCCTTGCCGCACGGCTGCACCTCTCGAAGGGGCTCGTTGAGCGGGTTGCGCCGATCGAGAGCTGGGGGCCCGCCGATCCCGATTCGTTCAGGATCTACCTAGCTCAGTATCAGGCGCTTCGCTCCCTCGCTGCAGCTGCCGCCGGCGACGGTGGCGCCGCAGGCTCATTTTCCGAGCAAGCGCTGCGTCTAGCAACAACGATCGAGACCGTGACAATCACGGAATGGGCGTCCGTCGTCGCGACCCTGGAAGTGGACAGCGACGCCGGTCGGCAGCGTGCAGTTGATGTTCTGAAGGCTCAATATCAAAGAGACTTCCTCGACTCATTCGTGCTTGCGGCCCGGGCAGTGCCCGCCATTCTCCCGCTCGTCGCCAGCGATACGGTCGCTGGAACATTCGCCAGCGAGACCATGAAGCGATGTGACCCGCGAGGGCACCTCGGCTCAGCCGACCAGGAAGGGCGGCCTTATGGCCTGACAAGGCGCGAGCTTGAGGTCTGGGGCCTGATCTCGGAAGGCTGCACCAACGCCGAGATCGCGAGGCGTCTGTTCATCAGCCACAGCACCGCCAAGGTTCACGTACACAACATCCTCAAGAAACTTGGGGCCACGAATCGCCTCGAGGCCGCGCTTGCATTCTCGTTCAAGCGCTAGTAGGGACACTGGCGAGTGCCGGGCTCGATGCGCTGTCGTCGTGGAGGAGAGTGCGCTGAGCGCTCTCGACTGCTGTGAAGGCTCTATCCCGCGCCACCTCTGAGACAACCGCGTCAAAGGCGGCAACCACCGACTGTCGAATTGGGTGCCCGAAGCCTCCCTGAGGCGGCCCCATGCCACCTCGACCGGCAAAGCCTCCCGATACGACCGGCCGAGGTCATCGCACCGTACGCATCCGCGACAGCGATGATTCGCGAGACCAGTGGGATCTCGTCACCCGTGAGGCCGTCGGGATAGCCGGTTCCATCGATACGCTCGTGGTGATGGCGAACAGCCTCGGCAATCGTGGCGTAGTCGTCGACTCCCACAAGGATGCGCTCACCGATGACCGAGTGCTGCTCCATCTCACGCGCTCATCTGGAGTCAGTGGCCCGCCTTCTCAAGAATGCCTGGCGGAAGCCCAACCTTGCCGATGTCGTGGAGCAGGCCCGCGAAATACGCAAGCCGCTGTTCGTCGGACGAGAGCCCCATGCGATGCGCGATATCGTGCGCGTAGCGCGCTACAGCCTCAGAATGTCCAGCCGTGTAGTGATCTCGAGCGTCCAGCGCGGCGACGAGCGCCGAAAGCGAAGGACTCGCTGGCGCGCTGAAGTCGAACGTTGGCAGCGAGCACGGTCTCGGTCAGAACCCGCTGGTTCTGGTACAGGACGAAGAGGCGTTGGAGCAGCAAGCGCCGGGACCGAAGAACACGAACGTCCACGGCGAGATCGCCACGTACGCGTAAGCGAGAGACGGCCACCAGGGGCACGTGAAGCGGAAGAGTTCCAACCGACGACCTTGGTCAGTGGCCACATCGTGTCTGGAAACGAGCCATTCCCTGCGAGCGCGACGGTCGAGGACATCAGGATCAAGTCGACAATCGCCTCACCGATCCCAGCCGCCGCAGCGCCAAGAGCAGCCAGCCGAACGCATCGTCGGCCATCGAGTACCGCGAACGCCGCAAGCCCTGCCGCCGCCGGCCAGGACCGACTCGATGTCCAGACGACCCATCGTGTGTACGGCCGGCCGAGAATCGACGAGAACCGAACCGCCACCGACGATCATGGCCACGAGCGGGTCGTACGCCACCGCGGCGAACAGAATCGGCAGCGCAGCAACCGACATCTCCGTATTTGGGCCAATTCGGACGCTCTGCCTCTCGGCCATTGCCGCCATGGCGACCAGAGCCGCGACTGCCCACCACGGGGCTCCGATCCCAAAGCCGAGTCCCAGAAGCAGCGCGACTAGCGACGACCGCGGAGGCCACCAGCAGCGCCGCATATATGTGCACCCGTTCGATCGCAGAGAACGCGGAAACGGCAGACATGACGATCTCGGAGAACCGTTGAAATCTCCCCCAAAAGGGTGATACTCTTGGCAAGCCGTTGTGATCCAAGAGAGGAGAGCGTGACGCGATGCGCCTCGTTGAGATTTTCATGCTGAGCTTCGCCGTCCGATCAGGCAAGAGCTGGTAGAGAAGCCCTCGCAGTCTGCGCGTTCCCACATTTGTTGACATCCCTCAGAGGAGGGATATCCACAGGATGTGGAAAGAATCAGCAGGCTGTGGATCTACGGGGTTTTAGGCGATCAGGCCGCGGCGGAAGCCGATGGCCACTGCGTGGGCGCGGCTGCGGCCCTGCAGTTTCGCCAGGAGATGGCGCACGTGGGACTTGACCGTTTCCTCTGACAGAAAGAGGCGCTGGCCGATCTCGCGGTTGACGAGGCCCTCCGAGATCAGCTGGAGGACTTCGATCTCGCGATTGGTCGGCTCCTGCTCCAGCTCGCGCATGGGCGTGGAGAACTGGATGACCTCGGCGCTCTGGCCGGAGCTCTCGCGCCTGGCGGCAACCTCGTCGAACTGACGAGAGTGCTCCAGGTATCGGTTCAGGATGTCTTTACGCTCAGCAGCGTCCATCTCGAACCAAGGGATCGGCGCGAAACAGACCCCTCCATACCCTAGAACGAGGGAGGACGTACTACCCCCGATAGGAGCAGCACGTACCCCCTTCGTTCAGGGTTGAGAGCCGAAGGCGGCGTTACGCCGCTGCGACGGACGCGAGATCGCGGATCGCCGCGAGCCGTGCGAGAGCCTGGGCCTCGAGCTGGCGCACCCGCTCGCGCGTGAGGCCGAGCTCGTGGCCGATCGCCTCGAGCGTCCAGGGATCGCCCTCGAAGCCGAAGCGAAGCTCGAGAATGCGGCGCTCGCGCTCCGGGAGCGCGTCGAGAGCCCGGCGGACGCCCTGCTTGCGCAGCGACTCCTCGGCCTCGTCGAACGGATCCGGAGCCTCGCGATCGGCGAACAGGTCGCCCAGCTCGCCCTCGTCGTCTGCGCCGACGTTCTGGTTCAGCGAGACGGACGCCTGGGCGGCGCCGAGCGCCTCCTCGACATGCTGGATCGGAAGACCGGTCGCCTCGGCGAGCTCCTCCTTCGTCGCCTCGCGGCCCAGCTCGACCTCGAGCCGGCGTGCGGCCCGGCTGAGCTTCTGCTGCCGCTCGACGACGTGGACGGGAACGCGGATCGTGCGCGCGTTGTTGGCGACGGCGCGCTGGACCGACTGGCGGATCCACCAGGTCGCGTAGGTCGAGAACTTGAAGCCGCGGCGCCAGTCGAACTTCTCGACGGCGCGATTGAGGCCGAGCGTCCCCTCCTGGATCAGGTCGAGGAACGGAACGCCGAGGCCGCGGTAGCCCTTGGCGATCGACACGACGAGACGGAGGTTGGACTCGATCATGCGGCGCTTGGCGAGAAGGTCGCCCTTCTCGATGCGCTTTGCGAGCGTGACCTCCTCGGACGCCGTCAGCAGCTTGTGGCGGCCGACGTCGGCGAGGAAGAGCTGCAGGCTGTCGCCCGCCCCGATCACCGGGCCGGGTGCAATCGCCGGAGCCTCCTCGGGCGCCTCGCGAGGGGCGCCGATCTCGTGCCCGAGCGTCTCGAGCTCCTGCGTCAGATCCGCGATGTCCTCGTCGCCGAGCTCCAGCTCGAGCGCAAGCGCCTCGAGCTCGGCCGGCTCGATGTAGCCGCGCTCCTCCGCGTTCTCGACGAGAGAACGGGCCTGGGTGGTCTCAAGAAGTTCCTGGGTGGTGTGATCGCTCAAATGTTCCTTTCGCAAAGCCGCAAGTGTGCTCACGACTGTGTAAACGTTCGCAGCGTACGAGGGATTCCCTGGCGTGAGAAGGGATTTCCGCCTGTCTTAACCGGGGATTAACGTACCCCGGCCCGGACGGCCCTACTCCTCGGCTGCGCCGGCGCCGGCTGCCGCCGGGGCCCGCTCGGGGAAGTCGAACTCGACCTTCCCGTCCTCGTTCATCACGAGGCGTGCGCGGAACGGCTTCTTGTTGCGGCTGCGGAACCCGGAGAGAACCTCGCGCGTTCTCCCCTCCTCGAGCAGCTGCCGCGCGACCTCCGGCGTGATCGTGCGGCCCGCGACCTGCTTCCAGATCACGAAGCCGCAGCCTGGCTCCTCGCGGCTTTTCCAGCTCGTGCAGCCGTACGCACGGGAGTTCTCGCGGATGATCTCGCCGGTCACGGCGCCGCAGCGCGGGCACAGGCCCAGCTCGGCGCGCTCCGGCCTCAGCTTCTCCTTGTCGAGCGCGGCGATCTGCTCGACCGTCTTGCGCGTGAAGTCCTCGATCCCCTTCATGAACTCGGCGCGGTCGCCGGTTCCGTGCTCGATGTCGCGCAGGCGCTTCTCCCAGTCGCCCGTGAGCTCCGGGGAGAGCAGCGGATGGTCCTCCAACATCGACACCACTTGGAGACCCTTTGGTGTCGGCAGGAGATCCTTGGAGACGCGCTCGATGTACTCGCGGCGGATCAGGGTCTCGATGACCTCGGCGCGGGTGGCCGGCGTGCCGAGGCCGCTGTCCTTCATCGCCTCGCGCAGCTCTTCGTCGCTGATGAGCTTGCCGGCGGTCTCCATGGCGGAGAGGAGCGTCGCCTCCGTGTAGCGGGGCGGCGGCCTCGTTTCCTTCGCTTCGCTCACCGCCTCGATGCAGCGGATCGTCATGCCCTCCTCCAGGCGCGGCAGCTCGCCGCCCTCGGCGTCCTCCTCGCGGCCGTTCGCCTTGTCGTCGGCCTCGATCCCGTACACGCCGCGCCAGCCCGCCTCGAGCGTCACCTTGCCGCGGGTGCGGAACTGCTCGCCCTCGACCTCCGTGACGACCGTCGTGCGCTCGTAGCGCGCAGCCGGATGGAACACGGCGAGGAAGCGGCGCGAGACGAGGTCGAAGATCCGGCGCTCGTCGTCGCTGAACGTCTCCACGTTGTGCTCGACGTCGGTGGGGATGATCGCGTGGTGGTCGTCGACGCGGGCGTCGTTCACGACCCGGGAGAGCGGAAGCTCCTTCAGGTCGAGCACGAAGCGCGCATGCGGCGCGTAGTCCGAGATGGGGACGAGCGTCTCGGCCGTGGGCTTCAGGAACGGCACCATGTCGCCTGTGAGGTACCTGGAGCTCGTACGCGGGTACGTGAGCGCCTTCTTGTCCTCGTAGAGCGACTGGGCGGCCTGGAGCGTCCTGCGGGCCGAGAAGCCGAAGCGGCGGTTCGCATCGCGCTGGAGGCTCGTGAGGTCGTACAGGAGCGGCGAGCGCTCGCTCTGCTCCTTGCGCTCGACCGACGCGACCGTGCCGTCCTTGCCGGAGACCTTCTTGACGATCTCCTCGGCCCGGGCGCCGTCCTTCAGGCGCGTCTCGTCGCCCTCGAACCACATTCCCTCGTAGCCCGCCCGCGTCGGCGCCTCGAACGTGCCGTGAACGAGCCAGTACGGCTCGGGGACGAACGCCTGGATCTCGCGCTCGCGCTTCACCATCAGCGCCAGCGTCGGCGTCTGCACACGGCCGAGCGAGACGACGCCTCCCACCCAGGCGCGGCCGCGGATCGTTCCCGCGCGTGTGGCATTCATGCCGACGAGCCAGTCGGCCTCGGAGCGCGACCTGGCGGCGCGCTCGAGCGGCGCCATCTGCTCGCCGGGCCGAAGGCGCTCGAAGCCTTCCCCGATCGCCTGCTTCGTCATGCTCGAGATCCACAGGCGCTCCACGGGCTTGTCCACCCCGGCGGTCTCCCAGATGTACGCGAAGATCAGCTCGCCCTCGCGGCCGGAGTCGCAGGCGTTGATCACGCGGTCGACGTCCTCGCGCTTGAGCAGCTTCTGGATCACGCCGAGCTGCTTCTTGGCCTTGGCGTCGCGCGGCTTCAGCTTGAACGCGTCGGGAATGATCGGCAGGTCGGCCATGCGCCACTTCTTCAGGCGCTCGTCGTAGTCGTCCGGCTCGGCCAGCTCGACCAGGTGGCCGACGGCCCAGGTGATGACGTAGTCGTCCGACTCGAGGTACGCGTCGTCCTTCGCGAACGCGCCCGGAAGCGCGTTCGCGAGGTCGCGCCCGACGGACGGCTTCTCTGCGATTACGAGGGTCTTACTCATCTGGAAACACGATAGCTAAGGGGGAAAGCCGCAATACTGGCCCTATGGGCGAGTTCCTTCTCCCCCGCTCGCGATGAGACCGCTGCTCATCGTCGACGGCGACTCGCTCGCCCATCGGGCCTACCACGCGCTGCCGTCCTCGATCAAGGACGCCGAGGGGCGCCAGGCCAACATGGTCGTCGGCTTCCGCAACATGCTCACGAACGTCTGGGAGGCGGAGCGGCCGCGGGCGGTGTTCGTCGGCTTCGACTCGATCGGGACGAGCCGCTCCTACCGCAACGAGCTCCTGCCCGAGTACCAGGGAGGCCGCGACTTCCCGCCCGACCTCACCGACCAGCTCGACCGGCTGCCGGCGCTCGTCACGAGCCTCGGCTTCCAGTGGGCGAAGGCGCCGGGCTTCGAGGCCGACGACTTCCTCGCGGCCGCGGCCAGCGCCGAAGAGGACCGCGGCGGCACCTCGCTCATCCTCACGAGCGACCGCGACCTCTTCCAGCTCGTGACCGACAGGACGACGCTGCTCATGCCGCGTCGCGGCGTGCGCGAGCTCGACCGCGTCGGGCCCGCGGAGGTGGAGGAGCGCTACGGCGTCGCGCCGTCACAGGTTCCCGACTTCATCGCGCTGCGCGGCGACCCCTCGGATCGCATCCCGGGCGCCCGCGGGATCGGGGCGAAGCGCGCGGCTCAGATCCTCGCCGAGTACGGGACGCTGGACGCCGCGCTCGAGGCCGGGCGCTTCTCGGACGAGGCGGACGCTCTGCGCACCTACCTCCGCATCGCGCGGCTTCAGTACGACGCGCCGGTTCCGGACATCCCGGACGCCATGCTCGTCCGCGACTAGTCCCACAAACGACGAGGACGCCTCTCGGCGCCCTCGCTCCCCTTCTGACGAATCGGTGTGCCCCGCCGGTGAAGGCGGGACACACCTGATCCGAGTTTCGCTTCTGTTCTTACCTGGCGACGTTCTTCGACTTCGAGCACCCGACCATGTTCGGCTGCGCGGCGACGGAGAAGGTCATCTTCTTGGCCTTCTTCTTCGGCTTGAACGAGACGGACACCTGACCGTTCGCCGGGGTCGTCTTGATCGCGTTCAGGTCGTACGTCTTGACCTTGACGACTGCGCCCTGGCACGCCCTGACCCATGATCTTGACGGTCGCCTTGATCGTCTTCTTCTTCCCGACCTTCGGCGAGCCGCTGATCGTGATGGCGCAGGTGAGCGAGTCCTCCTGCGTCTGCGGGTTCAGGTGCGGCAGGTCGAAGGCGCCTGCCACCGACGCGTCGTTCAGCTGGAAGACCTCGAGCCCGCGGCTGCCGGCCGGGTTCCAGCTCCCGTACTGAGGCGCGTCGTAGCTTGCGTAGACGTAGCCGTTGTACCAGTACGCCGCCCACGCGTTCGACTTGAGCGCCGAGTCGCCGGCCGGACGGTTCGTCCCGTTGGCGTTCCCGGCCTCGGTGGCCGTCGTGTCGACGTCGAACCAGCCGAGCTCGGACGGAGCCAGCGGGTTCGTCCAGTCGACGACGTCGATGCCGCCTGCGTGCCAGGACATCGGCACGACGTACTTCCCGTTCACCGGGACGACGTTCCCGAGCGACGCGCTGCAGCCCTGGCCCGAGTACCGGTCGTACCGGTCGAGACTCGGGTCGTCTGCGTTGAACGGGATCTTGAACTGCGAGGTCGGCCAGCTCGGGTCGTCTGCGTCGTTCATCCAGAACGCGCCTCGGTTGAGCGGCGAGCGGACCGGGGCGGTGCCCGCTCCGGTCTCGCACTCGTTCGAGAGCGACTGGCCGTCGTAGAAGCGATCGACGCTGGCGTTGGTGTTGCCGCCCGGGTTGCAGGAATGGGCGACCGTGGTGCTGTTGCTGTTACAACCGCCGTGGCCGGAGGCGAGGTTGCCCCAGATGATCTTGCTGCCGTCCCAGGTGAACGTCGCCGAACTCCACATGCAGTTCGGGGTGGTCGCCTGCGTCAGCGAGACCCAGCGGTAGACGCCGGTTGCACAGAGGTCGATGTCGGGATTGACGAAGTGGTCCTTCACCGTCGGTGCGGCCGGATCGCTGATGTCGAGGGTGACGCCCTCGGTCACGCAGGCGGCCGCGGCCGTGTCGGTGGGCATGAAGACCGCGATGTCGTGGCAGCCCTTGTAGCCCGGGTTGTTGTTGTAGTCGCCGGTGTACCCACCGATGAAGGAGAAGAACGAGTTGTAGCCCTTGAGCCCGAGCGTCACCTCGCGCGACCTTGGCTTGCCGACGACGGGTCGCCGAGCGGGACCTCGATGATCGAGATCTTGTCATGCCCCGAGACCTGGGCCGGCGGAGCCGGCGATCCGGCAGCAAGCTGCTCGCAGGTGTTGCCGTACGCGGATCGGTGTCGCGTCGATCGCAGCGTTCGGGAACGACGAGACGTACAGGAACACCGGTTGTTCGCAAGATCCGGCACGACCGTGTGCGTGAACGAGCCGCAGTCCGTCGCGATGCCCTTGACGAACGTCGGGTTGGTCGGATCCGAGATGTCGATGATCCGGATGCCCTCGAAGCCCTTGATCATCCGGGTGGACTGCTGAGTGGCGGTGTGGTTGCCGCCGGTCGTCTGCCACCACTGGTCGACGCTCCCCGCGCAATCGTCCGTGGACTGCGGGGTGTCGATCGAGCGGAACACGAGGTCGCCCCAGATCGAGACGTCGCCGGACGCGCCGTTGCACGAGTAGTTGCTCAGGAGCGCCGGCGAGGCCGGATTCGAGATGTCGAAGATCCGGAGGCCGCGGTTGTTCCCCTGAACCAGGGTGTTGCCCCAGAACGCCATGTCCGTGTTCCGGATGCCCTTGCTGCCCTGGAGCGCGACACCGGAGGCGGTTGCCGCCGCCGGCTGGTTGAGCGTGATCGTGTCATCGGCTCCGCCCGTGAGGGGAGTCGATCCCACCGCGGCGACACGCCCGGTAACGGTGCCCGACGCCGTAGCGGTAACCAGAGCCGCGACAGGAGCGAACTCCCCGGCGGCCCCGGTCACTGCGGCGATGAGCTGCGTGCCCGTGGTGGTCGCGGTGTACACCGATCCGCCACCCGAGTTCGGGATGCTCACCGCGGTCGTGAAGTTGAACGTCGTGGTCGTCGGGACGCCCGTCACCGTCACGGTGGCGTTGGCACCCGGATCGGCGACGCCAGTGATCGTGACGCTCGAGCCGACAGAGAGGCCGTGAGCCGCCACGGTGGTGACCGTGGTGCGCAGGACGCTTCCGCCGCCCGACGCTGCCAGACCGGTGGTCGGGTTCGCGTACGTGAACGACGTGGAGTTCGGGACGCTCAGGATCGTGTAGGTGCCGTTGTAGCCCGCGTCGCCGACACCGGAGATGGTGACGCTCGAGCCGACAGAGAGGCCGTGCGCCGCCGTGGTGGTGATGGTCGTGCGCAGGACGTCTCCCCCGCCCGAGGCCGCGAGGCCGAAGGTCGGGGCCGTGAACGTGAACGTCGTGGGCGTCGGAACGCTCGCGACGGTGAAGTTGCCGTTGTAGCCCGCAACGCCGACGCCGGCGATCGTGACGGTCTGCCCGGCCGCGAGGCCGTGCGGCGCGGTCGTCGTGATCGTCGCGACGAAGCCGGCTGCGGTCGCCCCGTTCGGAGCAGCAGCGATGGCGCCGCCGGTCTGCACGGCGCCGCCAGGAGCCGCCGCGACAGTCGCGGTGGTCTGGAAGACGCCGCCGCCGGCGGTCGCGGCGATGCCGCCACCCGTGGCGGTTCCGCCGCCCGAGGCCGCCAGACCGGCGGTCGGGTTCGTGTAGGTGAACTCGGTGGTCGTCGGGGTGGACACCACGACGTAGGTGCCGTTGTAGTCCGGCACGCCGACACCGGCGAGCGTGACTGTCCGCCCGACCTGGAGGTTGTGGGCCGCGGCCGTGGTGACCGTCACGGTGTTGCCGGACTCGGTGACGCCGCCCGTACCCGCGAAGATGTTGACGGCCGCGTTGGCCCCAACTTCGCCGCGGGCGAGGTTGATCGTGATGTCATCGCCGCCGGCGACGGACGCACCCAGTGCGGTGGCCGCAGTACCGCCGGGATCGTTGTAGGTGACCGTGGTCCCGTTCCCAGCCGAGCCGGGAAGGACCGTCGCCGCCCAGAGGATGCTGTTGTTCAGGCCGAGCGGATCGATCGTGGCGTTGGCGGCCGTCCCGATGCCGCTCACCGTGGTCACGGTGGAGACGGTGCCGCTCACCGGGGGAGGCGTGACAGTGCCGCCGCCCGAGGCCCCCAGGCCGGCGGTCGGGTTCGTGTACGTGAAGGTCGTGGCCGTCGGGACGGCCAACACGGTGAAGGTGCCGTTGTAGCCCGCCTCGGCGACGCCCGAGATCGTGACGCTCTCGCCTGCCACAAGGGTGTGCGCCGCGGTCGTGGTGATCGTCGCGGTGTTGCCGGACTCGGTGGCGCCGGCAGGAGCGGCAGCAATGGCAACCGGCACGCCGGTGCCCGACGGCGCGAGGCCCGCTGGGGCCGTGTACTCGAACTCGGTCGCCGACGGAACGCCGGTCACAACGAAGCTGCCGTTGTAACCAAGGACGCGCACGCCGGAGACGGTGATGTTCGAGCCGACGGAGAGGCCGTGCGCCGCGGTGGTGGTGATCCTCGCGGGGCCTGCTGCCGTGCCGCCGCCCGAGATCGCCAGGCCTGAAACGGTGTTCGTGTAGGTGAACGTCGTGGGCGTCGGGACGCTCGTGACCGCGAACGTGCCGTTGTAGCCGCGCCACGCCGACGCCGGCGATCGTGGCGTTCTGCCCGACGTGGAAGTTGTGCGGTGCGGCCGTCGAGATCGTCACGGTGAAGCCGTTCGCCGTGCCGCCGCCCGAGGTGGCCAGGCCGGAGATCGGGTTCGTGTACGTGAACGTCGTGGCCGTCGGGACGGACGTCACCGTGAAGGTGCCGTTGTAGCCCGTCGCGGCGACGCCGGAGATCGTGACGAACTGTCCCACCTCGAGGCGGTGCGCCGCGTTGGTGGTGATCGTCGCCGTGTTGCCGGACTCGGACGCCCCGTGGAGCGGCCCTGTTGCGGTGCCGCCGCCCGAAGGCGCGAGGCCCGCGATCGGATTCGAATAGGTGAACGTCGTGGCCGTCGGGACGCTCGCGACGGTGAAGCTGCCGTTGTAGCCCGCATCGGCGACGCCGGCGATCGTCACGGGGTTTCCGACCTGGAGGTTGTGCGCCGTCGTCGTCGTGATCGTCACGTCGTTTCCGGACTCGGTCGCGCCGCCCGGAGCTGCCGCGATCGTGAACGGACCAACCGCGATCGAGCCACCGGCCTGCCGCGCGCCGTGGAGCGGACCCGTTGCGGTGCCGCCGCCCGAGGTCGCGAGACCTGCGGTCGTCGTGTACGTGAACGTCGTGGCCGTCGGGGCGCTATCGACCGTGAAGCTGCCGTTGTAGCCACCCACGCCGACACCGGCGACCGTGACGGTCTGCCCGGCCGAGAGGTTGTGCGTCGCGGCCGTGGTGATCGTCACGGTGGTACCGGACTGGGTCGCGCCGTGGAGCGGCCCCGTTGCGGTGCCGCCGCCCGAGCCCGCCAGGCCGGTCGTCGGGTTCGTGTACGTGAACGTGGTGGGCGACGGAACGCTCGCCACCGTACGGCTGCCGTTGTAACCCCCTACGCCGACGCCGGCGATCGTCACGGTCTGCCCGACCTGAAGATTGTGTGTCGCGGTCGTTGTGATCGTCACGATTGGGTTCGCTGCGGTGCCGCCGCCCGAGGCCGCCAGGCCTGCGATCGGGTTCGTGTACGTGAACGTCGTGGCCGTCGGGACGGACGCCACCGTGAAGGTGCCGTTGTAGCCCGCCACGCCGGCGCCGCTGATCGTCACGGTGTGGCCGACCCAGAGGTTGTGCGCCGCCGTCGTCGTGATGGTCACGGTGTTGCCGGACTCGACCGCGCCGCCCGGAGCCGCCGCGATCGTGCCGCCCTCCTGAATCGCGCCGGTCGGTGACGCCGCGATCGTGAACGGACCCGGCAGGATGGCGAACGGACCCGCCAGGACGGTTCCGCCGGCCTGAACGGCGCCGGTCGGACTCGCGTCGATGGTCGAGGTGCCGCCCGGGATGCCGTTGCCCAGGACCCGGTCGCCCAGGCTCAGGGCGCGCGTGCTCATGCCGGTGACGTTGTCGATCGTCGTGTTCGAATGCGTATCGCCGGTGAACGAGAGCGAGTCCCGTGCAGTCGGAGATGAGGCGAGCAATGCGAGACCGCCGCCGTTGTTGGTCGAAACCGTGACCTGCGCAAGAGCGCCGGTCGGGACTGCAAGCGCGGCCAGCAGGCCGAGCGGAAGCGCCAGGCGAAGAAGCGGTCGCATGGGCGATAACACCTCCGGGGGTCGAAAAGAAGGGGGCCCGATGGTAAACCACTCCGAGCCCCGCGTCTAGGCGTTGACTTCCGCATCTCCCACACCCGATCGAGCCACCGGACCCGCGAGCGTCAGGGTCGTGAGCCACCCCCGGCTCGAAGGGCTGCATCCGACCGGAGGGCACCCCGAAAACGGGGCCCGGATCCGGGCGCTTCTGGAGGCCTTTCCGGACTTCGTCGAGGGCAGTCCCGCGACGGTCGACAGCATCGTCGCGTGCCATGCACCCGCCTATGTCGAGCAGGTCAAGAATGCCTCACAAGCAGGGATTTCCGTCTATCTGGACCCCGATACGCTGGCGACGCCTACGAGTTTCGAGGCGGCGCTGCTCGCCGCCGGCTGCGCGATCGACGCGGCGCGGATCGGGGGCTTCGCGCTCGTTCGTCCGCCCGGCCATCACGCGCTCCGCGACCGTGCGATGGGGTTCTGCCTTTTCAACAACGTCGCGATCGCCGCGCGGTACGCGCAGCGCGAGCTCGGAGCCGCCCGCGTGGCGATCCTCGACTGGGACGTCCACCACGGAAACGGCACCGACGCGATCTTCCGCGGCGACGACTCTGTGCTCGTCGTCTCGCTCCACCAATGGCCGTTCTATCCCGGCACCGGCGGACCCGGCGACGGCGATGCGACGACCGTGAACATCCCGCTCGAGGCCGGGTGCGGCGACGACGAGTACCTCGACGCGATGGAGCGCATCGTCGAGCCCGCGATCGGGGCGTTCGCGCCCGGACCTCCTGCTCGTCTCGGCCGGCTGCGACGCCGCGGCCGGCGATCCGCTGGCCGACATGGAGGTGACCGAGGACGGGTTCCGGGCGCTGGCCGCGCGGGCCCGCGGGCTCTGCGACCGGATCGCGCTCGTGCTCGAGGGCGGGTACGACCCTCAGACGCTGCCGCGGCTCGTGCAGGCGACGCTCGACGGGCTCAACTCCTGAGGAGCTCGGCGGCCCGGCGGCCGCTTCGGACGGCGCTCTCCATCGTCGCCGGCCAGCCCGTCGCGGTCCACGCGCCCGCGCGAACGACGCCGTCGCGGCCCGTCTCCGCGCCGGAGCGCAAGGCGGCGGTTCCGGGGCGCGCGGCGAACGTCGCCGCCGGCTCGCGGCTCACCCGCGACCAGAGGACCTCCGCCCGCCCGAGCCGCGACGTCAGCTCCCCGGCGATGAGCTCCACGAGCTCGCGGCCGCGGATCTCGAGCAGCTCCGGGCGCGCCGCTCGACACGACCGTGAGGTACTGGCCGTCGCGGGGCTCGGTGCGCGTCAGGCGCCCGCGGTCGAACACCCAGTGCGCATGGCTTCCGAGCAGCGCGGCGAGCGGGAAGCGGAGGAGCTGGCGGTCGACCACGAGATGGACGCTCACGATCGGCGAGTCCTCGAGCGCCGGGGCCGGCTCGCCGAGCAGCGCGGCGCTCTCCTCGTGCGGCAGCGCGAGGACGACGCCGTCGCTCTCGATTCGCTCTCCGTCGGAGAGGACGACCGTGCGGCCCTCGAGTGCGGTGGCTCGCGCGCGTGTACGTACGGTCGCGCCGGCTGCCGCGAGCGTCTCCGCGGCCGCGTCGCCGTGCATCGCCCCGAGCGGCGCCGCCGGAAGCACCAGATCGCTTGCGCCGCCGCCGGCGAACAGGGCCGTCTGCAAGGTGAACAACGCCGGCGCCGCGCTCACGTCCTTCGAGGGCAGGTTGAGCGCCGGGCGCATGAACACGTCCCAGAAGCGCTCGATCGCCGCGTCCGAGGAGCCGAGCGAGCGGAGGAGGTCCGCGAAGGTCAGGTCGTCGTGCTCGTCCGGGTCGAGCCGGCCGAGCGCGCGGCCGATCCGGCCGATGGCAACCCGGTCGCGAAGCCCGACGTGCCGGTAGCGCAGGAGCGCGAGCGCGCCCGGCCGGATCAGCGACACGACGCCGTTCTCGGCAACGACGGGAAGCGCGAGCGGCGTGCGGCGCACCGAGCCCGCCTGCCCGATCCGCTCGAGCAGCTCGAGGTAGGCGGTGCAGCAGCCGAGGGCGATGTGCTGGCCGTTGTCGGGCGGAGGCGGCGGGTCGCCCGGGCGCTCCGGCAGGGTCTGCACTGCGCCGCCGAGCGTGGGCCGTGCCTCGAGCAGCGTGACCTCGTGGCCCGCGTCGACGAGATCGAGCGCGGCCGCGATCCCGGCCAGGCCTCCTCCGACGACGACCGCCCTCATCTGAGACTCACCACGGCGCGCAGCTTGGCAGCGGTCGAGAGGCTCGGTCGCGCCGCGAACACGTCGAAGCCGGTCGCGCGCATCTCGTCGAGGAGCCCCTGGTAGACGCCCGCGAAGGTGCGAACGCCGAGCCGGCAGCGGCGGTCGAGCAGCGGGAGCAGGCCGAGACCCTCGGCGAGAAGCGCATCGGCCCGGACGGCCTGGTGCTCCATGAGGGCGCGCCATTCGGCTCCGGTGCGTCCGGCGGCGAGGTCGGCCTCCGTCACGCCGAAGCGCTCGAGCTCGTCCTGCGGGAGATAGACACGCCCGAGGCGAAGGTCCTCGGGCACGTCGCGCATGATGTTGATCTGCTGGAGCGCGAGGCCGAGCGTCTGGGCCAGGGGGCGGGCCGCGGCGGGGTCGCTCGCCCCGTAGACCGCCGTGCACGCCGCGCCGACCGAGCCGGCCACGAGGAGGCAGTACCCGCGCAGCTCCTCCCAGGACGCGTAGCGGGTCGTCTCCACGTCCATGAGGCCGCCGCGGACGAGATCGGCGAGGTCGTCCGGGCGAACGCTCGTACCGCTCGACCACGTCCGCCAGGGCGACGAGGACGGGATCGTCGCCGGGAGGCGCGGCGAGGCTCGTCAAGGCACGCCTCGAGCCGCGTGCGGCGCTCCCGCGGGCGCCAGGGCCGGATCGTCGGCGATGTCGTCCACCCGGCGCGCGAACGCGTAGAGGGCCGACACGGCCTCGCGCTTGGGGCGCGGGAGCACGCGGATGCCCCAGGCGAAGCTGCGCGCCTCGCTGCGGGTGATCCGGACGACCTCCGCGTAGGCGGCGTCCGTCTTCATCGGACGAGCTCGCGCACGGCCAGGCGGGCGAGCCGGAACCGCGACGGCGCAGGCCGGCCCGAGAACACGTCGTACCTCGCGCGCGCGAGCGCATCCAGGGCCGCGAGGCCGCCCCGGACGAAGAGCGCGACCGAGCGGCCCTCGCGGCCGCCCAGCGCATCGGCCAGCCCGAAGCCCCGGTTCAGGAGCGACCGCGCCCTGGCAGCCTCGAACTCGCTCAGCGCCGCGACCTGCTCGGTGCGCGGGCCCGCGAGATCGGCGTCGACGACGGCGAACCGCCGGAGATGCTCCTGCGGGAGGTACACGCGCCCGAGCGCGAGGTCGCGCGGCAGATCCTGGAGGAAGTTCACGAGCTGCAGGCCCGTGCAGACGTCGTCGCTTCGCGCGACCAGCTCCTGGTCGTCCGCGCGGCCGTACACGCCGAGGACGAGGCGGCCGACGGGCTCCGCGGAGTAGGAGCAGTAGCCGCGGAGATCGTCCCAGGTCTCGTAGCGGGAGACCCGCTGGTCGATGCGGTTCGCCTCGATCAGGCGCGCGAAGGGCTCGCGCGGGAGGTCGCAGGCCGCGATCGTCGCGTGCAGGCGGCGCATGATCTCCGTGCGCGGGGGCCCGTCGAGCTCGCGATCGAGCTCGTCGAGGAGCGCGGCGCGATCGCCCTCGGCCTCGTCCCCGATCGTGTCGACGAGGCGGGCGAACCCGTAGATCGCCTTCAGGTGCGGACGGGCGGCGCGCGGCGCGAGCAGCGACGCGACCGGGAAGTTCTCCGTCCGCGCCCGCGCGTCGATCCGTTCGAGCCGCAGCTCCGGCGTATCGGCGAGACCGGAACCCGGCATGGCCGGATTCTCCCATGAGGCCGGGCTAGCTAGACGGTGATCCGGCAGGCGCGGTCGGCGGCCTGGCTGACCTCGACCGCCGTCGAGGGCGCGACCACGTCGATCTCGAGCTCGCACTCGTTCACCGGCGGGTCGGTGTAGCCGCAGTTGCCCATGCAGGGCTTCATCGCGCTCTTCACGGTGTAGGTGCCCGCCGGCAGCTCCTCGGCGTGCTCCGTGTCCTGCAGATCGTCCTTGAACACCGAGTTGCCGTCGGCGTCGACGATCTCGAGCGACCAGAGGTAGCCCTCGATGAACATCGGGCCGCTCGTGTCGAGCACCTGCTCGATGGTGAGCGAGGCGTTCTCGGGCGCGGCCGCCGGAGTCGTGTCGGCGGCCTCGTCGGCCGCGCCGCAACCCGACGCGAGAAGCGCCAGGGCGAGAACGCAGGCGAAGGAGAACGAGACGCATCGTCGACAGTACGCCGCCGCCTCGCGGTTTCGTCACATCGAGTCTTCGGTGTGCTCGCCGAGATCCGGGACGGCGCCGACCGCGGGACGCACGCCGTCCACGAGGAACGGCGTCGCCGATCGTCGGAATCCGGCCCGCGGGCGAGTCGATCTCGGTGACGAGACCGCTCGCGGCCATCTGCGGATGCGCGAGCACGTCCGAGACGTCGTTCACCGAGCCGTACGGGATGCCCGCGGCCGCGAGCCGCTCCTCCCACTCGGCGGCGGCGCGCTCGCCGAACGCCTCCGCCAGGATCGGCTCGAGCTCGTCGCGCACCTGGACGCGCTGCTCGTTCGTCGCGTAGCGCTCGTCGTCGAGGAGCTCCGGCCGTTCGAGCACGTCGGCGCAGAACACGCGCCAGTGCTCCGGGGAGAGGACGGCGACCGACACGAGCCGTCCGTCCGCCGCCGGGAAGGGGCCGTACGGGCAGAAGAGCGGATGCCGCAGCCCCGTGCGCGGGGGCAGCTCGCCGGCGATGCCACCACAGGTGCGGGAAGTAGCCGAGCCAGTCGAGCGCGACGTCGAAGAGCGAGACCTGCACGTGCGCTCCCTCCCCGGTCTGTCCCTTGCGCACGAGCGCGGCCAGCGTGGCGATCGCCGCGTACGACCCCGTCGAGAGGTCGCAGGCCGAGACGCCGAGCCGCGCCGGCGCCTCCGGCGTGCCCGTGATCGACATGAGGCCGGTCTCGCCCTGGACGATCAGGTCGTAGGCGTTGCGCCCGGCGTACGGGCCTTCCGGGCCGTAGCCCGAGATGTCCACGTAGACCACGTCGGGCCGAAGCCCGCGCACGGTCGGCTCGTCGAGCCCCACGCGCGCCGCCCAGCCGGGCGCGAAGTTCTGGAGGAAGACGTCCGCGGAGGCGACGAGCCGCTCGACCTCGGGCCGGTTGGCCGGGTCGCGCACGTCGAGCGCGACGCTCCGCTTGCCGCGGTTCACCCAGACGAACGCCGACGAGATGCCGCCCGCGATCGTGTCCCAGCCGCGGGTGACGTCGCCGCCCTCGGGCGCCTCGACCTTCACCACGTCGGCGCCGAGGTCGGCGAGCAGCCGCGTGCAGAGCGGCCCGGCGAGCCCGATCTCGCACGCGACCACCCGGACGCCGTTCAGCAGCATCGCTAGTCGAGGAGGGCGTCGAGGCCCCGGGTCAGGCCGACCAGGCCGCCGACCGCGCGGACGGCGAGGAGCGTTCCCGCGACGTACGGCTCCGGGCTCTCGTTCGCGTCGTGGCGCAGCGTCAGGCGCTCGCCGGGCGCCGCGAAGACGATCTCGGTCGAGACGACGAAGCTCGGGAGGCGGACGGAGTGGATCTGCGAGCCGGCCACGGTCGCGCCGCGCGCTTCCACCGGGCCGAGCAGCGTCTCGAGCTCGTGCCCGAGGGCCGGACGGCGCACCTCGCCGAGCTGCTCGGCGAGCTCCCGCGCCGTGCCGCTCGGGACGTCGGGCTTCGTCGCGCTCGCGTAGTCGACGATCTCCCACGAGCCGACGTGCCGCGCCGTTTCGCGGGCCGACCGCAGGAGCAGCGCGGCGAGGACGGAGAAGTTCCCGGCCGCCACGACGCCGACGCCGGCCTCCTTGGCCAGCGCGTCGATCTCGGCGTAGTCGTCCGCGGTCAGGCCGCTCGAGCCGACGACCACCGCCACGCCCCGCTCGAGCGCGGCGAGGACGTTCCCCTTCACCGCCCCTGCGTTCGTGTAGTCGACGACGACGTCGGTCTCGACCGCCTCGAGCGCCTCGGCGACCGAGCCGAAGACGCGCTCCCCGTCGGCCCCGCTGCGCGAGACGCCCGCGACGAGCTCGAGGTCGTCCGCGGCCTCGATCGCCGCCGCGACGGCGCTTCCGGTCCAGCCGGTCGATCCTGCGACGCAGACTCGAATCATCCCGGCGCAGGCTAGACGGTCGTGGGTAGCGTTGGCCGGGCAAGCGACGAGAGGAACCGATGGCCGAGCTGACCGAGAAATGCCGCGCGCTGATCGACGCGCCGAACTTCGCCTACCTCGCGACGCTCGACCCCGACGGCTCGCCGCAGGTCTCCCCGGTGTGGATCGACCGCGACGGCGACACGATCCTCGTGAACACGGCCACCGGGCGCACGAAGGACCGCAACATGCGCAACGATCCCCGCGTGGCGATCTCGATCGCGGACGCGAACGACCCGTACAGGAAGAGCGACATCCGCGGCCGCGTGGTCGGCATCGTCGAGGGCGGGAGCGAGCCGGACGACCACATCGACGCGCTCGCCAAGAAGTACACGGGCGCGGACCGCTACGACGGCCACAAGGACACCGAGGACCGCGTCATCTTCCGCATCGAGCCCCTGCGCGTCACCGACCGCGCGTGAGCTCCCTGCTCTACCTGACGCGCGCCGACGTGGCCGCGCTCCTGCCGCCGGCGGCCGAGCAGCTCGACCTCGTGGAGTCGACCTACCGCGCCGTCGCCGCCGGGCGCGTGGAGCTGCCGCCCAAGCCGGGCGTCCACCCGCGCCCCGACGCGTTCATCCACGCCATGCCGGCCTACCTCGCGGACGAGGACGTGGCCGCGCTCAAGTGGGTCTCCGGCTACCCGGAGAACCCGGCGCGCGGGCTCCCGTACATCTCGGGCCTCGTCGTCCTGAACGACGCCGACACGGGCCTGCCGACCGCGATCATGGACGGCGCCGAGATCACCGCCGCGCGCACGGCCGCGGCGAGCGGCGTCTGCGTGCGCCGCTGGGCGCCCCGCGGCTGGACGACGGCGGCGATCGTCGGCTGCGGCGAGCAGGGGCGCTTCCACGCGGCGCTCCTCCGCGAGCTGAACCCCGGCGTGCGGATCCGCGCGTACGACCCGCATCCCGAACGCGTCGCGACGCTCGGCGACGTGGAGGCCGCGTCCTCACCGGCGGACGCGGCCGAGGGCGCCGAGGTCGTGATCACCGCCGCGCCGATCGTGAACGACCCGAAGCCGCAGATCGGGCTGGACTCGCTCGGCGACCAGTGGCTCGTCCTCCCCATCGACTTCGACGCGATGGTCAAGCGCGAGGTGATCGAGGCCGCGCACCTGCTCGCCGCCGACGACGTGGGCCAGTTCGAGTACTACCGCGAGCAGGGCCATTTCGCCGACTGGCCGAGCCCGTCCGCGCCCGTCGGCGCCGCGCTTCTGCGCCGCGACCTGCCGGGACGGGTCGCCTGCGTGAACCTCGGGATCGGCGCGCTCGACGCGGCCTTCGCGGCGCGGGTGCTCGACGCGGCCCGCGCGGCAGGGCGCCGGGCTAGAGCTCACGCGCTAGGAGCGCGACGTCGATGCGCTCGACCAGCTCGTCGGCGGCCGCGAGCCGCTCCGGCGGGAGCCGTGCCGAGCAGCGCGTAGCAGCGCATCCCGGCCGCCTTCGCCGCCAGCACCCCGGCCTCGCTGTCCTCGAGGACGAGGACGTCGGCCGCGGCGATCCCCTCGCCGAGACGCTCGAGCGCGAGCAGGTACCCCTCGGGATCCGGCTTGCCCGCGTGCACGTCCTCGGCCGCGACGACCGTGGACACCGCGTCGGCGAGCCCGGCCGCGGCGAGCACGGCTTCGACCTCTGCGCGGGCCGCGCCGGAGCAGACCGCAACCGGAACCCGCTCGGCCGCGAAGCGCACCGCCGCGCGCATCTCGGGCCCGACGGTCGATCCGTCCGCGACCCGCTCGCGGTAGCGGCGCACCTGTTCGTCCACTGCGGCGGGGACGTCGGCGCCCGGACCCAGCAAGCGCGCGCCGATCTCCGGGTCCGAGAGGCCCGCAAGCCGTCCGAAGTACTCCTCCCGGGAGAGCGGACGGCCGTGCTCGGCGGCGATCTCCTGCCAGATCTCGCAGAGGATCGGCTCGTCGTCGGAGAGCGTGCCGTTGAAGTCGAACACGACCGCGCGGATCACGGCGACGCCTGCCAGAGCGCCAGCGCCGCGATCGAGACCGCGTCGGAGAGCTCGCCGAGCGCGTCCTCGACCGGAATGAGCCGCACCTCGATGTCCTCGTCGTCGTCGAGCGCGACCGGCTCGGCGAGCGGCGCGAGCTCCGAGGCCTCGAACACGTGGACGAACTCGGTCGAGTACGCCGGCACCGCCCAGAAGCTCCCGACCTCGCGCCACTCCGAGGCGGCGAGCGCGCACTCCTCGGCCAGCTCGCGCACCGCCGCCTCGACCGGGGTCTCGCCGGGCTCGAGCTTCCCGGACGGGAGCTCGACCGTCGGCTCGGGCGAGCCGGGCCGGGCCTGCACGACCGTGACCAGCGCCCCGTCGCGCAGGGCCACGATCGCGACCGAGTCGGGGTGCTCGATCAGCATTGGGGGAGTCTAAGATCGCGCGATGGAGCTGACCGACATCCTCGAGGAGCTGTGGCCGGGCCAGGAGGTCGCCGTCGAGGAGCTCGGCGGCGGGATCACGAACCGGAACTTCCTCCTCTCCGTGAACGGCGAGCGGGTCGTGCTGCGGCTGGGAGGAAACGACACCGAGCTGCTCGGCATCAACCGCGAGTGCGAGTACCGCGCCTCGCTGGTCGCCGCGCAGGCCGGCGTCGGGCCCGAGGTCGTGCGCTTCGTCGAGCCGCAGGGCTGGCTCGTGACGCGGTTCCTCGAGGGCCGTCCGGTCTCGTCCGAGGATCTGCGCCAGCCGGACGTTCTCCGCGCCGCGGCGCACGCCCTGAAGCTCATCCACGAGGGCCCCGGAGGTGCCGGGCCACTTCAATTCCTTCCGCGTCGTCGAGACGTACTGCGCGACCGCGGCGGAGCGCGGCGTCGCCGACGCCGGCCGCCTACGAACGCGCGCACGCGATCGCCGCCGAGATCGAGCGTGCCCGCGGGACACAGCCGCTCACGCCCTGCCACAACGACCTGCTGAGCGCGAACTTCATCGCCACGCCGGACGGCCTGCGGATCGTCGACTGGGAGTACGCGGGCATGGGCGACCGGTTCTTCGACCTCGCGAACTTCTCCGTGAACCAGGGCTTCGGGCCGGCCGAGAAGGCGCTCCTGCTCGAGGAGACCTTCGGCGAGGTGCGCGGCGCCGATCTCGACGCGCTCGAGCTCATGACCTTCATGTCCGACTTCCGCGAGGCGATGTGGGGCGTCGTCCAGCAGGCGATCTCCGAGCTCGACTTCGACTTCGTCGCCTACGCGGACGAGCACTTCGAGCGGCTCGAGCGCACCGCCGCCTCGGAGTCGTTCCGGCAGGCTCTGGCGTGAAGTCGAAGGCGCGCGCGGTCGTCGTCGGCGGCGGCGTCGGCGGCGCCTCGATCCTCTACTGGCTCGCGCGCCTCGGCTGGGACGACGTCGTCCTCGTCGAGCGCGCCGACCTGACGAGCGGCTCGACGTTTCACTCGGCCGGGCTCGTGGGGCAGCTGCGCGGCTCGCTCGCGCTGACGCGGATGATGATGAACTCGGTCGAGCTCTACCGCACGCTCGGCGAGGAGGTCGACCTCGAGACCGGCTGGCGCGAGGTCGGCTCGCTGCGGCTCGCGTCCTCGCAGGAGCGGATGGAGGAGCTGGCGCGCCAGGCGGGCTGGGCGAAGACCTTCGGGCTGCCGCTCGAGCTCGTCTCGGCGGAACGGGCGCAGGAGATGTTCCCGCCCATGACGACCGACGGCGTGCTCGGCGCGGCCCACCTCCCCACCGACGGCTACATCGACCCGAGCCAGCTCACGTTCGCGCTCGCCGAGGGCGCCCGGCGCCGCGGCGCGGAGATCAACACGAACACGCGCGTGACCGCGATCGGCGTCGAGCGCGGCCGCGTCACCGGCGTCGAGACCGACAAGGGCTCGATCGAGACCGGGATCGTGATCAACGCCGGCGGCATGTTCGCCCGGGAGCTCGGCGCGCTCGCCGGGGTCGAGGTGCCCGTGATCCCGATGGCGCACGAGTACCTGGTCACGCGGCCCATGGACATCCCGCTCGACGTCCCGACGATGCGCGACCCCAGCCTGCTCGTCTACTTCCGCGGGGAGTCCGGCGGGCTCGTCATGGGCGGCTACGAGCGCAACCCGGCGCCGTGGGCGCTGGACGGGATCCCCGCCGACTTCAACGGGAAGCTCCTCCCCGAGGACTGGGAGCGCTTCGAGGAGCTGATGACGAACGCGATCGTCCGCGTGCCGGCGCTCGAGAACGCCGAGGTGGTGAAGCTCATCAACGGGCCCGAGGCGTTCACGCCCGACGGCGAGTTCATCCTCGGCGAGTCGGACGTGCGCGGCTTCTGGGTCGCGGCCGGGTTCTGCGCGCACGGGCTCGCCGGCGCCGGCGGAATGGGGCAGCTGATGGCCGAGTGGATCGTCGAGGGCCAGCCGGGCCTCGACACGTGGGAGATGGACTCCCGCCGCTTCGGCCCGCACTACCGCAGCCGCGAGTACACGCTCGCCCGCACCGTCGAGGGGTACGCGACCTACTACGACGTCAAGTACCCGGGCCAGGAGCGCCTCGCCGGGCGTCCGCTGCGGGTCTCCCCCGCCTACGAGCGGCTGGCCGAGCTCGGCGCCTCCTTCGGGGAGAAGTCGGGCTGGGAGCGCGCGAACTGGTTCGACTCGAACGCGGCCGCGGGGGACGAGTCGCTGCGCCCGCGCGGCTGGGCCGGGAAGATCTGGTCGCCGGCGATCGGCGCCGAGCACCGCGCCTGCCGCGAGGCCGCGGCGCTCTTCGACGAGACCTCGTTCGCGAAGCTCGACATCACCGGCCCGGGCGCGGCCGAGTTCCTCGAAGGCCTCTGCGCCAACCGCGTCGCCCGCGACGTCGGCCAGGTGACGTACACGCAGATGCTCAATCCCAAGGGCGGGATCGAGTGCGACTTCACGGTGACGAGGCTCGCGGAGGAGCGCTTCCGCATCGTCACCGGCACGGCGTTCGGGCGCCACGACCTCGCCTGGATCCGCTCGCATCTCCCGCGACGACGGCCTCGTGCAGCTCGAGGACGTGACCTCGCGCTACGCCTGCCTCGGCCTGTGGGGCCCGGCCGCGCGGGAGATCCTCCAGCCGCTCACCGACGCCGATCTCTCGTTTCCGTACATGCGCGCGCGGGAGATCGTCGTCGGCCCCGTGCCCTGCCTGGCCGTCCGCGTCACGTACGTCGGCGAGCTCGGCTGGGAGCTCTACTGCCCGTCCGAGTTCGGGCGGCGGCTGTGGGATCGCCTCTGGGAGGCCGGCGCCGGGCACGGGCTCGCGGCGGGCGGCTACAAGGCGATCGACTCGCTGCGCCTGGAGAAGGGCTACCGCGTCTGGGGCGCGGACATCTCGCCCGAGGACACGCCGTACGAGGCCGGGCTCGGCTTCGCGGTCAAGCCGGACAAGGGCGAGTTCGTCGGGCGCGAGGCGCTTGCGGCCGCGCCCGAGCCCGAGCGGCGGCTCGCCTGCATCGCGCTCGCGGACCCGCGGTCGGTGGCGCTCGGCTCCGAGCCGGTGCGGATCGACGGCGAGATCGCGGGACGGGTTACGAGCGGCGGCTACGGCTACACGGTCGAGCGCTCGATCGCCTACGCCTACGTCCCCGCCGAGGCGGCGACGCCCGGCCGCGCCGTCGAGGTCGAGATCTTCGGCGAGTGGATCGCAGGCGAGGTTGCCGAGGAGCCGCTCTTCGATCCGCGCGGCGAGCGGATCCGGGCGTAGACATGCCGCCTCCCTGGCTCGTCGATCTCGAGGAAGGGCTGGCCGCCGAAACCGGGCCCGAGACCGACCTGCTCGCCACGGCGCTGGTCGTGCTCGCCACGGTCGCAGGCGCCAACGTCGTCATCGACGAGGACGAGCGGCGCGGCGCCACGAGGCGGGCGCTCCTGCGGCTCGCGGCAGGGGGCGATCCCTCGCGCGGGCTCGACCTGAACGGGCCCGCGGTCTCCGAGCTGGCCGAGGAGCTCCGCGAGATCGACCGCCAGATCGCGCTCGAGGCCGGGTTCCGCGAGCTCGCGGCCCAGTCCAAGGGGCTCCCGCACGTGAGCGAGGCGCTGCACGGGCTCATGCACGCTCCGGACATCGCCTGGCGCGCCTACGCCTGCGGGCTGCTGGCCGAAGATCTGGGCGGCGAGTAGGCTGAGATCGGTGCGCCGGGAAGTCTGGTCGGCAACGGACTCCCCATGAGCGCATACACCGACTCATTCCCGGATCTCTTCGTCTTCGCGGCGCTCGTCGTCGCGGCGGTCGCGATCGCGCCCGCTCGCCGCGCGCATCGGCCTGCCGGCGCCGGCCGCGTTCCTCGGCGTCGGCATCGTCGCGGCGGCGACCGGAATCTTCCCGGCCGAGGACGTGAGTCCGCTGCACCTGCAGCAGGTCGGGACGCTCGCGCTCTACGCGATCCTCTTCCAGGGCGGCCTCGCGACCGGCTTCAGGGCCTGGCGCCGCTCGGCGACGCCGATCCTCGTGCTCGGCCTGCCCGGCACCGCCGCGACCGCGGGCGGGCTGGCGCTCGTCGGCCACTACGTGCTCGGCCTCGACTGGTCGCTCGCAGCGCTCGTCGCGATCGCGCTCAGCCCGACCGACCCCGCCGCCGTGTACTCCGTCCTTCGCGGCGGAGGAAAGACCCGGGCGCGCACGATCCTCGAGGGCGAGTCCGGCTTCAACGACCCGGTCGGGATCTCCCTCATGGTCGCGGCGGTCGCCTATCTCGGACCCGATGGGGCGAGCGCCGGCGACAGCGTCGTCCGCTTCGCCAAGGAGCTGGGGATCGGCGCCGCCATCGGAATCGGCGCCGGGCTCGTCCTCATCCGCGTGCTTCGGGCGACGCCGGCGGTCGCCGACGACCTCCAGAGCGTCGGCCTGCTTGCCGCGGCGGTCCTGGTCGGCGCGGGGACCGCCTCGCTCCACGGCAGCGGCTTCCTCGCCGTCTACATCACGGGACTCCTCGTGTCGGACACCTGGAAGGTGCAGGACGGCAGCTACCACGTCGCCGCCAACGCAGCCTCGGCCGTCGCGGAGCCCGTCATCTTCGGCCTGCTCGGGGCCGCGTTCGCGTCGCAGGTCGGATGGGACGAGCTGGCCTACGGGATCGCGCTCACCGCGGCGACGATGTTCCTCGTCAGACCGCTCGTCGCCGCGGCGGGAACGGTCGGCAGCGGCCTCACCAACTGGGAACGCAGCCTGGTCTCGTGGGGCGGCCTCAAGGGTGCGGTGCCGCTGCTGCTCGCCGCCTACCCCGCACTCGACAACCTCGAGGGATTCGGACAGGTCGAGGGAATCGTGCTCGTCGCGACCGCGGCGTCGATCCTCCTCCAGGGAGCGACGCTGTCGGCGGTCGCCCGCCGCGCGGCGCCGGCCAAGAAGACGGGCGCCCGGGCCGAAGCCCGGACGCCCGCGTAGAACCAAGGAGCTCGCGCGCTAGATGCGGGCTGCGGGCAGCTCCACCTTCTTTTGGAACTCTTCCTCGTAGGCCTCGAGCTCTTCGTCGGTGCCCATGCGGACCGGTCCCTTGAACCAGTTCTTCGCGGAGAGCACCCACCAGCCTCCGAAGACGAGGCCGATGCCGGCGAACCAGAGGATCGTGTAGTTCGTGAACTGCCAGTCGAACGGGTCGTGCCAGGGAAGGCCGACCGTGTACAGCGGGAAGATGAAGAGGATCGAGATGATCACCACCCAGATCATCGCGATCACGTTGAGCCACTTGTACTTGCGGCCGAGGCTCCACGCCCGTGGCTCGTCCCAGCTGTCGCCCTTTCGCCACCGGAGGTAGACCGGGAGGATGAACGCGATGTAGAGGCCGATCACGGCGATCGCCGTTCCGACCGCGTACCCGACGAAGTAGTTCCAGATCGCCGGGATCATCAGGACGCCGGCGAAGAACGCGATGCCGAACACCGACCACACCGGCACGCGGTGGCGTGACACGCGGCGCCAGAGCGTGTGACCGGGCACGGCGCGGTCGCGGGAGAAGGCGAACATCATCCGCGAGGCCGAGGTCAGGGACGCGGTGACGCAGAAGAACTGCGCCACGACGCAGATGAAGAGCAGGAACTCCGCCCATTGCTGGCTCATCGATTCCGCCCAGATCCAGGGCACGATGGGCAGGAGCGCGTTGGCCGTGTCGAGGCCGCCCTGGGTGCTCGGGATCGCGAACGTCACCGCGAGGAGGAGGATCCATCCGAACACGACCGAGACGAACACCGACGTCCACATCCCCGTCGCGGCCATGCGGGATGCCTTGTTCGTCTCCTCCGCCGTGTGCGCGGAGGCGTCGAACCCGGTGATCGTGTACTGGGACATGAGCAGGCCGAGACCGAAGACGAACCAGAACGCCGGGTTCGCGAAGGTCGTCGTCCCGCCGCCGAAGCCGGAGTTGTTGACCGTCTCCGTGAAGACGTAGCTCAGCGACTGGTGCCGGTCGGGAACGACGATGAGGACGCCGACGACGACTGCCACGCCGACCATGTGCCACCAGGCGGAGAACATGTTGAGGCCGGAGGTGATCCGGATGTCGAAGACGTTGATGAGCGTGGCGGCCAGCAGGAAGGCTGCGTAGAGGATGTACGTCGACATGTTGAACGACGCTCCGAACCAGTCGGCCATGTGCGCCGTGTAGTTGAACCAGTAGTCGGCGAGCACCTGGCCGAAGACGGCGAGGCCGTATCCGATCGCGGCGGTGACGGCGACCTGGCCGATCAGGTTGAACCAGCCGGTCGCCCAGCCCCATCCGGGACTCCCGAGCTTCGACGCCCAGTAGTAGAGGCCGCCCGCGGTCGGGTACGCGGAGGCGATTTCGGCCATCGAGAGCGCGATGATCGTCGACATGAGGCCGACCAGGAGCCAGCCCCAGGTGACCGCGACAGGCCCCCCGTGCTCGAACGCGATCGTGTAGGAGGTGAGGCACCCCGCGAGGATCGAGATGATCGTGAAGCTGATCGCGAAGTTCCGGAACCCGCCCATCGCGCGGAAGAGCTCCTGCGCGTAGCCGAGCTTGTGGAGGACCTTCTCGTCCTCCGACGTGTAGTAGCCCTTTGATTCAGGCCCAGTCGACATCGTGCCTCCTGCAGTTGGCCGCCAAGACCGAGGGGTCCTACGCCCGACCACCGGTGTCTTGTCAAGGACTTCGGCGGCATAGACTCCCGCGCATGCTGACGCTCGAGGAGCTCGAGAGCGCGGTCGCCGACGGATCGATCGACACGATCGTCGTCGCGTTCACCGACATGCAGGGCCGCCTGATGGGCAAGCGGGTCCACGGCGAGCACTTCCTCGGGGAGAACCTGGCCGAGCACGGCGTCGAGGCCTGCGACTACCTCATGGCGCTCGACATGGACATGGATCCGGTTCCCGGCTACGCCCTCGCGAACTGGGAGCTCGGCTACGGCGACTTCGTCCTGAAGCCCGACCTCGGCACGCTGCGGCGAGATCCCGTGGCTCGAGGCGACCGCGATGTGCCTCTGCGACGTGGCCTCGCACGACGGCCGCGACATCGCCCCGTCGCCGCGCCAGGTGCTGAAGAAGCAGGTCGAGCGGGCGCGGGAGATGGGCTTCGAGCCGATGATCGGCTCCGAGCTCGAGTTCTACCTCCTGCAAGGAGACCTACGCGGAGGCGCACGCGAAGGGCTACGAGAACCTGACGCCGTCGGTGCCGTACATCATCGACTACCACGTCCTCGCGACCACCTACGACGAGCCGTTCATCCGCCAGGTCCGCAACGGCATGCACGCGGCCGGGATCCCGGTCGAGTACTCGAAGGGCGAGGCCTGGCCGGGCCAGCACGAGATCAACTTCCGCTACGCCGAGGCGGTCGAGGCCGCCGACCGGCACACGATCTACAAGAACGGCATCAAGGAGCTCGCCCACCTGAACGGCTGCTCGGTCACCTTCATGGCGAAGCCGCGCGAGGACTGGATCGGCAGCTCCTGCCACGTCCACTCGAGCCTCTGGGCGGACGGCAAGAACGCGTTCGCGGACGAGTCGCCCTTGTTCAAGAGCTACCTCGCCGGGCACATCGCCGGGCTGCGGGAGCTGGCCGTCTTCCTCGCGCCGACGATCAACTCGTACAAGCGCTTCGCCGCCGGGTTCGTGGGCGCCGACGACGCTCGCCTGGGGCCACGACAACCGCACCTGCGGCTTCCGCATCGTCGGGCACGGGCAGTCGCTGCGCTCGGAGACGCGCATCCCCGGCGCCGACGCGAACCCGTACCTCTGCTTCGCGGCGCTCCTGGCCAGCGGCCTGAACGGGATCGAGCAGGGGCTCGAGCTGCCGCCGCCGCTCGAGGGGAACGCGTACGAGTCGGACGCTCCGCGCTTCCCCCACTCGCTCGCCGAGGCGATCGAGGCGCTCGAGTCGGGGACGATGGCCCGCGAGACGCTCGGCGACGACGTCGTCGACCACTACCTGACGTACGCGAAGACCGAGCAGCGGCTCTTCGACTCCGTGGTCACGGACTACGAGCGGCGCCGCATGTACGAGCGCGGCTAGCGTCCGCGTCCGCGCCTCGTGGAAACACCGGCACACAATCGGCGCACTTCCGTGACAGACACGCGCGCGCTTTCCCCGGTACCGTCGAAGGCGGGTGGCGGGTGGCAGTCCCCTCCCAGGGTGGGGCGCGCGCGTGAGTAACTCGACGGCGTAAAGTCAGGGCCTATGGCCGGTGCTACCGACGGATCATCCAAGCCTGTCGTCGGGATCACGACCTACGCCGAGAACGCGCAGTGGGGCGCCTGGGACGTCCCCACCGCGCTCATCCCGCTCAACTACGTCCAGTCCGTCGAGGCGGCCGGAGGACGGCCGCTGCTCGTCCCTCCGAGCGAGAACGCCGTGGAGGAGACGCTCGACGCGCTCGACGCCCTCGTCTTCTCGGGCGGCGCCGACCTCGATCCCTCGCTCTACGGCGCCGACGCGCACCCGGAGACGAACGGCATCCGGCCCGAGCGCGACCGCGGCGAGCTCGCCCTCATGGAGGCCGCCCTCGCGCGCGACATGCCGATCCTCGCGATCTGCCGCGGCCTCGAGATCCTGAACGTCCTGCGCGGCGGCGACCTCGTCCAGCACCTCCCCGAGGTCGTCGGCGACGAGCGCCACAAGGAGACGCCGGGCATCTTCGCCGAGCACGAGGTGACGGTCGACGGCCAAAGTCGGCTCGGAGGCCTCCTCGGCGAGCGGACGCACGTGAAGTCGCACCACCACCAGGCCCCCGGCCGCGTCGGCGCCGGGCTGGTCGAGACCGCCTGGGCCGAAGACGGGACGATCGAGGGCCTCGAGGATCCGACCCGCGCCTTCGCGCTCGCCGTGCTCTGGCACCCCGAGGTGACGCAGGACGCGGCGCTCTTCGGCGGGCTCGTCGACGAGGCGAGGCTCTACCGGGAGCGCACGCGGTGATCGAGGTCCGAAACCCGGCCACCGAGGAGACGATCGCCGAGCTGCCCGCGGCCACCGCCGAGGACGCCGACCGCGCCGTCGCCGCCGCCAAGGCCGCCTACCCGGCCTGGCGCGCCGTCTCGCCCGGCGACCGCGCGCGCCTCCTGCGCCGGCTCGCGACGCTCGTGGAGGAGAACGGCGAGGAGCTGGCCCTCCTCGAGACGCGCAACGTCGGCAAGCCGATCGGCGACTCCCGCGGCGAGGTCGGCATGGTCGCCGACGTCTTCCACTTCTATGCCGGCGCGATCGACAAGCACTACGGGGAGACGATCCCGGTCGCGGGCGGCGTCGACCTGACCTTCCGCGAGCCGCTCGGCGTCGTCGGGCTCATCACGCCCTGGAACTTCCCGCTCAACATCGCCTCGTGGAAGCTCGGCCCCGCGCTCGCCTGCGGGAACACGGTGGTGCTGAAACCCGCCGAGCTGACGCCGCTGACGGCGCTGCGCCTCGGCGAGCTGGCGCTCGAGGCCGGGATCCCCGAAGGCGTCCTGAACGTCGTCGTCGGCCCGGGGCGCGTCGTCGGACAGCGGCTCGTCGAGCACCCCGACGTGGCCAAGATCGGCTTCACAGGCTCGACCGAGGTCGGGCGCGGCGTCATGGAGGGCGCAGCCGCCACGATCAAGCGCGTCACGCTCGAGCTCGGCGGCAAGTCGGCGAACGTCGTCTTCGCGGACGCCGACCTGGAACGCGCGGCCCAGGCGGCGCCGGGCGCCGTCTTCGGCAATGCGGGCCAGGACTGCTGCGCCCGCTCGCGGATCCTCGTCGAGCGCTCCGTCTACGACCGCTTCCTCGGGCTGCTCGAGACCTCGACCGCCTCCGTGCGCGTCGGCGATCCCGAGTCGAACGACACCGAGATGGGCCCGCTGATCTCGGCCGCGCACCGCGAGACGGTCGCCTCGTTCGTCGACGGCGACACGTTCTTCCAGGGCGAGGCGCCCGCCGGCCCCGGCTACTGGTTCCCCTGCACGCTGATCGAGGCGACGAACGACGATCGCGTCGCCCGCGAGGAGGTCTTCGGCCCGGTCGCGGCGGTGATCCCGTTCGACGACGAGGCCGACGCGATCCGCATCGCGAACGACACGCCGTACGGGCTCTCGGGCTCGATCTGGACGGAGAACGGCGCCCGCGCGCTGAGAGTCGCCCGCGCGCTCGAGACCGGCGTCCTCTCGATCAACTCGAACTCGTCGGTGCGCGTGCACACGCCGTTCGGCGGGTTCAAGCAGTCGGGATTCGGCCGCGAGCTCGGCATGCAGGCGCTCGCCGGCTACTCGGAGGTCAAGAACGTCTACATGGCGACGGAGGTCTGAGCTATGGGCAGGTTGGACGGCAAGGTCGCGGTCATCACCGGCGCGGCGGGCGGCATCGGGCGCGAGGCGGCGATCCTCTTCTCGTCCGAGGGCGCGCAGGTCTGCGTCGCCGACGTGGACGCCGAGAGCGGCGAGCGGACGGCGGCGGAGTGCCGCGACGCGTTCTTCTTCCAGGCGGACGTGACGAGCCCGCGAGAGCGTCGAGGCGATGTACGCGACCACGGTCGGAGCGCTACGGCGGCGTCGACGTGCTCTACAACAACGCCGGGATCATGCCCGCCGACGACGCCTCCGTCCTGGACACGGAGCCGGACGCGTTCCAGCGCGTCCAGGACGTGAACCTGCGCGGCGTCTACCTCTGCTGCAAGTACGGGATCCCGCGCCTGCTCGAGCGCGGCGGCGGCTCGGTCATCAACGTGGCGTCGTTCGTGGCGCTCGTGGGCGCGGCGACGTCGCAGATCTCCTACACCGCCTCGAAGGGCGCGGTGCTCTCGATGAGCCGCGAGCTGTCGGTCGAGTTCGCCCGCCGAGGTATCCGTGTGAACGCGCTCTGCCCCGGCCCGGTCGAGACGCCGCTCCTCATGCGGCTCTTCTCGGACGACCCGGCGGCGTACGAGCGGCGGCGCATCCACCTGCCGATGGGCCGGCTCGCGCAGGCGCGCGAGATCGCGAACGCGGCGCTCTTCCTCGCGAGCGACGAGTCCTCGTACGTGAACGGGACGACGTTCCTCGTCGACGGCGGGCTGACCGCCGCCTACGTCACGCCGGAGTAGCGCTCGCGCTGGAGCTGCCAGCGCCAGCCGTCCAGCACGTCGTGCACCTGCTCGGCGCCGATGATCTCGTCCGGCACCTCGAGATCCGCGGGATGGAGGATGAACCCCCGCGACTGCGGCCCGCCCATGCCCCCGTGGAACGAGATCAGCTCCTCGAAGGCGCAGCCCTCGTCGCGGATCTCGTCGTAGAAGCTCCCGACCATGATGTCGGCGACGTTCGAGAACGAATCCGTGCGCCGCAGGTGCCGCGCGGCGTTGGGCGGGAAGATCGCCAGAGGATCCTCGCCCTCGACGCGCCCCTCGTCGAGGTAGTTGACGCCGTTCGCGCCGAGCGCGACCGCGCCGTGCTCGGATGAGCGCACGAGCAGCCAGCCGACGTGCGGATGCGCGCGCAGCGCCGGGAGCAGCTTGGGGTGGCGCTCCTCGATCTCCTCGAGCGTCAGCCGGCGCTTCTCCTCCATGAGGTAGATGAGCCCGAGGTTGCCGGAGCCGAGCACGACGACCTGGCCGAGCTCCTTCTTCTTGCTCCTTCTTCTTCGGCTTCTCCTCGGCCGACGTGCCGGTCGCCTCGGCGAACGCCTGGCCGACCGCGTTGTCGTGCTCGTCGCCGCCGAGCATCGCGCCCACGCTCGCGTTGGTCACGTTGCGGTTCACGAGCTCGTCGAGGCCGTAGCCGTTGCGCTGCTTGAACGTCGCGCCCTGCGTCTGCCCGTGATCGGAGAGGACGACGATCTCGTACGGGCGCGGCGCGAACCGGCGGGCGCGCGCGATCCGTCCGAACTGCTGGTCGACCTTGCGGAGCGCCTCGAGCGTGTCGGGGCGCTCGAGGCCAGAGTGGTGCGCGACCTCGTCGTAGCTCGCGAACGTCGCGTACATGACGGGACGGCCGCGCATCATGTCCTGGAGGATCCCGGACACGACCAGGTCGCGGACGAAGATGCACATCGCGGCCCGCATGAGCGGATAGATCCCGCCCCGGTGGCCACGCGGCACGACGTTCCGGCGGCGCTGCCGCGCGGCCGCGGTCACCTCGAGGAAGACCTCCCAGACGATCAGGACGAGCGTGCGCGTGACGTTGTAGCCGTTGGCGAAGAACGCGCGGTAGCCCGGGTTCGCCTTGATGTCGCCCTTCAGGCGCGCGACCGTGAGGATGGCCGCCTCGGCCTCGCCGGAGAAGATGTTGCCGCGGCTCGCGCCGCCCTCGCGCAAGAGCCCCTTCCCGGTCGAGTGGCGCTCCTCCACCTCGACGACCTCGTCGGGCCCGGAGACGGCCATCAGCCGGCCCGACTCCTTCTCGACCCAGCGAAAGGCCGGGATGTCGCTGTTCGAGCCGAGGAGGATCCCTGCCTGCGACGCGCCGGTCTGCGAGGAGAGGTCGGTCTCCCATTCGACGAGCTTGTGCGTGCCGTCGTCGAGCCACTTCGAGAGGTTCGGCACCGAGCCGTCGCGCATCGCCCGCTGGAGCACCGGATATCCGAGCCCGTCGATCTCGAGGAAGATGATCCCTGGGACATTGGTCTGCTCCAGGACGCCCTGCCGGCGAGCTACCCGTCGCGTTACCCGCAGGTCGTAGTCGTCGTCGTCGTTCGTCCCGAAGATGATCTCGAGGATCATCGTGACCGCGGCGATGACGATCGCGGCGAGCAGGGCGATCCCGAACGAGTCGACCTCGATCGCGTTGTCGGTGAGCTCGGACGACGCCCAGATGATCCCGGCGTCGATCAGGAGGATGACGAGGAAGCCGACGGCCGCCATCACGGGCAGCTTCAGCGCCGCGACGATGGGCGGCAGGAGCGCGTTCAGGACGCCGATCACGACCGCGACCGCAAGCGCGCCCAGGAAGCTCTTGACGCTGATCCCCGGAAGGATCCACGCGGTCACGAGCACCGCGAGGCCCGTCGTTATCCAGCTGACGACGAACCGGACCGGCTTGAACTTCGGCGTCTCGGGCGTCCAGGTGGGACGCTCGCCGTAGGTGGCAGGCTCAGCCATCCGGGCATTCTCCCTTGCGCGGCGTCCCGCGACAAACACAACCGCTCAGGACAGGCGGGCCTCGACCTCGGCCAGGGCGCCGTCGAGCGCCTCGAGGAAGAGGTCGCAGTCGTCGGCGCTCACGACGAGCGGCGGCTTGATCTTGAGCACGTTGTCGTCCGGCCCGTCGGTGGACACGAGGATGCCGCGCGCCTTGACGAGCTCCTTGACCTCCTCGGCCGCCGCGGTCGCCGGGGCCCGGCTCGCCGGATCGAGGCTCAGCTCGACGCCGATGAAGAGGCCGTGCCCGCGCACGTCGCCGACCAGCGGGTGACGGCGGCCGAGGTCGCGGAGCCCGGCCAGCATGCGCGCGCCGATCTCCGCCGCGTTGGCCTGCAGCCCTTCGTCCTGCATGACGTCGAGCACCGCGAGCCCGATCTCGCACGACACCGGATTGCCGCCGAACGTGTTGAAGTACTCCATCCCGGTCACGAACGAGGCGGCGATCTCGGGCGTCGTCACGACGGCGGCCAGCGGATGGCCGTTGCCGATCGGCTTGCCGAGCGTGACGATGTCCGGCACCACGCCCTGGAGCTCGAAGCCCCACATGTGCTCGCCGACCCGGCCGAGGCCGACCTGCACCTCGTCGGCGACGCAGACGCCGCCGGCGGCGCGGACGTGCTCGAACGCGGCCGCGAGGTAGCCCTCCGGGAGGACGATCTGCCCGGCGACGCTCGGCAGGGACTCGGCGAAGAACGCGGCCGGGGCGCGGTCGACCCCGGCGAGCGCCTCGACGTGCCGCAAGACGGACTCCGCGTAGCGAGGGCCGAGGTCGGGCTCGCCCGCGCGCAGGCGGCCCCGGTACGGATCGGGCAGCTCGCACACGTGCGTCGTCTCGGGCTTGCCGCGGCCGCCCACCCCGTCGAACTTGTAGGGACTCAAGCGCGACCGTGCTCGAGAGGTGGCCGTGGTAGGCGCGGTCGAGGACGAGCACGTCGTCTCGTCCCGTGTGCGCGGCCGCCAGCCGCAGCGCGAGGTCGTTGGCCTCGGAGCCGGAGTTGACGAGGAAGACGACGCGAAGCGGATCGGGCAGCGACGCGGCGAGCCGGTGGGCGTAGGTGACGATCGAGTCGTGGAGGTAGCGCGTGTTCGTGTTCAGGACGGCCATCTGCCGCGCACCGGCGGCGACGACGCGCGGGTGGCAATGGCCGACGTGGCAGACGTTGTTCACGAGGTCGAGGAAGGCGTTCCCGGCCGTCGTCGTAGAGGTAGGCGCCCTCCCCGCGGACGATGTGCAGAGGCTCGCCGGTAGGCGATGCTCAACGCGCCGCTCAGGTTCGCGCGACGCCTGCTCGCGATCTCCGCGGCGGGCCGCGACAGACGTGCCGCGTCGCCGTCGCGGCGGCGGATGAGGAGATTCGGGTCGGGGCTGACGCTCTCCCACAGGCTCGCCTCGTCAGGCGCGGCCACACCTGGCACGTCCGCGCCGAGATCGCAGAGCGAGGTCAGAAGCTGGAGATGCAGGTGCGGCGGCCACCCGCCGTTCACCCCGACGTCGCCGAGGCGCGCGATCTGGGCGCCGGCGGCGACCGCGTCCCCGGCCGCGAGACCGGCGATCGACTCGGGATCGAGATGGCCGTAGAGCGTCCAGAACGGCACGCCCTCGTCGGTCTCGTGCTCCAGCAGGACGAGGCCGCCGAAGTCGAGCGGCGCCTGGTTGTCCGCGACGACGGCGACGACTCCGTCCAGCGCGGCGAACACCGGCGTCCCGGCCGCGAGCCAGAGGTCGACCGCCATGTGGAGCGAGCGGCGCCGGCCGTCGCCGAGATCGAACTGCGGCGCGCGGTAGATCGTGCGGTCCTCGCGGTAGAGCCCGAGCGCGAACTCCGCGCCCTCGCGCTCGATCCGTTCCTCGATGTCGGCGCAGGCGGCCTCGAGCTCGGCCGGGTCGAGCGGGTCGAAGCCGCCCTCCCCGAGATCGAGGACGACCGCGGGGCCGCTCGCGACGTCGACCGGGAGCACGGGCGACGGCCGGGCGCGGCCCGACTCGAAGAACTGCCGCACGTGCCGCGACGACGGGACCGCGTCCCAGCCGCAGGCGTCGCGGAAGCGGAAGTGCGCCAGGTCGGAGCTCTCGGCCGCGAAGCAGCTCCAGCGTGCGCCAGACGGCGTCCTGGCTGACGAGCAGGTAGTCGTTCCCCGGATCGTTCGCGTGCTGCCAGGCGGCCATCGCGACGCTCATCGCGAGCCGCAGCCGGATCAGGTCGAACAGCAGCTCGAGCTCCTCCGGGCGCAGCGGCCACTCTGCGTCGTAGCCGGCGACGAGGGGCGCGACTCGCGCGAATCGGCTCGTCCTCGTCCAGCATCGCGTACGCGGCGGCGACCGCGAGGCCGCACACGCGGGGGCTCCAGGCGGCGTCGCCGAAGTCGATCAGCCCGCCGACGGCGCCGTCGGCACCGACCAGGATGTTCAGCTCGTTCGCGTCGTTGTGGATCACCTGGTGCGGCAGCCGCGCGAGCCTCGGCGCGACGTCGCTCTCGTGGCGCGCGAAGATCTCGCGCACCGCGGCCTGCCTCTCGGGCGCGACGAGGTCGACGAACGCCGCGACGTCGGGCGCGCTCGCCATGTTCCAGAGGAGCGGGCGGTTCTCGGCCGGGTGGCGAAAGTCGGCCAGCGCCCGGTCGAGCCGGGCGACCGCACGGCCGAGACTCTCGCGCCGCTCCGCATCGTGAGGGCCGCACTCGGCCCAGGGGCGGCCGTCGAGCCACGTGAGGAGCGAGACGGCGCGGTGCGCCGGCTACGCGACGCGCGAACGGCCTCGCCGCTCGGGCGTCCGGATCACGCGCTGCGCGAGCGGCGCACCCGGGATCGCCGCGACGTGCTCGAGCGCGGCGGCCGCGAGGTCGAGCTCGGCCGGGTCCGCGTCGAGCGGGTGGAACTTGAGGACGTAGGAGCTGCCGTCGTCCAGCCTCGAGGTGGAAATTGAGGTCCCGCTCGCCGGGAAGCGGCGAGGCGCTCGCCTCCACGCCGTAGACCTCCCGCGCAACGCGGGTCGCCTCCGCTGCGTCGACGAGCGTGCGCACGGGGCAAACGTATCCCAGGCGACGCCGGTCCATAGAAAAAGCCCCGTCTCCGAGGCTTTTCCCTTAGCAGGCCTGTAAGCCGGATTCTGTCGAGGGTGACCATCCATCTTTGCGGCGTACCCGGCTCCTAGACGGGCCGTCTCGACGGAGCCTGTTCGCCTTGCACCGGACGGGGTTTGGCCAGCCGCCGTGTCGCCACGACGCTGGTGGGCTCTTACCCCACCTTTTCACCCTTACCTTCGGCGTCTCGCGAGATTCGCCGCCGGCGGTCTCCTTTCTGTGCCACTTTCCGTCGGCTTTCGCCGCCTGGGAAGCCCCAGCGTCCTGCCCTGCGGTGTCCGGACTTTCCTCGAGCCGCTTGCGCGGCCCGCGGTCACCCGGCCTGCTCTCCCAGTGTAGCCCCGTTATCGTGTCGCCATGAGCCTCGGATCCGAGCGACCAGACGATCTCGGCGCTCCTCACGGAGGACCGGAAGTTCCCGCCGCCACCCGAGTTCGCCGCGCAGGCGAACGCCCAGCCGGACATCTACGAGCGCGACTTCGAGGAGTTCTGGGACGCCGAAGGCCGCGAGCGCGTGTCCTGGTTCGAGCCGTTCACGAAGCTCTACGACTGGGACCCGCCCTATGCCCAGTGGTACCTCGGGGGCAAGCTGAACGTGTGCTTCAACTGCGTCGACCGCCACGTCCTCGCGGGGAACGGCGGCAAGGTCGCCTACCACTGGGAGGGCGAGCCCGTCGACGAGCAGGAGACGCTGACCTTCCAGGGGCTCCAGGACGAGGTCGTCCGCTTCGCGAACGGCCTGCGCTCGCTCGGCGTCGGCAAGGGCACGCCGGTCGGGATCTACATGGGGATGATCCCGCGGCTTCCGATCGCCATGCTCGCGTGCGCCCGGCTCGGCGCGCCGCACACGGTCGTCTTCGGCGGCTTCAGCGCCGACGCGCTCTCAGACCGCCTGAACGACATGGGCTGCGAGGTGCTGATCACACAGGACGAGGGCTGGCGCAAGGGCGGCATCGTCCCGCTCAAGGCGAACGCCGACGAGGCGCTCGAGCGCAGCCCCGGCGTGCGGACGGTCGTCGTCGCACGGCGCACGGGCGGCGGGCCCGGGCTCACCGCGGGCCGTGACCGCGACTGGGACGAGCTGGTCGCAGACCAAAGCGCCGACCCCGAGTCCTGCCCGTGCGAGCCGATGGACTCCGAGGACCTCCTCTACCTCCTCTACACGAGCGGCACGACCGCGAAGCCGAAGGGGATCGTCCACACGACCGCCGGCTACCTGGTCGGCACGGCGACGACGCACCACTACATCTTCGACGTGAAGCCCGACTCGGTGTACTGGTGCGCGGCCGACATCGGCTGGGTCACGGGCCACAGCTACATCGTCTACGGCCCGCTCTGCAACGGGACGACCTCGGTGCTCTACGAGGGCACGCCCGACTTCCCCGACCGCAACCGCTGGTGGGACATCGTCGAGCGCTACAAGGTGGACATCCTCTACACGGCGCCGACGGCGATCCGCGCGCACATGAAGTGGGGACCCGAGCACGCGGGCCGGCACGACCTGAGCTCGCTGCGGCTGCTCGGCTCGGTCGGCGAGCCGATCAACCCCGAGGCGTGGATGTGGTACCGCGAGACGATCGGCGCCGGGAAGACGCCCGTGGTGGACACCTGGTGGCAGACCGAGACCGGGATGATCCTGATCACGCCCCTCCCCGGCCTCACGACCGTGAAGCCGGGCTCGGCGACCAAGCCGTTCCCGGGGATCGACGCCGTCGTCCTCGACGAGCGCGGAGACGAGGTCCGGCCGGGCGAGGGCGGCTACCTCGTGATCCGGCGTCCCTGGCCGGCGATGCTCCGCGGGATCCACAACGACCACGACCGCTACCTCGCGACGTACTGGAGCCGCTTCCCGGGCCTCTACTTCACCGGCGACGGCGCGAAGCAGGACGCCGACGGCGACTTCTGGCTCATGGGACGCGTGGACGACGTCATGAACGTCTCCGGCCACCGGATCTCCACGATCGAGGTCGAAAGCGCGCTCGTCGACCACCCGAGCGTCGCCGAGGCGGCCGTGTGCGGGCGCGCGGACGCGGCGACCGGCCAGGCGATCGTCGCCTTCGTGACGCTCAAGGGAAACGAGACCGGCTCGGTCGAGACGATGGAGGAGCTCCGCGACCACGTCGCCGTGAAGATCGGGAAGATCGCGCGCCCGGCGAACATCGTCTTCACCCCCGAGCTCCCCAAGACGCGCTCCGGCAAGATCATGCGCCGGCTTCTCCGCGACGTCTCCGAGCACCGCGCGCTCGGGGACACGACGACCTTGGCCGACCCCACGGTTGTCGAGGAGATCAAGGAGCGCGCCGAGACCGAGCGCACCTCGGACGAGTAGCTCCCCAGGCTCCGCTCGTCGCTAGGAGGGCTTGGCGAAACGTGCCTCGCCGCAGGGGTGCGATGGGCGGTGCGAGGCAAGGACGTCGGTCGCGTTCGTATCGAGGAATACGGGCGCGGCCCGCGGACGCCGCATCGCGCCGCCCAGCGCGGCCCTGGGGCTCAGAGCTCATTTCGCCAAGCCCTCCTAGCCGGCGTGCCCGTCGAGCGCAAGCACCTGCACGGCGCCGGTGTCGAGCCGCGAGCGGCACTGCGGGCACTCGATCGAGCCGTCCGCGACGTGGAGCACGAACTCCCCGCAGGCGAGGCACTCGAGGCTCGCGCCCCGGGCCAGCGCAAGGAGCTCCTGCTCGAGCGTCCGGTTGAGCGAGATCACGTCCACCTCACACGCTCCTGAAGACGCCGACGACCTTCCCGAGCACGCTCACGTGCTCCGGGTAGAGCGCCTCGAGCGCCGGGTTCTCCGGCTGGAGCCGGATGCGGCCCTTCTCTCGGAAGTACCGCTTCACGGTCGCCTCGTCGGTCGACTCGTCGCTGCCGGCGAGCGCGACGACGATGTCGCCGTCGCGGGCCGTCTGCTGCCTGCGCACCACGACGTAGTCGCCGTCGAGGATCCCCGCCCCGATCATGCTGTCCCCGCGGACCCGGAGCAGGAACTCGTCCCCGCCGGACGAGAGCAGCTCCGGGACCGCGAGGTGTTCCTCCACGTTCTGCTCGGCCAGGAGCGGCCCGCCGGCCGCGATCTGACCAACGAGAGGAAGAACGCGTACGCCGCTGATCTCGGCGAGCCCCGCCTGCGGCGAGGGCCGCTCGCGACCGATCAGCTCGAGCGCGCGCGGCTTCGTCGGGTCGCGCCGGAGCAATCCGGCGCGCTCCAGATTCGCAAGATGCGCGTGCACGGTCGAGGGCGAGGCGAGGCCGACGGCCTCCCCGATCTCGCGGACGGTCGGCGGGTAGCCGCGCTCGTCCACGTAGCGGGTGACGAACTCGTAGATCTCGGTCTGCCGGGCTGTCAGCATCGAACTTCGCTCCTCGGTAGGGAACGTACGTTCGTAACGGTACCGACCCGCTCGGACGGCGTCAAACGACGGCTACAATGGCGCCCGCGCGCTGGTGGCGGAATTGGTAGACGCGCAAGGTTGAGGGCCTTGTGACCCGTACGGGTCGTGGAGGTTCAAGTCCTCTCCAGCGCATGGAACGAGGCGGCTCGGAAACGGGCCGCCTCTTTTCGTTCCCCACGAAATACAGCGGGCCCGCACTCCCAGGAAGAGTGCGGGCCCGCGTGATCGCACGTGCCGCTCTTGGTGCTAGGCGAAGTTCCCTACTTCTTCGCCGCCTTCTTGGCTGAGGCTGGATCGTCTTGGACGGGGCACTGCACCCGACCATGTTCTCCAGCGCCGGCACGGTGACGGTCAGAGAGCCCTTCTTGTTGGCCTTGACCGATGCGCTGACCGTTCCGGCCTCTCCGGTCTTGAACGACTTGAAGTAGCCGGGAGCCTTGATCTCGACCGTTGCGCCCCATGCCGCCTGGAGCGGGGCCGGGCCGAAGACCTTCACGGTCGCGTTGACGGTGCCGCTCTTCCCGGCCTTGCTCGGGCCGCCGGTGAAGGACACCTGGCACCTGATCAGCTTCGTGAACGTCTGCGGGTTGAGCTCGTCCATGTCCAGGGCCTGCTTCCACCACGGCTCGTTCACCGTGAAGACGTGCTGGCCCCACTGGAGCTCGTTGCAGTACAGGTTGTCGTTGTACCAGTAACCCGTCCAGCAGCCGACGCCGCTCGCGCCGGCCAGCGTGTACTGGTCGACGTACGCGATCTCGCGCGGTGCCTCCGGGTTCGTGAAGTCGATCACGCTCACGCCGCCCGTGTAGCCCGACCATGCCATGAGGTTGCGGTCGAGGGACGGGATCATGTTGACCGTGTGCGTCGTGCAGTTCTCGGAGGCGTTCTCGAGCTGTGGCCGCGGGAGCGCCCACTGCCCGACGAGCTTGCCGGTCGCGCGGTCGATGATGTGGACGAGCGGCTTGTTCGTGTCGTCCTGGAACGAGCACTCACCACCGCCGCCGCCGCCCGGCTCGCCGTTCACGTACGTGTACCTGCCGCTCCAGCTGATCGTCTGAGAATGGACGGTCTGGAGGCCCGGCCACGAGAAGCCGATGCCCGGGAGCGTCGGCAGCGTACCGCCGGTCGAGATGTTCGTCATGTCGACGATCTGCGCGCCGCCGGTGCCGCTGCACGCGGTCGCCATGAAGTGGAGCTCCTCGAAGACGTCCACGTCATGGCAGTTGCCGTTTCCGCCGACCGGGACCCGCAGGTTCCGCTGAACCGCGGCGTTCTCGGGATGGTCGATCGGAATCGCGACCACTTCCTCGAAGCCGCTGCCGTAGGGGCTGCTGAACGCAGGACACGTCGTGAGTCCCCACTGCGGCTGGGTGGTGCTTCCGCCGCTGGTTCCGAGGATGTAGAGCGTGTTCGAGATGTCGTCGAAGTACTTCGTGATCGTGTGCGTGTTCCCGCACATCGGCACGGCGCCGACCTGCACCGGGTGGTGCGGATCGCTGATGTCGATGAGCGAGATGCCGCGGAAGTTGACACCGGGGGAGCCCGGGATCCGCTCCTGCACCGTGCCGGCCACCGCGGGGCTGCCGGTCCCGTTCGTGACCGTCAGCGGCCCGACGTTGATCGCCGCGAGCGTTCCGGCGAACGTGACCGTGAAGCCGGTGTCGGTGAGCGTCGCCACGGTGGCGGTGCCGCCGGTCGTCCACCCGGTGATGCCGGTCCCGCCGATCGCCGTCTCGCGAACCGAGCCGGAGATGACCGCGGGGCCGCCGGTGTCCGTTGCGTTCGTGACCGTGAGCGGCAGGGCGTTGGTGTTGGCCAGGCCGCCGGAGAAGGTCACCGTGAAGCCGGTGTCGGCCGGGGTCCCCAAGGCCGCCTGCGCGCCCGCGGGCAGGATGCCCAACGTCCCCGCGGTGGTCTCGACAACGCTGCCGGTCACGCCGCCCGTTCCGTTCGTGATCGTGAACGGGGCGACGTTCGTGCCCTGGTGCGTGCCGCCGAAGGTCAGCGTGTAGCCGCGTGTCGGCGAGAGCGCCGACCGTGACGGTTCCGCCGACAGGCCAGCCGGCCATCGGGCCTGCGCCCTTCGCGTTCTCGCGATTGGAGGCCAGGCAGGGAGGCGCCAAGGCGGGCGAGGTGCAGTCGACGATCTCGACCGCCGGAACGTCCGTGTTCGCACTGGCGCCCGCGAACGTGAGCGTGAAGCCGGTGTTCGCGGCGTTGGCCGCGGTGACCGTGCCCGCGAAGCCCGGGATCGCGTTGATCGCATCCGCCGAGGTTCGCATTGTTGAGCGCCAAGCCGCCCGAGCCGATCAGCGCCGACTTGTTCGCGCCGATCTTGACCCTGAAGCTCTGGGTGGCGGCGTTGAAGCCCGTGAGCGTGATCTGCTGCTGCTCGTTTCCGCCCATGATCGCGTTCTGGATGCCGGCGGTCGTGTTGTTCTGGCCGCGGACGATCACGCTCGGGGCCGTGTTTCCGTTGTACGTGAGCGTGTACGAATCCCCGTCCGCGTTGAAGCTGACGAGCGAAACGGTCTGAACCTCAGTGGCGCCCTGGAGCGCGCGCTGAACGTTGGTCTGGCCGGCCGCGTTGTTCGTGTAGTTCGTGCCGCGGATGAGCGGGGCGGTGGTGTTCCCGTTGTAGGTCAGCGTGAACGAGTCGCCGTCCCTGTCGTTGCCGGTGAGGAGCACCTGCTGCTGCTCGTTCCCGCCCGCAAGCGCGTTCGAGATGCCGGCGGTCGTGTTGTTCGCGCCGCGAACAATTGGAACTGTCGTTTGCCCGTTCTGCGTCAGCGTGAACGAGTTCCCGTCCACGTTGAAGTCCGTCAGGTCGACACGCTGGACCTCGTTGCCAGCGGTATCGCAGGCCCGCGTCAGGTCGCCGAACGGGATGTTGTGCGTCCCCTCGTGCGCCCTGATCAGGAGGGTTCCGTGGACGGCGACGTCGCCCTGCGAACCGTTGCAGGCCTTGTTGGCCGCGATCGGACCGCACGTCGTCTCGACCGTGTTCGGGTCGTAGCACGAAACCGACTGGTCGGTCAGGTCGATGAGCCGGAAGTTGTTGTACTCGCCCTCGATCGCGTAGTTGACTCCGTCGATCTTCGTGAATGCGTAGTCGCTGGCTTCACCCCCGCCGCCACCGAAGATCGGTGTTGATCCAGTTGGGGCCGCCTACGATGTCGTTGACCCAGATCATGTTCGGGCTGCGCTGGGCCGGAATGAACCCGAACGAGTTCAGTCCGTCGGCGTCGCCGGCCATGTGCGGCTTGGCCCAGCCGCCGATGTTGTTGCTGAACGGGGGCGGCGCCGCGCTTGTCACCGCGGTGACGACCAAGGCGGCCAGGATGAGCGGAAGGAAGATGCGAAGCAGTTTGGGCATGTGCGATCAGACCTCCGGAAGAAGCTCCTGGAAAAGGGGCCCCGATGGTAAACCATTCACCTTGCGGAGTCCAGCATGTCGCCTTGGGCATCCGCAGCGCTCATCTAGGGTTCAGGCGCGATGAACGAGACCTGCCGAGCCGCCCTCGACGACGCCCTCGCGGCGGGCGCTTCCTACGCCGATGCACGCGCGATTTCGCGACGGTCGCAGAGCGTCTCCACGAAGAACCGCGCCGTGGACTCGGTCTCCGACGCCGAGAGCGAAGGCGTGGGCGTGCGGGTCATCGTCGACGGCGCCTGGGGCTTCGCGTGCGACCCGCGGCTCGGGCCCGACGGCGCGCGCGCTGCGGCGAGCCGGGCAGTCGCCTTCGCGCGCGCGAGTGCTCGTAACACGGAGCGCCGGGTCGAACTGGCGCCGGCGCCCGCGCTCGAGGGGGAGTACCGGACGGCGTTCGCGCGCGATCCCATCGAGGTTTCGCTCGAGGAGAAGATCGGCCTCTGCCTGGCCGCCGAGGAAGGACTCGCCGCGCCCTGGGATCGAGATCACCGGCGCATCGGTGCGGGCCCGGCGCGAGCGGCGCGCGTTCGCGTCGACCGAGGGCGCACGGCTCTTCCACGAGATCGTCGAGTGCGGCGGCGGCATCGACGCGCTGGCCGTCGGCGACGGCCGCGTGCAGACGCGCAGCTTTCCCTCCAGCCACGGCGGGTCGAGCGCACAGGGCGGGTGGGAGTACGTCGAGTCGCTCGGGCTCGAGCGCGAGGCGCCGCGGATCGCCGACGAGGCGCTGGCGCTGATCCAGGCCGACGCGTGCCCGTCGGGCGTCACGACCGTCGTGCTCGACGCGGAGCAGATGCAGCTCCAGATGCACGAGTCGGTCGGCCACCCGACCGAGCTCGACCGGATCTACGGCACCGAGGCGGCGTACGCCGGGACGAGCTGGGTGCGCGCCGCCGATCTCGGCTCCCTCCGCTACGGCTCGGAGCTCATGAACGTGACCGCCGACGCGACGACGCCGGGCGGGCTCGGAACCTTCGGCTGGGACGACGAGGGGGTCGCGGCCTCCCGGGAGCCCGTCGTCGAGGCCGGTGTGCTCGTCGGGTTCCTGAGCTCGCGGGAGACCGGCGGCGGCGGCTCGATGCGCGCGGACGGCTGGAGCCGGATGCCGCTCGTGCGGATGACGAACCTCCACCTCGAGCCGGGCGAAGGGACGCTCGAGGATCTCCTCGCCGACGTCGACGACGGGATCTTCCTCTCGACCAACAAGAGCTGGTCGATCGACGACCGGCGGCTGAACTTCCAGTTCGGGACCGAGATCGCCTGGGAGATCAAGCGCGGGAAGCTCGGCCGGATGCTCCGCGACGCGACCTACACCGGCGCGACCCCGGCCTTCTGGGCCTCGCTCGACGCGGTCGCCGGGCCCGAGGAGTGGCGGATGTGGGGGCTCACGAACTGCGGCAAGGGCCAGCCCGGCCAGCACGCGCACGTCTCGCACGGCGCCTCGCCGGCGCGCTTCCGCGACGTCCAGGTCGGCGTGCGCTCGTGAAGGCCCTGGAGCTGGCCGACCGCGCGGTTCGCGCCGCGAGCGGCGACGAGGTCGAGGCGTTCGTCCAGATCGAGCGCTCCGGGTTCGCGCGCTTCGCGGCGTCCACGGTGCACCAGCCGACGCTGATCGACGACACGACGCTGACGCTGCGCGTCATCCGCGACGGGCGCCTCGGAACGGTGTCCACGAACCGCGTCGACGAGGACGGTCTTCGCGAGGCCGCGCGCCGCGCGGAGGACGCCGCGACCCACGGCCGGCCCGATCCCGCCTTTCCCGGGCTCGCCCCTGCGGCCGACATCCCAGCGGTCGACGGGCTGGGACGAGGAGACCGCCGCACTCACTCCCGAGAGCCTCGCCGAGCGGGCCTGGACCGCGATCGGCGCCGCACCCGAGATCGGCCTGTACGGCTACGTGACGAGCGGCGTCACCGAGCTGGCCGTCGCCTCGACGACCGGGCTGGCCACCGCGCAGTCGTTGACCGACGCGATGGTGCTCGCGCTCGCCGGCGACGCGGAGACCTCCGGCTACGCGGAGGCGACCGCCTGGCGGATCGGCGACCTCGACCCGGCCGCGGTCGCGAGGCAGGCGGCCGAGACCGCAGCGCGCACCCGGAATCCCGTCGAGATCGACGCCGGAACCCACCGCGCCGTGCTCAGCCCCTGGGCGTTCGCGGAGCTCCTCTGGTACTTCAACTTCAGCTCCCTCGGCGCGCTGGCGCTGCTCGAGGGGCGCAGCTTCCTCTCCGGCCGGATCGGCGAGCAGGTCTTCGACGAGCGACTGACGATCCGCGAGGACGGCCGCGACCCGGCCGGGATGCCGAAGGCGTTCGATTTCGAGGGCGTGGCGAAGCAGCCGGTCACGATCGTCGAGGCGGGAGTGGCGCACGACGTCGTCTGGGATCGCCGCACCGCCGCCCGCGAGGGACGCGAATCCACCGGGCACGCGCTTCCGGTTCCCGCCCAGGCGCACGGCCCGGTCGCGTTCAACCTCTTCGTGGATCCGGGCACCTCGTCGCTCGACGAGCTGGCCGAGCTGGTCGGGGACGGCATCTACGTCACCCGGCTCCACTACGTGAACACGGTCGACGAGCACGAGTCCCTCTACACCGGCATGACCCGTGACGGGACGTTCCTGATCGAGGGCGGGCAGGTTACGCGCCCGCTCGTGAACCTCCGTTTCACCACGTCGTTCGGCGCGCTCTGCGCCGGGCTCCTCGGGCTCTCGAGCGAGCGGACGCTCGCGAACGGCAGCGACTTCTACGGCGAGCGCTATCCGCACGCGTCGCTCGTTCCGGCCGTCGCGACCGAGAGCTTCACGATCGTGGGTACCGGGTCGCCGCCCGGGCTCTAGCCCGCGTTACTCGAGCATCTTGAACAGCACGAGCGAGTTGACGGCGAAGATGACCGCGATCACCACGGTCAGACGGGTCAGGTTGCGCTCGACGATGTGCTGTCCGCCCTGCGACGCCGGCGTGTAGCCCATCCCGCCGAAGCCCGAGTCGCGGCCCGAGTGCATGAGCACGAGCACGACCAGGATGATCGAGAGGATGACTTGAACCGCTGCGAGAACGCCGACCACGGTGCGAAAGGATAGCTAGCCGGTGCGTCCGTCGAGCGACCTGATCGCGCCGAGCAGGTCCGAGGCGATCTTGTCCTTCGTCACGTATCCCGCTCCGCCGGACGCGCGCGCCTCGGCCACGTCGGTCGGCGAGTTCGATCCGGTGAGGAAGAGAACGGATGTCTCCGGAAGCTCCTCGCGGATCTGGCGGGCGGCGTCGAAGCCGTCGAGGACGGGCATGCGGATGTCCATCAGGACGACGTCGGGCCTCGTTTCCGACGCCAGTCGCATGGCCTCTTTGCCGTTCGACGCGCGGCCGACGACGTCGATCGCCTCGTCGGTCCCCAGGAGCGCCTCGAGGCTCGCCGCGAACAGATCGTGATCGTCGGCGATGAGGACTGTCACGGCGTCAGCCTCCACACGACGACGTTATCGCGGTATTGCAAAGAAAAGCAAAGGTTCTAGCGCCGCTGGATCTCGAGCCCCGACTGCACGCCGACGTGGTCGACCTGAAGAGTCGTGTGGTCGAGGTCGAACCGCTCGTGCAGCATCCGCTCGAGCTCGAGCCGGATGCGGTGGCAGTCGGCGCCCGGGTCGACGAGCACGTGCGCCGAGAGCGCGGGGAAGCCGCTCGTCACCGTCCAGACGTGGAGGTCGTGCGTCTCGACCACGCCCGGGTGCGCGACGATCGCCTCGCCCACCTCGTCGGGCGGCACGGCCTCGGGCGCGCCCTCGAGGAAGATCCTGCCGGAGTCGCGCAGGAGCGACCAGGACGCGGCCGCGGCGAGCCCGGCGACGAGCAGCGAGGCGATCGCGTCGACGCGGTTCCAGCCGGTGAGGATGATGACGACGGCTGCGACGGCGGTTCCCGCGAACGCGGCCGCGTCGGTCGCGATGTGGAGATAGGCGCCGCGGATGTTCAGGCTCTTCCGCTCGGCCCGGGCGAGCAGCGCCATCACGATCCCGTTCAGGGCGATCCCGGCGAGCGCGACCGGCAGGACGATCCAGGCGTCCACCTCCGGCGGCTCGATCAGACGGCGGATCGCCTCGTAGGTGATCCAGACGGCGATGAGCGCGAGGGCGATGCCGTTCGCCTGGGCGGCGAGGATCTCGGCGCGGGCGAAGCCGAAGGTCCACGGTCCGCGCGCCGGCCGGGCCACAGCGTGCAGGGCGAAGAGGGCCAGGCCGAGCGCGGCCGCGTCGGTGAGCATGTGCCCCGCATCGGCGAGGAGGGCGAGCGAGTCGGCGGCGATCCCGGCGGCGATCTCGAGCGCCATGAACCCGAGCAGGAGGCCGAGCGAGATCCACAGGAGCCGCCGGTCGGCGCTTCCCGTCGGGCCGTGGTGATGGTGGTGGCTCATCGCGTGACCTTCTGGAGGAGTTCCCCGATGCGGCGCGCTTCGACCTTCACGTCGTGCTTCGCGGCCGCCGCGCGGGCGGCGGGGTTCGGGCTCGGCAGCTCGGCGGCGGCGCGCAGGCCCGACTCGATCGAGTCCACGCTCTCGGGATCGACGAGCACCCCGGCCTCGGGCGGAACGAACTCGGGCGGGCCGCCCACGCGGGTCGCAACGACGGAGCGCTCGGCGGCCATGCCTTCGAGAAGCGCGATCCCGAACGGCTCGACCAGGCTCGGCTGGCAGAGCACGTCGCAGGCGGCGACCCAGACCGCGACCTCCTCGTGGGGCAGCCGGCCGGTCAGCCGCAGCCCTGGGATGCCCGCCAGCCGTTCGCGCGCCGGCCCGTCGCCGACGAACGCGAGCGACCCGCGGCCGAGCCGCGCGAACGCCTCCGCGAGCCGCACGACGTTCTTGCGCTCGTCGAGCGTTCCCACGCAGAGGAAGAACGGAGCCTCGCCCTCCCAGCCGAGCTCGCGGCGGGCGGTCTCGGCGTCGCGGGGCGCGAAGCGCGCGAGGTCGACGCCGGCGGAGATGACCTCGATGCGGCCCTCCGCCTCGGGAACCTTCGCGAGCAGCTCGCGGCGGAGGTAGTCCGAGACGGCGACGATCGCGGACGCGCGGCGCACGGCCATGCGCGTCAGCCGCTCGACGCCGCGCAGCTCGCCGATGTTGCGGACGTCGCGCCCGTGCGCGGTCACGACGAGCGGCGCGCGGGCCAGGCGCGAGGCCACGGCCGCGATCGCACCCGCCGGAACGAGGTAGTGGGCGTAGACGACGTCCGGCCGGTGCCGGATCGCGGCCCACGCCGCGCGCAGGGCGAGTCCGGCCTGTTTGCCGAGCCCGCCCGAACGGCGGTCGGTGACGACGCGAACGACCTGATGCCCCTGCGCCTCGAGCTCCTCGGCGATGCTGCGGACGAACGGCCCGTAGTCGGGATCGTCCGGGCCGGGATAGAGCGATGAGACGAGAAGAATGCGCACGGGCGCTCGCCCGCCGACCCTAGCGGGAGCCTGCGACGACTACGCGGCCGTGCGGAGCCGGCGCGCCTCGCGGTCGAGGCGGTCGTGGGCCCGGGCGCGGCTGATGATCTCCTCCGACGGCCCGTAGCGGATATGCGCACGGGCGACCCGCGCCTCGTTCCAGAGCGCCTCGATCCGCCGCGTCAACGCGGCGGCTTCGGCCGACTTCTCAGGGTTCAAGCCGTCTGCGAGGTCATCCCAGAGCGCGCGCCGCAACTCCGTCGCCTCGTCGATCTCTCTGCGAATCTCATCCAGCGGTCTCATGACTATGAAAACGACTGGCCCGCCGGGACGTATTCCCATTTAACTTGACGCGCGCGAAGAACATTAAGAGGAGCCGGTGAGAGGACTCGAACCTCCAACCTTCGCCTTACAAAAGCGCTGCTCTGCCAATTGAGCTACACCGGCGCACCGGCATCGTAGCCCCGCTCCTACAGGAGAACCTGGCGCGACTCCTGGTGTGTCAGCACCTTGCGCTTCACCCGCTGGAGGGCGTTGTCGATCGTCTTCGTGTCGCAGCCGAGCAGCTCGGCCATCTCCTCGTAGGAGTTCCCCTCCATGTAGAAGCGCAGCGCGTCGGCCTCGAGCGGCGACAGTCCGGTGCCGAGCGTGAAGACGAGGCTCTGGAGCTCTTCGGTGGAGATCACGCAGATGGCGGGATCGTCGACGCCGGGACCCGGAAGCGCGTCGCCGAGCGTGCAGTCGCCGTCCTCCTGGCCCGCGGGCGTCTGGCTGAACGAGACGTAGCCGTTCAGCGGCTGGTGCTTGAAGCGGGTCGCCGCCTTGATCGCGGTGATGATCTGGCGCGTGATGCAAAGCTCCGCGAAGCTGCGGAACGAGGTCTCCTTGTCGGAGCGGAAGTCGCGGACCGCCTTGTACAGCCCGATGAGACCCTCCTGGATCAGGTCGTCCGACTCGCCGCCGGCGATGAAGTACGAGCTCGCCTTGAGGCGCACGAAGCCCGTGTAGCGGCGGATGAGCGCATCGAGCGCGACCGAGTCGCCGTTCCGGGCCTTGATGACCAGACGGACGTCCTCGCTCTCGCGCTGAAGGCGTTCCGGTGTACGTGGAGCTCGTACGGCAGCCAACTGCGGGCGGGGCATGGCTTGCCTCCTGGCGGCGGGAGGAGAGGACTGCGTTTGCGAGCGCAACCCTAACCCTCAGGTTGAAGGTGACGGCACGCTAGCAGCGACCTGTGGAAAAAGTCAAGCGCGCTTTCTGCGCCACTGTTCGAGCCGCGAGCGCGTGTCCTCGTCGAGCGCGTCCTCGATCTTCGTCTGTCCCGTCCTCGGAACGGTGCGCGCCTCGGATTTCGCGGTGGTCAGCTCGGCCGCGAAGGCGGTGGACGAGCGGTGCGCGACCTCCTGCCCCGCCGTGTCGCGGATCGCGCGATCCGAGGAGACGAGCAGCACGCGTTCCTCGCCCCGGCGCTCCGCCGCGAGCTGCTCGAGCAGCGCGTCGGCGGGCTGGGCGAAGCGGATGCTGAGCGCCCCGACCGTGCGGTCCTCGCCGACGCCGTCGAACACGACCACCCCGCGCGCGCCCTGGAGCGCCACATGGCCGGCGAGGAGATCCACGAGCTCGTCGCGGTCGGCGAACGGCCCGGCGTGAAGCAGGTTGTAGCCGTCGACCAGGTAGAGCGTCGGCTCAGGCATCGCCGCGCTGGCGCCTGGCCTCGAAGAGCGCGACGCCGGCGGCGACGCTCACGTTCAGCGACTCCACCTTGCCGGCAAGCGGAATCGAGAACGCGTCGTCGCAGGCACGACGCACGCTCGGGCGGATTCCCTGGCCCTCGGAGCCGAGCACGAGGAAGACGCCGGTGGTCAGATCCGCGGACCAGACGGGCGTTGGCGCCTCGCGTTCCGCGGCCCAGGCCCAGAGGTCGGCGCCCTTCGTCTCCTCCAGGTAGCGGGCGAGATTGACCACGACCGCGACGGGAAGGTGCTCGACCGCGCCGGCGGAGGCGCTGCAGACGGCGGGGGTCACCCGGGCGGAGCGGCGCTCCGTGACGACCACGCCGGTCGCGCCCGCGGCCTCGGCGCTCCTGCAGACGGCGCCGAGGTTGTGCGGATCGGTGACCTGGTCGAGGCAGACGATCAGCGGCTTCCCGCCGCCCGCCAGCTCGTAGGCGTCGACGTAGCGGTAGGGCTCGCAGAAGGCGATCACGCCCTGGTGGTCGCGCGTGTGCGCCGCCTCCGTAAGCGTGCGCTCCGGCTCGGTGCGGATGCGCTTCACCTCGGCGAGCCAGGGCTCGGAGGCGAGCGTCCGCTCGGTCGCCAGCACCTCGATCACCTCGCGCCGGCCGGCGCGGAGCACCTCGTGCACCGGGCGGCGTCCGTAGACGAGCTCGCGGGTCTGGGTCACGCCTTCGGGATCAGGCGGTATCCGTCGGCCACGTCCTGCACCTCCCAGCCCGCCGCTTCGATTTCGCCGCGCAGGCGGTCTGCCTCGCCGAAGTCGCGCGCGGCGCGGGCGAATTCGCGTGCCTCGGCGAGCCGAACGATCTCTTCCGGCGCCTCGCCGGCCTCGGTTCCCGCCTCGAGCCCGAAGAGCGCGAGCCCGCGGGCCAGGTCCTCGAGAAGGCCGGCCGCGCGCCACTCGTGGAGGATCGCGAGCGCCGCGGGCGTGTTGAAGTCGTCGTCGAGCGCCGCCGCGAAGTCGTCCCAGGACGACGCATCGCCGCGCACCGCCGCGACTCGAAAGGCCGTGCTGAAGTCGTCCCACTGCGCCTTCGCCTGCTCGATGGCGTCCTCGGAGAAGTCAACCGGGCTGCGGTAGTGCGCGCCGAGGAAGAGGAGCAGGATCGCCTCGCGGCCCCAGCGGTCGAGCGCCTCGCGGAGCGAGACGATGTTGCCGACCGACTTGGCCATCTTCTCGCCGCCGAACTCGAGCATCCCGTTGTGCGCCCAGATGTGCGCGAACGGCCGCCCGGCGCCCCGCGACTGCGCGATCTCGTTCTCGTGGTGCGGAAAGCGGAGGTCGAGCCCGCCGCCGTGCAGCTCGAACTCGGGACCCAGGTGCTTCTCGGCCATCGCGGAGCACTCGATGTGCCACCCCGGGCGTCCGGGGCCCCACGGCGAGTCCCACCACGTGTCCTCGTGCGGCTTGTTCGCCTTCCAGAGAGCGAAGTCGCGGGGATCCTCCTTCAGGTCGCCGGGCTCCTGCGAGACCATGTCCTCGAGGTTCGCGCCCGACAGCGCGCCGTACTCGGGAAACGCGCCGACGCGGAAGTAGACGTCGCCCTGGGACTCGTAGGCGAGCCCGCGCTCGACGAGGTCGGAGATCAGCGCGACGATCTCGGGGATCGTGTCGGTCGCGAGCGGCTCGACGTCGGGGCGGCCGATTCCGAGCCCGTCCGTGTCCTCGAAGTACCAGCGCGTCGCGCGCTCGGCGAGCTCGGCGCTCGGGATTCCCTCCGCCCGCGCGGCGTCGTAGATCTTGTCGTTCACGTCGGTGATGTTCTCGACGAGCTTCGCGTCGTAGCCTTGCTCGCGCAGCCAGTTCCGCATCCAGAGGAAGACGACGTACGGGCCGCGCGTTGCCGACGTGGATGCGCTGGTAGACCGTCGGCCCGCAGACGTACATGCCGACCGGCCCCGGCGGCGCGGGCAGATCCTCCTTGGAGCGCGTGAACGAGTTGTAGATCCGCACGATCCGTAGATTCGCAGACCCCGGGCCGAGCGCGGGCGCGGGACCCTGGGTCGGTCGAACAACTCGACACACAATCGGCGCGCTTCCGCGCGAAACCCGTGCGCCGCGTCCGGCTACCCTCCCTTCGGGAATGCGGGTGGTCGCCGAAGGGGGGCCACATCCCCTCCCAGGGTGGGGGTCCGGCCGTTTGCCCGGGCGCCCGGGCGGCCCTACGCGTGCGTCTGCTCGAACTGCGCCTCTTCGGTCGAGCCCTTGAGCGCGAGCGTCGAGCTCTCGCCGCCCGAGACCGCCTGCGCGACCAGGTCGAAGTAGCCGGCGCCGACCTCGCGCTGGTGGCGCGTCGCCGTGTAGCCGTCCTCCTCGAGCTCGAACTCGCGCTCCTGGAGCCGCACGTACGCGGTCATGCCCTCGGCCGCGTAGCCGCCTGCCAGCTCGAACATCCCCGCGTTCAGCGCGTGGAAGCCCGCCAGCGTGATGAACTGGAACCGGTAGCCCATCGCCGCGAGCCGCTGCTGGAACTCGGCGATCGTCGCGTCGTCCAGGTGGCGCTTCCAGTTGAACGACGGTGAGCAGTTGTAGGCGAGGAGCTTGCCCGGGAACTCGTCGTGGACCGCGGCCGCGAAGACCTCGGCCTCGTCGAGATCCGGCGTCGAGGTCTCGCACCAGAGCACGTCCGCGTACGGCGCGTAGGCGAGCGCACGGGCGATCGCGCTGCCGAGGCCCGACTCCACCTGGAAGAAGCCCTCGGGCGTCCGCTCGCCGTTCACGAAGCGCGCGTCGCGCTCGTCCACGTCGCTCGTGAGCAGCGTGGCCGCGAGCGCGTCCGTGCGGGCGAACAGCACCGTCGGGACGTCGAGCACGTCGGCGGCCAGCCGCGCGGCCACCAGCGTCCGCACGAACTGCGCCGTCGGGACGAGCACCTTCCCGCCGAGGTGGCCGCACTTCTTCTCGGACGCGAGCTGATCCTCGTAGTGGACGCCCGAGGCGCCCGCCTCGATGAAGCCCTTCATCAGCTCGAACGCGTTCAAGGCGCCGCCGAAGCCCGCCTCCGCGTCGGCGACGATCGGCGCGAGCCACTCGCGCTCGCCGTTTCCCTCGGCCCACTCGATCTGGTCGGCGCGGCGCAGCGCGTTGTTCAGGCGCCGCACGAGCGCCGGGCGCCGACGTCGCCGGGTAGAGCGACTGATCCGGGTAGACGTGCTCGCCGAGGTTCGCGTCGGCCGCGACCTGCCAGCCGGAGAGGTAGATCGCCTTCAGGCCCGCCTTGACCATCTGGACGGCCTGGCCGCCGGACAGCGCGCCGAGCGCAGCGACGTAGTCCTCGTCGTGGAGGAGCGACCACAGCCGCTCCGCCCCGCGCCGCGCCAGCGTGTGCTCGACCTGGACGGAGCCGCGCAGCCGCACGACCTCCTCGGCCGTGTACGGCCGCTCGATCCCGGCCCACCGCGCCTCGGTCTCCCAGCGGCGCTCGAGCGCCTCCACCTGCTCCGCAAACCCCTTCATCGATGTCCCTCCAAGTAGTCGTAGGCCGGCAAGGTCAGAAACTCCACGAACTCGTCTGCAAGCGCCACGCGGTCGAACACGGCGCGGGCGTCCGCCCAGCGGCCCTCGCCGGCGTCGGCGAGCGTGGCGTCCTCGAGCGCGACCACGCGATCGCGCTCGAGCCGCCCGTGCCGCAGCCACTGCCAGATCTGGGACCGCGCGATCTCCGCCGTCGCCGCGTCCTCCATCAGGTTGTCGAGCGCCACCGCGCCCACGCCGCGCAGCCAGGACTCGAGGTAGCGAATCCCGACGCTGACGTTGCCGGCGACGCCGTCCTCGGTGATCTCTCCGTCCGGGCACGGCCACGTCGAGGAGGTCGGCCGCCGCAACGTCGACCTCCTCGCGCAGCCGGTCGACCTGGTTGGGACGATCGCCGAGGACCAGGTCGAACTCGCGCAGAGCAACCGGGACGAGATCCGGGTGCGCGACCCAGGTGCCGTCGAAGCCGGCCCCGGCCTCGCGCTCCTTGTCCTCCGCGACCTTCGCGAACGCGCGCGCGTTCACCTCGGCGTCGCGGCGGCTGGGGACGAACGCGGCCATGCCGCCCATCGCGTGGGCGCCGCGCCGGTGGCAGGTCTTCACGAGCAGATCCGTGTAGGCCCGCATGAACGGGACGGTCATCGTCACCTGCGCCCGGTCGGGGAGGACGAACTCGGGACGCGTGCGGAACTTCTTGATGACGCTGAAGATGTAGTCCCAGCGGCCCGCGTTCAGGCCGGCGATGTGGTCGCGCAGCTCGTAGAGGATCTCGTCCATCTCGAACGCGGCGAGGATCGTCTCGATGAGGACGGTCGCCTTGATCGTCCCGCGGTCGAGGCCGAGTGAGTCCTCCGTGAAGTCGAAGACGTCGTTCCACAGGCGCGCCTCGAGGTGGCTCTCGAGCTTCGGCAGGTAGAGGTACGGGCCGGTGCCGCGCTCGAGCAGCCGCTGCGCGTTTCGGTGGAGGTAGAGCCCGAAGTCGAAGAGCGACGCGGACATCGTCCCGCCCGGGACGTTGCGCTCGTCGAGATGCCAGCCGCGCGGGCGGACGATCAGCGTCGCGATCTCCTCGTTCAGCCGGTAGGTCTTCTCGCCGGTGTCCAGCTCGATCGTGCGCTCGATCGCGTCGGTCAGGTTCGCCTGGCCCTCGACGCAGTTCGACCAGGTCGGCGAGTTCGCGTCCTCGAAGTCGGCCATGAAGCAGCGCGCACCCGAGTTGAGCGCGTTGATGACCATCTTGCGGTCGACCGGGCCGGTGATCTCGACGCGCCGGTCCTGGAGGTCGTGCGGCACCGGCGCGACCTGCCAGTCGCCCTCGCGGATCTCCCTCGTCCCGGGGAGAAAGTCCGGGAGCTCGCCTGCGTCGAGACGCGCCTGGCGCTCGATCCGAAGCGCGAGCAGCTCCTGACGCCGCGGCTCGAAGCGGCGGTGCAGCTCGCCCACGAAGGCGAGCGCTTCTGCGGTGACGATCTCCGCCGCGCTAGTCGAGATCGTGATCACGCTCGCAGAAGTCCGGGCAGTTGCACGGACTGAGTTCCGCGGAGCTCAACACGATCACGGACGCCCTGGGGGGCGCCTCCGTCTCTTCGACTTCAGTTGCCGCGTAGGTCGCGTCTGCTCGCATCGAACCTCCCTTGGATTGCCCGATGCCCTATGACGGTAGTCGGACGCCTGGTATCCAGCAAATTGTTTCCGTCGATCAACAATATAGAATTTGGTTATATGCAGCTTTCCCAGGTCCAGGGCTTCGTCGAGGTCGCGCGAACGGCCAGCGTCAGCCGCGCGGCCGACGCGCTCTTCGTCACGCAGCCGGCCCTGACCTCGCGGCTCCAGCGCCTCGAGGAGGAGCTTGCGGCCAAGCTCTTCCACCGCACGTCGCACGGGATGCGGCTGACCGAGGCGGGCGAGGCGTTCCTCCCCTTCGCGGTGCGCGCGCTCGAGTCGCTCTCGGACGGGCGCCAGGTCGTGAACGCGTTCGAGCGCGGCGGCGCGGGGCGGCTGGCGCTCGGCGCTGCGCCGGCGCTCTCGACCTATGCGCTGCCGACGATGCTCAAGGAGTTCGCGACCGCGTATCCGCGCGTGCGGGTGAGCGTGCGCACGGGCCATTCCGAGGAGGTGCTCGACCTCGTGCTGCGCGAGCAGGTCGATCTCGGGCTCGTTCGCGCGCTGCGGCACCCGGACATCGTCTCGACGCCGCTCTACGAGGACCGGCTCGTGCTCGTCTGCGACCCGACGCACCGGTTCGCCGAGCGCGGGACGATCCGCCTCGAGGAGATCGGGCGCGAGCAGCTCGTCCAGTTCGACCGCACCTCGAGCTACACCGAGCTCACGAACGCGCTCTTCCGCACGGCCGGCGTGCGGCCCGACGCCGTCATGGAGCTCGACGCGATCGACGCGGCGAAGAAGATGGTCGAGCTCGGGTTCGGCGTCGCGCTCCTCCCCCAGACCGCGGTCGCGGACGAGATCGCCGCCGGACGGCTGCGCCGCATCGACATCACCGACGCCCGCATGCCCAGGCCCCAGCTGGTCGCGATCCGCCGGCGCGACCGCGGGGATGCATCCGGCACCGTCGCGGCGTTCCTCGCCACGGCGACCGTCGTCGGGCCCGAGCTTACGAAGTAGCCGCCACGGCTCTGCGGAGCGCCTCGTCACGCGGCAGCGCGGCCAGCACGGCTCGGAGCTCCGGGCCGCGCGGCTCTCCCGTGAGGGCCAGGCGGAGCGCGCGGAGATCGGCGCCGCCCTCGCGGAGCGCGGCCAGCAGCTCGTCCGCCCCGGCCAGGTCGAGGGTCTCCGGCGCGGCCGCCCGCAGGTCGGCGAAGAGCCGCAGCGTGTCGGGCGACTCGGTCGGCCGGGGCTCGGGCGCCGCGGAGACGAGCTGCGCCAGCGCCCGCGCCTCGACGAGATCGCGTGCGCCGCGCAACGCGGGCGCGAAGGCGACCGGAGCGTCGACGCGCGCGGCGAGCTCCTCGTCGGAGAGCGCCGCGAGCGCATCCACGGCCAGGCGGCGGAGCCGCTGCTCGTCGTAGTGGACGTCGTGCTTGGGCAGGCCGAGCTCCTCCAGGTAGGCGCGAACCGCCTCGGCGGGGATGCCGCGCTCACGCAGGTCGGCCAGCGACGCCGCGCCGTGCCGTTTCGAGAGCTTCGTCCCGTCCGGGCCGAGAAGCAGCCCGTGGTGGATGTACTCGGGCGGCTCGGCCCCGAGCGCGCGGGTCAGCGCCGAATGCAGCGCCGCGTTGTCGAGGTGGTCGGTGCCGCGGATCACATGCGTGATCCCGAAATCGACGTCGTCCACGACCGACGCGAGCTGGTACGTGGGCCGGCCGTCCGCGCGGACCAGCGTCGGCCGGCGGTCGCCGTGGAAGCGAACGGCGCCGTCGGTGTCGCGCTCGGCCTCGCCGGTCTCGAGCATCCGCTCGGCGACCTCCGCGTAGCGATGGGCCCGCTCGCTCTGGCGCACCGGGCCCTCGTCCCAGTCGGATGCCGAGCCAGGCCAGGTCGTCGAGGATCCCCTGCTCGGCCTCCGCCTCGGTGCGCGTCTCGTCGGTGTCGTCGATCCGCAGGACGAAGTGGCCGTGGTGCTCGTCGGCGAAGTGCCGGTTGGCGACCGCGGTGAGCGCGCTGCCCATGTGCAGCGATCCCGTCGGGCTCGGAGCGAATCGAACCCTCGGCCGGCCGCCATGCGGTTCCACGGCGCGAGCATAGCGACGGTAGTGTCCCGCCGACCCCCGCGAAAAGGAGACCACGTGATCTATTTCGGCCTCGCCTTCATCTACCTCGCGCTGCTCGTCGTGGTCTTCGCCGACGTCCTGCGAAACCGGAACCTCTCGACCGGCGGAAAGGTCGCCTGGATCGCGGCGTTCATCGTGTTCTCGATCTTCGCGTGGTGCGTCTACGGCTTCATCCGCCTGCGGGAGAGCCGCGGGCTCTAGACGGTGCAAGCGGCCCTCCTCGCCTGGTATCGCGAGCACGGCCGCGACCTGCCCTGGCGCGGACGCACGACCCGTACGCGATCCTCGTCAGCGAGGTGATGCTCCAGCAAACCCAGGTTCGCCGGGTCGTCGCCGCGCTGGGAGGAGTGGCTCGAGCGCTGGCCCACCGTCGAGGCGCTCGCGGCCGCGTCGCGCGCGGACGTGATCCGCGCTTGGCAGGGGCTCGGGTACAACCGGCGGGCGGTCGCGCTGCACGAGGCCGCGCGGGTCGTCGCGGCGCGGGGCTGGCCCGAGGATCTGACTGAGCTCCCCGGCGTCGGCCGCTACACCGCCGACGCGGTCGGGGCGTTCGCGTTCGGGCGGGCGGTGCTTCCGATGGATGTGAACGTCGGCCGCGTCATCGAGCGCTCCGGCGGCGAGTTCGGGCCCGAGGCGGCGCAGGCGCTCTTCGACCTCGGCGCGACCGTCTGCCTGGCCCGGGTTCCGCGCTGCGAGGTGTGTCCGCTGCTCCGCGGGCTGCCCGTCGCGCGGCCGGCGCTACGAGCCGCAGCGCAAGCAGAGCCGCTTCGAGGGCTCGTTCCGCCAGCGGCGCGCGCGAACGCTGAGAGCGGTCGCGGCAGGCGAGGATGCCGCCGACTCCGAGGCCGTGAGCTCACTCGAGCGCGACGGCCTGGTCGAGGTGGTCAGCGGCCGGGCGCGGCTGCCCGGCTGACGAGCGCCACCGCCTGGGCGGCGAGGCCCTCGCCGCGGCCGGTGAAGCCCAGGCCGTCCGTCGTCGTCGCGCGGACGTTCACGAGCGCGGGATCGACGCCGATCGCGCCGGCCAGCGCGGCCCGCATCTCGTCACGGCGCCCGGCGATGCGCGGGCGCTCGCCGATGAGGACGCAGTCCGCGTTTACGAGCTCGAACCCGGCGGCGCGCACCTCGTCGTAGGCGCCGCGCAGCAGATCCAGCGACGACGCCCCTTCCCAGCGGATCGTCGCCCGAGGGAAAGAGCGAGCCGATGTCGCCGAGCCCCGCCGCGCCGAGCAGCGCGTCGATGAGCACGTGCGCGAGCACGTCTCCGTCGGAATGGCCGGCCAGACCGGGCTCGCCGGGGAACGCGACTGCCGCCGAGCACGAGCGGCTTGCCCTCCGCAGAGCGCGTGCGCGTCGACGCCCAGCCCGATGCGGAGATCGCTCACGACGCGAGCAGCCTCTCGGCCAGCGCGAGATCGGCCGGGGTCGTGATCTTGAACAGCGCAGGGTCGCCCTCGACCAGCCGGACCCGGCCGCCTGCGGCCTCGACGAACGACGCGCAGTCGCTGCCCTCGCCGCGCGCGATCGCCGAGCGGAGCACCGACGTCACGAACGCCTGCGGCGTCTGCACCGTGTAGAGACCGCTTCGATCGACCGTCTCCGCAACGATGTCGCCGTCGGCGCGCTTCACCGTGTCGGCGAGCGGAAGCGCCGGCGCGACGCCGTCGACATCCTCGAGAGCCCCCAGCACCCGTTCGACCACGGCCTCGGTGACGAACGGCCGCGCGGCGTCGTGCACGAGCACGACCGGAATGTCCTCGGGCACCTCGGCGAGGCCGGCGCGCACCGAGTCGGCCCGCGTCTCCCCGCCGGGAACGGCCGCGGTCACCTTGCCGGCGCCGAGCTCCTCGGCCAGCAGGATCACCGGCTCCTCCCATTCAGGGGGAGCGACGACCACGATCGCCTCGATCCAGTCGGACTCGTCCAGCCGTTCGAGGCTCGTCGGCCAGCAAGGGACGGCCGCCGAGATTCGCGAACGACTTCGGCCGGTCCACGCCAAGACGCTCGCCGCGGCCCGCCGCGACGACAACGGCCCAAACGCCGGTCGGCTCTCCTCCGCTCAGCTCGCGACGGCCGTGCGGACCGGGCTGCCGAGAACCTCGTCGAGCCAGGCTGCGGCCTCTTCCTCGTCCATGCCCTTGGCGTACATGAGCTCGGAGGCGAGGATCTTCTTGGCCTTCACGAACATCTGCTTCTCGCCGGTCGAGAGGCCCTTCTCCTGGTCGCGCAGCGACAGGTTCCGGACGACCTCGGCGAGCTCGAAGATGTCGCCGGTCTTCATCTTGTCGCGGTTGTACTTGAAGCGGCGATTCCAGTTCTTCGGCATGTTCGTGCCGTCACCGTGGAGGACGTCGAGGACCCTCTCCACCATCTCTTCGTCGATCACCTTGCGGAGACCGACGCGATCGCAATTCTCGGACGGCACGTTCACCGTCATGTCGTTGTGCAGGATCTGAATCGTCAGGTATTCGCGCTCCTGCCCGAGGATGATGCGCGCTTCCTTCTTGGCTACGACGCCTGCGCCGTGGTGGGGGTAGACGACCTTATCGCCGATCTCGTACAAGCTGCCTCCCTCTCGAATCGGGCGCACGCCTACGCCCCGACCTCTCTCCAAGACCGTCAATTGTACCTAGACAAGCCAGAAAAAGCCAAACTTTCCAGGGATTTTCGTGACGGAAGGCACTCGGTGGCGTCACGTGCAGGGCTTTTCCACCTCAGAGCTGGAGGTACCTGTCCACCAGGTTGTGCTCCTGGAGGCGGCGGAGGCCCTCGCGGATCTCGCGCGCACGCACCGCGCCGACGCCTTCGACCGCCTCCAGCTCCCGCTGGCTGGCGCGGATGACGGCGTCGAGACCGCCGAAATCGCGGACGAGATGGCGGACGATCGTCTCGGGCAGCCGCGGGATGTGCTGGAGCACGCGGTAGCCGCGCGGCGCGACCGTGAAGTCGAGCGGGTTCGCCTCCTTCGGATAGCCGAGGAGCACGGCGATCTCGTCGAACTCGACCAGCCGCTCGTGCGCCAGCGCGCCGAGGCGCTCGAGCGCTGCGACCGCCTTGCCCGGATCGCCTGAGCGCTCGTAGTCGTAGACCACCGCAACCTTCTCACGGGCCACGTCCTCCATCAGCTCGTCGAGCTGCATCTGGATCAGCCGGCCCTCCTCGCCGAGCTCGACGCGGTTGCGCTCGATCTCGGCCGCCATGCGCGTCGTCATCTCGGCCCGCTGGAGGACGACCAGTACGTCGTCGAGCATGACCGCGCTCTGGAACTCGAGCGCCGTCAGCCGCGTGAGCCCCTGGTCGAGCCGCGCGCGGTAGGTCTCGAGCGTGGCGAGCGCCTGGTTCGTCTTCGCGAGCACCTCGGAGATCTCCCCGAGCTGGTAGCGCAGGTCGCCGATGAACACGGTCACCGTCTCGCGCTGCTGCGAGATCGAGATGACGAGCGTGCCGGTCTGCTTCGCGACGCGCTCGGCGGTGCGGTGGCGCGTGCCCGTCTCCGCGGACGGAATCTTCGGGTCGGGCATCAGCTGGACGTTCGCGTACACGAGCTTCGTCAGCTCGTCGTTCACGATGATCGCGCCGTCCATCTTCGCCAGCTCGTAGAGGAGCTGCGACGTGAGCGGCAGGTCGAGCCGCATGCCGCCCGAGAAGAGGAACGAGAGGTCGTTCGGCTCCCCGGCCACGATCAGCGCGCCGAGCTGGGCGCGGATGATGTCGTCGATTCCGGCGCGCAGCGGCGTCCCCGGCGAGACGAGGCTCAGTGCCGAGAGAAGGGTCCTATCCTTCCGGGGATCCGCCCGCATCGAGTCCCAGAGAGATCGCGCGCCGCAGCGTGTCTGCGGCGCTGAGCCGCATTCTGCCATGAGGCAACGTCTCTTCCGGCACGACGGCCTCGACGAGGCCGAGCTTTTCGCACTCCGACAGCCGTCGCTCCATCTGGCCGACCGGGCGCAGGCGGCCCGTGAGGCCGATCTCGCCGAGGCACGCGACCCCCGGGCGGACGGGGACGCCGCGCGCCGCGGAGGCGATCGCGACCGCGATCGCGAGGTCGGCGCCCGGCTCGTCGATCCGCACGCCGCCGGCGACGTTCACGAAGACGTCGGCCTGGCCGAGCGCGACGCCCGCATGGCGCGCCAGGACCGCGACGATCATGGAAAGCCGCTTGGGATCGACGCCGGTGGCGACGCGGCGCGGCATCGCGAGATCCGTCTTGGACACGAGCGCCTGGATCTCGAGCACGATCGGCCGCGTCCCCTCGAGCGCGCAGGCGATCGCGGAGCCGGGCTCGCCGTACGCCGCCTTGCCGAACACGAGCGACGGGTCCTCGACGCCGACGAGGCCGGCCGAGGTCATCTCGAAGACGCCGAGCTCGTTCGTCGAGCCGAAGCGGTTCTTGACCGCGCGGAGAATCCTGTGCGAGCGGTAGCGGTCGCCCTCGAACTGGAGCACGCAGTCGACGAGGTGCTCGAGCACGCGCGGGCCCGGCGACGGTGCCGTCCTTGGTCACGTGGCCGACGAGGAAGACCGCGATCCCCTCCTCCTTGGCGAGCCGGAGCAGTCGCGCCGCGGACTCGCGCACCTGGCCGACGGAGCCGGGCGCCGAGCCGAGCTCCGGCGCGTAGAGCGTCTGCACGGAGTCGATCACCGCCACCTCGGGCCGCTCGCGCTCGAGGGTGGCGCAGACCTCGTCCAGGTTCGTCTCGGCGAGGATGCGAACGTCCCCGGCGCCGCCGAGCCGGTCGGCGCGCAGCTTCACCTGCGCCGCGGACTCCTCCCCCGTGACGAGCACGACGGGCCGCTGGGCGCTCATCGAGCGCAGCGCCATGAGGAGCAGCGTCGACTTGCCGATGCCCGGATCCCCGGAGACGAGCACGAGCGACGCGGGCACGAGCCCGCCGCCGAGAACGCGGTCGAGCTCGGGGACGCCGGTGGTGACGCGCTCGGCGTCGGAGGCCTCGACCTCGACGAGCCGGAGCACCGGGCGGCCCTGGGCCGCCGCGCCCTTGCGGGCCGACGGCGCGGCGGCGCGCTCCTCGACGAGCGTCCCCCACGCGCTGCACGCGGAACAGCGGCCGAGCCACTTCCCGGTCGTGTACCCGCATTCCGAGCATGCGTACTGGATCGCCGCCGCCTTGGCCATGCCGTCGAGTCTAGGCCGAAGGTAAGACGGCGGACGTGCCGAATTCGTGCCAAAACGCCGCTTGCTATTTGGGCGCAGGACCTAGAGAGTTCGGGCTTACGAAAAACGCTCGGTCTCCGGACCAAGAAAGGACAGGCCGCATGGAACGATTCTCGGCGCTCTCCCGCGGAGCACAGCTCATGTTCATCGGGAGCATTCTGCTGCTCATCGACAGCTTCCTGAGCTGGCAGAGTTACGACGGACCCGGTTCCGAATTCGCGGAGCAGCTCGGTGTGAGCGACGAGCTGAGCCGCAACGCGTGGCACGGCGTCGGCGTGATCATGGGCCTGCTCGTCATCGTCCTCATCGCCTGGCTGGTGGTGCGACTCGCGGCCGCCGACGTCAAGCTGCCCGTGTCCGACGCGATGACCGGCGCGGTTCTCGGGATCCTGATCCTGATCTTCACGATCATCAAGATCCTCGCCGACAACGAGTACCGCACGATCTGGGCCTGGGTCGGCCTCGGACTGGCGGTCGTGATCGCCGTCGGAGCCTGGATGTCAGTCCAGGAAGCCGGCGGAGTGAACACCCTGAAGTCGGAGGCCACGAGCATGACCGGCTCCGGGCGGCGGCGGCGGCGGTCGGCGAATCGAGCCTCCGGCCGCAGCTCCGACGCCTCCCCCGGCTCCCGCAGCTCCGGCGGCTCCCGAGGCTCCCGCAGCTCCGGCCGAGCCCGCTCCGCACGACCATTCCGCCGAGGGACACACACACGACGAAGAAGACCGCCCGGCCTAGCCGAGCCGGCAAGACCTGCTCTACCGAAAGCGGCCCAACCGGGCCGCTTTCGCTATCCAGGGATGTCTACTCGTCGCCCGAGGAGTCGTCGCCGCCCGAGTCCTGCGGTTCCTCGGCGGGGACGGTGACCTTCTCGCGCTGCTCGGGCTCCGGGCCCTCGACGACCGTGATCTCGACCTCGTCCGTGCCGGCCTTGCGGTCGACCAGGATCGTCGAGCCCGGCTTGAGCGAGCGGCCGAGGACGAAGTCGGCGAGCGGGTCCTCGATGTGGCGCTGGATCGCGCGGCGCAACGGCCGGGCGCCCATCGCCGGGTCGTAGCCCTTCTCCACGAGGAGCTCCTTCGCCTCGTCGGTGAGCTCGATCGCGGTCTCGTGCTGGACCATCTGGTCGCGGAGCCGCTTGAGCATGAGATCGACGATCGTCGTGATCTCTTCCTTCGAAAGCTTGTGGAAGACGATGACCTCGTCGATGCGGTTCAGGAGCTCGGGGCGGAAGACCTTCTTCAGCTCGCCCATGATCCGCGACTTCATCTCGTCGTAGCTGAGGCCCGTCTCGTCGCCCATCGAGAAGCCGAGCGACTGGTTCTTCGAGATCGTGGCCGCGCCGATGTTCGACGTCATGATCACGATCGTGTTGCGGAAGTCGACCTTGCGGCCCTGGGCGTCCGTGAGCTTCCCGTCCTCGAGGATCTGGAGGAGGATGTTGAACACGTCCGGGTGCGCCTTCTCGACCTCGTCGAGGAGGACGACCGAGTACGGCTTGCGGCGCACGGCCTCCGTGAGCTGGCCGCCCTCGTCGTAGCCGATGTAGCCGGGGGGCGAGCCGACGAGCCGGGACACGGAGTGCTTCTCCATGTACTCCGACATGTCCACCTGGATCATCGCGTCCTCGTCGCCGAACAGGAACTCGGCGAGCGTGCGCGCCAGCTCGGTCTTCCCGACGCCCGAGGGGCCGAGGAAGATGAACGAGCCGGTCGGGCGCTTCGGGTCCTTGATGCCGGCGCGGGCGCGGCGGATCGACTTGGAGACGGCGACGATCGCCTCCTCCTGGCCGATCACGCGCTTGTGCAGCTCGCCCTCCATCTTGATCAGCTTCTGCGACTCGGCCTCGGTCAGCTTGAAGACCGGGATGCCCGTCCACATGGAGACGATGTCGGCGATCTCCTCCTCGCCGATCTCGGGCTGCTCGACCTCTTCGGACGAGCGCCACTTCTCCTCGAGGTCGCGGCGCTTCTGCGTGAGCTTGCGCTCCTTGTCGCGCAGGTTCGCGGCCTTCTCGAACTCCTGGTCCTCGATCGCCTTCTCCTTCTCCTCGCGCACGCGCTCGATCTCTTCCTCGAGCTCGCGGTAGCGCGGCGGAGCGGTCATCGTCTTGATGCGCATGCGGGACGCGGCCTCGTCGACCAGGTCGATGGCCTTGTCCGGCAGGTGGCGGTCCTGGATGTAGCGGTCGGCGAGGCTTGCCGCGGCCGACAGCGCGTCGTCGGTGATCGTGCAGCGGTGGTGCGCCTCGTAGCGGTCGCGCAGGCCGCGCAGGATCTGGACGGTGTCGTCCACCGACGGCTCCTCCACCTTGATCTGCTGGAAGCGCCGCTCGAGGGCCGCGTCGCGCTCCAGGTACTTGCGGTACTCGTCGAGCGTCGTCGCGCCGATCGTCTGCAGCTCGCCGCGGGCCAGCGCCGGCTTCAGGATCGAGGCCGCGTCGATGGCGCCCTCGGCCGCGCCCGCGCCGACGAGATTGTGCAGCTCGTCGATGAAGAGGACGATGTCGCCGCGCTGGGTGATCTCCTTCATCACCTTCTTCAGGCGCTCCTCGAACTCTCCGCGGTACTTCGAGCCCGCGACGAGCGCCGCGAGGTCGAGCGTGTAGATCTGCTTGCCCTTCAGGAGCTCGGGCACCTGGTTCGTCGCGATCCGGGCGGCGAGGCCCTCGACGACGGCCGTCTTGCCGACGCCCGGCTCGCCGATCAGGACCGGGTTGTTCTTCGTGCGCCGCGACAGGATCTGCATGACGCGCTCGATCTCCGTCTGGCGGCCGACGACCGGGTCGAGCTTGCCCTCGGACGCGAGCTTCGTGAGGTTGCGGCCGAACTGGTCGAGGAGCTTCGAGCTCTTCGTCTTCTCGCCGGCGGCGCCGGCCGAGCCGGACTGGCGGCGGCCGGGGCCGGAGAGCATCCGGATGATCTCGTTGCGAATCTTTTCCGCGTCTGCGTCGAAGTCGAGCAGGATGCGCGCGGCGACGCCTTCGTTCTCGCGTACGAGGCCGAGGAGGATGTGCTCCGTCCCGATGTAGTTGTGGCCCAGCGACAGGGCCTCGCGCAGCGCCAGCTCGAGCACCTTCTTGGCGCGCGGCGTGAACGGAATCTGGCCGGTGGTCACCTCGTCGCCCTGCCCGACGATCCGGGCGACCTGGGCGCGAACTTCCTCCACCGTGATGTCGAGGCTCTCGAGCACGCGCGCGGCGAGCCCTTCCTCCTCGCGCAGGAGCCCGAGCAGGATGTGCTCGGTCCCGATGTAGTTGTGCTTCAGGGCGCGCGCCTCGTCTTGGGCGAGAACGACGACCTGACGTGCGCGTTCAGTGAATCGTTCGAACAACGCTCAGAGCCCCTTCCAGTCGTACCGCGAGACCCCATCGTACCGAAGTGGTCGGGAGGTAACGAGCGCGCATGAAACCTTCTATCGGCCGTAACGGCTCGTTAACCAAGACCCATTTCGTCTAGGGTCGCGAGCGTGGCGCTGGAGACGACGATCGAGCCCCGGCCGCCCTACTCGCTCGCACAATGCGCCCGGCACCGCAGCGATTCGACGCGCGTGTTTCGCGACGGCGTCCTCACGCTCGCGTACGAGGTCGACGGCGCGCCGGTGTCGCGCGCGGGTGTGGCAACGGGGCGACGGAGCGCTCGAGGCGCGCATCGACGGGACGAAGGCCGCGATCGAGCCGCTGCGCTTCATGCTGGCCGCCGACGACTCGCACGCGCCGTTCCTGGAGGAGTTCCGCGACGACCCGCTCGTCGGGCCGGCGATCCGGCAGCGCAAGGGCATGCGGCCGCTCCGCGTGGCCACGGTGACGCACGCGCTCCTCAAGGCGCTCTGCGGCCAGCTGATCCAGGCGAGCGCCGCACGGCGGCTCGAGAGGCGTCTCCTGGCCGTCTTCGCCGAGGAGCACGACGGACTGCGGCTGCCTCCGACGCGCGAGACGTTCGCACGCTTCGCTCCGGCCGAGCTCGCCCGCTACGGGCTGGCCGCGCGCAAGGCGGCCACGCTCGTCCGGCTCTCCCGCGAGGCCGACCTCGAGCGGCTGCGCGGGGCGGGCGACCCGGCGGCGCGTCTCACCCGCGAGCGCGGACTCGGGCCGTGGTCGGCAGGCGTGATCTCGCTCTACGGGCTCGGCCGCTTCGACCACGGGCTCGTGGGCGACCTCGGGCTCGTCAGGCTCTGCTCGCGCCTCCAGGGCACGCCGGCGACCGTCGAGGACACGCGGGAGCTCCTCGCTCCGTACGGCGAGTGGGCCGGGCTTGCGAGTGCGTACCTGCTGGCCGGCTAGGAGCTAGATCGCGCCGCGGGCGGTGAAGCCGCCGTTCGAGCGCCGGACGCGGTAGCCGGTGTCCTCGAGCGTCATCGCGTCCTTCATGAGCCTCCAGCCGCGGTTCGGACGGGTCGCGAAGGAGACGCTCGAGAAGCGGTAGGCGAAGCTGTTGCAACGGCCCGAGTCCGCGTTCCAGCTCTCGGCGGTCGCGACGGGCTCCCAGGCTCCGTGGCTGCCGGGAAGGAAGATCGGCTTCGAGACGGCCCTGCCGTCGACCCACACGCGCCACCAGTTCCTGCGCTTGCGCATCTCGGAGACCGCGACGTTGTGGCTCTCGCCGGGCTCGACCTTCTGCACCGCCGTGTACGTCGGGTAGCCGTACGGGCGCGTGACCTCGTAGTAGAGCGTCGAGTCCTCCCAGGAGTAGCCGCTGTAGCCGACCTGGATCCACTCGGTCGTCCCGTTCGGGCCGAGGCCCGAGCCGCCAAGGCCGACCCAGCCGGCGACATGGCCGTTGCGGACGTCGGGATCCTTCACGACCGTGAGCTTCGTCCGGACGCCGTGCGCCGTCTGTGCGCCGATGAGGCCGGCGTACGAGTACGACTTCGCGCAGTGCGTGCGCGCCGCCGCGGCGCCTGACGCGAAGAACGCGCACACGGCCAGGGCTGCGACGAGGGCTGCGAAGAGACGACTGCCGCTCACGCCGTTGGCATCGGCGCGCAGGTGCCTGCGACCATTCCCTCGTCGCGAGGACTCAAGCCGGTGCCAACGAGTGACCCTCGATCGAGGGACGGGTACCCGATTCGAGTGACAATGCGCCGACGCCCCGGGGGTTCCGGGGCGTCGGCGTCGTACCTATCGAGGAGGACCTGCTAGTCGTTGCGCCCGGTCAGCGGCGGCCGGAACGGCCCGCGGACCGCGATCTGCGCCTTGCACCGCTGCGAACCCTGGATCCGGAAGCGGATGATGCCGACCTTCTTCGGCGTGATGGTGACGGTCGCCACGCCGTTCTTGTCCGTCCAGGCCGCCGTCTTCACGCCGGCTCCCTGAACGAGCATCCTCTCGTGCTTCATGCCCTTGCCGTGCTGGTCGCGGCAGGTGGCCTTGATGGTCACCTTGCGGCCGATGAAGGCCTGGTGCCGGTTCAGCTTGAGCGTGCGGCACACGCGCGGCGGGGTGAACGGGATCCGGTGGTTGCCGAAGTCGTTGTTCGCCTCGGCCTGCCCGGAGGACAGCGAGATCGCCCAGCCGCCCGCCCCCAGGCCGGCGATGGCCGCGCACTTCGTGTTCGCGGGCGCCGTCTGGGTGAAGCCGCTCTGCGCAACCTCGCAGACCACGTACTTGCCGGGGTTCAGGCTCAGGCTGTACGTGCCCGACGATCCGGTCGTGGCCGAGGCCGCGATGGTCGTCTCGGTCGCCTGCAGGACGCCGTCGCCGTTCGTGTCGGCGTAGGCCCGGATGACCCAGCCCGCGAGGCCCGAATCGCCCTGGTCCTTGATGCCGTTGCCGTTGACGTCCTCGAACTTCATTCCGGACTTGGTCGCCTTCAACCAGTTGCCGAAGTCGTTGTCGGAGTCGAGCTGGCCCGACGTGAGGTTGATCGCCCAGCCGCCGCCCGGGTTGCAGATCGACCCGGCCGGATAGGACTGCGTCCAGCCGGCCTGCTGCGTCTCGCAGACGACGTAGCGGCCCGGGTTGAGGCTCATCGAGTAGGTGCCGCCCGCTCCGGTGACCGCGGAGGCGCCGACCGTGTTCTCGCCGGCGTCGCGGATGCCGTTCGCGTTCGCGTCCACGTAGGCCGTGATCTCCCAGCCGGCCAGTCCGGGCTCGCCCTGGTCCTTCACGCCGTTCGCGTTCAGGTCGTGGAACTTCATGCCCGACTTCGTCGCCCGCTGGTGGTTGCCGAAGTCGTTGCCCGAGTCGAGCTGGCCCGACGTGAGCGTGATCGCCCAGCCGCCCGCCCCCTGGCCGCAGACGTTGTTCGCCGGGTAGGACTGCGTCCAGCCGGACTGCGGCGTCTCGCAGACGAGGTAGCGGCCCGGATCGAGGCTGAGCGAGTACGTCCCGCCCTGGCCCGTGACCTGCGGTCGCCGCGACCGTGTTCTCGCCCGCGTCGCGGACGCCGTTGCCGTTCGCGTCCACGTAGGCCGTGATCGTCCAGCCGGCCAGTCCGGGCTCGCCCTCGTCCTTCGCGCCGTTGGCGTTCAGGTCGTTGAACTTCATGCCCGTCTTCGTGGCCTTCTGCCAGTTGCCGAAGTCGTTGTCGACGTCGATCTGGCCGGACGTCAGCGTGATGCCCCAGCCGCCCTGGCCCTGGCCGCAGGCGTTGTTGGCCGGGTAGGACTGCGTCCAGCCGTCCTGCTGCGTCTCGCACACGATGTACTTGCCGGGATTGAGGCTCAGGCTGTAGTTGCCGCCCGCGCCGGTGACCGTCGACGCCGCCACCGTGTTCTCGCCGGCGTCGCGGACGCCGTTGCCGTTCGCGTCCACGTAGGCCGTGATCGTCCAGCCGGCCAGTCCGGGCTCGCCCTGCGTCCTTCACGCCGTTCGCGTTCAGGTCGTGGAACTTCATGCCCGTCTTGGTCGCGGCCTGCCAGTTGCCGAAGTCGTTGTCGGCGTCGAGCTGGCCCGAGGTCAGCGTGATCGCCCAGCCGCCCGGAGCGAGGCCGCTGATCGCGGCGCACTTCGCGTTCGCCGGGAGCGACTGCGTCCAACCCGCCTGCGCAACCTCGCAGACCACGTACTTGCCGGGATCCAGGCTCAGCGAGTACGCGCCGCCCGTGGCCGTCGTGGCCGAGGCGGCGATCGTCGTCTCGCCCGCCTGGAGCGTCCCGTCGCCGTTCGTGTCGACGTAGGCGCGGATGACCCAGCCGGCGAGGGCCGGCTCACCCTGGTCCTTGACGCCGTTCGTGTTCAGGTCGTTGAACTTCATCCCCGACTTCGTGGCCTTCTGCCAGTTCCCGAAGTCGTTGTCGGAGTCGAGCTGGCCCGACGTCAGCGTGATCGCCCAGCCGCCCATGCCCGCGCCGCACACGCTGTTGGCCGGGTAGGACTGGAACCAGTTGGCCTGGAGCGTCTCGCAGACGATGTACTTGCCGGGGTTCAGGCTCAGGCTGTACGTGCCGCCCTGCGCCCGTGACCGCGGAGGCCGCGGCCGTCGTCTCGGCCGCGTCCTTCACGCCGTTGCCGTTGGCGTCGGCGTACGCGGTGATCGTCCAGCCCGCGAGGCCCGGCTCGCCCGCGTCCTTGACGCCGTCGGCGTCGAGGTCGTGGAACTTCATGCCGGTCTTCGTGGCCTTCCGGTAGTTGCCGAAGTCGTTGCCGGTGTCGTTGTCGCCCGCGTTGAGCGTGATACCCCAGCCGCCGAAGCCGGCGCACGCGGTGTTCGCCGGGTAGGACTGCGTCCAGCCGTCCTGCTGCGTCTCGCAGACGATGTACTTGCCTGCGTTGAGACCCATGGAGTAGTTGCCGTTGGCATCGGTGACCGCGGAGTTCGCGACGGTGGTGTCGCCGACGTCCTTGATCCCGTTGCCGTCCACGTCGACGTACGCCGTGATCGTCCAGCCGCCGAGGCCCGGCTCGCCCGCGTCGCGAACGCCGTTCGCGTTCAGGTCGTGGAACTTGGTGCCGGACTTCGTGGCGCGCTGGTTGTTGCCGAAGTCGTTGTTCTCGTGCACCTGGCCCGAGCTGAGCGTGAGCGCCCAGCCGCCCTGGCCCTGGCCGCAGACGTTGTTGGCCGGGTACGTCTGGATCCAGCCGGCCTGCTGCGTCTCGCACACGATGTACTTGCCGGGGTTCAGGCTCAGGCTGTACGTGCCGCCCGCGCCCGTCACCTGGGTCGCCGCAACCGTGTTCTCGCCGGCGTCGCGGATGCCGTTGCCGTTCGCATCGGCGTACGCGGTGATCGTCCAGCCGGCGAGGCCGGGCTCGTTCTGGTCCTTGGCGGCGTTCCCGTTCAGGTCGTTGAACTTCATGCCCGACTTCGTGCCCTTCTTCCAGTTGCCGAAGTCGTTGCCGGTGTCGTTGTCGCCCGCGGCGAGGTTGATCGCCCAGCCGCCGCCCGGGTTGCAGATCGACCCGGCCGGATAGGACTGCGTCCAGCCGGCCTGCTGCGTCTCGCAGACGACGTAGCGGCCCGGCTTCAGGCTCATGGAGTAGTTGCCGTTCGCGTCGGTGACGGCGCTCGCGCCGACCGTCGTCTCGCCGGCGTCCCTGATCCCGTCGCCGTCCGTGTCCTTGTAGGCCGTGATCGTCCAGCCGCCGAGGCCGGGCTCGCCCTGATCCTTCACGCCGTTCGCGTTCAGGTCGTGGAACTTCATGCCCGACTTCGTGGCGTTGCGGTAGTTGCCGAACTCGTAGTTCGTGTGCGTGCCGGTGAAGACCCCCCGGCCGCCGCGAACCGACGAGGCGCCGCTGCCGGAGATCGTGACGGCGTAGCCGCCGATTCCGGCGCCGCAGACGTTGTTGGACGGAGCGGACTGCGTCCAGCCGGCCTGCTGCACCTCGCAGAGGAGGTACTTGCCGGGCGCGAGGTAGATCGTGAACTCGCCGTTCGAGTCGGTGACGGCCGAGCCCGCGATCGTGTTCTCGCCGGCGTCCTTGTCCCCGTCGCCGTTCGAGTCGACGTAGGCGTTGATCGTCCAGCCCGCGAGGTACGGCTCGTTCGAATCCTTGTCGCCGTCCGCGTTCAGGTCGTGGAACTTCTTGCCGGTCTTGCCGGTCTTCTTGTAGTTCCCGAAGTCCTTGCCGCTCGAGCCGTGGTCGCCGGTGAAGACATGGCGATCACCCGAGCGGATCGACTGCGAGCTGCCCGACGTGATCGTGACGGCGTAGCCGCCCGCGCCGGGTCCGCAGATCGAGTTGGACGGGTACGACTGCACCCAGTTCGCCTGCTGTACCTCGCAGACGATGTACTTGCCGGGATTCAGGCTGATCTCGTAGGCGCCGTTCGAGTCGGTGACGTCGGAGCCGGCGACCGTGGTCTCGCCCGCATCCTTGTCCCCGTCGCCGTTCGCGTCGACGTAGGCGTTGATCGTCCAGCCCGAAAGTCCGGGCTCGGTCGAGTCCTTGTTCCCGTCGGCGTCCTTGTCGTGGAACTTCTTGCCCGAGACCTTGCCCTTCTTGTAGTTCCCGAAGTCCTTGCCCGAGCTCGTGTTCCCCACCGAGACGGTGATCGCCCAGCCGCCGGCGCCCGGTGCCGCAGATCGAGTTGGCGGGGTACGACTGCACCCAGCTCGACTGCTGCGTCTCGCAGACGACGTACTTGCCCGCGAGCAGCGTGAGCTGGTAGTCGCCGTCCGAGTCGGTCGTGTCGGAATCGCCGACGGTCGTCTCGTTCGCATCCTTGATGCCGTCGCCGTCGGTGTCCTTGTACGCCTTGATCGTCCAGCCGGAGAGGTACGGCTCGCCCGAGTCCTTGGCGCCGTTGGCGTTCAGGTCGTGGAACTTCCTGCCCTTGATGTAGCCGTAGGTCAGCGCACTGCGGCCGCCCGAACCACGGGAGGCGCGTGCGGAGACGCGGCCGGAGTCGCCGGCCAGGTCTGAGGAGGCTGCGTCGCCGGCCCCGTCCCCGGAGGCTGCGACGACGGTGGAGCTCGCGGCGGAAACGTGCGCTGCGGCCTTGGCGGTTCCGCTCTTCGCGGGCGCGGCGGCCTTCGCCGAAGACGCACCGGCGCCCGAAGCTTTTGCGTTCGACGCGCCGCTCTGAGCGGCGCTTGCCTTGCTGCCCTTCGCGACGGCGGGCTTCGGCGAGCCGGCCGGCGTCGGGATGTCCTGCCCCAGCGGGGACGAGCCCCGAGCGGCGATCGCACCCGCGACGACGAACAGCGCGAGCCCGATTGCGAGCATGACGAGCGTTGTCTTTCTGGTGGTGTTGACCCCTACCCCACGGTACCGCAGCATGATTCTCCTCTCGACCTTCGCGTCTTCAGGACGTCTCCCCAGCGTGAAACGGTGATTGGACCCCAGTCCGTTTCCCGGTTCGGTCGTGCTGCTTGGGGGATACCGCCCTCCCTCTCCTGAGGTTTCTCACTCTCCCCTAGATGGGTGAGTTCTTCAAGTGTACGGCAGCCAAATTCGCTCGATCGAGGGATATGGACCGTCCCTCGTTCGAGGCCGGAAGGCTACCGGTCGCGCAGGGCCGGGAAGAGGATGACGTCGCGGATCGTCTCGCGGCCCGTGAAGAGCATGGCCAGACGGTCGATTCCGAGGCCGAGACCGGCCGTCGGCGGCATTCCGAAGGACAGCGCCTCGACGTAGTCCGGGTCGCCCTCCTCGGCGGTCGCGTCGCCGGCCTGCCGCTCGGTCTGCTGCATGCGGAAACGCTCTTCCTGCTCCGAGGCCGAGTTGATCTCCGTGTAGGCGTTGCCGAGCTCCATCCCGCCCGCGAAGTACTCGAACCGCTCGACGGTGCGCTCGTCGTCGTCGCGCGTGCGCGCGAACGGGGAGAGCTCGATCGGATAGTCGAAGAGGATCGTCGGCTGGATCAGGTTCGGCTCGACGAAATGGCCGAGCGCGTGGTCGACGAGCTGCGCCCAGGTCTTGTCCGCCTTCGTGTCCATGTCGCGCGCGTCCAGGATGGCGCGCAGCTCGGCCTCGTCCCGCGACCAGATTCCCTGCTCGGAGAGGGCCTCCACGAAGGGGACGCGCTTCCAGGGCGCGGCGAGATCGATCTCGTGGCCGCGAAACTCGACCTTCGTCGTGCCGAGGACCTCGCGCGCGACCGCGTCGACCAGCGTCTCGATCCGGGTCATCGTGTCGGTGTAGTCCGCGTAGGCCTCGTACCACTCGAGCATCGTGAACTCGGGCTGGTGCTTGTAGGAGATGCTCTCGTTGCGGAAGTCCTTGCCGAGCTCGTAGACGCGCTCGAGACCGCCCACGATCAGGCGCTTCAGGTAGAGCTCGGTCGCGATGCGCAGGTAGAGATCCCGGCCGAGCTCGTTCGAATGCGTCGTGAACGGCGCGGCGAACGCGCCGCCGTAGCGCGGCTGGAGCACCGGGGTCTCGACCTCGACGAACCCGTCGGCGTCGAGCCCGCGCCGCAGGGCCGAGACCATGCGGCTGCGGATGAGGAAGTCCTTGCGGGTCTCCTCGTTGACGAGCAGGTCGAGGTAACGCTTGCGGTAACGCGTTTCGGCGTCGACGAGCCCGTGGTACGTGTCCGGGAGCGGCTCGGCGATCTTCGCGAGCAGCTGGATCTCGTCCACGGCCACGGACGGCTCGCCGCGCTTCGTCCTGGTCGCCGGGCCGACGACGCCGACGATGTCGCCGAGGTCGAGATCGACGGGCCCGCAGCGGTCGGCCGAGCACAGGAGCTGGATCTGGCCGGAGCGGTCGACGAGATCGAGGAAGACGAGCTTCCCGTGGCCTCTCCTTCCCAGGACGCGGCCTGCGAGGCGGCGTGGCTCGGAGCCCTCGGCGCCCGGCTCGAGCGCCTCGGCCTCGGCGCGAACGTCGGCGATCTCGTCCCGGTTCGGGAAGCGCTTGGGCAGCTGCGGCATGGCGCCGCGAGTCTACGATGCCGAGCCGGTCTGGCCCACGGCGCCTCAACCCACCGGCTTCGTGACGAAGGCCCCCCGCCGTGAGGCCGGATTCACTCCGGGCTCGCTCACGCACGCTCTCCGTCAGAACAAGCGCTTCCCCGCGGAAAACCGCATGCGCGAAGCGCGAGGTTTTACGCGGCTTTGACGTCCATGATCTTGTACTTGAGCGTGCCGCGCGGGGCCGCGACCTCGACGGTCTCGCCCTTCTTGCGGCCCAGGATCGCGCGGCCGACGGGAGACTCGTTCGAGAGCTTGCGCTCCGCCGGGTTCGCCTCGGCCGAGCCGACGATGAAGTACTCGACCGTCTCGTTCGCGTCGAGATCCCTGAGCCGGACGCTCATGCCGATGGCGACGACGCCCTTGGGAACCGGCTCCGGCTTGATCACCTGCGCGCGGGAGAGCCGTTCCTCGAGCTGCGCGATCTTCTGCTCGACCATCGCCTGCTCGTTCTTCGCGTCGTCGTATTCCGAGTTCTCGGAGATGTCGCCGAACTCGCGCGCGTGCTTGATCCGCTCCGCGACCTCGCGGCGCTTGTCGGTCTTCAGATACTCGACCTCCTCGGTGAGCTTCTTCAAGCCTTCGGGAGTGAGCAGCACGTCTTTCACTTCAAGCCTCCGAGACTCCGATTCCCGCAGTCCGAACACCCGTCCGGGGTTCGTGAGCCGGCGAATGATAGCGAGCGCGTCAAGCCTCGCGTGTTCGTGCCTCGGCTACGATTTCCTGCCTGAATGCAGGTAGATATGGACGCACCCTGGAGCATCGGCCCGGTCGAGATTCACGGCCGGATCGTGCTCGCCCCCATGGCCGGTGTGAGCGTGCAGGCGTTTCGCCGCCAGGGACGCCGGTTCGGGGCCGGTCTCGTGTGCTCCGAGATGGTCAGCTGCGCCGGGCTCCAGCACCGCAACGAGCGCACGCTCGGCTACCTGCGGATCGGCGCCGACGAGCATCCGCTCGCCGTCCAGATCTTCGGCGCCGAGCCCGACGCGATGGCCGATGCGGCGCGCCTGGTCGAGGCCGCGGGCGCCGACATCGTGGACATCAACTTCGGCTGCCCCGTCCGCAAGGTGACCAAGACCGGCGCCGGCGCAACGCTCCTCGACGACCCCGACCACGCCTGCCGGATCGTCTCGACCGTCGCCGAGGCCGTCTCGGTTCCGGTCACGGTGAAGATGCGGAGCGGCGTCGAGAACGGCTCGCGCGCGGCGCTCTCCGTGGGCCCGCGCCTGGTCGAGGCCGGCGCGGAGGCGCTGACGCTTCACCCCCGCTCGGCAAGGCAGATGTACACGGGCACGGCCGACCACGCGCTGACCGCGGAGCTCGTCGATCTCGTGGACGTCCCGGTGATCGCCTCCGGAGACATCGTCTCGCGCGCGAGCGCGGAAGCGGTGCTGGCGGAAACCGGCGCGGCCGCCGTGATGGTCGGACGCGCCGCGCAGGGAAATCCGTGGACGGTCGCGGAGATCGCCGGGCGCAACGGGCACCGGCCGTCCCGCGAGGAGGTCGTCGCCGAGCTGCTCTTCTTCATCGAGGACACCGTCCACGAGATGGGCGAGGAACGCGCGACCGGATTCCTGAAGAAGTTCTACGGCTGGTTCCTCGGTCACGGGCGCTTTCCGAAGCCGTTCAAGCAGGAGCTCGTCCAGCTCGCGACGATCGGCGAGGTGCAGGAGCGCCTCCTCGCGGCGGCGCCCGGCGCGGCGGAGCTCCTGGACGCGCTGCGCGCCGAGGTGCCGACGGTCGAGCACACGACGCTCGACCTGCCGGTCTCGATCTACGCCGGCGGGTAAACAGCCTCCGGGAACAGGGGTTCGCCGGGGTACCCTTCGCCTATGGCAACAGTCGCCACAGGACAGAAGCGGATCGTCACGGTCCTGATCGCGGACGTCGTCAACTCGACGGGCATCGGGGAGCGCCTCGGACCCGAGCGCTCGAAGTTCCTGATGGACGAGGTGCTCCGGATCATGGCCACCCAGATCCGGCGCTACGACGGCACCGTGGTGCAGCGGGTCGGGGACGAGATCTTCGCCCTGTTCGGGGCGCCGCTCGCCCACGAGGACGACTCGGAGCGCGCCGTCCTGGCCGCGCTTGCCATCCAGCGCGCGATCGCCCGCTACGCGGAGGAGGTGCGCGACGCCTACGACGTGGAGCTCTCGGTGCGCGTCGGCGTCAACACCGGCCCGGTGGTCATCCCGGCCGACGACGGCGCGGACATCGCCGAGCGGATGAACGCCCTCGGCGACACGGTGAACGTCGCCTCGCGGATCCAAGAGCTCGCGCCGGCGGGCGAGGTCGCGATCGCGGCCGAGACGGCCCGCTCGGCCGAGGGGTGCTTCGACCTCGAGGAGCTCGGCCCGCAGGAGCTGGCCGGCAAGAGCGCGCCGGTCGCCACGTACCGCGTACGCGGCGTGCGCGAGACGGTGCGGGCGCTCCCGACCGGTCCGCTTGTCGGGCGCGACTTCGAGCAGACCGTGCTCGAGCGGACGATGGACGGGCTCCGCGAGGGCCGGGGAACGATCGTCTCGATCATCGGCGAGGCGGGAATCGGCAAGACGCGCCTCATGAACGAGGTGCGCTCCGAGTACTCGGACGTGATCCGCTTCATCGAGGGCCGCGCGGTCTCCTACGCCCAGAGCTTCCCCTACTCGCCCATCCGCGACCTCTTGCGCGACTGGCTGCGCGTCGGCGCGTCGACCCCCGAGACGCGTGTCCGGCTCGAGCTGAAGGCGCAGCTCGCCGAGCTCTTCGGCGAGGACGCGGACGATGCGTACTCGTTCCTCGCCAACCTGCTCGGACTCACGCTCGAGCCCGACGAGGCGGAGAGGATCCGCGAGCTGAACCGCGAGAGCGTCCAGCACCAGACGATCGACGTGTTCGCCGAGCTCCTCTTCCGGCTCTCCGAGGAGCAGCCCCTCTGCGTCGTGCTCGAGGATCTCCACTGGGCCGACGAGGCGACGCTCGAGCTGCTCGAGGAGACGCTCCGCGTCACGGAGGAGGCGGCGATCGGGCTCGTGTTCCTCTACCGGACCGAGCGCGAGCACCGCTCCTGGCGGCTCGGCGAGCGGGCGCGGCAGCTGCACCCGCACCGCTACCGCGAGATCGAGCTGCGGCCGCTTCCGACCGACGCGAGCAAGGCGCTCGTCGACCGCACCGCGGACGGCGAGCTGCCCGAGGCCGTCTCCGACCTCCTCGTCGAGCGCGCCGGCGGCAACCCGTTCTTCCTCGAGGAGGCGTTGCGCGATCTCGTCGAGCGGGGCGCGCTGACCCGCTCGAACGGCGCCTGGGAGCTGGCCGTCGGGCCGGACGACCTCGCGGTACCCGCGCTCGTCCAGGGGGCGCTCCAGGCGCGGCTCGACCGGCTCGACCCGGCCACGCGCGAGGTCGTGAGCCTCGCCGCCGTCATCGGGAGAACCTTCGGGCTTCCGCTGCTCGAGAAGCTCATCCCCCACGACGAGCTGCGCGACGCGCTCCTCGAGCTGCAGCGTCTCGACCTGATCGTCGAGAAGCGGCGCCGCCCCGCGCCCGAATACCGCTTCCGCCACGGGCTCGTCCAGGAGGTCGCGTACGCCACGCTCGTCGAGCCGACCCGCCGCGAGCTGCACCGCCGCGTCGGCGAGGCGCTCGAGGAGCTGTACAAGGATTCCACCGACGAGATCTACGAGCTGCTCGCGCGCCACTTCAGCGAGGCGGACGAGCCGGAGAAGGCCGTCACGTACCTGCTCGCCGCAGGCGACGCGGCCCGGCGGATCTACGCCGACCAGGAGGCGCTCGAGCACTACCGCAAGGCGCGCGCGTTCCTGGCCCGGCTCGGCGACGAGCGCCGCGCCCGCGACACGCTCTTCAAGATGGCGCTCGCCTACCACCTGGCCTCCGATTTCGAGCAGGCGGAGAAGACCTACGACGAGGCGTTCTGCTGCCGGGTCGAGGACGCTCCGACCTACGAGCTGACCGCGCGCGTCGAGACGGCCGCGCATCTCCCGCCGGACGAGATCTCGCCCGGCGACGTCTACACGACGGAAGGCGGACAGTTCATCTCGCACCTCTTCCAGGGGCTCCTCCAGGTCGACCGGGAGCTGAACGTCGTGCCGGCGATGGCCGACAACATGCGCGTGTCGAGCGACGGGCTCGAGTACCTGTTCCGCCTCCACGAGGGAGTCCGCTGGAGCGACGGCGAGCCGGTGACGGCCGACGACTTCGTCTACGCGTGGGAGCGGATGCGCTCCGAGCGCGCGATCACCGCGTTCCTCATGGAGGACATCGAGTCGGCGACGGCGCTCGACGACCGCACCCTCGAGGTGCGGCTGAAGGAGCCGCGCAGCTACTTCCCCTACATCCTCGCCTCGACCTGGGCCTTCCCCCGGCCGCGCCACGTGTGCGAGGCGCTCGGCGACGACTGGCGCAAGCCCGAGAACCTCGTCTCGAACGGCCCGTTCATCCTCGCCGAGCTGACCGCGGACGGCGCCGTCCTGGCTGCGAACCCGCATTTCGTCGGCGCGCGCGGCAACGTGAAGGAGATCGGAATCACCTTCGCCAAGGAGACCGCGGACGGGCTCGTGGACGAATGGATCGAGGGACGCTACGACGTGCTCCAGGTGCTCGATCCGAGGGCGCGCGACGCCGAGAACACCGTGGCCGAACTGGTGCCCGAGCTGTCGCTCACGTACGTCGGCTTCCGCCCAGACAGGCCGCCGTTTTCGAACGAGCTCGTGCGCAAGGCGTTCTCCCACGCGATCGATCGCGAGACCGTCAAGCCCGAGCACGTCGGCCTGGTCACCTCCGCGGTGAAGGGCGGCGCGATCCCGCCGGCGATGCCCGGCCACTCCCACCGCGTCGCGCCCGTGTTCGACCCGGAACTGGCGCGGCAGCTCCTGGCCGATGCCGGCTACCCGGACGGGAAGGGCCTGCGGGAGGTCACGCTCGTCGCCTCGCAGTGGGCGGAGTTCGCCGAGGCGCTCGCCGCCCAGTGGCGCGAGGTCCTCGGAGCCCGCGTGAAGGTGCGGACCATCGAGGGCCACCTGTGGGGCTCGGTGCTCGAGGAAACCGACGACATGTGGCTGTCGGGCTGGACGGCGGACTATCCGGATCCCGACGGCTTCTTCCGGGGCCTCTTCCTGGCGAGCGGCTGGCCGTTCTACCTGGACGCCGAGCTCGAGGACATCCTCGAGCGTGCCCGCCGCCTCGAGAACTCGAGCGAACGGATGCGGCTCTACCACGAGCTCGACCGCCTGTGGGTCGCCGAGCACGCGGCGATCCTCCCCGTGTTCTACGGCCGCACCCTGCTCGTGCGGCGTCCGTGGATCCAGGATCTGTGGACGACCCCGCTGACCCGGCTCCAGCTCGACCAGGTCGTCGTCGGGCCGCACTAGCCCTTTCGGCCCGCTGCCCGAGGCCCGCGCGCTCCGAGCCGTACGAGCGACGCGCACGAGAGACGCACCGAACCGTCACAGAAGGCGCGCAAACAATCCAAGTTGCAGACTGTTACTTGAGAAACCCCGCGCCCCGTCTGGCCTCACGGAGCTAGTTGCAGTCTGCAACTAAGTGGGACACGGCTCGCGGAGACACGTCCGTTCCGGGCGGGGTCGAGGCCCAGGCGGAGGTGGTGGGGTCGGCCTAGTCGGCTCGGTTCCAGACGAGCCGCAAGCCCTCGAGCGTGAGGAACTCGTCCACCAGCTCGATCGTCTGCGAATGCGGGGCGATCAGCGAGGCGAGCCCGCCCGTGGCGATCACCCGGGCCTGCTCCCCCAGCTCGGCCCGCATGCGGGTGACGATGCCGTCCACCTGGCCGGCGAAGCCGAAGACCACGCCCGACTGGAGCGCCGCCGTCGTGTTCGCGGAGATGACCCGGTCGGGCGCGACGAAATCGACCTTGGTCAGCCGGGCCGCCCGGGCGAAGAGCGCCTCCATGGAGACCTCGATCCCGGGCGCAAGGACACCGCCGACGTACTCGCCCTCCGCCGAGACTGCGTCGAAGTTCGTCGACGTCCCGAAGTCGACGACGATGCACGGCGCGCCGTAGCGCTCGCGCGCGGCGACCGCGTTCACGACCCGGTCCGGGCCGACCTCCCGCGGATCGTCGTAGCGCACGGGCACGCCGGTCTTCGTCCCGGGTCCGACGACGAGGATCGGCGCCTCCGCGTAGGACTCCGCGAATTCGGCGTAGGCGCGGACGAGCGCCGGCACCGTCGTCGAGAGGCAGACGCCGGAGATCTCCTCGAAGCCGAGGTCGCGTAGCTCGAGCAGCCGCCCGACCAGCACGGCGAGCTCGTCGCCGGTCCGCTCGGCCTCGGTCGCGACGCGCCAGTGCTCGGCGAGGCGCTCGCCCTCGAACAGACCGAGCACGGTCTGCGTGTTGCCGACGTCGACCGCGAGGAGCAGAGGACTACTCGTCGTCGGCGGACGGGGTCTCGCCGAGCCGCTCGGCGAGCGCCTCCGCGGTGATCGTGGGCTCCTCGCCCTCGCCGCGGAGCTCCTCGATCGTCACGTCGCTCGACGTGTACACCTCGGCCTTCGGGATCATCCGCGTCGGCCGGTTCTTGTCCCAGACCCAGACGTCCTCCATCGTCACATGGAAGAACGGGTAGCTCGACTGCGGCAGCACCTTCACGTCCAGGCGGTTGCAGAGGTACGTCGAGTCCTGCGTCACCACGCAGTAGCGGAACAGGCCGAAGACGGCCGTGTACTCCTTCTTGAGGCGGAGCTCGAGGTCGGCTTCGAACTCGTCGAGCTCGTCGAGGTTGGACATACCCGGATTCTAGAGACTCGGTGTGGAGTGGGCGTGCCTCCAGAGAGGGCATGCGCCAAGCACCGGGGTCGACTCGAGCGGTGGCAAGGCTGGCAAGCCTTGGCGCCGATCGAGGCGGTCGCGGGGCGCCGCGCACAGGCCCCACTGGAGGTGCGCGGACTCCGCACCGAGCCTCTAGCTCTCGTCAGCGAGCATCCCGAGGATGTCCTTGAGCCGTCGCCCATCCGGGAGCGCCAGTGACGGATCGAGCTCCACGAGCGGCTCGAGCGCGAAGGCCCGCTCGGCGAGGCGCGGGTGCGGGACGGTGAGCTCGGGCTCGTCGATCGTCTCGTCCCCGTAGAGCAGCAGATCGAGGTCGACGGTGCGCGGGCCGAAGCGCTGGGCCGGGTCGCGCACGCGGCCGAGGTCGTTCTCGATCTCGAGCAGCACGCCGAGCAGCTCGGGGGCGGAGAGCTCGGTGTCGACCTCGGCGGCGCCGTTCAGGAAGTCCGGCTGGTCGACGTAGCCGACCGGATCGGTGTCGCGGAGCGTCGACACGGCCAGGATGCGCACGCCGGGGGCGGCGGCGAGCAGCTCGAGGGCGCGCTCGATCGTCGCGCGGCGGTCGCCGAGATTGCTTCCGAGTCCGATGAAGGCGCGCATGAAGGGCGGGTAAAGGTTTCTCCAGCCGTCGGAGCGGTGCGAGGAGCCAGGAGTACCATGAGAGCACGCGCCCCGGAAGGCCGCGTCCCTTTTCATCGTGAATACCCAAGCGCGCAGAACTCGGATGCAGCGGACCTTCGGGGTCTTCCTCGCCGTCCTCGCGTTCGGGGCGGTCGGCGCCGCCGAGGCGCAGGCGGCCGAGCCGTTCAAGCCGCAGCTTCCGGACCTGGTGCGCGGGGACGACGGGATCGCGCGCGCCTTCGAGGCCGGGCGGATCTCCGAGGCGCAATACGCGCTCGAGCGCGTCCGGGCGATCGCCGAGCCGATCCGGGCCCGCCTCGTCTTCGGCGAGGTCGAAAAGCCGCAGCAGTTCGAGGCGACGATGATCCTCCGCGACCTCGTGGCGCGGATCGACCAGCTCTCGCCGGCCGATCAAGCCGTGGCGCGCCGCCTCCTGGCGCGACCGACGAGCGCGAGCGACTCGATCCGCCGCTACCGCGCGAAGTCGCGCCACAGGTGCGGCCCGCGGATCTGCGTGTTCTGGGTCGACAAGACGAGCGACGCGCCGAGTCTCAAGGACAAGAACGGAAACGGGCTCCCGGACTGGATCGACCTGACCCGCAGGGTGGCCGGCTACACCTGGAGCGTCGAGGTCGGGCGCATGGGCTACCGCGCGCCGAAGTCCGACCGGAAGTCCTCGAACCACGGCCCGAACGGCAAGCTCGACGTCTACGTCGCCGACGTGGGAGCGATCGGGTTCTACGGCTACTGCACGAGCGACGACCCGAGCCGGGGTCCCCGGGGCGACATCTCCGCCTACTGCGTGGTCGACGACGACTTTGCGCGCTCACAGTTCAACGGCGCCGCCTACGGCGCAAACGCGCTGCGCGTCACCGTCGCGCACGAGTTCTTCCATGCCGTCCAGTACGGCTACGACTACCTCGAGGACCTCTGGCTCATGGAAGGCACCGCCGTGTGGATGGAGGACGAGGTCTACGACACGATCAACGACAACCGCCAGTACCTGAAGGTGGGCCCGCTGGGGACGCAGTACGCGTGGCTCCCGCTCGATCACGAGAACCCCGACTACTCCGAGACCGACTCGAGCTACCACTACGGGGTCTGGATCTTCTGGCGCTACCTCGCGGAGCGCTTCGGCCGCGGCGTCGTCCGCAAGATCTGGGGGCGCGTCGACTCGAGGCCCGGCGCGCTCGACGAGTACTCGGCCCAGGGGACGGTGCGCGTGCTCGAGAACAAGGGCTTGAACTTCGGGAACCTGCTCGCCGACTTCGGCGTCAAGAACCTGCGTCCCGGCGCCTTCTACTCCGAGGGCTCGAAGTACCCGAAGCCCGGCCCGATCGCGTCGACGCCGGTCACGAACGCCGGCATCGCACTGAGCTCGGTCCCGGTCGCGCACCTGTCGAACTCGTACTACGACTTCACGCCGTCGGGCGTCGCGGCCGACGCGACGCTGACGTTCACGCTCAGCCTTCCCTCGGATCCCGTCACGTCCCGCGCGAGCGCGATCGTCACCGATTCGGGCGGAGTCGTGACGAAGATCCCCGCCGTCCCGAACGGCGCCCGACTGGGAGATCACCGTGCCGGACTTCGGCGCTGCGCAGAAGGTCACGCTCGTCCTCACGAACGCGAGCACGCGCTACAACGTGCTGGGTCGGCGGCCTCTACTCGTGCCGCGGCGACCCCCTCGACGACGTGCACTTCGCCTTCGAGGCGACCGTCAGCTAGTTCGCTCGACCGCCACGGCCGTGTACTCGACCGGCGCCTCGAGCTCGACCTCCGGCTTGCGGACGCGGACGCGGACGCGCTCGGCGCCGAACCGCGCGAGCAGCTCGTCGGCCACCGCGGTCGCGAGCGCCTCGAGCAGCGCGAACGCGCGGCCGTCCGAGATCGCCCGCACGCAGGCGACGACCTCGCGGTAGTCGATCGTCTCGGCCAGGTCGTCGGTCTGCGCGGCGGCGACGTCGGCGTCGAGCTCGAGATCGAACAGGAAGGTCTGGCCGTCGCGCCGCTCCGCCTCGTTCACGCCGTGGAAGCCGTGCAGCTCGAGGCCGCGCACCTCGATCGTCACGCGAGTCAAGTTGACGCCTCGACCTCGGCCGCCACGGCGAGCGCCTCGACATGGGGCCGGACGTCGTGCACGCGCAGGATTGTCGCACCGCGTTCGTAGGCGGTCACCGCGGCCGCGATCCCGGCCGCGAGCGGGCCCGTCGTCGCCTCCGGGTCGCCGAGCAGCCGGCCGAGAAAGCGCTTGCGCGAGGCGCCCACGACGAGCGGCCGGCCGAGCGCGGCGAGCTCCCCGAGGCGCGCGAGCAACTCGACGTTGTGCTCGACGGTCTTCCCGAACCCGATGCCCGGGTCGAGGCAGATCCGCTCCTCGGCAATCCCCTCGGCGACCGCGAACGCGAGCCGCTCCTCGAGAAACCGGGCGACGTCGGCGACCACGTCGTCGTAGCGCGGGTCGTCCTGCATCGTCCGCGGCTCGCCGAGCATGTGCATGAGGCAGAGGAACGCGCCGGAATCCGCCACGACGCCGGCCAGCCCGGGATCGCCGCGAAGGGCGGTCACGTCGTTGACGAAGATCGCCCCGAGCTCGAGAGCACGGGCGGCCACACCGGCCTTGGAGGTGTCGATCGAAACGGGCAGCTCGCCCGCGATCGCCTCCAGCACCGGAACGACGCGGCGCAGCTCCTCGTCGAGCGGCACCGCCTCGGCGCCCGGCCGGGTCGACTCCCCGCCGACATCGACGAGCGCGGCGCCCGTCCTCCACCTGGTCGCGCGGTCGCATTCGCCGCGGCCACCGGGGTCGAGGTTGACGCCGCCGTCCGAGAACGAATCGGGCGTCACGTTGACGATCCCCATGACGCTGGGCCTGGGGAAGCGCTGCTCGAGCGGAATCACCTCGGAAGTGTTCCAGGCCCGAGGCGGGCGGCCCGACTTCGGCCGCCCGCGCTGCGGAGGATCTAGGCCGCCGGGGCCGCAGCCGGGGCGGGTGCGGCAGACGGCTTCGACTCCCAGTACCGGTTCAGCGAGCCCTGGATCTTCACGCATCCAGACGAATCGCCGGCGAGATGAGGATCCCGAACGGGAAGATCCAAAGACCCGTCCAGCCGGTAACCGGGGCCTCCTGGCCGTCCGCCTGTACATCTTTCCGATCTCGGACGGGGCGAGGAACAGGCTTACCGGGGAGATCACGACGATTCGCACGACTAGACCGAATACGCCTCCGATGCCCTCGCCCGTGTGCTGCTTCAGCTCCTCGAATGTCTTGAAGGCCCAATACACGCTGTAGAAACTGAGCGTGATGATGTACATCAGGATCCCGAAGCCGATCCCGCGTGGCTGTCCGAGCGGTCCGTCGTTACTCACTGGCTTCCTCCCTTGTCGTTACTCGACGCGGACGACTCAACCACGCCTCCGCGAAGAGTGTCAATCGCCCCGGCCGGACTCCTTCGCCACCTCGGCGTCGATCGTGTCGATCCGGCCGGCCTTCAGGAACTGCTTGTGCTGGTGGAGCGTGAACCGGGCGAAGAGCCAGAGCGGGAGCGCGAGCAGCGCCGGGCTCAGGCGTCCGTACAGGTATTCCGAGAACGCGGCGAGCGTGCGGGAGCGGAAGGCGCTCTTCAGGTAGAGCACGGCGAACGCCGCCACGACGAGCCCGAACCCGGGAACGGCGACGACGGCGCCCCAGGCCGGGATGTCGGAATTGAGCCAGTCGCGGAGCAGGTAGACGACGAGCGCGACGAGGCCGCCGACGACGAGCAGGGCGACGAGCGCCGCGATCACCGCCTCCACCTTGGCGCGCAGGCTCAGCTTGACCGGCTTCAGGAAGCGCTTCTGCGCGATCGCGAGCCGGCGCAGGAACGGCTTCGGCGGCCGCTTGAGGTAGTCGAGGACGCGCGTGAACTCCCAGCTGCCGACGGTCGACCCTTCCGCGGCCAGATCCTTGATCCCGGGAACCTCGAGCTCGACCGCGCTCATCGCGTAGCCGTAGCCCGCCAGCGAGTGCGCCTCGACCTCGCTGAACGAGTCGAGGTCGGTGCGGACCTGCGAGAGCAGGAGCTGCACCGTCGGCGCCACGTCGTACGAGACGGCCCCGCGCATCACCGCGGTCGTCGTCGTATCCGGATTGTCGTCCGGCACCGGCGGAACGACGACGGCGGGCAGGCCCTTGCGCAGGTGGATGAGCGCCGAGCGCCCCGGCTGCCGGCGGACGTCGGAGAGCTGCTCCTCGCGCACGCGGTCGCCGTAGATCCCCGAGGTGGCGCGCGTGACCGTCGCGGGGATGCGCGTGGGCGGCTCGTCGATGTCGGCCATCTGGCCGGACGCGTCGCTGACGATCACGCGCTCGCAGCCGGCGTCGATGAGCGTGCCGACGCCCTGGTTGTCGTGCACGCCGCCGTCCACGAGCTGGACGCGCAGCTCGTGCGTGCGTGTCCCGAGCTCGTAGCGGAACAGGTTCGAGACCGCGAGCGGGTGGAAGAGTCCGGGCACGCAGGACGAGGCGGCGACCGCGAGGCCGAGCTCGAAGCTGCGCTGGTGCGGCGCGATCGACTCCCAGTCGGTCACCTCGAGTCGCTTGTTCTTGTCGATCTCGACCCAGTAGTCCTCGGTGCGCGGATACTCGCCCATGCGGACCGCCTCGAAGCGCCAGGCATGGCCGGTGTTGAGCGACGTCGCGTTCACGACGAGGACCGGCACCGGCGCCTGCTCGCGCTCGGCGTTGTCGCGGAACGGGTTGAAGCCCGGCGCCGCGCCCGCGGGGCGGACGAGCAGGTCGCGCACCTGCACCATCCCGTTCGGATCGGCCCGCTCGGCGGGCGGTCCGAAGATGGGCGCCTCCCAGGCCGGGCGGTAGAAGACCTCGTCGTAGAGCTCGCCCAGGCGGTCGCTGCGCGAGTAGTCGGCGCGGCGCATCCGCCAGTTCTTGCCCAGGTTCGCGGTCGCGAGCGCGCGGATGTGATGCTCGACGCCCGCCAGGAACGTGGTCTCGAGATGCTCGACGACGCGGACGTAGTGCTCGTCCGTGATCTCCGCGGCCGGGACGTTCTCGTGGAGGTCCTTCAGGTGCAGGTAGAGCTGCGCGCCGACGATCGAGCCGCCCGAGACGGTGGAGATGACCTCGACCTTGCGCAGGAGCCCGCGCTCGGCCATGCGGGCGAGGACGCCGACGTGGAAGAACGCGGCGCGGAAGCCGCCGCCCGAGAGGGCGAGACCCAGCTTCGGACGGCGCGCCGGCGAATGAGCCGGCTCGGAAGCGTCTGCGGCGGACACTCACCCCGACCCTCCCACCGTTCGGGGTCGGGTGTCAAACCGGTCCGTGTGCGGAAATCGGCACGAAGCCGCAGCTGAATCGGCTCCACTCGTCACAGACACGCGCGCATTTCCGCGGTACCGTCGAAGGCGGGTGGCGGGTGGTCCACTCCCCACGCGTTCGCGTTCGGCGACTCGCGCGCGTCAAGTACAGACCGGCCCCGCCTTGGGAACGCTGAGGGCTACGCGCTCTCGGGCGGAGGCTGCATCGTCGCGCCCGGCAGCGGGAACGGGCGCGGCTTCGGCTCGGCGCGCGGCTTGCGGTCCGGCTTCTGCTCGGGCTCGGGCTCCGGCTTCTCGGGCTCGACGAAGACGGTCTCCGGGGACTCGCCTGCCAGCAGCCGCTCGAACTGGTCCTTGTCGATCGTCTCGCGCTCGATGAGGAGCTCGGTGATCTGGTGCAGCTCGTCCATGTGCTCCTTGAGCATCTCGATCGCGAGGCCGTGCGACTCCTCGATCACGCGGCGGATCTCGTCGTCGATCTCGCGGGCGATCTCCTCCGAGTAGTCCGGCTCGTTGCCCATGTCGCGGCCGAGGAACGGCTGGTCGTGGTTGCGGCCGAGCACGCGCGGGCCGAGCTTCTCGCTCATCCCGTAGCGCATGATCATGTGCTTCGCCGTCGTTGTGACCTTCTCGAGATCGTTCGCGGCGCCGGTCGTGACCTCGTGGAAGACGAGCTCCTCGGCCGCGCGGCCGCCGAGCGTCATCGCCATCTGGTCCATGAGCGCCGAGCGCGTCGTCAGGAACTTGTCCTCGGACGGCAGCGAGATCGTGTAGCCGAGCGCCTGGCCGCGGCTGATGATCGAGATCTTGTGGACGTCGTCGCAGTTCGGCAGGTAGTGCCCGACGATCGCGTGGCCCATCTCGTGGTAGGCGGTGATCTTCCGCTCGTTCTCGGAGAGGAGCCGCGTCTTCTTCTCCGGGCCGGCGATCACGCGCATGATCCCCTCCTCCAGCTCGTGCTCGCCGATCGTCTTGCGACCGCGGCGCGCGGCCAGGAGGGCGGCCTCGTTGACGAGGTTCGCGAGGTCGGCGCCGGTGAAGCCCGGCGTGCCGGCGGCCAGCGTGTCGAGGTCGATGTCGGTGTCGAGCGGCTTGCCCTTCGTGTGCACCTCGAGGATCTTGCGGCGGCCGTTGCGGTCGGGCCGGTCGACGACGATCTGGCGGTCGAAGCGGCCCGGGCGGAGCAGCGCCGGATCGAGGATGTCGGGGCGGTTCGTGGCGGCGATGAGGATGATGTTGTCCTTCATCTCGAAGCCGTCCATCTCGACGAGCAGCTGGTTCAGCGTCTGCTCGCGCTCGTCGTGGCCGCCGCCGAGACCTGCGCCGCGGTGCCGGCCGACGGCGTCGATCTCGTCCATGAAGATGATGCAGGGGCTGACCTGCTTGGCCTGCTCGAAGAGGTCGCGCACGCGCGAGGCGCCGACGCCGACGAACATCTCGACGAAGTCGGAGCCGGAGATGGAGAAGAACGGGACGCCGGCCTCACCGGCGACCGAGCGCGCGAGCAGCGTCTTGCCGGTGCCCGGAGGCCCGTAGAGCAGCACGCCCTTCGGGATGCGGGCGCCGAGCGCCTGGAACTTCTTCGGGTTCTCCAGGAACTCCTTGATCTCCTGGAGCTCCTCGACGGCCTCGTCCACGCCGGCCACGTCCTTGAACGTGATCTTGGGCGAGTCGGGCGCCATGCGCTTGGCGCGGCTCTTGCCGAAGCTCATCACCTTCGAGCCGCCGCCCTGCACCTGGTTCATGAGGAAGATCCAGAAGCCGAAGAAGAGGACGAACGGAAGCAGGTAGGTCAGGAACGACCACCACGGGTTCTGGCCGGTGCCCTTCGAGTCGAAGGGAACCTTGTGCTCCTGCAGGATCAGCTGGAACTCGGCCTGCGACTGATCGCTCGGGTAGTTCGTCTTGAACTTCTTCCCGTCGATCGTCGACTCGATCCCCATGCCCTTCGGGACGAAGAGCACGTCGGTGACCGAGGACGGCTGCGTCTGCACCGCCGTGATCAGCTTGGAGTAGGCCAGCTTCTCCCGCTCCTCTTTGCTCGGCAGAAGCGTCTGCGACGCCAGGTAGACGAGCAGGACGATGAGGATGAGCGGGAAAAGCGCGCTACGGAAGAAACGGCTCAAGACGGCATGACTCCTGGCAGGAAGGGTAGCAGCGGGGCCCTAAGCCGCCTCGCGCTCGGTCAGTGCTCCTCAGACTGCGCGATGAGGTCGTCCCGCAACACCCCGATGTAGGGGAGATTGCGGTAGCGCTCGGCGAAGTCGAGGCCGTATCCGATCACGAAGCGGTTGGGGATCTCGAAGCCCACGTAGCGGCAGTCGACGTCGTTCTCGCGCCGCTCCGGCTTGGCCAGGAGCGCGCAGATCTCCACCGATGCCGGGCGCCTCGCCTCGATGTTGCGCACGAGGTACGAGAGCGTCAGGCCGGAGTCGACGATGTCCTCCACGATGAGCACATTCCGGTCCTCGACCGGGACGTCCAGATCCTTGAGGATTCGGACGACGCCGGAGGAGTCCACGCCCGAGCCGTAGCTCGAGATGGCCATGAAGTCGACCTCGCACGGAAGGGCGATCCGGCGCATGAGGTCGGCCATGAAGAAGATCGCGCCCTTGAGCACGCCGACGAGCAGGAGATCGCCGCCGCGGTAGTCCTCGGTGATCGTGGCGCCCAGCTCGTCGATGCGCCGCTGCAGCGTCTCCTCGTCGATCAGGATCTCGGAGACGCCCGCCTGGAGCTCGTCGGGCAGCACGGTCACTCGGCAGTCCCTCCGCGCGCTGACGGCGTCTTCCCAGCCGGGAGCGGCCGCGATCCCGGGCACGGTCACGACGTCGTCGCCCGCCACGACGAGGGGCCAGGTCTCGCGCTTCGAGCGGGGCACCTTCGCATCCACGAACAGATCCTGAACCTTCTTGCGGCGCCCTGCCAAATGATCGCCCGCGCGCCAGCCGCGAACGCGCAACCCGGGCCGGGCCGATTCGAGCACCCAGCCGCCCCAGCGCACCTCGCCCTCGAGCGCCACCGGCGCCCGCTCGAGCCAGACCTCGTCGTACTCGCGCACCGCGACCACGCCGTCCCCGAGGTCGACGCGCTTCGAGCCGGCCGGGGAGGACACGAGGTCGGCCAGCGCGCGCTCGACCGGGCGCGCCAGCCCGGCCGGCGCCTCGAGCGAGGCGAGGATGTTCCGCTCGGCGGCCGGATGCAGCTGCCGCAGGAGCGGGAGCACCTCGGCGCGGATCAGGCCTCGCCGGGTACCCGGGTTCGAGGAGTCGACTCGGAACTCGAGCCCCTCGGCGCGGCAGTACGCCTCGGTCTCGTCGCGCCAGACGGTGAGCAGCGGGCGCACGACGCCGTCGTCGCGGCGGACGCGGATCGCCGGTCGTCGTCCCGCTCGAGACCAGGCGGAAGAGGATCGTCTCGACCTGGTCGGAGGCCGTGTGGCCGGTCGCGCGGAGGCGGTCCGGCTCGACGGCGTAGCGCAGGTCGCGCAGCTCGGCCTCGGTGCGGCCGGGCGCCTCGACGACGCGCGCCCCGAGCCGCTCGGCGCAGAACGCGGCGTCCTCCTCGGACTCCGCGCCGCGGAGCTTGTGGTTCACGTGCAGCGCGTCGACGCGGTAGCCGAGGGCGCCGAGCGCGTGCCACAGGCAGGTCGAGTCGGCGCCGCCGGAGACGAGACAGAGAACGTCGCCTCCCGCCGGAACGAGGTCATGGCTGCGCACGTGCTCCTCGATGCGCCTGCGCAGTGCGGCCGTGTCCACCCGGCCAATCTTAGAGACGAGCCCTCCTCTAGAGCAGCGGGCCGACGTCGCAGCCGTGCTTCATGAGCTCCGGCTGGCGCCTGCAGGAGAACGTCCCGGGCGAAGTTCGCAAGCCCGTACGAGCGCTGCATGTGGAGGCCGGCGCGGTCGCGCTCCTTGGCGGCCAGCGTCACCGCGCGGCTGTACTCGCGGAACATCCCGTCGATCAGCTCCTGCGACTGCTTGAGCGCGGGATCCAGCGGCTTCACGTAGCCGACCCGCTTGGCTGCGTCCTCGGCCTCCATCGCCACTTCCTCGGCGCCGATCTCGCCCTTGCGGTAGCCCTCCGACCACACCGAGAGCGCGTCCATGTTCGTGCTCGCCGTCTGGATGAACCGCTTGTCGACGGCCGAGCAGGAGTGAGCCTCCGCACGCTCGGCGCCGCCGCCGAGCACGGCGAAGCCGAGTCCGAGCACGAGAAGGAGAACCGCCGCAGTGATGCCGAGCTTGCGCACCGGGGCACAGCATCCGTGCGAAGGGGGCACGGTGCCACCCCCGGAGGAGTGTCCCTCGATCTAGGCGAAGATGAGCGAGCGGTACGTGATCGTGCGCCGCATCCCGATCGAGTCGTACAGGGCGAGCGCCGGCGCGTTCTCGGGGCGGACGAAGAGGCACACCTGCGGCGTCTGCTCGAGCAGCAGGCGGCACAGGTCGGCGAGGGCGCGCTTGGCGTAGCCGCGGCCGCGCAGGGCGGACTCGACCCAGACCTGCTGGAGCTGCACGGCGCGGTGCGTCCACGCGGACGCCTCCGCCTTGAAGAGCACATGGCCCTCCTCGCGCCAGATCCAGCTGCGGCCCTGCTCGATCTGCGCCCGGGTGCGCCATTCGAAGAGCGACGGGTCGCGGCCGTACGCGTCGATCCCGACCTCCTCGAAGTACGCATCGGCAGCGGCCGGGACGATGAGGTCGAGATCGTCGAGCGTCGCCGCCCGCAGGCCGCTGCCCCCCGGCGGAGGCGGCGTGTCGAGCACGTACACCGGCTGGCCGGGGCGGTCGTCGGCGGGAGTCGGCAGCCGCCGGCCGATCGCGTCCCAGAGCTCGGTGACGGCGCGCTCCTCGCCCACGATCATCCGCGGCTCGCCTTCGACGGCGAGATCGGCGAACTCGGCGGTGTGCTCCCCGGACGGGACGACGTTCGCGCCGATGTGGCAGAGCGCGGTGAGCTTGCCGCCTTCCTCCAGCGCCGCGAAGCGCCCCAGGCCGCGACGGGCGACGTCCTCGAGGAACACGCGCTCGACCGGATCGTCCGCGCAAAAGGCGAGGATCCGGTGGAGGTCGGGCGAGCGAACGAGCCTCGGCACGGCACGAAGATACCGTGGCTCGGCCCGCAGGTTAGGCTGCCGCCATGCCGATCCACGTCCGTGCCAACGAGGGCGACTACGCCGAGGCGTGCCTCCTCCCGGGAGACCCGCTGCGCGCGAAGTACATCGCCGACACGTTCCTCTCCGACGTGCAGCCGCGAAACACCGAGCGCGGGATGCTCGGCTACACCGGCACGTTCAACGGCAAGCCGGTCTCGGTGCAGTCGACCGGGATGGGCTGCCCCTCCGCGGCGATCGTGATCGAGGAGCTCGTCCAGCTCGGCGTCAAGCGGCTGCTTCGCGTCGGGACGTGCGGCGGGCTCCAGCCCGACCTCCAGCTCGGCGACCTGATCGTCGCCCTCTCCGCCGTTCCCGCGGACGGAACCGCGCGGCACTACGTCGGCGGCGAGCCGCACGTGCCGACCGCCGACTGGGAGCTCGTCCACTCGGCCGTCCACTCGGCCAAGGAGCTGGGCAAGCGCGTCCGCGTCGGCCCGATCGTCTCGAGCGACGTCTTCTACGACCCGGACACCGGCCGCGCCCAGCGCTGGTCGGACCGCGGGATCCTCGCCGTGGAGATGGAGGCGGCCGTCCTCTTCACGCTCGGGGCGCTGCGCAAGGTGCAGGCGGGCTGCCTCCTCACCGTCAGCGACGTGATCGTCGAGGGCGAGTTCAAGCGGATCACGGACGAGGAATTGCGCGCCGCGGTGGACCAGATGACCGAGCTCGCGCTCGGAACCGTCACCCAGGGCTAGTGAGCGACACCGTCTTCGTCGTCAATCCGGCGTCCGCGGGCGGCTCGACCGGGCGGCGCTGGCCCGAGATCGCGCGCCGCGCCGCAGCGGCCGGGCTCGACGGCGACGCCTTCATCTCGACGAGCGCCGGCGAGGTGGCGGATCTCACCGCCCGCGCCGTCGCCGAGGGTGCGAAGCGCGTCGTCGCGGTCGGGGGCGACGGAACGGTCTTCGAGGCGGTGAACGGCCTCATGCGCGCGGGCGACGGAGACGTCGAGCTGGCGATCCTCCCGCGCGGCACCGGCAAGGACTACATGCGCACGTTCTCGATCCCGGGCGACCTCGACAAGGCGCTCGCGATCGCGAAGGACGGCGCGGTGCGCTCGATCGACGTCGGCCACGCCCGCTACCTCGCCTGGGACGGGACCGAGACGGAGTCCTGGTTCGCGAACTTCGGCGGCGCCGGGATCAGCGGCGCGATCGCCCGGCGCGCGGACACGTCCTCGAAGGCGCTCGGCGGGCGCGTCTCCTTCTTCTGGGCGACGACGACCGTGTTCATGCGCTGGAGCCCGAGCCAGATGACCGTCCGCGTGGACGGCGAGGAGCGCTCCGGCCTCATGCTCGAGGTGCTCGCGACGATCGGGCGCTACGCCGGCGGCGGCATGAAGGTCACGCCCGACGCCTCACCCGACGACGGCCTGCTCGACGTCCTCCTGATCGGAGACGTGAACAAGGTCGACTTCGTGCTCACGGTGCCCAAGATGTACCGGGGCACGCACGTGAAGCACAAGAAGGTCGAGACGCTCCGCGGCCACACGGTCGCGATCGACGCCGAGGAATCGCTGCCGGTGACGCTCGACGGCGAGCAGCCCGGGACGACGCCGATCGTGTTCCGCGTCGTGCCGAGCGCGCTGAAGCTGCGCGTTCCCGCGCGGACGATCACGGCCGACCAAGTCGTCGTCGCGACGGGCCCGTTCCAGACCCCATTCATCCCGAAGCTTGCCGAGGACCTCGACCCCGCCGTCTGGCGGGCGCACAGCACGGGTTACCGGCGACCTAGCGACGTTCCCGAGGGAACTGTGCTCGTGGTCGGAGGTGGGAACACCGGCTTCCAGATCGCCGAGGAGCTCTCCGCCACCCACAAGGTTGTTCTCTCGATCGGCTCTCGTCAGAAACCGCTGCCGCAGCGCTTCGCGGGCCGTGACCTCTTCTGGTGGCTGACGAAGACGAGGCTTGATCCACAAGACCGTCGAGTCGCGGCTCGGGCAACGGCTGAAAGACCGGGACACGCTGATCGGATCGAGTCCGCGCGAGCTCAAGCGCCACTACGACGTCGAGCTCAAGCCGCGCGCGATTGCGGCATCCGGGCGCACAGTCCGCTTCGAGGACAGAAGTGAAGTCGAGGTGGACGCGGTCATCTGGGCGACCGGGTACCGGCCCGACTACTCGTGGATCGACGCTGCCCATCTTCGACTCCGATGGACGCCTTCGCCATCGGCGCGGAGTGACAGATGTTCCCGGTCATTACTTCCTCGGTCTCACCTGGCAGCACACGCGAGGCTCGGCGCTGATCGGCTGGGTAGGGGAGGACGCAGAGTTCATCGCCCAGCAGATCGCCGCCTATCGCGATCCCGCCGGTCGGGATAGGCTCGCACCCGGCCCTCGGGAAGAGCGAGCGGGCGACGAGAGCGCGCCGGCAGCGGCGCGTCAGAGAAGGAGTTGAGTGATGTCGAATCGCACCCGCGACACGCAGATCGACACGGACCAGTTCTCCAGAGAGATCACCGGCCTGCCGAAGACTCATCCGCCGGAGACGGTCGAGCTGGGGGACGGTGAGCGGTTCGACCTCGAGATCGCGCCTGTCGCCAAGCGGTTAGGCGATGTGACCGTGCGCATGCTCGCCTACAACCGCTCGATCCCCGGTCCGACGCTGAAGGTGAGGCAGGACTCCGAGGTGCTCGTGAACGTCACCAACCACGGCGACCTGGAAGCAACGGTGCACTGGCACGGAGTGCGCGTCGAAAACCGCTACGACGGTACGCACCAGACGCAGGCACCGATCGAGGTGGGAGAGAGCTTCACCTACCGCGTCCAGTTCCCGGACCCGGGCGTGTACTGGTACCACCCGCACATCCGGGAGGACTACGGCCAGGAGCTTGGCCTCTACGGCAACATCATCGTGGTCCCCACGGAGCCCGAGTACTGGCCGCCGGCCAACCGCGAGCTGCCGCTCACGCTCGACGATGTGTTGCTCGATGAGGAGGGCAAGGTCGCGCCCTTCAGCCACCACGAGACGACATACGTGGCCATGGGCCGTTTCGGCGATGTTCTGCTCATCGGCGGCGAAACCGACCTCGCACTCCGTGCTCAACTCGGCGAGGTCACGCGCCTCTTCTTCACCAACACGGCCAACACCCGCGTCTTCAAGGTCGGCCTGCCGGGAGCGCGCATGAAGCTCGTCGGGGGCGACAGCGGTCGTCACGAGCACGAGGAGTTCGTCGACGACGTCCTCCTGGCGCCGTCGGAGCGAGTCGTCGTCGACGTGCTCTTCGAAGAGGCCGGGGAGTTGACGCTCGAGCACCGCACTCCCGAGCGTACGTATGCACTCGCCAGCATCACCGTCGACCGAGGAGCCGGCCGAGCCGTCGTTCGCCGAGGAGTTCGAGGTTCTGCGTACGAACCTGGAGCTGGTGGCAGAGCGGGAGCGGATCGCTCCCTTCCTCGAGGCCGCGCCGGACAAGATTCTCGCCCTCGTCGCCGAGATGGACCTGGGTGGTCCGGAGGTGGAGGCAGGCGCCGTCTTCGCCTGTCCCATGCATCCCGAGATCATCGCCTCCTGGGCCGGCAAGTGCCCAAAGTGCGGGATGAAGCTGTTGCCCGCCGAGCCCGGGATCGAAGCCCCGACTGCTTACGCCTGCCCCATGCATCCCGACGTCGACGGCCACCTGGGCCGAGACATGCCCCAAGTGCGGAATGACATTACGCGCGACCGGGGTCGGCGAAGCCGCAGAGGGCGTTGCTGGCGCAATGACGCACGACGATGCGGGCCACAATCACGAGCACAGCGAGGGCCATGAGCATGACCACGGGGAGAGCCATCAGCACGGCGGCGCCGAGGGCATCGAGTGGGAAGACGACATGGTCGACGTCAACCGCATGACAACCCCGGCGAACATGCGCTGGCTATTGGTGGACCGCGCGACGGGCGCCGAGAACGCGGCGATCGACTGGCAGTTCCGGGTCGGGGACCGCGTGAAGATTCGGATCGTCAACGAGATGGACTCCGACCATCCCATGCACCACCCGATCCATATCCACGGGGCGGGTCGCTTCCTGATCCTGTCTCGAGACGATGTCGTCGAGCCCAACCTCGTGTGGAAGGACACGGTGCTCGTACGCACCGGCGAGACCGTGGACATCCTCTTGGACGTCACCAACCCGGGCATTTGGATGGTGCATTGCCACATCGCCGAGCATCACGACTAGGCGGCGGGAGGCTTCTTCGCCGCCGGCTTGGCGGCCGGCTTCTTCGCCGCCGGCTTCGTTCGCGGTTTTGCCGCCGGCTTCTTCGCGGCGGCGGGCTTCTTCGCGGCGGCAGGCTTCTTCGCGGGCGCAGCCTTCTTCGCCGGGGTCTCCTCGAGCTTCGCCAGCCGCTTCTCGAGCTTCTCGAGGTGGGCGCGCAGATCCTTGATCTCGTCGGCGGCGGCGAGGCCGATCTGCCGCAGCGTCTGGCGCGTCCGCTCGTCGACGGCGCCCTTGGCGGACACGGCCTTGCCGAGCGCCTCGGTCACCCGCGGGTTCTTGCCCATCTCTTCCATGAGCCGCGTCACGGCCTCTTCGCCGCGGCTCGCGAGCCGGCCGAGAACGGTTGCATCCGAGCTGTTGTTCTTGCTGTCCGTCATACGTCTCCTTCGTGGTCTCGAGTGGACAATACCCACGAAGGGCAGGCCTGCACGCCGGTCAGGCGGCGTGCAGGCGGCGGCGGCGCGTGAACCAGACGGCGCCGAGCACCAGGCCGAGCAGCAGCGCGAGCGGCGCGATCGTGGCCAGGGCGACGAACGTCCAGGCTGCGACGCCGAGGAACGCCTCCGCGCCGTCGCGCCAGGCGTCCACGATTCCGCCTCCGCCGGCGGCCGCAACGGGCGCCGTGCGCTCGGCGAGCGTGATCGAGATCGTCGCGTACGCGGTCTGGTTGTCCAGGTAGCGCAGCTGTCCCCGGGCCTCTTCGAGCTGGAGCTGCGTGTCGTTCAGGCTCGCCTGCACGGCCAGCGCGTCCTCGACCGACTCGGCCTTGTCGAGGAGGGCGAGCAGCTGGCGCTCGACGGCCTCGAGATGGCGCACGCGCGCCTTCAGGTCGATGTACTCGGCCGTGACCGAGGTGGAGCTCTCCTGGCGGCTCTCGACGCGGCCGAGCGACTCGAGCGAGCCGAGCGCGGTCGCGTAGGCCTTCTCCGGCACGCGGACGACGATCGAACCGCGCATCGGCTTGCCGGGCTTCGGCCGGCTCGTCTCCGAGCTGACCACGAACCCGCCGGCGCCGGCGGCGATCATGCGGGCCTCCTGGATCGCGTCGTCGAACTCGCCGCGCGGAACGGTCAGGCGGATCGAGGCGTTCGTGATCACCTTCTCGCCGACCGCGGGCACGCCGGGGACGGAGGCGACGGCGACGTCCTTGCCGCCGGAGTCTTCGTATCCGACCGGAGGGCTGCCTTCCATCGTGACCGCGGAGGCGGCGCCGGTCGAGGCCTGGTCGTCGGTGCCGCCGGAGCACCCGGCGACGAGGAGAAGAGCGGCGAACGCAAGAACGAGGATGTGGGCTGTTTTTGTCATCGTGGTTGCTCTGACCGGCCGAACGCTGCGAAAGTTCCCGGCCGTGGACGGTTTCCTGTTCTCCGAGGAGTTGCGCGTCCGCTTCAGCGAGACCGACGCCCAGGGGATCGCGAACAACGCCGTCTACCTGAACTGGTTCGAGGTGGCCCGCGTCGCCTACCTGGGGCGGTTCCGCGGCGGCTACAAGGGACTGATCGAGACCGGCGTCGAGGCGGTCACGCTCGAGACGCACGTGCGCTACCGCGCGCCGTGCCGCTTCGACGACCGGCTGCGGATCTGGACGCGCGTCCACGAGCCGGCGAAGCTCCGGGCCGCCCGGTTCCGCTTCGAGTACCTGGTCGAGCGCCTGAACGATCCGGAGGGCCCGGTCGCGGACGGCTGGACGAGCCACGCGACCGTCGACGCCGAGTCGTTTTCGCCCGTGCGGATGCCCGGCTGGCTCGCCGACGAGATCCGCGCCGCGGAAACCGCCTAGCGCGGCCGGCCGGTCGTCGTCGGAGTCGTGGTCGTCGTCCCGGTGCCGGGCGGTGGCGGGGGCGCCGGAGGATTCGCCGCCGGGGGCGGCGGCGCAACCGGGATCGTCCCGACGCGGACGATCCGCGGCTCGGAGTGGTAGTAGGTCGTGAAGGTCTCCGAGTAGAGCACCTCGTCGCCCTGGTAGACGGTGCGCGTGACCGTGACCTGGCGCGACGGCTCGCCTGCCTCCTCGACGACCTTCTCGCCCACGTGCAGCGTCGGGTCGGGGACTCGCTCGATCTTGGGCTTCCCGATCTTCTTGAGCGGGCCTGCCTCGCTGACCACATGGCGGTTCGTCGGGCCGCCGAGGATGCGGATCGTGATCCCCGTGTCGCCGTTCTCGCCGCGCATGACGATCCAGCCCTTCGTGTCGTTGATGAACTCCAGATTCACGTCCGGGTAGTTCACGGTCGCGTCGCGGCCGAGCGGATAGCGGCTGATGTAGAGGCTGTGCGCGTGGCGGACGGTGAGGTCGAGCCCGGCCTCCCACGCCGCGTTGAACACGGTGGTCGCGACCTGGGAGACGCCGCCGCCGTAGGCGTCCTTGTACTCGTTGTCCATGATCGTCGGGGCGACGCGGAAGCCGCGCTTCGCCGTCCGCGGGCCGACGACGTCGTTGAAGGAGAACGTCTCGCCCTTCGCCAGCTTCGTCCCGTTGATCAAGTCCGTCGCGAGCTGGAGGTTGTTGATGCGGTCGTACGTCCCCGAGTAGGGCGTGTAGAAGGACGCGAGGACGCGGGTGACCTTCAGCGCCTTGGCCTTCTCCGTCGTCCACGCGGGTTGAGACTCGACGACGACGAGGTTCGCCTCCCGCCGCTGCACGGAGAGGGCGCCGGCGAGCAGCGCGTCGGCGGTCGCAACCACGTCCAGCTTGCGCCCGGCCGCGCTCGGGACGACCTTCACGTGGACCTCGTCGGCGGCGACCTTGAACGACGCCTCCTTCGGCTTGCGGTTCACCGCCCGCGAGAGGCCCTTGAAGTAGCGCGTCGCCTCGGATCCGCCGACCTCGAGCTCCGAGCGGCCGTCCGCCGGCAGACGGAGCATCGCTGCGATCTGCGCCGGCCGCACGACCCAGTGGGCGTTCTTCCATCCGAAGCGAACCGAGCCGGAGAGCGCGGTGCGAACCTGGTCCACGACCGGCACGAGCTCCTCGGTCGTCACCTCGGGGGGCGCGATCGAGACCGGCAGCACCAGCGGCGCCCGCTGGAAGTGCGCCAGCGCGTGGACGACGGCCACGCCCGCCTCGCGCCGGTCGAGCGCGCGCCCCTCACTCGCCTCCACGAGCACCGGCTCGAGGCCGTTCAGCTCGATCGCGGCGTCGCGGCCGGGGCGGTCGTTGCGCTTCGCGATCACTTCCAGCTTCGCGGCCAGCGCCTGCTCGGAGACCTCGGCGGCCGGATCGACGTCGGCGCCCCGGAAGCGCACCGCGAGGCGCTTGATCCCGCGGAACGGCATCGGCCAGTTGCCCTCGTCCTGGGCCTGCGCAGCGAACTTCGCCCAGTCGACCTCGGCGTCGACCTCCGCGGGGACGATCTTGAACTTCTTCCCGGCGACCGTGACGACGAGCGGCGTCGCGGCGACGGCCTCGTACTTCTCGGCCATGAACGCTGCCGCCTCGGTCTCGCTCATCCCGGAGACGTCGACGCCCGCGACGGTCACGCCCGCGGGGATCTCGTCGCTCGACCCGGCGAAGAGCACGCCCACGGAGACCGCGAGGAAGAGCACGGTCGCTCCGCCCCAGACGAGGATGCGCCTCCACGGCACGGAGCGGATCGCGACGATGACCTGCTTGCCGCGGCTCTTCTTGCGCTTCCGTACCGGCCTGGGCGGCGGTTCCGTGACCGTCGCCCCCAGTGTTCTCCCGCCCTCTCGTTCCACCGTCCGAAGACTAGCCGCGCGCGCTTTTCCTTTACACGCCTGCCTACCAGCGCCGCGGCGGCGGAAGCCCGGCCTGGGCCCGCAGCCGAAGGACGCGCAGGACGTGCTCGTCGAGCAGGCCCTTCTTCGCCAGCGGAACGAGCGCCGTGACCGCGTCGCGGGCGTCCCGGCTGCTCGTGAAGAGCACGAGGTCGGCGCCGGCGCGGATCGCCTCGAGCGTCCAGCGGAGCGTCCAGCTCCCGGTCTGGACGATCGAGAGCGAATCGGTGATCGCGACACCCTCGAACCCCATCGCGCGCAGGCGCTTGTACGTCTTCGGGTTCGCGAGCGCCCGTTTCGGCCCGAGCTGCTTGTAGAACGCGTGGCTCGTCATCACGCACGGAATCCCCGCGTCGATCGCCGACCGGAAGGCCGCCAGCTCCTTCGGGATGAGGTGGCCGTTCACGTGCGGATCGAGGTCGGTCGAGATCGCCGTGCTCCCCAGTCCCGGGAAGTGCTTGGCGCAGCCGGCGAGCCCGCCGTCCGCGAGCCCGCGCGCGAAGGCCAGGCCCAGCTCGGGCCGGTCGAAGTGCCGCGACCCGAGCGGTCCGCTCTTCAGGTCGAGAACCGGCGCGAGGTCGACGCTCACGCCTTCGCGCCGCAGCGCCTGTGCGGTCGCCTTGCCGGCCTTCCGCGCGGCCGCCTTCGTCCGGTACGAGGCGGCGGCACGAGCCGGAGGAAGGGACGCGAAACGCACGCACCTCCCCGCCCTCCTGGTCGACGAAGACGAGCGCGTTCTTCGGCCGCGGATCGTCGACGTTCCACCGCTGCACGAGCACGCCCGCGGCGCCCCTGGGCGGCTTGGGCAGCGCGGAGACGACGACGAGCGCCGCCTTGTGCCGGGCCGAGAGCCCGGCGAGCGGATCCTTCTCCGCCGTCGCCGGCGCAGGCGCCGCGAGACCGAGCGCGGCGACCACCGCCTGTGCGAACGCTGCGAGGATCACAGCCGTAGACTAGTTCCGTGGACTTCTCGCTCACCCCGGAACAGCGCGCGATCCAGGCAACCGTCCGTCAGTTCGTCGACGAGCGGGTGCTGCCGAACGCGATCGAGAACGACATCAACCACCACCTCGACCTGGGGATCATCGAGGGCATGGCCGAGCTCGGCCTGCTCGGGATGGTCATCCCGGAGGAGTACGGCGGGGCCGGCCTCGACTTCGTCTCCGAGGCGCTCGTCTGCGAGGAGATCGAGCGCGGCGAGGCGGCCTTCCGCACGCTCATCTCCGTCCATGTCGGGCTGAACTCGCTGGCCATGCTCAAGTACGGCAACGAGGAGCAGAAGCAGCGCTACCTCACGCCGCAGGCGCAGGGCTCGAAGATCGCCTGCTTCGGGCTGACCGAGCCCGCCGCCGGCTCCGACGTCGCCGCGATGCTCACGCACGCGCGCAAGGAGGGCGGCTCCTACGTCCTCAACGGCCAGAAGAACTGGATCTCGTACGCGTCGGTCGCCGACCACGCGCTCGTGTTCGCGAAGACCGACCCCGAGGCGAAGCACAAGGGCATCTCCGCGTTCGTCGTCGAGACCGGCTGGGACGGCGTCTCGGCGGTCGACACCGAGAACAAGCTCGGCATCTGGGCGGGCTCGACCGGGGAGCTCTTCTTCGAGAACGTCGAGATCCCGGCCGAGAACCTCGTCGGCGAGGAGGGCCAGGGCTTCGAGATCGCCATGTACGGGCTCGACCAGGGCCGCTTCACCGTCGCCGCCGGCGCGTGCGGCGTGATCGCCGCCTGCATCGAGGCCTCGGTCGCCTACGCGCGCGAGCGGGCGACGTTCGGCAAGCCGATCGGCAAGCACCAGTTCGTGCAGGACATGATCGCCGACATGGTCCTGGGCTACGAGACGTCGAAGCTCCTCGTCATGCAGGCCGCCTGGCTCAAGGACCAGGGCGTCCGCAACACGCGGGAGACGAGCCTCGCCAAGTGGCACGCGACCGAGTCGGCGTTCCGCGCGGCCCATCTCGCGATCCAGGTGCACGGCGCCTACGGCTACTCGGCGGAGTACGGCGTGGAGCGCCATTTCCGCAACGCGCGCGCCCCGATCATCTACGAGGGCACGACGCAGATCCACAAGATGATGCAGGCGGAGCACGCGCTCGGATACCGCGACCTGAACGGCAAGGACGGCGACTCCTCGCCGCTCGCCGCCTGGGCGCCCGCGCTCCTCGCCCGCTAGGCGCCATGCGGCTCACCTTCGCGCTCGCGGTCGTGCTCGTGGCGGCGGCGCTCGCGCTGCCCGCCGGGTCGACGCCGCCCTCCGACGGCGTCTTCGTGCCCGGGCAGTCGCTCGGCGGCGTTCGGCTCGGGATGACGCAGGCGGAGGTCCTCGACGCCTGGGGCCCCGAGCACGGCGTCTGCACCGACTGCGACGCGACGACCTGGTACTTCAACTCGGTGCCGTTCGCGCCCGAGGGCGCCGGGGCGATCTTCGCCGAGGGCGTCGCCGTGCAGCTCTTCACGGTCTGGAAGCCGTCGGGCTGGCACACGCCCGACGGGCTCGAGCTGGGAGCGCCGGAGGCCGACGTCCCCGGCGAGCCTCGTCGTCTCCGAGGAGCGGACGTGCGACGGCTACACGGCGATCCTCGCGCCCGACGAGGACGCGGTCAGCGCGTTCTACGTCTACGCCGGGTCGCTCTGGGGCTTCGGGCTCATGCGCCCGGAGCTCAACCCGTGCCTGTGAGCCCCAGCGCGGCGGGCAGCTCGTCGAGCCCGCGCAGGGTGTCGCGCCGCTCCGGATAGCGCCCGTCGCGGTCGAGCAGGAACCCGGTCAGGCCGAGCGCCCGCGCTCCGTCCACGTCGTCCGCGGGCGAGTCGCCGATCATCGCCGTCTCCTCGGCCACGGCGCCGAGCAGCTCCAGCGCCGCGCGGAAGATGGTCGGGCTCGGCTTCACCTTGCCGTGGCTCCCCGAGGAGATCCAGGCGTCCACGTCGAGGTCGAAGTGGCGCACGAACGCGGCCAGGTCGCGGCTCGTGTTCGAGATGAGGCCGAGCCGCAGCCCGTGGCCGCGCAGCGCGGCCAGCACGGGGAGCACGTCCTCGTACAGCTCGAAGTTCTCGTGGCGCTCCCAGCCGCGGGTGATCTCGAGCGCGATCGCCCGGATGTCGGGCCCCTCGGCGCCCATGCCGCGCAGGATGTCCTCGGTGAAGCGCACCCAGATCTCCTCGTCGTGGTCGAGCTCGGGGTGCCGCTCGAGATCGCGCAGCGCCTCCTTGCGCGCGGCCGGATAGCGCTCGGGGTCGAGCTCGAGCCCGTAGACCGCCGCGGCGTCGCGATAGCCGGGCCCGCCGAGCAGCGGCCCGGGCTTCGCGAGCGTGAAGTCGACGTCGAAGAGGACGGCGCGGAGGGCACAGCTCAGTACGCGACGGGCCGGCGGTTCGCGAGCGACGGGAGGAAGCTCCTGATCGAGCGCATGCGCTCACGATCGAGGTCGGCGACGATCACGCAGTCCTCGTCCGGCGCGGTCGCGAGCACGGTTCCCCAGGGATCGACGATCACCGAGCGCCCGTAGGCCGCCTTGCCGTCGTGCGTCACGCCCCACTGGTTCGGCGCCGCGACGTAGCACTGGTTCTCGACCGCGCGGGCGCGCAGGAGGAGCTCCCAGTGGTCCTTGCCGGTCGCCAGCGTGAAGGCCGCCGGAACGGTGATCAGCTCGGCCCCGTCGAGCGCCAGCTTGCGGAAGAGCTCGGGGAAGCGCAGGTCGTAGCAGATGGTCAGCCCGGTCATCCAGCCGGCGGTCTCGACGACCACGCTCTCGTCGCCCGGCTCCTCGGCCTCCGACTCGCGGTAGACGAGCCCGCCGACCTCGACGTCGAAGAGGTGGATCTTGCGGTAGACGGCCGCGATCTCGCCCTCCGGGGAGAAGACGACGCAGGTGTTCGAGAGCTTCTCGCGGCCGTCGCGGCTCTCGGTGATCGAGCCGCCGACGAGCGTGATCCCGTGCTTGCGCGCCCAGCCCGCCATCGCCCGAACGGTCTCGCCGCCCTCGAGCGGCTCGGCGGCGGCGCGCATCGTGTCCACGGAGCCGAACGCGTTCCACTTCTCCGGGCAGCGCGACGAGTTCCGCGCCGTCGGCGGCCGCCTCGGCGACCAGTCCCTCGGCGGTCGCGATGTTCTCCGACTTCTCGGCGCGGGCGCTGAGCTGGACGCACGCAACGCGGAGACGGTCGGTCATGCTCCGGAGGATAGCCTTGCGCCCATGAGCCGCACGCCGGCCGAGATCCTCGGGAGCGCGAAGACGATCGCCCTCGTCGGCGCGTCGCCGAACCCCTCGCGGCCCTCCCATCGCGTCATGCGCTACCTGCTGAGCCAGGGCTACGACGTCCGCCCCGTGCGGCCGCTCGTGCGCGAGGTGCTCGGCGTCCCGTGCGTCGCGATCGCTGGCCGAGATCGAGGAGCCGATCGACCTCGTGGACGTCTTCCGCCGCGCCGACGCCTGCCCGGACGTGGCCCGCGAGGCGGTCGAGGCGGGCGCCAAGGCGGTGTGGCTCCAGCTCGGCCTCGTCTCGCCGGAGGCCCGGCGCATCGCCGAGGAGGGCGGGCTCGAGTACGTGGAGAACCGCTGCACGGCGATCGTCCACGAGTCCGAGCTCGTCTAGCTCTCGTCCTCCTCGACGAGCTTCAGCACGAAGTAGCCGATCGCGACGAGGAAGACGAGCGCCTGCTCGCCGTTCATGAGCACGCCCGCGTAGTTTTGGTCTTCCGTGGCCGTAAGACCCCACAGGCGCGGCGCCGACTCGTAGAAGTCGTAGACCGGCCGGGTCGCGAACGTGAGCCCGAGGCCGAGGAAGGCCGAGCCGACGAACGCGGCCGCGAGGTAGCCGAGCGAGGCGAGCGTCGAGAGCGGGTTCGGCTTGCCCGCGATCACCGGCCACCAGAAGAGGAGGCCGATGGCGATCAGGGCCGCGTGCTCCAGGTTGAGGAGCCACGGGTTGCGCAGCGCCGCGTCGTAGAAGCCGGCGAAGTGGATCGCGTACCAGCCGACGAGCCAGACCGGCAGCGCGACCTTCGGTCGTGTGAGGACGGCGAGCGGCCTCCCGCCGCGGCGCGCGAGCCCGTCCACCATCGCCGGCGTGAGGCCGAGCAGGAGGAGCGGCGGCGCCCAGTCGGCGATCATCACGTTCTGGAGCAGGTGGATGAGGAGGAGGTAGTGCGCGGCGAGCGTCTCGAGCGGCGAGTTGAGCGCGCCCGCGACGAGCAGGAGGCCGGCGAAGAACGAGACGATCCGCAGCGGGCCGGACGCGCTCCCGACGAGCGGCCCGCACGTAGAGGACGCCGGCGATCGCGGCCAGCGCGAGGAACACCGGCTCCCAGGTGAAGGAGTACGGATCCGGAGTCACGGTGCGGCGAGCACAGCGGGCGCGCGCTCACGGCGCATGAGCCGCACGAGGTAGAGCGCGCAGAGCCCGAGCACGACGACCTGCTCCACCATCATCACGAGCCCGGCGAGGCGCTGGTCGGTGAGCGCGGAGATCCCCCAGAGCCGCTCGTCCTGGGCCGCGTAGGCCGGGTAGAGCGGCGAGAACGAGAAGAGCAGCACGTAGGCGAGCACCTGTCCCGTCCAGAAGACGAGCGCGAGGTACGCGAGCCGCTGCGCCGGCGTCAGGATCTTCCGCCCCGCCGGGTCGAGCATCTGGTTCCAGACGAGGACGCCCGCGACCATGAAGCTCACGTGCTCGAGGTTGTGCGCCCAGCCGTGCGTGAGCGCGAAGTCGTAGGCCGCCGGGATGTGCCAGGCGCCCATCGCCGCGACCCAGAGCGCAAACGCGACCGAGGGGCGGCCGAGCTGGTGCAGCAGCGCGCGGAGCCACCCGGCGCCGGCGACGACCCGCAGCACGGCCGCCGGGAGCAGGAAGAACACGAGCGGCCCGCGCACCGCGGCGAGCGCAAGCGCGGGCGCGACGTCGCCGATGATCACGTGCTGGAGCATGTGCGCCGAGAGCAGGTACTCCTCTCCCACGGCGTCGAGCGGCGAAACGAGCGCGAGCGTTCCGAGCGCGATCGCAGCGCCGAACATGACCGCGCGGCTCCACGGCGCGTGATCGGCCCGGCCGCGACGGCGCAACCGGACGAACGCCTGCACGAAGAGCGCGACCGTGATCCCGACGCCGACGAGCACGAGCGGCGCGGCCTCCCAGGCGCCTCGCAGCTCCGAGACCGGAACGGTGTCGCCGTGCGCGAACGTCACGAGCCCGACCGCCGGCGCCGGATGAACGCCGCCGAGGCGACTCCCGCGACGAGCGCGAGCCCGACGCTCCCGTAGAGCCAGACGCTGCGCGAGTCGCCCGGCGGCGAGTAGTCGAGCCGGCCGTTCACCGTCGCGGCCTCGCCGCCGACCTCGACCGGCACCGACCAGTCGGTGATGTGGTGCTCCGACTCGCGGTCGTCGCGAACGACCTTGGGATCCGTGGCGCTCATCCAGTGGATGCGGTGATCGTGCCAGTCGTACGAGTTCCCGTCCGCGATCCGCTCCCACTCGGGCGGCGCGACGAGGTCGAGGTCGTCGGGCGCCTTCTGCGCCGCCGTAGCGGTCCTTGTTCAGGTAGCGCGAGGGCGAGTTGAGGTTCTCGTAGACCACGCCGTCCTCGAACTTGAGGTACGGCTCCTGGCCGTAGCCGAGGACGATCACCGTCTCCCCCGTGTCGTTCGTGACGCGCGATCGCGGTCGTCCGAGTCGAGGATCGTGACGCCGAGCCCGGCGACGGCCGGCTCGATCCCGGTCACGGTCGAGCGAAACCCGCGCGCGGCGCCGTCGCCGTGCGCCAGCGCCGCCGGAGACGAGCACGAGCGCGGCAACCGCAACCGCAATGACTAGGGCGCGCATCGGTTCGATCGTGCCAGAACCGAACTGCGCGCCCTGCGGGAACCTCCCGGTTCCCGGCTATCGGGGTGCCCGGATTCGAACCGGGGACCTCGCCGACCCGAACGGCGCGCGCTACCAGGCTGCGCCACACCCCGAGGCCGGAATAGGCTAGCGCAATCGCAGCCCGAGCCGAGCTCATCTCCTTCTGCGACGAGCTTCTGGACGTCGCGTCGTTTCCGGACCACACGCCGGTCGGGCTCCAGGTCGCGGGCGCGGACGACATCACGAAGCTCGTCTGCTCCGTCTCGCCTTCGCGGGAGCTGTTCCAGCGCGCCGCGGAGGCGGGCGCGCAGCTCGTGCTCTGCCACCACGGGCTCTTCTGGGAGCGCGACGACCGCGTCATCGGCCCGGTCATGCGCGAGCGGCTGCGGACGCTCTTCGACGCGAACCTGAACTTCGCCGCGTACCACCTGGCGCTCGACGCCCATCCCGAGATCGGCAACAACGCGTACCTCTGCCGCGAGCTCGGCATCGACGCCGAGCGGCCCTTCGCCGGCGTCGGCTGGGGCGGAACCCTCCGCGAGCCGGTCGCGGCCAGCGTGCTCGCCGAGCGGATCCAGGCGGTGGTCGACCGGCCGCCGCTCGTCTTCGCCTACGGCCCGGAGGAGATCCGGCGCGTGGCGGTCTGCTCGGGCGGCGCGGCCGCGGCGCTCGCGGACGCGATCGACGAGGGCTACGACTGCTTCGTCACCGGCGAGGCGGCCGAGCCCACGAAGCACATCGCCAAGGAGGCCGGCATCCATTTCGTCGCGGCCGGCCACTACGCGACCGAGACGTCGGGCGTCCGGCTCCTCGCCGACCGGATCAAGGAGCGGTTCGGCGTCGAGTGGGAGTTCGTCGACCTCCCGAACCCGGTCTAGACGCGCCGGGTATTGCCGCGTCCGAGGACCACCTCTATTGTGTGGGTATGGATGTGGAGGTAGCGGGCCTTTGAGCGAGGCCCGGACAATTGAAGGTCGCACCCCAGCCCGCCTGCGCGAACGCAGCGGGCTTTTTTGCGCCCTCGTTCGGTAGGGAAAGGAGCGTTCCGTGGCCAATCATCTGACGCCGGAAGAGCTGTCCGAGGAACTCGGCATCGACCGCGAAGAGATCATCAAGGTCTGCATGCAGGAGTCGGTGCCGATCTACCACGGAAAGATCGACAAGAGCCTCTTCACGGCGCAGCTCCAGGCCTCGGGCCCGCTCCAGAAGTCCGCTTAGCGCGCCGCGGCGCGCTTGCGGCCGGTCGCGGCCTTCTTCGGCTTCGCCGGCTCCTTGCCGTCCGACTTCGACATCGCGACGCTCTGCTTCGAGCGCGTCCATGAGATCGATCACCGACGCGGTCTCCGCCACCTCGGGGACGGTGATCTCCTTGCCGGCGAGCTTCGCCTCGAGCATCGCGCGCAGCTGCTCGCGGTAGTCGTTCGTGAAGTCCGTCGGCACGAACGAGCCCTTGAGGTTGCCGACGAGCTGGACGGCCATCTCGAGCTCCGCCTTGCCGACCTTCGTCTCGGCGACCGCCTCGTCGATCTCCTTCCGCTCGCGGACGTCCTCGGCGAAGAAGAGCGTCTCGAGCGCGAGCGAGTCGCCGAGCGGACGGATGAGGCAGAGGTTCTCCTTCCCCCAGAGGACGAACTTGCCGACCGCGCCGAGCTCGGTCTTCTTCATCGCCTCGAGGAGGAGGACGTACGGCTTGCGCTGCGCGTCCGCGTCGGCGGGCGCGAGGTAGTACGTGCGGTCGAAGTAGATCGGGTCGACCTCGGCGAGCGGGACGAAGCGGTCGATCTCGATCGCCTGCGAGCGCGTCAGCGCCATCGCCTCGAGGTCGGACTCCTCGACGATCACGTACTGGCCCTTCGCGAACTCCCAGCCCTTGACGAGCTCGTCGGCCTCGACGTCGCGCTCGTGCGTCGGGCACCACCGCTTCTGCTTGATCGGCGTGCCGCACTCACGGTGCAGCGTGCGGAAGGACACGTCCTTGCGCTGCTGCGCGACGGCGAGCCCGATGGGGATGTTCACCAGGCCGAAATTGATGGATCCGTTCCAGATCGTGCGCATGGGACCGAAAACGTTCTGCGCCTCGAAGCGCTTCCCTGCTAGAGGCGGCGGGCGCCGTAGTACGTGCTCGCGTACCACGATTCGCCGAGGCTCGAGATCTTCACGACGTCGCCGGTGTGCGGCGCGTGGATGAACTGGCCGCCGCCGATGTAGATCCCGACGTGGCCGAGCCCGTTGAAGAAGACGAGGTCGCCCGGGGCGAGTTGCGCCTGGGAGACCGGTGAGCCGTAGCCGTACTGCATGGCCGCGTTGTGCGGGAGCGAGACGCCGACCCGGGCGAACGCGTACATGACGAGTCCGGAGCAGTCGAAGCCGCTCGGGGAGGCGCCGCCCCAGACGTACGGGACGCCCAGGTACTGCATCGCGACCCCGACGACGCCGCCGTAGCGCGGATCCGGCGCCTCGCCGTCGATGAAGGTCTCGGGCGGGCCGGAGGACGTCGTCTGCGGCGTGTTCTGGAGCCGCTGCTCGGCGAGCTCCTTGAGCCGCGCCTGGCGCTTGGCCTCGGCCGCCTCGATCCGGGCGATCTCGCTCTTGATCGACGCGAGCATGCGCTCGCGCTCGCTGAGCTGGGACTGAATGCTGGCCTTGCGCGAGGCGAGATCGGAGACGATCGCCGCCTGGCGCTTCTGGGCCTTGGCGAGCGCGGCCTCGCGCTTTCGCATCTCCTTCCGGGCGGCCTGGATCTCCTTGACGATCCGGAGATCCTGCTTCGACACGCGGTTCACCGCGTCCGCCCGGTCGAGGAAATCGCTCAGGCTCGTGGCGCCGAGCAGGATCTCGAGGGTCGAGGTCTCCCCGTTCGTGTACAGGGAGAGCAGCCGGCTCTGGAGCGTCCTCTCGGCCTTGCGGAAGCTCGCCTTCGCGATCTGGAGATGACGCTTGTTCGCGGCCTGGTCGGCCTGGATCTGCTTCAGCTCGATCTCGGCGGCGTTGTAGGCCTCGATCGCCTGCTCCACCTGCATGTCGAGCTGGTGGATCTGCTCGAGCACCTGCTGCGCCTGGGCGCGCTTGGCCTGCGGTCTGGGGGGTCGCAGCGGCGGTTCCGGCCAGAAGCGCGGTCGCCAGGACCACGACGGACGTAATCGCCGCTCTCTTGGTCACGAGTCGCCTCACGGTCTCGCGTCCCTAGGCCCAGTCAGGGCGGGCAGGTGTCTGCTCGCCAGCACGAATGGGCGATGCTAGCAGCGTGTCGAGACGGGGCGCAAACGACTACCGGCCCTCGTACGCCTTGTCACACGAGCATTCATGCGGCCTGGTAGGGTCATCCGTCGTGCGAGCGGCTGCACGAAGGCATGCGCGTCTCGCCCGCTTCGCCGTCGGAGTCACGGTGGCGGCGATCGCCCTTCTCGGGGCGGCGGGCGCGCAGGCCGTCCAATCTTCCGGGTCGAATTCACAGGCCTCGCAGCTGCGTTCCCAAAACGCCGACCTGGCCGCGAAGAAGCGCAGCGCGGCACTCGAGCTCTACGGCCTCCAGTCCCAGCTCGGACAGGTGCAGGCACGGCTGGCCGGCCTCCAGGCCGAGGCCAGGACGGCCGCGCGGCTCGCGACCCTCGAGCGGAGGCACCTCGCCGACGCGCAGCGCGTCCTCGAGGAATCCGAGGCCCGGCTGGGAGCGCGCATCCGCGAGCTCTACGTCGAAGGCGAGCCCGACCTGATCACGATCCTGCTCGGCGCCGAGTCGCTCGACGAGGCGATCTCGGCGATCGACAACGTCGGCCGGTTCGCCCAGCAGGACATCCGGATCGGGGCCCAGGTGCGCGAGGCGCGCGCCGAGCTGCGCGACTCGCTGCGGCGCCTGACCGCGAAGGCCCAGCGGCTCGACCGGCTGACCGCCGAGGCGGCGCAGGCCCAGGCGGCGCTCCTCGCCGCCCGAAACGCCAAGCGCGCCTACCTGAACGAGATCGCCCGCAGGCAGAAGCTGAACGCGGCCGAGCTCGCCCGCATCGAGAAGATCGCCGACACCGCCGAGGACAAGGCCGGCGGGCTCGACGGCGGAGGCGGCGACGAGCCGGGCCCGAGCGTTCCCTCGGCCCCGCCGGGCTCCGGTACGCGGATGACGGTCGAGTCGACCGGCTACTCGCTCCCCGGCACGACGGCGACGGGCATTCCGGTCGGCTGGGGCGTGGTCGCGGTCGACCCGAGCGTGATCCCGCTGGGCACCCGGATGTACATCCCCGGCTACGGCGAGGGCGTCGCGGCCGACACGGGCGGGGCCGTCCGCGGCCGGATGATCGATCTCTGGTTCCCGACGCGCGCGCAGGCCCTCGCCTGGGGCCGTCGAACCGTAACGATCACGATCCACTAGCCTCTAAGCACAGGTGAGAGCGCAGCCCGCAACCGACGACATGCGCACACCGGGGGGAAACGACGAGCCCCGCGTGCTGGTCGTCGACGACCACGATCTGTTTCGCACCGGGCCTCGTGAACCTGCTGACCGAGCAGGGAGTCCACGTCGTCGGGGAGGCGTCGAACGGCGAGACGGCCGTGCGGATCGTGCGCGAGCTCGCGCCGGACGTGGTCGTGATGGATCTGAACATGCCCGGGATCACCGGCGTCGAGGCGACGCGCGAGATCGCCGCGAGCGCGCCGCGGACCAGGGTCGTCGTCCTCACGATCTCCGTCGACGACAGCGACGTGATGGACGCCGTGATGGCCGGAGCGTGCGGCTACCTGCTCAAGGACTCGACGATCACGGAGCTGATCAGCGGCATCCGCGCGGCCGCTGCGGGCGAGTCGCTCATCTCGCCGCACATCGCGACGAAGGTGCTGCAGGTGCTCCGGGCGCAGCACGCGAGCTCCGAATGGGCCGGGCGACCGCGCGCCGAGCTGTCCGAGCGGGAGCTCGAGGTGCTGAAGCTGATCGCGATCGGCAAGGACAACGCCGAGATCGCGCGCGACCTCTTCATCAGCCCGAAGACGGTCAAGAACCACATCTCGAACATCCTGATGAAGCTCCAGATCGAGAACCGCATCCAGGCCGCGGTCTACGCGGTCAGGAGCGGGATCGTGTGAGCGAGGCCAGCGCCTCGGTCCGCTCGCGAAGCGGCGCGAGCCGGGCTCGGAGCCGCTCGAGCTCCCCCTCCGTCGCGGCGAGCCGGTCGGCCAGCGCGCCGAGCCGCTCGAATGCGTTGCGGCTCGCGTCGGCCGCAGCCGCGCCGATCTCCCGGGCGATGCGCCGGTGCTCGCCCTCGAGCGCCAGGGCACGAGCGTAGCCGTCGGTCAGCGTATGCTCCATGCGTTCGAGGAGCCGCTCCGGCGCGCTAGGGTCACGACCGTCGACAAGCACCTGGATTCGGTCGAGGAGGTTAGGGAGATCTTCCATCGCCGCCCCATTATCGGAGGGTCGCACGCGGCCCTCCATGGGCCGAACGGCCTATCCGAAGGGCCTGCAGGTCCTGGTCTGCGCCGCCTCGCGGCGGTGCTTCGGCGTCGTGCTGGCGTTCCTCGCCGTCCCGCCGCAGCCGCCTCGGGCGCGACGCTCCAGGCGCAGATCTCGCGCGCGCTGAACTCGTCCGGCGCAGCCTCCACCTCGGCGATCGTCGTCGACCTGAAGACCGGGAAGGTCGTCTACGCGCGCGACTCGGCGAAGGCGCTCCTGCCGGCGTCGAACGAGAAGCTCGCGGTCGCGCTCGGCGCGCTCGAGGAGATCGGGCCGCGCTACCGCATCCCGACGCGCGTGTACGGCGAGGGCAAGCAGGACGGCGACGTGTGGCGCGGCCGGCTCGTGCTCAAGGGCTACGGCGACCCGACGCTCGCCCGCGACGACCTCGACCTGCTCGCGAGGGCGATCAAGTCACGCGGGATCCGGTTCGTCACGGGCGGCATCGTCGCGGACGAGACCTTCTTCGACACGAAGCGGATGGGGCCGGGCTGGAAGCCTTCCTTCTACAAGGAGGAGTGCCCGCCGCTCTCGGCGCTCATCGTCGGCCGGGGCAAGCAGAACGGCGTCGTCGTCGACGACCCGGCGCTCATGACGGCCCGGGCGTTTCGCACCGCGCTCGAGAAGAAGGCGTCGACGTCGTGCGCGGCGTGACCAAGGCGAAGGTCAAGGACACGGCGGCCCGGCTCGCCGACGTCGAGTCCCCGCGGATCATGAACATCGTCAAGCGCATGAACCTGGACAGCGACAACTTCCTACGCCGAGATGCTGCTGAAGGAGCTCGGAGCGCTGCACGGCACGGGCGGATCGACCGCCGCCGGCGCCGTCGTCGTGCGGCGGGTGCTCACGGATCGCGGCGTGCCGCTCACGGGTGTCCAGATCAGGGACGGCTCCGGGCTTTCGCGCCTCGACCGATGGACGGCCCGGGCGATCGCCTCGCTGCTCCGCTCCGCCTGGAGCGACACGCGGATCTCGGCGATCTTCTACTCGTCGCTGCCGACCGCCGGGATCAGCGGCACGCTCGCCGACCGGATGAAGCGGGCGCCCGCGCGCTCGCGCGTGCACGCGAAGACCGGCACGACCAGCACGGCCTCGGCGCTCTCCGGCTACGTCAAGCAGAAGTTCGCGTTCTCGATCCTCCAGAACGGCTCACCGGTGCCATGGACGTCTGCGCGGAAGAGCCAGGACCGCATCGGGCAGATCCTCGCCGGCGCCGCCGGGTAGCGCGTGCGGAAGAACCGCCCCGCCTTCATCGCCGACATGGCGGTCAAGGCCGCGCTCGTCGTCTGCCTGCTGATCCCGGTCCTGTGGCCCGACCTGCCGCAGTTCGAGGGGAAGGCGTTCCTCGGCCGGACGCTCGCCTATCCGGTCTCGCTCGTGGTCGTCCCTGTCGCGTGGTGGCTCGTGCAGCGCCACCGGGGAGCGCCGGTCGCCTACCCGTACGCCATGGACATCCTGCTCGTGGCGCCGTTCCTCATCGACACGCTCGGGAACATCTTCGACCTCTACGACACGATCGGCTGGTGGGACGACGCGAACCACTTCGTCAACTGGGCGCTGCTCAGCGCGGCGTTCGGCCAGCTCCTGCTGCGGCTGCCGCTCGGCCGACTGGTGACCGCGTCGCTGATCGTCGGCTTCGGCGCCGTCACGGCGATGCTCTGGGAGTGGGCCGAGTTCTTCACGTTCATCCGCGGCGGCGCCGAGGAGGCGACGGCCTACCGGGACACGCTCGGCGACATGGCGCTGGGACTAACCGGCTCGGTGGTGGCGGCACTCGTGACAGTCACGCTGCTCTGGCCGCGCTCAACGGACTAGCGCGTCGAACGCGGCCTCGTCCAGGATCGGGACGCCGGCCGCCTCGGCCTTCGCGAGCTTCGAGCCGGGCGACTCGCCGGCCACCACGCCGGTCGTCTTCTTCGAGACCGAGTTCGTGACCTTCGCGCCCTTGGCCTCGAGCGCCGCGGCCGCCTCCTCGCGCGTCCACTTCTCGAGCGTCCCCGTGATCACGTACGTGGAGCCCGTGAGCGGCCCCTCCGCCACCTGCTCGGCCTCGCCCGACTCGAAGGTCAGGCCTAGCTCCCGCAGCTCTCCGACGAGCCGCGTGTTGTCGGGGTCCGCGAACCACTCGGCGATCGCCTCGGCGCGCTCGGGGCCGATGCCCTCGACCTCCTGGATCGCCTCCTGCGACGCGGCCGCCAGCCGCTCGACCGAGCCGAAGTGCCGTGCGAGCGCGGCCGCGGTGACCCAGCCGACCATGGGGATGTTGAGCCCGTAGAGCACGCGCGAGAACGGCTGCGCCTTCGAGCGCTGGATCGAATCGACCGCCTTCGCCGCGGAGACCTCGCCGAAGCCCTCGAACTCGGCGAGCTGCTCGGGCGTGATCCGGTACAGGTCGGGCATCGAGCGCAAGAGGCCCTCGTTCCAGAAGCGCCAGACGAACTGCTCGCCGACGCCTTCGATGTCCATCGCGGCGCTCACCCAGTGGTTCAGCGTCTCGAGCCCGCGCGAGGGGCACGCGTTGTTGGGGCACCGGTGCATGACCTGGCCCTCGGGCTTCACGATCTCGACGCCGCAGAGCGGACAGTTCTTCGGCATCCGGAACGGCTTCGTCCCCTTCGCGTGCGGTAGCACGGGCCCGACGACCTGCGGGATCACGTCGCCGGCGCGCTGGACGATCACCGTGTCGCCCTCGCGGATGTCCTTGCGGTTCAAGTCCTCCTCGTTGTGCAGCGTCGCCTGCGAGACCGTGACGCCGCCGACCTCGACCGGCTCGAGCTGCGCCCACGGGTTCAGGTTCCCGGTGCGGCCGACGCGGATGTGGATCTTCAGGAGCTTCGTCTGCGTCGCGACCGGCGGCCACTTGAACGCGCGCGCCCAGCGCGGCCGGCCGTGCAGCGCACCGAGACGGCGCTGCTGGTCGAGCGAGTCGACCTTGATGACGATGCCGTCGATCTCGTAGTCGAGCTCGGCGCGGCGCTTCTCCCACTCCTTGCAGACGCGGATGACGCCTTCGAGCGACTCGTGCCGCTCGGCGAACGGATTCGTGCGGAAGCCGCGCTCGCGCAGCCACTGGAGCGACTCGAAGTGCTCGGCGAACTCGACGTCGGCGCGTCCCAGCCCGTAGATCCAGATCGAGAGGTCCCTCGAGGCCGTGACCGACGGGTCCTTCTGGCGCAGCGAGCCCGCCGACGCGTTGCGCGGGTTCGGCGCCAGCTTCTTCTCCTCGGCCGCCAGACGCTCGTTCAGGCGTTGGAAGGCCGAAAGCGGGAAGTAGACCTCGCCGCGCGCCTCGACGAGCGCGGGCGCGTCGCTGTCGGTCCTCAGCCGCAGCGGAATCGCCTTGATCGTGCGCAGGTTCGGGGTCACGTCCTCCCCGCGGATCCCGTCGCCTCTCGTGGCGCCCCGGACGAAGACGCCGTTCTCGTAGACGAGCGAGACGGCCGACCCGTCGATCTTCGGCTCGGTCACGTAGACGACGGGCTCGTCGGTGCCGAGCCGCTTGCGGACGTCCTCGGCCCACTTCTCGAGCCCCTCGGCGTTCGTGACCTTCTCGAGCGAGCCCATCGGGGTCAGGTGCTCGACCTTCGGGAACGCGTCCGACGGCGGGGCGCCCACCCGCTGCGTCGGCGAATCGGGCGTGACCAGGGACGGATCCGCGTCCTCCAGGGCCTGCAGCTCGTCGTAGAGGCGGTCGTACTCGGCGTCGAGGAGCTTCGGATCGTCGAGGACGTAGTACTCGTAGCTCGCCCGCTCCAGCCGCTCGCGCAGCTCTGCGACGCGCTCAGAGGACACTGAGGAGCTCCCCGGTCGAATGGACGACCACGTCCGCCCCGGCGGCCCGCAGGCCGTCCTCGCGGTGCAGGCCGCCCCAGGAGACGCCGACGGCGTAGACGCCCGCCGCCTTGCCCGCACCCATGTCGAAGGGCGAGTCGCCGACAAACGCCGTGTCCTCGGCCCGCGAGCCGAGGCGCTCGAGCGCGACGTACACCGGTTCCGGGTCCGGCTTGTGCCGCGCGGCGTCGTCGGCGGTGACGATCGCGCCGAAGAACCGCTCCAGGTCGACGCTCTCGAACGCGAGGTCGATCGAGCGCCGCCGCTTCGCCGTCACGATCCCGAGCTTGCGCCCCTCGGCGTGCAGCGCCTCGAGCACCGCGTCGATCCCGACGAACGTCTCGAGCCCGTCGCCGGTGAGCGCGGTGTTGTGGTGCTCGCGGTAGACCGAGACGAGCTCGGGCGTCCGCTCGGCGTCGAAGTAGCGCATCTGCTCGGTGACCGAGGTGCCGCCGGCCGCCGAGATCAGCTCGTCGTCGGGGATCTCCCGCCCCAGCACGGTCCGGGTCGCGTGCCGAAACGAGGCGAGGATCATCGAGCCCGAGTCCACGAGCGTGCCGTCGAAGTCGAAGAGGACGGTCGAGTAGCGCACGCCCCGATGCTATCCAGGCGGTTCGGCGCCGGAGGGCTCAGTACATGACCCGCTCGAGGCTACAGCCCCCACGGCGGCGCCGTCGTCCCGGCCTCGCTGCGCGGGCGGCCCTCGAGGAGCTCCGCGAACGCCTTCGGCTCGGCCTCGAGCATCGTGCCGACGAGAGTTCGCACCATGTGCCGCAGGAAGCTGTCGGCCGTGATCCAGAAGTGCAGCGCGTCGCCGTCGCGCTCCCACGACGCCTCCGACACCGTGCGCGTGAACACCTCGTGCCGCGTGTCCGACTTCGTGAACGCCCGGAAGTCGTGCGTGCCGGGCAAGAGCGCTGCGACCGCGTGGAGCCGTTCCTCGTCCACGGGCTTCGGGTGCCACAGCGCGCGGCGGTGCTCGAACGGCGACGGCGTCCGGCGCGTCCAGACGCGGTAGCGGTACGTGCGCGCCCGGGCCGAGAAGCGCGCGTGGAAGCCCTCCGGCGCAGCCTCGGCGGCGACCACGGCCACGTCGCCCGGCAGGTGCGCGTTCAGCGCCTCGGCGGCGCGCTCCGGCGGGCGGCCCCGACTCGGCCGTGAAGCTCGCGACCTGGCCGCGCGCGTGTACGCCCGCGTCGGTGCGCCCGGCGACGAACGAGGCCCTCCCAGGCGGGATAGGCGGCGTCGAGCGCCTCGCGCACCGTGCCCTCCACCGTTCGCTGCCCGGGCTGCGCCGCCCAGCCGGCGAATCCGGTTCCGTCGTACTCGAGCGTGAGGCGGACGATCACGGCGCGTATCTTGACGGCACACTCGGTAAGTGCTACCTTACGGTAAGTCATGTCTTACGAACTCGCGATTACGGCGCTGGCGGATCCCACCCGCCGCAGGGTGCTCGAGGAGCTTCGGCTCGGCCCGCGGGCCGTCGGCGAGATCGCGCGGCGGCTCCCGGTGAGCCGGCCGGCGGTCTCCCAGCACCTCCGCGTGCTGAAGGACGCAGGTCTCGTCCGCGACCGCGCCGACGGCACACGCCGCATCTACAGCGTGAACGGCGACGGGATCGTCGAGCTCCGCGACTACGTGAACGACCTGTGGGACGAAGCGCTGGCCGCGTTCAAGGCGGCGGCGGAAACGCAAGACGAAGGAGAGAGCGATGCAGACGACAGGTGAGCTCGCAGTCCGCAAGTCCGTGACGGTCAAGGCCACGCCCGAGCGCGCCTTCGAGGTGTTCACGGCCGGCGTGGCGACGTGGTGGCCGCTCCAGACCCATTCGGTCGGAGAGGAGCACGCCACGCACGTCACGATCGAGCCGCACGTGGGCGGCCGCTTCTACGAGCAGACCGACGACGGCGCCGAGCACGACTGGGGAACCGTGACGGCCTGGGAGCCGCCCGGCCGCTTCGCCTGCACCTGGCACCCGGGCTACGACCCGGCCGAGGGGCAGGACATCGAGGTGCGCTTCATCGCGGAAGGCGACGGAACGCGCGTCGAGCTCGTCCACACGGGCTGGGAGCGCCGCGGCGAGCGCGCGGCCGAGATCGCCGAGAACTACGAGTCCGGCTGGGACAAGCTGCTCGGCGAGCTCTACGCCGGAGCCGTCTAGCTCTGAGGCGGCAGGTAGACCTGCTCGGGGACGTAGTCCACGAGCTCGAGGTAGGCCATCGGGGCGTTGTCGCCCTGGCGCGGGTCCAGCTTCACGACGCGGGTGTAACCGCCGGGTCGCTCCGCAAAGCGCGGAGCGACCTCGGCGAACAGCTTGTGCGCCACCGACTTGGAGCGCAGGAACGCGACCGCCTGGCGATGGGCGTGGAGGTCGCCGCGCTTGCCGAGCGTGATCATCTTCTCGGCGATCGGGCGCACCTCCTTGGCCTTCGCCTCGGTCGTCCGGATCCGGCCGTGCTCGATCAGCGCCCCCGTCAGGTTCGAGTAGAGCGCCTTGCGGTGCGCCGAGTCGCGGCCGAGCTTCCGTCCTGCCTTCTGGTGGCGCATCGGTCTTAGTCCTCGCGGAGCGTCAGCCCGTGGGCCTGCAGGGTCTCACGGACTTCCTCGATCGACTTCTTGCCGAAGTTGGGGATCGCGGAGAGCTCGTCCTCGCTCTTCGACACGAGGTCGCCGATCGTCTCGATGCCGACGCGCTTCAGGCAGTTGTAGCTCCGCACGCCCAGCTCGAGCTCCTCGATCGGGAAGTTCTCCATCCCGTGCGCCGTCGGCGCCTCGACCTCGGCCTCCGCGGCCGCCTCGCCGAGCCCCTCGATCTTGTCGAGGTCGGTGAAGATGGCGAGCTGGCGGATGAGGATCTCGGCGGCCTCGGCGACCGAGTCGCGCGGGTCGACCGAGCCGTCGGTCGTGATGTCGAGGGTGAGCTTGTCGTAGTCGGTGCGCTGCCCGACGCGCGCCGCCTCCACCTCGTACGAGACGCGGCGGACCGGCGAGAAGATCGAGTCGACCGGAATCGTGCCGATCGAGTGCTCGGGCCCGCGGTTCAGCTCGGCCGGGACGTAGCCGCGGCCGCGGCCGACCGTGAGCGTGATCTCGAGCCGCCCCTTGGCGGCGAGATTCGCGATCTCGAGGTCGGGGTTGAGGATCTCGAGATCCGCCGGCGCGGAGATGTCGGACGCCTTGACCGGGCCGGGGCCCTTCTTGTCCAGGCGCACCTCGATCTCGGGGGAGTCCCCGTGCAGCCGGCAGATCAGGTTCTTCAGGTTGAGGATGATGTCCATGACGTCCTCGCGGACGCCCGGAAGCGTGGTGAACTCGTGGGCGACGCCCTCGATCTTCACCGACGTGACTGCGGCGCCCTCGAGCGACGAGAGCAGTACCCGCCGAAGCGAGTTGCCGAAGGTGTAGCCGAAGCCGCGGTCAAGCGGCTCGATCACGAAGATGCCGTGCTGCTCGTCGACCTCCTCGTGGGTGATCCTCGGCGTCTGGAAGTCCGTTGCAAGCGATCTCGTAGCCATGCGTCCCTTCTGGGTCTACTTCGAATAGAGCTCGACGATGAGCTGTTCCTGGACCGGCGTGTCGATCTCGTTTCGCTCGGGCAGTCTCAGCACTTTTCCGGTCAGGTTCTCATGGTCGGCCTGGAGCCACGGGACGACCGATGCGGTCAGATCCGTAGCGTCCCGAACGACCTGTTCGACACCGCTGCCCGGTTTCATCGAAACCACGTCGTTGGCCCGAACCTGGAAGCTCGGGATGTTGACCCGGCGGCCGTTCACGTGGAAGTGACCGTGCCGGATGATCTGGCGCGCCTGTGCGCGCGAGGCGGCGAAGCCCATGCGGTAGACGACGTTGTCGAGCCGAAGCTCGAGCATCCGCAGAAGCTCCTCGCCCGTGATCCCAGAGCGCTTCGAGGCCTTGTTGTAATAGCCCCGGAACTGCTTCTCGAGGATCCCGTAATACCTCCGTGCCTTCTGCTTCTCGCGCAGCTGAAGCAGGTACTCGGACTGCTTGATGCGACCGCGCCCGTGCTCTCCCGGCGGGTAGCTGCGGCGCTCGACCGCGCACTTCTCGGTCAGGCAGCGCTCGCCCTTCAGGAAGAGCTTCATGCCCTCGCGCCGGCACGCCCGGCACTTCTTGCCCAGGTTCTCGCGGGCCACTAGACCCTCCGCCTCTTCTTCGGGCGGACGCCGTTGTGGGCCTGCGGGGAGACGTCCTTCACGCCGAGCACCTCGAGGCCGGCGGCCTGGAGGGAGCGGATCGCCGTCTCACGACCCGAGCCCGGGCCCTTGACGAAGACCTCGACCTTCTGGAGGCCGTGCTCCATGCCCTTCTTGGCGCACGAGTCGGCGGTCACCTGGGCGGCGAAGGGCGTCGACTTGCGCGAGCCCTTGAAGCCGGCGGAACCGGCGCTCTCCCAGGCGATGACGTTCCCCTCCTTGTCGGTGAGGGTCACGATCGTGTTGTTGAACGACGTCTTGATGTGCGCCTGGCCGATGGCGATGTTCTTCTTGACGCGCCGGCGGGTGCGGCCCTTGGACGGTCTGCGGGGCGGCGCCACTTAGACCTTCGCCTTCTTGCCGCGGCCGACCGTCTTCTTCGGACCCTTGCGGGTCCGGGCGTTGGTCTTCGTCCGCTGTCCGTTCACCGGAAGGCCGCGGCGGTGGCGGATCCCGCGGTAGGCGCCGATCTCCTGGAGCCGCTTCACGTTCTGCGAGCGCTCCCGGCGCAGGTCGCCCTCGACCTCGAGGTTCTCGTCGATGTAGTTGCGGAGCTTCGTGACCTCCTCGTCGGTCAGGTCACGAACCTTCTGGTCGGGCGAAAGGCTGGTCTCGAGCGCGACCTTGCGCGCCGTCGAGGGGCCGATTCCGTAGATGTAGGTGAGCGCTACTTCCAGGCGCTTCTCGCGCGGAAGGTTGACGCCTGCGATTCGAGCCAAGGTCTCTCCTTACCCCTGTCGTTGCTTGTGTCGTGGGTTCGTGCACAGGACCAGCACCCGGCCGTGCCGCTTGATGACGCGGCACCGGTCGCAAATCGGCTTGACGGAGGCACGGACTTTCATAGGCACAAACGAGCGGCCACGCCGGTATCCGGCGAAGCCGCGCGAGGGTCATCGTAGCAATTCAACTGGGGCTCCTGCCGTGGTGAGAATGCGCGGTCCAGCGTCGGTTATCGCGACCGTGTGCTCGAAATGGGCGGCCAGCGAGCCGTCGGTCGTCGAGATCGACCAGTTGTCCTCGGCGAGGAAGACGTCGTCGGCTCCCGCGGTGATCATCGGCTCGATCGCGATCGTCATCCCGGTTGTCAGCTTCGGGCCCCGGCCGGGCTCGCCGAAGTTCGGAACCTGCGGCTCCTCGTGCATCTGGCGCCCCACGCCGTGGCCGACGAGGGAGCGAACGACCGAGAATCCGGCCTCCTCGGTCACGTGCTGCACCGCCGCGGAGATGTCGCCGATGTGACCCCCGGGCCGGGCCGCCTCGATGCCCGCGGCCAACGCCGCCTCGCACACGTCGAGCAGCCGCTGCGCCTCGGGGTCGATCTCCCCCACGCCGAACGTCCGGGCGGAGTCCGCGACGAAGCCGTCGAGGGTGACGCCGACGTCGATCGAGAGGACGTCGCCCTCGGCGACCCGGTAGGAGCCCGGGATTCCGTGGACGACCATCGAGTTCGGCGACGCGCAGATGGAGCCGGGAAAGCCGTTGTAGCCCTTGAAGGTCGGCACGCCGCCGCTCGAGCGGATCAGATCCTCCGCGAGCTCGTCGAGCTCGAGCGTCGTCACTCCGGGACGGATCGCCTCGCCGACGGCCGTGAGCGTCGCGGCCACCACCCGGCCGGCGCGCGCCATCGTCTCGATCTCCTCCGGCGGACTTGCGAACGATCATCGCGCCTCGGCCGCCTCGAGCACGCTGCGGACTTCCTCGAAGACCTCGTCGATCGTGCGGTCGGCGTGGATCCCGACGAGGTTGCCCTTGGCGCGGTAGTAGGCGACGAGGTCGTCGGGGACGCGCATCGTCTCCATGCGGTGGTGGATCATCTCGGGCGTGTCGTCGGCTCGGCCCGACTCGACCGCGCGCAACAGGAGCCGCTGGTGGGCGAGCTCCTCCGGCAGCTGGAAGTTGAGGACGACCGAGATCTCGCGGTCGAGCTCGTCGAGCATCGTGTCGAGCGCCTCGGCCTGGGCCAGCGTCCGCGGGAAGCCGTCGAGCACGAAGCCGGGCTTCGCGTCCGGCTCGTTGAGCCGCTGGCGGACGGGACCGATCAGGATCTCGTCGGGGACGAGCTCGCCGCGGGCGTTGTAGGACTCCACCTGACGGCCGAGCTCGGTGCCGGCCGCGATCTCCGCGCGGATCAGGTCGCCGGTTGCGATGTGCGGGATGCCGGCCTCCTCGGAGATCCGCATCGCCTGCGTTCCCTTGCCCGCGCCGGGCGGGCCCAAGATCACGATGTCGAGAGGCATGAAACGGCGGTCCGCCGCCCTATTTCAGGAAGCCCTCGTAGTGGCGCATCATCATCTGCGACTCCATCTGGCGCATGGTGTCGAGCGCGACGCCGACGACGATCAGGATCGACGTTCCGCCGAGCGCGCTCGACGTGGCCTGCGAGAACCCGCCGTAGCGGATGAAGAGCGTCGGCAGCGTGGCGACGGCCGCGAGGTAGAGCGAGCCCGGCAGCGTGAGCCGCGAAAGCACGCGGTCGAGGTACTGCGCGGTCGGCGGGCCCGGACGGATCCCGGGGATGTAGCCGCCGTTCTTGCGCAGGTTGTCCGCCTGGTCGATCGGATTGAACTGGACCGCCGTGTAGAAGTAGGTGAAGATCACGATCAGGAACGCCTGCAGCAGGAGGTACGGCAGGGCGGTCGGGCTGAAATGCGAGTTGACGAAGCTCTGCGTGTTCGGGAAGAACTGCGCGACCGTCGGCGGGAACGCCATGATCGCGGCGGCGAAGATGATCGGGATGACGCCGGCCATGTTCACGCGCAGCGGCATGTAGGTCGACCCGCCCGAGGTCATGCGGCGGCCCACCATGCGCTTCGCGTACTGGATCGGGATCCGCCTCTGGCCCTCCTGGACGAAGACGACGGCGACGATGATCGCGAGCGCGATGAGCGGGAACATGAGCCGCTCGAACGCGTCGCCCTCGTACCACGCGCGGATCCCGGCCGGAAGGCTCGAGAGGATCGACGCGAAGATGAGGAGCGAGATCCCGTTGCCGATGCCGCGCTTCGTGATCAGCTCGCCCATCCACATGAGAAGCGTCGTCGCGGCCGTGAGCGAGACGACGATCAGGATGAAGCGGCTGAGCGTCAGGTTCAGGTCGGTCGTGCGGTCGAAGAGGTACGAGTAGCCGGCCGCCTGGAGCGCCGCGAGACAGACCGCGAGGTAGCGCGTGTACTGGTTGATCTTGGCGTAGCCGGACTCGCCCTCCTTCTGGAGCTGCTCGAGCCGGGGGATGACCACGGTCATGAGCTGCAAGATGATCGACGCCGTGATGTACGGCATGATCCCGAGCGCGAACAGGGCGAACTGCGAGAGCGCGCCGCCCGAGAAGATGTTCAGCAGGTTCAGGATCGTGCCGCCCTGCCCGGCGAAGTAATCCTCGATCGTCGTCGGATCGACACCCGGGGTCGGGATCCAGCTGCCCAGCCGGTAGAGGGCCAGGATGAAGGCGGTGAAGAGGACCCGGCGCCTGAGCTCGGGAACCCGCCAGGCGTTGGCGAGCCAGGAGAACACCTAGGCCTCCGACTCTTCCTGAGTCTCGGTCTCCTCGACGGCCTCGGCTCGGCGGGCGCCTCGTCCTCGGCGGCGGGCTGCGGCTCGACCTCGGCCTCGGCCGGCTTCGTCGAACGGCGCTTGCGGCGCTTGCGCGTCGGCTTTTCGACCGCCTCGCGCAGCGCGGTCGCCGTGCCGCCGGCGGCCTCGATCTTCTCGCGCGCGACCGCCGAGAAGGCGTGCGCGGTCACGGACAGCTTCTTGGTCAGGTCGCCCTGGCCGAGGATCTTCACGTCGATGCGCGTGTTCTTGATCAGGCCGCGCTCGACGAGCGCCTCGAGAGTCACGTCGTCGCCCGCGGCGAAGCGCTGCTCCAGGGCGGCGAGGTTGACCGGAATCGTGTGCGTGCGGTGCGGGCCGACGGGCATCGCGTCCTTCGAGTACGGGCCGCGCTCCTTCGGAAGCCGCATGTAGATCGGCATCTGGCCGCCCTCGAAGCCGGGGCGCATCGTGTGCGAGCCCGCGCGCGACTTCTGGCCTTTGATACCCCGGCCCGAATACCGGCCTTTGCCGGAGCCCAGGCCGCGGCCGATCCGCTTGCGGTTCTTGCGCGGCTGCGCCGGCTTGAGATTGTGGAGGCTGAGATCGTCCTCGGGCAGGGGCGGCACTACGACTCCTCGATCTTCACGAGATGACGGACTTTTCTGAGCATACCCAGCGTGTCCGGGGTGTCCTGACGCTCGACCGAGCGGCCGATCTTGCCCAGCCCGAGCGCCCGCAGCGTGCCGCGGTGACGCTCCGACTGCCCGATCTGGCTGCGGATCTGCGTGACCTTAAGCGTCGCCATCGACCGCTTCCTCCGAGACCGCGGCGACCGGCTCGACGGCCGGCTCGGGCGCTTCCTTCGGGGTCCTCGGCAACGGCAGCACCTCGGAGATCGACTTGCCGCGGATGCGCGCGACCTCCTCGGGACGGCGCAGGTTCTGGAGGCCGTTCACCGTCGCCTTGAGCAGGTTGATCGGCGTCGGCGTCCCCAGGCTCTTCGCCAGGATGTCGTGGATGCCGGCGAGCTCGAGGACGGCGCGGACGCCGCCGCCGGCGATGACGCCGGTTCCCTCGCTCGCCGGGCGGAGCAGGACGCGGGCAGCGTCGAACTCGCCGATGATCTCGTGCGTGATCGTCGTGCCGTGCTGCGGCACCTCGAACATGTTCTTCTTCGCGTCGTCGACCGCCTTCGAGATGGCCAGCGGAACCTCGCGGGCCTTCCCGTAGCCGACGCCGACGCGGTCGACCTCGTCCCCGATCACGACCAGCGCCGTGAACGAGAAGCGCCGGCCGCCCTTCACGACCTTGGCGACGCGGTTGATCTCGACCACGCGCTCCTTGAGCTCTCGGCTCTCAGCGATATCCATTGCCATCAGAACTTCAGTCCTCCTTCGCGGGCGGCCTCGGCCAGCGCCTTGACGCGGCCGTGGTAGAGGAAGCCGCCGCGATCGAAGACGACGGACTCGATGCCCGCGGCCTTCGCGTTCGCGGCAAGCGCCTTCCCGACGGCGGCCGCCTGCTCGGTCTTCGTTCCCTTGAACGACTTGAGCCCGCCGTGGCCGGCCGACGCGAGCGTCTTGCCTGCGCGGTCGTCCACGAGCTGAGCCTCGATTCCCTTGTTCGAGCGGAAGACGACCAGGCGGGGCCGCTCGGCGGTGCCCGAAAGCGTCCGCCGCAGCCGCCGGTGCCGGCGCATTCGCGCTTCGCGTGTCGTGAGCGTCGGCATTACGCGCGCTTCCCGACCTTGCGGGCGACGTACTCGCCCTGGTAGCGGATGCCCTTGCCCTTGTACGGCTCGGGCGGGCGCACCTTGCGGATCTCGGCGGCGGTCTGGCCGACCCGCTGCTTGTCGATGCCCTTGACGACGACCTCGTTCACGGTCGGAACCTCGAACTCGATCCCGCCGGGCGGATCCATGACCACCGGGTGCGAGTAGCCGACGTTCAGCTCGAGCGCGGAGCCGCGCAGCGACGCGCGGTAGCCGACGCCCTGGATCTCGAGGCGCTTCTCGAAGCCCTTGGTGACGCCCTCGACCATGTTCGCGACGAGCGTGCGCGTCAGTCCGTGCAGGGCACGGTCGGTTCCGCGCTCGGTCGGCCGCGTGACGACGATCTCGTTCTCCTTCTGCTCGATGGCGATCCGCTCCGGCACCTGCTGGGAGAGCTCGCCCAGCGGGCCGTTGACCATGACGCGCCCAGGGGAGATCGAGACCGAGACGCCGGACGGGACTTCGATTGGCTGTTTTCCGATTCGACTCATGGCGTTACCAGACGAAGCACAGGACCTCGCCGCCGACGCCCAGCTCCTGCGCCTTGCGGCCCGTGATCAGCCCTGTCGACGTCGACAGGATCGCGATGCCCATGCCGCCGAGGACGCGCGGCAGCCGGTCCTTCTTCGCGTAGACGCGCCGGCCGGGCTTCGAGACGCGCTTCAGGTCGGTGATGACCCGCTCGCGGGCGGGACCGAACTTGAGCTGCACGACGAGCGTATCGAACGACTCGCCCTTCTCGACGTGGTAGTCGGTCACGTAGCCCTCCTCCTTCAGGAGGCGGGCGATCTCCGTCTTCAGCCGCGACGAGGGCATGGAGACGGTCTCCTGGAGCGCCTTGTTGGCGTTCCGGATCCGGGTGAGCATGTCTGCAACAGGATCAGTAAGCATCTGCGATTCACCAACTCGATTTCGTCATGCCGGGGATTGCGCCCTCGTGGGCGAGCTCGCGCAGGCAGATCCGGCACAGGCCGAACTTCTTGTAGACCGCGCGCGGACGCCCGCAGCGATTGCAGCGCGAATAGACCCGCGTCGGGTACTTCTGCGGCCGCGCGGCCTTCGCAATGAGGCTCTTCTTTGCCACCCTTCCTCCTACTCCGCTCTGAACGGGAGGCCGAGCTTGCGCAGGAGCGCGAGGGCCTCCTCATCGTTTCTGGCCGTGGTCGTGATCGCCACGTCGAGCCCGCGGACCGTGTCCACGTCGTCGTAGTCGATCTCCGGGAAGATGATCTGCTCGCGGATGCCCAGCGAGTAGTTGCCGCGCCCGTCGAAGCTCTTCAGGGACAGGCCGCGGAAATCGCGGATGCGCGGGAGCGCGATCGAGACGAGGCGGTCGAGGAACTCGTACATGCGCGGGCCGCGCAGCGTGACCTTGGCGCCGATCGGCATCCCCTCGCGGAGCTTGAAGCTGGCGATCGACTTGGTCGCACGGCGAAGCTGGGCCTTCTGGCCCGAGATGATCGCGAGCTCGTCCATCGCGGTGTCGAGCGCCTTGGCGTTCGTCTTCGCGTCGCCGACGCCCATGTTCAGCGTGATCTTCGAGACGCGCGGGACCATCATCAGGGAGCTCAGCTCGAGCTCGTCCTTCAGCTCCGCGCGGAACTCGTCCTCGTAGCGCTGCTTGAGGCGCGGCACGTACTCGTCCGACTTCCTCTTCGGCTTGGCCTTCGTCGTGGCGGGGGTCACCGGTCGAGCACCTCCCCGCAGTCCTGGCGCCGGCAGACGCGCACCTTCGTGCGGCCCGACTTGGTCTCGCGGAACTCGTAGCCGACGCGCGTGGCCCGGTTGCACGTGGGGCACACGACCATCACGTTCGAGATCGGAATCGGCGCGGCCACGTCGAAGACGCCGCCGGGCTGCACCTGCTGCTGCCCCATGCGGCTCGAGTCGCGCAGCGCGCGGGGCTTGCGGTGCTTCTTGACGAGGTTCAGGTTCTCGACGATCACGCGGCGCTCCGCGGGATGGGACTCGATGATGCGTCCCTGCTTGCCGCGGTCCTTGCCGCTGATCACCTGGACGAGATCGCCCTTTCTGATCTTCATGGCGGTGCTCACTAGAGGACCTCCGGTGCCAGCGAGACGATCTTCATGAAGTTCTTCTCGCGCAATTCCCGTGCGACAGGTCCGAAGATGCGGGTCCCGCGCGGGTTCATCTGGGCGTCGATGATCACGGCCGCGTTCTCGTCGAACGCGATCGACGTGCCGTCGGAGCGGCCGAACGGCTTCTTCGTCCGCACGACGACGGCGCGCACGACCTCGCCCTTCTTGACCGTGCCCTGCGGGGTCGCGACCTTGACGGTCGCCACGATGATGTCCCCCACACGCGCATACCGGCGCTTGGAGCCGCCGAGCACGCGGATGCAGAGGATCGAGCGGGCGCCCGTGTTGTCCGCCACCTTCAGGTTCGACTCCTGCTGGATCACTTCGCGGCCTCCAGGACCTCTGCCAGCCGCCAGTTCTTCGTCTTCGAGAGCGGGCGCGTCTCGATGATCAGGACGAGATCGCCCACGTTGGCCACGTTCTGCTCGTCGTGCGCGTGGAACTTGGTCGAGCGGCGGACGACCTTCTTGTAGCGCCGGTCCGGCTTGGACGTGTCGACACGGACGACGATCGTCTTGTCCATCGCGCTCGAGACGACCACGCCGCGGCGCTCCTTGCGGCGGCCGTGCTCGGCGATCGGCTTCGGGATGCGGACGATCGGCTTGCGCTCGCCCTTCTCCCGGTTGGCGGCCTTGCGCTTCTTGTACGCGGAGCGCTGGGCCTTCTTCTCGGCCTTCGGCTTCGTGGAGCGGCGCCGCTCGCGCGTCTGCGGCGGAAGGTGGGCGTCTCCTCGGCGGGCGGAGCCTCGGCGGCAGGTGCGTCCTCGGCGGGAGCGTCGTCGGCCGGAGCCTCCTCAGCCGGAGCCTCGTCCGTGGGAGCTTCGTCCGTCGGAGCCTCCTCGGCGGGAGCCTCGTCCGTGGGAGCTTCCTCGGCAGGAGCCTCCTCGGCGGGAGTTTCCTCGGCGGGCGCGTCCTCGGCCGCGGCCTCCTCGGCGGGTGCCTCTTCCGCGGCAGGCTCTCGGCGGCCTCTTCGGCCACGGGCTCCTCGGCGGGTGCGTCCTCGACGGGAGTCTCCTCCTCGGCGACGGGCTCCTCGGCAGGGGTGTCTTCCGCGGCGGGGGTCTCCTCGGCCACGGTCTCCTCCGGCGCCTCGGTCACGTCCGCCTCGGCCTCGGGGGTCTGCTCGTTCTCTTCGATGTTGTCGTTCTCGTCAGCCATCTCTACCGTCTCTCCAGCCTGTTGGCGCGCTCGGCCTGAACGGTCAGGATCCGGGCGATGTCGCGCTTCGTGAGGCCCAGGCGCGCGGTGTTGTCGAGCGCGCCGGTGGCGTCCTGGAAGCGCAGGTTGAACAATTCTTCGCGGCTCTCCGCGAGGCGCCGGGTGAGCTCCTCGTCGGACAGTTCCCGCAGCTCTCTACCCTTCAAAGAGCTCAGCCTCCCTCTTCACGAACTTGGTTTTCACGGGGAGCTTCATCCCGGCGAGGCGCATCGCTTCGCGCGCCAGCGGTTCCGGGACGCCGGCCAGCTCGAACATCACGCGGCCGGGCTTCACCACGCACACCCAGTGCTCGGGCGAGCCCTTGCCGGAGCCCATCCGGGTCTCGGCGGGCTTCTGCGTCACGGGCTTGTCCGGGAAGACGTTGATCCAGACCTTGCCGCCGCGCTTGATCTTGCGCGTCATCGCGATTCGGGCGGCCTCGATCTGGCGGTTGGTGATCCAACCGGCGTCGAGGGACTTCAGCCCGTAGTCGCCGAAGTTGACCTGCTGCTGGCCCTTCGACATCCCGCGCCTGCGCCCACGCTGCTGCTTGCGGTACTTGGTCTTCCGCGGCATCAACACGTGGCGTCACTCCCGGTCACTTGGACTCGTCCTTCTTCGCGGCCGGCTTGCGCGCCGCGGGCTTCTTCGCCGCGGCGGGCTTCGCCGCTGCGGTCTTGGCAGCGGTTGTCTTGGCGGCCGGCTTCTTCGCGGCCGGCTTCGCTGCGGTCTTGGCGGCCGCCGGCTTCGCGGCGGCGGCCTTCGGCGCGGCCGGCTTCTTCGCCGCCGCAGGCTTCTTCGCGGCCGCGGGCTTCGCGCAGCGGCCTTCGGGGCGGCCGGCTTCTTCGCCGGAGCGGCCTTCGCGCGCGGCTTCTTCTCCGCGGCCGGAGCCGGAGCCGGCTCCTCGGCCGGTGCCTCGGGCTCGGCGGGCGTCTCCGCGACCGGAGCCTCGGGAGCGGCCTCGACCGGAGCCTCCACCGGCGTCTCGACGGGAGCCTCCACGGGAGCCTCGACGACCTCGGGCGCGGCGGCCTCGACCGGCGCCTCCACGGGTGCGTCGACGACCTTGGGCGTCTCGGGCTCGGCTGCGGGCGGCGCCTGGCGCTCGGCCTGGGGGCGATCCGTCTGCGGGCGCGGCCGTCCGCCGCCACCGCCGGGGCGTCCTCCGCCGCGGCGACCGCCGCCTCCGCCGCCGCCCGAGCGCTCGCGGCGCCGGACGGGGCCGAGGCCCTCGCGGTCGGGTGCGCGGCGTCCGCCCTCGCGGCCGGCGCTGAGACCTTCCTGGCTCGGGCGCCGGCGGGAGGACGGCTGCTCGCCGTCGCGGCCGTCGCCGTAGCCCTCGGGCATGATCTCGCCCTTGTTGATCCAGACCTTCACGCCGATGCGGCCGTACGTCGTCTTCGCCTCGACGAAGCCGTAGTCGATGTCCGCGCGCAGCGTGTGGAGCGGAACGCGGCCCTCGGAGTAGTGCTCGGAGCGCGACATCTCGGTTCCGCCGAGACGGCCGCCGCACTGGATCTTCACGCCCTGCGCGCCCGAGCGCATCGCCGACGCGAGCGAGCGCTTCATCGCGCGCCGGAAGCTGACGCGGTTTTGCAGCTGCTCGGCGATCGCCTGCGCCACGAGCCGCGCGTCCAGCTCGGGCCGCTTGATCTCGTTGATGTTGATGTGGACGTTCTTCTCGGTCATCGCGTGGATCTCACGCCGGAGCGCGTCCACCTCGGAGCCCGACTTGCCGATGACGATGCCGGGCCGCGCCGTGAAGATGTCGATCGTGATCCGCTGCTTGTCCTTGCGGATCAGGATGTCGGAGAGCCCCGCGTGGCCGAGCTTCCGGTTGATGTGATCGCGGATCCGGACGTCCTCGATGATGTACGCGGGGAACTCCTTGGTGCCCGTGTACCAGTTGGACTTCCAGTCGTGGATGATCCCCAGGCGAAGACCGCCGGGATGAATTTTCTGTCCCACTAGGAACTGCTCCCCTCGTCGGTCTCAGGCTTCTTGCGGCGCGGCGCGCGCTTCGGCTTCGGCTTCTCCTCCGCCGGCGCTGCGTCGGCCTTCGGCTTCTCCTCCGCCGGCGCTGCGTCGGCCTTCGGCTTGGGCTTCGCTGCTCGCTTCGGCTTCTCGGCGGTCTCGGCCTTCGGCTTCGCAGCGCGCTTCGGCTTCGCCTCGGTCTCCTCGGCCTGCGGCTCTTCGACCTCGGGCGCCGGCGTCGGCGCAGGCACCGGGGCGACCTTGCGGACCGGCAGCACGCCGCCGTCGGGCTGCGCGAGCAAGATCGTGATGTGGCACGTGCGCTTGTTGATCCGTGAGGCGCGGCCGCGCGCGCGGGGACGCCAGCGCTTCAGCGTCGGCCCCTCGCCCACGAACGCCGCCGAGACGACCATGTCGTCGCCCGCGAGGCCGTGGTTCATCTCCGCGTTCGCGACGGCCGAGTCGAGGACCAGCCGGACATCCTTTGCGGCCGCGCGCTCGGTGAACGCGAGGATCGTGCGCGCCTCCGGCACGGTGCGGCCGCGGATCTGCTCCACGACGAGCTGCGCCTTGCGCGGGCCCGTGCGCACGTAGCGCGCCTGGGCCTTCACCTGCGTCTGCTGGGTCTCGGACGAGGCCATGGCTAGCGCTTCTTCACCTGCGCCTGGCGGTCGCCGGAGTGGCCGCGGAACGTGCGCGTGGGAGCGAACTCCCCGAGCTTGTGGCCGACCATCGACTCCGTGAGGAACACGGGCACGTGCTTACGGCCGTCGTGGACGGCGATCGTGTGCCCGACCATGTCGGGGAAGACCGTGGAGGTGCGCGACCAGGTGCGGAGCGGGCGCTTGTCGCCCGACTCGTTCATGGCCACGATCCGCGCCATCAGCTTGGCGTCCACGTAAGGACCCTTCTTGGAAGACCTACTCACGCCTGTCCTTTCTTGTTGCACCCGAGCGAAGCGATGGGTCTAGCCCCAACCCCGCGGAAAGTGCGAAGCATTTTCCGCGGCATTTAGCGCCTTTCCTTGCCGCGGCGACGGCCGCGGACGATGAGCTGGTTCGATTCCTTGTGCTTGCTGCGCGTCCGCTTGCCGAGCGTCGGGACGCCCCACGGCGTCACCGGGTTGCGGCCGCCCTTGGACTTGCCCTCGCCGCCGCCGTGCGGATGGTCGACGGGGTTCATGGCCGAGCCGCGCACGGTCGGGCGCTTGCCCAGCCAGCGGCTGCGGCCGGCCTTGCCGCTGCGGATGTTCTCGTGGTCCGTGTTGCCGACCTGGCCCACGGTCGCGCGGCAGGTGAGCAGGACGCGGCGGATCTCGCCGGACGGAAGGCGGAGCACCGCATGCGGCTCGTCCTTGGCCACGAGCTGCACGCCTGCGCCTGCGCTCCGGGCCATCTGGCCGCCGCGGCCCGGCTTCAGCTCGACGTTGTGGACGATCGTTCCCGTCGGGATGTTCTCGAGCGGGAGCGAGTTCCCGGGCCGGATGTCGGCGTTCGGGCCCGACTCGACCGTCTGGCCGACGCGCAAGCCGCGACGGAGCGAGGATGTACGCCTTGGCGCCGTCCGCGTAGTGGAGCAGCGCGATGCGCGCCGAGCGGTTCGGGTCGTACTCGATCGACGCGACCTTGGCCGGCACGCCGTCCTTCGTCCGCTTGAAGTCGATCTTGCGGTAGCGGCGCTTGTGGCCGCCGCCCTGGTGGCGCGTCGTGATCCGGCCGTTGACGTTGCGCCCGCCGGTCTTCTTCAGCGGCTCGAGCAGGCTCTTCTCGGGCTCGACCTTCGAGAGCTCGCTGAAGTCCGGCACCGTGCGGAACCGGCGGCCGGGGCTGGTGGGCTTCAATCGGCGGGGCGGCACTAGACCTGGGCTCCTTCGAAGATCTCGATCTTGTCGCCCGCGCGCAGCTGGACGATCGCCTTCTTCCAGCCCGGCCTGACGCCCTTGGAGATCCCGCGCCGCTTCGGCTTCGACCGGACCTGGACGATGTTGACGCCCTCCACCTTGACGTCGAAGAGCTCCTCCACGGCCTGGCGGATCTGCGTCTTGTGCGCGCGGTCGTGGACGCGGAACGAGTACTTGTTGTCCTCGATCAGGCTGTAGCTCTTCTCCGAGACGACGGGGGCGATGAGGACCTCGCGTGCGTGCATCTAGCGAGCCACCTCCTGGATCCGCTCGAGCGCGGCCTCGGTCGCGACGACCGAGCGCGCCCAAACGAGCGCGCCGACCTCGAGCTCGGACGGCTCGAGCACCAGCACGCGCGGGAGGTTGCGGAACGAGCGGGCCACCGAGAGCTCGTCCGGCTGGACGAGCACGAGCAGCGGCAATTCGTTCCCCCAGGCGCCGCAGAACGCGGCCGCGGCCCTCGTGGACGGCTCCTCGAACGAGTTCGCGCCGACCACGGCGAGCGATCCGCGGCCGGCATGCCGGGAGAGCGCAGAGCGAAGCGCGGCCTTGCGGGCCTTGCGGTTCACCTTGAGCGTGAACGAGCGCGGAACGATCCGGAAGGCGTGACCGCCGCCCGTGAACTGCGGGCTGCGCGTCGTGCCCGCGCGGGCGCGACCGGTGCCCTTCTGGCGCCACGGCTTGGCGCGGCCGCCGGCGACGAGCCCACGGCTCTTGGTCGCCGACGTTCCGCTTCGGGCCGCGGCCGACTCGGCCCGCACGACCTCGTGGATCAGGTACGGCTTCACCTCGGCCGTGAACACGGCCTCGTCCAGCGTGAAGTCCTTTGCCTTCTTGCCCGACGCGTCGAGCACGGGTGCCTTCGGAGCGGCCACTAGCGGACGTCCTCTCGGACGACGACGGTCGAGTTGCTGTGGCCGGGAATCGCGCCGCGGACGAGGAGAAGGTTCTCCTCCGGGACCGCCTGGACCACGGTGAGGCCGACCTGCGTGCGGCGCTTGTTGCCCATCTGTCCGGCCATCTTCTGACCCTTGAACACCCGGGAGGGCGTCGCGGACGCGCCGATCGAGCCCGGCGCGCGGACGTTGTGCGATCCGTGCGAGACCGGCCCGCGATGGAAGTTGTGGCGCTTGATCGTCCCCTGGAAGCCCTTGCCGATCGAGACGCCCGTCACCTTCACCTTCTCGCCGGGCGCGAACGCCTCGACGGTGACGGAATCGCCGGCGACGAGCTCGCTCGTGCCCCGCAGCTCGACGAGCTTGCGGTGCGGCGCGACCCCGTTCTTCTTCAGGTGCCCGATCTCCGGCTTCGTGAGCTTCTTGTCCGGGACCTCGTCCCACGCGAGCTGGACGGCGTCGTAGCCGTCCGCCTCGGCGGTCCGCACGGAGACGACAGGGCACGGCCCGGCCTGGATGACCGTGACGGGCACGAGCTCGCCGGTCTCCTGGTCGAAGACCTGCGTCATGCCGAGCTTCTTGCCGATGATCCCTTTCATCTCCGTCCTAGAGCTTGATCTCGATGTCGACGCCTGCAGGAAGATCCAGCCGCATCAGGGAGTCGACCGTCTTCGGGGTCGGCTGGTGGATGTCGATCAGGCGCTTGTGCGTGCGCACCTCGAAGTGCTCCCGGGAGTCCTTGTCCTTGAACGGGCCTCGGATCACCGTGTAGACGTTCTTCTCGGTGGGCAGCGGAACGGGACCGGTGACGGTCGCGCCGCTCCGCTGCGCCGTATCGACGATCTGCACCGCAGACCGGTCGAGCTGATTGTGGTCGTACGCCTTGAGGCGGATTCGGATCTTCTGCTGTGCCACTAGGGGTTGCCTTCTCTCCTACGCGATGACGTCGGTGACGACGCCTGCGCCTACCGTGCGTCCACCCTCGCGGATGGCGAAACGGAGGCCCGGATCCATGGCGATCGGCTGGATCAGCTGGATCTCCATGTTCGTGTTGTCGCCCGGCATGACCATCTCCTGGCCCTCCGGGAGCTTGATGTCGCCGGTCACGTCCGTCGTGCGGAAGTAGAACTGCGGCCGGTAGCCGTTGAAGAACGGCGTGTGGCGGCCGCCCTCGTCCTTCGAGAGCACGTAGACCTCGGCCTTGAAGTGCGTGTGCGGCGTGATCGAGCCGGGCTTCGCAAGCACCTGGCCGCGCTCGATCTCCTCGCGCTTCGTCCCGCGCAGCAGTGCGCCCGCGTTGTCGCCGGCCTGCGCGAAGTCGAGGGTCTTGTGGAACATCTCGAGGCTCGTGACGACCGTCTTCTCGATCTTCGGATGGATGCCGACGATCTCGACCTCGTCGCCCGAGCGGATCTCGCCCTGCTCGATGCGGCCGGTCACGACGGTGCCGCGACCCTGGATCGTCATGACGTCCTCGATCGGCATGAGGAACGGCTTCTCGGTGTCGCGGATGGGCTCCGGGATGTAGGTGTCCACGGCCTCCATCAGCTCGAGGATCTTCGGGACCCACTCGCCGTCGCCCTCGAGCGCCTTCAGCGCCGAGACCTGCACGACGGGGATGTCGTCGCCGGGGAACTCGTACTTGGAGAGGAGCTCCCGCACCTCCATCTCGACGAGCTCGAGCAGCTCGGGATCGTCGACCATGTCGGCCTTGTTCAGCGCCACGACGATCGAGGGAACCTCGACCTGGCGCGCCAGCAGGATGTGCTCGCGCGTCTGCGGCATCGGGCCGTCGGCGGCGGAGACCACGAGGATGGCGCCGTCCATCTGGGCGGCCCCCGTGATCATGTTCTTGATGTAGTCGGCGTGACCCGGGCAGTCCACGTGGGCGTAGTGACGGTTCTCCGTCTCGTACTCCACATGGGCCGTGTTGATCGTGATGCCGCGCGCCTTCTCCTCCGGCGCGTTGTCGATCGACGAGAAGTCGCGGGCCTCCGTGTTGGTGCCCTGCTCCGCGAGGACCTTGGTGATCGCAGCCGTCAGCGTCGTCTTGCCGTGATCGATATGACCGATCGTTCCGACATTGACGTGCGGCTTCGTGCGCTCGAACTTCTGCTTTGCCATTCCTCCTCCAATTTCTCCGGGGCTAGGCGCCCTTGGCGCCGTCGATGATCTCGCTCGCGATCGAGGCCGGCGCCTCTTCGTACCGGTCGAATTGCATAGTGAAAGTCGCGCGTCCCTGGGTAGTCGAGCGCAGGTCCGTCGCGTAGCCGAACATCGTCGCAAGCGGAACCCGGGCGCGGATCGCCTGCGCGTTGCCGCGGGGCTCGAGTCCTTCGACCCGGCCGCGGCGTGAATTCAGATCTCCCATGACGTCGCCGAGGTAGTCGTCCGGCGTGACGACCTCGACGGCCATCACCGGCTCGAGCAGCTTCGGCTTCGCCTTGCCCATTCCGGTCTTGAACGCCATCGAGCCGGCGATCTTGAACGCCATCTCGCTCGAGTCGACGTCGTGGTAGGAGCCGTCGGTGAGCTCGACCCGCAGGTCGACGACCGGGTAGCCGGCGAGGATCCCCGACTCCATCGCCTCCTGGATGCCCATGTCCACGGCCGGGATGTACTCGCGCGGGATCTTCCCGCCCGTGATCCGGTCGATGAACTCGTAGCCCTCGCCCGGCTCGGTCGGCTCGAGCGTGATGACGACGTGGCCGAACTGGCCGCGGCCGCCGCTCTGGCGGACGAACCTGCCGACGACCTTCTCGACGCGCTGGCCGATCGTCTCGCGGTAGGCGACCTGCGGGCGGCCGACGTTCGCGTCGACCGAGAACTCGCGCATGAGGCGGTCGACGATGATCTCGAGGTGCAGCTCGCCCATCCCGGAGATGAGCGTCTGCGCCGTCTCCTCGTCGGTGCGCACCTGGAAGGTCGGGTCCTCCTCGCCGAGACGCTGCAGCGCCTGCGAGAGCTTGTCCTGGTCGGCCTTCGTCTTCGGCTCGATCGCGACGGAGATGACCGGGTCCGGGAACTCCATCGACTCGAGCACGATGGGAGCGGACTCGATCGGCGAGCGTGTCGCCGGTCGTGGTCTGCTTCAGGCCGACCGCGGCGACGATCTCGCCCGCGCCGATCTCCTCGCGCTCCTCGCGATGGTTCGCGTGCATCTGGAGCAGCCGGCCGACGCGCTCGGTCTTGCCGGTGCTCACGTTCAGCACGCGGTCGCCGGCCTTGATCTTCCCGGAGTAGACGCGGAAGTAGGTGAGCTTGCCGACGTACGGGTCGCTCATGACCTTGAACGCGAGCGCCGCGAACGGCTCGTCCTCGGCGGGGCGCCGTGAGAGCTCCTTCTGCGTGCGCGGGTCGATGCCGTGGATCGGGGGAACGTCGAGCGGGCTCGGCAGGTAGTCGATGACCGCGTCGAGGAGCGGCTGCACGCCCTTGTTCTTGAAGGCGGAGCCGAGCAGGATCGGGGTGACGGCGATCGCCAGGGTGGCCGTGCGCAGGGCGCGGCGGATCATCTCGGGCGTGACCGCGGACTCGTCCGTCAGGTAGGTCTCGAGCAGTTCCTCGTCGTGCTCGGCGACGGCGTCGATCAGCTGGTGGTGGTACTCGCCGGCCTGCTCGCGCAGCTCCTCCGGGATCTCGATCTCCTGCATGTCCATGCCGAGGTCGTCCTCCCAGACGGTCGCCTTCATCTCGATGACGTCGACGACGCCGCGGAAATGCTCCTCCTGGCCGATCGGCAGCTGCACCGGAACCGGGTGCGCGCCGAGGCGGTCGATCATCGACTGCACGGACGCGAAGAAGTCCGCGCCGGTGCGGTCCATCTTGTTGATGAACGCGATGCGCGGGACGCCGTAGCGGTCGGCCTGGCGCCACACGGTCTCGGACTGCGGCTCGACGCCGGCGACCGAGTCGAAGACGGCGATCGCGCCGTCGAGGACGCGCAGGCTGCGCTCGACCTCGACGGTGAAGTCAACGTGCCCGGGCGTATCGATGATGTTCACACGAAAATCGCGCCAGAAGGCCGTTGTCGCAGCAGAGGTGATCGTGATGCCGCGCTCCTGCTCCTGCGCCATCCAGTCCATCGTCGCCGCGCCCTCGTGCACCTCGCCCATCTTGTGGGTGCGACCGGTGTAGTAGAGGATCCGCTCGGTCGTGGTCGTCTTGCCCGCGTCGATGTGGGCCATGATCCCGATGTTCCGGACCTTTTCGAGACCGCCCTTGCCGCCGGTCTGCGCTGCAGTCTTTTCAGCCACGGGCGACATTTACCACCTGTAGTGGGCGAAGGCCTTGTTGGCCTGCGCCATCCGGTAGAGGTCGTCCTTGCGCTTGAACGCGCCGCCCTGCTGGTTGAGCGCGTCCAGAATCTCGTTCGCGAGCTTGTCGGACATGTGCCGTTCGCGCCTGTCCCGCGAGTAGGTGACGATCCAGCGCACGGCGAGCGTGCGGGCGCGACGCTGCGGCACCTCGACGGGCACCTGGTAGTTGGCGCCGCCGACGCGGCGCGAGCGAACCTCGAGGACCGGGGTGACGGTCTTCACGGCCTGCTCGAGCACCTCGACGGGCGGACGGCTCGTCTTCTCGCCCACCTGGTCGAGCGCCGAGTAGACGATGTCCTCGGCGACCGACTTCTTGCCGCGCGTCATGATCCGGTTCACGAGCTGGGTGACCAGCTTCGAGTTGTAGACCGGGTCGGGAGTGAGCTCCCGCGGCTGGATTGCGGCGCGCCTCGGCACTAGCTTCCTCGCTTCGCGCCGTACTTGGAGCGGGCCTGCCGGCGCTCGGAGACACCGGCGGTGTCGAGCGCGGCACGGATGATCTTGTAGCGGACGCCGGGCATGTCCTTGACGCGGCCGCCGCGGATCAAGACGACCGAGTGCTCCTGCAGGTTATGCCCCTCGCCGGGAATGTACGACGTCACCTCCATCTGGTTCGTCAGGCGCACGCGGGCCACCTTCCGAAGCGCCGAATTCGGCTTCTTCGGGGTCGCCGTGTAGACGCGCGTGCACACGCCCCGCTTCTGCGGAGCGCCTCTCAGCGCGGGCGTCTTCGTCTTCGCCTTGGGGGTCTTGCGACCCTTGCGAACCAGCTGGTTTACGGTCGGCACAACTTCCTTCTGTTTGGTCCTAGACGCAACAAAAGGCCGGAATGGGCGGAGCCCACTCCGAACCTCGGCGTAGGGTAGCAGAGCAAACCCGCACTGCGCCTAGGGATAGCCGAACGGCGAAAACGGCTCTATTGTCAGGACACGGAGACCCCTGGACGCGTCACTGCGGCACGCCGCTGCGCGTTACACCGGTGACCGGAAGGCGGCGCGGAATTGCCCATCCCCCTGCTCGACAACACGACCTGGATCGTCATCGTCGGCGCGCTGGGCGCTGCGGCGCTGGCCGTCGTGCTCTGCGTGGCCATCTTCGTGCTCGTCACGCGGAACCGGCACGGCGCGAACGACGAGCTCGAGCGCATGTTCGAGGCATCGAACGCACGCTTCGAGGAGATGCTCGGGGAACTCGCGCGCGAGGTCGAACGGGCCCAGGACGAGACGCGGCGCTCCCGCCAGCTCGCCGCGATCGGCGCCTCGATCGACCTCGACACGGTGCTCTCGCGCGCGCTCGAGGCGGCCGCGGCGCTGCCGCCCGTCGATGCCGCGCTCGTGATCGCTCCGCAGGAGGGCGAGCCGCCGGTGATCGCGACCTACGGCATGACGCCGGAGGAGGCGGCCGAGCATCCGGTCGCTGCGCCGTCGACAGGCGACGCCCGCGCAGTCGAGATCTCCTATCGCTACGGGCCCGAGCGCGCGGAGGCGAACGGCGGCCTGATCCGCGGCGCGCTCGCGCTGCCGCTTTCGAACGACGCGGGCGAGTCGGTGGGGACGATGGCCGTCTTCTGGCGCGAGGAAGGCAGCAAGCCGAGCGAGGACGAGGTCTCGGCGCTCGAGCACGTGGCGACGAACGTCGGGCCCGCGATCGTGAACGCGCGGCGCTTCCGCGAGGCGCGCAAGCTGGCCGACCTCGACGCGCTCACGAGCCTGCACAACCGGCGCTACTTCCACGACACGCTCGCGCGCGAGGTCGCGCGGGCGCACCGCTACGACCGGCAGCTCGCCCTCGTCGTCTTCGACATCGACGACTTCAAGGCGATCAACGAACGCGTCGGCCATCTCGTCCGGCGACGCCGTGCTCGCCCAGCTGGCGGAGCGGGTTCGGCTCGGTCGTCCGCAGCGCCGACATCGCCTGCCGCGTCGGCGGCGACGAGTTCGCGGTCATCCTCCCCGAGTCCGCCCTCGCGGACGCGGAGCAGCTCTACCGCCGGCTCCAGTTCGCGGTTTCCACGAAATCCACAGGCCCCGCGGAGCGGCTGCATCTCTCGGCCGGCATCGCGGAGCTGACGCGCGAGGACGACGCGATCTCCTTCTTCGAGCGCGCCGACGAGGCGCTGTTCCGGGCGAAGCAGACCGGAAAGGGCCAGGCCGTGGCCGCCGAGGGCGGCGCCTAGCCCGAACGGTTCTCCAGAGCCGTCCACAACGCGGCTCAGGAGCAGAACGAACTCTGCCGGAGCGGCCGTTTCCGACCGCCCCGGCAGGAGTGACTTGCTAGGAGGAGCTCTCCTCGTCGACCTCGGGGATCTCCTCGGCGCCGAGCGGAGGCTCGGCGGGGAAGTCGAGGTCGAGGCCGGCCAGGTCGAGACCTTCGCCGTTCGAGCCGATCTCCTCGAGCGCAGCGAGCAGCTGCTCCTCGGTCGCCGGCCGCGTGTAGGCGGCGGCGGGAACCTTCTCGGTCGGGTAGATCTCGATCCCGCGGTAGCGCTTGAGGCCGGTGGCCGCCGGGATGAGCTTGCCGATGATGACGTTCTCCTTGAGGCCGAGCAGCCGGTCGACCTTGCCCTCGATCGACGCGTCCGTGAGCACCTTGGTGGTCTCCTGGAACGACGCCGCCGAGAGGAACGACTCGGTTGCGAGCGACGCCTTCGTGATCCCGAGGATCAGCGGCTCGAACGTCGCCTGCTCGCCCTTGGCCTTCTTGACGCGGAGGTTCTCGCGCTCGAGCACGACCTTGTCCACGAGCTGGCCCGGGAGCAGGTCGGTGTCGCCGGCGTTCTCGACGCGCACCTTCTTCAGCATCTGCCGGATGATCAGCTCGATGTGCTTGTCGTGGATGTCGACGCCCTGCGAGCGGTAGACCTTCTGCACCTCGCCGACCAGGTAGAGCTCGGTCGGCGTGGAGCCCTTGTCCGCCGTCGCGTGCAGCGCGAGCAGCTCCGCCGGTGCGATCGAGCCCTCGTGCAGAGGATCGCCCGCCTCGACGGTGTCGCCGTGCGCCACGAGCAGCCGTGACCGGCGCGGAAGCGCGTACTCCTTGACCGGAAGCGGCTCGTTGTTCTCGTCGAGCGCCTTCGGGTCGATCGTGATCTTCGGGCCGCGGTCCGTCTCCTCGATCTCCACCGTGCCGTTGACCTCCGCCAGGCGCGCCGCACCCTTCGGGTTGCGGGCCTCGAAGATCTCGACGACGCGCGGAAGGCCGTGCGTGATGTCGGCGCCGGCCACACCGCCGGTGTGGAACGTCCGCATGGTCAGCTGCGTGCCCGGCTCGCCGATCGACTGCGCGGCCACGATTCCGACCGCGTCGCCGACCTCGCACATCCCGCCGGTGGCGAGGAAGATGCCGTAGCAGGCCTTGCACACGCCGAACTCGCTCCGGCACTTGAGGACGGAGCGGACGTGCATCTGGTAGTCCTCGGCGTACTCGCCGAGCTCGTCGGCGAGCCGCTGGAGCTCGGGGTTCGTGACGACGGAGTCCTTGGCCAGGATGACCGTCTTGCCCGGCTTCCCGTCCTTGATCGGCTTCATGATGTCGTGCGCGACGATGCGTCCCGGCAGCGACCGGTTGAACCCGTCCGAGGTGAAGAGCGGCAGCTCGACGTAGTCCTCGGTGCCGCAGTCGTCGTCACGGACGATCACGTCCTGGGAGACGTCGACGAGACGCCGGGTCAGGTAGCCCGAGTCGGCCGTGCGCAGCGCGGTGTCGGCGAGGCCCTTGCGGGCGCCGTGGGTGGAGATGAAGTACTCGAGCACCGACAGGCCCTCCATGAAGTTGGCCTTGATCGGGCGCTCGATGATCTCGCCCTTCGGATTCGCCATGAGGCCGCGCATTCCGGCGAGCTGGCGGATCTGCTTGATCGATCCGCGCGCTCCCGAGTTGGCCATCATGTAGATCGGGTTGAGCTCGAACATCGTCTCCTGCATGGCGTCGGCGACGGTGTCGGTCGCCTCCGTCCACTCCTCGATGATCCGCTCCTTGCGCTCGTCCTCGGTGATGAGGCCGCGCTCGTACTCGCGCTCGATGCGCTGCACGCGCTCCTCGTAACCCGCGAGGATCTCTTCCTTGTTCTCGGGGATGACGATGTCGTTCTTCGAGATCGTGATCCCGGCCCGGGTCGCGTGCGCGAACCCGAGCTCCTTGATCGTGTCGAGGATCGGGGCGATCGAGAGGGCGCTGTAGCGGTCGACGAGGTCGGAGATGAAGTCGTTCGTCTCCTTCTTCGCGAGCGCCCGGTTGATGAACGGCTGCTCGGACGCGACGTAGCTCTCGCCCAGCGTGCGGGCGAGCGAGCGTCCGACCTCCTCGTTGAAGATCACGCGGCCCGGCGTCGTGAGGATGAGCTCCTCGCCGCGCCGGTACTCGATCGGATCCTGGAGATCGACCTGCCGCGAGTCGACGGCGAGGATGACCTCCTCCTCGGAGCCGAAGCGCCGCGGATGGGGCTTGAGGTCCGCGCCGGTGATCTCGTTCAGATCGGTCGCGCAGTAGGTCATGAAGTAGGTGCCGAGCACCATGTCCTGCGTCGGCGTGGAGAGCGGCTTGCCGTGCGCCGGCGAGAGGATGTTGTTCGCCGAGAGCATGAGGATCCGCGCCTCCGCCTGCGCCTCGGCGCTGAGCGGCAGGTGCACGGCCATCTGGTCGCCGTCGAAGTCGGCGTTGAACGCGTGGCAGACGAGCGGGTGGATCTGGATCGCCTTGCCCTCCACGAGCACGGGCTCGAACGCCTGGATGCCCAGGCGATGCAGCGTCGGCGCGCGGTTCAGGAGGACGGGATGCTCGGCGATGACCTCCTCGAGCACGTCCCAGACCTCGGGCGCCATCGAGTCCACGTACTTCTTCGCCGCCTTGATGTTCTGGACGGACTTCCGCTCGACGAGCCGGCTCATGATGAACGGCTTGAAGAGCTCGAGCGCCATCAGCTTCGGCAGGCCGCACTGGTGCAGCTTGAGCTTCGGCCCGGCGACGATCACCGACCGTCCCGAGTAGTCGACGCGCTTGCCGAGCAGGTTCTGGCGGAAGCGGCCCTGCTTGCCCTTGAGCATGTCGGAGAGCGACTTGAGCGCGCGGTTGCCCGGGCCCGTGACGGCGCGGCCGCGGCGGCCGTTGTCGAACAGCGCGTCGACGGCCTCCTGGAGCATCCGCTTCTCGTTGTTGACGATGATCTCGGGCGCGCCGAGATCGAGCAGGCGCTTCAGCCGGTTGTTCCGGTTGATCACGCGCCGGTAGAGGTCGTTCAGGTCGCTCGTGGCGAAGCGCCCGCCGTCGAGCTGGACCATCGGGCGCAGCTCCGGCGGGATGACCGGAACCGCCTCGAGGATCATCCACTCGGGCCGGTTCTCGGACGTGATGAACGCGTTCACGACCTTGAGCCGCTTGATCGCGCGGCTCTGCTTCTGCCCCTTGGAGGTGCGAATCGTCTCGCGGAGCTGCTTCACCTCGGCGACCAGGTCGAGATCCTTGAGGAGATCCCGGATCGCCTCGGCGCCCATGCCGCCGCGGAAGTAGACGCCGAACCCGTACGGCGAGCCGAACCGGTCCTTGAGCTCGCGGAAGAGCATCTCGTCGGAGACGATCTGCTTGATCTCGAGATCCTTGAAGAGCTGCCAGGTCTGCTCGAGGCGGTTGACCGCGTCCACCGAGGCGTCGCGGGCGTCGGCCCGGCGCGACTCGATGTCGAGGTACATCTCGCGCACCTTGAGCGACCACTGCACGAGCGCGTCGAGGTCCTCCTTCTGCATGCGGCCGTCCGTCTTCAGGCAGAGGTCGTTCGCGAAGTCCTTGACCTCGTCGGGGCCGGCGCCCTCGGGAGCGTTCTCGACGACCTCGCGCACGAGGCCGTTGCCGATCTCGCGCACCTTGTCGAGGTTCTTCAGGTCGACGCCCGAAACGAGCGCGGCGTCGTCGCCCTCGAGCTCGGTGCCCGAGAGCAGCGCGTCGAGGACCTTGCCCATGTGCTTCGTGACCGCGCCCTTCTTCGCGCCGGTCGCCTTCGCGTACTCGGCGCGCAGCGGCGCGAGACCCTCGCGGATCTGCGTGGCCGCGGTCGCGACCTGGTCGAGCTCGCGCGACGACAGCTGGCGGTCCTCGCGGATCGCAGCGCCGCGGACGAGCTCGCGGATCTTCTTCGCGTCCTCGGTGGTGATCTTCTTGGCGACGTCGGCGAAGAGGCCGGCGACGAGCGTGCGCGCCTCCTCGAGCGGGGGCAGGCCCTGCTCCTCGGCCCAGGCGACGAGGCCGCGGGCCCAGAACTCGTCGTCCTCGTCGAAGTTGCGCTCCTTGCCCTTGATGAAGTAGTCGCGCCGGCGCGAGAGCCGGTCCTCGAGCGCGGCGAGCTGCTCGTCGCGGTCGACGAACACCTGCTCGGACTCGGCCCGCACCTTGTCCTCGAGGTCGGCGAGATCCTCGCCGCGCTTGTCCTTGTCCACCGCGGTCACGATCGACGCGGCGAAGTAGAGGACCTTCTCGAGCTCCTTCGGGGCGATGTCGAGCAGGTAGCCGATGCGGCTCGGGACGCCCTTGAAGAACCAGATGTGGGACACGGGCGCGGCCAGGTCGATGTGACCCATGCGCTCGCGGCGAACCTTCTGCCGCGTGACCTCCACGCCGCAGCGCTCGCAGATGATGCCCTTGTAGCGGACGCGCTTGTACTTGCCGCAGTAGCACTCCCAGTCCTTGGTCGGACCGAAGATCCGCTCGCAGAACAGGCCGTCCTTCTCCGGCTTCAGCGTCCGGTAGTTGATCGTCTCGGGCTTGGTGACCTCGCCCGAGGACCAGTCGCGGATCTGCTTGCTCGACGCGAGGCCGATCCGGATGGCGTCGAAATTGTTGATGTCGATCAAAGCTCTTCCCTTCTCATTGCAATCGCCCTAGACGGCACTTGGACCCGCGCAGACTCCGGCCCTGCGGGCCTCCGCTGCACGCACGCGCTCTCCCGTGAGGCCGCGGCTCTCATTCCTCTACCTCCGCGTCGGCCACCGGAGCGGCGTCAGGGTCGTCGACGTCCGTCAGGGATTCGTCCGTGGGAACCGCCAGCTCGCCCGACTCGTCGAGCCGGTCCTGGCCCTCCTCGAGCTCTTCGGCGGAGGGCTCGCGCGCGGCTGCGCGGAGCGACCCGGGCGACAGGTCGATGCCGAGCTCCTCCGCGGCGCGGAGCAGCTCGTCGTCCTCCTCCCGGACCTCGACCTCGGTGCCCTCCTCGGACTCGACACGGATGTCGAGCGCGAGCGACTGCATCTCCTTGAGGAGCACCTTGAAGGACTCGGGGATGGACGGCTCGGCGATGTTCTCGCCCTTCACGATCGCCTCGTAGGCCTTGACGCGGCCCACGGTGTCGTCGGACTTGATGGTGAGCATCTCCTGGAGCGTGTAGGCCGCTCCGTAGGCCTCGAGCGCCCAGACCTCCATCTCGCCGAAGCGCTGGCCGCCGAACTGGGCCTTGCCGCCCAGGGGCTGCTGCGTCACGAGCGAGTAGGGGCCCGTCGAGCGCGCGTGGATCTTGTCGTCCACGAGGTGGAGCAGCTTCAGGATGTACATGAAGCCGACCGTCACCTTCTGCTCGAAGGGCTCGCCGGTCTTGCCGCTGTAGAGCTGCACCTTCCCGGAGCACTTGCGGCCCGGGCGGCGCTTCTCGTCGACCTTGAAGGAGATCCGGTGCTTCGGGTTCTGCTTCGTCCACTCGACCAGCGCCTCGTCGACCTCGGCCTCGGTCGCCCCGTCGAACACGGGGTCGCGATCGGGGTCGGGCCGTTCGGCTGGCCGTCCTCGGAGAAGACGCCGTAGTGCGCCGCCCAGCCGAGGTGCGTCTCGAGGATCTGGCCGATGTTCATCCGGCTCGGCACGCCGAGCGGGTTCAGGATCACGTCGACGGGCGTCCCGTCCGCCATGAACGGCATGTCCTCCTGCGGGACGATCTTGGAGATGACGCCCTTGTTGCCGTGCCGTCCGGCGAGCTTGTCGCCCTCGGCGATCTTGCGCTTCTTCGCCACGTAGACGCGAACGAGCTCGTTCACGCCCGGCGACAGGTCGTCGCCGTTGTCGCGCGAGAACGTCTTCACGTCGATGACCTTGCCGCCCTCGCCGTGCGGGACCTTGAGCGAGGTGTCGCGGACCTCGCGCGCCTTCTCCTTGAAGATCGCGCGGATCAGCTTCTCCTCGGCCGTCGAGCTCGGTCTCGCCCTTCGGCGTGACCTTGCCGACGAGCAGGTCGCCCGAGCCGACCTCGGCGCCGATGCGGACGACGCCGCGATCGTCGAGGTCGCGGAGCGACTCCTCGGAGCGGTTCGGAATGTCGCGCGTGATCTCCTCGTCGCCGAGCTTGGTCGCGCGCGCGTCGATCTCGTACTCGTGGATGTGCACGGACGACAGCTCGTCGTCCTTGACGATCCGCTCGGAGATGACGATGGCGTCCTCGAAGTTGTAGCCCTCGAACGGCATGAACGCGACGAGCAGGTTCTTGCCGAGCGCGAGCTCGCCCTGCGACGTCGAGCTGCCGTCGGCGAGCACCTCGTCCTGCACGACCTTCTGCCCCAGGCCGACGATCGGCTTCTGGTGCATGATCGTGCCCTGGTTCGAGCGCATGAACTTGACGAGCTCGTACTCGTCGATTCCGTCCTTCGCCTCGACCGTGATCATGTCGGCGTCGACGTCGGTGACCGTCCCGGCGCGCTTGGCCAGGATCACGTCGCCCGTGTCGACCGCGGCGCGGTACTCGAGCCCGGTTCCGACGAGCGGCGCGTCCGTGATCAGAAGCGGTACCGCCTGCCTCTGCATGTTCGCGCCCATGAGCGCGCGGTTCGCGTCGTTGTGCTCGAGGAACGGGATGAGCGCCGTCGCCGACCGAGACGATCTGCGCCGGGTTCACGTCCATGTACTGGATGTCCTTGGGGACGGCCGTGACCGGCTCGCCGCCGGGGCCGCGGCAGAGCACGGTGTCGTGGCGGAACTTGCCCGTCTTCTCGTCCACCGGCTCGTTCGCCTGCGCGATCGTGAGCTTCTCCTCTTCGCTCGCGTCGAGGTAGACGATGTCGTCCGTCACCTTGCCGGCCTTGACGACGCGGTACGGGGTCTGGACGAAGCCGAACTCCGACACGGTCGCCATCGAGGAGAGCGACCCGATGAGACCGATGTTCGGCCCCTCAGGCGTCTCGATCGGGCACATGCGCCCGTAGTGCGTGGGATGCACGTCGCGCACCTCGATCGGCGCGCGCTCGCGCGTGAGACCCCCCGCGCCGAGCGCGGAGAGCCGGCGCCGGTGCGTGAGCCCGGCGAGCGAGTTCGTCTGGTCCATGAACTGCGAGAGCTGCGAGGAGCCGAAGAACTCCTTGAGCGCAGCCACGACCGGACGGATGTTGATGATCGTCTGCGGCGTGATCGTGTCGACGTCCTCGGTGGTCATCCGCTCGCGCACGACGCGCTCCATGCGGTAGAGACCGACGCGGAACGCCTCCTGGATCAGCTCGCCGACGGTGCGAAGCCGGCGGTTGCCGAAGTCCTCGTACTCGTCGAGCTCGCCGCGAATGGGCTCACGGGAGAGCGCGTACGCGTCGGCCGCGAAGTCCTTCGCGTCCTCGGGCACGCCGAGCATCTTCGGGAGCTCGACGAGCTTCCGAACGAGGGCGACGATGTCCTTCGTCGTGAGCACGCGGCAGTCGTCGGGAACGTCCACCTCGAGCCGCTGGTTCAGCTTGTACCGGCCGACCTTGGTCAGGTCGTAGCGCTTCGGATCGAAGAACAGGCCGCGGAGAAGGTTCCGCGAGTTCTCGAGCGTCGGCGGCTCGCCGGGGCGCTGCTTCTTGAAGACCTCGACGACCGCCTCTTCCTCGCGGGTCGTCGTGTCCTTGTCCAGCGTGTTCTGGATGTAGAACGAGTTGTCGAAGAGCTTGAGGATCGCCTCGTTCGTCGACGTGTCGAGCTTCTCGCCCGTCGTCGGATCCTCGGCCGGCAGGGCCCGGAGCAGCGTCGTGATCGGAAGCTTGCGCTTCCGGTCGATGCGCGCGTAGACCACGCCCTTCTTGTCGATCTCCACCTCGAGCCACGAGCCGCGGCTCGGCATCAGGTTGGCGATGAAGACCTGCTTGTCCGGATCCTTCGGCTCCATCAGGTAGGCGCCGGGGGAGCGGACGAGCTGGGTGACGATCACCCGCTCGGTGCCGTTGATGATGAACGTGCCCGAGTCGGTCATCATCGGGAAGTCCCCCATGAAGACCGTCTGCTCGCGGATCTCGCCCGTTTCCGTGTTCACGAAACGGACCGTCATCGAGAGCGGCACCTGGTACGTCAGGTCCTTCTCGCGGCACTCCTTGATGGAGACCGGCGGGGGACCGAACTCGTAGTCGGCAAACTCAACAGCGAGCGTGCCGGTGTAGTCCTCGATCGGCGAAATGTCGTCGATCGTTTCACGCAAGCCTTCCTTCAAAAACCAGTCGAAGGAAGCTCGCTGGATGTCGATCAGATTGGGAAGGTCAAGAACATGCTTCAGGCGGGAGAAACTCTTCCGCACGGGACGCGGAGCGACCTTGGTGGCCACGTAGGGCGACCTCCTCTACGCAGAGTCGTAAGTCAAGAACTAGGGCAAGCGGCGAAAAGCGGCGCGACCCTCCAAAGTAGCAGGTCCGCCGGACCCTCCGCAAGGGAAACCCAACGGGTGCGGCCGCTAGGTGAGAACGAGTATACAGGCGCCCGAAAACACCGAGGGGGCCGCGTTTGCGACCCCCTCGAGTGCGATTCGCGACTTCAGCTCGGTCACGATCGGTACGGACGGCTTTCCGGTCGTCAGCTACTACGACAACTCCCGGACGGTGATCTGAAGGTGCTGCACTGCAACGACCGCGTGTGCGACGGAAGCGAGGACACGATCAACGTCGTCGCGAGCGCCGGCGACGTCGGGCAGTACACCTCGATCGCCATCGGCAAGAACGGCAACCCTGTGATCGCGTACTACGACGTCGCGAACCACGACCTCAAGGTCGCGCGCTGCAACGACAAGGCGTGCGCGGGGGGCAACGAGACAATTTCTACCGTCGACAGCGTCGGGCGACGTCGGCGAGTTCGCGTCGCTCGCGATCGGATGGGACGGCAACCCGGTGATCGCGTACTACAAGCGCTCCACCGGCGACCTCCGGGTCGCCCGGTGCAACGACCCCGCGTGCGCCGGCGGGAACGAGAAGCGCTCGACCGTGGCGGCGACCGGCGACGTCGGGCAGTACGCCTCGCTCGCGATCGGGCTCGACGGACGTCCCTGCCGTCGCGTTCTACGACGTCACGCAGCAGTTCGCTCAGAATCGTCGCGCTGCAACGACCCGGCGTGCGCCGGCGCAACGAGAAGGTCGCGACGCTCGACAGCGCGGGCGACGTCGGTCAGTACGCCTCGCTGGCGATCGGCGTCGACGGCGTGCCGGTCGTCGCGTACTTCGACGCGACCAACAACCGGATCAAGGTCGCTCGCCCGTCGATCCTGCCCTGAAATGACAGAGGGCCCGCCTCGCGGCGGGCCCTCTTCGAACCAAACGAAGCCCGGAGCTACTTGATCTCGACGCTGGCGCCGGCCTCTTCGAGCTGCGCCTTGATGTCGTTGGCCTCCTCCTGGGCGACGCCCTCCTTGACCGGGCCGGGAGCGCCGTCGACGAGATCCTTGGCCTCCTTGAGGCCGAGACCGGTGATCGCGCGGACGACCTTGATCACCTGGATCTTCTTGTCGCCGGCCGCCTGGAGAACGACGTCGAACTCCGACTGTTCCTCCGCCGCGCCGCCTCCGGCTGCGGCGGGCGCCGCGCCGGCCGCAGCAACGGCCACCGGAGCGGCGGCGGTGACGCCCCACTCCTCTTCGAGTGAGTTCTTGAGCTCGACGAGCTCGAGGACGGTCATCTTCCCGAGCTGCTCGACGAGCTTCGCGGTTCCTGTTGCTGCCATCGGTTACTCCTCCTCCTTGGTCTCTTCGGACCCGTTCGTCTCTGGTTCCGCCTCGTCGGCGGGCTCTTCTGCTGCTGCTGCTGCTTCTTCCGGTGCGGCCTCGGCTTCCGCCTCGGGCTCCGGGGTTTCCTCCTGCTCGGGCGCCGGCGGCGCCTCGACGGTCTCGCCCTGCTCTTCGAGCTGGCGGATCCGGGCGTCGACGACTCCGACGAACTCGCGGAGCGGCGCGTTGAAGATCCCGACGATCGCGGCCATCGGGCCGACGATCGCCGCCAGCACCTGGCCCTTGAGCACGTCGGCCGGCGGCAGGCTCGCGAGATCCTTGACCTGGTCGGCCGAGATCGGCTCTCCGTCGAGGATCCCGCCCTTGACGGCAATGACCTTCGTGTCGCGCGCGGCGTCGCTCAGCGCCTTCGCGACCCCGACCATGTCGCCGTCGCCGACGAACGCGATCGCCGTCGGACCGTCGAGCAGCTCGACGAGGCTCGGAACGCCCGCCTCCTCGGCGGCGCGCTTCGCAAGCGTGTTCTTCACGACCGAGAATCGCGCGCCGTGCTTCAAGAGCTCGGTCCGCACGCCGTTCAGCTGCGTCACGTCGAGCCCGCGGTAGTCGGCCACCATCAAGGTGTCCGACGCACGCAGCCGCTCGACGAGCTCTGCGACGACGCGTTCCTTCTCTTGTTTCAGCATCCGTTCACCTCCTTAAGCGACTCGGCCCGCACGACGGCGGGCCAGAGAGAGGTGAAGCAAGTCTCCTCGTGGCCGCCTCGGCTGGTCTTCTGCCCCGTAGGGCCGCCAACTGTCTCGGGCGGAGAGAGTTCAGGTTACGCGACGGCTTCTGCCGTTGCCTCCTCCAACTCGCCGACCACGTCGCGCGTGCGCGCGGGATCGACCTTGACGCCCGGGCCCATGGAGCTCGCCAGGGTGACCGAGCGGATGTAGCGGCCCTTCGCCGCGGCGGGCTTGGCCCGCATGATCTCGTCGAGGATGGTCGCGTAGTTCTCGAGCAGCTGGCGCTCGTCGAAGCTCCGCTTGCCGAGCGGCAGATGGACGTTCGCGCCGCGGTCGGTGCGGTACTCGAGCTTGCCCGCCTTCGAGTCGCGGACGGCCTTGCCGACGTCGAAGGTGACCGTCCCGGCCTTCGGGTTCGGCATCTTCCCGCGCGGCCCGAGGATGCGGCCGAGCTTTCCGACCGTGCCCATCATGTCCGGCGTCGCGATCGTGACGTCGAAGTCGTCGAAGCCGCCCTCGATCTTCGTCGCGAGATCGGCCGAGCCGACCACGTCCGCGCCCGCGTCCTGCGCTTCCTTCGCCTTCTCGCCCTCGGCGAACACGGCCACGCGGGTCTCCTTGCCGGTCCCGTGCGGGAGCATCAGGGTTCCGCGGAGTTGCTGCTCGGCGTGGCGGACGTTCAGGCCCGTGTTGAAGTGGACCTCGACCGTCTCGTCGAACTTCGCGGGCGGCGCGCCCTTGAGGATCCGGATCGCCTCGAGCGGCGAGTAGAGCTTCTCGCGGTCGATCGCCTCGCGCGAGGTGCGATAGCGCTTGCCGTGGTCGGGCATCAGACGTCCACCTCCACGCCCATCGAGCGGGCGGTTCCGGCGACGACGCGCATCGCTGCGTCGACGTCGCGCGCGTTCAGATCCTCGAGCTTGATCTCGGCGATCGAGCGCACCTGGCCCTTCGTGAGGCGGCCGACCTTCTCGCGGTTCGGCTCGGCCGAGCCCTTCTCGAGGTTCAGCGCCTCCTTGATGAGGACGGCGGCCGGCGGCGTCTTCGTGATGAACGTGAACGAGCGATCCTCGAACACGGTGATCTCGACCGGCGTGATGCGCCCGCCCGCCTGCTGCGTCTCGGCGTTGAACGCCTTGCAGAAATCCATGATGTTGACCCCGTGCTGGCCGAGCGCAGGCCCGACCGGCGGGGCCGGATTCGCCTGGCCGCCGGGGATTTGGAGCTTGATGAGCGTCAGAACCTTTTTTGCCATGTCAGTCCAATTTCTTCACTTGGTCGAAGCCGAGCTCCACGGGAACCTGGCGTTCGAAGATATTGACGAGAACCTTCAGCTTCTGCTGATCCATGTTGACGTCGACGATCTCGCCGTCGAAGTCGGAGAGCGGGCCCGAGGTCACCTTCACGGTCTCGCCGAGCTCGAACTCGGCGACCGCGCGCTGCCGTTCGGCGCCCGCGCCCGTGTGGAGGATCCGGTCGACCTCGAGCTGGGAGAGCGGCACCGGCTTCGCGCCCGCGCCGACGAAGCCCGTCACGCCCGGTGTGTTCTTGACGACGCCCCACGCCTCGTCCGACATGTCCATGTTCACGAGGACGTAGCCGGGGAGAACGCGCTGCTCGGTCTGCACGCGCTGGCCGTCCTTCGTCTCGATCCGCTGCTCGGTCGGGACGACGACGCGCCGGAAGCGCGGCTGCTGCCCCATCGAGACGATGCGGTGCTCGAGATTGGCCTTGACCTTGTTCTCGTGCCCGGAGTAGGTGTTGATCACGTACCAGCGAAACATCGTGATCCCCCTAGAAGCCGAGCAGGATGTCGCGGACAAGACGGCTGAACGCAAAGTCGCAGATCGCGAGGTACGTGCCGACGACGGCGATCGCGACGATGACCACGACCGTGGCGGAGATGAGCTGGCGCCGGCCCGGCCATTCGACCTTGCGAAGCTCGGCGTACGACTCGCCGGCGAAGCCGCGGAAGCCGCCCCGGCGCTCGCGCTGCGAGCCGGTCTGGCTCTTCGTGCGCTCCGTGGGGCGCACCTGCTGCGAGCGATCCTGGCGGTCGCGCTTGCGCGCCGGCGCCGCGGGCGCCTGAAAGTCGTCGCTGCGCTTGCTGCGACGGGTACGGGACGGTCTCGCCATCGGCTAGCGGGTCTCCCGGTGCAAGGTGTGGCTCTTGCACCAGCGGCAGAACTTCTTCAGCTCGAAACGGTCCGGCGTGTTCCGCTTGGATTTGTTCGTCTGGTAGTTCCGCCGCTTGCACTCCGTGCAGGCCAGCGTGATACCGACTCGTACTCCTGTGGCCACGTTCTATTCCTCTTCGTTGTGATGCCGCAAAGGTAGCGGCGGGTGGATTTGAACCACCGACCTGCGGGTTATGAGTCCGCCGCTCTAACCGCTGAGCTACGCCGCCGAGCGGTCAAGAAGTGTAGCAGCGCGCATTTGGCGACCCTCAACAGCGAAGCATGTAAAGCGAACTTGACACGCGTTTCGCTGTCAAGCTAGCTTTACACAGCGATGCGAAACGACATCCGTTCACTCCGAACCGAGCTGGGCCTCTCCCAGCAACAGCTCGCCGCGGTGTTCTCCGTCTCGCGCCAGACGATCAATGCGGAGGCGTTTCGGCCTCTAACGGACGAGCTCGATGCCCTCGGCGGCGAGATCGGCGACGCCGCCGTCGGTCACGTGGATCACGTCCGAGGCACGCCCGCGCGCGCGAGGAGCGACGCGGCGATCGCGCTTCGGTTCCCGGTCGAGCAGGCGACCGCGACTGGGCTTGCCGTTCGGCTGCAGCTCGGCCGGCGAGGCCGTTGCCGAGCTGCATGTACGGGATGTGGATCGAGCCGGCCACGTGGCCCTCGGCCCACTCGTCGTCGTCGCGGACGTCGAGGACGAGGACGTCGCCGGCGCGAAGATGATCGGCCAGGCCTGCCGGGTCGATCGCCGGCGTCTCGGCGAGTCTCGAGACCTGCCTCGCTCCAGGACGTGACGCCCCCGGCGAGGACGCCGCGCAGATCTGCCGGAAGCCGACCGCCTCGAGCAGGCGGCCCAAACGGTGCGCCTCGGCATCGCTCGCAGCCGTCACGACGACGTCGGCCTCCGGATCCACCACCCACGCCGCTCGGGTTCCCACGGCGGCGCGGGTCATCGTCACGTTGATCGCGCCCGGGACATGGGCCGCGTCGAACTCGCGCGGAGCACGGCCGTCCACGAGCGTGGCGCCTTCGTCCGAGCAGTTGCTTCACGCGCGCGGGCGCGAGCGGCTCGAGCGCGGCGGCCTCGGTGAGGAGCGGGCCGCGGTTCAGCTCGACGACGCGCTCGAAGTTGGGCGGCTGCGCGCGCGAGGTGGCTCGTCAGCTCGCGGACGAAGTCGTCCTCGCTCGCGAGCTTCGCCAAGCGGTTGTAGCGCCGCTCGAACCCGATCGTCGAGCCAGGCTTCTGGCTCATTCCGGCGCCGCCGCACAGCGAGCCGCCGATGTGGCCCGGCCAGACCTCGGCGAAATCGTCCAGCGCGAGCAGCCGGCGCAGCGAGCCGAAGAGCGCATGCGCGCCCTCCTCCGGCCTCGACCGCCAGATCGGGCCGCGCGAGATCGCCGACGAAGAGCGAGTCGCCCGTGACCGCGAGCCAGGACTCGTCGCCGCGGCTCCGTGTCCGCGACCAGGAAGGCCAGGTGCTCCGGGCGGTGGCCCGGCGTCGCGAGCGCGGTGATCCGAACCTCGCCGACCGTGACCGAGTCGCCGTCGGAGAGCGGCTCGTGGGCGTAGTCGACGCCCGCGTCGGCGGACACGTGGATCGTCGCGCCCGGTCGCCTCGCGCGAGCCGGCCGTGGCCGGAGACGTGATCGGCGTGGTTGTGCGTCTCGAGGATGTGGCGGATCGCGAAGCCGTGCTCCTCGGCCAGTTCGAGGTAGTCGGCGATGTCCCACTTGGGATCGATGACGGCCGCCTCGCCGGCGTCCGCGACGACGTACGAGGCGCAACCGAGATCGTCGTGCAGAACCTGGCGGAAGAACACGCGGCGATGGTATCCGGGACGTGCCGATCGAGGATGTTGAGCCGTGGGGAGCGTTTGATATCTTCCTAGGCAATGCCTAGGAAGACGATCCCAGCAAGCGAAGCCGCGCGGTCGCTCGGCATCAGCCTGGACACGCTGCGGCGCTGGGATCGCCAGGGCCGGATCCAGACGGAGCGGGACGCCGCGAACCGCCGCCTCGTACCCGTTGCCGAGATCAAGCGGCTGCGGGGCGGCGACGATCCGTCCGCTCTGTCGGCGCGCAACCGGTTCCCCGGCGTCGTGCGCGAGGTGCGCATGGACGGACTCCTCGCGCAGGTCGAGCTCGACATTCCCGGCCCGGTTCGCGTTGTCTCGGTCATCACCCGCGACGCAGCCGAGGCGCTCGGGCTCGAGCCCGGCGCCCGGGCGTCCGGAATCGTGAAGGCGACCTCGGTGCTCGTCGAGACGTGAAGCGGGCCCTCGCGCTCTTCGTCGTGTTCGTCGCGCTCGTCGCCGGCTGCGGGGGCGACGACAGCGGAAGCGGTCCGAAGGCGACCGTCTTCGCGGCCGCCTCGCTGACGGAGGTCTTCCAGACGATCGATCCGGACGCGACCTTCAGCTTCGCCGGCTCGGACGAGCTCGCCACGCAGATCCGCGAGGGCGCGCCCGGCCGACGTCTACGCCGCCGCGAGCCCGCGCTACCCGGACGAGCTCTTCGACGAGGGCCTGGTCGAGGAGCCGGTCGTCTTCGCCACGAACAAGCTCGTGCTCGTCGTTCCCAGCGGCAACCCGGCCGGGATCTCGAGCGTCGAGGATCTCGGCGCGGACGGCGTGAAGCTCGTGATCGGCGCCGAGGGCGTTCCGATCGGCGACTACACGCGCACCGTCCTCGAGACCATGGGCCAGACCGCCGTCCTCGACAACGTCGTCTCGAACGAGGAGGACGTGAAGGGCGTGCTCGCCAAGGTCGTCTCGGGCGACGCGGACGCCGGCTTCGTCTACGCCACCGACGCGAAGGCTGCGGGCGACGACGTCGAAGTGATCGAGCTGCCCGAGTCGGCGCAGGCCACTGTGCTCTACCCGATCGCGATCGTCACCGACGCCCAGGATCCGGACGCGGCACAGGAGTTCGTCGACCTCGTGCTCGGCCCCGAGGGCCAAGAGGCGCTCGAAGAGGCCGGCTTCGGCCTTCCGTGAGACGCGCGTTCGACGTCGTCCTCGTCGGCACGACGGCACTCGCGCTCGCCTTCCTGCTCCTCCCCATCGCGGCGCTCTTCCTGCGGATCTCGCCGGCGGAGATGCTCGAAGCGCTCACGAGCGACGTTGCGCTCGACGCACTCTGGATCACGATCAAGACCGGCCTCATCGCGCACTTCTTCGTGCTCCTCGTCGGGACGCCCGCGGCCTACTTCATCGCCATGCGGCGGTTCCGGGGCCGGAACCTCGTGATCACGGCGATCGAGCTGCCGCTCGTGCTCCCGCCCGCCGTCGCCGGGATCGCGCTGCTCGCGCTCTTCGGCCGGCGCGGCTTGCTCGGCCAGTCGGTCGACGTGGTCGGGGTCCAGATCGCGTTCACGCAGACGGCCGTCGTGCTCGCGGTCATGTTCGTCGCGGCGCCGTTCTACCTCCGCGCCGCGATCGCCGCGTTCGAGTCGGTCGATCCCGGCGCTGCTCGACGCGTCGCGCACGCTCGGCGCCGGGCCGGGGCGAACGTTCGGCCGGGTCGCGCTTCCGCTCGCGCGCAGCGGGCTCGGCGCCGGTTCCGCGCTCGCGTGGGCACGGGGAACGGGCGAGTTCGGCGCGACGATCATGTTCGCCGGGAGCCTCCAGGGGATCACGCAAACGCTGCCGCTCGCGATCTACGCGCAGCTCGACCTCGACCGCGCCGACCGCGATCGCGATCGGCGCCCTCCTCGTCGTCCTCAGCCTCGCCGTCCTCGCTGACCGTGCGACTCTTGCCCTCATGGACTCGCTTCACGTCCGTCTCGCTCATCCCCTCCGAACGTTCCGCCTAGCGCTCGAGCTCGAGATCGGGCGCGAGACGCTCGCGCTCGTCGGGCCGTCGGGCGCCGGCAAGACGTCCGTCTTGCGTGCCATCGCGGGCCTGCTCCAGCCGGAGGACGGCCTCGTTCGCATCGGAGAGGAGGTCTGGCTCGACACGGCGGCCGGCCGATCGCTTCCGCCCGAGCAGCGCTCCGTCGGGCTCGTGTTCCAGGACTACGCGCTCTTTCCGCACCTGACGGTCGAGCGGAACGTCGCGTTCGGCGGACGCCGGTCGACTGCCGAGCTGCTCGAGTCGTTCGGGATCGCCCACCTCGCCTCGGCGCGGCCGGGTGAGCTCTCCGGCGGCGAGCGCCAGCGTGTTGCTCTCGCGCGCGCGCTCGCGCGAGACCCGGCCGTCCTGCTCCTCGACGAGCCGCTCTCGGCGCTCGACACGCAGACGCGGATGCACGTGCGCGCGGAGCTCGGCGCCACGCTGCGCCGGCTCGCGCTGCCGACGCTCGTGGTCACGCACGACTTCGCCGACGCGGCCACGCTCGGCGACCGGATCGGCGTGATGGTGGACGGGGCGCTCGTCCAGACGGGGACGGCCGCGGAGCTCATCTCGGCGCCCGCGTCGCAGTTCGTCGCCGACTTCACGGGGACGAACGTGCTGCGCGGCTGGGCGGAGCCGGGACCGGACGGACTGACCTCGATCCTCCTCGACGACGGCGCTCGAATCTTTTCGGCCGATGCCGGATCGGGCCGCGTCGGCGCCGTCGTTCACCCGTGGGACATCGCGGTCGGTCGCGCCGCCCCGGACGACTCGACCCAGAACCGCATCACCGGGACGATCACGGCGCTGACGCCGCTCGGGAACCGTGTCCGGGTCACGCTTGGGCCGCTGACCGCGGAGATCACGGCGGCGTCGGCCGAACGACTCGCGCTGCGACACGGGCGAGTCCGCGGTCGCGAGCTTCAAGGCGACCGGGATCCGGCTCGTCGAGCTGAGCTAGTCGCTAGCGACACACACGCGCGCGAGTCGCCGAACGCGGACGCGTGGGGAGTGGGCCACCCGCCACCCGCCTTCGACGGTACCGGGAAAGTGCGCGCGTGTCTGGCGCAGAAGCGTGCCGATTGTGTGCCGGTTCGTCCACAGCGAGGCCCGAACCGACCGGGCGCGAACGGCGGTCTAGAGCGCGCCGCCGGCGGCGGGAGGCGCCGCCGTGGCCTCGCCCGCGTCGCCGACCTGGTTGCGCGCCAGGTAGTCCTCGGCGAGCAGGATGTTCGACGCGGTCGCGCGCTCGACGATCGCGAGGAGGTCGGACATGCTCGAGACCTCTTCGCGCTGCTCCTGGAGGAACCAGTGGAGGAACTGCTCGCCGACGAGATCGGCCTCCTCGCGGGCGGCCTTCGCGAGCTCGACGATCTGCGCCGTCACCTGCTTCTCCTGCTCGAGCGCGAGCGCGACCGGCGAGACGACGTCCTTGAAGTCGGTCTTCGGCGCGGCGACGCCCGGAATCGTGACCGTCTCGCCCGCGTCGAGCAGGTACTGGACGATCATCATCGCGTGGTTTCGCTCCTCGACCGCCTGGCGGTAGAAGTGCGCGGCGAGCCCGGGGAGGGTCTCCTGGTCGTAGTAGGCGGCGATCGCGACGTACTGCTGCGACGCCGCGAACTCGTGCGCGACCTGTTCGTTCAGCGCTTCCGGGAACCGGGCCATGGGCCGGATTCTATGCACGGGCGCAGGCTGCGGGTTCACCACCCTGCGGCTCCGCGTTCGCACCGATGCGACCCGGTCCGCCCGGCGCGAGCATGGAGCCATGGACGCATCCTGGCGCCTGCTCCCGGTCGTGGCGGCCGTGCTTCTCTTCGCCGGCGTCGCCTGCCGCGACGACAGCGGCGCGCCCGCCACGGCGGCGGCCGCGACGGCGGCGGTCGAGACCACATACGGGCTCCCGGCCTCCCTCCGGGGAACCGAGTGGGAGCGGCTGCCGACGACGAAGAAGGTCGTCGCGCTCACCTTCGACGGCTGCGGAAACGCCGGCGCAGCGACGTCGATCTTGGCGACGCTCGAGCGGAAGAACGTGCCGGCGACGTTCTTCCTGTGCGGCAACTGGGTGAAGGCGTTCCCCGGCACCGCGAAGACGATCGCGGCGCGCCACCCGGTCGGGAACCACACGAACACACATCCGCATCTGCCCCCGCTCTCCGACAGCGCCGTGCGCGCGGAGGTGCTGGCGGGCGCGGTCGCGATCGAGACCACGACCGGCGCCGACCCGAGGCCGCTTTTCCGCTTCCCGTACGGCGACCGGGACAAGCGGACGATCGGGCTCGTCAACGACCTCGGCTACGGAAGCATCCGCTGGACGGTCGACACGCTCGGCTGGGAGGGCGCGGACGCGGGCGTCTCGGTGAGCTCGATCGTCAAGCGCGTGCTCGACGGCCTCGTCCCCGGCGAGATCGTGCTCATGCACGTCGGGTCGGCCAACGACGGCACGACCCTCGACGCCGACGCCCTCCCGACGGTGATCGACCGCCTGCGCGACCGCGGCTACGGGTTCACCGACGTGTACGCGTACGCCGGCCGCTACGCGCAGACCGTCGACAACGGAAGCTCCCGGTTCACCGCGTCGAACTCGTGGGGACGAAGCTCCTGGAACCCTGAGCGCCACGGCGCGAGCTACCGGTACGCGAAGCCGCGCGCCGTGTCCGATCCGGCGCGCTGGAGGGTGAAGGTTCCGCAGACCGCCCGCTACCGCGTGTACGCCTGGTGGCCGTCCGACCCCGGCTACAACGCCTCCGCGCCGTTCGGGATCAACGCGCTCACGCGGCTGCGGTTCGTGCGCGTCGACCAGCGGGCCCGCGGCGGACGCTGGGTTCTCCTGGGAACCTTCGACCTGCGGGCCGGGGACCGCAACGTCGTGCGCGTCTCGCGCCAAACGAAGGCGTCCGGCTACCTCATCGCCGACGCCGTGCGGATCACGACGCCGACGCCTCCCTAGCTACGATCGCGCCGTGACCAGCCCACGAGTACCGAGCGACCTGCGCCTGGGAGGGCTCGACCGCCGGCGGCTACGAGGCGTACAACCGCCGGCACTCGATCTCGGTTCCTCCGGCCGAGCGCGGACATCGAGGCCTCGGCCGACCCCGCCTTCCGCGGCGAGGCCGACTTCGTGAACCCGGAGCAGCTGCTCCTCGCGGCGACCTCCTCGTGCCAACTCCTCACGTTCCTCGCGGTTGCAGCCCGCGCGCGGATCGACGTCGTCTCCTACACGGACGAGGCCTCGGCGCTGATGCCGGACGACGAAAAGCCCGTGCGAATCACCGAGATCGTGCTGCGCCCGCGGGTCGTCGTCCGGGGAGACGTCGACGAAAGCCGCGTCCTGCGCCACCTGCACCTCGCCCACGACGCGTGCTACGTGGCGAACACGCTCAACTGCGAGGTGCGGCTCGAGCCGACGGTGCTCTTCGCCGTGTAGTCTACGAGCCGCCGATGAGCGTGAGGAGCTTGAACATCGGCAGGTACATGGAAATGATGATGATCCCGACCATCATTCCGACCGCGATCATCATGAGCGGCTCGATGATCGAGGTGAGGGTCGCGATCGAGCTGTCGACCTCGTCCTCGTAGAAGTCGGCGATCTTTCCGAGCATCTTCTCGAGCTCGCCGGTTTCCTCGCCGACGCGGACCATCTGCGAGACCATCGGCGGGAAGATGGCCGAGCTCGCCGAGCGGGACGGCGATCGGGACGCCCTGGTGGACGCGGTCCTTGACGACCTCGACGGCCTCCTCGATGACCGTGTTGCCGGAGGTCGTCCCCGTGATCTCGAGCGCCCGGATGATGTCCACGCCCGAGCCGATCAGGGTCGAAAGCGTGCGGGAGAACCGGGCCATGCCGACCTTCATGACGACGGCGCCGATCCCGACCGGGGCGCGCAGCCGCATCCGGTCCCAGACCCGTTGGCCCTGCTTCGTCTTCTTGGCGCGCAGCAGGCCGTAGATCAGCCCGCCGGCGACCGGGAAGATGATGTACCAGTAGTTCTTCAGGGCGTCCGACATCCCGACGACGACCTTCGTGAGCATGGGCAGGTCGCCGCCGAGCTGCTTGAAGATGTCGACGAAGATCGGGACGAGGAACATGAGCATCCCGATCAGGACGAGCGTCGCGAACGCGAGCACCATGAGCGGGTACATGAGCGCGCCCTTGACGCGGCGCTTGATCTGCGTCTCCTTCTCGATCTGGAAGGCGACGCGGTCGAGGACCACGTCCAGGATTCCCGCCGCCTCGCCCGCCTCGACCATCGAGACGAACAGGCGCGAGAAGATCTTCGGGTGCCGCGCGAGCGCCTCGGAGAGCAGAAGGCCGCCCTCGACGTCGGCGCGCACCTCGCTGATCACGCCGGCGAACTTCCGGTCCTCGGTCTGCTCCTCGAGGATGACGAGCGCGGTGACGACGTTCAGGCCGGCCTCGACCATCGTCGCGAACTGGCGCGAGAAGATCTGGAGGGACTTCGGCTTGACCTTCTTGCCGATGCCCTTGATGCCCGCCGTCGAGGCCCCGCGCTCGGTGAGATCGAGCGCGAGCAGCCCCCGGACGCGCAGCGCTTCACGCGCCGCGTTCAGGTCGGGAGCGTTGATCTCGCCGACGGACTCGACCCCGTCCGCATTGATCGCTGTGTAGCCAAACGCCGCCATTTCTCAGGAGTCGAATCGGCATCACTCGTTTCCGGCTTGAGTGCTGTCGCAAAGTTGCCGATGCCTGCTGCAGATGTACGCCCTCAGAAAGCGGATCTGCGGTCGCGCGCGCGAGACGCGGGCTTCGGCATGATCGAGCTCCTGTGCGCCATGACGGTGCTGTCCGTCGGCATCCTCGCGGTGTTCGCGATGTTCCACGGCGGCGCGATCCAGATCAAGCGCGCGAGCAACGTGACGACCGCGGCCGCCCTCGCCGACAGCGAGATGGAGGGCTACCGGGCGATCAAGTACTCGTACATCGGGCTCACGGCCGCCGCGGTGACCGCGACCGACTCGACGTACAAGAGCTCCACTGCGAGCTACGGCGCGTATCTCGCCGCGTCGTCGCCGGTGAACCAGGTGAACTCGATGGTCATCTACGTGGCCTGCGGCACCGCGCCGTGCACGAACAGCGTCCCGTCGAAGACGGTGACCGGGGCCGACGGGAAGAGCTACCGCGTGGACACCTACATCACCTGGCAGGCGACGTCGACCGCGGCCGGCGTCGCGGGGCGCAACGTGAAGCTGATCACGATCATCGTGCGCGACCCGACCACCGGCTCCGTGTACGCGCGGATCTCGTCCTCGTTCGACGAGACCACCGGCCTCTAGAAGACCCGCCGCCGCGACCGGCATGACGGGCGCGGCCCGCTGCGGCCGGAGTCCAAGGCATCTCTTCGCCGCTCGAAGTCGCATGCCCGCGCAGCGGGCGAGACTTCGAGCGGATAAACACCGGGTTCCCCCGTCTCACGCCGAGCGAGGGAGCGAAGCGTGCGCCGGCTCGGGTCGAAACCTGAGCCGTCGGCGACGGGGGCCCGGAGCCTGAGGAGCTGGTTATGGAGCCTTGGAAACCGAGACGAGCTTGATGACGTAGCGGACGCCGTCGGGCTGGCTCACGAGCGTCACGGTCTTGCCGACCTTCACGGTCACGGTCTCCTGGCCGTTCGAGAACGAGCCGGAGACGAGTCCGATCTTCACGCTCTTCGCCGAGATCGAGACGAGCCGGAAGAGCGGGTCGCTCGCGGGGAACGAGCTGCCCTTGCTCAGCTCCTCCTGGACGCCGTTCGTGTCCAGCGTGGCCGACGTGTACGCGGACGGCTCCTCGTCCCCGGGTCGGTCGGGACCGGCGTCACCGAGCCGCCGCGTGTCGCCCGGGTTGGACGGCGGCGGGGCCGCCTCGTTCGCCTCCACCTGCTGCTGGAACGGATCCTTGCCGAGGAAGCGGTCGAAGCGCAGGAGCTGACCCTCGCCCGCGGTCACGGTCTCGTCGGTGTCCGGAAGGTTTCCCGGAGTGCCGGAGGGGGTGACGACGACGGCCGTTCCGCCCGCGGTCGTCGGAGCTGCGCCGGTGGGATCGGTCGGGGCCGGCGCGGTCGACGCGAGCGTCGTCGCGCCGGCGGAGGTCGTCGTGGCCGCGCCCCCGCCGGTCAGCTGCTTGAGGATGCCGGGGCCCTGCCACGCGAGCATGAGGAGCAGGAGCGGGGCAAGCCCGATCAGCAGCTTCTTCTGCTTGCGTTCCTTGGCCTCGCGGGCCGCCTCTTCTCGCTTCTGGGCTCGGCTCATGGCGTTCCGCTCGGGGGAGGAGGAGTGGGCTGGCCGGGCGCGCCGGGAATGGGCGCCATCGCGTTGTTCGTGGACGTCACCGGCGGAGCGGTTCCCGTGGTCGTCTGGCCCGTCGTCGTCGACGGAACCGTCGTTCCGCCGGAGGGCGGGGGCGGCGGCGCGGGCTCGGCGGGCGCGGCCGCGATCTCGCCTTCGGGGGTGCCGTACGCGTACGCGGAGATGACGAGCACCGCTTCGATCTGGGGGAAGCCGTCGCTCGACTCGTGGATCTCGAGCGTGTCGAGCGTGTACAGGCGGCCGTTCGCCTCGAGCACGCCGTCGGTCACGGTCACGAGGTTCCGAAGCCGGAACAGGAAGTCCGTGAGGTCGTAGTAGTTGCCCTCGAGCGTGAGGGTGACCGGAACCGCGTAGTAGCCGTTGCGCGCGACGGGCGGGCCGGGCTGGATCGCCACGAACTTGATCCCGGCGGACGTGGCAACCGAGTTCAGCTCGAGCAGCACGCCGGCCATGTCCTCGTTGTCCGGCATCGCCTTCGCCAGGCGGAAGATGTCGGCCGCCTGGATCTCGACGACGGTGACCTCGGGCCTGGGCGCCTGCGCGACCACGATCTTCGTCTCGTAGTCGGCGATCTCGGCGTCGAGCTCGCCGCCGCGGGACTGCTTCGGGCCGACGACGAGGAACCAGGCCAGCGCCGTGACGAGCACGAGCGCGACGGCCAGCACCGGGGTCAGAGGGATCTGCTGGTTCTTCTTCATGTCCCGGACCCCGGCGGCTTGAGCGTCGCGCTGATCGTGAACTGCACGAGCTCCTCGCCCGAAAGGGTGGTGGCGGTCGCGTTCACGAGCGTGGCGGACTCGACCTCGGGGAGCACCTGCACGCGGCTCAGAAGCTGCGCGACGCTCTCCGCCGAGCGGGAGAAGCCGTTCAGCTCGATCACGCTCTTCGACGCCTCGAGCTGCTCGACCGTCGGGGCGGCGCCGTCCTCGGTCGCCGGCACGACGCCACCGGTCGAGATCATCGTCGTCAGCCACACGTCGTCCGGCAGGACGAGGGAGAGGTCACGGAGCAGGCGATCCCACGGGACGCGCGCCCCCAGGGCGCTTCCGAGCGCGGTCGAGCGCGCATCGCGCTCGGCGACGAGCGAGGGATCGGCGGCCACCGGCGCCGGCTTCTCGGCCGGGACGTCGAGCGCGGCCAGGCGTCCCTTCAGGTCGTTCAGCTCCTGCTGCTTGTCGGCGACGCGCGCGTTCGCGATCAGGAACATCGACGCGAAGAGCGCGAGGATGACGAGCGCCGCGACGGCGAGCGCGAGGCGCACCGGGTTGGCGCGGACGCTGTCGCCGCCCGCGGACGCATCCGAGGGCATGAGGTTGAACGCGCGCATGAGCGGCACGTCCGGCAGCGCCGGGCCTGCGCCCTTCGCGGACTTCTTGCGGCGCGGCTCCTTCGGCGCCTTCGGCTCCTTGGGCGCGGCGTCGTCCGACTTCTTGCGCGTGAGCGAGAACCGGCTCGGCTTCTTCTCGGTCGCCTCGGCGAGGTCGGGCTCGACCTTCGCCTCCTTCGGCTTTCGCTTGAAGAGGTCGGACAGCTTGATCTCCTTGCGCATGTCCATCAGCCGGCCATCCCGAGTCCGATGGGAACGGCGAGCGCCGGGCTCGCGGCATCCCTGGCCTTCTTGCCGACCTCGACGGTCACGAGCGGATCGCCCACGCGGACGGCGACGCCCGTGAGGCGCTGGAGCGTCTCGGCCAGGCCTCCGAGCTGCGCGGTGCCGCCGGCGACGACGACCTCGCGGATGCCCAGGGAGCCCTGCTGCGACTGGTAGAACTGGAGCGAGGCCACGAGCTCGCGCGCGAAGCCCTGCAGCGCCGTGCGAAGCGCCTCGACGGCCTGCGTGGTCTGCTCGATCGTCAATCCCTGGACGGCGCCGGGCGCGTCCTCGAGCGAGAGCAGCGTCTTCAGATTCTCGGCCTCCTGCGCGGGAATCTCGAGCGACCGTGCGAGCGCGCCGGTGAGCGCGGCGCCGCCCCAGTCGAGCACGCGGGTGAACTCGCAGGTGTGGCCGTCGGAGACGGCGAGGATGCTGCGCTCGGATCCGATCGCCACGGCCACCACGGCGCTGCGGTCGGCCGGCGCCTGCGCGGGATCCACGGGCACGAGCGCGCGGAGCACCGCGAAGGCCTCGAGGTCGATGCCGGCGAGCCGGATGCCCGCGTCGTGTGCAGGCGCGGACGTAGGCGTCCACGAGGTCGCGGTAGGCGACGACGAGCAGCACCTTGTGCGTCGGCTGGCCCTCGGCGTTCGTTCCCTCGGACAGAACCTGGAAATCGAGGACGGCCTCGTCGATCGGGATCGGCAGGGCCTCCTGGGCGCGGAAGCGGATCGCGTTCGTGAGCTGCTTCGGATCCTCGATCCCGACGAGCTCGATCGTGCGGACGCCGATCCGGTTGTTCGCGATGCCGACCCGGACGGCGCGCTTGGGCAGCTTGTGCTTGGAGAAGAACTCCTTGAGCGCGGCGGCGAGCGCCTCGGGGTCGCGGACCTCGCCCGCGGCCACGATGCCCGGCGCGAGCGCCTCGCGGGCGACCTGCGTCACCTGGGCGGAGCCGTTCACGCGTACGCGCGCGGCTGCCAGGTGCGAGGCGCCGATCTTCAGTCCGACGATCTCTTTGGCCATCTCCCCCGGCTCCCCTAGGCTCCGGCCGCCCGCAGGCCGCCGTTCACCGGGCCGCCCGCCGCGGATCCGGCCATGCCGCCGCGTTCGAGCAGTCCGACGAGCTGGTCGGGCCGGCTCGAGCGCTGCATGGCCATGTCCTTGGAGATGATCCCGCGCATGACGAGATCGACGAGCGCCTGCTCGAGCGTCTGCATGCCGCGCTTGCCGGCCGTCTGCATGACCGAGTAGATCTGCTCGACCTTGGCCGAGCGGATCAGGTTGCGCACCGCGTCGTCGGGGAGCAGGACCTCGACCGCCGCGACGCGCCCCGACCCGTCGGCGCGGGGAATGAGGGTCTGCGTCACGACGCCCTGGAGCGTGCTCGCGATCTGCACGCGGATCTGCTCCTGCTGCGCCGCCGGGAAGACGTCGATGAGACGGTCGACCGTGGACGGCGCGTCCTGCGTGTGCAGGGTGGCGAAGACGAGGTGGCCGGTCTCGGCCGCGGTGAGCGCGGTCGCGATCGTCTCGAGGTCGCGCATCTCGCCGAGGAGGATCACGTCGGGGTCCTGGCGGAGCGCGCCCTTCAAGGCCTCGGCGAAGCTGGTCGCGTCGGGGCCGATCTCGCGCTGGTTGACGATGCAGCGCTTGTGCTTGTGCAGGAACTCGATCGGATCCTCGATCGTCATGATGTGATCCGCCCGAGTGATGTTGATCATGTCGATCATCGCGGCCAAAGTGGTCGACTTGCCCGAGCCGGTCGGGCCGGTCACGAGGACGAGGCCGCGGGGCTTCTCGGCGAGGTCGGTGAGCGACTGCGGCATCCCGAGCTCCTCGAGCGTCTTCAGCTCGGTCGGGATGATGCGGAAGGCGGCGCCGAGGCTCTCGCGCTGGAAGTACACGTTCACGCGGAAGCGCGCGAGGCCGGCGAGCGAGTAGGAGAAGTCGAGCTGGCGCTTCAGCTCGAGGTTCTTCTGCTGCTCCGTGGACAGAATCCGGTAGAGGAGCCGCTGCGTGTCGTCGGGCACGAGGCGCCCGAAGCCCTCGAGCCGCTCGAGGCCGCCGCTGACGCGGACGACCGGCTCAGAGCCGCTCGTGATGTGGAGGTCGGACGCCTTCGCCTGGACGGTCCGCTCGAGCAGATCGTCGATCGAAAACGTGCCTCCGCTGGCTGCCGCATTCGTTGTGTCCATGGCTCCCTCGCCGCTCGTATCGGCAGCGCCCCGTGATTGCTAAAGCGCCGTCTGTCATTCCCTCTATCGGGTGACACCGGAGCGAGCGGGACGGCCGATACCGCTTGTGGCCCCTCTGGTGGGCCATGAGCCAGAACGCCTACGCTCGATGAGGAGGAAACACCAAATGATTCAGCTGCTTCGGAAGCGGATCACGCGCAGCGAGAACGAGGGCGGCTTTACGCTCATCGAGCTCCTGGTCGTGATCATCATCATCGGCATCCTGCTCGCCATCGCCATCCCGAGCTACCTCAAGTTCCGGGATCGCGCCAACGAGTCGGCAGCCAAGGCGAACGTTCGCGCGTCCATCCCGGGTCTCGAGGCCTACTACGCCGACAACAACACGTACGTCGGCATGACCCTCGCCGGGATCCAGGCGAGCTACGACGCCGGCATCAAGAACATCACGTTCGGCACGCTCGCAGCGACCAGCTACTGCGTGCAGTCCACGGTCGGCCAGGCCACGTTCAACAAGAACGGCCCCTCGGCGGACATCGTCTCGGGCGCCTGCTCCTAAGGCAGCCGGAGATCGGGTTACCGGAGGGCGCGGGAAACCGCGCCCTCTGTGTTTTTCCGTACAGAGAAATCCCTCGCTCGGGCGAGCAGAACCTTCGCTCCGAGGCCGATGAACCTCGTGAGCCAGTCAGTGCCCACGTGCAAGGAGGAACGTTGATTCAAGGACTTCGAAAGCGAATCGCGCGCGGCAACTCGGAGAGCGGCTTCACGCTCATCGAGCTCCTCGTCGTGATCATCATCATCGGCATCCTGCTCGCCATCGCCATCCCGAGCTACCTCAAGTTCCGGGACCGCGCCAACGAGTCGGCAGCCAAGGCGAACGTTCGCGCGTCCATCCCGGGTCTCGAGGCCTACTACGCCGACAACAACAGCTACGTCGGCATGACCCTCGCCGGGATCCAGGCGAGCTACGACGCCGGCATCAAGAACATCTCGTTCGGCACGCTCACGGCAACGAGCTACTGCGTGCAGTCCACGGTCGGCCAGGCCACGTTCAACAAGGCGGGCCCCTCGGCGGACATCGTCTCGGGCGCCTGCAGCTAGGCGTACGCGACCCAGCTTGAAGACCGAAAGGGCGCGGGAGACCGCGCCCTTTCTCTTTCTCTCAAGACGCGCGCGCGCGTGCCGATAGAGAGCACATGAAGTCGAATCTGCGGCTGCGGGTTCTCATTCCGACTGCGGTGCTCGCCCTGCTCGGCATGGCGGCATTCGCGTTTGCGTTCTCCGGGTCCCCCGGGGACGAGCCGCTGCCTCCGACCCCTCCGCACAACCCCGCGCCCGCCGAGCCGGCGGCCGAGGTGAAGCGAAGCGACTGGGCGAAGCAGGCGCAGGAGATCTGCACGACGCTGAACGAGACGAACGCCGAGCTGAAGGTCCCGCAGAGCTCGGCGGAGCTGATCGTCATCCTGCCGCAGTCGCTCGCGAACGCCGAGCAGGCGGTCGCGGAGCTGCGCGCGCTGCCGATGCCGGCCGCCGACAAGAAGCGGATCGAGAAGATGCTCAAGCACTTCGACCAGTTCATCTCGCTCGAGCGCCAGGCCGTCGCCGCCATGCAGGCGGGCGACCTCGCCGGCTACTGGAGCTTCACCGGCGTCGCGTTCGTCCAGAACGACAAGGGCTCGGCGATCGCCGTCAAGCTGGGCGCCGACGCCTGCGGCGAGAACTCGAGCGACGACACCGAGCTCGCGCAGCGAGCTCGAGAAGCACAAGGTCGTCGTGGCCGTCCTCTACGCGCCGGGCGCTGCGCTCGACAGCCTCTCGCTCGGCGAGGCCCGCGCAGGAGCCGACATGGCCGGCGGCGGCTTCGTCGCCCTCGACGTCTACAACCCGAGCGAGATCGCGGTCATCGCGGCCCAGTACTCGTTCCGCACGGCGCCGTCGGTGCTCATCGTCGTCCGCAACAAGGGCGTCGCGACCGAGTTCGAGAAGTACGTCGACCGCGAGACCGTCGCACAGGCCGTCGACAACGCGTCGGTATGAACCCGCCCAAGCCCGCCGCCGAGGAGCAGCTGGCCGTCCGCACCGCGCGCAAGGAAGGCCGCCAGGTCGTGACGATGCGCTCCGTCCACCGCGGCAACGAGTACGTCGTCGAGTGCGAGGTCTACCCCGTGTCCGGGCTGCGCGTCGATCCGCTGCATCCGGGCCCGTACCGCTTTCCCACCGTTGACGAGGCGACCGTGTTCCTCGACGAGGCCGTCCAGGCCCTCACGCACCTCGGCTGCGAGGTCGAGTAGATGAACCCGAACGCCGCGCTCGCCGCCCTGGCGCTCTTTCCGGCGCTCGCGCTCGGGAGCTTCCTGAACGTCGTCGTCGCGCGCATCCCCGAGAAGCGCTCGATCGTCACGCCGCGCTCGGCCTGCCCGGGCTGCGGCCACGAGCTCGGCTGGTGGGAGAACATCCCCCTGCTCTCCTACGCCCTGCTCCGCGGCCGCTGCAAGGGCTGCAGCGCGCCGATCGGCCTTCGCTACCCGCTCGTCGAGCTCGCCACCGGCCTCCTCATCGCGGCCTGCTTCTGGCGCTTCGGGCTGACCGGCGAGGCCGTCCTCTACTCCTACTTCTGCGCCGTCATGGTGGCGCTCTCGGCGATCGACTTCGAGCGGCACATCCTCCCGGACCGGATCACGCTGCCGTCCGCGCTCGTCATGCTCGGCGGGAACATCGTGCTCATGCCCGACCGGACGCTCGAATGGGTCTTCGCCGGCCTCGGCGCCTCGCTCTTCCTCTTCGTCGCCCTGCTCGTCTACCCGGCCGGGATGGGAATGGGGGACGTGAAGCTCGCGCTCCTGCTCGGCTTCGCGCTCGGCTGGCCCGTGGCGATCGCGATGATGGTCGGGATGGTCTCTGCGCTCGTGCCGTCGTTCTACCTGCTCGCCCGGCACGGCATGAAGGCGCGCAAGATGAAGATCGCCTTCGGCCCGTTCCTCTGCTTCGGCGGCATCGTCGGGCTCTTCTGGGGCCAGCAGATTCTCGACGCGTACCTCGCAGGCTTCTAACGGCACGCGAAGACCTTGATCGCACATCTCAGGGATTCGGTTCGCAGAGCCGATAACTCCTGGGAGTGGAACGCGACGACTTACAGCCGCTAGACGCCGCGACCGGAGACGATCTCTCCGACCTGACGCCCGTGCCCCCGCCCGGGGCCGGAATCGGGCCGAACCGCACGGCGGAGCTCCTCGCGGACCTCCTCGAGGCGACCGGCCTCGTCGCCGTGGACAAGCTCGCCGAGGCCAAGGCGCGCGCCGGCTCGGGGTCGCTCGCGGCCGCGCTCTCGGACGACGGCGCCGGCGACGGCGTCGGGGTCGCCCAGGCGCTCGCGGCGCGCTACCACCTCCCCTTCGTCGACTTCTCCGAGGTCGCCGTGCAAAAGGACGCCGTCGAGGCGATCCAGGCGCACGTCCTCGACCGGGTCGGAGCGATCCCGTACCGCCTCGAGGGAAACGTCCTCAAGATCGCGATCGCCGACCCGAGCGACGTCCAGAAGGTCGACGAGCTTCGCCTCGCGACCCGCTATCAGCTCGACATCGGCGTCGCGCCGCGCGAGGACATCGAGCTCGAGCTGCGCAAGATCGCGCGCGCGAGCGAGGTGTGGGAACGCGCCGCGCTCGTCGAGGACGAGTTCGACGTCGAAGCGGACGACGCCGAGGACGACCTCGAGGCCGACGACGGCGTCTCCGACGCCCCGCTCGTCCGGCTCGTCAACTCGATCATCCTCCAGGCGGCCGAGGACGGCGCCTCCGACCTCCATTTCAACGCCGCAGGACGACTCGCTCGTCGTCCGCCTGCGCGTGGACGGCGTGCTCCACGAGGTGCAGCGGATCCCGAAGCGCCTCGCCATGGCGGTCACGACCCGCCTGAAGGTGCTCGCGAAGCTCGACATCGCCGAGCGCCGCAAGCCGCAGGACGGACGCATCTCGCTGAACGCCAAGGCGGCGGGCCGCCTCCTCGACATCCGTGTCGCGGTGCTCCCGTCGGTCGAGGGCGAGTCGGTCGTCATGCGCCTCATCGACAAGTCGAAGAAGCTGCCGACGCTCCAGGATCTCGGCTTCTCGGACGAGATGCGCGCCCAGCTCGAGGCCGTGATCGAAAAGCCCACCGGCGCGCTCCTCGTGACCGGGCCGACCGGTTCCGGTAAGTCGACGACGCTGTACGCGTCGCTCACGAAGCTGAACCGGCCCGAGGTGAACATCATCACCGTCGAGGATCCGGTCGAGTACCGGATGCAGGGCCCGAACCAGGTGCAGGTGAATCCGAAGGCCGGCCTGACGTTCGCGACGGCGCTCCGCTCGATCCTGCGTTCCGACCCCGACGTCGTGATGGTGGGAGAGATCCGCGACACCGAGACGGCCAAGATGGCCATCGAGGCGGCGCTGACCGGTCACTTCGTCCTCTCCACCCTCCACACGAACGACGCACCGAGCGCGCTCACGCGCCTGAACGAGATGGGCGTCGAGCCGTTCCTCACCGGATCCGCCGTCACCGCGGTCGTCGCGCAGCGCCTCGCGCGAAAGCTCTGCTCCCACTGCTGCGAGATGTACATCCCGACGCGCGAGGAGATGCTGGCGTCGCGGTTCACGCCCGAGCAGGTGGCGGCCGCGGACGGCGTCTCGCTCTACCGCAAGAAGGGCTGCCCCCGCTGCAACCAGACCGGCTACAAGGGCCGGATCGGCATCTACCAGCTCATGGTGATGACCGAGGAGCTCAGCCACCTCGCGGCCACGCACGCGAGCCGCGACGAGCTCGAGCGCGCCGCGATCGGCAGCGGCATGAGGACCCTGTGGGACGACGGTCTCGCGAAGGTCGCGTCCGGGCTGACGTCGATCGAAGAAATCGGGCGAGTCCTCGTCTAGACCGCGGCCGCCGCTCGCGCCGCCTCGCACTACGCGCGCGCGCTCCTAGGGTCCATATCCCCGCCCAGGGTGGGGATAGATTCCACCCGCCGCCCACTGACGAGCCTACGGGTACGACGACGCCGCGGCCAGGGTTCGGTGTGTCAATTCAGCGTCCGAAGCGTGCCGATTCACCGCGACCGAACCCGCCGCCGCGACCGACATGGCGGGCGCGGCTCGCCGACGGCCGTCCGCCAGGAGCGAACCACGACCACGCCCGCGCAAATCGAGACCAGCTCTTCCCGGCTGGAAATTGCATGCCCGCGAAGCGGGCGAGACTTCGTTGCTAGCCGGTTTGGGGGCCGAGCACGAACAGGTGGTCGCCGGCCGTATCGGGCGACATGTAGACCTGGCCGTCGACGAGCGTTCCGAGGTCCGGCCACGGGTAGTACGTCGGCCAGCCGTTCGGCTCGTCGGGGAGCGTGATCTCGTCGCAGACGATCGGGCCGCTCAGGTGGAAGTTCTCGTGGACGAGGCAGTCGCCGTTCGCGTAGATGAGGCCCTGGAGCCCCGACGGGACGGACTGGGACTGCGTGCCGCCCTGGTCGAACTCGGCCCAGCCGCCGGAGAGCACGATCATCATGTTCTGGCTCGGATCCCAGTTCGACATGCCGCCGGACTGGGTGACGCAGCTCGTGGTGCCGCTGCCGCCGGCGCAGACGAGCTCGTCGAACTCGAGGTCGCCGGACGCGTAGATGATCCCGCGGCCCTGGTAGTGGACGACCTGGCCGTCGTCGTCGAAGCGGAAGTTCCCGTCGATGAAGATCGTGCCGTTGATCTTCATGACGTGGGTCTGGTAGTTCCAGGAGATCTCGCCGAGCAGGTCGTTGTTCGCGTCCTTCACCTGGCACGTGTAGCTCGAGTTCGTCGGCGTCATCTCGCCGTTCTGCGTCAGGCTCCGGTTGCGGATCGAGTCGTTGTCGAACGTGTTCGGGAAGCGTGCCGCCGCCGGTGCAGTAGCTCTTCGGGCCCGGCTTTGCGTTCTGGTACCAGTACTGCCATGTCCACCGTCGGCTTGTTGAGCCCGGCCGGCGTCGTGTTGATCGTGTCCGCGTAGACCTTGTCGGCGTTCGTGCACGGCGTGTGAGCGGTCGCGGTGCCGTACTTGCAGGTTCCGCTGGCCGCGAAGTAGTCGATGGGCGTGGCCGCCGTGCCGATCGTCGTGTCGATGTAGGTGACCGTGATCTCGACGTAGTCGACCGTCGCGGTCGTCGTCGTCGTGGTCGTGTTCTTCGCCTGGAAGCGCAGGCCGAAGTTGGACGCGTTGACCTGGGCCGGCGTCCACGTCGTGCCCCAGAGATCGGAGGTCGAGCCGTAGGTCCTGGTCGCGTCGGTCGTGGGCCAGTAGACGCCCGACGCGAGGTGGTCGGTGATCCCGGTCGTCGAGCCGCCCTTGAGGAGGTACACGTGGTTGTCCTGGATGCGGTTCGAGCTCGACGCGGCGCGATCGACCGTCGCGGTGATGCCGAGGATCGTCGCCGTCGACGGGATCGCGAAGCCGAAGTTCGTGGCGTCGAGGTTGGCGCTCGTGGCCATGCTGCCGAGCGACACGGTCGCGTCGGAGCCGTTGTTCGACACGATGTTCGCCGAGCTCGTCCACCCGGTATCCGGAGCCCGGCGGAGCGCGGCGAGCCTTCCGACGTCATGGTCACGTTGCCGCCGACCTCGACGGTCGTGTCGGCGCCGGTGATCTTGGCGGAGCCGACGAGGCAGATTCCGCCGCGGCTCGCGACCGGCATCGTCACGGTCACGTCGGTGATCGTGAGACAGGAGCTCGGGTCGTCGTGGTACATCCGGCTCCACGCGGCGACGGTGCCGCCGGACGAGAGGCCGTAGACGACGACCGTGCGCGTCAGCGTGCGCTTGATCAGGTTCGTGCCGCCGGTCGCGTTCGGCGCGCTGCCCGTGGACGTGATCGTCCACGTCGTCCCGTTCAGCGTTCCGGAGTAGGTGACGCTGCCGCCGGAGGTCGGGTAGCTGACCGTCTTCGACGCGAGGATGTGTCGGCTGCATCGGCGTCAGGGAGCCCTGAAGCACCGCGAGCGCCTGGGCGATCCCCGCTTCCGCGAGGTCGTAGGCGAGTCCGTTCCCCTTGGAGTAGCCGGCGCTGCGCGCGTTCGCGTTGGCGTAGTAGATGACGGTCGTGCCGGTAACCGTGAGCACGCCAAGGACGCCAATAGCCATGACCAAAGAAATTCCCCGCTCGGAGCGGAGAAGCCGCAGTAGGCGATGAAGGAGCACGATGGTTAGATCAAGCGCGAGTCGAGTTCCTAAGGACAATGTCGGTTTCGAGGCGCCAGGTCTTCCATCCCTCGTTCTGGCGAATGTTCACGGGGAGGTTCAGGTGGAGCTTCGCCAGCGAGGAGGTGGACTGGGCCGTGTACGAGAAGATGTTTCCGCTCGTCAGGTAGTCCCCGATCACCGCATTCGCACGGCGGATGCGGTACCGGCCGGTCGAGACGAGCACCGTGTCGTAGACGATGTTCTGCGCCGTTCCGCCGGCCGTCGGGCACGTCGCGGGCAGCACGACGGTCACCGACGACGCGCTCGTGAACGTCACCGAGGTCGCGCAATGCACCTCGCGGCGCATGCGGTCGGTCGCGATCCGCACGTTCTGCTGCGCCTCGAAGCGCCGGTTCAGCTCGAGCTGCGAGCGGGCGCCCGCGACGAAGAGCGACGTGATCGAGGTGATGACGGTGACGAGGATCGCCATCACGGCGATCAGCTCGACCAGCGAGTAGCCGGCCTGCGCCCGCAGGCGGATCCGACGGGAGAGCCGGCGGATCACTTGCCGCTGCGGCGCTCGACTTCGGCGAGAGCTGCCTGGGCGACGGCCGCGCTCTTCGCGCCCATGTGCCAGCGCGCCTGGAGGTCGCGGTCGACGCGGATGAGCGTCCGCAGGGCCTCGGCCCCGCCGCTCCAGCCGAACTTGGCGCCGGTCACGAGCCATGCGTGCTGGTAGAGCCAGAAGTTGACGAGCGCGGGGGTCGGCTGCTTGTGTCCGGCCAGGCGCTTCTGGAGGAGCACGCGCGCGGTCGGGCAGCGGCATCTCGTCGAGCGGCTCGGCCGGGGCGCCGGGGACGACGAAGGCGGGCTTGCGGACCTTCTCGGCCTTCCGCTTGGGCTTCGCCGGCTTCTTGTCCTTCGAGGTGTTGCTCTTCTGGCTCTTCGTCCGGCGGCGGCGTGGCGGCGGTTCCCTCCTCCGTCTGGGCGGGCGGCTCTTCGGCGGCATCGGCGAGGATGACCGCGGTCCCGGTGCGCGGCGAGCTGTTCTCGGGCAGGCCGTTCTGCGGGTAGCTCGCGTTCTTCGCGAGGTGGAGCACGACGATCGGCGCGCCCGTGTCGATCACCTTCGTCCCCGGGGCGGGGCTCTGGGACGAGACCGTGTTGGCCGCGTAGCCCTCGACGGAGCCCTCGACGCGCCAGGCGAACCCGCCGTCCTCGAGGATCCCCTTGGCGAAGACGTAGGCCTGCTGGCGCACGTCGGGGACGATCAGGATCTCCTGAACCTCCTGCGCGACCGGCTCGACCGGGTCGGCGTCGGTGCTCTCGTGGCCCGAGGCCGCGAACGTGATCGCGGATGCAGCGAGCAGCCAGATCAGGGTCAGAGCCGCGATCCGGGGCAAGAGCGCAGAGAGACGTGCCGCCATACCTACCCCATCGGCACCCTGGCCGGCGAGTCAATCCCCGAACGGGGGAGGGCCCGGAGCATTCGGGGGATGGGCCTCGTCGCTGAGGTGCGCTGCTCGGTTCGAGGCAAGGACGCAGGGCGCGTTCGTATCGGGAATACGGACGCAACCGAGGACGCCGCATCGGACCGTGCAGCGCGGCTCAGGGGCACAGGCCCATCCCCTGAGTGCGACTAGTCCTCCGTGAAGGTGATGACCGGGCCGTCGGGCTCGGGCGGGCCGAACGTGGCGGTCGGCGCAGCCGCCGGCGCCGGCGGTGCGCCCTGCCAGCTGAACGCGACGCCGGCGAACGACTGGAACCACTCGGTGGCCTGCGGGTACGAGGTCGCAGGCACGAACTGGAGGTGCAGGTGCGGCCCGGTCGAGTGGCCGGTCGAGCCGACGAGCCCGACGGACGCGCCGGCCGCGAGCGCGGTTCCCGGCGTGATGTGCGACTCCATGTAGGACAGGTGGCAGTAGAGGTAGGTCGTGCCGTCGGCGATCTGGATCGAGAAGCCGATGCCGCAGTTCGTCGTCGGCTCGGGGAAGGTCTGCATGACGATCCCGTCCGCGAGCGCGTAGAGGGGCGAGCCCATCGGCGCGGCGATGTCGGCCGCCGGGTAGTCGTGGTGCGTCGCCGCGGTCGAGACGACCGCGGGGCCGCCGCCGACCGGGAAGACGCACTGGCCGGAGTAGATCGGCGAGCCGTACCCTCCGGCCAAAGAGGGGTTGCCGAACGTGAACGTGTTCGCCTGGCCCTCGACCGCGCCCTCGAGATCGTGCACGAGCTGCACCGCCTGGTCGAGCGCGCCCTGCTTGCGCCCGAGCTTCGCGAGCGCGGCCTCATGCGCGACGACGAGGCCGGTGACCTCCTCCTCGAGCGCGGCGAACTCGTCGTCGGTCAGCTCGGGATTCCCGGCGCGCTGCTCCGCGCCGAGCACGGCGGCGTCGAGCTGGTGCTCCGCCTCGGAGGCCTTCAGCACCTCGTCCTGCGCGGCGATCACGGCCTTGCGCGCCTCCTCGAGGCGCTTCTCGAGATCGTCCACCTGGAAGACGGCGTCCGCGCCGACCGCGGCCGAGCCGAAGCCGAACCCGGTGCCGAGCGTCGCGTCGAACCCGCCGCCGCCCGAGAAGATCCGGGCGAGCTCGAGCACGTCCTGGACGTACCAGTCGGCGTGGTTGTAGGCGAAGATCGCGCGGTAGAGGTCGTCCGCGGCGCCCGCGGCCGCGAGGTAGCGCGCGGCCGAGTAGACCCCGTCCTCGGGATCCCATGGGTTCGCGAGCCCGTCGCCGTCGGCGTCGGTTCCCCACCGTTCCCACGTGGACGGCATGAACTGCATCCACCCCACCGCTCCGGCCGAGCTCGGGCCCATGTTGCGCCCGAAGTTCGACTCGATCTTGTTGATCGCGCCGAGCACCTCCCACGGCACGCCGTACGCTGCGCCGGCCGCCTTCCAAAGCTCGAGCAGCTGCGCGTAGGAGCGCTGCTCGGGAACGGCGGGGCCGACCGCGAGGTCGAACGGCATCGCGATCGAGCCGGGCGGGTTCGGCGTGTCGGCGCTCGGAAGCGCCGCGGGCGCCACGGGCGAGGCGGCGCCGGCAAGCACGAGAGTCCCGAGGAGAAGAGCGAGTCGCCGCACTGCCGAAACCTTACGGGGCTGCGAGGCGGAGGGTGACGCCACCCTCGTCGGAGTTCTCAACTGTCTCGGCCGCGAGCTCCTCTTCGGTCGGCGCGGGCTCGCCCTTGGCGGCGGCGGCCTCGGCGGCCTTGCGGTGCCGAAGCGCCTGCTGCACGGCGAGCTCGAAGTCGTGGCGGTTCGTCGCGCCGGTGGCCGCCGTCTCGAAGTCGACCCGGTCGTCGAGGACGAGCTGGACGAGGTGCTGCGAGAAGCTCTGCATGTGGTGGAAGCCGCCCTCCTCGATCGCCTCGTGGATCCCGTCCGTCTTCTCCGGCTCGCGGATCAGGTCGGCGATGCGGGCCGTGTTGAACATGACCTCGATCGCCGCGATCCGGCCGCCGTGCTTGGCGGGCAGGAGGCGCTGGCTGACGACGCCCCGCAGCACGCCCGCGAGGATCTGGCGGATCATCAGCTGCTTCTGCGCGGGGAAGAACTCGATCATGCGGCCGATCGTCTCGGCGGCGTCGAGCGTGTGCATCGTCGAGAGGACGAGGTGGCCCGACTCGGCGGCCTGGAGGGCCACCTGCGCGGTCTCCTCGTCGCGGAGCTCGCCGATCAGGATCACGTCCGGGTCCTGCCGGAGCACGCGCCTGAGCGCCTGCTTGAACGACTCGGTGTCGAGACCGACCTCGCGCTGGTTGACGATGCAGCCGTGGTCGATGTGGAGGATCTCGATCGGATCCTCGATCGTGACGATGTGCTGCTTCCGAGAGCGGTTGATCTTGTCCACCATCGCGGCCAAGGTGGTCGACTTGCCGGAGCCGGTCGCGCCCGTCACGAGGATCAGGCCGCGGTGTTCGTCCGCGAGCTTCTCGACGCCGCCGGGCAGCCCGAGCTTCTCGAACGATGGGAACCTCGAACGGCACATGGCGAAAGGCGAACGAGATCGCGCCGCGCTGGCGGAACCCGTTGACGCGGAAGCGCCCGGAGTTCCCGGCCGTGTACGAGATGTCCAGGTCGCCGGTCTCGGCGAACACCTCGCGCTTGGCCGGCGACATCGTCGTGACGACCTCGAGCACCGCCTCGAGATCGAGGTCGTTCAGCGACTCCTGGCCGAGCGCGACCAGCGAGCCGTCGATGCGCACCATCGGCGGCGAGTCGACCTTGAGGTGCAGGTCGCTCCCCCCATGCTCGACGGTGGCGGCGAGAAGGGCGTTCAGGTCCATGGACTCTTCGCGTATCGGCCGGGGGGCGCGCTGCCTTGAGTTGAGCCGTGACCCGGTCGAGGCTCGCGAGACGCTCGCTAGACTTCCGCCCCCACGGGGGAGTTCCCGAGTGGCCAAAGGGGACCGGCTGTAAACCGGTTGGCTCCGCCTTCGCAGGTTCGAATCCTGCCTCCCCCACTCTTCAGCGGCGCTTGCCTCGCCCGCGCGACTAGCAGGGCTACGTCGCCAAGAAGACGCTGACGAAGCGAAGCGCACACGCACACCTGTAAGAGGCACGGTCGAGAGAGCACCTGTAACGCGAGCGGCCGCAGGACGCTCAGGAATCCGGTCCCGCGGACGCGCGCCACCAGCGTAGGAGCGCCCGGTACGACGGCCCGTAGGCGTGCGCGTAGACGCCGCGCTCCTTCGTCGTCCACTCGAGATGGGCCCGGCCGCCGGCCATGTAGCAGAGGATCCGCCCGTCGTCCTCCAGCGGAGGCACCGTGCCGACCGTGTCGTGCCCGGCGCGGCCGGACGCCACCCACTGCTCGACGCCGGGGAGCTCTCGCTCGTCGCACGACCCCTGCTGCTCGATCGGCTCCGCCGCACCGACGGCGGCGAGCCCGACCTCCTCGAGCCGGCGCCGCAAGTGAGCCGGCATGGAGCGGCCGCTCTCCGCATGGCTGTAGCGGACGACCTCGGCCGTCGCCGCCGGGCGGCACACGAAGCTCGCGTCGAAGTCCGGCGTCGGCGGGGCGGACTCCTCGCACGAGCCGCGAAACGTCTCCGGGATGTAGGCGGGAGCCGGGAGCTCCTGCGTCGTGACGACGGTCTCGGTCTCGACCACGGTTCGCGTCGTCCCGGGCCCGGCCACGAAGGTCGGGTCGTCGCCGCCCGCCACGACGAACGCCGCCGCCGCGCCGACTGCTCCGAGCGCGAGCGCCGCGACGGCTACCGCAGCGGCTCGCAAGCGTCGGCCGCTTCCGGACCCGGCCGGATCGGCGCGGGGCAGCACAACCGTCCCCAGCTCGCGCTCGCCGGGATCGAGAACCTCGTTCAGGGCGGCCGCGAACTCAAAGCAGGAATCGAACCGGTCGTCGGGATCCTTCGCCATCGCGCGGGCGATCGGTTTGTCCAGGCCGACGGGCAGCTCGGGCTCGACCTCCGAGACCGGCGGAGGGTCGTCCTTCATGTGCGCCCACAGCACGGCGGCCTCGTTCTCGCGCACGAACGGCGTGCGGCCCGTGAAGCACTCGTAGGCGACGCAGCCGAGCGAGTAGATATCGGCGCGGCCGTCGATCGGCCCGCCTTCGATCTGCTCGGGCGCGATGTAGTCGATCGTTCCGAGCAGCTCCCCGCTCTTCGTCGGGCTCCCCGTTGCATGGAGCTCCCGGATGAGGCCGAAGTCGCTGACGTACGCGATCTCCGGAGCCCGTTCGGCCGAGCCTGAGTCGAGCATGATGTTGGCGGGCTTCACGTCCCGGTGGACGAGCCCGCGCTCGTGGGCCGCGTCGAGCCCGCTGGCGACCTGCGCGAGAATCCCGAGCGCGCGGCGCGGCTCCAGCGGCCCTTCGCGGACTTGCTTCTTCAGGTCACCGCCGGCGACGTAGCGCATCGCGATGAACAGATCGTCGTGCCAGGCGCCCGCGTCGAAGATCGTGATCACGTTCGGGTGGTTCAGGCCCGCGGCGAGCCGGGACTCGCGGACGAAGCGCTCGCGCATCGCCTCGTCCTCGGAGACGTCGGCGTTCAGGATCTTGAGCGCCACGCGGATCCCGAGCCGGGGACTCTCGGCCCGGTAGACGGTGCTCCACCCTCCGCGGCCGATCAGAGCCTCGATGCGGTAGCCGGCGAACTTCGTGCCGATCCGCGCGCACATGCTGCGTTGGTACCACACCTTGGGCGCAGACTCCAGCGGCCGGGCTCGCAGTATCGTGGCCGCATGGGAACCGCGAAGGTCCCTCGGCCCACGCTCGAGCCGGGCCAGGTCATCGCCGGGTACACGCTCGTGGCGGAACTCGGGAGCAGCCCGATGAGCATCGTCTACCGCGCGCACGACGCCGACGGAGCCGACCTGGCGCTGAAGTTCCTCCGGCCCGAGCTCGGCGCCGATGCCTGCCCTGCGGCGGCGATTCGACCGGGAGGGCGAGATCGCGGCGGGCGTCGACCATCCCAATCTCCTGCCCGTCGTCGCGCAAGGCCGGGACGGAGGGTGGCGGTACATGGCGTTGCCCTTCGCGCCGGGCGGCTCCCTCGAAGATCGCATCGAGGCCGGGCCGCTCGCCGTTTCCGATCTCGTCCGCATCATCCGCGAGGTCGGCGCAGGGCTCGACGTGCTGCACCGAGCCGGCCTCGTCCACCGGGACGTCAAGCCGTCGAACGTACTGCTCACGGACGCCGGTGCGGCGCTGGCGGACTTCGGCGTCGCGCGCGGCGGGGACGATTCCGTACTGACGCGCGCGGGCTCGGTCGTGGGAACGGCGGACTACCTTGCGCCCGAGATAATCCGCGGCGAACAGGCGAGTCCGCTCTCCGACATCTACGCCCTCGGCTGCCTCGCCTACGCGTGCGCAGTCGGGACGCCGCCGTTCGCGGGGCGGCGCACGGTGACCGAGACGTGCCGCGCCCATCTGGGCGAGGCGCCTGCCGACCCGGCGAGCATCAGACCCGACCTCCCGCCGGCGTTCGCCGCCGCATTGCTCACCGCCCTGGCCAAGGAGCCGGCCGACCGGCCCCGGACCGGCACCGCCTACGGGTTCCTGCTACGAGCCGGCGCGCGCGGCGCGTAGCTCTTCGACGAGCTCCGAGGCGACGATCGCGATGCGCTCGGTCGCCTCGGCGACCCGCGCCGCCGCCGCCTCGATGCGGACCGCCGCCTCGTCGAGCGTGCCCGCCGACGCCGAGCCGTCGTCGCCGACGAAATAGCTGAGCGGCTTGGACGTCGCCTCGGCCACGAGGCCCAGAACCTCGAGGTCGGGCGTCGTCGCGCCGCGCTCCCACCGGGACACCGTGATCGGCTCGACCGAGACCGCGGCGGCGAGGTGCTTCTGCTTCCAGCCCTTCTCCGCGCGGGCGGCGCGGATGCGATCGCCGACCTGAGAACGCTTTCTCGGCGGTGCCATATGCACATGGTACACGATGGGAATATACAGGAGCTAATCAGTATTTGACTAATCATCTTATGTCTACTACTGTCTACTGCCATGACCTCCCTGCGTCGCATCTGCATCGTGGCTCTCGCAGCGGTCGCGATGGCGTCGATCACGGAGCCGGCCGCCGTCGCTCGGCCGAACATCGTGATCATCCTGACCGACGACCAGCGCGCCGACGGCGCCGACCGCATGCGGATCGTCCGCGAGCGGCTCGCCGACCACGGCGTCACGTTCGTGAACGCGTTCGTCTCGAACTCGCTCTGCTGCCCGAGCCGCACGACGCTCCTCGACCGGACGCTACTCGCACCGCACCGGTGTCTGGAGCAACCGGACGCCCTTCGGCGGCTGGGAGCGGCCTTCAGCGGACTCGGCGCCGAGCGGCACACGATCGCCGTCGCCCTGCACGCCGCCGGCTACCGGACGTCGTTCGTCGGCAAGTACCTGAACGGCTACGTCGGAACGACGATCCCGCCCGGCTGGGACGAATGGCGCTCGTTCTCCTACGGCTGGGGGTACTTCGGCTACACGCTCAACCTGAACGGCAGGCTCGCGAAGTTCGGCCACTCGCCGAAGGACTACTCGACCGACGTGCTCGCCGGGCTCGCAACCGACTTCATCCGGCGCTCGGCGACGTCGAGCCGTCCCTTCTTCCTCCTCTTCGCGCCTGCCGCTCCGCACAGCCCGGCGACTCCGGCGCCGCGCCACGCCCACGTCGAATCTCCACCTCCCGCCGTTCCAGCCGCCGAGCCTGGACGAGGACCTCGTCCGACAAGCCGGCGTACATCCGGCGGTCGCCGCGACGCATTCAACCAGGCGCGCGCTCGGAACTTCCGGGTCCGTCCAGTACCGCTCGCTGCTCGCCGTCGACGACGCCGTCGGCCAGATCCTCGACTCGCTGCGCGCCACCGGAAAGCTCCAGGACACGATCGTGATCTTCACGTCCGACAACGGCGTCGAATGGGGAGAGCACGGCTTTTCGCCCGCCCGGAAGAGCGTGCCGCACGAGGCCTCGATCCGCGTGCCGTTCATCGTCCGCTACGACCGGCTCGCCGACGGTGAGCGCACCGACGAGCGGCTCGTCACGAACCTGGACATCGCCCCGACGCTCGCGTCGCTCGCCGGGATTCGGATCCGCAGCGAGGGCGCAAGCCTCAAGCCGCTCCTCCGCGGCAACGCGTCCGGTCCCGTGGCGGAAGCAGTTCCTCGTCGAGAACATGGGCGGAGAGTTCCGCTCGGACCGAATCCCGACGTACTGCGGCGTGCGGACCGAGCGGTTCCTCTACGCGCTCTACGCGACCGGCGAGCAGGAGCTCTACGACCTCGAGGCCGATCCGTACCAGCTCGAGAACCTCGCCCGCGACCGCTTCTGCGGCTCGACCCGCCGGGCTCTCTGCTCCGCCAGGTGCGCAGGCTTTGCTACCCACTGCCGCCCGGGTTTCATCCGCGCGCCCTCTGCACGCTCAGAGGCACGGCGGGCAACGACGACCTCATCGGCACGAGCGGCCGCGACTTCGTCTGCCTGCGCGGTGGGCGAGACCGCGTGATGACCGGCGCCGGCGCCGACACGGTGAACGCGGCGGCGGCCACGACCTCGGCGCTCGCGCGGTTCGTCTTCTCTCCGCGCGGCCACGGCCCGCTCGGCAGCAGCATCTCGACCGGCGCCGGCGCCGATCGGATCCTCGCCCTGAACGGCCGCCGCGACGTCATCCGCTGCGGCGCCGGGCACGACGAGGTCTCCGCCGATTGGTTCGACCTTGTCGCCCGCGATTGTGAACGCGTCTCGCGGCCGGGCGCTAGCGGCCGCTGATGCGGCGGAACGTCGCGCCGAGGCCGCCCGCCAAGAGGAAGCCGGCGCCCAGCGCGACCGCCGTCGCCAGCGGAAGGTTCTTCCGGATCTTCCCCCTCACGTCCGTGGCCTCGTGGACCTCGCGGCGGAGGTCCTCGACCGCGCCCGCGAGCTGGTTGCGCTCGTCCTCGAGCTCGCGGCGGACGTCTTCGGCGCTGCGACCGTTAGTCGGCATCGAGGAACCGCTCCTTCGTCAGCTTGGCCTCCGCGATCGCCTGCTCGGGAAGCGGCTTTGCGCCCTTGAACTTCTTCACGGCGATCGCCGCCAGGACGCCGCCCGACCACGAGCAGGACGAGGAAGACGATCAGGAGCGCGAGCCAGGCGGCCATCTGCGTCGCGAGGCCCGCGGCGAGCGTGGCGAGGCCGAACCCGAGCGCGTAGAGCCCGACGAAGACGACCGCGATCGAGAGGCCGATCCCGATGCCGAGGTTGGCGGCCTTCTGCTTCAGCTCGAGCAGCGCCAGCTCGACCTCGAGCCGGGCGATCGAGCTCGCCTTCTCGCTGACCGTCCTGACGGCGTCGCCGAGTCCCATGTCGTCGGTCTTCGGTGCGCTAGCCATGTCCCCTCGGATTCATCAGCTTCGCGAGCAAGACCCCGGCGACGAAGGCGACGGCGACGACGGCCAGCGGGTCCGGCTTCGGGACGCGCTTCGTCGCGTTTCTCACGCGCGCGCGCGCGAGGACTTGCTCGGTGACCTGATCCGGACCTGTGCTCATCGCTGCAACCGTACCAGCGGCGGGACGGCTGGAAACCGGAGCATAGACATATAGGATGTCGCCTATGCCTCTTACCGGAGGATGCCTGTGCGGCGGCGTCCGCTACTCCATCTCCGAGCCGTTCACGGTCGCCGGGTACTGCCACTGCACCCGCTGCCAGCGCCGGACCGGCACCGCCGCGTCGGCGAACGCGCGGATCGTCCCCGGCAGCCTGACCGTCGAGTCCGGCGAGGAGCTCGATCGCCGTGTTCGATCCGGGCGAGGGCGAGGCCTGGCCGAAGGCCTTCTGCTCGCGATGCGGCTCGGCGCTCTGGTCGCTCGTCCCCTCCGATCCGGGAATGCTCTCCGTCCGGCTCGGCACCGTGGACGGCGATCCCGGCATCCGGCCGTCCTACCGCCAGTTCGTCGCCTACGCCGCGTCGTGGGAGGAGATCCCCGACGACGGCCTGCCGCGCTTCGACGAGCGCGTCGACCTCTCGGCGCTCTAGCCGTGCCCGATTCCGACGTCTTCTCCGCGCTCGCAAGCCCGAAGCGGCTCCAGGTGCTCGAGTGGCTCAAGGATCCGGAGGCGAACTTCCCGCCCCAGAAGGACGGCGACCTCGTCGACGGACGGCGTCTGCGTCATCTTCATCGCCGACAAGCTCGGCGTCGCGCAGCCGACCGCGACCTCGCACCTCCAGACCCTCGCCCGCGCCGGGCTCGTCGTTCCGAAGCGGGTCGGCCAGTGGACGTTCTACCGCCGCGACGAAGAGGCGATCGATGCGCTCAAGCGCGAGATCCGTGACGAGCTCTGACCCGTACGAGGCGCTGCGCGAGCGCTTCGCCTCGACGCCGTACCGCGAGATCGAGCACCCGCCGGCCGCGTCGGCGCTCGAGTACCACGGCATCGTCGGCTCGCGCCTCGAGCAGCAGGCGAAGGCGCTCCTCCTGCGCCGCTACCGCGCCGACGGAGGCAAGGACTACCTCGTCTACGCGCTCCCCGGCAACGCCGAGGCCGACCTCGACGCATTGCAGCGCGCCACGGGCTCGAGCCGGCTCCGCCTGGCGACCCGGGCCGAGCTCTCCGAGCAGACCGGCTGCCGCTTCGGCGAGCTCCCGGCGGTCGGCTCGGTCTTCGGCTGCGAGCTCGTGCTGGACGAGCGCCTGCTGCACGAGCCGGAGCTGTACTTCAACGCCGGCCGCCTCGACCGCTCGTTCGTGATCGAGCCCGCGCGGCCTCGTCGAGCTCGAGCGGCCGCTGATCCTCTGATGGACGGCCTCGACGGGCGCATGTTCGAGGTCGTCGAGGTCTCGCCCGCGAGCGAGATCTCGACGGAGACGCGGTTCGAGTTCCGCGAGCGCGACGGCGTCGTCGAGGCGCACTACTCCGGCGGAGTGATCGTCACCGGGCACATCGTCGGCCGCCGCGAAGGCGACCGCATCCGCACCGCGTACGCGCAGCTCGGGCCGGACGGCCGCCTGAGCACCGGCACCGCGGAGATGCGGATCGAGTCCGGCGCCGGGCGGCGAGCTGCTCCTCGTCGAGGACTACGTCTGGTCGGACGGAACGCCGGGCGTGAACGTCCTGCGGTCGCGGGCGGTGGGCTAGCATGGCTCGCCCTGCCCTCTTAGCTCAGTTGGTAGAGCACCTCCATGGTAAGGAGGGGGTCGACGGTTCGAGTCCGTCAGAGGGCTTCTCGGAAAGCGCCGCAAATAACCCGCCTCTGCAGCCCGTTCTTGTCCAAGGCAGCAAACGCTTTGGGACGCGCGGGCGTTGACCCTCTCAACGAGAGGTGTTGGTCGACAAAGCCGTCCCAATACTCGGGCGGCCAGGCTTCCGCGAGTGTCGGAGGCGACGGCCTTGGCCGCGCGCGCGCCGACCTCAAACGCGATGATCGTCGCACGCGCAGCGTCGTCTCCGGCCGGATCCCCCGTGTGGGCCTACACTCCGGTTTCTGCCGTGATCTTCCCCGCGCTGACCGCGTCGGTGAGTGTCTGGTAGTCGCGTTCGTTCTGGTCGGCGTAGGCCTCGGCGAACAGGGCCAGTGAGCGGTCGAAGGTGTCGGCTCCTCCCAGGTAGCTGGCGATGGCGACACCGTCGCCGGAGCGCACATGGGCGCGCGCGAGCTCGGTAGCACAGAGCCTCGCGTAGGTGGCCATCAGGTCGGGCTCCATCAGCTCGACCTGCGCGGATCCCTTCGCGTCCCACAGCTGGCGCACGTAGAAGTCGCGCTCGATCTCGTCGAGCGGGTTCTCGGCCCGAATCCAGCCGAGCATGATGTCGCTCGCGGCCTGGGTCAGCCGCTGGCCCTCGACCACGCGCTGGCCGTGGTTGGCGAACGCGCTCTTGCCGAGGAACGGCTCCAGCACCGACGCCTCCGCCTCCTTGAACTGCAGGAAGAGCGGGTCGTCGCCGTCGCGACCGAGCAGGAGCATGATGAAGGCGCGGGTGCCGACGCTGCCGACACCGACGACCTTGCGAGCGGCGTGCACGTAGCGGTAGCGCTCGAGCAACTTGCGCCGGTCGCCCGGCAGCGTCCGGCGGTAGGAGCGAATCACGCCTCTGAGGAAGTCCTCGAAATCGTGCGCGCGCTCGGCCCAGGCGAGGTCCTCGATCGGCACGACCACGGGCGGGTCGCTGATGATGTGCGGCTCACCGTCCACGATCTCGGTCAGCTTCGCGAACGCCTTCAGGCTGTCCTTCGAGCGTGTCTTGGCGATGCCCGCGTCGTAGCGCTTTGCCTGCTTGGCGGTCGCCTGCTTGAGCCACTCTTGCGCGACCTCGTCGACGTCGACGCGCGCATACCAGAGCGCCAGGTTGCCCATCGCGGCGAACCGTCTGATCCCCTCGCGGTACGCCTGTCCCACCGTCCGATTGATCGTCTCGCGCGTCTTGTCGTCGAAGCCGCGGTCACGGCCGGCGACCGCGAAGCTCGCCACGAGCCGCTTGACATCCCACTCGAACGGTCCCGGCAGCGTCTCGTCGAAGTCGTTGATGCTGAACACGAGCCGCCGGTCGGGTGCGGCGAATACGCCGAAGTTCGAGAGATGCGCGTCTCCGCACAGTTGGACGTGGAGACCGGTGCGCGGCATCCCGGCCAGATCCGACGCCATCAGGTAGGCGGCGCCCCGGTAGAACGTGAACGGCGACACCAGCATGCGCCCGTACCGGATCGGCACCAACTCCGGCACCCGCGTCTGCGCCTGTTCCTCCAGCAGCTCGACCGGGTCGCGCCGGACCGACGTCGGCTCCCACTCGGCGTGCACCTTGCGGGGCACCTCCGCCCGTGCCGCCTTCCCCCGCTCCTCACGCTCCGCCACGCTGAAGTGCTCGACCTTGACCGTCGGCGCCTGCACCGCCGAACCGACCTCTCCGTCCTCGACGCTGGTCATCTCCGTCCCCCTCCACGCCTGCTGGCCCTTGTCTGGCGGACTGCGGCGCTCATGCGACCGTGCGCATCATCGAGCCGTGCATCGACTACTGGGCGCTGTGGAGCGTCGTGTGCGGTAAGCCCGCAGCCGGCAAGGGGAACTTCCTGACGAAACAGCGAATGCCCGCCAGGTAGTCTTGCTGGCGTACTCCATGCCCGCAACCAAAGAAAGGAGGAGCGATGGAGAATGACAATCTCGTGCTTGTCGCCGGCACCTATTCGGACGCCGACGCAGCCGGCAAGGACTTCACGGCGCTGAAGGCCGGGGAGAACGACGGCGAGTACAAGGTCGTGGGGTCTGTCGTCATGAGTCGTGACGCCGACGGCAAGGTCACCGTCGACGAGCAGGGCGACGGACGCACTGGCGGTGGCGCGGTTTTGGGCGGTACTGCCGGACTTGTGGTCGGACTGTTCGCACCGCCGCTGCTCGCAGCGACCGCGGTCGGTGCCGGGATCGGCGCCGTGGCCGGCCACCTGAGCAAGCGGCACGCCGAGAAGCAGATGGGTGTCGAGCTCGAGGAGTACCTGCCGCCCGGATCGTCCGCTGTCGTGGCGGTCGTTGACGACGAGTGGGCCGACAAGGTCGAGGCCGCGCTCGTCAGCTCGGACAAGCGGATCAACAAGGCGATCGACGCGGGCGACTACGACGAGCTGCAGAAGGCTATCGCGAAGTCGTCCGACGAGGTCTCGGGGGCTATCACGTCTTAGGCTCAGAGCCGGAGTAGGCTCGGCGCGTGACCGCCGAGCCTACTGAGCCCCGCGTCGACGTTGCGCGCGAGCGGCGCAGGAGCGTTGCATCCGGAAGCTGAAGTGAGTCAGGGTGGGTAACTACTGGGGCACCGGCCGCATGGAGGCGTTCAGTGACGGTGTCTTCGCGATCGCGATCACGCTGCTCATCCTCGAGATCAGCGTTCCCGAGTCGGCGTTCACCGATCTTTGGAGCGGCATCGCCCACCAGTGGCCGTCCTACTTGGCCTATGTGACGAGCTTCATCACGATCGGAGGGATCTGGGGTGCACACCACGGCATCTTCCGGCGCTTGCAGTACGCCAACAGGGAGCTGATGCTGATCAACCTCCTGCTGCTGATGGCGGTGTCGTTTCTGCCCTTCCCGACGAAGCTGATGGCCGAGGCGATCCATGACACCGACGCGGAGCGAGCAGCAGTGATCTTCTACGGTGGGACGCTGCTCGTGATCTCAGTCCTCCTCGGGGTCATGTGGGCCTCGATACTCCGCGACCGCCGCGTCCTCAAGCCCGAGGTGACCGAGAAGGAGATCACTGCGATCACCCTCGCGGCCACGCCGAACATCGGCTTCTACGTCGGCGTGATCGTCCTCGCAGTCTTCGCCCCAAGGGTGGCCGCGTTCGGCTACCTCGTGATCGCCATCGTCGCCGTGCTACGAACGCGCGGCGACAGCCTGCCAGCACGCACTACAGCGGAGTAGCCGGCGACCGTCGAGGCGTCACGGAAGAGCAAACCCCCGCTGCACACCAAGGTAGGCAGGGCGGGCAGCGCCGGCCTTGATGCATGCGCGGCGCGGGTGCGAGAGCCGGCTATGTCGGTGGTGAGCTGGGCTTGGCTTGCGCGCCGGGCTGTACCGTCGGGATGCCTCCGCGTGAACAGCAGGGCGACGAGCGCGAAGAGCGCCAGGATCGAGACGGCGACGCGCAGCCCGTCGATTCGGCTCTGCTCGTTTGTCTCCACGATCGCGTCCGCTCGTCCGCGGGGGGACGTGCGCGTCGGAGAGCGCGGCCACCCTCCTCCGCGAGCAACGTCAGCGAGAGAACGAACCCGCCGATCGTCGCGCCGATGTTCGGGATCATGTCGAGGAACCCGGCGATCAGCCCGAGCGCGACCGCGAAGCTCGACCCGAGCAGGTAGGCCGCCAGCCCTTGCGTCATGCCCGCGATCGCGGCGATGATGACGACGCCGATCGCCCCAGCGAGAGGCCATGGTGGTGACGCGATCCCAGAGCGGCAGCCACACTTCCTTCTGGCCCTTCGGCAGCACGCTCGCGAGGGACGCCTTCAGGTAAGCGACCTCGCAGAGGAAGAAGAGGCAGATGAACGTGACCAGGAAGATGTCGAGCGCCATGGAGGCGATCGACCCCGCGAACCCGACGAGCGCCCGAGCGCGTCGGGGACGGGTTCGAGACGCTCTGCGCTCCAGATGTGACGTTGTCGGCGGCGCCTGTGTTCTTGAGGAAGCCGAGCTCGCTCGAGTTCTTGAGCTGGTCGACCGTCTGTGGCAAGTCCTTGAGGAAGGACTGCATCCCTGCCAGCAGAGGCTTCATGAGCACGAGCCCGAGCAGGGACAGCACGACGAGGGCGCCGATCACCGTGACCGTCGCGGACATGCCGCGCCCCAGGCGGGTCTTGCGCTCCACGAGCCTGACGGGACCCTCGAAGACGAGCCCGAGGAAGATCCCCACCGAGACCACCAGCAGCGTCTTGAACGTGATCACGATCTGGGGGGCCGGTGGATCATCGTTCCTACGCTTCGCTCGGTTCGGCGGTCGGTGTCGGGACGAGTCGGTGCGGGTCGTCCGGCAGACCGGCGTAGGCGGTATGGCCCAGGTCGACGAGCCAGCGCACGAACTGGAGGTGGACATTCTCGGCGCCAACGATCTGCTGCGACGGCGGGGTCCAGTCAGAGGGGCAGAGGATGAAGGGGCGGCTCTGGGTGCCGCCCATGCCCCCGTGTGAGCCGCAAAGCTCTTCGAAGGCGGCGACTTCGTCCACACCCTGTCCAGTAGGTGCTGTTGACCATGATGTCCTGGCAGTGCAGCGGCGACGCCGGGCAGGAGGTACCCGAGCGGGACATCCCTGATCTGCTTCCACAGGCTCTGCAGCCAGCCGATCACGTCGACGCCCAGCAGACGCAGGACACTGCGAGTACGAGCAGGCCCAGATTTTGACGAGCCGACGCGCGACCGATCCTGGAACGGCGTGATCGACGCGACTGCGCTAGCCACCGACGTCCCCCCGGCGCAGGCTCACCACTGAAGCAGCAGGTCGTCTCATCA